>NZ_JANLOD010000078.1 GCF_025466085.1 Pseudomonas sp. 14P_8.1_Bac3
AGCAAGGCCTGCCCCTTCTACTACCAACTCGACCACCTCGGCACCCCGCAGGAACTGACGGATTTTGGCGGCGAGATCGTCTGGTCGGCGAAGTACAACGCCTACGGAAAAGTGACGCAGCTAGTGTCCGGCGCAGGCGAGCAACTCGAACAACCGCTGCGGTTTCAGGGGCAATACTGTGATGTTGAGAGCGGCCTGCACTACAACCGGCATCGGTACTATGATCCCGACGTAGGCCGCTACTTGACGCCGGATCCGGTGAAGCTGGCGGGTGGGCTGAATCAGTACCGGTACGCGCTGAACCCGACGGGGTGGGTTGATCCGTTGGGGTTGAGTGGGAATTGCCCACCGAAGTCCCCGAAGTCATCAAATTGCGGGAATCCAAGCGAACCCGATTTACCTCAACTTTCCAGGCAGGGAGCATTTAGGCAGGCAAAGTTTGATGCCAAAATCCCTAGAAATCAGCAGCCTGATGTTCAGTTGGATGATATTGATGGAAGGCCACGTCAATTCACTTATGCCAATATGACTGATATGAACGGAAAAAATATTCTCAACGAAAAAGGGTTTCCGATTAGGACTAGGCAATACTTTTTTACACGGGAGGATGGGGTCAAGTTGATACTTCAAGATCACGCTGCGGGGCATAGATTTGGTGCCAAAAACGGCCAAGGAGATCAAGGGCCTCATTTTAACGTTCGGCCAGCGGACGACCCGAGAAACGGAAAAGTTGAAAATACAGCTGAGCACTATTCGTTTAGGAGATAAATCATGAAATTCTGGAATGAGCTTGATGGTAGTAAATTTTTCTCGATGGTATTTAGTGGAAATGTTGTCATTGATCGAGTCAAACTTTTTTCATTGAGCGTAGATAATAATCAATCCACGTTGTCACTACTGTTTGATATAAAAGAGTTGCCAGATACGGTTCCGGAAAAGTGGAAAGAAATTTCATATAATGCCTGTCGTATTGGAATTACTGGAAGTGAGGTTGAGGGTTTGATAGTTAAACAATTGCCTACAAGCGAGTATTTAAAACTAACCATCGAAAAGGCGGGTTCGTGTTTCTTGGTATCTGCTAAGTCGGAGCGCTCAATGATAGAGTTTACGGCGTCATTTATAGCTCTTCGTGATCCTACAGTTTATCTCACAAAGACTCCCTTTGTTTGAAGCGGGCATATTCGTTTATTAAAAATATTGGGGGTGATTTCGAATTAGGAAATTCCTCAACTGAAAATGAAGAATTGGATTGTCAGGTCGGCAGCCTTAAAGAAAACTTGCTACAAGCAGAATGTTCATCCGGCCTTTTTATTCGCACAGAGCGAAGTCTTGATAGAAGGAAAGCGCCGGGGCGTGATAGAGAACGCGTATCTGGTCCTGGCCAAGTTGACAGGTTAATTAATTGTAGGGTTGGGGATTTATGTTGGGTGATATGTTTTGCAAGATAGGGATTTTAATAAATAAGTGCGCGATGCGAATTACAGGCCAGGATGTATCGAAAGAGCATTTTGCTGTTGATCAGCAACCGGTTATTAAACACCCATTACTCGGTCAGGTCAGTAAGTGGAGGGCAGTTCCCAGTTCAAAATTTTTAAGCTATGTGGGGCAGCTGAATGCCTATAATGAAGCGATGACAAGGGAAGCCAGAAACATGTCACGTTTTACCGGGGAGGATAGGAAAGGAAATTTGGTGGTGCGAATGGAAGCTGAGAATATAGGATCTGGATATGAACCTAATGCCTTGGATCCGGCCAACCCGCGTTACATTCCTAAGATGAATGCATTTGAGATGAAGTTTGACTTTGAGACGCTGGAACCTTTAGCGTTTTACCCGATAGAGAAAGTTTAATGTTGATGCATCCTTATCTTGATATTCCGTACAGTCCGCGCTTGGAACATTTTCTCGGTGGATTCGATATATATGATCTCGAAGACAGTCTTGGGGTTGAGTTATCTAAGTACGATCCTGAGTGTCCTTACGATAGAGGGTTTTTAATATCTCGATATATTGTGAAGCGCTTTGCTGCGCTGAGCTATCGACATAAGTTTGTTTTGTTTTTTGTATTGGTAGAGGCTCTTGATGGCGATCCGAAAGTTTTTTCTGATGTGCTTGAGCATGATCCAATATCGCCCTCGTTACTTCCTCTTGGTTGGGATGAAATGAATGATCCCAAGGCGTTTTTTGAGGATGTTTACGTTAAATTATCCGAAGCTTGGGCCGAGGATTTGTACAAGGCGAGCCAGGAGGACTTTTCAACCTGGTGAAAGGCTAAGTAGCGAGAGGTGCAAAGATTTTTGCAGCGCTTGTATCGGCCTTTTTGCGGGCAAGCCACGCTCCTACAGGATCGAAGTCGTTCCTGCTTTTTGCGGCCAGCCTTGAATCTGTAGGCGCGAGGCGTGCCCGCGAAGGCGGTCCTACAGACGCTACAAATTCGGGGCAAGGTCATCGGAAGTTTCCTTCAAGTTGTAGCGGTTTGCATGAACTGGTGCGAAGTGAGCTCCAATGGTTAGTCTTTGGCAGTCGCTGCGAATGCAGTGACAGGGTGTAGGAACCCTTCAAAACCAGAGAAAACGCTTCGGCGTCGACACCTGAATTGCGGCCGTCAATGTGCGCCCGTAAGATCAGTTGCAGCGGCTGTGCGCGGGCACGCTTCGGTGTGGTCGAGTTCTCTGGCCTCGATATTCCTACCCCGCGTATAGCTGCCACCCAAGCCTGTAGGAAGGCCGATCGAAGTGATGGAGAATCTGTCCATGCGTAGCTCGATCGAGTGCCAGTCGTTCATCCTCAGTGACTTCGCGTTGCTCTACGCCATTCCGTTGCGCGATGGCTGCGACGTGCTGGATGTGCTTGGGCGACGACTGAAGGCGCGGCGTTCGGAGCAGCGCGAAACGGCTTGATCGTTCCCACGCGCTGCGCAGGGACGATCAGTGCCAGCCGCTCGGCTGCGAAGCCCTGACGTTCGCGTCGGTACAAGGTAAACTTCCCGGCCTTCGCAGGAGCAATCATGAATTATCGTCACGCCTTCCATGCCGGCAATCACGCCGATGTGTTCAAACACCTGACGCTGACCCGCCTCATCGCCCTGATGTCGCGCAAGGAGCAGCCGTTTGCCTATCTCGACACTCACGCCGGCATTGGCCTGTACGACCTTCAGGGCGATCAGGCGAGTCGTACCGGTGAGTACCTGGAAGGCATCGCGCGGTTGTGGGATCAGCCGGACCTGCCGGCGCTGACCGCCGATTACATGAGGGTGCTGCACGACATGAACCCGGATGGCCAGTTGCGCTATTACCCGGGTTCGCCGGAGCTGGCGCGGCGCCTGACGCGGCCGCAGGATCGGGTGATGCTCAACGAGAAACACCCGGAGGACGGCGTGTTGCTCAAGGACAACATGGCCGGCGACCGTCGGGTGAAGGTGCACCTGGGAGAAGGCTGGCATGTGTCGCGCGCGATGTTGCCGGTGCAGGAGAAGCGGGCGGTGATGTTGATCGACCCACCGTTCGAACAGCTGGACGAGATGCAGCGCTGTGCGGCGTCGCTGAAAGAAGCGATCGGGCGGATGCGCCAGACGGTGGCGGCCATCTGGTACCCGGTGAAGGACCAGCGCATGCTGCGGCGTTTTTATCAGGACCTGGCCGGCACGGGCGCGCCGAAGTTGTTGCGGGTGGAGTTGCTGGTGCATCCCCTGGACACGCCGAACACCTTGAACGGCTCCGGGCTGGCGATTGCGAATCCGCCGTGGGGGCTGGAAGAGGAATTGCGTGAGTTGCTGCCGTGGTTGTCCAAGAAATTGGGGCAGACCCAAGGTGGGTGGCAGATGGATTGGTTGATTGCTGAGAGTTGATCAGTGATCAGGTGTTTTGAGGTTGGCTAATCCGGCGCCTTCGCGAGCAAGCCCGCTCCCACAGGAGGGGTTGGCGTCGTACTCAGGATTGTGATCGCCGCATCACCTGCAGGAGCCAGCAAGCCGGCGCCTACAGTTGATCGTGTGTCAGGTCAGGTCAGATCGGGCAGGTCACGCCGGTACCGCCAATCCCGCAATACCCTTCAGGGTTCTTGGCCAGGTACTGCTGGTGATAAGCCTCGGCGAAGTAGACCGTCGGGGCTTCGTCGATTTCGGTGGTGATGGTGCCTTTGCCGGCCTTGGTCAGTTCGACCTGGAACACGTGTTTGCTGTGTTCGGCGGCGGCCAGTTGAGCCGGGTTGGTGGCGTAGATCACCGAACGGTACTGCGTGCCGATGTCGTTGCCCTGACGCATGCCCTGGGTCGGGTTGTGCAGTTCCCAGAACATTTTCAGCAGCTCTTCGTAGCTGACTTTCGCTGGCTCATAGACCACCAGTACCACTTCGCTGTGGCCGGTCAGGCCCGAGCAGACTTCTTCGTACGTCGGGTTTGGCGTGAAACCGCCGGCGTAACCCACCACCGTGCTGACGACGCCTTCGCGCTGCCAGAACCGGCGTTCGGCGCCCCAGAAACAGCCCAGTCCGAAGATCGCGAAATCCACGTCGGTGATGAACGGACCCAGCAGCGGCGCGTCGTGGACGAAGTGTTTTTCCGGCAGACTCATTGGGGTGTCGCGGCCAGGCAGAGCTTGTTCTTTGGTAGGAAGCACGTTTTTGTTCACCAGAATTTCCGAGCGCAGAACCATGATCAGTCCTCTCAGTCAGGTTGAAATTGTCAGATGCGCAGTTTGCCCGAGTGCAGCGCCGCTGTCAGGCGATTGGGCCACGCGGGTAGCGCTTGAGCTTTTCGATCAGCTCGGTGCCCGGGATCGGCCGGTCGAACAGGTAGCCCTGGCCGACATCGCAACGATGGCGGCGCAGGAACGCCAATTGCTCGGCGGTCTCGATGCCTTCAGCCACGACCTTGAGTTTCAGGTTGTGGGCCATGGCGATCACGGCGGAGGTGATTTCCATGTCGTCCTGGTTGTCCGGGATTTCGTGAATGAAGCTTCGATCGATCTTGATGATGTCGATCGGGAATTTTTTCAGGTAACTCAGCGACGAGTAACCGGTGCCGAAGTCGTCCATGGCCAGGGTCAGGCCCAGGCGCTTGAGCTGATCGAGCTGCAAGTGGGTGTCTTCGGTGGCTTCCAGCAGCAGGCCTTCGGTCAGTTCGAGTTCCAGCAGATTGGCCGGTAGCGCTTCTTCCTTGAGGATGTTGGCGATCGACGAGACCAGGTCCGGGTCGGAGAACTGTTTGGGTGACAGGTTGATCGCCACTTGCAGGTTACCGAGGCCGGCGGCCGTGAGGTCTTTGCTCATGCGGCAGGCCTGGCGCGCGATCCATTTGCCGATGGGGATGATCAGCCCGGTTTCTTCCGCGACGCTGATGAACTGATCCGGACGGATCATGCCTTTTTCCGGGTGGTTCCAGCGCAGCAGCGCTTCCATGCCCAGCAAGCGACCGCTGCGCAGGCAGAGCTTGGGCTGGTAGAACACGTCCAGTTCGTTTTGCGTCAGGGCACGGCGCAGGTTGTTTTCGACGAACAGTTTGTAACTGGCCTCCGCGTTCAGCGCTTCAGTAAAGACCTGCACCTGATGTTTGCCGTTGGCCTTGGCCTTGTGCAAGGCGAGCCCGGCGTTACGCATCAGGGTCTGCGGATCACGGCCATGCAGCGGCGCGCAGGCCAGGCCGACCGAGCCGGTGACGCTGATCAGCTGGTTGTCGACGAACATCGGCTTGTCGAGGGTCGCCAGCAGTTGGTTGGCCACTTGCTGGCCCGTCGCGAGGTCGGTGTCGTCCAGCAACACGGCGAACTCGTTACTGGCAAAGCGCGCCAGGCTGCCGCTCGGGATCAGGCTGTTGCGCAGGCGGCGAGCCAGGCTGATCAGCAGCTTGTCGCCGGTCTGGTGGCCGAGGCTGTCGTTGATCCGTTTGAAATTGTCGATGTCCACCAGCAGCAGGCTGATCGGTGTGTCGCTGTCGCGGGCAAAGCGTTCATCGAGGTTGCGGATGAACGCCGGACGGTTGCCGAGGTTGGTCAGGTTGTCGGTGTAGGCCAGGCGTTCGATGCGCTGTTGAGCGAGTTTGTTCTGGGTAATGTCTTCGTAGATGCCGATGTAATGCGTCAGCTCGCGATTGTCGCCATACACCTTGGAAATCGACAACTGGCCCCAGTAGGGTTCGAGGTTTTTCCGGCGACTTTTGAATTCGCCTTGCCAGCTGTTGCTCTTGGCCAGCGCCGAGGGTGCGTCGAACAGCAGTTCACTGAGATTTTCCAGGGCCGGCAGTTCCGACAGGCGCTGGCCGTGGACTTCTTCGGTGCTGTACTGGGTGATCGCGGTGAAGCTCGGGTTGACGTATTCCACCACGCCGTCGCAATTGACCAGCAGAAAGGCGTTGGCACTTTGCTCGACCGCGCGCTGGAACAGGTGCAGGGCGCTGGTGGCGGTTCGGCGGTTGTGATTATTGATGACCTGGGCGAATTGATCGGCCAGCTCGCCGGCAAAGGCGATTTCGTCGGACTGCCAGGCGCGGGTCGCACCGGTCTGCTCCAGGCAGAGCACGCCGACCACCTGACCATCGACCCGAATACTGGCGTCGAGCATCGCGCTCACGTCGCGCGGGCGCAGGCTTTCGGCGATTTCCCGAGTGCGCGGATCGCGAACCGCGTTGTGCGCATCGATCGCGCGGCTGCCGTGCAGCGCTTCCATGTAATCGGGGAAGCCACTGATGTCGATCGGCTGCGGCAGTTCGTAGGTCTGGGTGTCGCGGTGATACGCCGAAATTGGCACCAGCATCGAACCTTCAAGGTTCCACAGGCTGGCGCAGTCGATTTCGTAGATGTCACAGGCGCTGCGGGTGATCAGCTCGGCGGCTTCTCGCAGGGAGTTGCCGGTGCTGTAGCGCTGGCGGGTCAGCAGCAGGATCAGGTCTTGCTGGGCGCGCACGCGATCCAGGTGCAGGAGTTGTTCCTGCTGGGCGCGTTGATTGAGTTCGAGGGCGATCTGCAGGCGCGAGTTCTGGGTTTCCAGGTCGAGCGCCGGGATCAGCGGTTCGCCCTCGAACAGGCCGTCGACCACCAACAGGTAGCCGCGCAGCAGGTGTCGATTGTGTTGCTTGTAGGCTTCGCCGACTTCCAGCAGGCTCAAGGTGCCGGCGGCGGTATGCAGGGTGTAGCGAACCTGATAATGCGGACCGGCGGTGAGTTGCTGTTGAACGGCGTCGTGCAGTTGATAGCGCGCTTCGGGCTCCATCAGGCTGGCGTAGGGCGAGCCGACCAGGGCACACAGCTCCACGGCCGGCAGGCCGAACTGTCGCTCGCAATTGGGATCGAGGAACAGCAGCGCCCAGCTTGGTTCATTCAGCCGTTCGAAACGCAGCATGCCGAGCCGCGAGGGCACAGGCAACTGCGTCACTACCTCGGCCACCATACGGCTGGCGGCATCGGGTTGGCTTTTCATTGAGGGAAACTCGCTTCGAATGTGCTGATCGCGCCGGGCTCTCGCCCTCTTTACTGTTGCCTGCGGCAAGGTTGCATCATTGCGACACCGACTGACAAGAGACATGAAGGCCAAGTGCTATAAGAATATGTCGGCCGGCATTAACTTTTCTTCAGTATTGCCTGAAAACTAACGTATTTCGCTGGAAAAAGCGCTGCTGATTTTCGCTGGCGATGGCGGCCTTTAGGGGCGGGATCTGAGGGCGCTATCGCCAGCAAGCTGGCTTCTACAGGGCGTCCGCGATGTGTGCGGGGCGCAGGACGTGTAGGAGCCGGCTTGCTGGCGATGCTTTCGGCTTCAACGCAACGTGATGCGGGTCGACTGCAACAGACCGCCCTCCCGGTCGTGAAAACTGACTCGCACCTGATCTATGTCGACAACCAGATGGGCAAAATTGTCCTGGCTGATCACCCGGCTGGTCAGTTCATGCCGGTAATCCCCGGTGGCTGTCCGGGCCAAGGGCTGATTGAGGATGAAGGTGGAAGCCCGGGCATACGGCAACAACAGGCTGTTGCACAGCGGTGAGGACACAATGGTGTGGACCTCGAAGTCCGGGTCTTCGCTGTGGGTCAGGCGGCTGGTCAGGGAGCCGTGGACATCGCCGGACACGAAGAAGACGTTTCTGATGCAGTGTGTGCGAATCGTCTCCAACAACCGCAGGCGTTGTTCCGGAAAGGCTTTCCAGGCGTCGCCGCCCATACGTTTGCGATCGGGGTAAAACATCACGCTGGTGACCACGAATTTGACCCGCGCCGGGCTGTTGATCAACCAGTCGCAGAGGGCTTGTTCCTGTTGTTCGTCGAGGATGCGCCGGTTGGCGGCCGACAGGTTGCGCCGGGTCCGGCTGTCCGTGACAAACCACTCGATATCGCCGTGGGTGAATTGATACCAGTAGCGTTCCAGGCGCCCGTCCAGGCCCCCCGTTTCAAGGACCTCATGGGCCGGGCCGTGGCTGGCTTGATACAACTCGTAAGCGGCGATGGCATTCTTATACAAATGGTCGTCGTCAGGGCCTCTGTTGGCTGGCCAGTTGTCTTCGATTTCATGGTCGTCGAGGATCATGTAAGTCGACAGGCTCGCCATCAACCGGGCGATGTGGGGTTGGGAAAAGGCCGTGCGGTACTTGCTGAGTATGTCCCCGTATTCGCGATCAGGCGCAACGAAGTTCAAGTCATCGATATACACCTGGTCCCCGGTCATCAGCAGGGCATTGATGGGCGTGGCGGCGCGCTGCGCCAAGTGGTTGATCGACGCGAAGATTCGGTCGCCAAGCCGTGGCAGCACCGGTGAGCCGCCGGTCATTCGCAGGTACCGGCAAGAGCCAACGATGTACGCCCGAGGCACCGTTGTTATGCTGGGCTGGGTGCGGAAGCGATAGACATCCCGCGGCCATTGCAGCGGCAGCTCCTGAACCGTCTCCACGGTGTGCACCGGGCTCATGGGGCTGAACCAGCCTGCCTGGTATTCGTATTGGGTATCGGCGGCGAGGTCATCGAGGACGAAGACTTCACACATGTCCCGCGTGCTTGCCAGTTGGACGAAAACGCCGCTGGACCAGCGCAGGTCGCCGCTGCGTCGATAACGCAGCCCGGCAAATACCAAGGCGTCTGTTTGTAACTCACCGCGCAGAAAGATCCGGGCGTGATGGGGTGTCGTGTGGCCAATAATCGGGCCGACGGTAGGTTTGAACATATTCGAATCCATTCGAAATAAGGCTGATTAAGCCAATGAGGGTGTAACGCACTCCATTGAGAACGATTGAGCCCAGCCTAGTGACTGACGGGCAAAAAACACTGACGTTTAGTGGACGTGAGTTGTGGCCGACGTAAGCCACACGTGTAGGACGGGACCTTTTTCCAAAGCAAAAAAAAGCCCCGCCAAATTGGCGGGGTTGAGGTACGAGCGTGGCGCTCGGAAAACGTGGAACGCGACAGGCCCTCCGGTGAAGGAGGGCCAGCCGGTGTTACAGCAGGATGGTGCGGATGTCCGCCAGCAGATCGCTCAGACGCTTGGTGAAGCGTGCAGCAGCGGCGCCGTTGATCACACGGTGATCGTAGGACAGCGACAGTGGCAGCATCAGTTTCGGCTGGAAGGCTTTGCCGTCCCAGACTGGCTGGATAGTTGCCTTGGAGACGCCAAGGATCGCCACTTCCGGCGCGTTGACGATCGGCGTGAAGCCGGTGCCGCCAATGTGGCCGAGGCTGGAAATGGTGAAGCAGGCGCCTTGCATGTCGTCAGCGGTGAGCTTCTTGTCGCGGGCCTTCGCGGCCAGCGCAGCGGCTTCGGCTGCCAGTTGCAACAGGCTCTTCTGGTCGACGTTCTTGATGACCGGTACCAGCAGGCCTTCAGGGGTGTCGACGGCGAAGCCGATGTTCACGTATTTCTTGCGGATGATCGCCTTGCCGCTCGGTGCCAGCGAACTGTTGAAGTCCGGCAGCTCCTTGAGCAGGTGCGCGCAGGACTTGAGCAGCAGCGGCAGGATGGTCAGCTTGACGCCAGCCTTCTCTGCAACGGCTTTCTGAGCGATACGGAACGCTTCCAGCTCGGTGATATCAGCCGAATCGAACTGAGTCACGTGCGGGATGTTCAACCAGCTGCGATGCAGGCTCGACGCGCCGATCTGCATCAGGCGAGTCATCGGCACTTCTTCGGTTTCACCAAAGCGGCTGAAATCCACGACCGGAATCGGCGGGATGCCCGCGCCACCGGTAGCGCCGCCAGCAGCGGCCGGTGCTTCCTTGGCCTTTTGCATCATGGCTTTGACGTAAACCTGCACGTCTTCTTTCAACACTCGACCGTGCGGGCCGCTCGAGCTGACTGCGCTCAGCTCGACGCCAAATTCGCGCGCCAGTTGGCGTACAGCCGGGCCAGCGTGAACCTTGGCGCCAGGCTTGGCGGGTGCGGCAGCCGGTGCAGCCGGGGCCGGGGCGGCAGCCGCAGGGGCAGCTTCAGACTTGGCCGCCGCAGGTGCGGCAGCAGCGGCTGGAGCCGGTGCAGCGGCCGGTGCAGCGCCTTTGACTTTGAGCTTCAGGATCAGGTCGCCAGTACCGACTTCGTCATCCAGCTTGATGGAAACGCTTTCCACCACGCCAGCGGCTGGCGATGGAATTTCCATGCTCGCCTTGTCGGATTCCAGAGTGATCAGCGACTGGTCGGCGGTGACGGTGTCGCCTGCCTTGACCAGCACTTCGATGATCTTGGCCTTGCCCGACGAACCGATGTCCGGGACATGAATGTCCTGAACGCTGTCGGCCACCGGTGCAGCCGGAGCGGCAGCGGCAGGTGCCGGGGCAGCGGCCGCAGGTGCAGCCGCCTGGGCTGGCGCGGCAGCAGCAGGGGCCGCAGCACCCGCCACTTCCAGGTCCAGAATCAGGTCGCCGGTACCGACTTCGTCGTTGAGCTTGACGCTGATGGCCTTGACCACGCCAGCGGCTGGCGAAGGGATCTCCATGCTGGCCTTGTCGGATTCCAGGGTGATCAGCGACTGATCAGCCTCGACGGTGTCGCCGACCTTGACCTGGATCTCGATGATCTGGGCCTTGCCCGCCGAACCGATGTCCGGCACATGCACTTGCTGAACGCTGGCGGCGGCCGGCGCAGCAGCAGGAGCAGGCGCGGCAGCAGCAGGTGCGGCAGCCGGTTTGGTTTCAGCTTTGGCGGCAGGTGCAGCGGCAGCCGCCGGGGCCGCTGCTGCGGCGCCTTCGACTTCCAGCTCGAGCAGTTCGTCGCCTTCTTTCAGGCGATCGCCCAGCTTCACTTTCAGGCTCTTGACGATGCCGGCCTTCGGCGCAGGCACTTCCATGCTCGCCTTGTCCGATTCCAGCGTCAGGATGCTTTGCTCGGCTTCGATACGGTCGCCGACCTTCACAAACAGTTCAATTACTTCACCTTCACCGCTGCCGATGTCAGGTACGCGAATGAGTTCGCTCACAGAATCTCTCCTCAGCAGTCCAGTGGGTTGCGTTTTTCCGGGTCGATGCCGAACTTGGCGATGGCTTCGGAGACCACCTTAGGTTCGATATCACCACGGTCAGCCAGGGCTTCCAGGGCTGCCAACACCACGAAATGACGGTCGACTTCGAAGAAATGACGCAGTTTCTTGCGGCTGTCGCTGCGGCCAAAACCATCGGTGCCCAGGACTTTGAATTCCTTGGACGGTACCCACTGACGGATCTGCTCGGCGAACAGTTTCATGTAGTCGGTGGAGGCGATGACCGGACCTTTACGGCTGTTCAGGCACTCTTCGACGTAGCTCAGTTTAGGCTTCTGGCCCGGGTGCAGACGGTTGGTGCGTTCGACGGCCAGGCCATCGCGACGCAGTTCGTTGAAGCTGGTCACGCTCCACACGTCAGCGCCAACGTTGAACTGTTCACGCAGAATCTTCGCCGCTTCACGGACTTCGCGCAGGATGGTGCCGGAGCCCATCAGCTGAACGTGGTGCGCTGCTTCCTTGGTGTCTTCTTCGAGCAGGTACATGCCCTTGATGATGCCTTCCTCGACACCGGCCGGCATGGCTGGCTGCTGGTAGGACTCGTTCATCACGGTGATGTAGTAGAAAACGTCCTGCTGCTCTTCGGTCATCTTCTTCATGCCGTCCTGGATGATCACCGCCAGCTCGTAGCCGTAGGTTGGATCAAAGGTGCGGCAGTTCGGGATGGTGGCGGCCAGGATGTGGCTGTGACCGTCTTCGTGTTGCAGGCCTTCGCCGTTCAGCGTGGTCCGGCCGGCGGTGCCGCCGATCAGGAAGCCACGGGTACGGCTGTCGCCGGCAGCCCAGGCGAGGTCGCCGATACGCTGGAAACCGAACATCGAGTAGAAGATGTAGAACGGCAGCATGGGCTGGTTGTGGCTGGAGTACGAAGTACCGGCCGCGATGAAGGAGCTCATGGCGCCCGCTTCGTTGATGCCTTCTTCGAGGATCTGGCCCTTCTTGTCTTCCTTGTAGAACATCACCTGGTCTTTATCGACTGGCTCGTAGAGCTGGCCGACGGACGAGTAGATGCCCAACTGACGGAACATGCCTTCCATACCGAAGGTACGGGCTTCGTCCGGGATGATCGGGACGATACGCGGGCCGATTTCCTTGTCCTTGACCAGCTGCGCGAGGATCCGCACGAAGGCCATGGTGGTGGAGATTTCACGGTCGCCCGAGCCGTCGAGAATGGCCTTGAGGGTATCGAGCGACGGGGTCGGTACGCTGAAGCTCTGCGCGCGGCGCTGTGGCACGAAACCGCCCAGTGCAGTGCGGCGCTCGCTCAGGTAGCGGGCTTCGGCGCTGTTTGGCTCCGGCTTGAAGAACGGCAGGTTTTCCAGCTCTTCGTCGCGCACTGGAATGTCGAAACGATCGCGGAACAGCTTCAGGCTTTCAACATCGACTTTCTTGGTGTTGTGCGCAGTGTTTTTCGCTTCGCCGGCACCGGTGCCATAACCCTTGATGGTCTTGGCCAGGATGACGGTCGGTTGTTCCTTGTGGTTGACCGCTTCGTGGTACGCCGCGTAGACCTTGTACGGGTCGTGGCCGCCACGGTTGAGTTTCCAGATCTCGTCGTCGGACAAGTCTGCAACCATCGCCTTGAGTTCTGGCGAGTTGAAGAAGTGTTCACGCACGAACGCGCCGTCTTTGGCTTTGTAGTTCTGGTACTCGCCGTCGATGACTTCGTCCATGCGACGCTGCAGGATGCCGTCGACATCCTTGGCGAGCAGAGGGTCCCAGAAACGGCCCCAGATGACTTTGGTCACGTTCCACTGAGCACCGCGGAACACGCCTTCGAGTTCCTGGATGATCTTGCCGTTGCCGCGAACCGGGCCGTCGAGGCGCTGCAGGTTGCAGTTGATGACGAAGATCAGGTTGTCGAGCTTCTCGCGGCCAGCCAGCGAGATCGCGCCCAGGGATTCCGGCTCGTCACACTCGCCATCGCCCAGGAAGCACCAGACTTTTTGCTTGCCTTCCGGAATGAAACCACGGGCTTCCAGGTACTTCATGAAGCGTGCCTGGTAGATCGCCTGGATCGGGCCCAGCCCCATCGATACCGTCGGGAACTGCCAGAAATCAGGCATCAGCCAAGGGTGCGGGTACGACGACAGGCCGTGACCGTCCACTTCCTGGCGGAAGTTGTTCATCTGGTCTTCGGTGATGCGGCCTTCCATGAACGCACGGGCGTAGACGCCTGGCGAGGTGTGACCCTGGAAGTAGATCAGGTCGCCGCCGTGTTCGTCGGTCGGGGCCTGGAAGAAATAGTTGAAGCCGATGTCGTACAGGGTTGCGCTGGAGGCGAAGCTGGAGATGTGACCGCCCAGGTCAGAATCTTTCAGGTTCGTACGCATCACCATGGCCATCGCGTTCCAGCGTACCAGCGAGCGAATGCGGCGTTCCATGAACAGGTCGCCAGGCATGCGTGCTTCGTGGGTAACGGGAATGGTGTTGCGGTATGGCGTGGTGATGGCGTAAGGCAATTGCGAACCGCTGCGGGTTGCGAGTTCGCCCATACGGGTCATCAGATAGTGAGCACGGTCTTCGCCTTCTTTGTCGAGAACCGATTCCAGGGCGTCCAGCCATTCCTGGGTTTCGACGGGATCGAGGTCTTGCATGGCTTGCTCCAGGGCGGAAAGGCTTCCAGAATCGGTTGCCTGAGTTTGCGACTGGCCTTGTGGGCAGACGATATAAATTCTTGGATTGCCGAGAGGTAGGTTCCGGCGGCGTGTAGTTTTACTACAAATCATCGGGCATTTCAGCTATCCGAATGTATATACGAGTAGTAAAACTACAGATGAGCGGCTTATGGCCTCCAGCTGCGTTGTGAGAATAATCGTTAAGGTTGGTCTTTTGCCAACCGAAAAAGGTGAAAGCTTGATGCTGTCTGCCAAAAATAAAGAAATTTCAGCTATTTCTAACCTTTGTTCGACAGTCGACCACGTAGTGCAATTTGAAAATTCACTACATGCACCCCTCTATACGCCGATCAAGGATAGACCATGAGCCTCCCTTCGCTTGCCGAACTGCCCGGCATTCTGTTGCCGTTTGTCACCCGCGCCGAGCAGTCGTTCCGTGCGGCTGTCGAGGCACTGGATGACGACCATGGCCTGTCCGGCTGGACGCCTGAACGCTGGGCGCAATTCGCCCGCGTCACCGCCGCCAGCGACTTCGTGATTGAACAGAGCATTCGTGACCCTTTGATGTTGCTGGCACTGGTGCAGTCCGGCGAACTGGATCGCGCGTTGACCCCCGGTGAGTTGTGCGCGCAGATTGCGGCGGCGGTCGGTTCGGCAGACACCGAAGACGAACTCGGTCGCGCCCTGCGGCGCCAGCGCACCCGTCAGCAAGTGCGGATCATCTGGCGCGACCTGACCCGCCAGGCGGACCTGATCCAGACCTGCCGCGACCTCTCGGACATGGCCGATGCCAGCATCGATCAGGCCTATCAGTGGTTGTACTCGCGGCATTGCCAGCAGTTCGGCGTGCCCACTGGCCGGCGCAGCGGCGAAGCGCAGCAGATGGTCATTCTCGGCATGGGCAAGCTCGGCGCGGTCGAGCTGAACCTGTCATCGGACATCGACCTGATCTTTGCCTACCCCGAGGGCGGCGAAACCGTCGGTGTGAAACGCTCGCTGGATAACCAGGAATTCTTCATCCGTCTGGGCCAGCGCCTGATCAAGGCGCTGGACCCCATGACCGTCGACGGTTTTGTGTTCCGCGTCGACATGCGCCTGCGACCGTACGGTTCGGCGGGCGCCTTGGTCCTGAGCTTCAATGCCCTCGAGCAGTATTACCAGGACCAGGGCCGCGACTGGGAACGTTACGCGATGATCAAATCGCGCGTGGTGGCCGGCGACCAAGTGGCCGGCGCGCAATTGCAGGAAATGCTGCGCCCGTTCGTTTACCGGCGTTACCTCGACTTCTCGGCGATCGAAGCGCTGCGCACCATGAAGCAGTTGATCCAGCAGGAAGTCCGGCGCAAGGGCATGGCCGACAACATCAAGCTCGGTTCTGGCGGGATCCGCGAGGTGGAGTTCATCGCCCAGGCGTTTCAGCTGATCCACGGCGGCCGCGACCTGAGCCTGCAACAACGTCCTCTATTAAAAGTGTTGAGCACCCTCGAAGGTCAGGGTTACCTGCCGCCGGCGGTGATCAGCGAACTGCGCGAAGGCTACGAATTCCTGCGGTACACCGAGCATGCGATCCAGGCGATTGCCGACCGCCAGACCCAGATGCTCCCGGACGGTGCGCAGGATCAGGCGCGCATTGCCTTTATGTTGGGCTTTGGCGATTGGGATACTTTTCATGCGCAACTGATGCATTGGCGCGATCGGGTGGCCTGGCACTTCGGCCAGGTGATCGCCGACCCCGACGAAGAGGAGGGTGGCGAAAGCGAAGTGGTGGTGGGCGGCGAATGGCTGCCGTTGTGGGAAGAGGCGCAGGACGAAGAAGCCGCGTGCCGTCAGTTGGAGGAGGGCGGTTTCGCCGATGCCACCAAAGCCCTGAAAGCCTTGGCCAGTCTGCGCAGCAGTCCGCAATTGCGGGCGATGCAGCGTTTGGGCCGTGAGCGCCTCGATGCCTTTATTCCGCGGTTGCTGGCGCAGGCGGTTGAACACGCCAATCCCGATCTGGTGCTGGAGCGCGTGCTGCCGCTGGTGGAAGCGGTGGCCCGGCGTTCGGCGTATCTGGTGCTGCTGACGGAAAACCCCGGCGCGCTGCGGCGTTTGCTGACCTTGTGCGCCGCGAGCCCGTGGATCGCTGAGCAAATCACCCGCTTCCCGCTGCTGCTCGACGAATTGCTCAACGAAGGCCGTCTGTTCAAGCCGCCGTTGGCGCCGGAACTGGCCGCCGAGTTGCGCGAGCGCCTGACGCGGATTCCCGAGGATGACCTCGAGCAACAGATGGAAGCTTTGCGCCATTTCAAACTGGCGCATCGCTTGCGCGTCGCCGCCTCGGAAATTGCCGGTAGCCTGCCGCTGATGAAGGTCAGCGATTACCTTACCTGGCTCGCCGAAGCGATCCTTGAGCAAGTGCTGGCCCTGGCCTGGCGCCAAACGGTGGCCAAGTACGGTACGCCGTTGCGTAACGACGGGACGTTGTGCGATCCCGGCTTCATCATTGTCGGTTACGGCAAAGTCGGGGGCCTGGAATTGGGGCATGGTTCGGACCTGGACCTGGTGTTCATCCACGACGGCGATCCGCAGGCGGAAACCGACGGACCGAAACCGATCGACGGCGCGCAATTCTTTACCCGGCTCGGTCAGCGGATCATCCATTTGCTCACGGCGCAGACCAACTCCGGTCAATTGTATGAAGTGGACATGCGCCTGCGACCGTCCGGCGCCTCGGGTTTGCTGGTGAGTTCTCTGGGGGCGTTTGCCCGTTATCAGGAGAATGAGGCCTGGACCTGGGAGCATCAGGCGTTGGTGCGGGCGCGGGTGCTGGTGGGCAGTCAGGATGTCGGCCAGGCGTTCGAGAAGGTTCGCGCGGCGGTATTGGGCAAATCCCGGGACCTGGCGACCTTGCGCCAGGAGGTCAGCGAGATGCGCGCCAAGATGCGCGATAACCTCGGCAGCAAGAGCACCGCGGCCGGCACCGGGGCAAATGCCTTCGAGGCCACGGCGCCGTTCGATCTCAAGCAGGACGCCGGAGGTATCGTCGATATTGAATTTATGGTGCAATACGCGGCCCTGGCGTGGTCGCAAACACATCCGCCATTGCTGCGCTGGACCGACAATATCCGCATTCTGGAAGAGCTGGAACACGAAGGGCTGATGCCCGCCGAAGACGCCAGCCTGTTGCGCGAGGCCTATAAAGCCTACCGCTCCGCCGCGCATCGGCAGGCCTTGCAGAAGGACGCCGGGGTGATACCGGGCGACCAGTTCGTGGATGAGCGGCGGCAGGTGTTGCGGATCTGGCGCGAGCTGGGCCTGAGCTGAAACCGGATATTCGAACGCTTGATATCCACTGTAGGAGCGAGCTTGCTCGCGATGAACCAGAAATCGCCGCGGATGGTCAGGCTTGCCGCGTAATCGTTGACGACCATCGCGAGCAAGCTCGCTCCTACAGTGGAGTTGCTGTGTTGTGTAGAGTGAAGGCAGTAGGCAAAGCGTTAAGCTGCAGATACCCAATGTGGGAGCAAGACCGGTTTGCCGGCGATAGCGGAGTGACAGTCGACAGTCATGTTGAAGGTGATGACCCATCGAAGCCAGCCCTGCTCCCGCAGTGATTCTCGAGGCGGGGAGGCGTATGCCTCCCCGGTTCGTTTTTGGAAACCACATGAAAATTCTGATCGTTGGGCCCAGCTGGGTCGGTGACATGGTGATGGCGCAGACACTGTTTCAGTGTCTCAAACGACGCCACCCGCAATGCGAAATCGACGTCCTGGCCCCCGAGTGGAGCCGGCCAATACTTGAGCGCATGCCCGAAGTCCGCCAGGCCTTGAGCTTTCCGCTCGGCCATGGGGTGCTGGAACTGGCGACTCGCCGGCGCATCGGCAAATCCCTGGCTGGCCAGTACGACCAGGCGATCCTGCTGCCCAATTCCCTGAAGTCGGCGCTGGTGCCGTTCTTCGCCGGCATCCCGAAGCGTACTGGCTGGCGTGGCGAATTCCGCTACGGCCTGCTCAACGACGTGCGCACGCTGGACAAAGAACGTTACCCGCTGATGATCGAGCGTTTCATGGCGCTGGCCTACGAGCCGGGCTTCGAACTGCCGACACCCTATCCTCGCCCGACCTTGCAAATCGACCCGGTCACCCGCGAAGCGGCGCTGGCCAAGTTCGGCCTGACCCTCGACCGTCCGGTGTTGGCGCTGTGCCCCGGTGCCGAGTTTGGCGAATCCAAGCGCTGGCCGTCCGAGCATTACGCCAAGGTCGCCGAGGCGAAGATTCGTGAAGGCTGGCAAGTCTGGCTGTTCGGTTCGAAAAACGATCACGCCGTTGGCGAGGACATCCGCGCGCGCCTGATACCAGGCCTGCGTGAAGAGTCGGTGAACCTCAGCGGCGGCACGTCCTTGGCCGAGGCCATTGACCTGCTGTCCTGCGCGGACTCGGTGGTGTCCAACGACTCCGGCCTGATGCACGTCGCCGCGGCGCTGAATCGCCCATTGGTGGCGGTGTACGGCTCGACCTCGCCGGGCTTCACCCCGCCGCTGGCCGAGCATGTCGAGATCGTGCGCCTGGGCATCGAATGCAGCCCGTGCTTCGATCGCACGTGCCGCTTCGGTCATTACAACTGCCTGCGCCAGCTGATGCCGCAAGCGGTGAACGAAGCCTTGCAGCGGTTGCAGGGCACTGCGGTCGAGGTCCAATAGTTTGCGGGTTCTGCTGATCAAGACTTCTTCGTTGGGCGACGTGATTCATGCGTTGCCGGCGTTGACCGACGCTGCCCGGGCGATTCCCGGCATCACGTTCGACTGGGTGGTGGAAGAAGGTTTCGCCGAGATCCCGACCTGGCACCCGGCTGTGGGCAAGGTGATTCCGGTGGCGATCCGTCGCTGGCGCAAGAACCTCTGGCAAACCATCAAGAGCGGCGAGTGGAAGCGCTTCAAGCAAAGCGTTCGCGCCAGCCAATACGACCTGGTGATTGACGCCCAGGGTCTGTTGAAAAGCGCCTGGCTGACGCGCTACGTCAAGGCGCCGGTGGCGGGCCTCGACAAAGGTTCGGCACGGGAGCCGATCGCCGCGCGTTTCTATGATCGGCGCCTGGCGGTTGCCCGTGGCCAGCACGCGGTGGAGCGAGTGCGTCAGTTATTCGCCATCGCCCTGGGCTACGACTTGCCCAAAGGCCTGGGTGATTACGGTCTGAATGTCGAGCGGCTGGTCGAGTTGCCGCGCAAGAATCCTTACGTGCTGTTTCTGCACGGCACCACCTGGGACACCAAACACTGGCCCGAAGCCTACTGGCGCGAGCTGGCCGAGCGTGTCGGCTATCTCGGCGTCGGCGTGAAGCTGGCCTGGGGCAATCCCGCGGAGAAAGCCCGGGCCGAGCGCATCGCCAAGGACATGCGCCACGTCGAAGTGCTGCCCAGGCTGAACCTGGCGGGCGTCGGCAAAGTGCTGGCCGGCGCGCAAGCCTGCGTGGCGGTCGACACCGGCCTCGGCCATCTCGCCGCGGCGCTCGACGTGCCGACCCTGTCGCTGTTCGGCCCGACCAATCCGGGCCTGACCGGCGCGTATGGCAAAGCGCAGATTCACATCGCCAGCGATTTCCCCTGCGCACCGTGCCTGCAAAAGAAATGCACCTATCAACCGACGGCCGACGATGCCCGCCGGTTTGACCTGAAACGCGAGTGGCCGCTGTGCTTTACGCGTCTGAATCCCGAGCGTGTCGCGACCCGACTGAGCACGTTGTTACTGGCTGAGGAGCTGCGCTGATGCAATTGGCATTCGTCTTGTACAAGTACTTTCCCTTCGGCGGCTTGCAGCGTGATTTCATGCGCATCGCCCTGGAATGCCAGCAGCGTGGTCATCAGATTCGCGTCTACACGCTGATCTGGGAAGGCGACATTCCACCGGGTTTCGAAGTGCTGGTCGCGCCGGTCAAGGCGTTCTTCAATCATCGGCGCAACGAAAAACTCAGTGAGTGGATGGAGGCCGACCTGGCCAAGCGTCCGGTGGACCGCCTGATCGGCTTCAACAAAATGCCGGGCCTGGACGTTTACTATGCCGCCGACGGCTGTTTCGAAGACAAGGCGCAGAACCTGCGCAACTCGCTGTACCGTCGTTGGGGCCGCTATCGCCATTTCGCCGAATACGAGCGCGCGGTGTTCGCCAAGGACGCCAAGACTGAAGTGCTGATGATTTCCGAAGTCCAGCAGCCACTGTTCATCAAGCATTACGACACGCCGCTGGAACGCTTCCACCTGCTGCCGCCGGGCATTTCCCAGGACCGTCGCGCACCGCCCAACGCCGCCGAGATACGCGCCGGTTTTCGTCGTGAATTCAACCTCAAGGACGACGACCTGCTGCTGGTGCAGATCGGCTCCGGCTTCAAGACCAAGGGCGTGGATCGCAGCCTCAAGGCACTGGCCGCATTGCCCGCTGATCTGAAGAAACGCACCCGGCTGTTTGTAATTGGCCAGGACGACCCCAAATTGTTCCAGATGCAGAGCGCCACGTTGGGGCTCGGCGACAACGTGACGTTCCTCAAGGGCCGCAGTGATATCCCGCGTTTCCTGCTCGGGGCCGACCTGCTGATCCACCCGGCGTACAACGAAAACACCGGGACCGTGTTGCTCGAAGCGTTGGTCGCCGGTTTGCCGGTGCTGGTGAGCGCGGTCTGTGGTTATGCCCATTACATCGCCGAGGCCGACGCCGGTCTGGTGCTGGACGAGCCGTTCGATCAGGCGCAGCTGACGCACTACCTGACCGGCATGTTGAACGACGCAAATGCACGGGCGGCCTGGAGCCGCAACGGCCTGGCCTTCGCTGAGACGGCCGACCTCTACAGCATGCCGCAGCGCGCGGCCGATGTGATTCTGGCGGAGCACGCTTAATGAAGTTGATGCTGGCTGAACCGTTCAAAAGCCTTTGGACCGGACGCGACCCGTTCGCCGAAGTCGAAGGGCTGCAGGGCGAGGTGTACCGCGAGCTTGAGGCCCGGCGGACGCTGCGCACCGAGGTGGACGGCAACGGGTTTTTCGTGAAGATCCACCGGGGCATCGGCTGGGGCGAGATCTTCAAGAACCTGCTGACCGCCAAGCTGCCCGTACTCGGCGCGGGCCAGGAATGGCAAGCCATTCAGCGCCTGCAGGAGGTTGGCGTGCCGACCATGACCGCCGTGGCTTATGGCGAGAAAGGCAGCAACCCGGCGGACCAGCATTCGTTCATCATCACCGAAGAGCTGGCACCGACGGTCAGCCTCGAAGATTTCAGCATCGACTGGGTCAGGCAGCCGCCGCAGCCCAGGCTCAAGCGCGCGCTGATCGCCGAAGTCGCGCGCATGACCGGCATGATGCACCGCGCCGGGGTCAATCACCGCGACTGCTACATCTGCCACTTCCTGCTGCACACCGACAAACCGGTGACGCCTGACGACTTCAAGCTCTCGGTGATCGATCTGCACCGCGCCCAGACCCGCCCGGCGATCACCCAGCGCTGGCGCAACAAGGATCTGGCGGCACTGTACTTCTCGGCCCTGGACATCGGCCTGACCCAGCGCGACAAGCTGCGTTTCCTCAAGGGCTACTTCCAGCAACCGCTGCGGCAGATCCTTGCTGAAGAAGCCGCGTTGCTCGGCTGGCTCGAAGGCAAGGCCAACAAACTCTATGACCGTAAACAGCGATACGGGGACGCGCTCTGATGTCGGGCTGGAAACTGGAACCTGCTTACAGCGATCTGGCCGAAGACTTTGGCAGCCTCGAAGCGGTATTCGCCCTCAAGGGGGAGCAACTGACCCGCGATCCATTGTCCGAAGTCGTCCGCGTGCAGCGCAAAGGCGTCAATTATTACGTCAAGCGCTACGTTGGCGCGGGCAAGGGCTTGCGTCGTTATCTCGGCAAGCCGCGAGTGAAAATGGAATGGCAGAACCTCAAGCGTTTTGCCAAGTGGGGCATTCCCACCGCGGAAGTGGTGGCCTGGGGACTGGAGCGGCGCGGTGCCGCCTATGACCGCGGGGCGATGATCACCCTGGAATTGCCGCATACCGAAGACCTCAATGCGCTGGCTGAGCGGGATGACCCGAAGCTGGCGGATCGCGCCTGGGTCGATGGCATCAGCCGACAACTGGCCGGTTACACCCGGACCATGCACGACAATCGCTTCACCCATAACGATCTGAAGTGGCGCAACCTGCTGGTCGACGACGAGGCGCGGCTGTTCCTGATCGACTGCCCCAACGGTGATTTCTGGCGCGGTTTCTGGCTCAAGTACCGCATCACCAAGGACCTGGCCTGCCTCGACAAGGTCGCCAAATATCACTTGTCGGCCACTCAGCGCCTGCGTTTTTACCTGCAATACCGCCAGCGGACCCGGCTCAATGCCGCCGATAAAAAGCGGATCCGGCACGTGGTGAGATTTTTCGAGGGACGCGAATGACTGATTTTCTGGCCGCTGAAGACCGTGCGCTCCTGGAGCGTCACGACCTCGGCACCTTCGATGCACTGTGGGCCCGCAAGCTTGAAGCTGTGGATGAGCCCAACACCGCGCGCGGTGGCTGGAGCAGTGTGTTTCGACTGGACCTTGAAGGTCACGGCTACTACCTCAAGCGCCAAAGCAATTATCTGATGCGCACCTTGCACGCGCCGTTTGGCGAACCCAGCTTTGCCCGGGAATTCCGCAACATCAGCCGCTATGAAAAGCTTGGCATTCCGGCGCTGAAGGCGGTGTTCTTCGGTGAGCGCAAGGTCAATGGCGAGGTCCGGGCCGTCCTCTTGACCCGCGCACTGGACGGTTGGAACGACCTGGATTCACTGTTGGAACGCTGGTCGGATCTGAGCCCGGCGCAGCATTCGGCCATTTTGAAGGCCTGCGGGCTGCTGGCTCGGCGCCTGCACGGCGCACGCCAGGTTCACGGCTGCTTCTACCCCAAGCACATTTTTCTCCAGGCCACCGGCGACGGGTACTCGGCCCAGTTGATCGACCTGGAAAAAACCCGACCGCTGCTGTTCGGTCACCGTGACCGGGTCAAGGACCTCGAGCCGCTGACTCGAAGGGCGCGCGAGTGGAGCGAAGCGCAGCTGCGCGAGTTGCTGTCCGCCTATCTGGATCAACCGCAGGACAGTGCGCTGATCGATAGCTGGCTGGCGCGATTGACCGTGCGGCGTCGCTACAAGAGGGCGAATTGATGCGTTTGTCTGAACTCAAGAACGCCGGTCGCCATCCTCAGCTGCCCCTGAGCATTCCGCTGGCGGATGCCGCCGGGCCGGCGCAGTTGCAGCTGTTGAGCCTGTTACGGGTGTTGCCGGGCCAGCGTTATGTCGGTGCCGGTGTCTGGCGTGGCCGCCCGGTACTGGCCAAATTGCTGGTCGGCAGCAAGGCGGCGCGGCATTTTCAACGTGAGCGGGACGGCGTGCGTCTGCTCGCCGCCCAGGGATTGACCACGCCGCCATTGCTGGCCGATGGCCTGAAGGAGGGCGAGGGTGGCTGGCTGTTGTTCGATTTCCTGGAGGGCGCCGAAAGCCTCGGTGATACCTGGAAACAGGTCGAGCACTTGCCGGTGCTCGCGGACGGGCAGGGGGCTGTATTGGCCGAGGCGCTGGGTGCGATCGGTCAGATGCACCGCAAAGGGTTGTGGCAGGAAGACCTGCACCTGGACAACCTGCTGCGTCAACGCGGCCGCCTGTATTTGATTGATGGCGCCGGGATCCGCAGCGAAACCCCGGGTCAGCCGCTGTCACGGCAGAAAGTCCTGGAAAACCTCGGGGTGTTTTTCGCCCAGTTGCCCAGATCGCTGGAGCCGTTCACCGAAGAATTGCTGGTCTATTACCTCCTGAGCAACGGCGAGCACGCCTTGCCGATGGAGGCGTTGCAGAAGCAGATCGACAAGGTGCGCAGTTGGCGGCTCAAGGACTTCCTGATCAAGGTGGGGCGTGAGTGCACGTTGTTCAGTGTGCAACGCGGGCCATTCGGCCTGCGGGCGATTCGTCGCGAAGAAGAGGCGGCCATGCTGCCCGTGCTGGAGCAGGCTGATGCACTGCTCGATCAGGGCCACTTGTACAAGACCGGCGGCGCGGCGAGTGTCGGAAAAGTCGTGGCGGCCGGTCGGACGCTGGTGATCAAGCGTTACAACATCAAGGGATTCGCCCACTGGCTCAAACGCTTCTGGCGCCCAAGCCGTGCCTGGCATTCCTGGCGTGAAGGCAATCGCCTGACGTTCCTTGGTATCGCCACGCCGAAACCGTTGGCTGTGCTGGAAAAGCGCTTCCTCTGGTTGCGCAGCCGGGCGTATCTGGTGACCGAGCACCTGCCGGGGCCGGACATCATCGAGCGATTCGCGCCGTACGTTGAGAGCGGCGACGCCCCCGAGGCCGAGCTGGTGGCGCTGGATCATCTGTTCGCGGAGCTGATTCGCGAGCGGATCAGTCACGGCGACTTCAAGGGGCATAACCTGTTCTGGCAGGAAGATCGCTGGGCGCTGATCGATCTGGATGCGATGTGCCAGCACGGTTCGCTGAGCAGCTTCGCACCGGCGTATGCACGGGATCGGGCGCGGTTCATGCGTAACTGGCCTGAGGGTAGCGCGTTGTATCAGGTGATCGATCAGCGGTTGCCCAAGGACATCGCCAGCGCTGGCTGAACCCCTATCGCGAGCAGGCTCGCTCCTGCAGGATCGGCGGCGGGAGCGTTTACCGCAGATCCTGTAGGACCCGGCTTTACGGCGATGTGGCCGGAAAACCCAATCCACCCCTCGGCCTGTCAAATCGGGACAGGTTCTTGTGACATGTCCTACATGATCTACAGACCCCATGAACTGGGCCTCCCATAGTCACGATGCTAGTTTGCCTGACGTTCTCGGAGGGCAAGTCTTGTCTATTAAATCGGCTGTCACGCTTGGCACCTGTTCATTGCTGTTATCGGGCTGCGGAACCGCTCTCACGGTGTTGCAGAATGACGAGGGCGCCGCGCGCGGCCTCAGGAAGCAAAAGACCTACTGTCAGTCCATTCCGCGCATCTATAGCGGCCTGGCCCACGATTTTTGTATTTTGAATGCGCCGCCCGATCCCACCGGCTTCCTGGTCCCGTTCGTGCTGCTGGACCTGACCCTGTCGGGAGCGTTCGACACGGTTGCCCTGCCTTACACGATCTACCGCCAGGCTGCGGATGGCAGCCTCAGTATCTACTGGCGGCCGGCTCGCCGATGAATCCAGGCAATCACTTCATACGAAATCATCTGGGTGGCACTGATAACCCGTAGGCTCATTCCTGCCATGTTTACGCTATAATCCCGCCCTTTAGCTGTCTCTCGCCCCTTGCGAGGGCACATTCATTTTGAGGCGCGTTGCGCCTGCATGCAGACTTAAGAGGCTAGACCCCTGTGGCATTGACGATTCTTGGCCTGTCCGGCGCCCTTAGCCATGATCCTTCCGCAGCCCTGTACATCGACGGCAAACTGGTCGCAGCGGCGGAAGAAGAGCGCTTCGTGCGCGATAAACACGCAAAGAACCGCATGCCTTACGAATCGGCGAAGTTCTGCCTCGAGCAGGCCGGTATCAAGCCCTCCGACGTTGACGTGGTGGCAATTCCGTTTGCGCCGATCAGCCTGTTCGGCAAGGCCCGCTGGCACTACGCCAAGCGTTACTGGTATGCCCCGGACCGCGCCCTTGACGCGATCCTGATGGGCAATCGTCGCTACAAACGCTATCGCAACAAGATCGTCTGGTGCCTCGAACAACTGGGTTTCGATCCGAAGAAGATCAAGATCGAGCCGGTCGAACACCACCTGGCCCACGCCTCCAGCGCTTACCACTGCTCCGGTTTCAAAGAAAAAACCGCGATCCTCGGGATCGACGGCAAGGGTGAATACGCCACGACCTTCTTCGGCTACGGCGAAAACGGCAAGATCCACAAGATCAAGGAATTCTTCGATCCGGACTCCCTCGGTGGCCTGTACGGTGCGATCACCGAGTTCCTCGGTTTCGAAATGCTCGACGGCGAGTTCAAGGTCATGGGCATGGCGCCGTACGGCGACGCCAGCAAATACGATTTTTCGCGCCTGGCTTCCTTCGAGAACGGTGAGCTGGTGATCAACACCGACTACGCCAACGTCATCGGTCTGCGTCGCTATAAAGAGAAGGGCAAGGGTTTCTACTTTTCGCCGAAGCTGATCGAGTGGCTGGGGCCGAAGCGCGAAGGCGACATCGCTGACGAGCCTTACATCCACTACGCCGCGAGCATGCAAGCGCTGTTCGAAAAGATCTCGCTGCAGATGATCGACTACTACCTGGGCGACGTGCTCAAGGAAACCGGCAAGCTGGCTTTCGCTGGCGGCTGTGCGTTGAACGTCAAGCTGAACCAGAAAATCATCGCCCGCGATGACGTCAAGGAGCTGTTCGTGCAACCTGCGTCCGGCGATGCCGGCACTGCGGTCGGTGCGGCCGCTTACGTGTCCCACGCCCGTGGCGTGCCGGTCGAGAAGATGGAACACGTTTACCTCGGCCCGTCGTACAGCAACGAAGACGTACTCGCGGCCTGCGCCCGTCACCCGAGCAAGCCGGTATGGCGCAAGCTCGAGAACATGCCGGAAAACATCGCCAAAATCATGGTCGACGGCAACCCGGTGGCCTGGTTCCAGGGGCGCATGGAGTTCGGTCCGCGTGCCTTGGGCGGGCGTTCTATCATCGGGTGCCCGAGCGCGACCGGCGTGGCCGATCGCATCAACCACCAGATCAAGTTCCGCGAGCGTTGGAGGCCTTTCTGCCCCTCGATGCTCGACACTGTTGCCCCGCAGATGATCAAGATCGATCACCCGGCGCCGTTCATGACCTTCACCTTTGAAGTGGCGGAAGAGTGGAAGACCCGGGTGCCCGAAGTTGTCCACGAAGACGGCACGTCCCGGGCCCAGGTGCTCAAGCGTGAATACAACCCGCGCTACTACGACATGATGAAAGCGCTCGAAGTCCTGACTGGCAACGGCGTATCGCTGAACACTTCGCTCAACCGTCGTGGTGAACCGATGATCTGCTCGCCGACGGATGCCCTGAACATGTTCTTCGGTTCCGACCTACAGTATCTGATCATGGAAGACATTCTGGTGGTCAAAGAGGGCGCGAACGCATATGACACGCTCGGCTGAACGCCATGTGCTGCAGTTCTGTCACGGCTATGACGGTCCGTTTCTGGACTGCGCCCGGCAGTACGCCAGTCTGTTCGCGGGATCCGGCTATCGAGTGACCACGGTGTTCCTGACCGGGGAGGCCGATGCTGAGGTCGCCGCGGCCTGCGCTTCTGATGAAGTGCTGTTCATGGAATACAGTTCCAGGGCCATTCGTGGCCTGAAGCTGGGCGCCATTGCCGATCTGCGCAAGATCGCCGCCTCGCGCAACTTCAGCTTCTGCATCGCCCACCGATTCAAGCCGCTCTACATTGCTTTGCTCGGCACCTCGTTGCCGGTGATCGGCGTGCATCACGCGTTTGACGACTACGCGCGTGGCACCCGCAAATTCTTCGCCAATTTTTTCCGCAAGCGCTTGAGCCTGCTCGGAGTCTCTGACGCCGTGCGCGACGATATTCGCATATGCCTGCCAAAATGGCCGGCTGAGCGGATTCAGACCCTCCATAACCGCATCGATGTGCAAGCCTTGCAGGACAGCCATGTCTCCGTGCGCGAAGCGCGGGAAACCCTGGGGTTGTCGATGGATGCGTGGGTGATCGGCAACGTGGGCAGGCTGCACCCGGACAAGGACCAGACCACGTTATTGCACGGTTTTGCTGCGGCGTTACCGAAGTTGCCAGCCAACAGTCAGTTGGTGATTCTCGGGATTGGCCGTCTGGAGCATGAGCTCAAGGCCATGGCTCGGGAGCTGGGGATTGGCGATCGCGTGCTGTTCCTTGGTCAGGTACCTGAGGCTCGTCGCTATTTCCGTGCCTTCGATGTGTTTGCCTTGAGTTCCGATCACGAGCCGTTCGGCATGGTGCTGCTGGAGGCCATGGCCGCCGGTGTGCCCCTGCTGGCGACGGCGTGTGGCGGGGCGAAGGAAGTGGTCGAAGGTGTCGGCATTCTGTTTCCGCTGGGCGATGTCGAGCGCCTGGCGCAAGGCCTGCAACATCTGGCCGCCATGGATGACCTGCAGCGTCGTCAGTGCGCCGAACTGATGCTTGACCGTTTGCGGGAGCGCTTCTCCGATCGCGCGGTGCGCGATGCTTTCTGGCATTTGCCGATCGTCACCGAACTGACGGTGAGGGGTTGATGCTCAACCGATTCCAAGGCTGGCGCGAACGTGGTTGGGCAGTGATCGACGCCTCGACGTACGCCGAGACCTGGCAACACTATGGCGGCAGTGTCGCCACTCACCCCATGGTGGTCGAGCGCCTGGCGCAGTTGGCTGGCATTCCGGTGCGCTACCTCGGCTGGGCACCGAATGGCGAAATTCAGGCGGCCATTCCGACCTGGGGCCGCGACCTGGCCTTGTCCAAGGACGTGCTCAAGCGCCGCGGTAAAAAAGGACTGTTCGACCTCGGTAATGCCGAGCTGATCCTGCCCGCCGCCGTCGATACCCAAGCCCCCCTGCGCCATCGCGCACGTTATTTGTCCGCACTGAATGAAGGTCGCTTCAGCGGCATCAGGTTGCAGGCGGAACAACTGGCCATGGCCCGCACACCAGAAGAACTGTCGAAAAAGTTTCGCTATAACCAGCGCCGTGAATTGCGCTTGCTGGAGGAGGCGGGCGGCGTGGTGCGGCCGGTCAGCGGATTCTCCAGTGGCGAACTGGCGGCGATCTACTGCGATTTGTTCCAGCGCCGTTGGGGTTTTCCGGCGACCGGGGCCGAGCGCATGGCTGAGGTGATCGAGCTATTGCGTGATTTGCTGATCGGCTCGGTGATCTTCCTCAACGATGCGCCGATCGCGATTCAACTGGTGTACCGCGTCGAAGCGCCGCAATGGATCAGTGTCGAGTACATCAATGGCGGCGTTGACCCCGAGACCCGCGAATTCAGCCCTGGTAGCGTCCTGAGTTTTCTCAATACCCAAAGCGCCTGGGAGCATGCACGTGCGCTGGACAAGCCCCTGCGCTTTTCCTTCGGTCGCGCCGACCGTGAATACAAGGACCGCTGGTGCAATCCTGTGCCGGTCTTCACCGTATGAGCCCACCCATGAGCCGCAAACAGCAATTGCTCAAGCGCCACCGGCGCAACAAACGCATCGGCCTGTTGATCGCCCTGGTGCTGTTGATCGGTATTGGCGTCCTGGTGGCCTGGTGGCTGCCGCTGGTGCTCGCGGTCCTCGGCTGGATCGCTCACGAAGCCTGGTTCGCCGACCATTTGTTTTATTCGCCCAAGGACGATTACGCGTACAGCTTTCCGCCCTACACCCCGCAACCGAAGATTCATCTGGACGGAGAGCGTTTGCGTCTGGATGACGGTGTCATGCTGGTGGACGACGCGACGCTGATCCTGGCGCTGCGGGTCAAAAGCACCTGGCTCGGACGCTTTATCGACCCGTTCGTCGAGTTGGCGGGTGGCGACAATCCTGATCGGCAAACCTTCGAGCGCGGCGCCAACGGCTTGCGCTATCTCAATCTCAGTGGTCAGGCGCAAGTGCTGTCCCGGGGTGAGCTGCGTTTGCGCGGACGTTTTTGCCGGGTGCTGGGCGAACCCGTGCTCTGGGCGTTCGAACAGCCGGATTACCGCCGTCAACGTGTAATGGTGATCGCCCCTCACGCGGACGACGCCGAGCTGGCAGCCTACGGTTTGTACAGTCAGGCGGACGAAGCCTGGATCGTCACCCTTACTGCAGGTGAAATCGAAGCGGATCATTATCGGCAGATCGGCCTGAACAAGGTCGAGGCGGCACGTTTGAAAGGGCGGTTGCGCGCCTGGGACAGCATCGCCGTGCCACGCTGGGCGGGGGTGCCGGAAGCTCATTGCGTGCAGTTGGGCTATTTCTGCCTGCAACTGGCGGGGATGCAGGCCGCGCCATCCAGACCCGTGGGTTCGCGTGAAGCGGAGATGGATGACACGCGATTGTTCCGTCAGTTGAACCCCTTTGCCCTGCCGGGCGACGTCGATGGTGCGCCGACCTGGAATAACCTGCTGGCCGATCTGCGCGAATTGCTGCTACGCGCTCGCCCCGAAGTCATCGTGTTGCCGCACCCGACGTTCGATCCGCACCCGGACCACATCTGCGCTCAGCAAGCGGTTCTGGAAGCGCTTCGAGGCCTCGACTGGCAGCCGACCACGTTGCTCGGTTATGCCAACCATTTGCATGACAACGATCGCTGGCCCATGGGCGATGCCGGGCATGGCATTGCGCTGCCGCCGGCTTTCGATGCTTCGCTGCCCATGCAGCCGTTCTGCCTGCCGGTGCCACCGACGCTTCAGCGTGATAAGGCCATGGCGCTGGCAATGATGCACGACTTGCAGCCGCGCATGCCGTTCAAGCGGCGCCTGCGGCGGTTGATACAGTGGCTCTTGGCCAGTAGAGTGCCGCCCCTCTATGGTGAGAATGAGTTCTTTCGCAAGGCGGTCAGACGCCAAGAGCTGTTCTGGCTCCTGCAGCAGGTTGAAACATCCGGGCAGCAGAACTGAAGTACACGTCTGCCTGGCATGGCGGCGTTTCCCAGCATTTACAGTGAGTTTTCCGTGATCAACCCTTGCCCGCGTATTTTGTTCCTGATGCCTTATTTCGGTCGCTGGCCTTTCTGGATGCCGTTTTTCCTGGAAAGCTGTCGTCGAAATCCCGACATAGACTGGTTGCTGTTCAGTGACTGCGGGGTTCCCGAGGACTTGCCGCCCAACGTCACCGTCGAAAGCATGACGTTCAGCGATTACTGCGGGCTGGTGTCCGAGCGCCTGAACATCGACTTTGCGCCGAAGGAGGCGTACAAGCTGTGCGACATCAGGCCTGCGTTCGGGCTGATTCATGCCGATCGTCTGCAAGGCTATGATTTCTGGGGATTCGGCGACCTTGATCTGGTGTACGGTGATTTGCGCAGTTACTTCACTGCCGAGCGCCTGGCGGCCTACGACCTGTTCTCGACCCACGAGCGCCGGGTGGCCGGGCACCTTTGCCTGATCAGGAACACCGAGCGCACGCGCCAGTTGTTCAGGCAGATCAAGGATTGGGAAGCGCGGTTTACCGACCAGAAGCATCACGCACTGGACGAGGGGGCCTTCAGTCGAATCTTTCTCTGGCGCAAGAATTTTCCCGACCCTTTGTTCAAACTGGTGGGCAAGTTCAACCCGTGGCGCCGCCGCAGCGAATTCACCGAGGCCTTCAGCACGCCGGGTGGTTGCATCAAGTGGCATGACGGGACCGAGAACTTCCCGCTCCAGTGGTATTGGCGCGACGGCCAGGTCACCAATGATCGCGATGGCGATCGCCGGTTTCCGTATTTCCATTTCGTTTGCTGGAAGCGCAACGAATGGTCACGGTTGCCACAACCTGATCCGGTGGAGCTCAAGCGTCTCGCCGCTGAGCCCGCCTGGGTCATCGACGCGACTGGTTTTCACCGGGGAGAGTTATGAGTCAACGGTTGAAGGTTCTGCAATTGCAGCCTGACTATAACGTCAAAGCCCATGACTTTGCCGACCTGGCAGAGCAGATCGTCAAGGCTTTGCCGGGCGATCGCTACGAAGTGACTGCCGCGTTCCTGCGCGGCAAGCCGGGGCCGGGCGAGGCGGTGAGCCGAGCCGCGCGCTCCGTGTATTTCGAGTTTTCCGACAAATCGCTCAAGGGCATGCGCCTGCGTGCCATGTGGCGGCTGTACCAGTTTTGCCGCAAAGAAAAATTCGATGTGGTGATCTGTAACCGCTTCAAACCCGTGAACATGATGCTGACGCTCAACCGCTGGTTGAAAGTGCCACTGTGCATCGGCATCTCCCACGGCTTCGGAGAGTACGACCGCTTCTACCGGCGTCGCCAGACCCAGCGCCTGATCGATCGTCACTGGCGTTTTGTCGGTGTGTCGCCGGCGGTCAAACAGTACCTGCTGGACTGTGATTGCGGTTTCACCGATGAAAACACCTACGCCATTACCAATGCGATCGACATCGAGCAGGCAGAGGGCTTGCAACATAGTCGCGAGCGCGCCCGGGAAATGCTCGGCATCGATCCGTCGGTGCGGTTGATCGGCGCGCTCGGCAGGTTGGTTCCGGTCAAGGGCCACACTTACTTGTTGCAAGCCTTTGCTGCGCTCAAGGACAAGTACCCGAACACGCAGCTGGCGATCATCGGTGCCGGTCGCGAAGAGTCGCGGCTGGCCGCCGAGATCGAGCGCCTGGGCCTGAGTGGACGTGCACACTTGCTGGGCTTCAAGGAAAACGCCTTGCAGTACGTGCGCGCCTTCGACATCTGGACCATGCCCTCGCTGGCTGAAGGTCTGGGCCTGGCATTGCTGGAAGGCATGAGCGGTCACCTCCCGGTGATCGCCTCCAATGTGCCGGCGATGCTGCCGCTGATCCAGGGCGCGGGCGGTCTGGCGATCACGCCTAAGGATGTGCCAAGCCTGGTCGCGGCGCTTGATCACTATCTTGGGCTGTCGGACGCAGCGCTCAGGGCCAAGGGCGAACAGGCCTATCGTTATCTCCAGGAACAACATGACATCGAGGTGTTCCGCCAGGAATACCTGAACCTGATCGACACTGGCCTGAGCCAGGCCCGCAAGGAATCACCATGAGCGACGCACAACCCATCGTCACGGTCATCATCGCGTCGTATAACCACGGTCGCTACATTGAGGAAAGCATTCTCAGTGTGCTCAACCAGACCTACCCGAACATCGAGTTGCTGGTGGTCGATGATGGCTCCAGCGATGACAGCGTCGAGCGGATCAACGCTTTGCAGGCGCAACACGGCTTTGATTTCCGCGTCCAGCAGAACCAGGGACTGACCAACACCCTCAACGGCGCCATTGCCCGCGCCAAGGGTAGCCTCATCGTTCCTTTCGGTTCCGATGACATCATGTTGCCCGAGCGTATCGCCACGCAGGTGGCGCACATGGACGGCAAGCCCGAAGTCGGTATCTGCGCCGGCAATATCGAGCTGATGGACGCCGATGGCATTCCGTATCCGGAGTCGCGCCAGCGCCGCGATGTGCCGTTCCGTCGCCTGGACTTCGATGACATGTTTCTCGAGCGCAAGCCTTATCCGCCGGCGCCGACCCTGATGATTCGTCGCGAGGCGCTGGACAAGGTTGGCGGGTTCGATCCGACGATTCGTCTGGAAGACTTGTTGATCGAGCTGAAAGTGACCCATGCGGGTTACTACATTGATGGCTTGAACGTGCTGATGGCGCGCTATCGCAAGCACGCCACCAATTCCTACAAGAACCACCGTTTCATGATTGACAACATTCTGCGTACTTATGACCTGTTCAGCGATCACCCGCTGTACGAGCACGTACGCTACAAGTTTCTCAGTTCGATGTTCCTGAAAACCGCCAATCGAGACCGCAAGCTCGCGCGCGAACTGCTGGCGCAGATTCCGTTCAAGGCGTGGAACAAGAAGACCTGGCGTGGCCTGGGCCGCTTGTATTTCTCGCGGTTGGAAAAAAGCTGAGCTACCGATGAATCCGCGCCTGCCGCTGCACCTGTAGGAGCGAGCTTGCTCGCGATGGTCGACAACGATGACGCGGCTTCCTGAGTACTCGCGTCATCCGAACGATCATCGCGAGCAAGCTCGCTCCTGCATGTTCAGTGGGCGGGCGCGCTGGTGGCCAGCACCTGTTTGTGCAAAGTATCCACCGCCGATTTCGAGGCCGTCACGGCATAGCCTTGCAGCAGCGCCTGGAAGTGATCCTCGAACAACCAGCGTTTGTCGACGGTGTAGCGCTGCATATGGCGCAGATTGCGCTGGCGCAGAGACAGGCTGAGTGACGACGGGTAGAGGCGCAGGTCAGCCACGTCGATCAGACCGAACTCGCCATCCTCCAGCACCAGCACATTACCCAGATGCAGCGAGCGGAAATACACCCCTTGCTCATGCAGCTGCGCCATGAATTTGCCAAAGCGTTCCACCAGCGCCTGACGCACGTCCGGGGCCGTGATCCCTTGCAGGACCTGACGCAGGGTGTTACCCGGCAGCGGCGTGTAATGCACAGCGCTGCTGCCATCATTGAGGCGGTACAGGTCGAGGATCTGCGGCGTCGGGAACCCCATGCTGCGCAGGCGTTCGCTGTTGACCGCAAAGCGTTCGGAGTAGGAATTGAAGCTGCCCGAGGTGTACCAGCGACGAGAGCGGAACAGCTTGAGGAAACTGCCATCTAACAGGCGCAAGACCTTCGGCCCAAGGCCATCCTCTTCAATCACCCGGGCGTTGGCGGTCAACGTTTCCAGGGCCGGCGGGGTCAGTTTCCTGATCGATACGGCCAGCAGGCGACCGGCGCGCTGGTTGATGCTCAACGCGGCGATCAGTGCCAGGGGAATCCATAGCAGGAACCAGTGTTCCTTGGGACGCGAAATGATCCCGCCGCCTTCGGTCAGGCCCGCCCCGATGCCGAACACCAGCCAGGTCGAAGCGATGATGAACAACGGTTGCACGCGATGGCGCCAGCTGCTCAGCAGGGCCCAGGCCTGGAAAAATATCCACGGGATAAAGCCGATAATGCCGACGTAGTAAAGTACGCCAAGGGCGAAACTATGGGGCTCTGACAGTGTGTAACCAACGCCGGGATCGACGTCCAGGGAGGCATCGAAGCCATGGCCGATCCATGGGTGTTCGGCGATTTTGTGCAGGACAATCTGCCAGATTTCAAAACGATAGGAGCCGCCTCGTTCAAGAAGCATGCCCGAGAACTGCACGATCACGGCTGCTCCACCGAGTACCAGGGCACTCAGCAGGACGACCGAGCGACGATTCCAGCAGATGAAAACCAGCCAGCAGGCGGCCAGGGTAAGGGCGACCAAGGGCGTGCGCGACCCGGTGGCAATGACCTCGGCGAACATGATGGCCGTCGCTGGAATGCTGAGCCAGAGTATCTGCGGGCGCTTGCACGTCATGCTCAGACTGAGCCAATAGGCGCAGAAGAAACCGAACAGGTGCGAGGCCAGCAATGGGTTGTCGAATGCACCGCCGCCAATCATGCGCATGCCCGGTTCATAGATACGGGCGAACATGACCAGGTTGTAGATCGAAACGATCAGCGCCACGGTGGCGGCACTGAACAGCAAAGGCTGAATGCCTTCGCCGCGATGTCGCACCAGCAGGTAGCATCCGCCGAACAACATCAACAGGTGCAGCGGCGGCTTGAGTTTGCCGGCAAAACATTCATCGCCGGGGCTCCAGCAGAGACTCAACAACGCCCACCCGGCGAACAGCAGCAACGCGATGAAAATCGGCTCGCGCAGCAGTTCTTTAAGCTGTCGTGGGCGCAGGCACAGGGCTATCAACGATGGAATGCTGAACAAGCCGTAGTACAGCTTGTGAAGCAGATTGCGTTCCGGCAACAAGAACAGCGCACACAGAAGCAGGAAATAGCCAGCGGGAAGAATCCACAGGCAAATGAAATCGAAAACTCGATTGGACGTATTGTTTAAACCGCTGACTTGCATGCTGAAAGATTCAATCCTGAAGTTGATCGGCCATTCCGGTGATGGCTATATGATACCGTTTGCGCCGTCTAACAATACCAGCCTTTATGCGATTGCCAGAACCCCGAGGAAGCTGTGCTAAAGTCAGCGTCCTTTTCATCGACATTCGCGTGATATGACCGACTCCAGTCTCTCCGCAAGCCCCTCGAGCTTGAAAATCTACTTCCGTCTGCTGGGTTACGTTCGGCCGTACATCAGCCTGTTCCTGATCAGCATTGTCGGGTTTCTGATTTTCGCTTCGACGCAGCCAATGCTCGGCTACATCCTCAAGTACTTCGTCGATGGCCTGTCCAATCCCGAAGCGGTGCTATTCCCCAGCGTGCCCTATCTACGCGATCTGCAACTGCTGCAAGCCGTGCCGTTGCTGATCATTCTGATCGCTGCCTGGCAGGGGCTGGGGTCTTATCTGGGCAACTACTTCCTGGCCAAGGTTTCCCTCGGGCTGGTCCATGACCTGCGGGTGCAGTTGTTCAACAACCTGCTGGTTCTGCCTAACCGGTACTTCGACAAGCATAACTCGGGTCACCTGATTTCCCGCATCACCTTCAATGTAACAATGGTTACCGGGGCGGCAACAGATGCGATCAAGGTCGTAATCCGTGAAGGCATGACGGTGATCTTCCTGTTTGCCTCGCTGCTGTTCATGAACTGGAAACTGACCTTGGTCATGGTCGCGATCCTGCCGCTGATCGCGGTGATGGTGCGTACCGCGAGCAAGAAATTCCGCAAGCAGAGCAAGAAAATCCAGGCGGCCATGGGCGACGTGACGCACGTGGCGTCGGAAACCATCCAGGGTTACCGCGTGGTGCGCAGCTTCGGCGGCGAAGTCTACGAAGAGAAGCGCTTCTTAGATGCCAGCCAGGGCAACACCGACAAGCAATTGCGCATGACCCGCACCGGCGCCATCTACACGCCGCTGCTGCAGCTGGTGATCTACAGCGCCATGGCGGTGCTGATGTTCCTGGTGTTGTACCTGCGCGGCGACGCGTCCGCCGGCGATATGGTCGCCTACATCACGCTGGCGGGTCTTTTGCCAAAGCCGATCCGTCAATTGTCAGAAGTCAGCTCGACCATCCAGAAAGGCGTCGCCGGTGCCGAAAGCATTTTCGAGCAACTGGACGTCGCACCGGAAGTCGATACTGGCACTGTCGAGCGCGACGCCGTGACCGGTCGCCTCGATGTCCGGCACCTGAGCTTCACCTACCCGGGCACCGAGCGCCAGGTCCTGGACGACATCAGCTTCTCCGTGGAACCGGGGCAAATGGTGGCGCTGGTGGGGCGTTCGGGCAGCGGCAAGTCGACCCTGGCCAACCTGATTCCGCGTTTCTATCACCACGACAAGGGCGAGATCCTGATCGATGGCGTCGAGGTTGAGCAGTACAAACTGCTGAACCTGCGCAAGCACATCGCCCAAGTGACCCAGCACGTCACGCTGTTCAGCGACACCGTGGCCAACAACATCGCCTACGGTGATCTGGCCGGTGCGCCGCGCGAGGCCATCGAAAAAGCCGCGAAAGACGCCTACGCCATGGACTTCATTGCGCAGCTGCCCGAAGGCCTGGACACTCAGGTCGGCGAGAACGGTGTGTTGCTGTCCGGTGGTCAACGTCAGCGTCTGGCGATTGCCCGGGCCTTGTTGAAAAATGCGCCGTTGCTGATTCTCGACGAAGCCACCTCGGCCCTCGACACCGAGTCGGAGCGGCACATCCAGGCCGCGCTGGACCAGGTGATGAAAGGCCGAACCACCCTGGTGATCGCGCACCGTCTGTCGACCATCGAGAAGGCCGACCTGATTCTGGTCATGGATCAGGGCCGCATCGTCGAGCGCGGCACCCATGCCGAATTGCTGGCGCAGAACGGCTACTACGCTCGACTGAACGCCATGGGCCTTGATGCCCCGGCCGAGGACATCGCCTGAGTCTGGCCGACGTTCAAATGTTACGAACGCGTCAAAAAAATCGCAGTCTGAAGTTTTCGAACTTGCACAGGCTGCGATTTTTTTGTTTTTGTCTCCCGTGTTAATGCCATGCGCAAGCCCCAGGTCAACCCTGTGCTAATATCCCGCCCTTGTTCATTTTGTATGTGGGTTGCTCCATGAAGTTGTCCATGCCGCGATTCGATCAAGCCCCCGTCTTGGTGGTCGGCGATGTCATGCTCGACCGTTACTGGCATGGTGGTACCTCGCGGATTTCCCCTGAGGCGCCGGTGCCGGTGGTCAAGGTCGAGCAAATCGAGGACCGCCCGGGCGGTGCGGCTAACGTTGCCCTGAACATTGCCGCGCTCGGTGCGCCGGCCTCGCTGGTCGGTGTAACCGGCGACGATGAAGCCGCCGACAGCCTGGCCAACAGCCTCAAGGGCGCTGGCGTTCGCGCGTTGTTCCAGCGCATTGCGCACCAGCCGACCATCGTCAAGTTGCGGGTCATGAGTCGTCACCAGCAACTGCTGCGTATCGATTTCGAAGAGCCTTTCGCCACCGACGCCCTGGCGTTGGGCGAGCAAGTGGACGAATTGCTTGAGGGCATCAAGGTGCTGGTGCTGTCCGACTATGGCAAAGGCGCGTTGAAAAACCATCAGGTGCTGATCCAGGCCGCCCGTGCCCGTGGCATTCCGGTGCTGGCCGATCCCAAAGGCAAGGACTTTTCGATCTACCGGGGTGCGAGCCTGATTACCCCGAACCTCAGCGAATTTGAAACCATCGTCGGCGGCTGCGCCGATGAGCACGAACTCGTGAGCAAAGGCGCGCAACTGATGCGCGACCTTGATCTCGGCGCTCTGTTGGTCACCCGTGGCGAACATGGCATGACCTTGTTGCGCCCGGATCATCCTGCATTGCACTTGCCCGCCCGTGCGCGGGAAGTGTTTGACGTGACCGGTGCCGGCGACACGGTGATTTCCACCCTGGCGGCGGCGATCGCTGCTGGCGAAGAATTGCCCCACGCGGTGGCGCTGGCCAACCTGGCAGCCGGGATTGTCGTTGGCAAGCTCGGTACGGCCGCCATCAGCGCTCCGGAGCTGCGCCGTGCCATTCAGCGTGAGGAAGGTTCCGAGCGCGGTGTGTTGGGCCTGGAGCAGCTGCTACTCGCGGTTGATGATGCGCGGGCACACAAAGAGAAGATAGTCTTCACCAACGGCTGTTTCGATATCCTGCATGCCGGTCATGTAACCTATCTCGAGCAGGCGCGGGCCCAGGGCGATCGATTGATCGTCGCGGTCAATGACGATGCGTCGGTAAGCCGCCTGAAAGGGCCGGGACGGCCGATCAACAGCGTCGACCGTCGTATGGCCGTGCTTGCGGGGTTGGGGGCAGTGGACTGGGTGATCAGCTTCCCTGAAGGCACCCCGGAGAATCTGCTGCGTGAGGTCAAGCCGGACGTGCTGGTAAAGGGCGGCGATTACGGGATCGATCAGGTCGTCGGTGCCGACATCGTGACCGCTTACGGGGGGACCGTGAAAGTGTTGGGATTGGTAGAGAACAGCTCGACCACAGCGATTGTCGAGAAGATCCGTAATCATTGATGAGATTAACGACTCCCGCTTCGTACGTTATGAGCGGGTTTTATCGTGAGGATAAAACCGTCCCCGACGATGTTGGCCGGAATTAACTCAATGCTCTTACCCGCTTTTGTCTCGTGGTAAAAGATTTATGAAAGTCATGCTTCTGGTGATGGACGAGCAGCGCGTGATTCTGGATCGCCTGTATGAAATCGTGCAGCAAAACTGCGACGAGTGTGTCGTCTATCGCCTGAGCAAAAAGCAGCAGATGAAACTGGGGCCGTTTCTTGCGTCGGTTAATTACCAGACTTTCGACAGGGTGGTGATTTTCTCCAGAGTCAAACGACTTGTCCCGCAACTAAGTGTTTTGAAATGTATCCCGGGACTTATTTTCCTCGAGCATGACGCCTATCAGAACTACATGCCTGCAAGTAAATACCTGAGGGTTTACTCGCGCCTGTACAGCCGTTTGCCGAGTTCCCGCGCACTGGTTTCTGGTGCTGTCGTGGCGCGTCGGATGCAAGCTGAAAATATCGATGCGGTGTTCGTTTCGAAGGGATATGACGAACAGATGCTGCACAACACCGGCTGCGAACGGGACATTCCGGCGGGGTTTCTGGGCAGTCTGAAAAGTACTGAATATGCGCAACGCAAGGCGCTGCTCGAGTCCCTGTCCCGGCGTACAGGCATGCTGGTAACCCGCACCAAGTCCGGCGCTGAATACCTGGAAATGCTCAATCGCATCAAGATTTTCGTGAGTGCCGACATCGGTATGAATGAATTCATGATCAAGAACTTTGAGGCGATGGCCTGTGGCTGCGTGCTGTTGGCCTGGAGTCAGGGTGAAGAAGACGAGTTGCTGGGATTCCGCGACATGCACAACACGGTTTTCTATCGCTCGGAAGACGAGGCCGTTGAAAAACTTGAGCTGTTGCAGAATGACCCGGAGCTGACGGCGCGGATCGCCAGTAACGGCCAGGCCTTCGCCGAGAGCCAGTATTCCTTCGCGCGGGTGGGGCGCACCCTCGCGGCCGAGATTCAGCGTGAGATGCGTCCGTGGCGGCCACCTTCAACGTTGATCCGTCTATGGGTCAAGCTGCGATACGGTATGCAGGTTCCTCGGTAACCATGGAAAATCAACAGCAATCCATGGCGCTGGATGCGCTGCCCGGTGGACATCAATCCATTCTCGACGGGATGCCCCCGGCGCTGAAAGAGTGCCTGCGCAAGGCCGCGCGGGTGGTGCTGGTCGCCAACAATCCAGCCATTACCCGGGACGATGTCCAGGCGCTGAATATCGGTGCCGATGATGTCATCGTCAGCTTCAACAACTGCGTCCTGGCTCCGCTGCTTTCCCCACAAAGCGTCAATCTTTTCGTGCACGGGTTCAACGCGCCGGATGCCTATTTCTTCGGCCTTCCCTATGGTCCTGAAGTGCAGCGGATTTTCGCGCAGGCGCAGGCGCGGTGTTTCACGATGTTAGTGGGATGCACCGGAGCCATGTGCCCGTTGCCGGAAGTGTCGCTCTATTGGGAGCGTATTCCGTTGCCCCCATTGTGGAACTACCCGGTCGATCGCCCGGGCGGCAAGCGCTATGTCGGACCGACCACCGGCTTCAATGTGCTGGTGTTGTTCGACTGGTTGCGCGGTCAGGCGGATTACAACTTCCAACTCATGACGTTAGGTTTTTCCAACGAAGCGGGTAAACGCTGGGGCGGCCATGCCTGGGATTATGAGCGGGACTGGTTGCAACAATCAGACGTCATCGTAGTACCGCTGCGGCCACGCCGGTGGTGGCAGAAACTGTTTCATCGCCGATAAATTTTCAAGGGGTGCTGTCGAGTGTTGAATATTGCGGTGGCTTTTTTTGGTATCCCGAGAAATTCGCAAATCTGCTTTCCGTCCATTCAAGAAAACGTTCTTGCGAGGCTGCCTTCCGACAGCAACGTCAAGTGCTTTTACCACCTGTATAAAGTCGACGAAGTCCAGAATTCGCGCTCGGGTGAACAAGGTGAGTTGAAGGCCGACAACTACGAGCCCTTCGAGACCATGACCGGGCAACTGACCTCAACCGACGGTGTGCTGGAACGCTGGAACTTTGAACAAGTGAAAGCACTGGGCGATACCTGGGCGGATGATTACGCCTCGCTCAGAAACCTGATCTATCAGCTCAATTCGCTGCACACGGTCACGACACTGATGGAGTCGTTCAATCCCGATTTCGTCATCTTCGTCAGGCCGGACATTTGCTTCCACACAGCGCTGCCCACGTATGTGTTCAAGCATGCCGAAGCCCGGCAGCTCAATACCTACATCCCCGACTGGCAGTGGTGGGGCGGATTGAATGACCGGTTTGCCGTGTGTGGTCGCGGCACTTATGTCGCTTATGGCAAGCGAATCGAGCGCATTTTCGATTTCAGTCAAGCGACTGGCAGGAAACTGCATTCCGAGCGTTTGCTTAAATTTGCACTGCAACAGGCGGGGGCGCGGATATGTACCCTGAAGACCCAGGCGTCGCGCGTTCGTATCAACGGGGCGTTCGCCGAGGAATCGTTTTCGCCTAAACGTGGCATGGGCAAGCGCGAAAATCGCTATTTCCATTTTTTTGCGCGCTTGCGCACCTACATGGACAAGCGCCGGGCAAGCTAGCTCAAGTCGAAGGACGATCAGGGATCTCTGTAGGAGCGAGCAGGCTCGCGAAAAACCTGAGAACGCCGCGAGGTGTCTGGCTTCCCACGTTATCGTTGCCAACCATCGCGAGCCTGCTCGCTCCTACAGGGCATGCGGCTTATTTGCGCAAACTGCCCCGCACCAGCCGGACCAGACGCAAAGCCTTGACGCTCAGTTTCTTCAGGCCACGTCGCGGCGCCTTTGGTGTTTCCAGCCCTTGTTGTGCCACCCAGTCTTTCCAGCGAATTCGTTCTTCGCGGACGACCCAGCCTTCCTGGATGGCAAAGCTTTCCGCCAGATACAGCCCGCGAGTACTGGCGGGCACCAGCTTGTCGCGCTTGAGTGTGTACAACTCGGGACGCGGAACGCCCTCATTCAGCGGCATCAGGTACAGGTCCGGACGTTTGCGATCCAGGCGCGCCACCAATTGGTCGCCTTCCAGTCGCTCGTCCACATGAAACAGGCTCAGGGACTTGGCTTCCTTGGGGACTTCCAGGCGCAAGTCATAGATTAGTTGTAGCGACGCGGTTGGCAGGTGCACATAGGCACGTGGACGCTCGATCAGCTGCATGTTGGCGCAGCGCACCGGTCGCGCCGCGCCGGAGAACGGCGTCAGGCGAAACGGCAACGCTTCGCGATAATGCAGTGCCGACGAGTAGGGCGCGGGCAGCCAGGTGTCATTAAAGCGTCCACCGAGCCAGCCTTCCGGGGTTTCGAGCAGGCACTCTTCGGCAATCTCCTGGATCGCGGTGTGCAGCGGCAGGTTCAATTCGTGGGCCGGCACGTAACCCGAGATCAGTTTTAGCACCACATCGCCACGGTCCTGCCGGCGCTGGCGCACCAGCACCCAGTAATCGCGATTCTGCCAATGCAGGGTCAGGCGCACCGAGACCCCGAGGTTGGCCAGCTCCAGCGCGAACCGCTCACTGTCCGCCACCGTCACCGGTCGACGACGTTGCAGGGTCTGGGAGAAATTGAGCGGCATCCCGACGCTCTGATAGCTCAAGCCTTCGGGGGTCGCTTCGACGAATAACGGCAGGGTCTTGAAGTTGCTCGGGTTCTTTCTAATGAGCGTACGCGGCATGTCGGCTCCTGCTTAAGGCCGCGTGGGCGGCATCATTGACTACGTAGGACCTGAGCAACGGTCGCGACATTGTGGGCGAGGTGCAGCGGATTGATCGTCCCGACAATAGCACTGGCTACCCCCGGGTGTTCAAACACCAGCTCGAAGCTGGCGCGCACCGGGTCTACGCCCGGGCTCAGACAGACGTGACCGCTGGCGAGGGCTTTTTTGACCAGGATGGCTTTGCCGTGAGCAGCAGCATAGTCAATGACTGGCTTCTCGTGCTGTTCGTTCAGATTGAAGGTGACCATGGCGCAATCACCTTGCTCCAGGGACTTCAGCCCCCCTTCAACGGTTTTGCCGGAGAAGCCGAAACCGCGAATCTTGCCCTCGGCCTTGAGCGCCGCGAGGGTGGCGTAGACCTCGCTGCCGTTGAGAATCGCCAGGTCGTTGCCATCGGAATGCACCAGCACCAGGTCGATAAAATCCGTTTCCAGACGTTGCAGGCTGCGCTCCACCGAACGCCGGGTATGCGCCGCGCTGAAATCGTGGCGGGACTGACCGTCGGCAAATTCTTCGCCGACCTTGCTGACAATCACCCATTCCTGACGCTGGCCCCGTAGCAACGGGCCGAGGCGTTCTTCGCTGCGACCATAGGCCGGGGCGGTGTCGATCAGGTTGATGCCGAGGTCGCGCGCGAGTTTGAGCAGCCTGCGCGCTTCGTCATCGTCGGGAATCTGGAATCCATTGGGGTATTTCACACCTTGGTCGCGGCCGAGCTTGACCGTGCCCAGGCCAAGCGGCGAAACCATCAGGCCGGTGCTGCCCAATGGGCGATGCAGTTCGTGCAGGGTCTTTACGCTCATGGCAGCAATTGCTCCCAGGCTGGAACGCCCAGCGGTGGTTTTGGCAACGCGGGCAGCGGCGCCTGGTGGCCGGGCTGGATGCCATCGCGTTGCAAGGCGTTGATGACGCGGTCGGCAAAGTCCGGCGCCAGCGCCAGTTTTGTTGGCCAACCGACCAACAGCCGGCCCTGCTCGGCGAGGAACGCGTTATCCGGACGGGTCAGGCCCGTTTGCAGCGGCTCGGCGCGGTCCACGCGCAAGGTGGCCCATTGCACGGTGCCGAGGTCGATCCATGGCAGCAGTTGGCCGAGTTCTTTCTGCGCAGTGGCAATTTGCTCAGCCGGTTCGCGGGCGACGCCTTCGGCCTCGGCGATATCGCCTCCCAGGTACCAGACCCATTGGCCATCGGCCGCCGGGTGGGTGGTGACGGTGATGCGGGGCTTGGTGCCGCCACCCAGGCAGTGAGCGTACAGCGGTTTAAGGCCCGGGCCCTTGGCGATGATCATGTGCAGCGGGCGGCGTTGCATGGCCGGCTGGCTCAGCCCCAGCGCTTCCAGCAGCGCTGCGGTGCCAGCCCCGGCGCTCAGGACGATGCGCTGGGCGCGGATCTCGCGCTCGTCGACCTTCAGGCCCACCAGCACGCCACCTTCCAGCCACGGTTCGATATTCTGGCCGGCGAGCAAGCCATCGCCGGCGAGGTCGGCCAGGCGCTGGATCAGGCTGGGCACGTCGACCACCAGTTCCGCCAGGCGATAGACCTTGCCCTTGAAGCGCTTGTCTTGCAGGGCGGGTGGCAGTTGGTCGCCCTTGACCTGATCGACGCGACCGCGCACGGCTTTGCTGGCGAAGAAACTGGTGAGGTTGCCTGCGAGCGTGCCGGGGGACCAGAGGTAATGGGCTTCAGACAGCAGGCGCACACCCGACAGGTCCAGCTCGCCGTCGCCGGCCAGGGCTTCACGCCAGCGGCGCGGCATGTCGGCGATGGCTTCCGAGGCGCCGGTCAGGGCGCCGTGCAGCGCGTACTTGGCGCCGCCGTGGATGATCCCCTGAGACTTCACAGTCTGTCCGCCGCCGAGCGTAGCGCTTTCCACCAGCACGGTCGAAAACCCCTGGCGGCGCAGGCGCGCATTCAGCCAGAGGCCGGCGACGCCAGCGCCGACGATCAGCACATCGGTTGAAATAGCGGATGGCATGCAGCGACCTCAGTGTTCAAAACGAGGGCGCAGTATACAGCGTACGGAACGCTCGAAACCTGCGGGAGCGTGTTTCGGGCGTTAGTGCCCGGCGGTTTTGGAGAACAGCTGGATGACTACGACACCCAGCACAATCAATGCCATTCCCAGCATCGCCGGCACGTCGAGCTTTTGCCCGTAGATGAACAGCGCGGCAACGCTGACCATCACAATCCCCATGCCGGCCCACACTGCGTACGCCACCCCCACCGGAACGCTGCGCACCACCAGCGTCAGCATCCAGAAGGCGATACCGTAACCGACAATGACCAGAATCAACGGTAGCGGCGTACTGAACCCTTTGACGGCTTTCATCGAGACCGTGGCGATCACTTCGGCGCAGATGGCAATGGCCAGATAGTAGTAAGCGGTCATGGGTGCATCCTCGTGTGAAGTGTTGCGTTCTGAGGTCGCATTCTAGTGATTCCCCAGATGCGGTAAAGTCATTACCTATCTGTTCTGAAGATGGGTTGGCCATGGACATGCAATGGAATCTGGAACAGCTGCGCTTGTTTGTCAGCGTAGCGGAGCAACGCTCGTTTTCCGCCGTGGCGCGGGACCAGCACAAGGCGCAATCGGCGGTCAGCCACTCGATCGCGCTGCTGGAAGAAGACCTGGGCATGAGCCTGTTCGATCGCAGCAGCGGCCGGCAGCCGAAACTCACCGAGGCCGGCAGCGCCTTGCTCGAAGAGGCACGGGAGGTGCTGCGCCAGTGCGAGCGTCTCAATGGCCGGGCGCTGGCGATGATGCGTGGGCAAGAGGCGCGCATCCGCTTGGCACAGGATGAAGCGATGCCTTTTCAACCGGTCATCGACAGTCTCGACGCACTGGCCAAACAGTTCCCGAGCCTGGAAGTGCAATTGTCCAACGGCACCCAGGGCGATGTGGCGCGCAAGCTGTTGGAGCGACGCGCCGACCTCGGGTTGCTGTTCTATCACGAGCAGATTCCCGAGGCGCTGGAGCGACGGGTGCTGGGCAGTATCGAAATGGTCACCGTCTGCGGCGTCGACCATCCGCTGGCGACCATGGGTGAGGTCAACTGCCAGCAGCTGGCCCAGCATCGCCAGCTGCTCATGGCTGCGCAATCCAGCGTCTACCCCGGCAGCGAGCCCGCCAGCCCGCAGGTCTGGCGCGCCGACAGCTTCTACGTGATCGCCGAATTGCTGATGCGCGGCCTCGGCTGGGCCTGGCTGCCGCGCAACGTCGTGCAGTATTCGGGGTATCAACGCCAGATCGTCGAGCTGGTCAGCGAATGGACGCCACCGGCGCTGGTGGTGGAGCTGGTCTGGCGCCGAGACGAGCCCCTCGGCCCGGCGGCCCGTTGGCTGGCGGAACGTTTTGCCGTGCACTTGCAGGCGATCGGCGAGAAAAGCCGATAAACTCCGCCGCCATGAATAGAACTCTCTATACCGCGCTGTTTTACCTGGGGCTGCCACTGGTAGCGATTCGGCTGTGGCTACGCTCGCGCAAGGCGCCAGCTTACGCAAAACGCATCGGCGAGCGTTTTTCCATCGGGCTGCCGGCGATGAAGCCCGGCGGCATCTGGGTGCACGCGGTGTCTGTCGGCGAAAGCATTGCCGCGGCGCCGATGATTCGTGCGTTGCTGCAACGCTATCCGGCGCTGCCGATCACCGTGACCTGCATGACCCCGACCGGTTCCGAGCGCATCCGGGCGTTGTTCGCCAATGAACCGCGCATCCAGCACTGCTATTTGCCGTACGACCTGCCGTGCGCGGCGGCGCGATTCCTGGATCGGGTCCGGCCGACGCTGGCGGTGATCATGGAAACCGAACTCTGGCCCAACCACATTCACCAGTGCGCCAAACGCGGGATTCCTGTGGCATTGGCCAACGCGCGGCTGTCCGAGCGTTCGGCGAAAGGCTACGGCCGATTCGCCAGGCTGACCCGGCCGATGCTCGCCGAAATGAGCCTGTTCGCCGTGCAGACCGAAGCCGAGGCCCAGCGCTTTCGCGATCTGGGTGCACGAGCTGAAACTGTTGAGGTGACCGGTTCGATCAAGTTCGACCTGACCATCGACCCGGCATTGCTCCAGCGCGCCGCCGAGTTGCGGGCGCAATGGCAGGCGCAGGAGCGTCCGGTGTGGATCGCCGCCAGTACCCACGACGGCGAAGATGAGGTGGTGCTGGCGGCGCACCGTCGGTTGCTCGCCAGTCACCCCGATGCGCTGCTGATTTTGGTGCCGCGCCATCCTGAGCGATTCAACGCGGTATTCGACCTGTGCAGGCAGCAGAGTTTCGCCACGGTTCGTCGTTCAACCGGGGAGCCTGTCACCGCGGGGACGTCGGTACTGCTCGGCGATACCATGGGCGAGTTGTTGTTTTTGTATGCGTTGGCCGATAGCGCCTTCGTCGGCGGCAGCCTGGTGCCTAACGGTGGCCATAACTTGCTGGAACCCGCCGCCCTGGCGAAACCAGTGCTCAGCGGCCCGCACCTGTTCAACTTCCTGGAAATCGCCGCGCAATTACGCAGCGCCGGCGCTTTGCAGGAAGTGGAGGACGCCGAGGGGCTGGCGCTGGCGGTGCAGCGACTGTTCGAATTGCCGCGCGATGCGCAGCGCATGGCTGACGCGGGTTTGAAGGTCATGCGCACCAATCAGGGCGCGTTGCAGCGGTTGCTGGAGGGCTTGGGCCGACTGATGCCCTAGACCCCAGTAGGAGCGAGCATGCTCGCGATGAAGCCCGGACACCGCTGGCATCCAGGCAACCCGCGTCATCGTTAACGACCATCGCGAGCAAGCTCGCTCCTACAGGAGGCCTCAAGCGATAGCCATTTCGAAATCGCCGTCAGGCCTCAAGGCCGCGCTTTGAGCTGTTCCGCCGCAGCCTTGGCCAGGTCCGGCGGCAGGAAGTCCTTGTCCGGGTTGTAGTCCGCCTTGAGATAGCGCTTCAGCTCCTCCAGATCCCCCGGGTTCAACGTACCGGCGGCCTGCTTCAGGCGCAGGTTGTCGAGGATGTAGTCGTAGCGGGTGTTGTTGTAGTTGCGCACCGAGGTGTACAGCTGGCGCTGGGCATCGAGTACGTCGACGATGTTCCGCGTCCCCACCTGATAACCGATTTCGGTCGCTTCCACCGCACTCTGGTTGGAGATGATCGACTGCTTGCGCGCCTGCACCTGCTCCACGTCAGTGTTCACGGCACGGTGCAGGTTGCGGGTGTTTTCCACCACTTGCCGACGCAGGCCTTCACGCTGTTGTTCGCTCTGGCCCAGGCGCGAGTAAGACTCGCGAACCTGCGAGCTGGTCAGGCCGCCGCTGTAGATCGGGATGTTCAATTGTAGCGCCAGCGTGGTTTGCTCGACGGGGCCACCATAGGCCTGGCCGAAGGCACTCGGGTTGCTGAAGCCAAAGGCGTCGTTATCACCTTTCTCGTACTTGGCCACCGCGTCCACCGTGGGCAGGTGCCCGGCCTTGCGTTGCCTGAGGGTTTCTTCGGCGGCGCTGACCGCGTAGTTGCTGGCCAGCAGATTCAGGTTCTGTTTGGCCGCGGTGTCGACCCAGGCCTTGGCGTCGTTCGGCGCCGGCGGCAGGATCGGCAACGTGTGGACGATGCCCTGAATCGAGTTGTACTGGCGGTTGGTCAGCGTGATCAACGCTTCGAACGCATCATCCACCTGGCGCTGGGCCACGATCCGGTTGGCCCGTGCCGTGTCGTAACTGGCCTGGGATTGCAGCACGTCGGTCTTGTCCGACAGGCCGACGTCGAAGCGCTCGTTGGACTGGTCGAGCTGACGCTTGAACGCCGCCTCCTCAGCCTTGGTCGAGGCCAGGTTGTCCTGGCTGCGCAGCACGTTGAAGTAGTCTTCCGCCGTTTGCAGGATCAGGTTCTGCTCGGTCGCGGAAAGTTGCAGTGCCGCCTGTTCGTTGACGTCCTTGGCGGCCTGATACTGGAACCAGCGATCGGCACGAAACAACGGTTGCGCCAGGGTCGCCTGATAAGAATTGGCGCTGCGATTGGCAATGGCCGATGGTTGATTGATATCGGTGCGTACTTCGGCCACCTGGCCACCGCCGGAGAGGTTCGGCAGCAGGCCGGCGCGGGCCTGGGGCACGACTTCTTTCTGGGCACCGTACTGGGCGCGTGCGGCGGCCAGGTCGGCGTTGTTGTCCACCGCTTCCTGATAGACGCTGACCAGGTCGGTCCGGGTCGACAAGGGTGCTTCGGCTGCCCAGGCCATTCCATTGGACGCACAAGACACGGCAACCGCCAGTGAGAGTTTGCGCAGCATAAGGCGATCCCTAAAAATTACGCTGATAATTTGAGCGCCAAAGGTACGGCGCAGACCGCGTAGCGTCAATGCGCGACAGGGCCGTTGCGAGTGTAGTTGCGCATACGTGCGGCAACAATCGTCTAATTACGCCATTCATCATGGTGTTTACCGCGGTGTTGGCGTTCTTTGCCAGTTGTGTCTAGACTGGCCGGGTTCTTGTCGGGGTGCCTTGCTATGAGGCTGAGATCGAATAATTTCGGATCCCGTTGAACCTGATCAGGTTAGCGCCTGCGTAGGGAACAAGATTTCTCGTCACCCGGCGAGTCCTCTTGTGCTTCGTCCGGGATGTTGTTCGACAATCGAACGCCCCTCGAGCACTGAGCACAGCACCAACAGCGTAGTTATTGGCTGATTGGTCGCGTCCATTCGTTACAGGTTCGCTCCGACAAAATTCCACTGCCTGGATGCTGTCTGGAGAGCCCGTGATGACAATAAAACTTAAAAACACAACGAACCTGAGTGACTCGGCCCAAGTCGATCAACAGTCGGTTCAGCCGTTTACCCGCTCGCAAAAAATCTATGTTCAGGGCTCTCGTCCGGACATCCTCGTGCCAATGCGCGAAATCAGCCTCGACGTCACCCCGACCGACTTCGGCGGCGAGATCAACGCGCCGGTGGTGGTGTACGACACCTCGGGTCCGTACACCGACCCCAATGTCATCATCGACGTGCGCAAAGGCCTGGCCGACGTGCGCTCGCCGTGGATCGAAGCCCGTGGCGACACCGAGCGCCTGCCGGGCCTGAGCTCGAACTTCGGCCAGGAACGCCTCGCCGATGCCGAGCTGACCAAGCTGCGCTTTGCTCACGTCAACAACCCGCGCCGCGCCAAAGCCGGGGCCAACGTCAGCCAGATGCACTATGCGCGCCAGGGCATCATCACCGCCGAGATGGAATACGTCGCCATCCGCGAGAACATGAAGCTCGAAGTGGCCCGCGCCGCCGGCCTGCTGGACCAGCAACACGCCGGCCACAGCTTCGGCGCCAGCGTGCCGAAAATCATCACGCCGGAATTCGTCCGCGACGAGATTGCTCGCGGTCGCGCGATCATCCCGGCCAACATCAACCACACCGAACTGGAACCGATGATCATCGGCCGTAACTTCCTGGTGAAGATCAACGGCAACATCGGCAACAGCGCTTTGGGTTCGTCCATCGAAGAAGAAGTGGCGAAACTGACCTGGGGCATTCGCTGGGGTTCGGACACGGTCATGGACCTGTCCACCGGCAAGCACATTCATGAAACCCGCGAGTGGATCATCCGCAACTCGCCGGTGCCGATCGGCACCGTGCCGATCTACCAGGCCCTGGAAAAAGTCGGCGGCGCCGCCGAAGACCTCACCTGGGAGCTGTTCCGCGACACGCTGATCGAACAGGCCGAGCAGGGCGTCGACTACTTCACCATTCACGCCGGCGTGCTGTTGCGCTACGTGCCGCTGACCGCCAAGCGCGTGACCGGCATCGTTTCCCGTGGCGGTTCGATCATGGCCAAGTGGTGCCTGGCGCACCACAAAGAGAACTTCCTCTACACCCATTTCGAAGACATCTGCGAAATCATGAAGGCCTACGACGTCAGCTTCTCGCTGGGCGATGGCCTGCGTCCGGGCTCGATTGCCGACGCCAACGACGCCGCGCAATTCGGCGAACTGGAAACCCTCGGCGAGCTGACCAAGATCGCCTGGAAGCACGACGTGCAGTGCATGATCGAAGGCCCCGGGCACGTGCCGATGCAGTTGATCAAGGAGAACATGGACAAGCAGCTCGAGTGCTGCGACGAAGCACCGTTCTACACCCTCGGGCCGCTGACCACCGACATTGCGCCGGGTTACGACCACATCACCTCCGGCATCGGTGCGGCGATGATCGGCTGGTTCGGTTGCGCGATGCTCTGCTACGTGACGCCGAAGGAACACCTGGGCCTGCCGAACAAGGATGACGTGAAGACCGGGATCATCACCTACAAGATCGCCGCCCATGCCGCCGATCTGGCGAAAGGGCATCCTGGGGCGCAGATTCGCGACAATGCCTTAAGCAAGGCGCGTTTTGAGTTTCGCTGGGAAGACCAGTTCAATCTGGGCCTCGATCCCGACACCGCGCGTTCGTATCACGATGAAACCCTGCCGAAGGATTCGGCCAAGGTCGCGCATTTCTGCTCCATGTGCGGGCCGAAATTCTGCTCGATGAAAATCACCCAGGAAGTCCGTGAATACGCGGCCAACCAGCGGATCGAGACCGTCGACGCCGAAGTCGCCCAGGGATTGGCGGACCAGGCCGAGCGGTTCAAGCAGGAAGGCAGCCAGCTGTACAAGAAGGTTTGATCTGACCTGAAAGGGTCGGGCCTGCAGAGGCCCCATCGCCAGCAGGCTGGCTCCCACATTGGATCGGGGTGTTCACAAGACCCCCGTGGGAGCCAGCCTGCTGGCGATTGAGATCTACACAACAACAAATGTCCCTCTGAGATAACACCCTTGAGCATTCAACCCAGCACTTACTCACCTGACATCGCAGTGCCGAGCGACAAACGTGTCTTCGGCGGCCGCGATCTGTTTTCCCTGTGGTTCTCCCTCGGCATCGGCCTGATGGTCCTGCAGACCGGTGCGCTCCTCGCGCCAGGCCTGGGCCTGTCCGGCTCGTTGCTGGCGATCTTCCTTGGCACCCTGATCGGCGTTCTGCTGTTGGCGGCCGTCGGCGTGATCGGCAGCGACACCGGTCTGTCCTCGATGGCCGCGCTCAAACTCAGCCTTGGGGCGAAAGGCGCCAGCCTGCCGGCGGTGCTGAACCTGCTGCAACTGATCGGTTGGGGGTCGTTCGAAATCATCGTCATGCGCGACGCCGCCAGCCTGTTGGGCGCCCGTGCGTTCAGCGAAGGCAGCCTGCTGTCGAATCCGCTGCTCTGGACCGTGTTCTTCGGTGCCCTGGCGACGTTGCTGGCCGTCAGCGGCCCGTTGACGTTCGTGCGGCAGATCCTGCGCAAGTGGGGCATCTGGCTGCTGCTGGCCGCGTGCATCTGGCTGACCTGGAACCTGTTCGCCAAGGCCGATCTGGCCGCGTTGTGGGCGCAGGCGGGTGACGGTTCGATGCCATTTGCCGTGGGCTTCGACATCGCAATCGCCATGCCGTTGTCGTGGCTTCCGCTGATCGCCGACTACTCGCGGTTCGGCAAGCGCGCGAAGAATGTGTTCGGCGGTACGGCCGTGGGCTTCTTCATCGGTAACTTCTGGCTGATGAGCCTGGGCGTGGCGTACACCCTGGCGTTCGCGCCGAGCGGTGAAGTGAATGCCTTGTTGCTGGCATTGGCGGGCGCGGGCCTGGGGATTCCGTTGCTGCTTATTCTGCTGGACGAGTCGGAAAACGCCTTCGCCGATATTCACTCGGCGGCCGTTTCCAGCGGGATTCTATTGCGCTTGAAAGTCGAGCACCTGGCCTTGGCCATCGGCGTGATCTGCACCCTGATCGCCTTGTTGGCGCCATTGGCCCAGTACCAGAACTTCCTGCTGTTGATCGGCTCGGTATTCGCGCCGCTGTTCGGCGTGGTGCTGGTGGACCATTTCATCCTGCGCAAACGCGGTGCTCAGGTCGCTGCAGCCGCCTTGCGCTGGCCGGCGCTGCTCGCCTGGTTGGGCGGGGTGAGCACCTATCACTTGCTGGCCAATCTGTATCCGGACATCGGCGCAACCCTGCCGTCGTTGATTCTGGCAGGGCTGCTGCAACTGGTGCTGGGCCGGGCCTTCAGTTACGGCCGGGAAACAGCTCGGGCTTGAGAATGCCGTTCAGGCGCGGGTAGGGGATCTTCAGTTCGACGTGGCCCAGTGCGTAAGGCGCGATGGTGCTCACGTCGTACTTGAGGATCACCCCGCCGTAGGTCAGCGCCACGTTCTGGGTTTTCTGGAACGGCCAGCTCTTCACGAACTCCGCTTCCTGATCAAGCTTGGTGCTGATCAGCCAGCTGTTGTGCGCCACCTGCGCGGCTTTCCAGAACGCTTCTTCCTGCCCCGGCACCAGCATGTCCGACAGGGTCAGCACTTTATGCTGCTGGCGCGAGTAGTTAATGAAGCTGCGGCCCGGCGTGCCATGGGTGCCGCCGGTATCCAGGTAGCTGGAAAATTCGATGATCACCAAGCCGTCATGCTGCTCGCGTACCTTGGCTTGCAAATAGCTGCTGTAGCGCGGGCCGGCGGTGCGCAAAAATTCATCGCGATACGCCGCCAGCGTCGGTGCCACCGGGGCGTCGGGTGCGCTGCGGCTCATTTGCAGCAGGCGTTTTTCGATGATGCCGTCCAGTTGAGGCTCGGCGGGGAAGCGCAGCGTGTCGATATTCACCAGCGGGCAGTCAGGGGTCGTACAGCCCGGTTTCAGTTGCTCCGAGGCGTCGCGGGTGGTTTCCAGGGGCGCCCGGTAGTTGGGTTGGAACAGGCTCTGGCAAGCGCCCAGCGTCAGAGCGATTGCGGCCACGGAGGCGATTTTAAAAAGCGACATGGGCGTCCTTCATAAAACAGGGAAAGGCGAAAAGTTAACCGCTTCGACTCTCAACGAAGCAGTCAGTTCGCCACTAAGCTAATTAGAGTTGGTTTCGCCTCAACCGTCTATCCCGCTGACGGAAAGGGGCTGCATCAAACGTCACGGGCGCGTTAGGATGGCGCGAAGTCGAGGTTGCAGGAAACACCAGGCAATCTCGTACCTGATTCTGCAAACGAGGATTGTCATGACTGATTTTGCCAACGCCATGCCGACGGCCGTTGAGATCGTTCGGCGCGAAAAGTGCTACGAGGGCTTTTACAAGCTCGACCGCGTGCACTTGCGCCACGAATTGTTCGCCGGTGGCATGAGCCGTGAAATCAATCGGGAAGTGTTTGTTCGCCACGACGCCGTTTGCGTGCTGCCTTACGATCCAAAGCGCGACGAAGTGGTGCTGATCGAGCAGTTTCGCGTCGGCGCCATGGGCAAGACCGACAACCCGTGGCTGGTCGAACTGGTCGCCGGTCTGATCGACAAGGATGAAGTGCCGGAAGAAGTTGCTCACCGCGAAGCGCAGGAGGAAGCTGGGCTTGTATTCGGGGCGCTCTGGCCGATCACCCACTATTTTCCATCGCCGGGCGGCAGCAATGAATTGGTGCACTTGTACCTGGGGCGTTGCGAGACCACCGGGGTCGGCGGCCTGCATGGGCTGGAGGAAGAAGCAGAAGATATCCGCGTGAAGGTCTGGGCGTTCGAAGATGCGCTGCAAGCCGTACGCGACGGGCGAATTGCCAACGCGGCCAGCATCATTGCCTTGCAATGGCTGGCATTGAACCGCGTTGAAGTGAGGGGGTTATGGTCGTAAACAAGCTGCGCGATCGCTACAGGGTTGACCTGGTGGGGCTGCAGGCCTCCTGCGAGGCCAACTACGCGCGCCTGATGCGACTGCTGCCGGATATGCGCAACGAACCGGCGGCGCGGCGCATTGCCGTGAGCCATGGCGAGCAGATCCTCGGCGTGCTGGCCCTCGAAGTGCTGCAGGTCTGTCCGTACACCACGACCCTGCAGGTGCGCCAGGAGCACAGCCTGCCCTGGCTGCCGGTGCCGCAACTGGAAGTCCAGGTCTATCACGACGCGTGTATGGCCGAAGTGGTCAGCGCCGAACATGCACGACGCTTTCGCGGCATCTATCCTTACCCGAACGCCGCGATGCATCAGCCGGACGAAAAAGCCCAGCTGAACATGTTTCTGGGGGAGTGGCTCAGCCATTGCCTGGCGCTGGGGCATGAATACGAAGTCGTTCGCTAGTTGTGAACTGCGTCCGGTTCACGGGTTTCCCCTTTTGATCGTCCCCCAGCATAATCGCGGCATTCCCTTTATCCCGTGTTCAGCCCTGGGAGAACGCCTTGCCGAGCGTATCCACATTGACCACCGCCGATCCGGCGTTGCTGGTGCAACTGTCCGACAGTCATCTGTTTGCCGAGGCCGACGGTACGTTGCTGGGCATGAACACGCGCGACAGCCTGCAAAAGGTCATCGAACTGGTCCGGCGGCAACAGCCGCAGATCGACCTGATCATCGCCAGTGGCGATATTTCCCAGGACGGCACGCTGGAGTCCTACCAGCAGTTTCGTCACCTGACCCGTCGGCTCGATGCGCCGGCGCGCTGGATTCCCGGCAATCACGATGAGCCGCAGGTCATGGCCGAGGCCGCAGTGCAAAGCGCGCTGCTGGAACCGGTGGTGGACATCGGCAACTGGCGGGTCACGTTGCTTGACTCGGCCGTGCCGGGCTCGGTGCCGGGGTATTTGCAGGACGAGCAGTTGCAGCTGCTCGCCCGGTCGTTGAGTGAAGCCCCGGAGCGTCATCATCTGGTGTGCTTCCACCATCACCCGGTATCGATCGGTTGCCCGTGGATGGAGCCGATTGGTTTGCGCAATCCCGACGGACTGTTCGCCGTGCTGGACCGCTTTCCCCAGGTCCGCGCCGTCCTGTGGGGGCATGTGCACCAGGAAATCGACCAGATGCGCGACGATGTGCGGTTGCTGGCATCGCCATCGACCTGCATTCAGTTCGAGCCGCGCAGTGAGGACTTCAAGGTCGGCGAACAGGCGCCGGGGTATCGCTGGTTGCGGTTGATGCCGGACGGGCAGATTGAAACCGGGGTGGAACGGGTCACCGGCTTCGATTTTCAGGTGGATTACGGCTCTAACGGCTACTGAATATCTGCGGTGCTGCCATCGCCAGCAGGCTGGCTCCCACATTGAATCAGGGTTGTGTACAGATCCCTGTGGGAGCCAGCCTGCTGGCGATGGCGTCCGCTCGGGCGACATGAACTCCACGGATATCCCCGATTCTCCCGACACCCTGTAAACTCCGCCTCTTTACCCGACGCACAGGGAGTTCAAATGTCCGGTTCGATCCTTTACATCCACGGTTTCAACAGCGCCCCCGCCTCGCAAAAGGCCACGCAGTTGGTGCAGGTGATGGAGCGTCTGGGCTTGAGCGACCAACTGCGGGTGCCGGCCTTGCATCACCATCCACGCGAGGCCATCGGTCAGCTGGAGCAGGCGATTTCCGAGCTTGGGCGGCCACTGCTGGTCGGCAGCTCACTCGGCGGCTACTATGCGACTCACCTGGCCGAGCGCCATGGCCTCAAGGCCCTGTTGATCAACCCTGCCGTCAGTCCGCACCGGATGTTCGACGGGTATCTGGGGACGCAGAAAAACCTGTATACCGATGAGGCCTGGGAATTGACCCACGACCACGTGACGGCCCTGGCCGAACTGGAAGTGCCGGCGCCCCGGGATCCGCAGCGTTACCAGGTGTGGTTGCAGACCGGTGACGAAACGCTGGATTATCGCCTCGCCCAGCAGTATTACCGGGCCTGTGCCTTGCGTATCCAGGCTGGCGGCGACCATGGTTTCCAGGGTTTTGCCGAGCGATTGCCGGCAATGCTGAGTTTTGCCGGCATCGGCGCAGATTTGTATCAGGCGATTGATTTCACGGCACTGTGAGCCATCGCCTCTTTTTCACCGACATTTGACGACGAGAACCCATGGCCACTCCCAGCGCTAGCTCTTATAACGCAGACGCCATCGAAGTCCTCTCGGGCCTCGACCCGGTGCGCAAACGCCCCGGCATGTACACCGACACCAGTCGGCCGAACCACCTCGCCCAGGAAGTCATCGACAACAGCGTCGACGAGGCCTTGGCCGGGCACGCGACGTCGGTGCAGGTCATCCTGCACGCCGATCACTCCCTGGAAGTCAGCGATGACGGCCGTGGCATGCCGGTGGACATTCACCCGGAAGAGGGCGTGTCGGGCGTCGAGCTGATCCTCACCAAGCTCCACGCGGGCGGCAAGTTTTCCAACAAGAACTACCAGTTCTCCGGCGGTCTGCACGGGGTGGGTATTTCCGTGGTCAACGCCTTGTCGACCGAAGTCCGGGTGCGCGTCAAGCGTGACGGCAACGAATACCAGATGACCTTCGCCGACGGTTACAAGAAAACCGAGCTGGAAGTGGTCGGCACCGTCGGCAAGCGCAACACCGGCACCAGTGTGTTCTTCGCGCCGGACCCGAAGTACTTCGATTCACCGAAATTCTCCATCAGCCGCCTCAAGCACGTGCTCAAGGCCAAGGCCGTGCTGTGCCCGGGGCTGCTGGTCAGCTTTGAAGACAAGGCCACCGGCGAGAAAGTCGAATGGCACTACGAAGACGGCCTGCGCTCCTACCTGGTCGATGCGGTCAGCGAATTCGAACGCCTGCCCGACGAGCCATTCTGCGGCAGCCTCGCCGGTAATAAGGAAGCGGTCGACTGGGCGCTGCTGTGGTTGCCGGAAGGTGGCGACAGTGTTCAGGAAAGCTACGTCAACCTGATCCCGACGGCCCAGGGCGGTACGCACGTCAACGGCCTGCGCCAGGGCCTGCTCGACGCGATGCGCGAATTCTGTGAATTCCGCAGCCTGCTGCCGCGTGGCGTAAAGCTCGCGCCGGAAGACGTCTGGGAGCGTATTGCCTTCGTCCTGTCGATGAAAATGCAGGAGCCGCAATTCTCCGGCCAGACCAAAGAGCGTCTGTCGTCCCGTGAAGCCGCGGCGTTCGTCTCCGGCGTGGTCAAGGACGCGTTCAGCCTGTGGCTCAACGCCCACCCGGAAACCGGCATGCTCCTGGCCGAGCTGGCGATCAACAACGCCGGCCGTCGCCTGAAAGCCAGCAAGAAAGTCGAGCGCAAGCGCATCACCCAAGGGCCGGCGTTGCCGGGCAAGCTCGCCGATTGCGCCGGCCAGGACCCGATGCGTTCCGAGCTGTTTCTCGTGGAAGGTGATTCTGCTGGCGGCTCCGCCAAACAAGCGCGGGACAAAGAGTTTCAAGCGATCCTGCCGTTGCGCGGCAAGATCCTGAACACCTGGGAAGTCGACGGCAGCGAAGTGCTGGCCAGCCAGGAGGTGCACAACATCGCCGTGGCCATCGGGGTCGATCCCGGCGCGGCGGACATGAGCCAGCTGCGTTACGGCAAGATCTGCATCCTCGCCGACGCCGACTCCGACGGCCTGCACATCGCCACGCTGCTGTGCGCGTTGTTCGTCCAGCATTTCCGCCCGTTGGTGGATGCCGGTCACGTCTACGTAGCGATGCCGCCGCTGTACCGTATCGACCTGGGCAAAGAAATCTACTACGCCCTCGACGAAGCCGAACGTGACGGCATTCTCGATCGTCTGGTGGCCGAGAAGAAACGCGGCAAGCCGCAGGTCACGCGATTCAAGGGCCTGGGTGAAATGAACCCGCCGCAACTGCGCGAAACCACCATGGACCCGAACACCCGGCGACTGGTGCAACTGACCCTGGACGATTTCGCCGCAACCTCGGAAATGATGGACATGTTGCTGGCGAAGAAACGCGCCGGCGACCGTAAATCCTGGCTTGAGTCCAAAGGCAACCTCGCCGAGGTTCTTGGCTGATGCGGGTTGGCTTGGCCCTGGCGTGTGCGTTACTTCTGACCTCGGTGACGGCGTTTGCCGAACCGGCACCGGAGTTGCGCCTGTTATCCGAACATCCCGTGGAGGGCATGCGCGGCGGCAACCTGTCGGGGTTGGCTCAGTGTGGCAAGGACTTGTGGACGATTTCCGATCGCGACGACGATCAGATCTACCGTCTCAAGACCGGCGATACGGTCTGGCAGGCTGAAACCGTGCACATCGACGTGCCGCCGGTGCCGGACAGCGGGCTGCCCTGGGGCTTGCGTTCGCGGACCTGGGCGGCCGCCTTCGTGCGCGGCGGCGACCTGGATTTCGAGGGCATCACCTGCGACAGCGCGGGCAATCGCTACCTCGTCAGCGAGTCCCATGCCGCGGTGCTGCAAGTGCCGGTGGTCGGTCCCGTCTCGTGGTTGAAGATCTCGCCAATGCTGGTCCGCGAAGCGCGGGCCAGTGGCATGCTCTTGCATTTCAACGCCCTGTTCGAGGGCCTGGCGATCAACCCGGCAGGCGATCAGTTGTGGCTGGCCGCGGAGCGCGAGCGCCGGGGTTTGCTGACGATCAAGCGTCAGCAGACGGTTTGGGATTGCGATGGCGGCTGTGTGCTGCTGAGCGAAGCCGGGATGGAGATGCAGCCCGCGCAGTTTGATAAGGCTAAAGCGGTCTCGCGGGACTTTGCCGACTTGTCATTGTTCAACGGCAAGCTGTTTACCCTGGAGCGCAACGCGTTCCAGATTTGCCGCCGCGACGCAACGACGGCCAAGGTGGAGCGTTGCTGGTCGTTTGCCAGGGACGCGTTGCAGGACGGTCGTCAATATCCGCAGGCGTATGGCCTGGCGGAAGCGTTGGTCGTGGATGCGGAGGGCGCCTGGATCGGCATCGACAACAACGATGGTGCCCGTGACGACGGTGAGATTCGCCCGATTGTCTGGCGTTTCGCCGCGCCTGAAGGTGGCTGGAGCGCCAGGCCATGACCCCGCAAACGCCGGGCAAGCGCGCCGGTCGGGTGTTTATGGTGCTGGCGTGGTGCGCGGGACTGTTTTTGGCAACGCGGTTTTTCGGTGATTGGGAAGCGCGTCAGGAAAATCCCAACGTCGTCGTCAGCTCGGAACAGGGCGACGGTTTTATCGAAGTGAAACTGGTCAGCAATCACCAGGGACATTTCGTCGCCAGCGGCCAGATCAATGGCCAGCCGGTGGATTTCATGCTGGACACCGGGGCGACCGACGTATCGATCCCGGCGGAAATGGCCAAGCGGCTGAAACTCGAAGAGGGCTTCGGCGTGACCCTGAGCACGGCAAATGGCCTGAGCCAGGGTTATCGAACCCGCATTGACCGTTTGCAGGTGGGTGACATCGTGTTGCGCGACGTGCGCGCGCTGGTCGCGCCCGGCCTGGATGGCAATCAGGTGCTGCTCGGTATGAGCGCGCTGAACAAACTTGAATTTACCCAGCGCGGTGGCACCATGCTGCTGCGCCAGACAACGAACCGATGAGGCCCGCATGAGCGACTCCCTTGATCTCAGCCTGGACGGTGTAGAACGCCGGTCACTGGCTGACTTCACCGAAAATGCCTACCTCAACTACTCCATGTACGTGATCATGGACCGTGCCTTGCCGCATATCGGCGACGGCCTGAAACCGGTACAGCGGCGCATCATTTATGCGATGAGCGAGTTGGGGCTGGACGCCGATTCCAAGCACAAGAAATCGGCGCGTACCGTCGGTGACGTGCTCGGTAAATTCCACCCGCACGGCGATTCGGCCTGCTATGAAGCCATGGTCCTCATGGCCCAGCCGTTCAGCTACCGCTACACACTGGTCGACGGCCAGGGTAACTGGGGTGCGCCGGATGATCCCAAATCCTTCGCCGCCATGCGTTACACCGAAGCGCGGCTGTCGCGTTATTCCGAAGTGTTGCTCAGCGAGCTGGGCCAGGGCACCGCGGACTGGGGCCCGAACTTCGACGGCACCCTCGACGAACCGCTTGTGTTGCCGGCGCGTTTGCCGAACATCCTGCTCAACGGCACCACCGGTATCGCCGTGGGCATGGCCACCGACGTACCGCCACACAACCTGCGCGAAGTCGCGACAGCCTGCGTGCGCTTGCTCGACGAGCCGAAAGCCACGGTCGAACAACTCTGTGAGCACATCCAGGGCCCGGACTACCCGACCGAAGCGGAAATCATCACGCCGCGCGCAGACTTGCTGAAAATCTACGAAACCGGTCGCGGTTCGGTGCGCATGCGCGCCGTGTACCACATCGAAGATGGCGACATCATCGTCACCGCGTTGCCGCATCAGGTGTCTGGCGCCAAGGTGCTGGAGCAAATCGCGGCGATGATGCAGGCCAAACCGTCGAAAGCCCCGCAGATCGCTGACCTGCGCGACGAATCCGACCACGAAAACCCTTGCCGCATCGTGATCATTCCGGGCGCGCGGAAAAACTTCGACCACGACGCGCTGATGCAGCATCTGTTCGCCAGCACCGAGCTGGAGTCCAGCTACCGGGTCAACATCAACATCATCGGCCTCGACGGCAAGCCGCAGCTGAAAAACCTGCGGGCGTTGCTGGTCGAGTGGTTGGAGTTCCGGGTGCAGACCGTGCGTCGTCGCCTGCAATTCCGCCTCGACAAGGTCGAGCGTCGCCTGCACCTGTTAGACGGTTTGTTGATCGCTTACCTCAACCTGGATGAAGTGATTCACATCATCCGTACCGAGGAGCACCCGAAAGCCGCTCTGATTGAGCGTTTCGCCCTCAGCGAAATCCAGGCTGACTACATTCTCGACACCCGTTTGCGCCAGTTGGCGCGACTGGAAGAAATGAAACTGCGTGCCGAGCAGGATGAACTGCTCAAGGAACAAGCCAAGCTGCAGGCGCTGTTGAGCAGCGAAGCCAAGCTGAAAAAACTGGTGCGCTCCGAGCTGATCAAGGACGCCGAAACCTATGGCGACGACCGTCGTTCGCCGATCGTCGAGCGCGCCGAAGCCAAGGCCCTGACCGAACACGACCTGCTGCCGAACGAAAAAGTCACGGTAGTGCTGTCGGAAAAAGGCTGGGTTCGCTCTGCCAAGGGACACGAAATCGACGCCACGGGACTCTCCTATAAGGCCGGGGACGGTTTCAAGGCGCTGGCGCCGGGTCGTTCCAACCAGTTTGCCGTGTTTATCGACTCTACCGGCCGCAGCTATTCTGTGGCCTCGCACACCTTGCCTTCGGCCCGTGGCCAGGGTGAACCACTGACTGGCCGTCTGACACCGCCGCCCGGTGCGACCTTCGAATGCGTGCTGATGCCCGAAGACGATTCGCTGTACGTGATCGCCTCCGACGCCGGTTACGGTTTCGTGGTCAAGGGCGAAGACTTCCAGGCCAAAAACAAGGCAGGCAAGGCCCTGCTGAGCTTGCCGAACAATTCGAAAGTGATTCTGCCGCGGCCGGTGGCTGATCGTGAGAACAACTGGCTGGCCTCGGTGACCACCGAAGGTCGCCTGCTGATCTTCAAAATCAGCGATCTGCCACAATTAGGTAAGGGCAAAGGCAACAAGATCATCGGGATCTCCGGTGAGCGTGTAGCCAGTCGCGAAGAATATGTCACGGACATCGCCGTACTGCCCGACGGTGCCACGTTGGTGCTGCAGGCCGGAAAACGTACCTTGTCGCTGAAAGCGGACGACCTCGAGCACTACAAAGGTGAGCGTGGGCGTCGTGGCAACAAATTGCCACGTGGCTTCCAGAGGGTGGATGCGCTGCTCGTCGAAAACCTCAATTAAGCGTCCTAGAGCGCTCGATCTACGATTTAACGCGTAGATCGACGCTTTCGCGCTGGAGTCGGAACGCATATTCACGGATGATATGGCCTTTCAAGCGCCGGCGTGGCCGAGCGTTCTTCATATTTATTGAGTATTTTCACTGTGATTAGCCTTGTGGCAATCACCTGGATGGGACGATGACTGCTCTGCGCCTTCCTTTTATTTTGATGCTCGCCGGCGTTCTTGGCCTGGCGGGTTGCAGCGTTCACCAACCGGTGTCGCTGTACCAGCTGGACAGCGGAAGTCCGGCTCAACCTGCGCAAAGCGCGGGCATGGCGGTATTACTCGGTCCGGTCACGGTTGCCGATTACCTGCAACGGGAAACCCTGCTGCAGCGTCAACCGGATGGCAGCCTCCAGGCGGCGACCGATGGTCGTTGGGCGGGAAGCCTGTCTTCCGACATCGACCAGTTGTTGCTGCGTCAGGTGGCCGGTCACCTTGACAGCCAGCGTGTCGTGCTAGCCCCGGCGACCCTCGGCTTCACACCGGATGTTCAGGTGCTGCTGACCATCACGCGTCTGGACTCGGGTGAATCGCAACCAGCGATTCTGGATGCGCAATGGCGTCTGATCGACCGTCGTGGTCAGGTTCGCGATAACCGCATCATTCATCTGCAGGAGCAGCACGCCGGCGGTACCGCGGCGCAGGTCCAGGCTCAGGGCGTATTGTTGCAGCGCCTGGCTGAACAGCTGTCGGTGGCGCTCAAGCCATTGGCCAATCAGCCACCGATTGCTGAAGCACCGCGTAAACCGGCTCCGAAGCCCGCAGCACCGGCGACGGAGCAGGAAAAGCAGCCGAAGATCCCGATGGCCTCGCCGATCCGGACGGATATGGAAGTGTTCCGCTTCTGAAGCTGGATGGATTTGAAACAAGGCCCGCGTTGATGCGGGCCTTGTTGTTTTTGCGAGGCGGTAATCTGCCTGTTCTGGCCCAATCGCCAGCAGGCCGGCTGCCACAAGGGGCATGTGTACACCACAAATCCAATGTGGGAGCCAGCCTGCTGGCGATGGGGCCGGAACAGGCAACAAAAAAGCCTGCAGACAATCACTCATCTGCGGGCTTCTTCATAACGAGGCTCTAGGCCCGACGCTCATGCATCCGCGCCAATTGCCGCTCAAGCATCGACGGATAAGGCTCCATCAACCGCTCCACGCAGCACGCACCCTCAGGGCTGGCAATCGGGCGAATCCGCGCACGCTGGCGAATCAGCACGTCGTCACCGATTTTGCGCTCCACTAGCAGCAGGTTGCGGCTGTGTTGCGACAGGGCCAGGGCGTCCTGTGCGGTTTCGGTCAGCAGCAGGTCGATCTGGCTCAGGCCGAACAAGCCGTCGCCAAGGGTCAGGCCCAACTGCAATTGCAGGGTGATGCCGCTGTCGGCGACTTCGATCTGCAACTGATGGCCGAGGGCGCGCAGCAACTCACCGCAGCAGATGGCGTTGGTCAGGTAATCGTCGCCGCTGTCCTCGGTGTGGAAGACCATCAGCGTGCTGCCGTCGTTCAGGCTATGCAGCTCGCCCTCATAGAGCGAAGCGGCCTGATCGAGGCAATCGCGGTAGCGTTTGAGCAATTCTTCCAGGCGGGTGCGAGGCAGACGACGCAGTTGATCCTGAGCGCCCAGTTGCACAGCCAGCACCGCGCTGTGCTGCGGCACGTTGGAAATCACCGGTTTAGCGAGCGGTTTAGGCGCACTGTCGGCCGACTCATCACGCAGATCGGCAAACGCATCGTCGTCATCGTCATCTTCGACGGTGCTGACAATGTGCCGTGGCGCAGGCTTGAGGGCGGCGACCGGCTTGCTTTCGTCGAAACTCGGGTCACGCAGGTTGCGCACTTCGAAGGACGGCTCGTCGGCGTCTTCGTAATCGCTGTCGTCGTACTCGGGTTCCGGTGCAGGCTCAGGCTCGGCCGGTTCCGGCGCGAAATTGGCGTGCAGTTGCCGCGCCAGGTCGCCGATCTCGTCCTGACGGTCAGTCGCCGGGGTGTATTCGTCGATATTGCGCAGCCATACGCGCAATTGCAGCAGCGGGGTGGAGATGTGCCGACCCAGGCGCAGGCTCAAGGCCAGCGACAACGCCAACAGAATCGCACTCAAGATGCCCATGCTTTGCAGGCTGATGGTCATCGGCTGCTGGAATTGGTCCATGTCCAGGCTGATGCGCAATTGCCCGGCGGTCACGTCCTGGAAGGTGATCTTGCTCTGGTACATGCCTTCGGCTTCGCCCAGCAGGCTGTGCTTGGGGCGCTGACCGGCTTCGGCAAGGATACGGTTATCCACGCTGTAGATGGCGGCGTGGGCCACCAGCTTGTTTTTGGTGAGGTTGTTGAGCAGCACGTTGAGGCTGAGGATGTCGTTGGACACCAACAGCTCCGTCGCCGACGTGGCGGTCTGCGTGGTCAGGCTTTCGCCCAGGGCATCCGCCTGCTCGTGCATGGCCTGCTTGAACTGCAAACCCATCACACAGGCGTAGATCACCAAGGCCAGAGCGACCAGGATCACGTTATGGCTGGCGATGCGCAATGCAATCGGTACACGGCGATGGCGCAGTGCCCGGAAGATCAGCAGAAAGAAGTTATCGGTTTTTACTGGCGTGGGCCGGTTCACTTGAGCTCGGCTCTTTTGTCCGTGAAGTTGACGCGCAGTATAGCGACAGGCCCTAGACCGGCAAAGCGCTCACGGTGCCCGATGGTCACTGAAAGTGGGTAGAATGCGGTTTTTTTCCACCTGCGGGGGTGCGCCTTGCGCGAAATCGTCCTGATAAACATCACGGGAGTCGACCGTCCGGGTCTGACTGCGGCCATTACCGGCGTTCTGTCCCAGGGTGGTGTGAACATTCTCGACATCGGTCAGGCGGTGATCCACGACACCCTGTCCTTCGGCATCCTGGTTGAGATTCCTGACACCGAGCAAGGCAAGTCGGTACTCAAGGACATCCTGTTCAAGGGGTACGAACTCGATCAGCAAGTGCGGTTTACGCCGGTGTCTGAACAGGATTACCAGCAGTGGGTTGGCAACCAGGGCAAAAAACGCCACATCGTGACGCTATTGACCCGCAAAGTAACTGCCGGGCAATTGCAGGCCGTGAGCTCGATTACCGCCAAATATGGCCTGAACATCGATCACATCGATCGCCTGTCCGGGCGCATGCCGCTGGACACGCCGGCTGACAAGGGCAAAGGCTGCATCGAGTTTTCGGTGCGCGGCGAAGCGGCGGATCCGCAAGCGCTGCGGGCGGAATTCCTCAGCGTGGCCCAGGAGTTGAACGTCGACATCGCGTTCCAGGAAGATTCGCTGTTCCGCCGCAACCGCCGGCTGGCGGTGTTCGACATGGACTCGACGCTGATCGAGGCCGAAGTCATCGACGAACTGGCCAAGGCTGCGGGCGTAGGCGACAAAGTGTCAGAAATCACCGAGCGAGCGATGGCCGGCGAACTGGATTTCCGCGCCAGCTTCAAGGAGCGCCTGGCCTTGCTCAAAGGGCTCGATGTCGGCGTGTTGGACGAAATCGGCGCTTCGTTGCGCCTGACCGAAGGCGCCGAAACCCTGTTCGCCGAACTCAAGCGCCTGGGCTACAAGACGGCAATTCTCTCCGGCGGCTTCACCTACTTCGCCAAGCAGTTGCAGGCCAAGCTCGGTATCGACTATGTGTTCGCCAACGAACTGGAAGTGGTCGACGGCAAGGTAACTGGCGTGGCGGTCGAGCCGATTGTCGATGCGCAACGCAAGGCGGATCTGCTGAAGGAGTTGGCGCATAAGGAAGGTTTACGGCTGGAGCAGACCATTGCGGTCGGTGATGGCGCCAATGACTTGCCGATGCTGGCGATTGCCGGGTTGGGCGTGGCGTTCCGTGCCAAACCGCTGGTGAAGCAGTCGGCGAAGCAGGCGATTTCCACGTTGGGGCTGGACGGGGTGCTGTATTTGTTGGGCTTCCGGGATCGTGACGGGCAGCTCTAATATCCTGGGCGTCTGAACGGGCCACTTCGCGAGCAAGCCCGCTCCCACAGTTGACCGCATTCTCCTGAAGGAACCGGATCACTGTGGGAGCGGGCTTGCTCGCGAAGGCCGCGCCGCGGTCTTATAGATTCAGCTCAAAGCGTCTTCCACAACGAATCAAAATCTTCCTCGGAACTGACCACGCCGCTCCCCGCGGCGCTCTCGCTCTTGGCCGCCTCCAGTGACCGATAAGCAAACTGATTGAAGCTGTTGGTGCTCGCCACTCGCCGATCCAGCCCGGCCCGGCGTTCCTCGCCGTTGGTGTTGATCAGCACCTTGTTGCCTTCCTGAAACGGCAGTCGCGGGGCGAGCAGGGTAGCCGGTAGGTCGATCGCGCTGATGGCGGGCAATAACAGGCCACGCAGGTAATGGCTGTGGTCATCGCGGGTGCGCACCAGTTGCAGGCCGCAAGGCTCGGCGTACGGTGCGACTTGCTCGATGCCCATTTGCGTTCCGCCACCGCGAACCTGGCGGATCCAGCGCACCACGGCGATGCTCCAGCCTGCTCCCGCCGAATCCTCGATACCCACCATCTCGCCCGCCTGCAGCTCGGCCGGCACTGCGCCTGGCCAGGCGAGGCAATACCCGCCCGGGCTGTGGTTGATCACCGGCAGGACGTAGGTCGGGAAGTGCCGGTTACGGTCCGCGGCGTCGTGACTGTCATCGTTCTGCAGTTGCGGGTATTCGATTTCTTCGTAGGGCAGCAACGTGTCAGCGGTGCCGTGTGGCGCTGCATCGAACGCGTGGCTCCATTGGTCTTTCTCCCGGCCGGTGGGGGACGTGGCCTTGAACTGCGCACGGCCGGCGCCGGGGTTTTTCAGGATCTCGTTGAACGGCCGTTGCCCGCCCAGATAGAAGTGCAGCGCGCTCATGCCCACGCACAGGGTCAGAGTGCCTTGGCTAGGGGTGCGCTGAAAGCTGCGCTCGACGGCCTGGCCCCAGGCGGCATTCAGGTGTTGCAGGGTATCCACACTGAGTCCTGAGGGCACGGGCAGTGGCGAGGCGCTGTCGGTTTTTTGCAGATGCGCTTCGATGGCCGCGACCAGCGGCTGTGGATCGAGACCCAACAGACTGGCTTGCTGCTCGGCGCGGAATTTCGAACGATAGCGCGGCGCTACGTCCAGTTCCGGGGCGACGGCAAACAAGCCATCGGCGGGCGATTCCGGTTGCAGCTTGAGCAGCTTGCTCCAGGGCTCCAGCACTTCGGCGAGCCGGGCGATCTGGTTCTGCCGCAACTGATTGCACCGGGCGGCCCCCAGCAGCAGCGCGACCACGTAAGTCTGCTCGACGCTGAGGGTCTGCGTCAGACTGGCCAGCTCATCACGCAGGCCCAGGTGCTGGAGCCGATGCAGGCAGGCGATCCGGTACAGCTGATGCAGCTCCAGCCACACCCCTTCCGGCACCGGGCAATAGAGTTCGGTGGCGCGGATCAGCGAGCCGTTCAGGCAATGCATCGCCCGCTGCAACGCCTGGGTCAGCAGCGGCGCGCGATCCTTGCTGAAGCGCGGGGCGATGCGCACGACGATCTGTTTGTAGCCCATCGCCAGGTGACTTTGCAGCGCCTGGCAGAGGTTGGCGATCTTGCGCGAGCGCTCATCGAGAACGATCGATTGGTGCAGGAAGTGCCGCTCCAGGTGTTTGCAGACGTAATACACCTCGGGCCGCAGCAGTTCGAGCAGTTGCAGGCGATTGTCGCTGGGCGTCAGCAACTGGTTCAGCTCGCTCAAGCCTTGATAGAGCTGGCGCGCGGTTTCGCCGATGTTGGCCTTGGGCAGGTCGGCGATCCAGCGTTTGAGGTCGCGCGGAGTCGCTTCGCAGAACGACAGGCGCGACTGTGCCGGGATCGGCGCGCGTAAAAGAAGGTGGGGACTGGTCTCATTCATGCCGTGAACAAACTCCAACCGGGAAAATGGGCAGTGAATGGCTGAACTGTATCAGCTCTTAACGGGTGAGGGGGATTGGAGTCGCCATTCCCTGTAGGAGCGAGCTTGCTCGCGATGAATGTCAAAGCGCTGCGGGGTTTCAGGCTCCCAGCGTTATCGTTCAAGACCATCGCGAGCGCGCTCGCTCCTACAGGAGACGCATTTAAGCCTTCGGCGAGCCCAGACCCTGACCCATCTGCACCGGCGAACCTGCCGCCAGTTCTTCAGCCCACTGCACCTGATCCGGCCCGAACAGCACGACTGCGGTCGATCCCAGTTTGAAGCGACCCAGTTCCGCGCCTTTTTCCAGATGGATCGGCGCACGAGCGGCTTCGTCGTAGCGGAAGGTTTTCAGCTCGCGTTTCGGCGGCGTTACCAGGCCCGCCCAGACGGTTTCGATCGACGCCACGATCATCGCGCCCACCAGCACCACGGCCATCGGCCCGCGCTCGGTGTCGAAAATGCAGGCCACACGCTCATTGCGGGCGAACAGCTCCGGCACGTTTTCAGCGGTGGTCTGGTTGACCGAGAAAATCCGCCCCGGGATGTAGACCATTTCCCGCAGGGTGCCGGCCAGCGGCATGTGCACGCGGTGGTAATCCTTCGGTGACAGATAGATAGTCGCGAAATCGCCGCCCATGAACGGCGCAGCATTGGCTGCGTCACCGCCGAGCAATTCCAGCACACTGAAACTGTGGCCCTTGGCCTGGAACACGCGACCGTGCTCGATCGGGCCGAGCTGGCTGACCGCGCCATCGGCTGGGCTGAGGATCGCGCCCGGGGTTTCGTCCAGTGGGCGCGCGCCGTCTTTCAAGGCGCGGGTGAAGAAGGCGTTGAAGTGCTCGTAGGCGGTCAGGTCTTCGACCAGGGCCTGGGACATGTCCACCTGATAGCGCTTGGCGAACCATGCGGTGAAGGCATTCTTGAACCAGCGCACACGGCATTCGGCGATGCAGCCGGCCAGTCGCGAAAGCAAGTGGTGAGGCAGCAAGTATTGGCTGAGGATAAACAGACGCTTATTCATTAACTGTCCTTAAAAACCTTAAATCTCGACAGGCGTATCGGGGTGGTTGCCCCATTCGCCCCAGGAGCCGGCGTAGCCTTTGACCCGCGGATAACCGAGGGACTTGGCCACCAGATAGGTGAAGCCAGAACGGTGGTGAGTCTGGCAGTGGGTAATCACTTCTTTGTCTTTGCTGATCCCGAGCTGTTCGAGGATCTGCGGCATGTCTTTGCGGATGCGCAGGTTGCGCGCCGGGTCCATGCCTGCGGTCCATTCGAAATTAACCGCGCCGGGAATGTGCCCGGCCTTGGCCGCCAGGACTTTCTCGCCGGAGTATTCCAGCGGTCCACGCGCGTCCCAGATCGCCAGGTCGGCGGCGCCGAGACGGCATTGCAGGTATTCACGGGTCGCGGTCGGTTCGTCGTGCAACGTCAGCGCCACGGGGCCGCCGACCGGGGCCGGGATCTGGATCGACATTGGCGAGCCTTCGGCCAGCCACGACGTCAGGCCGCCGTCGAGGTAGTGGTAGTTGCGATGGCCGATGACATCCAGCAGCCAGATGAAACGCCCGGCCCAACCGCCGCCTTCGTCGTCGTACACCACGTAGACCGCGTCGGGGTTGTGCCCCAATTCACCGAACAACGCTTCGAGTGCCGCTTGCGGCGGCATCAGGCCGGGCGCCGGCGGCTGGCCGAGTTGCGTGCGTTTCGGATCGACAAAGCGCGCACCGGGAATATGCCCTTCGGCATAGCGGGCGCTGCTGGTCAGGTCCACCAGAATCAGATCGCGGGCGTCGAGGCGAGGGAGCAAGTCGCTCGGTTCGATCACCAGCGGCAAGCCAGAGAAGTCAGACATGTGAGGTCTCCAGAGCACAAAGGGGGGGATTGTAGCGGGTCATTGCCCGCGATGGCTAAAGCTGTGCAGCGCTTTCTCGATGCACTGCGCGGTTTTCCCGAAGGCCTGCACGGTGATTTCCGAAAACGGCCCGCCGCCCTGATCCGCTACAACGATCATGATCACGCGGCCGTTGTTGACCAGCGAGCGTAACAGCAGGTGTTCGCCACCGAACTGCGAACGCAGGCTGGCCGGCAGCAGCGCCGAAAATTGTGCGTTGTTGGCCGGGGTCAGGCGCATCTGGGCCTGTTGCGAGAGCAGGCGTTGCAACACGGTGCTCTGGCTCACTGCGAAATTCAGCCCGGCTGTTTCTTTAGGCAATCCGGCGATCTGGTGCACCCGCAAATTGGCGTGGGTGCGATCGGCCATCAGGATCATCACCCGACGCATACCGCAGGCGACCAGTGCGTCGCGGGCGGAGTTGGTCAGGTGCATGGCATTGGTGAAGCGGCTCGGCTCGACCAACAGTTCGGCACATTGCTGGCGCCATTTCGTCAGGTCTTCGGCGGTCGGCGCCGGGGCCGGCAGTAACCCGGCGTGAACCCGCTTCGTGCCCCACGGCCAGAGCAAAGAAACGGCGGGGTGCCAGAGGTCGGACCGAGCGTGCTGGCGTGCACTGTTGGCAGCCTGCTGGTGCAATTGCTGCTGCACGTCGTCCATCGGCATTTGCAGGTAAAGGCTGGTCAGGTATTGCCAGCGCTCGCTGTGCGGACTGTCCCAGGCTTGTTGCGCCGATAGCGCCAGGCCGTTGGCCAGCAGCACGGTGTTGGCGGGCTGATTGAGCCAGCGGCGCAACGTCGGATCGTCGTCGAGACGGTTCTGCTGGCGCAGCGGGTGATCGACGTCGCGGGCGATGCGCAGAACTTTCACCAACTCCCGCTGTTCATTGAGCAATAGCTTGTAACCCTGTTGCACCCAGATCGGCAGGTGCCAGATCTCCACCAGCGCCTGAGCAATGTCCAGCAGGCGAACCCCGAACAATTGTTTCTCGACGGTGGCCGCCGACTCACCTTTATGGATGACCCGCAGTTCCCATTCTTCGAGCAACCGGGGATGGGTTAGCGCCATCGGCCACAAGGGCGAAAGAAACAACAGGCTGCCCCAATGGATGTCCTGCCACAGCCGGGCCAGGCGTGCGGCGAAAAAACCGTTGGCCTGTTGGGTGGCATGCTGACTGATCAATTGCAGCTGACGCAGGGCCACGGGGATTTGCGCTTCCGGTTCCGCAGGCAGGCGGGCGAGCAGTTCTTCAGTGCGCTTCAAACCGAGGCGATTGATCGCCACCTCAAGGTTTTCCGCCAGCGCGGTCATGCCGCCATGGGTGTGCCGGTTGGCTTCGCGAATCACGCTCAAGGCCAGGGCGGGGCTGTCCTGCATCAGGTCGGCGATGTCGCGCAGCGAGCTGCGGTTGTCCGCGATGGCCTTGCAGACCCGGTCGTGGCTGCCCTGCGGAACCGGCAGGCGCACGCCATCGAGCAGCTTGACCCAGCCTGCGAGTGTGGTCGGTTTTGGCGTGGAGACGTTCGTTTCGTTAGCCATGGTTGGACGCGATCATCGTCTGCATTACCTATGCCCTGAATGGGCCAAATTGGCTTTTCGCCTGAACTGGCTATAGTCTGGCGCAGTTTTGCCGATAAGTAGAAGAAGAGATTTTTTAACTTCCGAATATGACCTTGAACCCGACTCAGTAAGTGCTCCCCTACCTATGGCTAAAATAATCGGCATCATCGTCGTATTCGCGAGCGTGCTCGGCGGATACGTGCTCTCCCACGGCAAGATTGCCGCCCTGATCCAGCCCTTCGAGGTGATGATTATCGGCGGTGCAGCCCTCGGCGCATTCCTGCAGGCCAACCCCGGCTACATGACGATGCATGTGCTCAAGAAATCCTTGGGCATGTTCAGTTCGCGATTCACCCACACCTTCTATCTTGAAGTGCTGGGCCTGATCTACGAGATCCTCAACAAGAGTCGCCGCGAAGGCATGATGGCCATCGAAGGCGACATCGAAGATGCCGCCGCGAGCCCGATCTTCGCCAAATACCCCGCGGTGTTGAAAGACGAGCGCATGACCGCGTTCATCTGCGATTACCTGCGGATCATGTCCTCCGGCAACATGGCCCCCCATGAACTGGAAGGCTTGTTCGACATGGAACTCTACAGCCTCAAGGAAGACCTCGAGCACCCGTCCCACGCGGTGAACGGCATCGCCGACGCCATGCCGGGTTTTGGTATCGTCGCGGCGGTACTCGGTATCGTGGTGACCATGGCTTCCCTTGGCGAAGGCGACCAGAAGTCCATCGGCCTGCACGTGGGTGCGGCATTGGTAGGTACTTTCTTCGGTATTCTCGCGGCCTATGGTTTCTTCGGTCCGCTGGCGCATTCCCTGGCCCACGATGCCAAGGAAGAACTGAACGTCTACGAAGCCATCAAGGCGTCGCTGGTAGCCTCGGCTTCCGGCATGCCGCCATCACTGGCGGTGGAGTTCGGGCGCAAGGTTCTGTACCCGGCGCACCGTCCTAGCTTCGCTGAGCTGGAACAAGCGGTTCGCGGTCGCTAAGTCATGGAAAATAATCAGCCGATAATCATCAAGCGCGTCAAGCGCATCGCCGGCGGGCATCACGGGGGCGCCTGGAAGATCGCCTTCGCTGACTTCGCCACGGCGATGATGGCGTTCTTCCTGGTGTTGTGGCTGCTGTCCACCGCCACCCCGGAACAGAAGATCGCCATCGCCGGTTATTTCAAGGATCCGGTCGGCTTTTCCGAAAGCGGCACGCCCTACATCATCGATCTGGGCGGCACGCCGACCCTGGCGCCGGAGAACACCCTCAACCCTGAGGTTAAATCCCAGCCTCAGCCGGACAAGGTGACTGTCGACGCCGAACAGGTCGAAGGCATGGCCGAGATGGTCGAGAAGGAACGTCTGGAACTGTTGCTGCAAGAACTGCAGAACAAGGTCGACGAAAACCCGCAGCTGCAGAAATTCAAGGACCAGATCCTGTTCGAGATCACCCCGAACGGCTTGCGCATCCAGATCATGGACGCGGAAAACCGTCCGATGTTCGACTCGGGCAGCGCCCGTCTTAAGCCGTATTTCGAAGACATCCTGCTGGCCATGGCGGACACCATCAAAGCGGTGCCGAACAAGATCAGCATCAGCGGTCATACCGATGCGAAGCCTTATTCGGGAACTGGCGATTTTGGTAACTGGGAGTTGTCGGCCAACCGAGCCAACGCTGCCCGCCGTGCATTGGTAGCCGGCAGCTATCCGGATGCGCAGGTTGCACGGGTCGTCGGATATGCGTCTTCGGCATTGTTCGATCGCAAGAATCCGTTTAACCCGGTCAACCGTCGTATCGACATCGTCGTGCTAACCAAGAAAGCCCAGCAGGCTATAGAAGGTGCACAAGGTGCCGATCCGGCGTCGACACCAGCGCCGGGGCAGGACGCTCCGGGTGAGGCGCCCGGCACGCCGGTCGATCCAAACGCAGTGCCCGCCGACAAGCAACCGGTGCCGGCGCACGAACTGCGCGAGCGTTTGAACCTGTTTGAAGATGCGGCGCCAAAGCCGGGCGAGCCGCCCAAGCAGTGACCCACAAAAAAGCCGACAGCGATGTCGGCTTTTTTTATGCGGCTGGTTTGGCGACGGCCACCATCCCTGTAGGAGCGAGCATGCTCGCGATGGTCGCCAACGATAACGCGGGCTGCCTGAATGAACGCGGCGCCCTTGCGTCCATCGCCAGCAAGCTGGCTCCTACAGGGTTTGGCGTGATCCCGAAACAACGAGCTCTGTAGGCGCTGGCTTGCCAGCGATGTGAGAAGCGGTTTAGTAGCTGCTCTCCGGCAAGCTCGCAATGATCGAGCGATAACTGTTCATCCGTTGCTGCTGCACGCGCCCTTCTTCCAGAGCCTTGAGCAGTGCACACCCAGGTTCGCGGTCGTGCTTGCAGTCGCGGAAGCGGCAGGTGCCGATCAGGTCGTTGAACTCGATGAAGCCGGCTTCGACGTCGGCGCGGCTGACGTGACCCAGGCCGAATTCTCGGATCCCCGGGGAGTCGATCAACTCGCCGCCACCGGGGAAGTGGAACAGTCGCGCGGTGGTGGTGGTGTGGGTGCCCTGGCCGGACAGCTCGGAGAGCGGGCCGACGCGGGTTTCGACTTCCGGCAGCAGGCTGTTGACCAGCGAGGACTTGCCGACGCCGGACTGGCCGACGAACACGCTGATGCGTCCGTCCAGCTGTTTCTGCAGTTGCTCCATGCCGTTGCCGTGATGCGCCGACACTTCCAGCACCGGGTAACCCAGCGTGCGGTAGACCGCGAGCAAGGCGTTCAGCGCCGGGGCGTTCTGCTCGTCGATCAGGTCGAATTTGTTGAGCAGCAGCAACGGTCGGATCCCGGCGTGCTCCGCGGCGACCAGATAACGGTCGATCAGGTTGGCGTGAGGCTCGGGCAGTGGCGCGAAGACGATGACGATCATGTCGACGTTGGCTGCCACCGGCTTGAGCTGGCCGCGGCTGTCAGGGCGGCAGAGTTCGGTTTTGCGCGGCAGTTGCGCCACGATCACCCCGATACCCTGGTTGCCGGCACGCCAGACCACCTGATCGCCGGTCACCAGTGCGGGCAGGTTGGCGCGCAAGTGGCAGCGGAACACCTGGCCGGCCAGATCGCCATCGAGGGCTTCGACTTCGACCTGCACACCGAAGTGCGCGATCACCAGGCCCGTCTGTTCGGGCCCCAGGTCGCCACCCTCAAGTGCCTCGACAGCCGAGGACTCGCGTTTGGCGGCGCGGGCAGCGCGTTCGCCCTGAATCTTTTCGATGCGCCAGTTTTGACGACGATTGAGTTGGCGTTTGGCCATGGGTGTTCCGTATCAAGAATGCAGCGATTAGGTAAAACGGCCGCGAGTTTAGCACGCCCGGGCGCCGCCCTAGGCTAAACTGCGCAGCATTGCCTAGGAGCCGACACATGCAAAACCCGCAGAATCTGATCTGGATCGACTTGGAAATGACCGGTCTGAACCCTGATACCGACGTCATCATCGAGATGGCCACCATCGTCACCGACAGCGACTTGAACACCTTGGCCGAAGGCCCGGTGATCGCGATCCATCACAGCGATGAAATCCTCGCCGGCATGGACGAGTGGAACACCCGTCAACATGGCGGCTCGGGCCTGACCCAGCGCGTTCGCGACAGCCGCATCAGCATGGCCCAGGCGGAAGCCGAAACCATCGCTTTCCTGGAAAAATGGGTGCCGAAGGGCAAGTCGCCGATCTGTGGCAACAGCATCTGCCAGGACCGCCGCTTCCTTTATACCCACATGAAATCCCTGGAAAGCTATTTCCATTACCGCAACCTCGACGTCTCGACCCTGAAAGAACTGGCCGCGCGCTGGGCGCCGGACGTGCGTGACAGCTTCAAGAAGGGCAGCACCCACCTGGCGCTGGACGACATCCGCGAATCGATCGCCGAGTTGCAGCATTACCGCCAGCATTTCATCAAGTTTTAACGCTGGAACGCGGACCTGTAGGAGCCAGCTTGCTGGCGATGGCGCACTTGAGGAGGCCATCGCCAGCAAGCCGGCGCCTACAGATAGAGCACGCCTGCTTCAATAAGCACGCCTTAATGGCTAGACTGCGCGCCTTCCCGCAAGGACCGCCACCATGTTGTTGATGCTTTACCTGATCGCCATCACCGCCGAAGCCATGACCGGCGCCCTCTCTGCCGGTCGCCGGGGCATGGACTGGTTTGGCGTGGTGCTGATCGCCTGCGTCACGGCGTTGGGCGGTGGTTCGGTGCGGGACGTGCTGCTCGGCCATTACCCGCTGACCTGGGTGAAACACCCGGAATACCTGGTGCTGACGTCGGTCGCAGCGATGTTCACCGTCTTCGCCGCGCGCTGGATGCGCCACCTGCGCTCGCTGTTTCTGGTCCTCGACGCCGTGGGTCTGGTGGCATTCACCCTGATCGGTTGCATGACTGCCCTGGAAATGGGCCACGGCATGCTGGTGGCGTCGGTCAGTGGCGTGATCACCGGGGTCTTCGGTGGCATCCTCCGCGACATCTTCTGCAACGACATTCCGCTGATCTTCCGTCGCGAGCTCTATGCCAGCGTGTCGTTCGCGGCAGCCTGGTGCTACATGCTCTGCCTCTACCTGCAAATGCCCGGCGAACAGGCGATTCTGATCACCTTGTTCGGTGGCTTCTTGCTGCGGTTGCTGGCCATTCGTTTTCACTGGGAAATGCCGAAATTCGTCTATAACGACGAGCAATAACGCCCTCGCCTCGCATACATCGCCTGTCTGGCGGCGGTATATAGATAAGTCTCGCCGCGTGAATAACTTAATAAGCTGTGGCTCACCACTGTTTAAAGGTTATTTACATGCCCGATTCATCCACTGTGAGCGCGCCAGGCTCACCAGAAACCCTACATTCCAACGCTTTCAACTTCGGTGAGTTCCTGACCGGCGGTGTCGATCCCCGCACCGGCCTTTACACCTGTGCCCTGACATTGGGCGAACTGGTTTCATGCTTTCTGCAGGGCCCTTCGCTGCCGATCAGGCTTTTCTTCAGCCCGCTTCATGGCAGCGACAGCGGATTCGGCAAGGGGTGGGCGCTGGCATTGACCCGTTACGACGTGGTCAGCGGCCTGCTCACGTTGTCCGGAGGGCAGCGTTACCGGGCGAGACAGACGGCGTCCGGGCTGGTTTTTGAAGAGCTGAAGCTGCATTCACTCAACGTCCTGTGCCCAGGCCCCGGGCGTTTCAACGTCGTGCACAAAAGCGGTTTGACCGAAGAGTTGGAGATTTACGCCGGCAGCGATCTGGCAGTGCCGAGAAGGATCATGTCTGCCAACGGTGCGGCGGTCACGCTCGATTATCAGGTCATTGACGGCAAGCCGGTGCTGTCCGCCGTGCGGGACGCCAGTCGAGCGCTGCTGAAGATAGCTCGGCCGTCTGGCCAAGTGACATTGACTCTGTATCCCGACAGCGAATGCGCCGCGACTTTTACGCTGAAGCTGGAGAGCGGCAGGGTGACCTCCGTGCAATTGCCTGATGGCAGCGCCTGGTCGCTGAAAAGCGAGGCAGTGGATGGCGTCGAATGCCTGACGGAAGTGACATCGCCTTTAGGTGCCCGAGCGCTCATTGGCTACAAGGCGGCAGGCCATCGCCTTCCGCTAGACGGCCCACATCCGACGATCCCCCACGTGATTTCCCATACGGTTTTTCCTGGCCAGCAGCCGGCGATCACTACGAATTATGCGTTCTCCCAGACCAATTTCCTTGGACATGATGGTGATCAAGCCCACTGGTCGCAAGGCGGTGACACGCTTCTCCAGAGTCCGTCGACCTACCAGTATTCCTCCACGGAGATGCTGATGAACGGCGCCACGGTGCATCGCTCGATCAAGCGCACTTACAACCATTGCCATTTGCTGATCTCGCAAGTGACCACCTGCGGGCACAGCGAGATTTCCCGAACGATCGAGTATCACCTTGAACCGGGCAAGCCGTTCTCGGAGCAACCCCCGCAATGTCATCTGCCCAGGGTTCAGACGCTGCGCTACGAGAACCTCAGGACCAAAGCCTTTCGCGAAGAAGTGACGACGACCGAGTTCGATGCCTGGGGCAACCTGCTCAAGCATGTCGCGCCGAACGGGCTCATCACTGAGTCAGAGTTTTACCCGGTGAGCGGGGCCGAGGGCTGCCCCGCGGACCCTCTGGGGTTCGTGCGCTTCGAAAAAAAACGAACCGTGCGGCCGGCAGCGGAGTTTGCCCAGGCTTCGACGACGCAGACGAATTTTTCCTATCAGCAAGTTGGAGCAACGGGAAAGCCCGGCAGTGATGTGGTCCTGGCGCAGCAGGCGTTCTATGAGTGCACCACCGAAGGCGACATCCTTCGTTCGCAGACTGATTTCGAGTACGCCAGGATGAACGCGGGCGATCAGGCTTACGTGGTGTTGCAGAAACAGATCGTCAGGCAGAACGGCGAGGCCAGCTTGACCCGCTTCGAGTACCGGATTGATGACCTCTCGCTAGCGGTCGAAACCCTTCAGATCGGCTTTGATGACACCCGCAAAACATCGACCGTGACGTTTTCCACGATCAACGGATTGAAGCGCTCGGAGCAAAACGAAGATCAGGGGAAAGTCGTCTTCAGCTACGACGTTTTGGGGCGCGAGTTCAGTAAAACCGTTGCGCCAGACACCCGGTTCGAGAGTCGTTGCAGTTCCCGCTTTCATGTGGAGAACAAAGGCGCTCAAACCCGGGTGACAAAGCTCAGCAAGGACGCCAACCATCTACAAACCAGAAGTCGCTATGACGGACTCGGCCGGATCATCGAAATCGAAGAGCAAGACCCGGATCAACTGGAGGGTGTGGTGTTCCGCGAGGTCTATGCCGCGAAGTACAACGCGCTGGGCCAACTGACGGGGGAAAAGCGCATAGACCGGTGGCATGACCAAAGGCGCGTATTCACCACCACGTTCGCCTTCGATGAGTGGGGGCAGGTCAACACCACGTTGAACCCGGATGGCCGTCGGGAGCACTGCGACCATGACCCGGTCACTCGCACGGAGACGGCCTGGCGGGAAGGGATGGGCAAATCGGTCACGGTCTACAACGCCTTCGGCAAACCCGACAGCATCGAACTGTTCGATACCTCCTCGAAAAGCCAGGGCAAACAGCTTTACACCTACGATGGGCTGGGCCGCAGCGTCAGCCAGATCGACGCCGTGGGTAACCGCACGACGTATGCCTATGACGTGTTCAATCGCCTGATTCTCAGCACATTGCCCGACGGCAGCGCGGTGCAGACTTCGTACGCGCAGCATTGTCAGGAGCCCTTGCCGATCAACATCACCGTTGCCGGGCGCACGCTCGGGCAGCAGGTGTTTGACGGGCTGGGGCGTTTGACCCTGAGTACCGTCGGCGAGCGCACTACCCGGACCGGATACAAAGGCGGTTTCAGCCAGCCGGCCTGGAAGCAGATGCCTGGTGGCCAGCGGATCGAGTACCACTATGAGCCCGCTCTGGGCGGGGTTGTCACGCGGCGGCAAACCAGCGGCTTGCTCGCGACCTATAACTATCACCCTCAGCTCGGCGAGCTGACCCAATGTGTCGAGCAGGGGCGCGAAAGCCAGTTTGAATATGACCGCGCCGGGCGTCTCAAGCGCGAGGCATCGACCGTTGGCGCCGATGAGAAAGCGGCCTCCTACACCTACTCGTTGGGCGGCCGTCCGCTCAGTTGCATTGATGTGCTGGGCGAGACGCATGCGACCGATTACGACGACGCAGGTCGCCCACGGTCATTCAAACACCGCGCACTGAATGCGACTTTTTCCTACAACACCCTGGGTCAACTGATGACCATCGATACGCGCGCCGCGAAGGCGCAACGTTCGCTGGTCACGCGCCTGGCCTACGATGATTTTGGGCGTGAGGTGTCTCGCACCTTCGAGCTTGGCGGTGGCGTTACTCAAGTCCTGTCGTCGACTTACACCCTGGCGAACAAACTGGCGCAGAAGACTTTGAAGCAGGATCAGCAAGTCTTGCGCAGCGAGCGATTCACTTACGATTGCCGCGGCCGTCTCAGCCTTTATGAGTGCGAGGGCACCCAGCGGCCGCGGGATGCCCAGGGCAAAGAGATTCGTCGGCAGCGTTACGTATTCGATGCGCTGGATAACATCCTCACGTTGGAAACCGAATTCCCTGACGGCGTGAACCTCGCGACGTTCGAATATCTCGCGAGTGACCCGACCCAGTTGACGAACATCCGCAACAGCCACCCTGACTACCCGGCACCCGCGGTCCTGCGCTACGACCCCAACGGGCACCTGATCGAGGATGAACAACGGCGAAAACTGGCGTATGACCCCTTGGGGCGGTTTACCCAAGTCACCGATGCGACCGACGAGGTGATACGCACCTTTTATTACGACGCCCGGGATCAACTGGTCGAGCTGTCACAACCCTCCGGGCCGGCCACCCGGCGCTTCTATCAGAAGGGGCGACACAGCAACGAGATACGCGGCGCCCGCAAGCGTACGCTATTGCGCTCGGCGGGCGTTCTGCTGGGTCAGGATCGCCAGGGCAGCGATGCGGCGATCCGGCTGTTCGGCGTCGATCAGCAGCACAGCGTGTTGGCCGAGACACTGAGCGGACAGCGTCGGCATTTTGCTTACAGCCCCTATGGGCATCGGGCGGCGCCAGGAAGTCCGGGGTTCAGCGGCGAGCAACTCGATCCGCAGACCGGCTTATACCTGCTGGGCAACGGCTATCGCGGTTACAGCCCGACGCTGATGCGTTTCATCAGCCCTGACAGCGTCGGCCCATTCGCTGCCGGCGGTTTGAACCCGTACGCGTACTGCGCTGGCGACCCGATCAACCGGATTGATCCGACCGGGCATTTCTGGGAGGCGATATTGAGCGGAGTTCTCTCGGTGGTCGGTATCGTGGCCAGTGTCCTGACATTGGGCGCCGCGACGCCGCTGGCGATAGCCGGGCTGGCGCTGGGTGTGGCATCCGGCGTGATCGGCACCGCCGGCGCTGCGCTACGGGCGTACGACCCGGAGTCTGAAGCAGCGGAAATTCTGGATTGGGTCAGTCTCGGTCTTGGCGCTGGGTCGCTGGCCGCGGGAATGGCTGCCGCGGGCAAGGCTTCGGTTCAATGGGGCAACCGCCTCAATAAAGCGTTCTCGAACGGGCTGAGCCCGAACGGCCCGCCGTCGGCAGCGGCCGTTGGCAGCAAAGGGGCGGCGAAGGTCAGCGATGGCTTTCGCGGCAATGGCCCGTGGCGAATCAAACTGGCCGATCCGAAGAGCATCTCGAAGCAGCTCAAGCGCGCACAACAGGGCGAGTACGACAGTTTCAAGAACGCCATCTATCACGAGGGCGTCAACCCGGCCGAAGCGGCCCGGCATATGGGCGATCCGAAACCGACCTTTCTCCAGAGCCATACGAAAAACTGGAAAGACGCGCTCGGTAATAAAGTGAATAAGGTTGATCAGTGGGAGGTGCGTATCGGCGGTGCAGACCGCGTGACCTACCTGGTGGACGACACGGACAAACTGGTGACGATCCAGCAGGTCGGCGGCCACCTCTGACCCGATCAGGCGCGCGCCGAATGCTGCTTCAGTGCCCATTCAACATGTTCCCTGACCAGCTCCGACGGATAATCCTGCCGCGCCTTCAACGCTTCGAGCACCGGAATCGTCGAAGGCGCATTCCCCAGGCCCACTGCGAGGTTGCGCAACCAGCGTTCATATCCCGCGCGACGCAGCGGCGAACCTTCGGTGCTGCTGAGGAACTTGTCTTCGTCCCACATAAACAGCTCGGCCAGTTCGGCGTTGTCCAGGTTGTGCCGAGGCTTGAAGTCACTTTCCCCGGACGGTCGGGCGAAGCGGTTCCAGGGGCAGACGATCTGGCAGTCATCGCAGCCGAACACCCGGTTGCCGATCAACGGCCGCAATTCTTCCGGAATCGCACTCTTCAGTTCGATGGTCAGGTACGAAATGCAGCGTCGTGCGTCCAACACGTAGGGGCCTACAAAGGCGTTGGTCGGACAGATGTCGAGGCAGGCGGTGCAGCGGCCGCAATGTTCGCTGCTGTGGGGCGGGTCTACCGGCAGCGGCAGGTCGACAAACAATTCGCTGAGAAAGAAATAACTGCCGGCCTTGCGGTTCAAGACTAGGGTGTTTTTGCCGATCCAGCCCAGGCCCGCCTGTTCCGCGATGGCTTTCTCCAGCACGGGTGCGCTGTCGACGAACGCGCGGTAACCGAACGGGCCGATGACGGCCTGAATTTTTTCTGCCAGTTGTTGCACGCGTTTACGGATCAATTTGTGGTAATCGCGGCCCAAGGCATAACGGGAGACGTAGGCCTTTTCCGGTTCGGCCAGGCGTTTGGCCATTTCGGTGTCGCCCGGCAGGTAGTCCATGCGTAGGGAAACGACCCGAAGCGTGCCGGGCACCAGCTCTTCCGGATGTGAGCGTTTGCTGCCGTGGGCGCCCATGTAGTCCATTTCGCCGTGGTAGCCGGCGTCGAGCCAGCGCTCCAGGTGCTGCTCATGCTCGGCGAGATCCAGGCCGCTGATGCCGACTTGCTGAAAGCCCAGCTCGCGGCCCCAGTCCTTGATGGATTGGGCGAGGGCGGGCAGGTCTGTGGTAATAGCGGGCATGAGGCGAGAGAAACCGGAGCTGAGGTGCGTATAATTCTGCCAGACATCGGAGCCCGAAGACGCATGCCGCACACTAAAGATGATTTACCCGACGCGCTGTACAGCGCCGCGCAAGTGCGAGACCTCGATGCTCGCCTGATTGGCGCCGGCACGCCGGGCTTCGAATTGATGCAGCGTGCTGCGCGGGCGACCTGGCGGGCGTTGGTCCGGCACTGGCCCACGGCGCACGAATTGACGGTGGTCGCCGGCCACGGCAACAACGCCGGTGATGGCTATCTGGTCGCGGTGTTGGCCAGGCGAGCCGGTTGGCCTGTGCGGGTGTTGGCGGCCGGTGATCCTCAGCGTTTGCAGGGCGATGCCAGGTTGGCGCATGCCGAGGCGCTGTCCGAAGGCGTCGCCATACAAGCCTGGAGCGCGCAATCCGAGTTGCGCGGTATCGTGCTGGATGCGTTGCTGGGCACCGGTCTGACGGGCGAAGTGCGCGAGCCCTACGCCAGCGTGATCCAGGCGATCAATGCCAGCGGTCTGCCCGTGGCGGCGGTCGATATCCCCTCAGGTCTTTGTGCCGATACGGGGCGCGTCCTCGGCGTGGCAGTCCGGGCGGATCTGACGGTGACCTTTATTGGCTTGAAGCTGGGGCTGTTCACAGGCGACGCGGCGGATTTGATCGGCGATCTGGTTTTCAACGACCTGCAGGCTTCACCCGAGTTTTTCGATGGCGTTGCCATAAGCGCCCGTCGCCTGAGCCCCGGTAATCTGCCCCGTCTGCCGGCGCGTGCGCCGACCGCCCATAAAGGCCAGTTTGGCCACGTGCTGTTGATTGGCGGTGATCGCGGTTTTGGCGGCGCCATTCTGCTGAGCGCCCAAAGTGCCCTGCGCAGTGGCGCGGGCATGGTCTCTGTGGCCACTCGCAGCGAACACGTGCCGGCGGCACTGGCCAGGCTCCCCGAAGCCATGGTGCTGGGCACTTCGTCGGCGAATCAGTTGATGGGATTGCTGCAAAAGGTTTCCGTGCTGGTGGTCGGTCCGGGCTTGGGGCAGGCTTCGTGGGGACGCAGCCTGTTGTCGGCGGCGGCCAATGCGCCGTTGCCGCAAGTCTGGGACGCCGATGCGCTGAACACGCTTGCCGAAGGGCACTTGAGATTGCCCGAGGCTTGCGTTATTACGCCGCATCCGGGCGAGGCGGCGCGGTTGCTGGGCATCTCCACAGCCGCTGTTCAGGCGGATCGCCCGGCCGCGGCTCACGCGTTAAGCAAAAAATACACAGCGGTGGTGATACTGAAAGGCGCTGGCAGTCTGATCGCCAGCCCGGACGGGCGTCTGGCGGTGTGTCATCAGGGCCATCCGGCGATGGCCACGGCGGGTCTGGGCGATGTGCTGGCCGGATTGGTCGGCGCACTGCTGGCACAAGGCATGACCGCGTTCGATGCGGCCTGCCTGGCGGTGTGGCTGCACGCCAATGCCGGCGCTGAACAAGGTAAATCGGGCCGTGGGCTGGCGGCCAGTGATCTGATTCCAGCCATTCGTCAGTTGTTGGAGGAGCAAGCACCGTGTCTGAAGTAACCCTGTACCTGGCTGATGAAGAGGCGATGACCGCGTTCGGTGCACGCATCGCGAAAACCACCGAAGGGCACGGTCTGATTTTTCTCGAGGGGGATCTGGGCGCGGGCAAAACCACGCTGTCCAGGGGCATCATCCGCGGCTTGGGGCACGTGGGCGCGGTAAAAAGTCCGACCTTTACCCTGGTTGAACCCTACGAGATCGGTGATATCCGTGCCTTCCATTTCGACCTCTATCGCCTGGTCGATCCGGAAGAGCTGGAATACCTCGGCATCCGCGACTACTTCGAAGACGATGCGTTGTGCCTGATCGAATGGCCCCAGAAGGGTGCAGGCTTTTTGCCAAAGCCTGACCTGACCATTACCATTAGCCCGCAAGACAGCGGGCGTTCGCTGAAAATTTTGTCCCAGGGCTCGCGCGGCGAGTCGTGGTGTGCCGCTTTGGCATTGGAATCCAATTAAATGATGGGGTCAGGTATGCGCTTTCGCGCGATGGTAGCTGCCGTAGGGATGTTGTTTTTGGCGGTGACCGTCGACGCTGTGGCCGACACGAAGGTCAACAGCGTTCGTTTGTGGCGGGCGCCGGACAACACACGGCTGGTGTTCGACCTGACCGGACCGGTGCAGCACAGCGTGTTCACCCTGACAGCTCCGGATCGGCTGGTGATCGACATCAATGGCGCCACCCTGGGCGCGCCGCTGAATGTGTCCACCGCCAATACCCCGATCACCGCCATGCGCTCGGCCCAACGCACGCCGACCGACCTGCGGGTGGTCATCGACCTGAAAAAAGCCGTTACGCCGAAGAGTTTTACCCTGGCGCCGAACGCCCAGTACGGCAACCGCCTGGTGGTCGATTTGTTCGATAACGCTGCGGATGCCGCGCCGATTCCTGCGCCGACCAACGTCGCGACAGTGGCCCCGGTTCCGGTCACGCCAATCGATCCTCCGGTCAAGTTGCCGCCCGCGCCGGCTGGCAAACGCGACATCATCGTGGTCATCGATGCCGGTCACGGCGGTGAAGACCCGGGTGCCTCAGGCTCGCGCGGCCAGCGTGAAAAAGACGTGGTGCTCGCCATCGCCCGTGAATTGCAGCGTCAGGTCAATGGCATGAAAGGCTTCCGCGCCGAACTGACCCGCACCGGCGATTACTTCATCCCGTTGCGCGGCCGTACCGAAATCGCCCGCAAGAAAGGCGCTGACCTGTTCGTGTCGATCCACGCCGACGCCGCGCCTTCCGCTGCCGCGTTTGGTGCGTCGGTGTTTGCCCTGTCTGACCGCGGCGCCACGTCCGAAACGGCGCGCTGGCTGGCTGACAGTGAAAACCGCTCTGACTTGATCGGCGGTGCCGGCAACGTCAGCCTCGACGACAAGGACCGCATGCTCGCCGGCGTGCTGCTCGACCTGTCAATGACGGCTTCCCTGACGTCCAGCCTGAACGTCGGGCAGAAAGTCCTGAGCAATATCGGTCGCGTCACGCCGCTGCACAAACAGCGCGTGGAGCAAGCCGGGTTCATGGTGTTGAAGTCGCCGGACATCCCGTCGATCCTGGTGGAAACCGGGTTCATCTCCAATGCCAACGAGGCCTCGAAACTCGCGGCGGCCAACCACCAGCAGGCATTGGCCCGTTCGATCAGCAGCGGCGTGCGTCAGTTCTTCCAGCAGAATCCACCGCCGGGCACCTACATCGCCTGGTTGCGTGATTCCGGCAAGATCGCTCAGGGGCCGCGGGATCACCGGGTCAGCCCGGGCGAAACCCTGGCGATGATCGCCGTGCGCTACCAGGTGTCCCCGGCCACTTTGCGCAGCGCCAACAACCTGAAAAGCGACGAGCTGAAAATTGGTCAGACCCTGACCATCCCCGGTACTGAACTGGCGGCAAAAGAATGAATCAGGCCGTGATCAACACTGCTCGCATCGAGCTGCTCAGCCCGCGCCTGGCCAACCAGATTGCCGCCGGCGAGGTGGTCGAGCGCCCGGCCTCGGTAATCAAGGAGCTGCTGGAAAACAGCCTCGACTCCGGCGCCAGGCGCATCGACGTCGATGTCGAGCAGGGCGGCGTCAAGCTGCTGCGGGTGCGTGACGATGGTAGCGGCATTTCATCTGACGACCTGCCGTTGGCCCTGGCCCGTCACGCCACCAGTAAAATCCGCAACCTCGAAGACCTTGAACAGGTGATGAGCCTGGGGTTCCGCGGTGAAGCCCTCGCGTCGATCAGCTCCGTTGCACGCCTGACCCTGACTTCCCGCACCCGCGATGCCGATCAGGCTTGGCAGGTGGAAACCGAGGGCCGGGACATGGCGCCACGGGTGCAGCCGGCCGCGCACCCGGTGGGCACCTCGGTGGAAGTCCGCGACCTGTTCTTCAACACCCCGGCGCGGCGTAAATTCCTCAAAACCGAAAAAACCGAATTCGATCACTTGCAAGAAGTGATCAAGCGTCTGGCCCTGGCGCGGTTCGACGTGGCGTTCCATTTGCGCCACAACGGCAAGACCATCCTCAGTCTGCATGAAGCCCATGACGACGCGGCCCGCGCCCGGCGTGTGGCGGCGATTTGCGGCTCGGGCTTTCTTGAGCAGGCGTTGCCGATCGAGATCGAGCGCAACGGCCTGCATTTGTGGGGTTGGGTGGGCTTGCCGACGTTCAACCGCAGCCAGGCGGACTTGCAGTATTTCTTCGTCAATGGCCGGGCGGTGCGCGACAAGCTGGTGGCTCACGCGGTCCGTCAGGCCTATCGCGACGTGCTGTTCAACGGCCGCCATCCGACCTTCGTGCTGTTTTTCGAAGTCGATCCGGCGGGCGTCGACGTCAACGTGCACCCGACTAAACACGAAGTACGCTTCCGCGACGGGCGCATGGTCCACGATTTCCTCTATGGCACCTTGCACCGCGCCTTGGGCGATGTGCGTCCGGAAGATCACCTGGCGTCGCCGGTGGCAACCGCCATCGTTCGACCGAGTGGCATCGAGGCCGGCGAGTTCGGCCCGCAAGGCGAGATGCGCCTCGCAGCCAATGCCTTGCTGGAGCAGCCTCAGGCCCAACCGTCGTTCAATACGCCGGGATCGGGGTCTGGCGCTGGTTACCAATATCAATACACGCCGCGTCCGCAGTCGGGTGTGCCGGCGGCAGAAGCCCAGGCAGCGTATCGAGAGTTCTTTGCGCCGCTGCCAGAAGCCAACGCCGTGGCGCTTCCGGCCGGTCAGGACGATATCCCGCCACTGGGTTACGCGCTGGCGCAACTCAAAGGCATCTATATCCTTTCGGAAAATGCCCAGGGCCTGGTGCTGGTGGATATGCACGCCGCTCATGAGCGGATCATGTACGAGCGCCTGAAGATCGCCATGGCCAGCGAAGGCCTGAGCGGGCAACCGCTGCTGGTACCGGAATCGCTGGCAGTGAGTCAGCGCGAAGCCGATTGTGCTGAAGAGCACGTCGCCTGGTTCCAGCGCCTCGGCTTTGAATTGCAGCGCCTTGGCCCGGAAACCCTGGCGATCCGGCAGATCCCGGCCTTGCTCAAGCAGGCGGAAGCCAATCGGCTGGTCAGTGATGTGCTGGCGGACCTGATGGAATACGGCACCAGCGACCGCATTCAGGCGCACCTGAACGAACTGCTCGGCACCATGGCCTGCCACGGCGCGATTCGGGCGAATCGGCGCTTGGCCCTGCCGGAAATGAACGGCCTGCTGCGCGACATGGAAAATACCGAGCGCAGCGGTCAATGCAACCATGGCCGACCGACCTGGACCCAATTGGGCCTGGACGATCTGGACAAACTGTTCCTGCGCGGTCGTTGATGAGCCAGCTCCCACCTGCGATTTTCCTGATGGGCCCGACCGCAGCGGGCAAGACCGACCTGGCCATCGAACTGAGCAAAGTCCTGCCCTGCGAGCTGATCAGCGTCGACTCGGCACTGGTCTATCGGGGCATGGACATCGGCACCGCCAAGCCGTCGAAAGAGACTCTGGCCGAATTCCCCCACCGTTTGATCGATATTCTCGACCCGGCAGAGAGCTATTCGGCTGCGGATTTCCGTCGGGACGCACTCGAAGCCATGGCCGACATCACCGCACGAGGCAAAATACCGCTGCTGGTGGGCGGCACAATGCTCTATTACAAGGCTTTGCTGGAAGGCCTGGCGGACATGCCGGCAGCCGATGCCGAGGTCCGTGCGCAGATCGAGGAGGAAGCTGCACGCCTTGGCTGGCAAGCGCTGCACGAACAATTGGCGAGCATCGACCCGGAATCCGCAGCCCGTATTCATCCGAACGATCCCCAGCGCCTCAGTCGAGCGCTGGAAGTTTATCGCGTCAGCGGTCAGAGCATGACCGAGCTGCGACTGCGACAAAGTGCGCAAAGTACTGAAGCAGCCGCTTCGGGACTGCAACAATTGCCCTATACTGTCGCGAACTTGGCCATTGCTCCGGCAAATCGCCAGGTACTGCACGAGCGAATTAAACAAAGATTCACTTTAATGTTGGAACAGGGATTCATTGACGAGGTCGTAGCCCTGCGTAAGCGAAGTGACCTGCATTCCGGGTTGCCGTCGATACGTGCGGTAGGCTACCGACAAGTCTGGGACTACCTGGATGGCAAGCTGACGCAGGTCGAGATGCAGGAGCGTGGAATCATTGCCACGCGCCAGTTGGCCAAGCGTCAGTTCACCTGGCTGCGCAGCTGGGCTGATTTACACTGGTTGGACAGCCTGGATTGCGACAATCTGCCGCGCGCCTTGAAATACCTGGGGACCATCTCCATATTGAGCTGAGTCCTTGCAATTGCCGTCTATCCTTGGGGGTGTGACGGCCACAAGCCATCTGTTTACCTATTTTTTATATTGAATCCTTAAAGGAGTGCGGCACATGTCAAAAGGGCATTCGCTACAAGACCCTTACTTGAATACTTTACGTAAAGAGAAAGTTGGGGTGTCCATCTACCTGGTCAACGGGATCAAACTGCAAGGCACGATCGAGTCTTTCGACCAGTTCGTTATCCTGCTGAAAAACACCGTCAGCCAGATGGTTTACAAACACGCTATCTCTACAGTGGTGCCGGTTCGTCCAATTCGTCTGCCTAGCGCAACCGAATCCGAAGCTGGTGACGCTGAGCCAGGTAACGCCTGATAGGAGTCTCCTTTGTTCTTTGAGCGCCACGGTGGTGGTGAGCGAGTGATCCTCGTTCACTTGGATGGACAGGACCCTGAGGCGCGCGAAGATCCGCAGGAGTTTCAGGAATTGGCTAATTCAGCCGGCGCCGAGACCGTTGCGTTTTTTAACGTGCCGCGTCATCGGCCAACCGCCAAATACCTGATTGGCAGCGGCAAGGTCGAGGAACTGCGCGACCTGGTCCACGCCGAAAAGGCAGATCTGGTGATCTTCAATCACATCCTCACGCCCAGTCAGGAACGTAACCTCGAACGTGTTTTCGAGTGTCGCGTGATCGACCGCACCGGTCTGATTCTCGATATTTTCGCCCAACGCGCCCGTACCCATGAAGGCAAACTCCAGGTAGAACTGGCTCAGCTTGACCACATGAGCACCCGCCTGGTTCGTGGCTGGACTCACCTTGAGCGCCAGGGTGGCGGTATCGGCATGCGTGGCCCGGGTGAAACCCAGCTGGAAACCGACCGTCGTTTGCTGCGGGTTCGCTTGCGACAGATCAAGGGCCGGTTGGAGAAAGTGCGCAGCCAGCGCGAACAGTCGCGACGTGGCCGTACGCGTGCGGATATCCCTACCGTGTCGTTGGTGGGGTATACCAACGCCGGTAAATCCACGCTCTTCAATAACGTCACGAAATCCGACGTGTACGCGGCTGACCAGTTGTTCGCCACGCTGGACCCGACCTTGCGCCGTCTGGAACTGGACGACCTCGGGCCGATTGTCCTGGCGGACACCGTGGGTTTCATTCGTCACTTGCCCCACAAGCTGGTCGAGGCATTCCGGTCTACCCTCGAAGAGTCGAGCAACTCCGACCTGCTGTTGCACGTGATCGATGCGGCCGAACCGGATCGCATGTTGCAGATCGAGCAAGTGATGGTGGTGCTGGGCGAGATTGGTGCCCAGGACTTGCCGATCCTCGAGGTCTATAACAAACTCGATTTGCTTGAAGGCGTTGAGCCACAAATCCAGCGCGACGCAAACGGCAAGCCTCAACGGGTCTGGTTGTCGGCGCGTGATGGCAGTGGCCTGGAATTGCTGGAGCAAGCCATTGCCGAGTTGCTGGGCAGTGAGCTGTTTATCGGTACCTTGCGCTTGCCGCAACGATTCGCTCGACTGCGTGCGCAGTTCTTCGAACTCGGAGCGGTGCAGAAAGAAGAACACGACGAAGAAGGTGTCAGCTTGCTGGCCGTACGATTGCCGCGCTCGGAGCTCAATCGGCTGGTCAGCCGTGAAGGCGTTGTGCCGACAGAGTTCATCGAGCAACACACTTTGCAATAAAAGCCTGAGAAAGCGGTTGTGCCGCGGTGACAGGCATTCTGTAGCATTGGTCGGCGCGCCGTGGGTGCGTCTTTGCTTTATCAGATGGAGAGCGCTATGGCTTGGAATGAGCCGGGTGGCAACTCGAATAATCAGGATCCTTGGGGTGGCAAGCGCCGCAATAACGGCGACCGCAAGGGACCACCGGATCTCGACGAGGCCTTCCGAAAGCTGCAGGAAAGCCTGAACGGGTTGTTCGGTGGTGGTAAGAAACGCGGTGACGATGGTGGTGGTTCGGGCAAGAGTGGCGGCTTCGGCGGCATTTTTGGTGTCGTACTCGTCGTGCTGGCGGCCGTCTGGCTGTACAGCGCGGTTTACGTCGTCGACGAGCAGGAGCAAGCCGTGGTGCTGCGCTTCGGCAAGTACTACGAAACCGTAGGGCCGGGTCTGAACATCTATTTCCCGCCGATCGATCGCAAGTACCTGGAAAACGTCACGCGTGAGCGTGCCTACACCAAGCAGGGTCAAATGCTGACTGAAGACGAGAACATCGTCGAAGTGCCGCTGACCGTGCAGTACAAGATCAGCAACCTGCAGGACTTCGTGCTGAGCGTCGATCAGCCGGAAATCAGCCTGCAGCACGCGACCGAAAGTGCCCTGCGCCATGTGGTGGGTTCCACCGCGATGGACCAGGTGCTGACCGAAGGCCGTGAATTGATGGCCAGCGAAATCAAGGAGCGTCTGCAACGCTTCATGGACACCTATCGCACCGGTATCACCGTCACCCAGGTCAACGTGCAGAGCGCAGCAGCACCGCGTGAAGTGCAGGAAGCCTTCGATGACGTGATCCGTGCCCGTGAAGACGAGCAGCGTTCGCGCAACCAGGCTGAAACCTATGCCAACGGCGTCGTGCCGGAAGCCCGTGGTCAGGCCCAGCGCATCATTGAAGATGCCAACGGTTACCGTGACGAAACCGTCTCGCGCGCCAAGGGTGAAGCGGATCGCTTCACCAAACTGGTCAGCGAGTACCGCAAGGCCCCCGAAGTCACCCGTGAGCGTCTGTACCTGGACACCATGCAGGAAGTCTTCAGCAATACCAGCAAGGTCCTCGTGACCGGCAACAAGAATGGCCAGAGCAATCTGCTGTACTTGCCGCTGGACAAGATGGTCGAAAGTGGTCGCAACACCAGCACTCCGGTGACTGGCGCGGCAGCCACCAGCAATGAAGCGAATGCGCGTGCGGCAGCCGATCTGCAGCAACAGCAAGCACGTACCAGGGAGAGTCGCTGATGAGCAATAAATCGCTGATCGCCCTTATTGTCTGTGTCGTCGTGGCGATCGCAGCCTGGAACTGCTTCTACATCGTGGCTCAGACCGAGCGTGCGGTGTTGCTGCAGTTCGGTCGCGTGGTTCAGACCGATGTTCAGCCGGGCCTGCATGTGAAAGTGCCCTATGTTAATCAGGTGCGTAAATTCGACGCACGCCTGATGACGCTGGATGCACCGACACAACGCTTCCTGACCCTGGAAAAGAAAGCGGTCATGGTCGATGCCTACGCCAAGTGGCGCGTGAAAGATGCCGAGCGCTTCTACACCGCGACTTCCGGCCTCAAGCAGATTGCCGACGAGCGTCTTTCCCGTCGTCTCGAATCCGGCCTGCGTGACCAGTTCGGTAAGCGCACCTTGCACGAAGTGGTTTCCGGTGAGCGCGATGCGCTGATGACCGATATCACGGCTTCGCTGAACAAGATGGCGGAAAAAGAGCTGGGCATCGAAGTGGTCGATGTTCGGGTCAAAGCCATCGACCTGCCGAAGGAAGTGAACCGTAGCGTTTTCGAGCGCATGAGTTCCGAGCGTGAGCGTGAAGCTCGCGAGCACCGCGCCAAGGGTAACGAGCTGGCAGAAGGCATCCGTGCCGACGCCGATCGTCAACGCCGCGTGCTGCTGGCTGAAGCCTATCGTGAATCCGAAGAGGTTCGCGGTGACGGTGATGCCCAGGCCGCTGCGATCTACTCCAAGGCCTACGGCCAGGATCAGGAGTTCTACGGTTTCTACCGTAGCCTGCGTGCCTACCGTGAAAGCTTCGCGAACAAATCCGACGTCATGGTCCTCGACCCAAGCAGCGACTTCTTCCGTTACCTGGAAAAAGCCAAGCCTTGATACCACGTTGACCTGAATCATCCCCCCGCCTGGCGGCTAAAACCTTTGGCGGGGTGATCCTTTGGGAAAACGTGTGTATGATGCGGCAGCCGGGAAATTCCCGGCTTTTTTGCGTCTGCACGTTTGATTGCGGCTTTTATGCAGACGCCCGAGTTGAATGACTCGACAGGTTTTTCGAGGAAAGTGGTAGGCGAAGCCGGTTTCAGGCTTTTCGCCACGTCGTTCATGCGCGTGGTTTGCACATGAACCGATCATTTTCTGCTTCACTCAAGGCTCGCCCAACGGCTGGCCGCCCGGACCATAGGGGAATGGCGTAATGGCAACGGTAGACCGCTGGCTGCTGCCAGATGGCATCGAAGAAGTACTGCCACCGGAGGCGGCGCGCATTGAAGTCGCGCGTCGCCAGGTGTTGGATCTGTTCCAGAGCTGGGGTTACGAGTTTGTCGTGACTCCCCATATCGAGTACCTGGAATCCTTGCTGACCGGCGCGGGCCAGGACCTCGATCTGCGTACCTTCAAGGTCATCGATCCGCAATCGGGCCGGCAAATGGGTTTCCGTGCCGACATCACGCCGCAAGTGGCGCGCATCGATGCGCACACCCTGCGTCGCGAAGGTCCGAGCCGCCTGTGCTATGCCGGCAGCGTGCTGCACGCTCAGCCGCGTGCGTTGTCGTCCTCGCGCAGCCCGATTCAACTGGGCGCCGAGTTGTATGGCGATGCCAGCCCGAGCAGTGACGTCGAGGTGATCAGCCTGATGCTGGCCATGTTGCAACTGGCCGACGTGCCGGATGTGCACATGGACCTCGGTCATGTCGGCATCTATCGTGGCCTGGCCCGCGCTGCCGGTTTGTCCGGTGAAGTCGAGCAGCAGTTGTTCGATGCATTGCAACGCAAGGCGATCGACGAGGTCATTACCTTGACCGAAGGCTTGCCTGCCGATCTGTCGGGCATGCTGCGGGCGTTGGTTGACCTGTGCGGTGGCCGTGAAGTGCTGGAAGCGGCGCGTGTGCGTCTGGCGAATGCGCCGGCCCCTGTGCTGGCGGCGCTGGACGATCTGCTGGCGATTGCCGAGCGTTTGTCCATTCGTTTCCCTGAGTTGCCGTTGTACTTCGACCTGGGCGAGTTGCGTGGCTACCACTACCACACCGGTGTGGTGTTCGCGGTATTCGTGCCGGGTGTGGGCCAGTCCATTGCCCAGGGCGGTCGTTACGACGACATTGGCGCCGACTTCGGTCGAGCCCGTCCGGCAACCGGTTTCTCTACCGATTTGAAAACCCTGGTGACCCTGGGGCGTGCTGAGATCGAGCTACCGTCTGGCGGTATCTGGATGCCTGACAGTACGGATGCGGCACTCTGGCAGCAGGTTTGCCAGTTGCGCAGTGAGGGTCAGCGTGTTGTCCAGGCATTGCCCGGGCAACCTTTGGCCGCCGCCCGTGAAGCGGACTGCGACCGGCAATTGATTCAGCAGAACGGGCTTTGGCAAGTAACGCCACTGGCTTCTTGAGTTTTCCTGTCGGCCCATGGCCGACACCAAGTTTGCGCGAATGAGGACAAGTGTTATGGGTAAGAATGTCGTAGTCCTGGGCACCCAATGGGGTGATGAGGGCAAAGGCAAGATCGTTGATCTGCTGACCGAACATGCTGCCGCGGTAGTGCGCTATCAAGGTGGTCACAACGCAGGTCACACCCTGGTGATCGATGGCGAAAAAACCGTCTTGCACCTGATTCCGTCGGGCGTGCTGCGCGAAGGCGTGCAGTGCCTGATCGGCAACGGCGTGGTGGTTGCACCAGACGCCTTGCTGCGCGAGATCGTCAAGCTGGAAGAGAAAGGCGTACCGGTGCGTGAGCGCCTGCGTATCAGTCCTTCCTGCCCGCTGATCCTGTCCTTCCACGTTGCGCTGGACCAGGCCCGTGAAAAGGCCCGTGGCGAGCTGAAGATCGGTACGACCGGTCGCGGCATCGGCCCCGCCTACGAAGACAAGGTGGCGCGTCGCGGTCTGCGTGTTGGCGACCTGCTCAACATGCCGCGCTTTGAAGACAAGCTGCGTGAACTGGTGGATTACCACAACTTCATGCTGGTGGGTTACTACAAAGAGCCGGCCATCGAGTTCGAACAGACCCTGGCCGAGTGCAAGGAATACGCTGAGCTGCTCAAGCCGCTGATGCTGGACGTGACGGCCGAGCTGCACGACCTGCGTCGCGCCGGCAAAGACATCATGTTCGAAGGCGCCCAGGGCTCCCTGCTGGATATCGACCACGGTACCTACCCGTACGTGACCAGCTCCAACACCACCGCGGGTGGCGTTGCTACCGGCTCGGGTGTTGGCCCGATGTTCCTGGACTACATCCTGGGCATCACCAAGGCTTACACCACGCGTGTAGGTTCGGGTCCGTTCCCGACTGAACTGTTCGACGAAGTCGGTGCGCACCTGGCCAAACAAGGTCACGAGTTCGGTGCAACGACTGGCCGTGCCCGTCGTTGTGGCTGGTTCGACGCCGTTATCCTACGTCGTGCTATCGATGTGAACAGCATCTCGGGCATCTGCCTGACCAAGCTGGACGTGCTCGACGGTCTGGAAACCATCAATATCTGCGTTGGCTACAAAGATGCCGACGGTAACGATGTTGCCCCGACTGACGCTGACAGCTACGTGGGCCTGCAGCCTGTGTACGAAGAAGTGCCGGGCTGGACCGAATCGACCGTGGGCGCCAAGACCCTGGAGGAGTTGCCTGCCAACGCGCGTGCGTACATCAAGCGCGTCGAAACGCTGATCGGCGCGCCGATCGACATTATTTCGACGGGCCCGGACCGCAACGAAACCATCGTGCTGCGTCACCCGTTCGCTTAATAAGTCATTGATGTGTAACACAAAGGGCCCATAATCGGGCCCTTTGTCGTTTATGCCTGCCGGACGGCATGACCTTTGCTGCGATCTTCATTAAGAGCACGTCATCTGGCGTGCCATCAATTTAATGGCGTTTAGGCAGAGGGATATCAAGTGTCGGCGGTTCTCTCATTGTTACAAAGTCGTTTATTGCGGCCCGTGTTCGTTACCCTGGGTATCGCCCTTTTGGTGCAGGTGCTGGTGGCTGTTGCTCTCACGCGGAGCACAGTGACCGCGCTGGAAGCCGATTTGGGTGTGCGCCTGGGGGCCGACAGTCAAAAACTTTCCGGTGAACTCGAGCAGGCGGGACGCGAAGTCACGTCGAGTCTCGACAACCTCTCCACCAGCACACGCCAGCGCCTCACGGCCGGTCTGTCTTCGCGACTGGAGGATGAGCAGGCGCAGTTGCGGACTACGCTGGAGAAGGCTCTGAAGGATTCCGCCAATGATATGGCGCAGCTTCTGGCCTCGGTCGCGCCTCGCGCGATGTGGGACAGCGACGTGCCAACCCTCTCCGAATTCGCCCGCCGGGCCCAGCGTAATCCCAACGTATTATTCGTGGTCTACGACGACGCAACAGGTCAGCACCTGACGCGCTACCTCAATCGCGAAAACCCGATCAACAAGGCGCTGCTGGAGAAGGGGCAGGGTGAGCGGGCGCTCGACAAGGTGCTGGACGCGGCGAAGAACGACCCGTCCGTGTACTTCGTCGAAGCGTCGATCAACCCCAATGGTGTGGAAATCGGCAAGGTCTTGATGGGCGTCTCCACGGCCTCGGTGGAAGCCGATCTGGCAGCTCTGGACAAGCGCTTCTCGGCGCTGATCGCCAGCAGTGATCAACTGGTCGGCGACAGCCTCAAGGGCGCCGCCGCCGACAGCGCCACCGCAATGCGTGCGCGCCTGACGTCCGCACAATCCACCGCCGCGGAAATGAAGGCCAACACCACCACCACTGTGCAGGAAGCGGCGACGACGTTGCGCTGGCGCATCGGCATGAGCCTGGCGCTCGTAGGATGCGGCGTGTTGCTGTTGCTGGCCGTGGTGCTGGGCCGTCGGGTGGTCAATCGCTTGAAAATGCTGATTGCCGCGATGGACGATCTGGCGGCGGGCGAAGGCGACCTGACCAAGCGTGTGCAGATCAATAGCAAGGACGAGATCGGCGACATGGCTTCGGCGGTCAATCGCTTTGTCGATAAGTTGCAACCGATCGTACGTGAAGCGGGCGATGTCGCTCAGCGTACCGGCGTTGAAATTGGCGCCATGACCTTGCGCAATGCCGGCGCCGATGCCGCGGCGGGCATGCAGCGGGACGAAGTGGCGGAGAGCCTGCGCGCGTTGTCGCAAATGGCTGACGAAGCGCAGTCTGAAAGCCATGCGATGCAGGCGGCCTTGCAGCAGGTGGTGGACATTCGTTCGGCCACCGATGAAAACACCCGAACGTCGGCGAAAGTTGGCAGCCTGATCGAGGCGCTGGCCGGGCAGGTCGATACCGGGGCGAAAGTCATCGAGCGCCTGGCGCAGCAGAGTGAACAGATAGAGGTGGTGTTGACCGTGATTCACGGGATCGCCGAACAGACCAACCTGCTGGCGTTGAACGCAGCCATCGAAGCGGCGCGTGCCGGCGAGACCGGTCGCGGTTTTGCCGTGGTGGCCGACGAGGTGCGGGCACTGGCGAGCAAGACCCAGAGTTCCACAGGCGATATCCAGGCGCACATCGTCGCCTTGCAGCAAGGTGCGCGCGAGGCGGTGGCCGCGATCGGTCAGGCCGGGCGCCAGGCCAGCGAAGGTTTGCTGGTGTTGCGGGACAGCGCGCGGTTGCAGCAATCGGTGCAGGTCTCGGTCGAGCAGGTGCATGCGGCGATTGGCTTGGCGACGCAGGCAGCGGCGCATCAGGCTCAAGGCGCGCAAGCGGTGCGGGGTCGGGTTGAAACCATTCATGCGCAGGCTGAAAAAGCGGCTCAGGCGGTGGTTGAAACCACGGCCAGCGGCAAGGTGCTGGATGGGTTGGCTGCACAGTTGAAGGCGAGCCTGGGGCAGTTCAGGGCTTAAAAACCTTGGCCCCTTCGCGAGCAAGCCCGCTCCCACGTTGGAATGCATTCCAGCGTGGGAGCGGGCTTGCTCGCAAAGGCGATCTCAACGACTCAGGTACATCCGTGTCGTCAGCAGATAAACCGGCAACCCCGACACCAAAATCAACAACGCCGCATAAGGCGCCGCCGCCGCAAACTCCACGTTCGCGGTATGCGCCCACACCTCCGTTGCCAGCGTATTGAGTCCGGTTGGACTCAGCAGCAACGTCGCCGTCAGCTCTTTCATCGCATCCAGAAACACCAGCGCAAATGCCGCGCCCAGCGCCGGGAAAATGATCGGCAACGTCACCCGGCAAAACGCGCTGAAGGACGACGCTCCCAGCGTGCGAGCCGCTTCTTCCAGTTGCGGCGCAGCCTTGTTCAGCGCCGTACGAATCGGCGCCTGAGCCAACGGCAGAAACAGCAGGGCATATGCGATCAGCAGCAAGGCCGACGTCTGGTACAGCGCCGGCACGTAATGCAGCGCGAAATACACCAGCGTCAGCGCAATCACCAATCCTGGCAGCGCATGCAGCAGATACGGCAAGCGTTCGGCCCAGATGGCCAGTTGGCCTTTGTAGCGCACCACCAACAGTCCCACCGGCACGGCCAGCACCAGGCACAGCGCCGCGCCGCCTAACGACAGCGCGAGAGACGACAACAATGCCTCGCTGATCGCCGCCACCGGAAAGGCTGCGGACGAACCCACCATCAGCCAATACGCCAGCATGCCCAGGGGAATGCCGCTGCCAATGACCGCCAGCGCCAGGCAGTAAATCTGCCCGACGACTGACCAGCGCCCCAGTCGAACCTGCTCCGCGCGCCGCGCGGCGCCTTGACCGGTGCGCACGTGCCGACCTTTACCGCGCACGCGCAGTTCCAGCCATAGCAGCATCAGGCACAGCGCCAGCAACACGGCAGACAGCATCGCCGCATTGGCGTTGCTGAACTCCAATTCGAACTGCTGATAGATCGCCGTGGTGAAAGTCTGCAAGCCGATGATCGACAGCGCGCCGAATTCCACCAGCATGTGCAGGGCGATCAGCAGCGAGCCGGCGAGCAGTGACGGCCAGAGCAGCGGCAGCGTGATGCGGAAAAAAACGCCCCAGCGGTTCTGTCCCAGCGTCCGTGCGGATTCTTCGAGCGACGGATCGAGATTGCGCAGCGTCGCCGCGACCGGCAGAAAGATCAGTGGGTATTTGGACAGGGTCATCACCAGGATCGCCCCGCCGAGGCCTTCGAAGTGCGCGCTCAGCGACACCCAGGTGAAGCTGCTGACAAATGCCGGCACCGCGAACGGCAGGCACAGGATCACGCCCCACAGACGCCGTCCTGGCAAGTTGCTGCGCTCAAGCAGCCAGGCCAACGAAAGACCGACGACCCCACAAGCGAGCGTTACGCCGACCATCAACGCCAGCGTGTTGCGCAGCAGGCCAAACACGTACGGCCGCCACAGCAGGTGCAGCGCCTCGGCCCAGCCCGCCTGCCAGGTTTTCAGCCCGACGTAAGCCAGCGGCAACAGGCTGAGCACCACCAGCAATAACACCGGCAACAGCAACCAGATTGACGGCCGCTTGCGCCGTGGCACGTAACCTCCACGCGTAGCGGGGGCGGATAACGATGCGCTCATCAGTTCAAGCCAACGTCACGTTCCAGGTCGAGGGCTTCCTCGGCATTGCCGAGATCGGCCGGGGTGACGTTCGGCGCTTGCAGCTCGCTGAACGGCTTGAGGCCACGGTCCGATTCCATACCTTTGTGCAGCGGGTATTCGGCGGTGGTCTGGGTGATCACGCGCTGACCTTCTTCGCTGGCCATGTAGGCGAGGAATTGCTGCGCTTCCTTGGGGTGCTTGCTGGATTTCAACACGGCGGCGCTGGAAACGGTGATCAACCCGCCGACATCGCCGCCGGTGAAGTAATGCAATTTCGAATCGAGCTGGCCTTTTTCACGCTGCAAGGCGAACCAGTAGTAATTGTTCACCAGCACGGTGGCGACTTCGCCGTTTTCCACTGCTTTGAGGGCGACCATGTTGTTGCTGTAGGTTTTGCCGAATGCACGCAGGCCGGTCAGCCATTCTTCGGCGGCATCCATGCCATGGACCTTGATGATCGCGACGGCTTGCTCCTGGAACGCGCCGCTGGTGGGCACAAAGCCGACCTTGCCTTGCCATTTCGGGTCGGAGAATTCCATGACCGACTTGGGCAGGTCTTTTTCGTCGATCAGTTTGGGGTTGAAGGCAACGACGCGCACGCGCGCGGTGATGCCAATCCAGGTTCCATTGCCGGCGACGTAGTCTTTCGGCAGGACGGCGAGGGTGGCGGCATCGGTCTGGGCCAGCAGGCCTTGTTCGCCGAGTTTGTTCAGCGGTGGCGATTCTTCGGTGTAGATCACATCGGCGGGGGAGCGATCGCCTTCTTCGACGACCTGGCTGGCGAGCTGATTGCTGCTGCCTTTGCGCACATTGACGTGGATGCCGGTTTTGGCCTCGAAAGCTTTGGCGACCGCATCGCCGACTTCCTTGTGTTGGCCGTTATAAAGTGTCAGGGAAACTGGATCAGCAGCCTGGGTGAGGGGAGTAGCGATTGCCAGGCCGAGGAGGGTGATGGTCAGGCCGCGGCGCAGGGTATTTCGAAACATCATTCGCAGGGTTCCTCACTGTCGCATTGCAAAAACTTGCAACAATGATAAACGATATTGTTTCTCAAGTGCGCCTTGCGGGCTTCGCGCGTTTGACCAGCCCTGTAGGAGCGAGCTTGCTCGCGATGGTCCGCCAACGATGACACGGGCTTCCCGAAGGGGTTGCGATGTCTGAGCGCGCATCGCGAGCAAGCTCGCTCCTACAGGCCAGAAACGCAAAAACCCGCTTTCGCGGGTTTTTGTGAAATCCAAGATCGTAACCTTGAATTTGAATTGGTGCCCAGAAGAAGACTCGAACTTCCACGACCTTGCGGTCACCAGCACCTGAAGCTGGCGTGTCTACCAATTTCACCATCTGGGCAGTATCTTCAGCGTTGCCGCTGTTGATGTGGCGCACTATACGGAGCGCGTTTTGATCTGTAAACCCCTGATTTAGTTTTAATAAATCAGACGCTTAGAATGCAAAAAACCCGCTTTCGCGGGTTTTTGTGCGAGCCTTGAAATTGATCTAATCTCAAGCTCGAAATTGGTGCCCAGAAGAAGACTCGAACTTCCACGACCTTGCGGTCACCAGCACCTGAAGCTGGCGTGTCTACCAATTTCACCATCTGGGCAGTATCGGCAACGTCTCCGTCGTCGATGGCGCGCACTATACGGAGCGTCTTTTTAACTGTAAACCCCCGGTCTTAAAAAAACCTGAAAAATATTACCAGCGGCATTCAAAACAGCATTGCGGCGTCGATAAAGGGCTTTAGATAGGCGCTTACAGCCTGAAATTTCCCGTTTCATTACGCCTATGCCAAACTAACCCGCATATAGACAAGGTGAAAACTCTCTAATGGCCGATTGGCAGTCCCTCGATCCCGAGGCCGCTCGTGAAGCGGAAAAATATGAAAACCCTATTCCTAGCCGCGAACTGATCCTTCAGCACCTTGCTGATCGGGGTTCGCCTGCTAACCGCGAGCAATTGGTCGAAGAGTTTGGTCTGACCACAGAAGACCAGATCGAAGCCCTGCGCCGCCGCCTGCGCGCCATGGAGCGCGACGCTCAACTGATCTATACCCGCCGCGGCACGTATGCGCCGGTGGACAAGCTCGACCTGATCCTCGGCCGCATCAGCGGTCACCGTGACGGCTTCGGCTTCCTAGTCCCGGACGACGGCAGTGACGATCTGTTCATGAGCCCGGCGCAAATGCGCCTGGTGTTCGATGGCGACCGTGCGCTGGCCCGTGTTTCCGGCCTGGACCGTCGCGGTCGCCGCGAAGGCATGATTGTCGAAGTGGTGTCCCGCGCTCACGAAACCATCGTCGGCCGTTACTTCGAAGAGGGCGGTATCGGCTTCGTGGTGGCGGACAACCCGAAGATCCAGCAGGAAGTGCTGGTCACGCCGGGCCGCAATGCCAACGCCAAGGTCGGGCAGTTCGTCGAAGTGAAGATCACTCACTGGCCGACGCCACGCTTCCAGCCGCAAGGCGACGTGGTCGAGGTCGTGGGCAACTACATGGCGCCGGGGATGGAAATCGACGTCGCCCTGCGCACTTACGATATCCCGCACGTCTGGCCTGAAGCGGTCTTGAAAGAAGCCGCCAAGCTCAAGCCTGAAGTCGAAGAGAAAGACAAAGAGAAGCGCATCGACCTGCGCCATCTGCCATTCGTGACCATCGACGGTGAAGACGCGCGCGACTTCGATGACGCGGTCTACTGCGAAGCCCGTCCGGGCAAGCTGCGCCTGTTCTCCGGCGGCTGGAAGTTGTACGTGGCGATTGCCGACGTTTCCAGTTATGTGAAGATCGGCTCGGCGCTGGATAACGAATCCCAGGTTCGCGGCAACTCCGTGTACTTCCCGGAGCGCGTGGTGCCGATGCTGCCGGAGCAGCTGTCCAACGGCCTTTGCTCGCTGAATCCGCACGTCGATCGCCTGGCCATGGTGTGTGAGATGACCATCTCCAAATCCGGCGAGATGACCGACTACTGCTTCTACGAAGCAGTGATCCACTCCCATGCCCGCCTGACCTACAACAAGGTCAGCACCATGCTGGAGACGCCGAAGGTCTCCGAGGCGCGCCAGCTGCGTGGCGAATACACCGACGTCGTGCCGCACCTCAAGCAGCTGTACTCGCTGTACAAGGTGTTGCTGGCGGCCCGTCATGTCCGTGGCGCGATCGATTTTGAAACCCAGGAAACCCGGATCATCTTCGGTTCCGAGCGCAAGATCGCCGAAATCCGCCCGACTGTACGCAACGACGCGCACAAATTGATCGAGGAATGCATGCTGGCGGCTAACGTGGCCACCGCCGAATTCCTGAAAAAGCACGAAATCCCTGCGTTGTATCGCGTCCACGATGGTCCGCCGCCGGAGCGACTGGAAAAACTGCGCGCTTTCCTCGGCGAGCTCGGCCTGTCCCTGCACAAAGGCAAGGACGGCCCGTCGCCGAAGGATTACCAGGCCTTGCTGGCAAGCATCAAGGACCGTCCGGATTTCCACCTGATCCAGACCGTCATGCTGCGTTCGTTGAGTCAGGCGGTGTACAGCGCCGATAACCAGGGCCACTTCGGCCTGAATTACGAAGCCTATACCCACTTCACTTCGCCGATCCGCCGCTACCCGGACTTGCTCACGCACCGGGCGATCCGCAGCGTCATCCATTCGAAGCAGAACACCCCGCATGTTCGTCGTGCCGGTGCGATGACCATTCCGAAAGCGCGTATCTATCCGTACGACGAAGCGGCCCTGGAGCAACTCGGCGAGCAGTGCTCGATGAGCGAGCGCCGCGCTGACGAAGCGACCCGCGACGTAGTGAACTGGCTCAAGTGCGAGTTCATGAAAGACCGCGTGGGCGAATCGTTCCCGGGTGTGATCACCGCTGTGACCGGTTTTGGCCTGTTCGTCGAACTGACCGATATCTACGTCGAAGGCCTGGTGCACGTCACCGCGCTGCCGGGCGATTACTACCACTTCGACCCTGTGCACCATCGCCTCGCCGGCGAACGTACCGGTCGCAGCTTCCGCCTCGGCGACACCGTTGAAGTGCGCGTGATGCGCGTTGACCTCGACGAGCGCAAGATCGACTTCGAGATGGCGGAAAAAACCATCAGCGCGCCTATCGGTCGCAAGAAACGCGGGACCGAAACCGCTGCGCCTGCCACCAAGACCGCTGCAGAGCCGGCTCCGGCGAAAACCGGCCGTCGCCCTGCCAAGGAAAAGGCTGTCGAAGCCTATCGCCCGAGCGATGCTGCGGCGAAAAACGCTGAGCTGCGCAAAAGCCGTGAACTGAAACAGGCGTTGCTGTCTGAAGCGAAAAGCGGTGGTAAAGCGGCGTCTGGGGGAAAGACCGGACGGTCGGCGCCTGACAAGGCCTCCGGCGGCAAGCCAGCGAAACCGAGCAAACACCGTAAAGGTCCGCCAAAAGCGGGCTCCGCTCCTGCCGCCAAAAGCGGTGGAGTGCGTAAACCTAAGGCCAAGTCATGAGTCAGCTGGAAAAAATCTACGGCGTACATGCGGTAGAAGCATTGCTGCGTCACCACCCGAAGCGCGTCAAGCAGATCTGGCTGGCGGAAGGGCGTAGTGATCCGCGTGTTCAAACGCTGATCGAACTCGCTGCGGAAAATCGTGTGGCCGTCGGCAATGCCGAGCGTCGTGAACTGGATGCCTGGGTTGAAGGCGTGCACCAAGGCGTGGTGGCGGACGTGAGTCCGAGCCAGGTCTGGGGTGAGGCGATGCTTGACGAGCTGCTCGATCGCACCGAAGGCGCGCCGTTGCTGCTGGTGCTCGACGGCGTGACCGATCCGCACAACCTCGGCGCTTGCCTGCGTTCGGCCGATGCGGCCGGTGCGCTGGCGGTGATCGTGCCGAAAGACAAGTCAGCCACGCTGACCCCGACGGTACGAAAAGTCGCCTGTGGCGCCGCGGAAGTGATTCCGCTGGTCGCCGTGACCAACCTGGCGCGCACCCTTGAGAAACTCAAGCAGCGCGGCTTGTGGGTCGTCGGTACGGCGGGCGAGGCGGAGCAGAGTCTGTATCAGCAAGACATGACTGGCCCGACCATCCTGATCATGGGCGCGGAAGGCAGCGGCATGCGGCGCCTGACGCGTGATCTGTGCGACTACCTGGTGCACCTGCCGATGAGCGGCAGCGTCAGCAGTCTCAACGTGTCGGTGGCGACCGGCGTCTGCCTGTTCGAGGCGCAGCGCCAGCGCAGCGTGAAGGCGGCGGGGGTTGGCAAGAAGGTCTGATCGACCTGCAATCCTGTGGGAGCGAGCCTGCTCGCGATGGCGGAGTTACATCAGCATCAATGTTGAGTGATCTTTCGTCATCGCGAGCAGGCTCGCTCCCACAGTGTTTTGTGCCAAATGAAAAGATTGGTGGCTGTTCAAATAATCACCAATTGCCTTGCGCCTCCCCGGTCCCTTCTCTACAATTGCGCCCCTTGCTGTGACGGCAGGCACGCATGTGTCCATCGCCAGCAAGTCCATAAGTGTCATTCACTCCTTGTCTGACCGCTTTTGAGCGGCAGGCTACAACCCGTAAGGAGCATTCATGCGTCATTACGAAATCATCTTTTTGGTCCACCCGGATCAAAGCGAGCAAGTCGGCGGCATGGTTGAGCGTTACACCAAGCTGATCGAAGAAGACGGCGGCAAAATCCACCGTCTGGAAGATTGGGGCCGTCGTCAACTGGCCTACGCAATCAACAATGTTCACAAGGCTCACTACGTGATGCTGAACGTTGAGTGCACTGGCAAGGCCCTGGCCGAGCTGGAAGACAACTTCCGCTACAACGATGCAGTGATCCGTAACCTGGTCATCCGTCGCGAAGAAGCCGTTACCGGCCAATCCGAGATGCTCAAGGCTGAAGAAAACCGCAGTGAGCGCCGTGAGCGTCGCGACCGTCCTGAGCACTCCGACGCCGAAGGCGTTGACAGTGATGACAGCGACAACAGCGATAACGCTGACGAGTAATCCACGGACCTTTTGAGGAGCCTATTACATGGCACGTTTCTTCCGTCGTCGTAAATTCTGCCGCTTCACCGCTGAAGACGTGAAAGAGATCGATTACAAAGATCTCAACACTCTGAAAGCTTACGTATCCGAGACCGGCAAAATCGTTCCAAGCCGCATCACCGGTACCAAAGCACGTTATCAGCGTCAGCTGGCCACCGCTATCAAGCGCGCCCGCTTCCTGGCCCTGCTGGCCTACACCGACAGCCACGGCCGCTGAGACCGGGCAGTCGACTCGTAGCAAAGGATTGAATGCATGCGTGCCATAGCTGAGTTCATCATGCGCGGCCGTATGCAGGCCACCCTCGTAGTGGCTGGATGCGCGGCATTGCCGTTGTTGTATTGGTTGGGTGCTGCCGCGGGATGCTTCGTGCTCCTGCGGCGCGGATTGAAGGACGCCTCGAGCGTTCTTGCTCTGGGACTGCTGCCGGCATTGATCTGGTGGCTTTACGCCAATGACCCACGCTCACTTCTGGTGTTGCTGGGGGCTTGGAGCCTTGCGTTGGTTTTGCGCGCAAGCGAGTCCTGGAACCGCGTGCTGCTGGTCAGCATAGCGATGGGAGTGGTGTTTGCAGTGGTGCTGGGGACAGCTTTTGCTCCCCAAATCGAGATGCTGGCGCAGGCCTTGATAAAGGTCATGCCGTCGCTACTCGGTGATGTCTACCAGAAGTTGTCGGTAGACGAGCAAGCGCATTTTGCGTCCCTGATTGCACCGGTCCTGACCGGCCTGATTGCGGCCTTGTTGCAAATCGTCAGTGTGCTGAGCCTGATTGTCGGGCGCTACTGGCAGGCGTTGTTGTACAACCCGGGCGGTTTTGGTCGCGAGTTTCGCGCCATCCGCTTCCCGCTGTGGCTGGCGATGTTACTGCTGGCGTTCATGCTTCTGGGACCGAATATCGGTCCGCAGATGGCCATGTTGACGCCGTTGTGCAGTGTACCGCTGGTGTTCGCCGGGCTGGCCCTGATTCACGGGCTGGTGGCGCAAAAGCGACTGGCCAGGTTCTGGCTGGTGGGGTTGTACGTCACGCTGTTGCTGTTCATGCAGCTGATCTATCCGTTGCTGGTGGTCTTGGCCATCGTCGACAGCCTGATTGATTTTCGCGGTCGTCTGGCGCCGAAAGACGCCGATAACGCGAACGGTGAAGGTTAAAAGTTAAGAGGATTTTCACATGCAATTGATCCTTCTGGAAAAAGTCACCAACCTGGGCAACCTGGGTGACAAAGTGAACGTTAAGGCTGGTTACGGTCGTAACTACCTGCTGCCTTACGGCAAAGCTACCGCTGCGACCGCTGCCAACCTGGCTGCGTTCGAAGAGCGTCGCGCTGAGCTGGAAAAAGCCGCAGCAGACCGTAAATCGTCGGCTGAAAGCCGCGCTGCCCAACTGGCCGAGCTGGAAGTGACTATCACTGCCACCGCTGGCGACGAAGGCAAGCTGTTCGGTTCGATCGGTACTCACGACATCGCTGACGCACTGACCGCCTCCGGCGTTGAAGTGCAGAAGAGCGAAGTTCGTCTGCCGAACGGCACCATCCGCAACGTAGGCGAATTCGACGTAGCCGTGCACCTGCACGCCGAAGTTGAAGCCACCGTACGCGTTGTCGTGGTAGCAGCTTAAGCAGCACTTGTCGGCTGGCACCCTCGGGTGCTTGCCGGTAACATCGGGCACGATCCTGTTTACAGGTCGTGCCCTTTGTCTTTCTGCAGTTCCTGAATTCACACTAATCATTCAAGTGGCCATGAACGATATCTCCGCTCCCGAGCAATACGATCTGCAAACCGCTGCCCTGAAGGTGCCGCCGCACTCCATCGAGGCCGAACAGGCTGTGCTCGGTGGTCTGATGCTGGACAACAACGCCTGGGAACGCGTGCTCGATCAAGTCTCCGACGGCGATTTCTATCGGCATGACCACCGCCTGATCTTCCGTGCGATCGCCAAGCTCGCCGACCAGAACTCACCGATCGACGTCGTGACCCTGGCCGAGCAATTGGACAAGGAAGGTCAGACCTCGCAGGTCGGGGGCCTCGGCTACCTCGGTGAGCTGGCGAAAAACACCCCGTCCGTCGCCAACATCAAGGCCTACGCGCAGATCGTTCGTGCACGGGCAACCTTGCGCCAGCTGATCGGCATCGCCACCGAAATCGCCGACAGCGCCTTCAACCCGGAAGGCCGCACCGCGGAAGAAATTCTCGACGAAGCCGAGCGGCAGATCTTCCAGATTGCCGAGGCCCGGCCCAAAACCGGCGGCCCGGTGAGCGTGAATGACCTGTTGACCAAGGCCATCGACCGCATCGACACCCTGTTCAACACCGACAATGCCATCACCGGGCTGTCGACGGGTTACACCGACCTCGACGAGAAAACCAGTGGCTTGCAGCCGGCTGACTTGATCATCGTCGCCGGTCGTCCGTCGATGGGTAAAACCACCTTTGCGATGAACCTGGTGGAAAACGCGGTGTTACGCAGCGACAAGTGTGTTCTGGTCTACTCGCTCGAGATGCCAGGCGAATCGCTGATCATGCGTATGCTGTCGTCCCTCGGCCGCATCGACCAGACCAAGGTCCGTGCCGGTCGTCTCGATGACGACGATTGGCCGCGCCTGACGTCGGCGGTCAACCTGCTGAACGATCGCAAGCTGTTCATCGACGATACGGCGGGCATCAGTCCCTCGGAGATGCGCGCGCGGACGCGACGCCTGGTGCGTGAGCACGGCGACGTGGCCCTGATCATGATCGACTACCTGCAATTGATGCAGATTCCGGGTTCCGGTGGCGACAACCGGACCAACGAGATTTCCGAGATCTCCCGTTCCTTGAAAGCCCTGGCCAAGGAATTCAACTGCCCGGTGGTAGCGTTGTCCCAGCTCAACCGCTCCCTGGAGCAACGGCCGAACAAACGGCCGATCAACTCCGACCTTCGGGAATCCGGAGCGATCGAGCAGGATGCCGACGTCATCATGTTCGTGTACCGGGATGAGGTTTATCACCCGGAAACCGAACACAAGGGCATCGCCGAGATCATCATCGGCAAGCAGCGGAACGGGCCGATCGGTACGTCCAGGCTGGCGTTCATCGGCAAGTACACGCGCTTCGAAAACCTGGCGCCAGGCAGTTACAACTTCGACGACGAATAAAAACCTGTGGGAGCGAGCCTGCTCGCGATAGCGGTGTGCCAGACAACATCAATGTCGACTGACACACCGCTATCGCGAGCAGGCTCGCTCCCACATGGGTCGTCCGTAATTTCCGACCATAGCCGTCGGAATTGGTTATTTTTTGTGCTATATTCCGCGCCCGCGATTTTTCATCTCAACACCGGTCATCGTCATGCAAACAGCCAAGCCGTTATTTGACTATCCCAAGTACTGGGCCGAATGTTTCGGTCCAGCACCGTTCCTGCCAATGAGCAGGGAGGAGATGGATCAGCTTGGCTGGGATTCCTGCGACATCATCATCGTCACCGGTGATGCCTACGTTGACCATCCGTCGTTCGGCATGGCGATCATCGGCCGGCTGCTGGAGTCCCAGGGCTTCCGCGTCGGGATCATTGCCCAGCCGAACTGGCAGTCCAAAGACGACTTCATGAAGCTCGGCGAGCCGAACCTGTTTTTCGGCGTCGCGGCCGGCAACATGGATTCGATGATCAACCGCTACACCGCCGACAAGAAAATTCGCTCTGACGACGCCTACACCCCGGGTGGCCTGGCGGGCAAACGTCCGGACCGCGCGAGCCTGGTCTATAGCCAGCGTTGCAAGGAAGCCTACAAACACGTGCCGATCGTGCTCGGTGGCATCGAAGCCTCCCTGCGCCGCATCGCCCACTACGACTACTGGCAGGACCGGGTACGCAACTCGATCCTGATCGACGCCAGCGCCGACATCCTGCTTTACGGCAACGCCGAGCGGGCGATCGTTGAAGTCGCCCAGCGTCTGTCCTACGGTCACAAGATCGAAGACATCACCGACGTGCGCGGCACCGCGTTCATCCGTCGCGATACGCCGAAAGACTGGTATGAAGTCGATTCCACACGTATCGACCGTCCGGGCAAGATCGACAAGATCATCAACCCGTACGTGAACACCCAGGACACCCAGGCTTGCGCCATCGAGCAGGAAAAAGGACCGGTCGAGGACCCGAGCGAAGCCAAGGTCGTGCAGATCCTCGCCAGCCCGAAAATGACCCGCGACAAAACCGTGATTCGTCTGCCCTCGGTCGAGAAAGTCCGTGGCGATGCGGTGCTGTACGCCCACGCCAACCGCGTGCTTCACCTCGAAACCAACCCGGGTAACGCCCGTGCGCTGGTGCAGAAGCATGGCGAAGTCGATGTCTGGTTCAACCCGCCGCCGATTCCGATGACCACCGAGGAAATGGACTACGTGTTCGGCATGCCCTATGCGCGCATTCCACACCCGGCATACGGCAAGGAAAAAATCCCGGCCTACGACATGATCCGTTTCTCGGTGAACATCATGCGTGGCTGCTTCGGCGGCTGCACCTTCTGCTCGATCACCGAGCACGAGGGCCGGATCATTCAGAACCGTTCCGAAGAGTCGATCATTCGCGAAATCGAAGAGATCCGCGACAAGGTGCCGGGCTTCACTGGCGTCATTTCCGACCTCGGCGGCCCGACCGCAAACATGTACCGCATTGCCTGCAAGAGCCCGGAAATCGAATCCGCGTGCCGCAAGCCTTCCTGCGTGTTCCCGGGCATTTGTCCGAACCTGAACACTGACCACTCGTCGCTGATCCAGCTCTATCGCAGCGCCCGTGCGTTGCCCGGTGTGAAGAAAATTCTGATCGCGTCCGGCCTGCGGTACGACCTCGCGGTCGAGTCGCCGGAATACGTCAAGGAACTGGTGACCCACCACGTCGGCGGTTACCTGAAGATCGCCCCGGAGCACACCGAGGAAGGTCCGCTCAACCAGATGATGAAACCGGGCATCGGCAGCTATGACAAGTTCAAGCGCATGTTCGAGAAGTACTCCAAGGAAGCGGGGAAAGAGCAGTACCTGATTCCCTACTTCATCGCCGCCCACCCAGGCACCACCGACGAAGACATGATGAACCTGGCGCTGTGGCTCAAGGGCAACGGCTTCCGCGCCGATCAGGTGCAGGCGTTCTACCCGTCGCCGATGGCCACCGCCACCGCGATGTATCACTCGGGCAAGAACCCGCTGCGCAAGGTCACTTACAAGAGCGACGCCGTGACCATCGTCAAGAGCGAAGAGCAGCGTCGCCTGCACAAGGCCTTCTTGCGCTATCACGACCCGAAAGGCTGGCCGATGCTGCGTGAGGCGCTGACCCGCATGGGCCGCGCTGATCTGATCGGGCCAGGCAAGAACCAGTTGATCCCGCTGCATCAACCGGCGACCGACAGCTACCAGAGTGCTCGTCGCAAGAACTCGACGCCCGCTGGCAGCCACAAAGTCGCCGGTGAGAAGACCACCAAGATCCTCACTCAGCACACCGGCCTGCCGCCCCGCGCCAGCGATGGCGGTAACCCGTGGGACAAGCGTGAACAGGCCAAGGCCGCGGCATTCGCCCGCAATCAGCAGGCCGCCAAGGAACGCAAGGATGCGGCCAAAGGCAAGGGGCCGAAGCCGGCGCGCAAGCCGGTTGTGCCGCGTTAAGCCTCACTGGTCTGAACAAAACGCCAACCTTCGGGTTGGCGTTTTCGTGTCTGAGTGAATGCAAGATCGGGACGTTGTGTCGCGGCAACTGGTCTCTTCGCGGGCAAGTCGAACCGTCGCCCCGCCGCTCCCACAGCTTATCAGTGGATGCCAGATTTCCTGAGCGACAGAAGTCCCTGTGGGAGCGGGCTTGCCCGCGAAGGGGCCAGCGTTGGCGACGACGATGCCCCTGAACGCCACAAATCCGTGCAATCGATCCAAAGCATTTTCCCGCATCGCCCGATTTTGGTGCTGTACTGCCCTAAGCAAATCATGAAAGCGCCGACGCCACTGGATGGCATAAGTCTTGCGCGCTTTCGAATACGCTTAAGGCTCGCAGGAGGCACGCCGTGTCGATTCATGTCGCATTGCACCACGTCACGCATTACCGCTACGACCGCACTGTCGAGCTCGGTCCGCAAATCGTACGCCTGCGCCCGGCCGCCCACAGTCGCACGCGGATACTGTCCTATGCGCTGAAAGTCTCCCCTGAGCAGCACTTCATCAACTGGCAACAAGACCCGCAGGGCAACTACCTGGCGCGGTTAGTGTTCCCGGAGAAAACCGATGAGCTGCGAATCGAAGTCGACCTCCTGGCCGAGATGGCGGTTTTCAATCCGTTCGACTTTTTCCTCGAGCCGTACGCCGAACAGATCCCGTTCAGCTACGCCGCGGACGAGCGCAAGGAGCTGGCGCCGTATCTGGAAACCTTGCCCCTGACGCCGAGGTTCAAGGCCTACCTGGACGGCATCGACCGCACGCCGTTGCCGAGCGTGGATTTTCTCGTCGCGCTCAATCAGCGCCTGAGCGAAGACATCGGTTACCTGATCCGCATGGAACCCGGCGTGCAAACACCGGAGCACACCCTTGAACACGCCTCCGGTTCCTGCCGCGACTCGGCCTGGTTGCTGGTGCAGCTGCTGCGCAACCTCGGGCTGGCGGCGCGATTCGTCTCCGGCTACCTGATCCAACTCACCGCCGATGTCAAAAGCCTCGACGGCCCGTCGGGCACTGACGTGGACTTCACCGATCTGCACGCCTGGTGTGAGGTCTACCTGCCCGGCGCCGGCTGGATCGGCCTGGACGCGACCTCAGGGCTGTTCGCCGGTGAAGGACACATTCCGTTGGCCTGTAGTCCCGATCCAGGCTCCGCGGCGCCGATCAGTGGCCTGGTGGAACCGTGCGAGTGCGAATTCACCCACGAAATGTCCGTGGAGCGGATTTGGGAGGCACCTCGCGTCACCAAGCCCTACACCGAAGACCAATGGCTGGCGATCCAGGCGCTGGGCCGAAAGATCGATGCCGACCTGCTGGAGGGCGATGTACGCCTGACCATGGGCGGCGAGCCGACGTTTGTCTCTATCGACGATCCGGACGGCGCCGAATGGAACACCGCCGCGCTCGGGCCGGACAAACGCAGGCTGTCCGCCGAGCTGTTCCAGCGCATGCGCAAGCGGTACGCGCCGAAGGGCCTAATGCATTTCGGTCAGGGCAAGTGGTATCCGGGCGAACAGCTGCCGCGCTGGTCGTTGAATTGCTATTGGCGGCGTGACGGCGTGCCGATCTGGCACAACAGTGCGCTGATCGCCGATGAGCAGGAAGACTATGGCGCCGATGGCGAGTTGGCCGGGCGTTTTCTGGCGAGTGTCGCCGAGCGCCTGAAAATTCCGACACGTTTTGTGTTTCCGGCCTACGAAGACAATTTCTATTACCTCTGGCGCGAAGGCACGTTGCCGCAGAACGTCAGCGCCGAAGATTCACGTCTGGAAGAACCGCTGGAGCGTGCGCGCCTGCGTAAAGTCTTCAGTCAGGGCCTGGATAAGGTCATCGGCCAGGTGCTGCCGCTGGCGCGCACCGCCAAGGGCGATCAGTGGCAAAGCGGCCGCTGGTACTTGCGCGACGAGCACTGCCGGCTGGTGCCGGGGGATTCGCCGCTGGGGTATCGCTTGCCGCTGGGTTCACAGCCCTGGGTGAAGGCCGCCGAATATCCGTTCATTCATCCCAACGACCCGAATCAGGCGTTTCCAGCGCTGCCGGACACGCAGCAATTGAACGCCCCCGGCGCAGCGGCCGAAGCGATCGAGCGGGACCTGGAGATCGACGAATCCGCCGACTGGCTGACTCGCACCGCGTTTTGTGCCGAGGCCCGGGAAGGGCGGCTGTACCTGTTCATGCCGCCGCTGGAGCGGGTCGAGGATTATCTGGAGCTGGTCACTGCGATCGAAGCCACGGCGCAGGAACTGCATTGCCCGGTGTTGCTGGAAGGTTATGAACCGCCAGGCGATCCGCGCCTGAGCAACTTTCGCATCACCCCGGATCCGGGCGTGATCGAGGTCAACGTGCAGCCGTCCGCCACGTGGGATGAGCTGGTCGAGCGCACCGAGTTCTTGTACGAAGAAGCGCGCCAGACACGCCTGACCACCGAGAAATTCATGATTGATGGTCGGCACACCGGCACCGGCGGCGGCAACCATTTCGTACTGGGGGGCGCGACACCGGCCGACTCTCCGTTTCTGCGTCGCCCGGATTTGCTGCGCAGCCTGATCAGTTACTGGCACAACCACCCGTCACTGTCCTACCTGTTTTCCGGATTGTTCATCGGCCCGACGTCCCAAGCGCCACGGGTCGATGAGGCCCGTAACGATGCGTTGTATGAGCTGGAAATCGCTTTCGCGCAAATGCCCTCGCCCGGCGAGGAATGCGCGCCGTGGCTGGTGGATCGGCTGTTGCGCAACCTGCTGATCGACGTGACCGGCAACACCCACCGCGCCGAATTTTGCATCGACAAGCTCTATTCGCCGGACGGTGCGACCGGGCGTCTCGGTCTGCTGGAATTGCGCGCCTTTGAAATGCCGCCCCATGCGCGCATGAGCCTGGCCCAGCAGTTGCTGTTGCGAGCGTTGGTCGCGCGGTTCTGGCGCGAGCCTTACGCACCGCCGAAACTGGCGCGCTGGGGCACGGAATTGCACGACCGTTTCCTGCTGCCGCATTTCATCGAGCAGGATTTCGCTGACGTCATCGTTGATCTCAATGCCGCGGGTTACCCGGTGCGCGCGGAATGGTTCGCGGCGCATCTGGAGTTCCGCTTTCCCAAGGTTGGCGATTACGCGGTCAGCGGCATCGAGCTGGAAGTGCGTCAGGCACTGGAGCCGTGGCATGTACTGGGCGAGGAGGGCGCTGTCGGCGGCACGGTGCGTTATGTGGATTCGTCCCTGGAGCGTTTGCAGGTCAAAGTCACGGGGCTGCCGCCGCAACGCTATCTGCTGACCTGCAACGGCGTACCCGTGCCGTTGCAGCCCACCGGACGAGTGGGTGAGTTCGTCGCTGGCGTGCGGTTCCGCGCCTGGCAACCGGCCAACTGCCTGCAACCGACTATTCCGGTGCATGCGCCGCTGGTGTTCGATCTGCTCGACACCTGGATGCAGCGTTCGCTGGGTGGCTGTCAGTACCACGTCGCTCATCCGGGCGGGCGCAATTACGACAGCCTGCCGGTCAACGCCAATGAAGCCGAGAGTAGGAGGATGGCGCGTTTCTTCCGCATCGGACACAGCCCTGGGAAACTTCCTATACCGATCCTGGAAATTAACGACGAGCTGCCGCTGACTCTCGATTTACGACGTTTCTAAACCGTACGCGACGCTCGGATTTTTCGTCTATCCGGGCGTCACACGCCTGCGTTAGTCTGACCGTTCTTTGCTGTCTGCCGAGCTTTCCATGCCTGACCTGCTAGACCGCTACCCGCTGACGGCGGGCACTTATCACGAACTGCTCGACGCTGACGGCACCGTGCGCCCTCACTGGCGCCGGCTGTTCGACCAGTTGCAGCGCAGTACGCCAATGCAGTTGGTGCAGCGTCAGGCGCTGCTGACCCGGCAGATCCAGGAAAACGGCGTGACCTACAACGTCTACGCCGACCCCAAGGGGGCCGATCGCCCGTGGGAGCTGGACCTGTTGCCGCACGTGATCGCTGCGCAGGAATGGGCGCAATTGTCAGCCGGCATCGCCCAGCGGGCTCGCCTGTTGAATGCGGTACTGGCCGACCTGTACGGGCCGCAACGCTTGATCGCGGAAGGTTTGCTGCCGGCAGAGCTGGTGTTCGGCCACAACAATTTTCTCTGGCCCTGTCAGGGCATCACGCCCCCCGACGGGGCTTTTTTGCATCTGTATGCCGTGGACCTGGCGCGCACGCCCGATGGTCGCTGGTGGGTGACAGCGGATCGCACGCAAGCACCGTCCGGCGCCGGTTACGCGTTGGAAAACCGCACCATCGTGTCCCGGGCCTTTCCCGAGTTGTACCGCGATTTGAAGGTGCAGCACCTGGCCGGATTTTTCCGCACGCTGCAGGAAACCCTGGCCCGTCAGGCGCCGAGTGACGATCAAGCGCCGTTGGTGGTGCTGCTGACGCCGGGGCGCTTCAACGAAAGCTATTTCGAGCATTTATACCTCGCGCGGCAACTCGGTTATCCGCTGGTGGAGGGCGGCGACCTCACGGTGCGCGATGCCACGGTCTACCTGAAAACCTTGAGCGGCCTGCGTCGGGTTCACGCGATCATGCGCCGGCTCGACGATGACTTCTGCGACCCGCTGGAATTGCGCACCGATTCAGCCCTTGGCGTGCCAGGCCTGCTTGAAGCCGTGCGGCAGGGGCGGGTGCTGGTAGCCAATGCGTTAGGCAGCGGTGTGCTGGAATCGCCGGGGCTGCTGGGCTTTCTACCGAGGATCAACCAATTCCTGTTTGGCGAAGAGCTGCTCTTGCCGTCCATCGCGACATGGTGGTGCGGTGAAGCACCGGTGCTGGCCCAAGCGCTGGAAAAACTGCCGGAACTGCTGATCAAACCGGCGTTTCCGTCGCAGAGCTTCGCACCGGTATTTGGCCGGGATTTGAGTGAAAAACAGCGCCAGAATCTCGCCGAGCGCATGCAGGCGCGTCCTTATGCCTACGTCGCGCAAGAACTGGCGCAATTGTCCCAGGCGCCGATCTGGCAGGCCGAGGACGGTCAGTTGCAGCCCCGGGCCATTGGCATGCGAATGTATGCGGTGGCCAGTCGTGACGGCTATCGCGTGTTGCCCGGTGGGTTGACCCGGGTGGCGGCGGAGGCGGATGCCGAAGTGGTGTCGATGCAGCGTGGCGGCGCGAGCAAGGACACCTGGGTGCTCGGTGATCGGCCGCCGAGCGGCGAACAATGGAAGGCCCAGCGCAACATCGGCGTACACGACCTGGTGCGACGCGATCCGTACCTGCCATCGCGGGTGGTGGAAAACCTGTTCTGGTTCGGTCGTTACTGCGAGCGCTGCGATGACAGTGCGCGTCTGCTGCGGATCATGCTCGCGCGCTACGTCGATGGCGACGACCCGCAGGCTCTGTCCGCGGCGGTCGACCTGGGTGAGCGGCTGATGCTGTTGCCCGATGAAGGGAAACTGCCAGAGCGGTTGCTCGCGGCGTTGCTCGGCGACGACTGGCCGTTCAGCCTGCGCTCCAACCTGCAGCGCTTGCAGTGGGCGGCGTCGCAAGTGCGCGGCAAGCTCTCGCGGGAAAACTGGCAGGCGCTGGTGGAGTTGCAGCGTGAGGCGATCGAGCTGGAAACCGAGGAGCCCGATTTCGGCGAGTTGTTGGATTTTCTCAACCGTCTGGTGATGTCGCTGGCGGCGCTGTCCGGTTTCGCCCTCGACGACATGACTCGCGACGAAGGCTGGCGCTTCCTGATGATCGGCCGGCGCATCGAACGCCTGCAATTTCTCAGCGGCAGCCTCGCGGCGTTCCTGCGCGGCAGCGGCGTGTTCGATCAGGCCGGGCTGGAATGGCTGCTGGAACTCGGTAACAGCAGCATCACCTACCGCTCGAGGTACCTGGCGGTGGCGCAGTTGATTCCAGTGCTCGACCTGTTGCTGCTCGACGAGCAGAACCCGCACGCGGTGTTGTTCCAGCTGAAACTGGTGACCCGCACGCTCAAACGGTTGAACGATGATTTTGGCGTCCCCCGCGAAGCCGGTCTGCCGCGGTTGGTGGAGCGTCTGGCGCGGTTCGATCTGGGCTGCCTGGAGAATTCGTTGTTCGGCGTGGCCAGCGTGCGTGCAGCCATCGAGGGGCTGGCCGATCTGCTGCAAGAAATCGCCGAGGCTAGCGGGCAGGTGTCGGATCGCCTGGCATTGCGCCATTTCGCTCACGTCGACGATGTCAGCCAGCGCACGGTGTCCGTCTGATGAGCGCCCGTTATCAGATTTTTCACGACACCCATTATCACTACGACAGCCCGGTGTCCCTCGCCCAGCAATTGGCGCATCTGTGGCCGCGCGCGTGTGCGTGGCAGCGCTGCACCGAGCAGCACTTGCAGATCAGTCCCGATCCGACTTCGCGCCGCGACGAGCTGGATGTGTTCGGCAATCCCCTCACGCGCCTGGCCTTCGAGCGACCCCACGATGAATTGCTGGTCAATGCCCGGCTCAGCGTTGAAGTGTTCGCCCGCCCCACACTGGATTTCAGTCAGTCCCCCGCCTGGGAAGATACTCGCGATGCGCTGACCTACAGCGGTCAGCCGCTGTCACTCGAGCGACTTGAGGCTTGCCGTTACCGTTTTGAATCGCCGTACGTGCATTTGAAACGCAACTTCGTCGAATTTTCGGAAAGCTGTTTCCCCCCAGGTCGGCCGCTGATGCTCGGCGTTCAGGCACTGATGGAGAAAATTTTCAGCGAGTTCACCTTCGATGCCGAAGCCACACAGGTGGCGACGCCGCTGGTAGAAGTGCTGGAGCGCCGCCGCGGCGTGTGCCAAGACTTCGCCCACCTGATGCTGGCTTGTGTGCGTTCCCGAGGACTGGCGGCGCGCTACATCAGCGGTTACCTGCTGACACAACCGCCCCCTGGCCAGCCGCGACTGATCGGTGCCGACGCTTCTCATGCCTGGGTTTCGGTATTTTGCCCGGTGCTGGGCTGGGTGGATTTCGATCCGACCAATAACGTGCAACCGGCACTTGAACACATCACCCTGGCCTGGGGCCGGGATTTTTCCGATGTGTCACCGTTGCGAGGGGTGATTCTGGGAGGGGGAAATCACGACCCCGAAGTCCAGGTCACTGTTATGCCACTGGATTGACGTAGACCCAAGCGGGCTCGCTCGCGAAGGCGGGTAAACATTCAACGTTGAGGGTGACTGACACACCGCCTTCGCGAACAAGCCCGCTCCCACAGGGGGCGCGCGGGGATTTCCGGACAGCGGTCTTTCCGATTGGCCTGTGAGGGTCAGCAGCGGAGCTGCTGACCCTGGACACAGATCCGGTGGGCCTGATCAGATCATCGGGCCCTGAGGGTCTCAGGCGTCAGGCGCCTGATCTTTCGGTGCTTCAACATCACTTTCTGCGGCCACTTCACCGTCTGTTTCCGGGTTCAGTGCGGCGGCTTCTTCTTCAGCTGTAGCTTTCTTGCGCTGAAGCTTTTCCTCTTTCTTCTGCTCCTTGGCCAAGTCTCTCTGACGTTTGGCGAAGGAATAATTAGGTTTAGCCATGGGCGATCCTCTTGGGTCGAAGGTGAGGTTGAGCGGCGCATATTCTGCCCTGTATCGGTGCCGAGCCGTTAGCTGGGTTTTTGCTCGTTCCACTTTGGCACGACGGTTGGCTGCCAGGCGTCCAGGGCATCGAGCAGGGTTTGCGGCGATTCGCTCACTTGCAGCATGTCACGGTGTGCTTCGCGAACGAAGCCTTCACCGACGATATGATCCAGAAAACCGGTCAATTTGCTGTAGAAACCGTTCACTTCGAGCAACCCCAGTGGTTTGCCGTGGTAGCCAAGCTGGCCCCAGGTCCACACTTCGAACAGTTCTTCCAGCGTGCCCAGGCCGCCGGGCAGCGCGATAAAGGCGTCGCTGAGCTCGGCCATTCGCGCTTTGCGCGCATGCATGCCGTCGACCACTTCCAGACGAGTCAGGCCGCTGTGGCCGATTTCCTTGTCCTTGAGACTTTGCGGAATGATGCCGATGACTTCACCGCCTGCCGCCAGCGCGGCATCGGCAACGATCCCCATCAAACCCACGGCGCCGCCGCCGTAGACCAGGGTCAAGTTGCGCTCGGCCAGCGCTCGCCCGAGGGCAACGGCTGCTTCACGATAAGCCGGGTGGGTGCCGGTGCTGGCGCCGCAAAATACACAAACGGATGCTAAAGACATGCCTTACTCCAGGGTCAGGATGGCTACAGAGTAAAGGCAGTGAGGCGGCGCTCCAAGGTCTAGACTTCGCCTCGGGACGTTTCACCGGTACCACTGGCGCCGCACGCGTAAGCGGCAAGCAAACTGCACAAAAAGCTGTTGATGAACATGACAGACGCTCCGGATAAAGGATGACGATCGCATGATAGGTCCGCCCTAGACGTCTGGCTGGTAGATTGTTTCGATAGGTGTCATAGCTCTAAAGTTGTATACAATTTTTGATTCAGGTCATAGGAACTTGCGAAGTTTTCAGGCAGTCTTCTGTCCATTCGCACTTTGTTAACCCTGCCTTGGAGATTCACCATGTTTGCCAAACTTGTTGCGGTATCCCTGCTGACGCTGGCCAGCAGCCAATTGATGGCTGCCGAGTGCAAGACGACCATCGACTCCACAGACCAAATGTCCTTCAACACCAAGGCCATTGAAATCGACAAAAGCTGCAAGACGTTCACCGTTGAATTGACCCACTCCGGCAGCCTGCCGAAAAACGTCATGGGCCATAACTGGGTGCTGAGCAAAGAGGCTGACATGCAGCCGATCGCCACCGATGGCCTGGCCGCCGGTATTGAAAAGAACTACCTGAAGGACGGTGATACCCGCATCATCGCGCACACCAAGATCATCGGCGCCAAGGAAACCGATTCGGTTACCTTCGACGTGTCGAAACTGGATGCTGCCGAGAAATACGGCTTCTTCTGCTCGTTCCCGGGCCACATATCGATGATGAAAGGCACGGTGACCCTGAAGTAAGCCACTCGCGCGTAAAAAAAGCGTCCACTTGGGACGCTTTTTTTGTGCCTGGCGTTTGACCACATCATCGTTCATCGCTAGCAGGCTAGCTCCCACAGGTGTTGCGCTGCCCTTGTGGGAGCTAGCCTGCTAGCGATGACGTCGGTCCAGACGCTGCCTCACTCACGGCGCAAACGGCATCACGCGCTTGTGATGGGTCTTCCTGTAGGTATCGCAGATGATCTTGAATGCTTCCTCACGCACCGGCTCGCCGTGCAAAAACGCATCGATCTCCGCATAGGTCACACCGTGGGACGCCTCGTCCGGTTTGCCTGGCGACAGGTCTTCAAGGTCCGCCGTCGGCACTTTTTCCACCAGCGATTCCGGCGCGCCAAAACTGCGGGCGATGGCCCGGACCTGGTTTTTCACCAGGCCGCTCAATGGCGCCAGGTCGCACGCACCGTCACCGAACTTGGTGAAGAACCCCATTACCGCCTCTGCCGCGTGGTCGGTGCCGATCACCAGGCCTTGGGCCGCGCCGGCAATGGTGTACTGGGCGACCATGCGCATCCGCGCCTTGGTATTGCCGAGGACGAAATCCACTGAAACCGCGTGCTTGCCTTCGAACGCGGCCACTTCGTTGGCCAGGGATTTCACCGCCGGGCCGATGTTCACGGTGTGACGCTCGTCTGGCTTGATAAAGTCCACCGACGCCTGGGCGTCGTGCTCATCGAACTGGGTTTCGTACGGCAGGCGCACGGCGATGAACTTGTAGTTGTCATCCCCGCTGCGGGTGCGCAATTCGCGCATGGCGCGCTGGGCCAGCAGGCCGGCGGTCAGAGAATCGACGCCGCCACTGATGCCCAGCACCAGGGTCTTGAGGCCGGAATTGACCAGGCAATCCTGAATGAAGGTGATACGCCGGGCGACTTCCGCCTCGAGGGCGGCCTTGTTGGCGAATGGCGGTTGAACCTTGAGCTGCTCAGCAATCTCACGCTGTACGGCTTGCATGAATTCACTCCTTGCTTGGTGAACTGGAAGGGGCGGCAGGTACTTTGAAAACGTGTCGCAAGTAAGCGACGAAATTCGGGTCTTTGCAGTGAGTCTTGCCAGGCTCGTCGGAGATCTTCGCCACCGGTTGGCCGTTGCAGGCCGCCATTTTAAGCACGATGCTCATCGGTTCGACACCCGGAATATCGCAGGTCAGGTTGGTGCCAATGCCGAAGCTGACATTGATCCGACCGCGCAACGCACGAAATATTTCCAGCGACTTGGGCAGCGTCAGGCTGTCGGAGAACACCAGCGTCTTGCTCATCGGGTCGATGCCAAGCTTGTAGTAATGGGCGATGGCTTTTTCCGCCCAGATCACCGGGTCCCCGGAGTCATGACGCAGGCCGTCGAAGAGCTTGGCGAAATACAGGTCGAAGTCGTTCAGGAAGGCATCGGTGGTGATGCAGTCGGTCAGGGCGATCCCCAGCAGCCCGCGGTACTCGCGAACCCAGCAATCAAGGGCGGCAATCTGGCTGTCGATCAGCCGCGGGCCGAGTTGCTGGTGGGCCATGATCCATTCGTGGGCCATGGTGCCCAGCGGCTTCATGTCCAGTTCCCGGGACAAATGCACGTTGCTGGTGCCGACGAAACGTCCGGGGAAGTCGTGCTTGAGCACGTTCACCACTTCCTCCTGCACGCGGTACGAAAAGCGACGGCGGGTGCCGAAATCGGCGACCTGCAATTCGGACAATTCGTCGCTGCTGGCGTTGGCGGTCAACCAGTCGAACTTGCGATAAAGCTGCTCGCGCGCCTGTTCCAGCACGATTTCCCGGTAGCGATAGCGGTTGCGCACTTCGCTGACGATCGACAGCAGCGGCACTTCGAACAGAATCACGTGCAACCATGGCCCGCGCAGGCGGATGAACAGCTCGCCGTTTTCGATACCGGTGTGGACGTAGCGCAGGTTGAAGCGAAACAGCCCGAGAAATCGCAGGAAGTCCGGCTTCATGAAGCTGATGCGCTCCATGAAACTCAACTGGTCGGCGCTCAGGCTCAACTCGGCCAGGCGCTCGATCTGGAAGCGAATCTCCGCCAGATAAGGGCGCAAGTCTTCGCTGTTACGGCAACGAAACTCCCATTCGACTTCCACGTTCGGGTAGTTGTGCAGCACTGCCTGCATCATCGTCAGTTTGTAGAAGTCGGTGTCGAGCAGGTTCTGCACGATGCGATCGCCGAATACGCTCTCGCTCATAACGGGGTTCTCCACTTTGAATACCGGTAGTGGCGCATATCGGTGGTGGTAATTGCCAGCGATTTTTCGACCACAGGTTCCGAGCGCACCCTTAACTCGACGGGGTATCCGGGTTATCAATCTGCTCCAGCATCCACTTCACGAAATCCCGTACCTTGGGCACTTCCGCCGAGTGTTCAGGGTAGGCCAGGTAATAGGCGTCGGAACTGGGCATCGCGTGCTGCCAGGGAATGACCAGTTTGCCGTCGGCCAATTCCTCTTCCACCAGGAACCGCGGCAACAGCGCCACACCGCAGCCGACCTGGGCGGCACGGATGCACATGTAAAAGGTTTCGAAACGCGGGCCGTGGTAGCTGTGCTCGGTGTGGTAACCCTGGCTGTCGAACCAGTCGTGCCAGGCCTGGGGCCGCGAGGCGTTCTGCAGCAGGACCAGATCGGCGAGTTGCGTCGGATCGGTCAACGGCGTGGCCGGCAGGCTGCCGGGTGAGCACACGGGGACCAGTTCTTCGCCGAACAGCTTCAGGCATTCGGTACGTGGCCGCGAGCCCTGGCCGAAGTAGAACGCCAGGTCGCTGCGACCTTGCAGCAAGTCGTCGGCTTCCTGCTCGCTGCACAGGTCCAGGTGGATCGACGGATGGCGCAAGCGCCAGCCTTTCAAGCGCGGCACCAGCCAGCGGGCGCCGAAGGTCGGAGGGGTCGAGACACGCAGGACTTCGGTTTCGCCGCCGTAGGAACGCAGGTAATGGGTCGACATTTCCACTTGGGTGAGGATTTTTCGTACTTCAACCAGGTACAGATCACCGGCCGGGGTCATTTGCAGGCGTCGCCGCACCCGGCGAAACAACAGGTGCTGCAGCAATTCTTCCAGTTGCGCGACCTGTTTGCTGACCGCGCTCTGGGTCAGGTTCAGCTCTTCGGCGGCCCGTGTGAAGCTCAAATGCCGGGTCACGGCCTCGAAACACTGCAGGGCGGTGATCGACGGCAGGTAGCGTTTATTCAGCATGGGTTGTCCTTTTTCTTGTTTCTTTCTGACCAGCAATTCGCAGCATGAATAAACGGAATGATATCTCTCTTAAAGGTCGTTTGTTGGGTAACCTCCGGCGAGCTAAAACTACAGGTCTGATCAGCCGCGAAAACCCGGCTGCACGTTTTCTGTTTTTTGCTCGAGGAGTGACCCATGGTTGCCGCATTGCTTGATCGTCTTGGTGTAAACCCGGCCCTGTACCAGAACGGCAAAGTGCCGGTGCATTCGCCGATCGATGGCAGCCAGATCGCCGCCGTGAACTGGGAAGGCGCTGCCGAAGTCGAGCAGCACATCAGTCGCGCAGATCATGCGTTCGAGCTGTGGCGCAAGGTCCCGGCCCCGCGCCGTGGCGAACTGGTGCGTCAACTGGGTGACATCCTCCGGGAATACAAGGCCGACCTCGGCGAGCTGGTGTCCTGGGAGGCGGGCAAGATCACTCAGGAAGGCCTGGGTGAAGTGCAGGAAATGATCGACATCTGCGATTTCGCTGTCGGCCTGTCTCGTCAGTTGTACGGCTTGACCATCGCCTCCGAGCGTCCGGGCCACCACATGCGCGAAACCTGGCATCCGCTGGGCATCGTCGGCGTGATCAGCGCGTTCAACTTCCCGGTCGCGGTCTGGGCCTGGAACACCACGCTGGCGCTGGTCTGCGGCAACCCGGTGATCTGGAAACCCTCGGAAAAAACCCCGCTGACTGCTCTGGCCTGCCAGGCACTGTTCGACCGCGTGCTGAAGAACTTCAGCGACGCGCCTCCGTACTTGAGCCAGGTGATCATCGGCGGCCGCGATGCCGGCGAGGCGCTGGTCGATGACCCGCGTGTCGCGCTGATCAGCGCCACCGGCAGTACCCGCATGGGGCGCGAAGTGGCGCCAAAAATTGCCGCACGTTTCGCCCGCAGCATTCTGGAACTGGGTGGCAACAACGCGATGATCCTTGGCCCAAGCGCCGACCTGGACATGGCCGTTCGCGCCATCCTGTTCAGCGCAGTCGGCACCGCCGGCCAGCGTTGCACCACTCTGCGTCGCCTGATTGCGCATGAATCGGTCAAAGAAGAAATCGTCACCCGCCTGAAAGCCGCGTACTCCAAAGTGCGCATCGGCAACCCGCTGGAAGGCAACCTGATCGGCCCGCTGATCGACAAGCACAGCTTCGACAACATGCAGGACGCGCTGGAACAAGCCTTGAGCGAAGGCGGCCGTGTATTCGGCGGCGAGCGTCAACTGGAGGACAAATACCCGAACGCTTACTACGTGTCGCCGGCCATCGTCGAAATGCCGGAGCAAAGCGACGTGGTCTGCCACGAAACCTTCGCGCCGATTCTGTATGTGGTCGGTTACACCGACTTCGCCGACGCCCTGCGCCTGAACAACGCCGTGCCACAAGGCCTGTCCTCGTGCATCTTTACTACCGACGTGCGTGAAGCCGAGCAGTTCATGTCGGATGTCGGCAGCGACTGCGGCATCGCCAACGTCAACATCGGCCCGAGCGGCGCGGAAATCGGTGGCGCGTTTGGTGGCGAGAAAGAAACCGGCGGTGGCCGTGAATCGGGCTCCGATGCATGGCGCGGGTACATGCGTCGCCAGACCAACACCGTGAACTATTCGCTGGAGTTGCCGTTGGCGCAGGGCATCACGTTCGACTGAGTCAAATGCGGTCCCCTGTGGGAGCGGGCTTGCTCGCGAAGGCGGTTAATCAGTCACATTGATGCTGGATGTGCCGACGCATTCGCGAGCAAGCCCGCTCCCACACTGATGTGTGTGGATTGGTTAGGTTTCTGCTGGAGTCTGGCAATGCCGTTACGCGAAGAGTGTCTGTGGGAAAAACTGACGCCGCAAAGGCCCGATAACGCGGCGCTCAAGGGCGAAGTAACGGTCGATGTCTGCATCATCGGCGCCGGTTTTACCGGTCTGTCGGCGGCGGTGCATTTGCTGGAACAAGGCAAGACCGTCTGTGTGCTGGAAGCCCATCGCGCCGGTCACGGCGGCTCGGGGCGCAACGTCGGGCTGGTCAATGCCGGGATGTGGATTGCGCCGGATGACATCGAAGCCGGGTTCGGCGAAGCGGTGGGGAGTCAGCTGAACCGTATGCTGGGGGCGGCGCCATCGCTGGTGTTCAGCCTGGTGGACAAATACAACATCGATTGCCAGTTGCGCCGCGAAGGCACCCTTCACATGGCGCATAACGCCCGTGGCGAAGCGGATCTGCGCAGTCGTGAAGAACAATGGAAACGTCGCGGTGCACCGGTCGAACTGCTGACCGGCCAGGCCTGCGAGCAAGCGACGGGCACGACCAAAATTGCCGCAGCCCTGCTCGACCGGCGTGCCGGCACGATCAACCCGATGGCCTACACCACGGGCCTGGCCAAGGCGGCCATCGGCCTCGGCGGCCAGCTGTTCGACCATTCCCCGGTAACCCGGCTCGAACGTCAGGGCCAGCGCTGGTCGGTGCAGACGGCGCAAGGCTCAGTGCTCGCTGAGCAGGTGGTCATCGCCTCCAATGCCTATACCGAAGGCGACTGGACCGAACTGCGGCGCAACTTCTTTCCTGGCTATTACTATCAGGTGGCCTCCGTGCCGCTCACCGATGAGGCTGCGCAGCGAATTCTTCCGGGCGGCCAGGGCTCCTGGGACACCCGTCAAGTGCTCAGCAGCATTCGTCGCGACAAGGACGGCCGCTTGTTGCTGGGCAGCCTTGGTAATGGCAATCAGAAACCGGCTTGGTTCCTCAAGGCCTGGGCCGACCGGGTTCAGCAGCACTATTTTCCGTACCTGAAACCGGTGGAGTGGGAATGCACCTGGACCGGTTGCATCGCCTTCACCCCCGATCATTTGATGCGCCTGTTCGAGCCGGCGCCCGGTTTGGTGGCAGTCACCGGATACAACGGTCGGGGTGTGACCACGGGAACGGTGGTCGGCAAGGCTTTTGCCGACTATTTGTGTAACGGAAATCCTCAGGCGCTGCCGATTCCTTTCGCGCCCATGCAGCCAGTGCCAGGGGCGGGATTGCGCAGTTGTCTATACGAGGCAGGGTTCTCGCTGTATCACGCAGGCCAGTGCTTGCGCATCGTGATTTGATTGTTGAAATATGTTGCGGAAAGCGGCGCTTTTCGGCATAGCGACTAGCCTGTAATGGTGCGGGTTGTAGCAGTACCGCACCACCGGTGTGCACTTCGGTGACGCACGTTGTTACAGGCTGGTTGCACGTCGTTTGGCGCTGCGGTTGCAATGATGGCGCACGAGGGTTGCGCCTTTGAAAATAAATGGTTTTACCTTCCGCGGTTTAGACGGTTGCACACCCAATGAAAATGGGATCGAAACGGTCAAAATAACAATAAAGCAGCGACTTTTTTAAGAATAAAAAACCGATGGCACGGCCCTTGCTCTGAGCATTCAGTGAAGTCGCAGTGCCAACTAAAAAAAACCTTGGAGCACCACCTCATGTCCCAGACGTTTTACAAAAAAGGCTTTTTGGCCCTCGCAGTGGCAACTGCGCTGGGTGTTTCTGCGTTTGCACAGGCTGACGTAAAAATCGGTGTGGCGGGTCCGATGACAGGCGCCAACGCGGCATTTGGCGAGCAGTACATGAAGGGTGCACAAGCTGCAGCCGACGCGGTGAACGCAGCGGGCGGCGTGAACGGGGAAAAAATCGTACTGGTCAAGGGCGATGACGCCTGCGAACCGAAACAGGCTGTGACGGTCGCCAAGGACCTGAGCAACCAGAAAGTCGCGGGTGTGGTGGGTCACTTCTGCTCCTCGTCGACCATCCCAGCCTCCGAGATCTACGACGAAGCAGGCATCATCGCCATCACGCCTGGCTCGACCAACCCACAAGTCACCGAACGCGGCCTGAGCGCCATGTTCCGCATGTGCGGTCGTGATGACCAGCAGGGCATCGTGGCCGGCGACTACATCGTGGACGTTCTCAAAGGCAAGAAAGTCGCGGTCATCCACGACAAGGACACCTACGGCCAGGGTCTGGCTGATGCCACCAAGGCGCAGTTGATCAAACGTGGCGTGACCCCGGTCATCTACGAAGGCCTGACCCGTGGCGAAAAAGACTTTAGCGCCCTGGTCACCAAGATCCGTGCGGCTGGCGCCGATGTCGTCTACTTCGGCGGTCTGCACCCGGAGGCTGGCCCACTGGTCAAACAACTGCGTACCGAAGGCCTGAAAGACGTGAAATTCATGTCTGATGACGGCATCGTGACCGACGAACTGGTCACCACCGCTGGCGGCCCGCAATACGTCGACGGCGTGCTGATGACGTTCGGCGCCGACCCGCGCCTGCTGCCTGACAGCAAAACCGTGGTAGATGCGTTCCGTAAGGCCGGCACCGAGCCAGAAGGCTACACCTTGTACGCCTATGCCTCGGTTCAGACCCTGGCTGCAGCCTTCAACGGCGCCAAGTCGAACAAAGGCGAAGACGCTGCTGCGTGGCTGAAGAAAAACCCGGTTAAGACCGTCATGGGCGAGAAAACCTGGGACAGCAAGGGCGACCTGAAAATCTCCGACTACGTGGTTTATCAGTGGGACAAGGATGGCAAATACCACCAACTGGAAAAACAGAAGTGATATGACCTGCTGATCGCCCGGCGCCTTGCGCGCCGGGCAATCCTAGAACATGTCCGTGCAGTACCTGTCTTTTCTCGTAGAGCTGCACACAACCGTGTTGCGCGGGTGGCTGAACCCCGGTCCGTTGCATCTGGCTTCTGTGCAGTCTCTCAAATGCGTGAGATTGCGTTATGGATGGTATTTTCCTGCAGCAACTGGTCAACGGCCTGACCCTCGGGTCGGTCTATGGCCTGATCGCCATCGGCTACACAATGGTCTATGGCATCATCGGCATGATCAACTTCGCCCACGGCGAGGTTTACATGATTTCCGCTTACCTCGCGGCAATCAGTCTGGCTCTGCTGGCATACTTCGGTATCGAATCCTTCCCTCTGCTGATGCTTGGCACCCTGATCTTCACCATCGTCGTCACGGCGGTCTATGGCTGGGTCATCGAGCGTGTCGCCTACAAACCCCTGCGTAACTCCACCCGACTGGCACCGCTGATCAGCGCCATCGGTATTTCGCTGATCCTGCAAAACTATGCACAAATCGCTCAGGGCGCCCGCCAGCAAGGCGTACCCACCCTGCTGACCGGTGCATGGCGCGTTGAAGTGGGCACCGGCTTCGTCCAGCTTACCTTCACCAAAGTCTTCATTCTGGTCGCCGCCTTCGTCGGTATGGGCTTGCTGACCTACATCATCAAGTACACCAAACTCGGGCGCATGTGCCGTGCGACCCAGCAAGACCGCAAGATGGCCTCGATCCTGGGGATCAACACCGACCGGGTGATTTCCTACGTATTCATCATCGGTGCAGCGATGGCGGCCCTGGCCGGCGTGCTGATCACCATGAACTACGGCACGTTCGACTTCTATGCCGGCTTCGTCATCGGCATCAAGGCGTTCACCGCGGCGGTACTTGGCGGGATCGGTTCGCTGCCTGGCGCGATGCTCGGCGGGATCATCCTCGGGATTTCCGAGTCGCTGTTCTCCGGCCTGGTCAACTCGGACTACAAAGACGTCTTCAGCTTCTCGCTGCTCGTTCTCGTTCTGGTCTTTCGGCCCCAAGGCCTGCTCGGCCGTCCTCTTGTGTCGAAGGTGTAAGCGATGTCTTCAACCACTAAAAAAACCATTGATCTCAAAAGAAGCCTGGTTGACGCGATTCTTGCCGGTCTGGTCGCCCTGATCGTGTTCGGCCCGATTGTCGGCGTAGTCCTCGACGGCTACGGCTTCAATCTGGAAACCACCCGCGTGGCGTGGATCGTCGCCATCGTCATGGCGGGCCGTTTTGCCCTGAGCCTGTTCCTGCAAACGCCCAAGGGCCTGAAGATCCTTGAAGGCTTCGAAAGTACCGGCTCCGGGGTGCATGTCCTGCCGCCCGACTACAAATCCCGGCTGCGCTGGATCATCCCGCTGATGATCGTCATTGCCGTGGTGTTCCCGTTCTTTTCCAACTCCTACCTGCTGGGCGTGGTCATCCTCGGGCTGATCTATGTGCTGCTCGGTCTTGGCCTGAACATCGTAGTCGGCCTGGCTGGCCTGCTGGACCTCGGTTACGTGGCGTTCTACGCCATCGGCGCCTATGGGCTGGCGCTCGGGTATCAGTACCTCGGACTGGGTTTCTGGACGGTGCTGCCACTGGCGGCAATCACCGCCGGGCTGGCCGGCTGCATCCTCGGTTTCCCGGTGTTGCGCCTGCACGGTGACTACCTGGCGATCGTGACCCTCGGGTTTGGTGAAATCATCCGGCTGGTCCTCAATAACTGGTTGAGCCTGACCGGTGGTCCTAACGGCATGCCAGCGCCGCTGCCGACGTTCTTCGGCCTCGAGTTCGGCAAGCGGGCGAAGGACGGCGGTGTTCCATTCCATGAGTTCTTCGGCATCGCCTACAACCCGGACGTGAAGTATTACTTCATCTACGCGGTGTTGTTCCTGGTGGTCCTGGCCGTGCTGTACATCAAGCATCGCCTGGTCAAGATGCCGGTCGGCCGCGCCTGGGAAGCCCTGCGTGAAGACGAAATCGCCTGCCGCTCCATGGGCTTGAACCACGTCCTGGTCAAGCTTTCGGCGTTCACCATTGGTGCATCGACCGCCGGTTTGGCCGGTGTGTTCTTCGCCACGTACCAGGGGTTCGTCAATCCGACCTCGTTCACCTTCTTCGAATCGGCCCTGATCCTCGCCATTGTGGTACTCGGCGGCATGGGTTCGACCATCGGCGTGGTCATCGCAGCCTTCGTGCTGACCGTGGCCCCGGAACTGCTGCGTGGCTTTGCGGAATACCGCGTGCTGCTGTTCGGCATCCTGATGGTGTTGATGATGATCTGGCGACCGCGCGGCCTGATTCGGATCAGCCGCACCGGTGTGACGCCGCGTAAAGGAGTAGCGCCATGAGCGAAGTCGTACTCTCGGTCGAGAAACTGATGATGCACTTCGGCGGCATCAAGGCGTTGAGCGATGTCAGTCTGAAAGTCCACCGTAACTCGATCTTCGCCCTGATCGGCCCCAACGGCGCCGGCAAAACCACAGTGTTCAACTGCCTGACCGGGTTCTACAAGGCCTCCGGCGGCAAGATCGAACTCAACGTGCGCGGCGAGCGGACCAACGTCATCCAGCTGTTGGGTGAGTCGTTCAAACCGACGGATTTCGTTTCGCCGAAGTCCTTCTTCAGTCGCCTGTATTACAAGATGTTCGGCGGCACCCATCTGGTAAATCGCGCGGGCCTGGCGCGGACGTTCCAGAACATTCGCCTGTTCAGGGAAATGTCGGTGCTGGAAAACCTGCTGGTGGCCCAACACATGTGGGTCAACCGCAACATGCTTGCCGGCATTCTCAACACCAAGGGCTACCGCAAGGCCGAAAGCGATGCGCTGGACCACGCGTTCTACTGGCTGGAAGTGGTGGACCTGGTGGATTGCGCCAACCGTCTGGCCGGTGAACTGTCCTACGGTCAGCAACGCCGTCTGGAAATCGCCCGGGCCATGTGCACCCGGCCGCAGATCATCTGCCTCGACGAACCGGCCGCCGGCCTCAACCCTCAGGAAACCGAAGCGCTCAGCGCGATGATCCGGCTGCTGCGCGACGAGCACGATCTGACCGTGGTGCTGATCGAACACGACATGGGCATGGTAATGAGCATTTCCGACCACATCGTGGTGCTGGACCACGGCATCGTCATCGCCGAGGGCGGGCCTGATGCGATACGCAACGATCCGAAAGTGATTGCGGCTTACCTGGGCGCGGATGAAGAGGAAGTGGCGCTATGAGTCAACCCATCCTCGAACTGAAGGATCTGGACGTGTTCTACGGGCCGATCCAGGCCCTGAAAAAAGTCTCGCTGCACATCAACGAAGGGGAAACCGTCAGCCTGATCGGCTCCAACGGTGCCGGCAAGTCGACCCTGCTGATGTCGATCTTCGGTCAGCCGCGGGCAGCGGGCGGGCAGATTATCTATCAGGGGGTGAACATCACCCAAAAGTCCTCGCACTACATCGCCTCCAACGGCATTGCGCAGTCGCCGGAAGGGCGGCGGGTTTTCCCCGACATGACTGTCGAGGAAAACCTGTTGATGGGCACCATTCCGATCGGTGACAAGTACGCCAAGGAAGACATGCAACGCATGTTCACGCTGTTTCCGCGGCTTGAAGAGCGGCGCAATCAGCGGGCCATGACCATGTCGGGTGGCGAACAGCAAATGCTTGCCATCGCCCGTGCGCTGATGAGCCGGCCGAAACTGCTGTTGCTCGATGAGCCGAGCCTGGGGTTGGCGCCGATTGTGGTGAAGCAGATCTTCGCCACCCTGCGTGAACTGGCAAAAACCGGCATGACTATCTTCCTGGTCGAGCAGAACGCCAACCATGCGCTGAAGTTGTCGGACCGCGCGTACGTGATGGTCAACGGCGAGATTCGTCTGACTGGCACTGGCAAGGAGCTGCTGGTGAACGAGGAAGTGCGTAACGCCTATCTTGGCGGGCATTGAGTTCGTCGCTGTAACGAGAAAGCCCCGGCGCGCAAACGCCGGGGCTTTTTTACACCCAGAATTCACCCAAATTCCCTGTAGGAGCGAGCTCGCTCGCGATAGCGGTGCTCCTGAAAAACCGACATTAATGTGCCGCCGCCATCGCCAGTAAGCGGGCTCTTACGAAGGGCAGGGGGTTCTCTTGGGAAATTGTGGAAAACAAATTTTCAAAGCTCTCAAAGCGCGACATAAAGCCGCTGCAAATAGTTGTTTTGTCACGGTTTTGACTTGTCCCCGTTTGCTGTGGAACTGGCTGTGAATAACGTGGGAGTAGCTGGCTGAGAGCCTTGTAAATCGTGGCTTGCAGAGATGTGGTTGTTTTTTGATCAGGCGTTTTTGCCAGGTCAAAGGCCGGTATTGTCAACCTTTTTATTAGTGAGGAAACCGTGTCGAAACGAGCGCGAACAGCCTGTGGATAAGTCTGTGATTAAACTCTGGAAAGACTCGGCTGAAGGCCGCAGCGACTGGCCTGGCGCCATCGTCGGTTCAACCGGTCAATCGTGCAAAATGCCTTGGGCTACACGGTGGCCACACCAGGGTCAAGCGAAAAACTTTGTAAACTCCCCGCAAAGCCTTGTGCACAGCGGCTTGGCGAGTTTTCACTTGCCCCCGGAAACTGTGGACGTGCCTGTGGATAACGTGCGCGTACATGGCTGCAAGCCAGGTGCGACAAAGCTTTCAATGGCTTGATCGTTTTTTGAGCAAGGAACGTGGTTGCCGCTAACCGCCGGTGCGGGCATGCTGCCAGCAGATTTTCTATTCCAATGGCTGTCCGTCAGCCGAAGCAAGGAGAACACGATGTCCAACACCCTGTTTATTACCGGCGCGACGTCCGGTTTTGGTGAAGCCTGTGCCCGTCGTTTTGCCGAGGCTGGCTGGAAACTGGTGCTGACAGGCCGTCGTGAAGAGCGCCTCAATGCCCTGTGCGCCGAGTTGTCGAAGCAGACCGAGGTCCATGGCCTGGTGCTCGACGTGCGTGATCGCAAGGCCATGGAGGAGGCGGTCGGCAACCTGCCGCCATCCTTCGCCAAGCTGCGCGGGCTGATCAATAACGCCGGCCTAGCGCTCGGTGTGGACCCTGCGCCGAAGTGCGACCTCGACGATTGGGACACCATGGTCGACACCAACGTCAAAGGCCTGATGTACGCCACGCGTCTGCTGTTGCCGCGCCTGATTGCCCACGGCCGTGGCGCCGGCATCGTCAACCTCGGTTCCGTTGCCGGCAACTATCCGTATCCGGGCAGCCACGTGTATGGCGCGACCAAGGCATTCGTCAAACAGTTCTCCCTGAACCTGCGCTGCGACCTGCAAGGCACGGGCGTGCGGGTCAGCAACATCGAGCCGGGCCTGTGCGAAAGCGAGTTTTCGCTGGTGCGTTTCGGCGGTGACCAGGAGCGTTACAACAAGACTTACGCCGGTGCCGAGCCGATCCAGCCGCAAGACATCGCCGACACGATTTTCTGGGTGCTGAATGCGCCGGCGCACATCAACATCAACAGCCTGGAGCTGATGCCAGTGAGCCAGTCGTGGAGTGGGTTTGCGATCGAGCGCAAGGCGTAAGACCGCGTAACGGCTATCGCCAGCAAGCTGGCTCCTACAGGTTCAGCGGCCTTGTAGGAGTCGGCTTGCCAGCGATGGCGATGGGTCAGTCAACGAAGGTATTCGACCAGCCCGCGATAGCAGGTCGCCAAATGATACGGCGTGGTCGACGGCATATCCCGGCGGCTGACCTCACCGTCCTCATCGCGACATTCATACCAGCCACCCGCATGCAGCGAACGCTGCTGCAGCGCCTGCAACTGTCGCAACACCGAGGCTTCGCTGTCCGGGCGCAAGGTCAATGCGCGCAAGTATTCTGCCTGAGCCCAGATCCGCTGCGTTGCGTCGCGAGAGCGGCCATCCAGGTCGAGCATCGCCTTCACGGCGCCCGTCTGCGGGTCGACGCCCAAGCGTTCGGTCAACGCAAAGGCGCGGTCCAGCGATGCGTGCAACGCCGAGCCGCGCAACAGGGGCGAGGATTCCAGCAGGAAATACCACTCGAATTGATGCCCCGGCTCAAACCAGTTATCCACAGCACCCAACGGTTTTTCCATCAACACGCCGTGTTGCGGATCGACGAAGCGTTGCTGCATGGCTGTGCATAACTCGACGAGCGTGTGCTGCACGGTGATGTCTTCACGGGCCGCCAGCGTGGCGAGGAAGGCTTCGGCCAGGTGCATCAGCGGATTCTGCAGGGGCCCGCTGTCCAGCGACGACCAGTCACGTTCGAGGCAGGCTTCATACAGGCCGTCGCCCGTGGCGAAACGCTGCGAAATCGTTTTCAACACATCGTCGAGTACCGACGCCACCCGCGGCTCGCGGACCTTGTCCCAGTAATGGGCGCAGGCGAACAGGATGAAGGCGTGGGTGTAGAGGTCCTTGCGCTGATCCAGCGGCGCGCCTTGTGCATCGATGCTGTAGAACCAGCCACCGTGCCGGGCGTCATGGAAATGTTTTTGCAGCGAATCGAACAGCGCGGCAGCGCGGTCTTCGGCGGCCGGTGTTTCTCCGATCAGGCTGGAAAACAGATACAGCTGTCGTGCGCAGGCCATGGCCCGGTAGCGTTGCGGTGGCAACGGCTGGTGTTCGGCGTCCAGCGCCTCGTAGGGCAGCGCCAGTTCGGCATTCCAGCCGGGGCCCTGCCAGAGCGGCACGATCACGTCCTGGAAATGCGCTTGCACCGTGGCAAACAGAGCGGTCAGTTCAGGCTGGGAGGCGGAGCGGGAAACAGGCGGCATTGGCTGGCGTCGTCACGGCAGGGTTGAATGCGCGACATGTTAGCAGGCCTGAGGCGTGTGTTGTCTGTCAGGCCGCCATCGCGGGCAAGCCCGCTCCCACAGTGTCCAGTGTTGAATCCGGACTTGTGAGCGACACAAATCCCTGTGGGAGCGGGCTTGCCCGCGATGAGTGCGGCCCGGACGCTGAAGATCAACCCGCCAACAACCAGACCCCGGTCGCCGCCGAAGCCGCCCCCGCCAATCGCACCAATGGCGCGGCAGCTTGCGGCAACACCCGCACCAGCGCATAACCCGCTGCATGCAACACCGCCGTCGCCGCCACGAACCCGGCGGCATAAGACCACGGGCTGGACATGTCCGGCAATTCCAGGCCATGCGCAACGCCATGGAACAGCGCAAACAGCGCGGTTGCCGCCACCGCCAGAGTCAATGGCGGACGCACCGCCAGTGCCACCGCCAGGCCCAACGCCAGCACCGACGCCGCGATCCCGCTTTCCAGCGCCGGCAGGTTCAGTCCTTCAAAACCCAACAACCCGCCGACCAGCATGGTGCCGACAAACGTGAACGGCAGCGCCCAGCGCGCCGCGCCTTTCTGTTGCGCCGCCCACAGCCCGACCGCCAGCATCGCCAGCAAGTGGTCGAGGCCGCCGATCGGGTGGCTGATGCCGGCGATCAAGCCGTTGTCGCCGTGACCGGGGTGGGCAAAGGCGATGGCCGGGGTCAGCAGCAGGGCCAGGGCGCCGAGAATGCGTTTGAGTGTCATGGAAAAGCTTCCTTGTTGATAAGTGTGAGCGTGATCAGGCCGCGGTCAGCAGGCCCTGGCGTTCGATGAAGGCGATGATCGCTTCCAGCCCCAGCCCGGTTTTCTGGTTGCTGAACACAAACGGCTTGCCGTTGCGCATGCGCTGGGTGTCGCTGTCCATCATCTCCAGCGACGCGCCCACCAGCGGCGCGAGGTCAATCTTGTTGATCACCAGCAGGTCGGATTTGCAGATCCCCGGGCCGCCCTTGCGCGGCAGCTTGTCGCCGGCGGAAACGTCGATCACGTAGATCGTCAGGTCCGACAGCTCCGGGCTGAAGGTTGCCGAGAGGTTGTCGCCACCGGACTCCACCAGGATCAGGTCCAGCCCCGGAAAGCGCCGGTTCAACTGGTCCACGGCTTCGAGGTTGATCGAAGCGTCCTCGCGGATCGCCGTGTGCGGGCAGCCGCCGGTTTCCACGCCGATGATCCGCTCCGGCGCGAGGGCCTGGTTGCGCACCAGGAAGTCGGCGTCCTCGCGGGTATAGATGTCGTTGGTGACGACCGCCAGGTTGTAGCGATCGCGCAGCGCCAGGCACAAGGCCAGCGTCAGGGCCGTTTTACCGGAACCGACCGGGCCGCCAATGCCGACGCGCAGAGGTTGTGTCATGTGATTCTCCAAAATAAACAGGCCCTAGGAACGGAACAGACGGCTGTACTGGCGCTCATGCGCCATGCACGCCAGGGACAGGCCGAACGCGGCGCTGCCCGTGTGTTCGGGGTTGATTCGAGTGGCGTCCTGCTGCGCTTGTTGCAGCAGCGGCACCAGTTCGCTGGTCAGGCGTTGCGCGGCTTGCTGGCCCAGCGGCAGGGTTTTCATCAAGACCGCGAGCTGGTTTTCCAGCCAGCTCCACAGCCAGGCGGCCAAGGCGTCTTGCGGGCTGATGTGCCAGGCGCGCGCCGCCAGTGCCCAGCCGAGGGCGAGGTGCGGTTCGGGGCGCTGGTCGAGAAACGCTCGGGCCGAAGCATCCAGTTCCGGCAAGCCGTTGAGCAATTGCTGCAAGGAGTAACCCATCTGCCGGCTCTCCTGATGCAGCTCACGGGTTTCCCGACTGGCGCGATGCTCTTCACAGCGTTGCAGCAACCCGGCCCAGTCTTCTTCAGCGGCGGCCACGCAATGGGCGAGCAGCAGCGGCGCTTCGAAGCGCGCCAGGTTCAGCAGCAGTTGGTCGCTGATCCAGCGTCGCGCGCTGCTGGCATCATTGACCCGGCCGCTATCCACCGCCATTTCCAGGCCTTGGGAATAGCTGTAGCCGCCAATCGGCAGCTGCGGGCTGGCCAGGCGCAACAGCGCCCAGGCCGGATTCACAGGCGTACGCCGAACTGGTGGAGTTTCGGCGGGTAATTGAAGTCTTCGTCGCCGTGCCGCGAATGGTGATGACCACCGCCATAGGCACCGTGCTCAGGCTGGAAAGGCGCTTCGATATTTTCGGTGCGAGCACCGAGTTGTTCGAGCATCGCCTTGAGCACGTAATCGTCGAGCAGGCGCAGCCAGCCGTCACCGACTTGCAAGGCAACGTGGCGATTGCCGAGGTGATAGGCCGCGCGGGTCAGTTCGAAGGCGTTGGCGCAGGTGACGTGCAACAACTGTTCGGGCCGGGCGCAAATGCGGACGATGCGACCGTCTTCCGCCTCCAGGCATTCGCCGTCATACAACGGCGGTTGGCCGCGCTCCAAAAACAACCCAACGTCTTCGCCCTCGGCACTGAAACAGCGCAAACGGCTTTTGCTCCGGGCTTCGAAGGTCAGGTGCAACTCGGCGGCCCAGGCGGGTTGAGGGTCGATTCTTCGATGAATCACCAGCATCGGAAAGCTTCCAGCAGTGGACGTTGCTGAGGTTAGAGCAAGGGGCTTGCCAATCGCGGCGAAGTGTAGGAAATGCCTGTCGGAATGAGGCTGGTGTTTCGAGTTGTTGCGGCAATTTGGTGCGCGGAGTAGACGTGCGCACCAAATGACGGCGCTGAGCGTGCTCCAGATTGGTTGCGCTTCTATAGGGCTGGTTTGCTGGTGATAGCGGTCGGGCAGTGGAATCTTTATCGAATGGCAGGACGCCATCGCCAGCAAGCTGGCTCCTACAGGGGATCGGGGGTGTTTATATAAGCGGGGTTATTCGGTGCTGCCCAGGCCTTGCCAGTGCTTGAGGCCGATAAAGATGAATCGCAGCTGCTGGGTAATCTTCGCCTGCGGGGTCAGATGCTCAGGCAGCGCTTCGGCGGGCGGGTCGATGATGTCGGGCAGGGTGGCGAACACGCTTTTGACGATCAGGTCGGCCATGACGTTCAGGCCGTCGATGTCGAGGTGTTGCAGTTTTGGCATCAGCGACAAGTCGGACGCCAGGTCCGAGCTGATGTCTTCGCGCAAGCGGCCAATGGCCAGGCGCACCGGCAGCGATCCGCCGTACTGTTCGCGGGCGAGAAAGAGGAATTGCGAGCGCTTGGCCGACACCACATCAAGAAAAATCCGCACCGAGGCGTCGATGATGCCGCCCATCACGAATTCGTTGTGGCGCACCAGGCGGATGGTTTCGCGGAAGGTCTGGCCGACTTCACTGACCAGCACCAGGCCCAGTTCATCCATGTCGGCGAAATGCCGGTAGAAACCGGTGGGAACGATCCCGGCGGTCTTCGCCACTTCGCGCAGACTCAGGCTGCCGAATCCTCGGCCGCATTCCATCAAATGGCGAGCAGCGTCCATCAAGGCATTGCGGGTTTGTTGTTTCTGTTCGGCGCGGGGCAGCATCGCAAGGGTGTTTTTCTGGACAGGACAGCGGCGCACTCTAGCAAATCGGCTTTGCCGGCGTCGAACGACTATTGAGGGAGGGAGCAGCGGGAGGGGGGACTTCTATGGCTTCTGGAAAATCAAAAGCCCAATCCGGGGATTGGGCTTTTTTTCAGGGCGGCCATGGGCTTAGCTCAGAGCGCTGTTGCGTTCGATGACGCGGTCACCACCACCTTCAGCCAGGGTTTGGCCTTGTGGAGTGCGATCGGAACCGTCGGAGGCCAGGGTTTGGCCTTGTGGAGTGCGATCGGAACCGTCGGAGGCCAGGGTTTGGCCTTGTGGAGTGCGATCGGAACCGTCGGAGGCCAGGGTTTGACCTTGTGGGGTGCGATCGGAACCGTCCGCAGCCAGGGTTTGACCTTGTGGCGTGCGATCAGAACCGTCCTGGGTGATCAGGCCTTTCTCTTTCAGGCGATCGTTACCGCCTTCGGCCAGTGTCTGGCCTTGTGGCGTGCGATCCGAACCATCAGCAGCCACGGTTTGGCTGAACACCGAGTGGTTCGATTTGACTTGCGGGGTGGCCTGGTCTGCAGCTGGCAGAGCGAAAGCGGTGCTGGCCAGCATGGAGAGGGTAAGGCTAAGCATTAATTGGCGTTTCATGATTGGGTGCTCCGTAGGAGGGCGATAAAGTGGGTACGAGGTCAATGCTACTCTCGATAAGTCGATATAAAAGTTCATAAACGCAATGGTAATAATCAACGGAATTGATTGTTCGATGCGAAGGCTCTAGACCGGGCCTTTCCGGCGGACGTTTTCGCACTGAAGTGGGTATTTTCGACTCACTCGCGCCGCGCAAAAGTGCGGGGTCGGTAACGTCGAATGCGAGAGCAGGGTGTCCCCGACCGATTATTTGAACGTTAAGCGGTATTTCGGTTAAACCTGCGCGCGGTTTTTCAGTCGTAGTTTTCATGGCAGGCCGTTTGGCCTAACGTTTCACACGTGCGTCGCAGTCAGGGCGCTCAGTCGTATTCAGGAGCCCTGTGCAATGACGCGCACCCCGAAAATTTTTGCCTGGACCTTCGCCAGTCTGGTTGTCCTGCTGGCGATTCTGGTTCTGATCATCGTGTTCTTCGATTGGAACCGGATCAAACCGACCATCAATGAAAAAGTATCCGCAGAGCTGCACCGACCGTTTGCCATCAATGGCAACCTCGCGGTGGTCTGGCGCCGCGAGCTCGATGAGGGCGGCTGGCGCTCGTGGGTGCCATGGCCGCATGTGGTGGCGGAGGACCTGAGCCTCGGTAACCCGGATTGGTCGAAGCAGCCGCAGATGGTCACGCTCAAACGCGTCGAACTGCGTATTTCGCCGCTGGCTTTGCTGGCGCAACGGGTGACGATCCCGCGTATTGACCTGACCGAGCCGAATGCCGACCTCCAGCGCCTGGCCGATGGCCGGGCGAACTGGACGTTCAAGTTCGATCCGAAAGACCCGAATGCGGAGCCTTCGAACTGGGTCGTGGACATCGGTGCCATAGGTTTCGACAAGGGCCACGTCACCCTTGACGACCAGACCCTGAAAACCCAGCTCGACCTGATCATCGACCCGTTGGGCAAACCGATCCCCTTCACCGACATCGTCGGCGACAAAGCGGCGAAGGCCGCGCAGGAAAAGGGCGCCGCACCGCAGGACTACGCGTTCGCGCTGAAGGTCAAAGGCCAGTACCACGGCCAGAAACTCGCCGGAGACGGCAAGATCGGCGGCCTGTTGGCCTTGCAGGATGCCACTCGACCGTTCCCGTTGCAGGCCCAGGCCAGGATTGCCGACACCAGCGTCGAACTGGCCGGCACGCTCACCGATCCGCTCAACCTCGGCGCACTGGACCTGCGCCTGAAACTGGCCGGCAGCAGCCTCGGCAATCTTTACCCGCTGACTGGCGTGACCCTGCCGGACACTCCACCCTACGCCACCGACGGCCACTTGATCGCCAAGCTGCATGAAGCCGGCGGTGCGGTGTTCCGCTATGAAGCGTTCAACGGCAAGATCGGCGACAGCGACATACATGGCAGCCTGGCCTACGTCGCCAGCCAGCCGCGGCCGAAACTCAGTGGCGAGCTGGTCTCCAACCAACTGCTGTTCGCCGACCTCGCGCCGCTGATTGGCGCTGACTCCAACGCCAAGCAAAAGGCTCGGGGCGGCGAAAGCAAGCAGCCGACGGACAAGGTGTTGCCGGTCGAAGAGTTCAAGACCGAGCGCTGGCGTGACATGGACGCGGACGTCGAATTCACCGGCAAGCGCATTGTCCACAGCGAAAAACTGCCGTTCACCGATCTCTACACGCATGTGGTGCTGACCGATGGCTCACTGAGCCTTGAGCCGCTGCGCTTTGGCGTGGCTGGCGGCAAGCTGGATGCGCAGATTCGCCTGAACGGGCGAACCGAACCGCTGGAAGGCAATGCCAAACTCACCGCGCGCGGGTTCAAGCTCAAGCAGCTGTTCCCGACGTTCGAACCGATGAAGACCAGTTTCGGCGAACTCAATGGCGACGCCGACATCAGCGGTCGCGGCAATTCGGTGGCGACCCTGCTGGGCACGGCCAACGGCAACCTGAAAATGCTGATCAATGACGGTGCGATCAGTCGCGAGCTGATGGAACTGGCCGGCCTCAATGTGGGCAACTACGTGGTCGGCAAGATCTTTGGCGACAAGGAAGTGAAGATCAACTGCGCCGCGGCCGACTTCGACATCAAGACCGGTCTGGCGGCCACCCGGTTGTTTGTCTTCGATACCGAGAACGCCATCATCTACATCGATGGCACGGCGAACATGGCGACCGAGCAACTGGACCTTACGGTCACCCCGGAATCCAAAGGCTGGCGTTTGATCTCGCTGCGCTCGCCCCTATACGTGCGGGGCAAGTTCATCAAGCCCGATGCCGGCGTGAAGGCCGTGCCGCTGATGTTGCGCGGCGCAGGCATGGTGGCGTTGGGCGTGATCGCGGCGCCGGCGGCGGGGTTGCTGGCGTTGGTGGCGCCGAGTGGCGGTGAGCCGAACCAGTGTGCACCGCTGTTGCAGCAGATGAAGGCGGGGAAGGCGCCGGTGACCGTCAAGCCCACAAAATAACGGGGCGCCCAATCGCGAGCAGGCTCGCTCCCACAAGGATTGAATCGAAACTGTGGGGGCGAGCCTGCTCGCGAAAGCGCTCGGTCAGGTATTACAGGTCTTTCAGAATGTCGGCCATATCATCCGCGTGCTCTTCTTCCTGAGCCAGGATGTCTTCGAAGATGCGCCGGGTGGTCGGGTCTTTTTCGCCGATGTACTGAATGATCTCGCGGTAGCTGTCGATGGCGATTCGCTCGGCGACCAGGTCTTCGTAGACCATTTCTTTAAGCGAATTACCGGCCACGTATTGCGCATGGGAGTTCTTCGACAGCAGGTCCGGATTGAATTCCGGCTCGCCGCCCAGTTGCACGATGCGCTCGGCCAGGCGGTCGGCGTGTTCGCCTTCCTGTTTGGCGTGTTCGAGGAATTCGTCCGCCGCGACGTGGGCTTTCAGGCCGTTGGCCATGAAGTAGTGACGTTTATAGCGCAACACGCAGACCAGTTCAGTGGCCAACGATTCGTTGAGCAGACGCAGCACTTCGTCAATATCGGCGCTGTAGCTTTCGGTTACTGCGCCATTTTCGACGTTCTGGCGGGCACGGGCGCGAAGGGTTGTTACATCAGACAAATGCATGTCACTCATCTCGTTCTCCTGGAGGCTAATCCGGTTTTGCGTCACTTTCTACGGAAGCGATCGCTACTTAGGTGGGAGTCACGGGAAGCGGGAAAAGTTTGATGCAATTTGCCAATGGCAATCGCCGACGGCGTGCACTGACACTACCGGGAATTTCCTAGACGAGTCGTCGAGTTGTCATTTTTGATGCCGATGCTTGGCTGATGTCTTGCATCCAGCCTGGCGTCACCTCACCGATCACAAGGATGTCCGCCCATGTCGCAAGGTTCCGCCACGCGTTATCCGTTGGTGCTGGTCCCGGGAATGCTCGGGTTTATCCGTCTGGTGCTCTATCCGTACTGGTACGGAATCGTGGCGGCGTTGCGCCGGGGTGGTGCGACGGTGATCCCGGTGCAGGTGTCGCCGCTGCATTCGACCGAAGTACGCGGCGAGCAGTTGTTGGCGCGGATCGACGAGATTCTGCGAGAAACCGGGGCGCAGAAGGTCAACCTGATCGGTCACAGCCAGGGCTCGCTGACGGCTCGTTACGCGGCGGCGAAACGCCCGGACCGCGTGGCGTCGGTCACGTCGGTGGCCGGGCCGAATCATGGCTCGGAGCTGGCGGATTATCTGCACACGCATTACCCGGCGGACAGCGCCAAAGGCCGGCTGCTCGCGTTTTTACTGCGGATGATCGGCGCCCTCATGAGCCTGCTCGAAACCGGTTACCGCGGGCCGAAATTGCCGGTGGACATCCACGCTTCCCATGAGTCCCTGACGACCGCTGGGGTGGCGCTATTCAATCAACGCTATCCACAGGGCTTGCCAGAGACCTGGGGCGGGCATGGACCGGAGGAGGTCAATGGCGTGCGCTATTACTCGTGGTCCGGGACCTTGCAGCCGGGCAAGACCGATCGCGGGCGCAACCTGTTTGACGGGACCAACCGCAGTTGCCGGTTGTTTGCCCGGACTTTCGTGCGCGAATCCGGGCATTGCGACGGGATGGTCGGGCGCTACAGCTCGCATCTGGGGACGGTGATTGGCGATGAGTATCCGCTGGATCATTTCGACATCGTCAATCAGTCGCTGGGGTTGGTGGGGAAGGGCGCGGAGCCGATCCGGTTGTTTGTCGAGCATGCGGCGCGGTTGAAGGCGGCGGGGGTTTAGCCGCCAGACCGCGTCCGCTCAGGTCACGCTAATCTTGCGCCCCAACACCGTGGTCCACCGCTCCGAAAGAATCACCCCACCCAACGTCAACACTCCACCCACCAGGTGATACATCGCCAGCTGCTCATGCAACACCCCCGCCGCAATCAGTGCCGTTATCACCGGCAGCAAATTGAAAAACAGCGTGGTCCGGCTCGGTCCCAGCCGCACCACTGCCTGCATCCAGGCCAGCGGCGCAATCATCGAGGCCAGCAAGCAGGCGTACAGCACCAACGGAATGTTGTGCACGGTCAGGCCGGTTTTCGGCGACAGGACAAACAGCGGAAACAGCACCACTACCGCCACCAGCACCTGCAGATACAACAACACCAGCGGCGGCAAACGCAGCTGCCATTTTTTCAGCAGCGTGCTGTAGATCGCGTAGGCCAGGGTGGCGATCAGCATCATCGCGTCGCCCAGGTTCACCCCATGCTCGATCAGTACGGCCAGGCTGCCGGACGACACCACCACCAACACCCCGGCGAACGACAGCACGGCACCGGCCAGCGCGCCCGCGGTCAGGCGCTGGCCGAGACTGACGATGGCCATGGTCAGCGACATCAACGGCATCAGCGACAGGATGATCCCCATGTTGGTCGCCGAGGTCAGGCCCGCGGCGAAATACGCCAGGCTCTGATAGACCGCCATGCCCAGCACGCCGAGGATGAAAATCTTCCCCAGGTTCGGCCGAATCGCCGACCAGTGGGCGATGACCGGTTTGAGCATGAAAGGCGTGAACAGCAATCCGGCCAGCAGCCAGCGATAAAAACCGATCTCGGCCGGGAAGATCGCCCCGGCGGACATCTTGGTGATCACGGTGTTGCCGGCCCAGATGAAAATGGCCAGCAGGGGGTAAGCGTATTGCATCGGAAACAACCAGAACGTTAATGAGCGCCGATTATCGCCTGTCTGGATGAAAGCCTATACTTCAATCCGGACAACCGGCCCCGGATGACGGACAGCATGAACAGCAAACACATCGACCTGCTGGATTTCAGCGAACTGCCGTCGCCGGTGTACTTCCGTTATGCCGACTTCGACAGCCACGAATACGCCTCGGCCCACCGCCACCCGTGGGGGACGCTGGAGTATTCGGCCAACGGCGTCCTGCACATGGAAATCGGCAGCAGCCGGTTCATGTCGCCGCCGCAATACGCCGTGTGGGTGCCGCCGCACGTCGAGCACAGTTTCTACAGCCATCAACCGATCAACTACCGGGCGGTGTGCCTCGCGCCGGCGCTGTGCCGCCAATTACCGCAAGAGGCCTGCACCCTGGCGATCAGCGACATCCTCAAGGCGATCCTCAAGGATTTCGCCGCCCGCGACGTGAAGATTCCTGAATATGACGCGGACCAGCGCCTGGCCCAAGTGCTGGTGGATCAGCTGCAACAGGCGCCCGTCCATGAGTGCTATTTGCCCTACGCCAGCAGCGCCAGGTTGCTCGGCATTCTCGAGGCCTTGCAAGCCGAACCCGGGGATAACCGGCCGCTGTCGGCGTGGGCGCAACAGATCCACGTCAGCGAGCGGACGTTGGCGCGGCAGTTCGTGCGCGAACTGGGCATGAGTTTCGGCGAGTGGAGGCTGCGCCTGCGTTTTCTGGCGGCGATCGAAGCGCTCGACAGTCGGCGCAGCATTCAGGAGATCGCCTTCGACATGGGCTATAGCACCGGTTCGGCGTTTATCGCGATGTTCCAGCGCCAGGCCGGTTGCACGCCGGAGCAGTATCGCCGCAGCCACTTCGAGAGCAGGAATGTGTAACAGCCTTTGTCTACACTCCAGAGCGAGGCCGCGCTCCTCGGTGCGGCGACAAGGAGAAAAACTCCATGAAGATGTTGCGTGCCCCTTTGTTGATGATCGGCTTGCTGCTCTGCTCCCAGGGCTTCGCCGCCACCGCCCAACAGAACAAGATGACCACTTGCAACGCCGACGCTACGACCAAAAGCCTCAAGGGCGATGAGCGCAAAGCCTTCATGAGCACCTGCCTCAAGGCAGCCCCGGCGGCCAACGACGCCAAGGCCCTGACACCGCAGCAGGAGAAGATGAAGACCTGTAATGCCGATGCGGCGAGCAAGGCACTGAAGGGCGATGCGCGCAAGACCTTCATGAGTGATTGCCTGAAGAAGAAATAACACGGGGACTTGTGCGGGTTGTGCCGGCCCCTTCGCGAGCAAGCCCGCTCCCACAGTAGATCGGTGTGCACATGTGGGAGCGGGCTTGCTCGCGAAAGGGCCGGTAAGAACACTGCAAAAAGCTAACCGGACCCCGACCAAGGTCGCCCCACACAATCCCTAGTGCTGGCACCCGAACGCTGGCAGACTGCCAATCCTTTTACGCTGTTCGTTTTGAGGCTGTATGCCAACGTTTTCTCAACGCCAAGTCTTGTTGCTGATCAGTTGGGTCATCATTTTTGGTGGTTTGCTATTGGTAATTCCGTTGCGCTTGCTGCCAAGCCTGCTGGCCGGTCTGCTGGTGTTCGAACTGGTCAACATGCTCACCCCGCAATTGCAGCGCCTGATCGAAGGTCGGCGTGCGCGCTGGCTGGCAGTGGCGTTGCTAGGGACGTTAGTGGTGAGTGTGCTGGCGCTGATTTTTGCCGGCGCCATCAGCTTCCTGTTGCACGAAGCGGAAAACCCCGGCGCTTCCCTCGACAAATTCATGCACGTGGTCGATCGCGCGCGCGGGCAATTGCCGCCGTTCATCGACGCCTACCTGCCCGCCAGCGCTGCCGAATTCCGCGTGGCGATTGGCGAATGGATGAGCAAACACCTCAGCGAATTGCAGCTGGTCGGTAAAGACGCCGCGCACATGTTCGTGACGCTGTTGATCGGCATGGTGCTGGGGGCGATCATCGCCTTGCAGCGCGTGCCGGACGTGACCAAGCGCAAACCTTTGGCCGCTGCGCTGTTCGATCGCTTGCACCTGCTGGTCCAGGCGTTTCGCAACATCGTGTTCGCGCAGATCAAGATTTCCCTGCTCAACACCTTCTTCACCGGGATTTTCCTGGCGGTGATCCTGCCTATGTTCGGCATCAAGCTGCCGCTGACGAAAACCCTGATTGTCCTGACCTTCCTGCTCGGCTTGCTGCCGGTGATCGGCAACCTGATGTCGAACACGCTGATCACCATCGTCGGCCTGTCGCTGTCGATCTGGGTGGCGCTGGCGGCGCTGGGCTATCTGATTTTTATCCACAAGCTCGAATACTTCCTCAACGCGCGCATCGTCGGCGGGCAGATCAGCGCCAAGTCGTGGGAGTTGCTGTTGGCAATGCTGGTGTTCGAGGCCGCATTCGGCCTGCCGGGGGTGGTGGCGGGACCGATTTACTATGCGTATCTGAAGAGTGAGTTGAAGCTGGTGGGGATGGTTTGATCAGGCAGATTTGTATTGCCTGATCTGACGCCTTCGCTAGCAGGCTAGCTCCCACAGGGGGTTGTGCACACATTGTGGAAGCTAGCCCCCACAGTGGGGGGGCACACATTGTGGGAGCTAGCCTGCTAGCGATAAGGGCGACTCGGTGCCGGATCAGTCCATCGGCCCATAACGCTTGGCCGCCTCGATCGCCAACCCGCTGCCAATGCTGCCAAAGATGTTCCCTTCCACATGCCGCGCATTCGGCAACATCGCCGACACGCTGTTGCGCAGTGCCGGAATCCCGCTCGATCCACCGGTGAAGAACACCGTATCCACCTGATCGACCCGCACGTGGGCGTCGTTCAGCAGCTGGGTCACGCTGTTGCGCACGCGCTCCAGCAGGCTGTCGATGGCCGATTCGAACAGCGCCCGGCTCAGTTCCACGCTCAGGCCCGGCTCGATGCGGTCCAGCGGCACATGGCGACTCTCGGCGTGGGTCAGCTGGATCTTGGTTTCTTCCACTTCCATCGCCAGCCAGTGCCCGGCGCGTTGCTCGATCAGCTTGAACAGACGGTCGATGCCACCGGTGTCCTCGATGTCGTAACGCATGCTGCCGAGGGCCAGGGTCGACTTCTGCGAGTACACCGAGTTGATGGTGTGCCAGGTCGCCAGGTTCATGTGGTGGCTGGTCGGCATGTAGGCGCCACTCTTCATGCGGCTGCCGTAGCCGAACAGCGGCATCAGGCCTTGCAGGCTCAGTTGCTTGTCGAAATCGGTGCCGCCGATGTGCACGCCGCCGGTGGCGAGGATGTCATCGTGACGGTTGTCGTGGGTGCGGCGTTCCGGCGACAGGCGCACCAGGGAGAAGTCGGACGTACCGCCGCCGATGTCGACGATCAGCACCAATTCTTCCTTTTCGATGGTCGACTCATAGTCGAACGCCGCCGCAATCGGTTCGTACTGGAACGACACATCCTTGAAGCCAATGGCGCGGGCCACGTCCACCAACGTGTTTTCCGCTTCCTGGTCGGCCATTTCGTCGTCATCGACGAAAAACACCGGGCGACCCAGCACCACTTCCTCGAACTCCCGACCGGCGGTGTTCTCGGCACGCTTCTTCAACTGGCCGATAAACAGCCCCAGCAAGTCCTTGAATGGCATCGCCGTGCCGAGCACGCTGGTGTCGTGCTTGATCAGCTTGGAGCCCAGCAGGCTCTTGAGCGAGCGCATCAGCCGGCCTTCGTAGCCTTCGAGGTACTCGTGCAGCGCCAGCCGGCCGTACACCGGGCGGCGCTCTTCGAGGTTGAAGAACACCACCGACGGCAGGGTGATCTTGTCGTCCTCCAGCGCGATCAGCGTTTCCATGCCGGGGCGCAGCCAGCCGACGGTGGAGTTGGACGTGCCGAAGTCGATACCACAGGCACGGGCTGGAGATGCGTTTTTCATGACGTTCAGGTTCCGGTTAAAAAACGGCCGCGCAGTGTATGTCAGTGCGGCGCAGATTCGAAGGCCGACTATCCGCTAAATCTCGGTCAATAGCGCCTTGATAAGCAGGCCGAATGCCCCAAACTTGTCTGCATTGAGCCTGGCAGCCATCGGACGGTCGCAAGAACCGCCCACCGCTGCCGATAAACTTCTGATGCGCTACCCGGTCACACTCTTGAGATCGGTCAACCCGGCGCCTGGAAATACGCGCAGACTGCCGGTGACGGCGCGATATCGATAACGGATGGTGATCCTTAGATGGACTTCAAAGACTATTACAAGATTCTCGGTGTGGAACCGACCGCAGACGATAAGACGATCAAGGCGGCTTATCGCAAACTTGCGCGCAAATACCACCCCGACGTCAGCAAGGAAAAGGACGCCGAGGCCAAGTTCAAGGACGCCTCGGAAGCTTATGAAGCACTGAAAAGTGCCGATAAGCGCGCCGAATACGACGACTTGCGCAAATACGGCCAGCACGGCCAGCCGTTCCAGGGCCCGCCAGGTTGGCAGGGGCGTGGCGGCGGTGGTTTCGGTGGCGGCCAGGACACCGGCGATTTCTCGGACTTCTTCAGTTCGATCTTCGGCAACCGTGGGCCGGGCTTTGGTGGTGGACAGTCGGGCCGCAGCGCCGGACGTCGAGGGCAAGACGTGGAAATGGAATTAGCGATTTTCCTGGAAGAAACCCTCTCGAACGAATCGAAGAAGGTCACTTTCCAGGTGCCGCAGTACAACGCTGCCGGCCAGCATGTCAGCAACACCACGAAAAGCCTGAACGTGAAAATCCCGGCCGGTGTCACCGACGGCGAGCGCATCCGCCTCAAGGGGCAGGGCGCACCGGGCGTCGGCGGCGGGGCCAATGGCGACCTGTTCCTGATCATTCGCTTCGCGCCGCACCCCAAGTTCGACGTCGAAGGCGAAAACCTGATCATCACCTTGCCGCTGGCGCCGTGGGAATTGGCGCTGGGCGCCGAAGTTGCTGTGCCGACCCTGACCGGCAAGATCAACCTCAAGGTCCCGGCCGGCAGCCAGAACGGCCAGCGCATGCGCGCCAAGGGCCACGGCTTGCTGAACAAGGCAGGTGAGCGTGGTTATCTGTTCGTTCAGTTGAAGGCGGTCATGCCTAAGACAACGAGCGACGAGGTCAAGGCGCTGTGGCAGGAACTGGCGCAAAAAGCCGCGTTCGACCCAAGAGAAAACTTCTGATCCACGAACCGGAGTAGCCCATTATGAGCAACCCCCTGATCGTTCACCTGGACATGGCAGAATTCTGTGAGGCGACCGACCTGTCGGACGTCTACGTGATCGAAATCGTCGAACACGGCATCCTCGAACCTCAGGGCACGCAGCCCCAGGACTGGCGTTTCAACGATTACGAGCTGGCCCTGGCCAAACGTGCCGCCAAGCTGCGGCACGACCTGGAGCTGGAGTGGGAAGGCGTCGCCCTGGCGCTGGACCTGTTGGAAGAGGTTCAGCAACTGCGGGCGGAGAACCGGATGTTGAAGCAGCGGTTGGGGCGGTTGGTGGTGGAGTAGCCTGCGAAGCGCTTTGATCTTTTACACATTCCCAGGCTCTCTGATTGCACCCTGGCGTGGTGGAAGAGACTTTAACCTACGACTTTCTAAAGTGAGGCGACCAGCGTACCGAGTCATAGAGTATTGGAGCTTTACTCCGTCGGGTCGTGTCCTTGTCGCTGGAAGAGGAGGGTCACCAGTAGGGAATTCAAATGGTTTTCTGACCAAGACTTCTCCTTTGTGGTCTGTCACCTGCCCACCGGTATCATTGAATTTTGGGTTGCCGACCATTGTTTTGGACGGCCTCTGCTGAGGCGTTGCGGGCCAAGGTCCGTAATCAATGGTCCTCTGGTCGCTCGTGGCAACCGACGCATCCCAGTTTCTGACATGGTTTCGGGTCTCAATATGAGGAGGCGCACGCTTCCCCCTTCGAAAACCATTTAGAGCAACCGTTACCTCAGTTTTTATGTAGGTCGCAGACACAGTCTCGGTCACCGTCTTCCTGGTGAGTGCCGGTAGGGTTTGTTGTAGAGCATTTTGTGAACTCGATGCCATTGGCGCCGCATTGGAAATAAGCGCCACGCTGCTACCTGTTCTGGGGAGATTTTGAAATCCTAGGAGCTTTGGAATATTGAGTTTCCCCGTCGGATCCAAAAAATTCAACGGATCCCCCCGGCAATACATATACGCATTCAACCCACCCTTTCCAAACGGGCTCAACCGGTCGGGCTTGAGAAAGCGCATCAATACCGGGTTGTAAGCGCGGTAGCCTTTGCCCAATAAATACCAGCCGATCTGCCGCTCGCTTAGTTCACCGTTGAAACCCAGGTGTGAAGCAATCGCTCGTGGCGCGGATTGTCCGCCGTAAGCGGAATAGGCGAGCGAATTGGGTTCTCCTCCGCCAAGTTCGACAAGGATTGAATTGCCGGTGTCGGCAGCCAGCAAAAGCGTTCGGGCCATGTCCGGGTCATCCTTGATGAAAGGGTCGACTTTGATCAACGCCCCCAGTCTGACGTCGTGGCCGGATTTCGGGTACTAGCAGAACTGATAGTCAGGCGTTGCGCCGGGAATCAACCGTACCGCTTGAAGAAACCCGACCATGGGAGCGAGCCTGTTCGCGAAGAACGATAACGCGGTTGCAGAGGCATCACACCTTTCTGGGCAACACCACGGTGAACAGCGTTCCGTTCGCCTCGCTGGAACTGACCTCGATCGTCCCGCCATGGGCGTTCACCACTTCCTTGACGATGAACAACCCTAACCCAAGGCTGGTCGTCGGCTGGCCGAGTTCTTCGTCGGCGCTGCGCACCAGTGGATCGAAGATGGTGCCGATGGTGTCTTCGGGGATCGGTTGACCGTAGTTGTGCACTGTCAGGCGGACAACCTCGGGTTCGCCGGTAAGCGTCACGGTCACGTCGCGCTTATTCAGACCGTGCTGCAGCGCGTTTCCGATCAGGTTCTGCAACAGTTGATCGAGGCGCCCGGCGTCCCAGACGCCTTGGGTATCGCCCAGTATGTTCACGGTCGGGTCGCATTCCGGGTTGCCGGCGCAGGCTTCGGCAATCGCCCGGTGGGTCACGTCGGCCAGGTCCATGGGCGCCGGCTCGATCGGCAGGCTCTTGCCCAGGCGACTGCGCACCAGTTCCAGCAAGTCGCCGACCATCACCGCCATGTGCCGCGCGCCGCGCTTGATGTTGATCGCGCAGGTCAGCGCATCGCCTTCGAGGGTCGCTTTGCGCATCAGCAGTTCGGTGGACATGCTCACGGCTTGCAGTGGCGCGCGCAGGTCGTGGCCGAGGATCGCCAGGAAAATGTCCCTTGAATGGTTGACCTGTTCGGCATAGGCAGCGGTCGATTCGGCGAGGGCTTCGTCGATCGCTTCGTTGAAGCGGATCATGTCCTGGAAGTAAGCCAGGTCCGGGGATTCCAGGCTGGCGACCCACATCCGAATGACACAGGCACGCAGGTGGCGAAATTCGCTGGTCATCTGCACCAGGTCGAAGCCCACGGTATGCCGCAACTCGCCGTGGCTGGCGCCGGCCTGGTCCAGGCTCGGGGTTTTCTCCGGGCCCTCACCCTTGGCCTTGGCCATTTGCTCGCTGGCGGTTTGCGCGGTGCTCATGTCCCGCGCGGCGGCCAGCAGGATGGCCTTGGCGTGATCGCGCAAGGCCGCCTGATCCATATTCTCTGCCGCCGGTGTGATGGTTCTGGCGAACTGCTCCCATTCATCGACGATTCGGTCTACCTGTTGCCTGATGAAATCGGAAAGGCGCATGACCGGTTCCTGGGGTTTGCAAACGAGACGTGTCGCATAGTAGCGCCTTTAAGCTGGAAAAAAACCTCCGGTGGGGCGGCGGCACGATGCACCTTTATCGGGGCGAAACACAGGTGCATTTGCACCATCGCCTGCCCGTCACTCTATAACTATGTACCGCCGATGCAGTCGCCCGAAATGGTGTCCTAGCGCTCCACTTAACAGGAGCGACGCTCATGTCTGACACCCCTGCAACAACTCCGGCCGCTACCGCGAGTATCCACGGCCTGTTCCTCGAGAAAGCCATTCCCGACTGGCTGGTCAAGGCCACCCCGGAACGCCGCGCGGCCTTGAAAAACACCGCGACGACCACGCCGGACTGGCACACAACCACCTCCCGCGCCCAACGCGACGCCCTGGGCTTTCGCGCCACCGCCAGCCTCGCCGCACAGACCCGCCTGGACAACGTCATGTCGACCTTCCAGGACATCGATACTTTCGCCAGACCCCTGCTGGTCAAGGCCTTGGAAGACCGGTTCAAGGTGGAACTGGACGTCGATAAAACCCTGATTTGCCTCAAGCAACCGCTGGAATGGGGCATCCTCGGCATCGATATCGGTACGTTCGAGGTGTTGAAACTGCCGCTGCTGCAAGCGGCTCTGCATAACTTCGAAGCCTCGGAAACCGAGGACGGTGCGTTTCATTCGTCCTCGGGCTTCCTGGTGGAAAACGCCACGCCCGGCACGTTCAGCGCCGTCAGCACCTCCCTGACCGTGACGCAATTTACCGGGCTGTGCCGCTCGCTGGACATCGGCGCGAAATATCAGGTGTACCTCAAGGCGTTTTTCAAAACCTCGGACGCCGAAGCGGAAAAAGCGCTACGCCTGCCCTTCATCGACGCCCAGAAAACCGCGTTGCGCGCCGCGACAGACCTGGCACTGCTGAAAAAGGACATCACGCCGGCGGATTACACCATGATTGTGTCGGTCATCGACGGCGAAGTGCACCCCTGGATGGGCAAGAAACAGGTGTGGTTCCGTGACCTGTGCTTGATGAACCTGACCATGACCGGGTGCGTGGTGTTCTACATCTGTGAAAAATACCGCTACGGCGGCGAGATGATCGTTTACATCCCTAACGATCCGGAGCAACCGCTCAAGCGCTACCTCTATGAAGACCTGACGGCGATGTTCAAGCGCCGTTTCACCGCCCGCGCCCCCGCGCAACCCAGGGACGGCAGCCCGACCGCCTATCAACGGTTTTTCAGCCAGTTCGTCGCGTATGGCGATCTTCCGCGCTACTTCAGCGAGTTCACCCAGAATGCTTCGGGCGCCCCCCTGAGCCAGAAGCTCAGCCCCTATGTGTCGATCCTCAACACGCTGTTGCGGGGGATCAATCCGTTTGCCGGTCTCGACAAGCTGCCGCCCACCACGATCAATCAGGAGCCAAATGACGACCCCTTTCTCGCCCCTCGGGTTCAGGTGCAGAAGGGCCGGGGGCTGTGGAGCGAGAACAGCGATCTGTGGGGTTATCTCTACGAGCAGCATCGCGACAAGGTCCTGGCCGACGCGCGTAGCCACGCGGTGCCCACGGCGGATGTCGATGCTCGCGTCCGTTCCGAGAAATTCGCCTTTCTGCTGAATATCGGCCTGCTGGTGCTGACCACCGTGACGATGTTCATCCCGGTACTGGGCGAGGCCATGATGGTGGTGATCGCCGGCCAGCTGATGTACGAAACCTTCGAAGCCTCGATCGAATGGAGCGAGGGTGATCGCAAGGCGGCCAAGGCTCACCTGATCGACGTGGCGGAAAACCTGGCGTTTTTCGCGGTGGCCGCCGGCGTCGGCAAAGGCCTGGCCAAATTGACCGCGGTCAAGGCCGAGCCGGTGATCGAACAACTGGACCCGGTCACGCTGCCCAATGGCGACACCCGCTTGTGGAAGGCTGACTTGAAGGGCTACGAACGCGCCGTTTCCGTGGACCGCGACGTGCCGGCCAATGACCTCGGGCAATTCGAGTTCGACAACAAGACCCACGTCCGACTCGATGACAAGTTCTACGAAAAGACCTATGACGCGTCGCTGAAACGCTGGCGTATCAAGCGCCCGGGCGACCCTCACGCCTATCAGCCACCGCTGGCTCACAACGGCACCGGGGCCTGGCGTCATACCCTTGAGCGCCCACAGACCTGGGACCGCCTGACCCTGCTGCGGCGCATGGGGCCGCTGACCGATACGTTCTCCGACGAGCAACTGCTGCGGATCGCCGACGTCAGTGGCGTCAGCGACGATGCCTTGCGCAAGATGCACCTGGACAACGCGCCGCCACCGCCCGAACTGGCCGATGCCATGCGCCTGTTCGAGGCCGACCATGGCGTGGCGCAAGTCATCGAACAGATCGAGACCGGGCGTGCCATCGATGATCGCTACCTGTTTACCCTGCCCCTGATCACCGAACTGCCACGCTGGCCGGCCGGGCGCTTGCTGAAAGTGTTTGAAGGCCCCGAATTGTCGGGGGAGTCGATCAACTATGGCGCCGAGCGCCTGTCGGCGGGCGTCAAGCGCAAGAAATCGATCCGCATCACCCGAGCCGATGCCCTGAGCGGCAATCTGCCGGCGCTGATTCTGGCGGCGCTGGATGAATCGGAAATCACCCGTCTGCTGGGAGGCGAACCGGCCCGGGTGACGGCGTTGCGGCCGCAGGAGTTCAGCAAGCAGATCGCCGATCTGGCCCGCACCCGCCAGCCGGCGCTGTTCGAAAGCCTCTACAAAGGCGCGACCCCGGTGGACCCTCAGGTCGCCAGGCTGCAGCGGCTCTGCCCCGGGCTCAGCGAGACGGCGGCACACACCGTGCTGATCGACGCCACGGCCGAGGAGCTGACCCGGCTTGAGACCAGCGCCCGCGTGCCGCTGCGCCTGCTGGAGCAAGCGCGCTGGTATGTGCAGCAGGGACGTCTGACCCAGGCCTTTGCCGGTCTGCATATGGAAAACCTGGTGTCGGTGGACAGCAAGCGTGTAGCGCTGCATACCCTGGCGAAACTGCCGGGCTGGAAAGGTGACGTGCGCCTGGAAATACGCGAGGGCGGGATTGAAGGCGACCTGCTCGATGGCATCGGCAACGAAAACAGCAGTACCCGAAAGTACGTGGTGAAAAAGGGGCCGGTCTACCAGGCGTTCAATGACCGGGGAGAAACCCTTAACAGCCTGCCCCGCGAGGGCGACAACTTTTACGCCTCCATCCTGCACGCCTTGCCCGATGACGCACGGCTGTCGCTGGGCATCCCCGGCGTGGCGCAACGCTCCGATCTGCGGCGCGCGATTATCGACTATGCCACCACGCATCCCACGGAGTCGGCGCAACTGTTGCGCGACAAAACCGTGGCCAGACCACCGCGGCGCATTTCAGAGAAGCTGCTCGGCTATCCAGCGAGTGGCCGAGGCGCGGACGTGACCGGCGAGCTGATCAGCCGGGTGCAGGATGTTTACCCGGGCCTGTCCGATGTCGAGGCCCTCAAGTTCCTTCTCGAGCAGTGGGGGCTTGGCCAGTCCAACCAGCAGATTTTCCACCTGCTGAGCAACCGTCTGCGCGAGTGGCAGGCGCTGGAGGCGACCCTTGACCAATGGGTGGGCGGGGACAGCTCGCTGCGCGCCATGCTGGACGGCAAACGCCCGGCGGCGGAGGCGATCAGGTCCGCCTGGAAAAACTCGCCCAAAGCCGGGGTAAACCCGACGTATGCGCGGCTGGAATTGAACTGCCACGATTCGTTGCCGCCGCTGTCGGCGGATTTTTCCCATATCAGGGAACTGACGATCGGTGGCGTGGGCATGACCGGCGCTTCCATCGAAGGGCTGTTGGGCTCTTTTCAGCAGCTCGAAAAACTGTCGATCACCGGCATCGCCATGCAGTTGCGCACGGTTCCTCGGGCGCTGGACGGCATGAAGCAACTCACCGATCTGAGCTTGGCTTCGAACTTCCCCTACAGTGCGGCGGAAATCGCCAGGCTCGAGAACCTGGTCAGGCTCGAACGTCTGGAACTGCGTGGGGTACTGCAGAAGGCCGAAGACCTTGATGTGAGCCGCCTGAGCAACCTGCGCGACCTGACCATCACGAACGCCTCCGCACAGGCCTGGCCGGTGGGTGTGCTCGAGCTGCCTCACCTCGAGCGTCTGAACATGCGCGGCAGCTTCGTCTACCAGTTGCCCGGCAGACTGTTCGAGGGCGGGCATGACCGGTTGTTGTCCGGGCTCTCCCTGGACTGGTCCTGGCTCACGCGCGAAACGTTCAAGGTGGCTTACGACTATGTAAGAAGCCAGCCTGTGCACTTGATCGACCTGGAGGAAATGGTCGCGGATCACTGCAGAGGACAGTTGCGACAGTTTGGCACGGTTGGCGCGACGTCGAACGCGCCGGGGCCGCGGGGCGAGCCTTACGACTTTTTGTTTCAGTCGTTTCTCCAGCGCTGGGAGGGCGCCGAGGCCAGGTTCAACGCCATCGAAGCATTGGGCGACCGGTACGACGCGTTCTATCGTCAGCTCCATGCGTGGCTATCCAAGTTGTTTGTGCTTCAGGTGGAAAAAAGTTGGGAGATTGGGGCCGCCCTCAAACGTAGCTGGCACAGTGGACTGCTGCGCCGCTACGGCTCAACGGCCTACTCGACGCGTCTGGAACTGAACCTGATGTCGATCAGCCAACTTCCGGAACTGGCCGCCCGGGACTTTGATCATGTAGAGACCCTGATCCTGCGCGGGAGCGGTGCGTCTCTCGAGGAGACCCATCGTTTTGTCAGCGGTTTCAATCGGGTGCAAAACCTCGACCTGAGTGGCAGCCGCTTCGCCGATGTCGGCACCTCGTCAGTGGGCCTGGATGTCAGCGCCATGAGCGAGCTCGAGGCCTTGAACCTGAACGGGAGCAATCTGCAGGCGTGGCCAACGGGCGCCGAGAGCCTGGCTGAACTGACCTGGCTGGACCTGGGCGGTAGCGCAATTACCACATTGCCGGACACCGCCCTGGCCCGCGACGAAATAGTGATCGGTACCCATCTGACCGGTTTGCCTTTGACGCCTGAGGCCTGGCAGGCGCTAAGCGCCGCGCGGGCTAGGGTCGAGCAGGCCAGGGGCTTGCTGCCGGGCACCCTCGAACGGTTCGCCCTCGAACCGGTGCCCCTCAACTTCCCGCCCGCCGAGACCGGCGCATCGATTGCCGAGAACCTGTTGCCGTTGCCCGCGCAAGTGCCGGCGGGCGAAGGCACGGCCTGGCTCGCCCAGCGTCTGAAAGCCGTCCGGTGGTTGGCGGACGATGAACCCTTGCAAACCATCGAAAAACTGCGCAAGGAAGGCCTGGGCAGCACGGAAATCAGCGAGCGCATCGACGGTTGGCATCAGACCCTGGAAGACCTGACCCGCCGCTTGAACAGCTGGCTGTTCACCCGTGAAACCCATGGGTTGGGTTGGCAGATATCGGCGCACTCACGCCGATTGGCTGCCTTGCGCATCATCGAGTGTTGGCAGGAAGGCCTGATTGGCTGGAATGGCGTCGCCGACCGTAGCCTCAACCTCAACGGTTTGCAACTGGGCGATCTGCCTGGGTTGCCGGTGCAGTTCCCTCATGTGGGCGACTTGAACCTGACCGGGGTTCGGCTGACCGGGCAAGGTTCCAACGGGTTCCTGCGTGCCTTTCCCAACGTCAACAGCCTGGCGCTGGGCGGCCAGCCGCTACAGGTGTTACCGCAGGCGATCGAATCGATGCGCGGGCTGGAACGGCTGGACTTGTCGGCGACTGCCCTGCTGGATCCCGAGCTTCTCTATCCCGTGCTGGGCTCGCTTGAACAGCTGCGGATACTCGACCTGGGTCACAACAACCTGCGGGCGTTCAACGTTGGATCACTGGAGCGACTTGAAGAGCTGGATTTGCGTAACAACCGAATCGAGGAGTGGCCCGCGGGTGTGCTGCAGGCCGATCACCTGCGGGTGCTGGATCTCAGTGGCAACCGCATCACGGCGATTCCCAACGAGGCGCTGGACGGTACTCACGATGCGTTGATGGCGAACACGGACGTGTCCGACAACAGCTTCTCGCACCGCGAGCTGGAGCAGATCAGGGACTATGCGCGCAATGTCGAGCCGAACGCCTGGCTGGGTTATTCGCCCGATCGCCTTGATGAACTGATCGATGATTTGGCCAGCGACGATGAGGACGAAGGGGGGGCCATCGTACCGGTCCCCGTCGTACCGGATGAGGTCATCAATGAGGTCGAGGCCGAACCTGCACAGTTGCAGCCATGGCTGGACAATCTCGAACCCGCGGTGTCGATCACACGCCGTACGCAATGGAACCAGTTGGCCGCCGAGCTGAACAACGGTGCGTTTTTTCACCTGTTGGCGATGCTGCGACTGACGCCGGAGTTCAAACTGGCCCGCGCCGATTTGACACGTCGGGTGTGGGAGGTGATCAGCGCGGCGACCGAGGACAGTGAGCTCAGGGACGTTTTATTCGGCATGTCCGGGACCCATGGCACGTGTGTCGACGGGCGGATCCTGACGTTCAGTGACCTAGAGGTGAAGGTCTTCGAGCGCAATGTCCTGCAAGGGATTGCGCCGGGTCAAACGGACGCGCGAGGCAGCGCATTGCTGAGGCTGGGCCGACAACTGTTTCGTCTGAATAAAGTCGAGGACCTGGCGAAGAAGGCGACGCGCCAACACGCCGATCCGGCGGAAGTGCGCCTGGAATACCGGATTGGCCTGACCCGGGGCTGGAGCGACGGGCTGGAACTGCCGGGGCAACCCAGAAACATGCAATTTGGCCGGCCCATCAGCGGCACCGTGCTCAGTACCGCGCGCGCCACCATCGAGGCGCTGGAAAAAACCGACGCGTTCTATGAAAACCTGATCGGTCGAGACTTCTGGGAGCAATTCCTGCGGGAAAAATACCCTGAAGAATTCAGCGTCCTTGACCAGAACGTCATTGATCGACAAAGCCGATTCGAGGATGAGCACGCCCATGAAAATGTGGGCAGCGCCGAGTACAAGGCCGCTGTGGAAATGCTGAACATCGAGCGCAGCATCGAGATCAATCAGAAGCTGATTGAACTGTCTCGAAGGGTCATCGGCGAAATGCCTCCACCCGTTCCCGCAGAGCCGCCACCCGGCACCTCGCGAGACCTGATGGGGCAGCCTCCGCGCTGATCCCAATGTGGGAGCGGGCTTGCTCGCGAAGAGGCCATCACATTCAACATTGATGCTGACTGATACCCTGCCATCGCCAGCAAGCCGGCTCCTACAGTGGATCGGCGGCGTGCCCCAATCCTGTGGCCACCCAAGATCCCCAGCAGAAGATCCTGCTACTGCGGTACATATTTAAGCTTTTCCCCCGAAGTCGTTCGATAGGCTGAAGACTTTCAGTCAATCATGGATGACCTGTAATGCCCGATTCAATTACCCCCGTTACCCTCCCCGAAGGCGCGTTCAACGCTGACCTGCGCGGCGTTCACTACGACTTCCTCAAAAACCGCATCCCGAGCTGGTTTACCCAGGCGAGCAAGCAACGACAGCACGAACTCGGCAACCACGAACTGCAACTCCCGAGCTGGTACCGCAACGCCACGCCCGAGCAGAAGAAAGCGCTGGCGGACAGCCACGCGCGCTATCGCGAGACGCTGAACACCATCGACGCCAGACTCGGCCTGATCAAGGACGTGTTCGAGTTTGCCGAGCAGCCACTCAAGGACGCGATCCAGGCGCGGTTCAGGCAGTATGTGGATGTCAGAAATATTCAGTTCTTCCGCAAATACGGACGCAAGAGCCGTGACGATTTATACGGATTTTTCGTGTTTGAGCAGACGCTGGATCCACGCCTGACCACCGAGTACCGAGGGACCTCCCTGCTCGAAGCGGCCCTGGCCAACTTCGAGCCCGATGAAGAAAAGCCCCTGCCCTGCAACGACTGCCAGATCATCACCCGTTGGCGCACTGAGCATGATGAAGTCATGCCCTCGTTTGAAATGCTGGAGGCCGACGCCTGGCCCATGGAAACCCAGGAATTCGCCAAGCTCTGCCGCACCCTCGACCTGGGCGCGAAGTACCAGCAACACATCAAGGAAATCGTGCAGCCTGAGGACGAGAGCGAGCGCAAGGCACTTGAGCAGGCACTGGAAGAACACCTGCGACAACAGCTGGCGGTGGCCATCGAAATTGGCCACCAGCAATTGGCAATCGGGGCGAATGGCGGAATCGAGGCCGGCATCGGTGGTGGCGTCTACCGGATGCTCCAGCAAGCCCTTGCCAACAGCGGCAGCGCCACCCTGGATGGGCGGCCGGTGACCTACTCGGCATTGACGATATTCGGTATCGAATTGGTGGGCCCGTTGCTGATCGGGCCGACCCGCAAAAACGCGGATCGGGTCGAGCGCCTGGCGGTGTACCTGCCCAACGACCCGCAGCAACCGATCAAGGAATACGCCACTAGTGGCGACTTCATGGCGGACCTGCGAACCCGTTTGCACAGTGCCGCGTATCGACGTTACTTCAGCCAGTTTGTGCCGCTTCGTCAGCAAGGCATTTTCATCACTCAACTGAGCGAGTTGTACAACACAAAAAATGTCGGCATCCAGTGGGATTATCCGCTGGGAGCAAAACCCGTGAACCTGCCGATGGGGGAAGTGCCGATCGAGGGCGACCTGTGGACGCAACTGCGGCAGAACACGATCAACAAAATCTACAACAATGCCCGCGCCGTTGCGGTGCCCACCGAGGATGAGGACAGTCAGGCGCGCCTGGAAAGGCTGCAGAGCTACTACGATGCCGCCAACAGCGTGTTCAACCTGGCCGCGTTTGTCGTGCCGGTGCTGGGGCCGGTCATGCTGACCGTGGGCGCCGCGCAAATGTGCGATGAAGTGTTTGAAGGCATCGAAGCGTACGAAAGGGGCGACACGAAGGAAATGTGGGCGCACTTTTCCGGCGTCGCGTTGAACGCGGCGTTCGTCGGCACGGGCGCGGCGGTGCTGCCGAAGATTCAGGTGTCGAGCGTGGTGGATTCGCTTAAACAGGTCACCCTGGCCGACGGCAAACAGAAACTGTGGAAGCCGGATCTGTCGCAATACAAGACCACCGTCACCTTGCCGCCCGACGCCGTACCCGATGAGCTGGGCACGTACTCACACGAAGGGAAAAAGGTGCTGCCCCTGGGCGGCGACCACTATCTGATCGAGCCAGACGCAACCGGCGAGCATTATCGGATCAAGCACCCGACCCGTGCCGGGGCCTACTCGCCTGAACTCGCGCATAACGGCGAAGGCGCCTGGCACCATGAGGCGGAACGTCCGCACACCTGGGAAGGCGCAACCCTGATGCGTCGGCTCGGCCCGGTGGCGGACGGTTTCAGCGACGCCGAACTGGAGCAGGCCCGGCGCGCCAGCGGGGTCGACGACGATGTGCTGCGCCGGGTGCATGCGAACGGCGAGCCGGTCCCGGCGATCCTGCTGGAAGCCCTGAAGAAATTCAGGGCCCATGGTGAAGCGGTAAAGGTCGCCACGGGTATCGACCAAAGCCCGTACTCGGTTTACGCAGCGCCCCTGGCTGTCGAGTTGCCGGGTTGGCCGGCGCACAAGGCGATCGAGGCTTTTTCGCAGGATCGCTTGAGTGGACCTTCAACCAAGTACGGCAACCTAGAGGCCTCGCCGCAAAATACCCTCAAGGTCACGCTGTCTGACGTGATGAGCGGCCGCTTGCTTGAACGCCTCATCGCGTTCTTGAGCGAAGACGACATCAAGGCACTGTTTCCCACCTACACGCCCGTCACACCCGAGCAGCGGATCGCTGCCTTGCGTGACCGCTTACAAGAACAAGCGATCAAGGCCAGGGCGCGGATTACCGAGAGCCGCTACACCGAGCGCCAACCGCCAGTCGATCAGGCCGTCGCCGTGGTGCAGGGGCAATTCAAAAGTTTGCCGGCCTCGATGATTCAAGAGTTGCTGTCCGACGCCACCTCCGCCGAACTGACTCGATTGAATAACGAAAAACGCGTGCCCTTGCGCATCGCCGAGGGCGCCCGTCGGTTGCAACAGCAAGTGCGCCTGACCCGCGCCGCCGAGGGCCTGTCCCTCGAAGCCATGGCCAATAAGGACACTGAAGTTCTCGCACTCAATACGCTGCCCGCGCTACCGGGCTGGGTGAACGATCTGCGCATCGAAATTCGCGAGGGTGACCTTGAGGGCGAGCTGCGCGCCAGTGTCGGTCCCGACAACGCCAGCGAGCGCAAAGTGCTGGTGCGCCGCGGCGACGGCCGCTACGAGGCGCGCACCGACCGCGACGAGCACCTGCACGGTATCGATGATCTGTTCAGCTCGCTGCAGCACGCTTTGCCCGACCGCCATCGCCAAGCCATTGGCCTGCCTGATGTATCTCAAGGCGCGCAATTGAAAGCGAAAATCATCGAGCATCAGTTGGGTTCGGATCGGCTACGTCCGCTACTGAAAATGCGTCCGCGGAACAATCCGTTCTTCAAGGCGCCGATGCGGTTGTCGGGAGATCGTATGGGTTATCCGCTGAGTGATCACCCTGATGTTTCGCAGTGGCGGCAAATTGTCGAAGAACGGATTCGCACGTTGTATCGCACCATCTCCAGGGAGGAGATGGATGAGTTTATTGCGAGCATGGAAGGGCAGGAAGAAACGATCCTGAGGCAGCTTGAACTCGAGTTCAAACAGCTTAAGCACACCTTGCAAACCTGGTACCGGGCTCCCCTTGAGGGCGCGACCGAGGAAGAGCGGCAGAGCCCTGAGTTTATTGGGAAACGGGAGGCGAGACGAGAAATCGGGCGGGCCCTGCTTCAGGCCTGGCGCAGAGAGGGCAGGGTGGACCGGGATTATACCGGCGAGCCGCAGGGACAAGTCATCAAGCTGGCTGACCTTGATCTGCACGGTCAGCTTGACGAGCTGCCGCCGCTGTCGGCGAATTTCAACCATGTCACCAGTTTGAATCTATCCAACACCGGCATCCCCGGTTACGCCGATGCGTTTCTGGAAAATTTCAGCGGATTGCGCAAGTTGAATCTGAGCGATAACGAGTTGGCGGAGCTGCCCGAATCCCTGGGGCGAATGGTGCACATGACGGAGCTGGACCTGTCCGGCAACCTGCTCAAGCTCGATGCCCAGGCGGTCGCCCGACTCAGGGGGTTGACGCGCCTGAAATTTCTGGCGCTCGACGATAATCCGTTGTTGGAATTACCCCCCGACATCAGCCAGATGCCCAGCCTGGAAACCGTACTGTTGGCCCAGACCGGCATCAACACCTGGCCCGTCGGCGTATTCGATCAGCCGAGGCCGCGCACGTTCTACCTGGATTTGCAGGCCAATCACCTGCAAGTCATTCCTGAGGTGGAGCCAGGGTCGGCGCAGGCGGAAATTGTGGCGCGTACTGTTATCAGTCATGAGCCGGATTCCATTTCCGCGCAGAACCTGCAACGGGTCCGGGACTATCGACAGTCGGTGAGGTTCGAGCCGGATCGTCCGTATCCAGCGCGGGGCATCCTCGACAGTGGTTTGTGGAAAGAAGGGCTGACGGAGGAGCAATGGCTGGCCAAACAGGACACCTGGGCCGACCTCGAGCGTGAGCCGGGATCGGAGCCCTTTTTTCGTGAGATCAGGAAGCTGTCACAGTCCGCCGATGCACGTTCCGGCAGCGCGGAAGCGCGGATTGAGTTGTGCGACAAGGTCTGGCAAATGGTCGAGGCCGCCCACGCCAACACCGCCTTGCGGGAAACACTGTTTCGTATGGCCACTGCCCCGACGACCTGTGTCGACGCCAACTCGCTGTTGTTCAATTCCATGGGCGTCGAGGTCCTGACCAAGCGCGCGTATGAGCTGGGCGCCCATGAGCTGATAGAAACCGAGCTGATCGAGCTGGCCAGAGGCAAGTGGCGCCTGGACGAGTTGGGCAGGATTGCGGCTGAACGGGTCGATGAATTATTGGCTGAGGGGCGCCAGTTTCTCGAGTTCAATCACAACGGCAACCTGATTCCTCATTTCGATGCACAGGGCAACCAGATCAATGATATCGATCAGGTGGAAATCCATATGATCTACCCCACTCAGTTGGCCACACGCCTGGATCTGCCGTGGCAATCCCGGCACATGATGTTCGGCGTGCCCGAAGTCACTGCGCAGATGGTGAATGATGCTTATGCGCGGGTGCGAAGCAAGGAACAGGGGTCGTTGTTGCAAACACAACTGATCGAACAGGGATTCTGGGTGGACTTTATACGACGAGCCTACTCAACGGAGTTCAAGGCTTGGCGGATTAAGGGCGAGCGCCTGTTGGACCTGCAGACTGCGCAGCAGCAATGGCTGGCCGCCGATTCCGCGGTGATGAAAATTCATTGGCGTGCCGAAATCACGCGGCTGGCGAAACTGCTCGGCAAGGCGGACAGCGAGGTCAAGCCCGGCACGGTTCTGAGTAATGACGAGTACTACGCCCAGATGGCCGATCTCGGGGAACAGGAAAAAACGTTCATCGCCAAAACCACCGCTGACGCTATCCGGCGCGCCGGACTGCAGCGTGTGGAAGCGGAAGGCGTCGCCCATAACCAGGCCTGACGCCGTCGCCCCCTGTTAGCGCGAGCATGCTCGCCAAGAACGTGCGGGCAACGCGAGGATTCAGACGTCCCGCCTCATCGTTGACGTCCATCGCGAGCAAGCTCGCTCCTACAGGGGGCTTGCTCAGAACAGGAAATAACGCTGTGCCATCGGCAGGGTCTCGGCCGGTTCACACCACAGCAGCACGCCGTCGGCCTTGACCTGATAGGTCTGCGGGTCGACGTCGATGCTCGGCAGGTAATCGTTGTGGATCAGGTCGGTTTTCTGCACCTCGCGGCAACCCTTGACCACGGCGATTTTTTTCTTCAAGCCCAACGCTGCAGGAAGGCCGGCGTCGTGCGCTGCCTGGCTGATGAACGTCATGCTGGTGGCATGCAGCGAGCCGCCGTAACTGGCGAACATCGGTCGGTAATGCACCGGCTGCGGCGTCGGAATCGAGGCGTTGGCATCGCCCATCAGGCTTGCCGCAATGGCGCCGCCTTTCAGAATCAGCGTCGGCTTGACCCCGAAAAACGCCGGTCGCCACAGCACCAGATCCGCCCATTTCCCCACCTCCACCGAGCCCACTTCGTGGCTGATGCCATGGGTGATCGCCGGGTTGATGGTGTACTTGGCGATGTAGCGTTTGGCGCGGAAGTTGTCGTTGCCCGCGCCGTCACCGGGCAATGGGCCGCGCTGTTTTTTCATCTTGTCGGCGGTCTGCCAGGTGCGGGTGATCACTTCGCCGACCCGACCCATGGCCTGGCTGTCGGAACTGATCATCGAGAACGCGCCGAGGTCGTGCAGGATGTCTTCGGCGGCAATCGTCTCGCGGCGGATGCGGCTTTCGGCGAAGGCCACGTCTTCGGCAATGCTCGGGTCCAGGTGGTGGCAGACCATCAGCATGTCGAGGTGTTCGTCGATGGTGTTGCGGGTGAACGGCCGCGTCGGGTTGGTCGAACTCGGCAACACGTTGGCGAAGCCGCAGGCCTTGATGATGTCCGGCGCATGACCGCCGCCCGCGCCCTCGGTGTGATAGGTGTGGATGGTGCGGCCCTTGAACGCGGCGAGGGTGGTTTCGACGAAACCGGATTCGTTGAGCGTGTCGGTGTGAATGGCGACCTGCACGTCGTACTGGTCGGCGACGCTCAGGCAGTTGTCGATGCTCGCCGGCGTGGTGCCCCAGTCTTCGTGCAACTTCAGGCCGATCGCGCCGGCCTTGACCTGTTCGATCAACGGTTCCGGCAGGCTGGCGTTGCCCTTGCCGGTGAGGCCGATGTTCATCGGGAACGCGTCGGCGGCCTGAAGCATGCGCGCCAGGTGCCACGGTCCGGACGTGCAGGTGGTGGCGTTGGTGCCGGTGGCGGGGCCGGTGCCGCCGCCGATCATGGTGGTGACGCCGCTCATCAGGGCTTCTTCGATCTGCTGCGGGCAGATGAAATGGATGTGTGTGTCGATGCCACCGGCGGTGAGGATCATGCCCTCACCGGCGATGACTTCGGTGCTGGCGCCGATGGCGATGGTCACGTTCGGTTGCACGTCCGGATTGCCCGCCTTGCCGATGCCGGCGACGCGGCCGTCCTTGAGGCCGACGTCGGCCTTGACGATGCCCCAATGGTCGACGATCAACGCGTTGGTGATGACCGTGTCGACCACTTCAGCGGCGAGCAACTGGCTCTGGCCCTGGCCGTCACGGATGACTTTGCCGCCGCCGAATTTCACTTCTTCGCCGTAGGTGGTGAAGTCCTGTTCCACTTCGATCCACAGTTCGGTGTCCGCCAGCCGGACCTTGTCGCCGACGGTGGGGCCGAACATGTCGGCGTAGGCTTGACGGGAAATCTTCATTCGTTTGCCTTGAGGTTCAATTGATGGTGAAACCATCGCGAGCAGGCTCGCTCCCACAGGTAAGGTGTGCTCTGTGTGGGAGCGAGCCTGCTCGCGATTGGCCAGTTCAGACAGCACACAACCTAGAGGTCACCCATGATCCTGCCGGCAAACCCGAACACCCGCCGATGCCCGGCCAGGTCCACCAGCTCGACCTCGCGGCTCTGCCCCGGCTCGAAGCGCACGGCGGTGCCGGCGGGGATGTTCAGGCGCATGCCGCGGCTGGCGGCGCGGTCGAAGGTGAGGGCGTCGTTGGTTTCGAAAAAATGGTAATGCGAGCCGACCTGGATCGGCCGGTCACCGCTGTTGGCCACCTTCAGGCTGACGGTGCGGCGGCCGGCGTTGAGTTCGATGTCGCCGGGCTGGATCTGGTATTCACCGGGAATCATCAATGGGCTCCCTGGAGGATCTTGTAGTAGAGGGCGGTCGGCTTGTAGCGGCCGCTCGGGTCGCAGGCATAGTCCGGGATTTCACCGGCGCGGGTGTAACCCAGCGCCTGGTAGAAATCCTCGGCGGGGGAGCCGGCCTCGGTGTCGAGGTAGAGCATGCCGCGCTTGTGCTGAAGTGCCGCCTGTTCCAGCGCGCTCATCAATTGTTGGCCCAGCCCGCGGCGGCGCGCCTGTTCGCGCACCAGCAATTTCTGCACCTCGGCACGGTTCAGCCCATTGGCTTTCTGGCACAAGGTCAGTTGCACGCTGGCCTGCACCTGCTCGTCCTTGACCACCACCCACAGCAGCACGTTGCCCTTGTTCAGATTGTCCTGAACCTCATCGAAATAGGCACGGGCCTGGGTGGCGTCGAGGTCAGCCATGAAACCGACGCTGGCGCCATAACCGACGGCGTCGAGCAGCAACTCAATCAAACCCTGGCGATAGTGCGCAAAGCTTTCAACATTGACGCGGCGCAGTTGGGCGGCGTTCATCGGGGCTTACTCCTTGCTGGCGGGCGGCGGTGCGGCGCCAGGATTGAGGGTCAGTTGCATGAAGGTCAGGTCCAGCCAGCGGCCGAACTTGGTGCCCACCTGAGGCATCTGCCCGGTGGTGACGAAACCGATGCGCTCGTGCAGGTGGATGGAAGCGGCGTTGCCGCTTTCGATGGCAGCGACCATCACGTGCTTGTCGCAGCCCCGGGCGCGCTCGATCAGCACGTCCATCAAGCGTGGGCCCAGACCGTTGCCGCGCTGATCGCTGCGCACGTAGACCGAGTGCTCGACGGTGTGGCGAAAACCATCGAACGGTCGCCAGTCACCAAATGAAGCGTAGCCCAGTACGCTGTTATCGCCGTCGACGATCACCAGGATCGGATAGCCCTGGGATTGCCGGGCGCTGAACCAGGCCTGACGGTTGCCCAGGTCAACGGCCTGTTCGTTCCAGATCGCCGTGGTGTTGAGCACGGCGTCGTTGTAGATGTCGCGGATCGCCGGCAGGTCGGCGTGCAGCGCATCGCGGATGCGGTAAGTCATGGTGCGGCCTCAGGCGATCGGTTGGTGGACGGTGACCAGTTTGGTGCCGTCGGGGAAGGTGGCTTCGACCTGGATCTCCGGGATCATCTCCGGGATGCCGTCCATCACTTGTTCGCGGCTGAGCAGGGTGGTGCCGAAGTGCATCAGCTCGGCAACGGTTCGGCCGTCCCGAGCGCCTTCGAGCAGCGCCGCGGAAATGTAGGCCATCGCCTCCGGGTAATTGAGTTTCACGCCGCGGGCCAAACGCCGCTCGGCCACGAGGCCGGCGGTGAAGATCAGCAGCTTGTCTTTTTCGCGTGGGGTCAGGTCCATTGCGGGAATCCATCTGGGCAGATTAAAAATGTTGTATCTGTAAACTCATCACCCTGTGGGAGCGGGCTTGCTCGCGAATGCGGACGTATATTCAACATTGACGTTTGCTGACACACCGCCTTCGCGAGCAAGCCCGCTCCCACCTTCGGAGCGTGTTTCAGGTGCTCCATATTCGGGGCGGGACGGCTTCCCGGCCGAGTAATGCCGGCCTGAGCAATCGCCATAATTCGATCAGCCAGCCGCGGGCCAGCAGCGCCTCGCTGGCCAGGCACCGCGCTACCAGCAGCCCCGGCAGTTGGGTCAAATCTGCGCGTACATCGTGAATCAACGAGCGGCAACGCTCCAGCAGTTCGCTGTCGATTTCACCGGTCACCAGCAACGTCGCAAACACCGGTTGCCCGTCCAGACCGATCGGCGAATCGAGCAGACCGTCAGCGCCGACAATGCGCTGGCGCTCGTGCCAGAGCAACTGGCCGTCGCGGCGGATGTCCAGCCGCGCCTGAAAATGCCCGAGGTCGAAGCGTTCGCCGCTGGCCGGGCGACCCAGTGCAACGACGTCCCAGTAGAACAGCCGCGCATCGCCGTGCAGCTCGATGGTGGTGCTGAGCTCGGCCTGGGCGGCGCTGAAAATGATCGTTTCCTGTGGCAGCCATTCCAGCGTCGCGCCGTGAGCCACGTTCAACGCAAGCGTCTGATAAGCCGGACCGGCCGCGCGATACCACTTGGCCGCGCCGGGGCTGGTGATTTGCGCCCAGGCGTCGCTGCCGACGCTGGCCGCGATGTCCAGCCGATCACCGCCGGCAATCCCGCCTGGGGGGTGGACGATGATGTGCTGGCACACCTCGGGCCCCTCGGCGTACAGATGCTTCTGTACCCGCAACGGGCCTTGGTGCCGGCGCATGACCGGGCGCGTGCTGTCACCGAATCGGGCATAGCCCAGTTCGAGTTCGGCGTGCCAACGAGGGGTAAACAAGGCGCCGGTAGCGGGAAGCGTCATAGTCAGTGCTTGTCGTGAGGTTGTCATGACGGTTGCAAAGGCTGTGCCGCCGGGCATTGCGGGCAGATCGGGGTTCGGAGCGTGCGCTGCGCACCAATACAGTGCGCGTCACGAAACGCTGCGCGACAAATTGGTGCCGCGTGTGCAGCTTCAGATCGTGACGAGCCCGCGCACACCCTCGACTTCCATGTGTTCGCCACGACCCTGCTGGACGATTTCGCCTCGGGACATCACCAGGTAATGATCGGCCAGTTCGGCGGCGAAATCGTAGAACTGTTCCACCAGCAGAATGGCCATGTCACCGCGCGCCGCGAGTTTTTTGATCACGGCGCCGATCTCCTTGATCACCGAGGGCTGGATGCCTTCGGTGGGCTCGTCGAGGATCAGCAACCGCGGGCGGCTGGCCAGGGCACGACCGATGGCCAACTGCTGTTGCTGACCACCGGACAGGTCGCCGCCGCGGCGTTGCTTCATTTGCAGCAGCACCGGGAACAGCTCGTAGATGAAGGCCGGGACTTCCCTGGCTTCGCTGCCGGGAAAGCGCGACAGGCCCATCAGCAGGTTTTCTTCGACGGTCAGGCGACCGAAGATTTCCCGGCCCTGGGGCACGTAGGCGATGCCGGCATGCACCCGTTGATGGGGCTTGAAGGTGGTGATCGGCTTGCCTTCCCAATGGACCGCGCCTTCTTTTGCAGGCAGCAGCCCCATCAGGCATTTGAGCAGGGTGGTCTTGCCCACGCCGTTGCGGCCGAGCAGGCAGGTGACTTCGCCGACCTTCACGTCAAACGTCAGGCCGCGCAAGATGTGGCTACCGCCGTAGTACTGGTGCAGCTTGTCGACTTGCAGCATGTCTTCTGTTCTCCTCACGCCCCTGTGGGAGCGGGCTTGCTCGCGAAAGCGGTGTGCCAGGCAACTTCTATGTTGAATGTGCCGACGTATTCGCGAGCAAGCCCGCCCCCACAGTGGGCAGGTGTTCGCAGGGCTAGCGACCGAGATAAACCTCGATCACCCGCTCGTTCTCCTGCACTTGCGCCAGCGAGCCTTCGGCCAGCACGCTGCCCTGGTGCAGTACGGTCACATGGTCGGCGATGGAGCCGACAAACCCCATGTCATGCTCCACCACCATCAGCGAATGCTTGCCCGCCAGACGCTTGAACAACTCAGCGGTGAATTCGGTTTCGGCGTCGGTCATGCCGGCCACCGGTTCATCGAGCAGCAGCAATTGCGGGTCCTGCATCAGCAGCATGCCGATTTCCAGAAACTGCTTTTGACCGTGAGACAACAGGCCGGCCGGGCGATTGACCGACGACGTCAGGCGAATGGTCTCCAGTACTTCGCTGATGCGATCTTTCTGTTCGCCACTCAAACGCGCCCGCAGGCTGGCCCACACCGACTTGTCGGTTTTCTGCGCCAGCTCGAGGTTTTCGAACACGCTCAGGGCTTCGAACACCGTCGGTTTCTGGAACTTGCGGCCAATGCCGGCCTGGGCGATCTGCACTTCGCTCATCTGCGTCAGGTCGAGGGTTTCGCCGAACCAGGCCTTGCCGTGACTCGGCCGGGTCTTGCCGGTGATGACGTCCATCAGCGTGGTTTTGCCCGCGCCGTTGGGGCCGATGATGCAGCGCAATTCGCCGACGCCGATGTACAGATTCAGCGCGTTCAGTGCCTTGAAACCATCGAAGCTGACGCTGATGTCTTCCAGGGTCAGGATCGTGCCGTGGCGCGTGTTCAGGCCGGGGCCGACACGCTGGCCGAGGCCGATCGCGTCGCGGCTGCTGCCGGCGTCCTTGTTTGGGTGCAGTGGATAAAACGCCGGTTCGAGCATGAATTCAGCCGTGGCAGTCACTCTCATGATTCACCCCTTTTCTTCAGCAGGCCGATCACGCCTTTGGGCAGGTACAAGGTCACGACGATGAACAGCGCGCCGAGGAAAAACAGCCAGTATTCCGGGAACGCCACGGTGAACCAGCTCTTCATGCCGTTGACCACGCCCGCGCCCAGCAGCGGCCCGATCAGCGTGCCGCGACCGCCCAGCGCCACCCAGACTGCCGCTTCGATCGAATTGGTCGGCGACATCTCGCTCGGGTTGATGATGCCGACCTGCGGCACGTACAACGCGCCGGCCAGACCGCACAGCACCGCGCTCAAGACCCAGACGAACAGCTTGAAACCGCGCGGGTCATAGCCGCAGAACATCAGGCGGTTTTCCGCATCGCGCAGGGCGGTCAGCACCCGGCCAAACTTGCTTTGCGCCAGGCGCCAACCGATGAACAGGCTCGCCACCAGCAACAGCACCGTGGCGAAAAACAGCACCGCGCGGGTTCCCGGTTCGGTGATGCCAAAGCCGAGAATGCTGCGGAAATTAGTGAAGCCGTTGTTACCGCCGAAGCCGGTTTCGTTGCGGAAGAACAGCAGCATGCCGGCGAAGGTCAGGGCCTGGGTCATGATCGAGAAATACACGCCCTTGATCCGCGAGCGGAAGGCGAAAAAGCCGAACACCAACGCCAGCAAGCCGGGGGCCAAAACCACCAGGCACATGGACCAGAGGAAGCTGCTGGTGCCGGTCCAGTACCACGGCAATTCGGTCCACGACAGGAAGGTCATGAACGCCGGCAATCCATCGCCCGAGGCCTGACGCATCAGGTACATGCCCATCGCATAACCGCCCAGGGCGAAGAACAAACCATGACCGAGCGACAGCAGGCCGGCGTATCCCCAGACCAGGTCCAGCGCCAGGGCGACGATGGCGTAGCAAAGAATCTTGCCGACCAGGGTCAGCGTGTACGCGGACACGTGAAACACGCTGACCGGCGATAACAGCGACAGCAGCGGCAACGCCAGCAACAGAAAGAGAATCACCGCACCGACGGTGATCGTGACCTTGGGGCCGGCCTTTTGCGTGGCCGTGACTAACAGAGGCTGGTTCATCAGTCGATCACCCGTCCTTTCAGTGCGAAGAGGCCTTGCGGACGTTTCTGTATGAACAGAATGATCAGCGCGAGGATCAGGATCTTGCCGAGCACCGCACCGATCTGCGGTTCAAGAATCTTGTTGGCGATGCCCAGGCCGAAGGCGGCCAGGACGCTACCGGCCAACTGCCCGACACCACCGAGCACCACCACCAGGAACGAGTCGATGATGTAGCTCTGGCCGAGGTCGGGGCCGACGTTGCCGATCTGGCTCAGCGCCACGCCACCGAGCCCGGCAATGCCCGAGCCGAGGCCGAAGGCGAGCATGTCGACCCGCCCGGTGGGCACGCCGCAGCAGGCGGCCATGTTGCGGTTCTGGGTGACGGCGCGCACGTTCAGGCCGAGGCGGGTCTTGTTCAGCAGCAACCAGGTGAGCACGACCACAAACAGCGCGAAGGCGATGATGACGATGCGGTTGTACGGCAGCACCAGGTTCGGCAGCACTTGAATCCCGCCAGACAGCCAGGCCGGGTTGGCGACTTCGACGTTCTGTGCACCGAACACCAAGCGGACCAGTTGAATCAGCATCAGGCTGATGCCCCAGGTGGCGAGCAGGGTTTCCAGCGGGCGGCCGTAGAGGTGACGAATCACCGTACGTTCCAGCGCCATGCCGATGGCGGCGGTGACGAAAAACGCCACCGGCAGTGCGATCAGTGGATAGAACTCGATGGCCTGCGGAGCGAAGCGTTGGAACATCAACTGCACGACATACGTCGAGTAGGCGCCGAGCATCAGCATCTCGCCGTGGGCCATGTTGATCACTCCAAGCAAGCCGAAGGTGATTGCCAGGCCGAGCGCCGCGAGCAACAGGATCGAGCCGAGCGACATGCCGCTGAACGCCTGGCCGAGCATCTCGCCGATCAGCAGTTTGCGTTTGACCTGGGCGAGGCTGGTTTCGGCGGCGGTGCTGACGCCGGCGTCCGTTTCGACACCCGGTTGCAGCAGGCTTTCGAGGCGGGTGCGGGCCAGTGGGTCGCCGGTTTCACCGAGCAGGCGCACCGCCGCGAGGCGAACGGCGGGGTCGCTGTCCACCAGTTGCAGGTTGGCCAGCGCCAGGCTCAGCGCGGCGCGTACGCTTTCGTCCTGTTCGCCGGCCAGTTGCTGGTCGAGGAATTTCAGCTGCGCCGGTTTGGCGCTTTTTTGCAGTTGTTGCGCGGCGGCCAGACGGATTTTCGCGTCGGTGGCGAGCAGTTGATGGCTGGCCAGGGCGGTGTCGATCAGACCCCGCAGGCGATTGTTCAGGCGCAGGGTTTTCGCTTGGCCGTCGACGCTCAACTCGCCTTGTTGCAGGGCGTTGATCAATTCGACACGGGCCGGATCGGGCTGCGCGGCCCAGGCTTCCAGAAGTTTGGCTTGCTGCACGGGATTGGCGGCGACGAAGTCTTCGGCATCACCGGCATGGGCGGCCATCGGCAACAGCAGCGCGAGGGCCAGAAGCAATCGGTAGAGGGCGGTGGGCATATGTTCGGCCTTGCGCGGACTAAATGTGGGAGCGGGCTTGCTCGCGAAGAGGCCAGCACATTCGATAGCTCTGCTGGCTGACACGCTGCATTCGCGAGCAAGCCCGCTCCCACAGGGATTTGTGTCGGGCCCGAGTGCCAGGCCCGACATCCAGTGGCTTAGTTGCTCTTCACCGCATACTCCGGCTTCTTGTCGTTGCCCGGGATGAACGGGCTCCACGGCTGGGCGCGGATCGGGCCTTCGGTCTGCCAGACCACGTTGAACTGACCGTCCGCCTGGATCTCGCCGATCATCACCGGCTTGTGCAGGTGGTGGTTGGTCTTGTCCATGGTCAGGGTGTAGCCGGACGGCGCGGCGAAGGTCTGGCCGGCGAGGGCTTCGCGGACTTTGTCGACGTCGGTGGACTTGGCTTTTTCCGCCGCTTGCGCCCACATGTGGATGCCGACGTAGGTGGCTTCCATCGGGTCGTTGGTCACCGCTTTGTCGGCGCCCGGCAGGTTGTGTTTCTTCGCGTAGGCTTTCCAGTCGGCGACGAACTTCTTGTTCGCCGGGTTCTCCACCGACTCAAAGTAGTTCCACGCCGCGAGGTTGCCCACCAGCGGTTTGGTGTCGATGCCGCGCAGTTCTTCTTCACCGACCGAGAACGCCACGACCGGCACGTCGGTGGCTTTCAGGCCCTGGTTGGCCAGTTCTTTGTAGAACGGCACGTTGGAGTCACCGTTGACGGTGGAGATGACCGCGGTCTTGCCGCCCGCCGAGAACTTCTTGATGTTGGCGACAATGGTTTGATAGTCGCTGTGGCCGAACGGGGTGTAGACCTCTTCGATGTCCTTGTCCGCCACGCCTTTGGAATGCAGGAACGAACGCAGGATCTTGTTGGTGGTGCGCGGGTAGACGTAGTCGGTGCCGAGCAGGAAGTAGCGCTTGGCGCTGCCGCCTTCTTCGCTCATCAAATATTCCACCGCCGGGATCGCCTGCTGGTTCGGCGCGGCACCGGTGTAGAACACGTTCGGCGACATCTCTTCGCCTTCGTATTGCACCGGGTAGAACAGCAAACCGTTGAGCTCTTCGAACACCGGCAGTACCGATTTACGCGACACCGAGGTCCAGCAACCGAACACCACTGCGACCTTGTCCTGGGTCAGCAGCTGACGACCCTTTTCCGCGAACAGCGGCCAGTTCGACGCCGGGTCGACCACCACCGGTTCGAGCATCTTGCCGTTCACGCCGCCCTTGGCGTTGATCTCGTCGATGGTCATCAACGCCATGTCTTTGAGCGAGGTCTCGGAGATCGCCATGGTGCCGGACAACGAATGCAGAATACCGACCTTGATGGTCTCGGCGGCCTGGACCGTCCAGGTCATGCCCATCGCGGCAATGGATGCCGTGAGTGTGAAAGCCTTGATCAAGCTGCGACGTTTCATTGTGCGATCTCCGTGAACGTTAGATTTTTTCTTGGTGGGCCGATACGAACGCTGAAGCAGCTTTAGCAAGGGTTGTGCCCAAGTCTTCGCGGGCAGTATTTCAAGGGCCGAAGGCCGCGTAGATCGGGGGCTACGCACCACGTTGGCGCCGAAACGGGGGGTGGGTGCGCGCGTTGCGCCGATGTGGTGCCGACGCGGAATATTTGCCGGTGAATACATATGTACCGCGGGCGCCGGCGACGAATGTCGATCATGCGCAGTGCGACGCCCTCAAGGATCAAGGGGCGTCATCAGGATTTTCTACATTCACGGAAGAGACGTTATGGATAAATTTAAGAGCCCGCCTGAGCTGCCGGAACTCAGCCCGCCATTTATCAGCGCGGACGACGCGGCGCGGTTTGCCCATGAGGCGATTGGCAATAAACGGGACAAGGAATATGGCGGGCTGATTCTGCAGGGCGAAGGCGGACGATTTTTTGCGACGCAGCCTATCGCTGGCGACGAGATGCGTTTCGACGTCAAGGCGTTGCTGGCGACCGATGCAAAAGGGCTGCTCATGCATCCTGCCGGGTTCAAGTGCCAGGGGATTTATCACTCGCACCCGGACGGGCGTGAGTATGTAAAAAAAATGAGCCCGAATTTCACTGACCGGCAAGCCGAGTTGGTGGTGAGTTTTTTCTCCGACCCCGACAAACTGTTCATGATCCGGCACCAGTATTTTTGTCCGGCCTTTTACCTTTCCGGGAGCCCGGGTTGCCTGCTCAAATACCAGCCCAGTGGCTCGCTTGCTGAGACTCAGTTGCTGCAGAGACTCGAAGAGGGCCGCGCGCCCGATTCACTTGTCTACACCGAAGAAGTTGTCGACGAACTGGCCAAAGTGGGCGTGTTGAGCCTGATCGTCCCTAATGAATTATGGGGCAACCGCCGCGGACAGTTCGACGGCGACTGGGCCATCAATCATCCGGTGAACACGTTGACGGTCGCGACCGAGCAGCCGTTCTACACGCCGATATTCGATCAGGCGACCAAGGCGATCGACGAGGTGATGAACGCCAACAGCGCCAACGCCGGTTTTGAGTTCATGGGCTTCATCCTCAAGGCGCTGGGCAAGGAAGAATACGTCGCCACCTTGCCGTGGCGAGACGGCACGTCGATGGGTTTTGGGCTCGACGAATTCCCTGCCCGAGAGACCGGCGGCCCGCGGTTGCCTTCCGGTTTACGGATTGACGGCGTTTACTCCGTGTCGCAGGCGAAACCGGCCCAGGTGCCGGCCAGGCAAGCCTGGTTGTACAAGAATTTCTTCTCCCCGGTCGAGCTGGCGGAGGTGATCGCCCAGTCGCGCAAGAACATCTATCTGCAGGACCCACAGCGCGGGTTGACCGTCTACCGCCGCACGGCAAGCAAGGCTTTGCTGAGTTACACCTGCTCCGGGTCCGCTGCCGAAACCGCGTTGATGGCGGCGGGGGGCGACACGACCCAGAAAGCCTTGAAAGCCGGCACCCTGCTGCCCTTTGAGTTCGTGCAGCAGGTCGCGGCAGCAGGCCGCCTGACCGTTCTGCAAACCGGTAATGTATGGGACAAGGTCGGGATCGTCGGGCCGGCCTGGCGACCCTTCGAACGCATCCATCAATCCTTCAGCCCGGCATTTCTGACGGCCGATGATGCGGTTCGTCATGTGCATTACCAGATGGCCGCCAATCGCGACATTGACCAACTGGGCTATGTGCTTGAACGCCACGACGGCAAGTTCTTCGCCACGGCTCCGGTCGCTGGCGACCAGTGGCGAAAAGACGGGAACCTGCCTTTCGCGGGCGGGGTTTCCGACAAGAAGGTCGAGCTTCCGGGCTACCGCTATGTCGCGATCTATGTCGCCAGGGCGGACGCCCAGGCGAAGCTGCGAGCCGAGCAGCCTGGCTGGTCGCGTGACCGTGTCACGCTGCACACCGCGGTGCCCAGCCTTCAGCACTTGGAGGTGGTCACTTCAGGGCGGGAGTCCATCACGGCGCTGTACAACTCCGGCCCCGATGAGTCGCTCGTGCGGTACGTGAGGTCGGGCTCCCAGCAAGAACGTAACTTCAGCGCCTTGCTTGCCAGCGCCCTGAAAACCGGCGAGATAAACCCGCAGTTCGACGGGTTCGATGGGCAGGCGGAAACGCTGGTGACGAAGCTCGTCAGCCTCGGCGAGTTCAAGGTCCTTATTTCCAGCCCGGTCTGGAAGGGCTCGCGCGGTAAGGTGCCGGGCAATTGGGTTGCCTATCAACCGTTTGTCCCGGCCGCCCCGGTGAACCCTGCGCTTAGCTGGGTATTCAAGGGGGCAGAGGCGGGGGCGGACTGGGCACATGACCTGATGCGGGCGAAGCCGGAGGTCAGGCAGATCGCTTTCATTCTCAAGAGTGCAAAGGCAGACGAATACGTGGTCACCGATCCCGTTGCTGTCGATTCTGGGGTCTCGTTGTTTTCGGCGATGCAGGCTTTCGCGGCGAATGACCGCGGCCACCCCGCACTGCCTGATGGCTACGAGATCCAGGGGGTGTGTTACCTGTCCTTGCCGGAGCGCGAATCTTCGCTCAAGGACAAATGGCTTCAGGAATGTTTTGTCTCACCAACGGATCTTGCTCTGGCGATCGGCACTTATCGAGCGAAAAGAACCAGCGGTTTTGAGCTGTACCTGAGCACCCGGGATGACGCGCAGTTGAAGTACGTGTTCTCCCGCTCGCCCCAGGAGAATCAACTGTATACCGTCGATCCCCTTGGCCAGGTCACGGACAACGGTGATCAGGGCGAGCTGGCCACGGGCAAGCTGGCCCCGGCCGCGTTTGTCCGGCGCGTGGCGGCGGCCGGTGCGTTGTCGGTCGTTCGCACGGGCAAGCTGTGGGATGTCGAGGGAGACGTGGGCCAGTCATGGGTGCCGTTCGCCCGTTACCCGAAACCGGTTTTGAGCCCGGCGTTTCTGACCGCGGACGATGCCGCCCGTTATGCCCATGAGCGCATCGGCCATCAGCGTGACACAGAATTCAGCGGCTACATTCTGCAGCGTGAGGATCAGCGCTTCGTCGTCACCGAACCTCTCGACAACTACGCGTTCGGGCGCTTTGCCCTGGGTCACATCTACCCTGAGGACGTCAGCGGCAGTCCGCTGTTGCCGCAGCAGCATGTGCTGCACGCGGTGTATGCCTCGCGTAAGGCGTTCTCGCTGTACGACCCGGCGCGAATGAAGCGCCACGGGTGGGACCGCGAACAGGCGAGCATCGATGCGCAGCTGTTTTCCGATCGGGATCTGCACACCGTTCTGCAGAATCGCCAGCGCGTGCCGTTGGTCTACCTGTCCAGCGCCGAAGACGCCTTGATCGCCTACGACACCAGCGGTTCGGCGGCCGAGCTCGAGCTGCTCAAGCAGGTGACCCCAGGGCCAGCGGGCAGCCAGATGGCACAGGATCTGGCCAGCGGCGCCGTGAAGCCCGAGGACGTGGTCAAGCAGTTGGCCCACGCCGGCAGTTTGCGGGTGGTGATCGCCAGCGAGCTATGGGGCGCGCGGGGAATGGTGCCGCGGCACTGGAGCGCCTATCCTGCCTCTCGCGGTTTTGAAACCCCGGAGCAAGTGGCCTTTGGTGCGGTGTTTGCCGACGCGGATGCGGCGGCTCGCGACGCCCATGAACGCGTCCGCCGTTGCGGTCCGGACCAGACCTGTTTCGGTTTTGTCCTCAAGCACCTGAGCAACGAGGAATACGTCGTCAGCGAAACGGTAGCCGCCAGCGATGAGCAGCCGCTGTTTTCGCTGGCCAGCCTGTTCCAGACCCATCACTCCGGCGAGTTCGTGTACCCGGCCTCATTCAAGCTGTTCGGCTTGTTTTACGCCCGGCAATGGATGCCGAAAAAACTCGGCGCGACCGAGCAATGGCTGGGCCGGCACTTCATTTCTTCCAAGGATTTGTACGAAGGCTTTTTCGTTGCCCGCCGTTTGCGCCCGGAAGGCAGTGCTATGGGCCTGCCGGTTTACCTGTCGACCCTGGAGCGCGCGCTGCTGAAATATCAGTCGCCCAACACAACGACGTTGTTCGACGCGCGGATTCAGCCCTCGGGCGTGGCCGAGGATGTGCACACGCGGCTGAACAGCGGTCAGTTGCTGGCCAGGGACTTCGTCACCCAAGCCATCACGCATAGCTGGTTGAACGTGGTGGTGGGCAATGAATGCTGGGGTGAGCAGAGTCTGGCCCGGCTGACGGCTGAGTGGAAACCCTATTCGGCCTTTGCCCGTCGCGCCCTGAGCCCGGCGTTCACCTGCCAGGTCGATGCCGTGCGGCATGTCGAGCGGTTGCTGGGCGCGGATCGTGAACAGATCTACGGCGGGCTGGTGCTCAAGCGCGGTGACGGTTTGTTTGTCGCCACCGAGCCGCTGCGGGTGGCAACCGAAGACTTCGATCCGAAGCAGATTCTGCCGGACGAGGAGGTCGCATCGGACCTGCTGGCCCCCGGCTGCACAATCGTCGCCCGTTACCGCTCAAGGGTGGCGAGCGAGATGCCGTTCCTGTTGCCGGGCCTGGAACGGGAGGTCTATCGCGATTGCTTTTCCAGCGAAGTGTTGTCCACAGCGTTGGCGTCGGATCATCTCTGGACCCACGAATACCTGCTCGGCGCCGAGGGCTCGATTCTTGGCTTCAGCCTGCATGACGATGACCACGATCTGTTGAGTGCGGCGCAGAAGCGCCAGTTGACGGCGGATCTCGGGTTGCTGGAAACCGAACTCGCGCCGTCCACCGACAGCCCTCATGATCCGTGGAGCAACGTGATCGAGCGACGAATCCGCAGTGGCGCGGGCACGCCCACTCAACTGGTCAATCGATTGCTCAAGGTCGGCGCGCTGCAGGTGGTGCAGAGCAGCAATCTCTGGGGGCCTGCGCGCAAGCTGAGCGGTGGCTGGATGCCGCAGAAACAGGGTTTCCTGGCCGCGGAATCGGTGCGTTTCGCCGAGGCGGATCGGGCGCTGAGCCCGGCGTTCTGTCACATGGACGATGCGGTTCGGTATGCCCATGAGCAGGCGGGCAAACGTGAGCAATGGGCCTTTGGTTTTGTCCTGACGTCGTCGCGTCTGGCTCACTCGATCACCAGCCTGCCGGTGATTGCCGACGACCTGAAGTTTCCTTACGAGCGGGTGTTCCTGAGAGGCCAGCTGCCGACCGGGTATTCGGTGCGGGGCATTTATCTGTGTGCGCCGGCCCGTCAGCCGGATGAGCTGCCCCGGTCCGAGGTGTTCCGCAGTTTCGTTCCGCCGTCGGTGCTGGCGGCGGCCCTGTCGGCGGTGGAGGTGATGGCTTCGGGGGCGGCGGCACGGTTCCAGTCGCTGTATGTGTCGTGTGCCGATGGTGCATTGCTCAAGTACGACGCCGCTGCCTGGGACAGCGATCTGCAAACCCACGCGAAATTGACGGCCTATGTGAAGACGCTGCAAGGCGATGGCAATCCTGCCGATTACATCCACAAGGTCGCGCGTAGCGGTGAGATGACGGTGCTGGTGCGCAGCGCGACATGGGCCACAGCGGGGCGCGTGGGGCCGACGTGGGCGCCCGGTAAGGTTGCGACGAGCATTGCGTCCGACGATGAGCACCTGGCGCTGGGTCCGCTGTGTGCCCATCCGGATGATGCGGCGCGGTTGATGTGGCGGCGTGTGCGCTACATTCGTGGCAACGCCTGGCTGGGGGCGATTCTGCGCGATGGTGTGGCGAATTTTGTCGCCACCGAGCCGCTGGATGACACCGGCCCTGCGCTGCCGCGCGGATTGCGCGACTACACCCCGGCCTATCGTCGGCTCTTTGCCGATGTGAAGAGCCCGGCCGTCGGTAAGTACCCGGTCGGTTTCAAGGTGATGGGCGTGCAGCAACTCTACAAAACGGATGACGAGGCGCAGCACTTCAGCAGTTCGTTTGAGGAAGCGCTTTACCGCAATTTCGTCGCCCATGAGGAGATCCGTGAACTCGTCACGATGCTTCGGGTTGCTGGCGTCGCTGACGGCCATTACTACCTGACCCCGCGCAACGGCGCCTTGCTTTCGTACGCGCCCGATTATCGTGACGCCGAAAGTCAGGCGCTGCTCAATGAATGGAACGTTGTGGAAAATGGCGTCACCCGTTCCAGGCTCGCTGAAGTGCTCACCACACTGGCCGCCACGGGCAAATTGCGGATCCTGGAGCCCGACCGCTTCTGGAACCCGCGCGGACACGTCACGGCGAAGCTGTTGCTTGAGATGAGTCGCAGGCACCCTGCTAACTAGGCGCGAGCATGCTTGCCAGGGGCTGCCTGGATCAAAGCGGCGCCTTTGCTTCCATCGCCAGCAAGCTGGCTCCTACAGGGTTTTGCGTGATCGCGATTCCGCACCGCTCTGTAGGCGCTGGCTTGCCAGCGATGGTGGCCAACGATGAAGCGTGCGGCCTGACTGAGCGCGGCGCACTGGCGTCCATCGCCAGCAAGCTGGCTCCTGCAGGATTGAGGCTGATCTCAACGTTTGCGCATCAGCCCGATGAAGAACAATCCGCCGATGGCGGCTGTGGCGACGCCGATCGGCAAGTCTTCCGGGGCGATCAGGGTGCGGGCTGCGACGTCGACCCAGACCAGTAAAAGGCTGCCCAGCAATACGCACACCGGCAGCAGCCGACGGTGCTCGGCGCCGACCAGGCGCCGGGCAATGTGCGGCACCATCAACCCGACGAAACCGATGGAGCCACTGATCGACACCAGCACCCCGGTCATCAGCGACGCTATCAAAAACACCCGCAAGCGCACGCTGCGCGCGTTCAGCCCGAGGGTCACCGCGGTCTGTTCTCCAGCCATCAATGCATTCAACGGCCGCGCCATCCCCAGCAGCCACACCAGCCCAAGCAACACGCTGGCGGCAGGCACCGCCAGCAATTCCCAGCGGGCCAGCCCGAGCCCGCCGAGCATCCAGAACATCACCGCCGAACTGGCGCGGTGATCGCCCATGAACAACAGCAGATTGGCGATCGCCATCATCACGAATGACACCGCCACACCGCATAACAACAGGCGATCACTGTCGAGACGGCCATTGCGATGGGCGATCAACAGCACCATCAACATGCTCGACAGCGCACCGATAAACGCGGCGATGGGCAAGGTCAGCAGGCCGACGATTTCACCGATATGCAGCACCACGATCACGGCGCCAAGGGTCGCGCCGGACGTCACCCCGAGCAGATGCGGATCGGCCAGCGGATTGCGCGTCACCGCTTGCAGCACCGCGCCGATCAACGCCAGGCCGGCGCCGACCAACGCACCGAGCAACAGGCGCGGCACGCGGATCAACCAGACGATGTGTTCCTGGCCGGCGCTCCAGTCCACTTCGCCGATGCCGAGCGCTTTGTACTGCAAGATCCGCCACACCACGTCCACCGGCACCCGCGCCGGGCCGAAGCCTAGCGACACCACGCACGACACCAGGAGCAAAGCGCCAAGGACGAGCAGCAACAGGGCGTAGCGGCGGATGATCATTCGCGGTGGAAACCCTTGGCCAGGGTTTCAACCGCCAGCACGTTATCGATGCCCGGCGTGGCCTGCACATACGGGATGACGATGAAGCGCTGGTGCCTGATCGCGTCCACCGATTGCAGTGCCGGGTTGCCCAGCAGGAACTGAATCTTCTGTTCCGCGGTGACCTCGCCATAGTCGACGATCACGATGACCTGCGGATTGCGCTCGACCACGTTCTCCCAGTTGACCCGGGTCCAGCTCGCGTCGACGTCATCCAGAATATTGCGCCCGCCCGCCGCGTCGATCAGCGCTTGCGGCATGCCCAGGCGGCCAGAGGTCATGGCGCGGTCTTCGCCGCTGTCGTAGAGAAACACCCGCGGCTTGTTGGCCGGCAAATCCTTGCGCACCTCAGCGACTTGCGCCTGCATCCCGGCGATCAAGGCGTTGGCGCGGTCCTGCACGTCGAAGATCCTGCCGAGGTTGCGCAGGTCGTTGTAAGTGTCTTCCAGCGTGGCTGGCGGACGCTTCATCACGAAGGCGCAAGATTCGGTGAGTTCGTAGACATTGATGCCCAGCGGCTGCAACGTCTGCGGCGTGAGATCGCCGCCGACGCGCAGGCCGTAATCCCAACCGGCAAAGAAGAAATCGACGTTGGCGTTGAGCAGGGTTTCCACCGACGGGTACTTGGCCGCCAGCTCTGGCAGGCCGTCGAGGATAGTGCGCATGTCGGGCGTCACCGACTTCCAGCCGCTGACGCCGCTGTAGCCGGCCATGCGCGGTTTCAGGCCGAGGGCGAGCATCATCTGGGTCATGTTGATGTCGTGACTGACGGCGTGCTTCGGCGCCTGGGTGAAGGTCACGTCGCGGTTGCAGCTGTGGATCGTCAACGGGTAACGGCTGGCTTCGGCGCAAGCCTGGGCACTGCCCAGCAGCAGCGTGACGCACAGCAGGGAACGCAAAGTCATGGTTGGGTTATCCAGGTGATTCGTGGGTAGCCGTGCAACGGGTGGTCGTCGATCAACGCCTCGACGCCGAATACCTCGCGCAGCAGCGGGGCGGTCAGGACGTCTTTGGGCGTGCCACTGGCGACAATGCGGCCGTGATCGATCACGTACAGGCGGTCGCAGAATGCAGCGGCGAGATTGAGGTCGTGGATGCTCGCCAGGGTGCCGATCCGCAGGCGCCGGACCAACTGCAACAGCTCCAGTTGATAGCGCGGATCGAGGTGGTTGGTCGGCTCGTCGAGGATCAGCAGTTGCGGCTGCTGGGCCAAGGCACGGGCGAGGATCACCCGCTGTTTTTCACCGCCGGAGAGGGTGGCGAACGCGTGGTCTTCGAAACCTGCGAGGCCTACGGATTGCAGGGCCTGAGTCGCCAGGTCGCGGTCTTCGCGGGTGTCGCCGTCGAACAGGCCTTTGTGTGGTGTGCGGCCCATGGCGACGACTTCATCGACCGTCAGGCCGAAGGCGTCGGGAAACTCCTGCAACACCACGGCGATCCGTTGTGCGCACCAGCGCGAGGACTGTTTCCAGACGTTGTGGTGGTCGAGGCTGACCTCGCCGCGTTCCGGTTTGCTGAAGCGATAGGCGCAGCGCAGCAGGCTGGTCTTGCCGCTGCCGTTGGGGCCGATCAACCCGACAAACTCACCGGTGGCCACGTGCAGCGAGGCATCACGCAGCTGGAACTGGTGATGGCAGTGGCCATGGCCCAACGGTGTCCAGGCGAGGTTTGTGAGGTTCAGCGAGGTCATGCAGTGACTCTGAAAGTGAGGGGGCCGCTGATGGCGAACCGCGACGAAAACCACCGCGTGATGGGGCACGAAGTTTACAGATCCCACCCCATCGCGCATCTCTCCTGTTTCACGATGAAGATGAGGCCGATTCAGTTTCCCGGCTGAATCGCGAAAACAACAGGCGATCCAGCAGCCACACGACAACCAGCGAAGCGCCCACCAATGGAAACGCCACCGCCAACGCGAACATGATGACCATCGCGGTTTTCCATTTCGGCAGGTCGTGGCGCAGCGGCGGGACCCCCAGCTTGCCTTGCGGGCGACGCTTCCACCAGATCACCACGCCGCTGACGGCGCTGAGCAGAATCATCAGGCAGATCAGCAACACGATGATCTGGTTGAACACGCCGAACATCTTGCCTTCGTGCAACATCACGCCGGCTTCCGTCGCGCGCGCCACAGCGCCGTAATGCTCCCAGCGAACATCGGCCAGCACCTTTGCGGTGTACTGATCGACATGCAGCGTGGCGTCATTGCGTGGGTCATCGGCGAACACCGCGATGGTGAACACGCCCGTCGCCGTGGTCGGCAAGGTGATGCTGTAACCTGGCTCGACCTGGCGTTGCTCGGCGATGTTCTGCACGTCTTGCAGGCTGATGGTCGGCGCGGCGGGGCCGGCATCCGCGCCACCGTGGGCCATGTGTTCGGCGTGGTCGCCGGACATCGGCATCGGCGTGTTTTCCATGGCCCACGGCACGGTCTGGCGCGTGGCGCTGTTGAGGCTGCGGGCCTCGACGTCGGACTTGGGCATGTCGTTCCACATGGCGTCCGGGAACACGTTCCAGACACCGGCGTACTGTTTGCCCCAGAACCCGGTCCAGGTCATGCCGCTGAGCAGCATCACCAGCAGGAACGCGGCGCCCCAGAAACCGGTGACCGCATGCAGGTCGCGCCACAACACGCGGCCGCGACTGCTCAGGCGTGGCCACAAAATCCCCGCGGCCTGGCCTCGTGGCCACCACAGGAACACGCCGGACACCACCAGCACGATGCCCCAGCCAGCGGCCAGTTCGACCAGGCGGTCGCCGACCGTGCCGATCATCAGTTCACCATGAATCGCCCGGGCGACGGCCTGCAGATTCTTCTTGGCGTCTTGCTTGCCGAGGATGTCGCCGTGGTACGGATCGATAAACACGTTCAGTTCGGTATCGCCGTTGAGCACGACAAATTGTGCGCTGCGTTCGGCGTTGACCGGCGGCAGGTACTGTTTGATCGTGGCCTGCGGATAGGCCGCTTTCACCCGCTTGAGCAGTTCGTCGGCCGGGACGCTGTGATGACCGGCCGGGACGTTCAGCAGGCTGCCGTACATCAGCGGATCGAGTTGCGGCTTGAACAGGTAGATGACGCCGGTCAGGGCCAGCATCACCATGAAGGGCGCGACGAACAGGCCGGCATAGAAATGCCAGCGCCAGGCCAGGTTGTAGAAATTCACTTTGGGCTGTTTCATCGGTTTTGCTCCGCTTGGCGTGAGGCTGTTTTATTTGTTTTACGGGGACCTGTAGGAGCGAGCTTGCTCGCGATGGTCGTGAACGATGACGCTGTCTGTCTGATTCCCAGCGGCGTTCTGTCGTTCTTCGCGAGCAAGCTCGCTCCTACAGGGGTCGTTGTTGTGTTTAAAAACTCATGTCCACCTTGGTCCAGAGCGTTCGCCCCGGTTCCTTGATGGCCTGCGGGTCATTGGCCGGGTAGCCAAAACCGGCGTTGCCGGCCAGGTTCAAATGCTCGGCGTATGCCTTGCCGAACAGGTTGTCGACGCCGCTGCTGACCTTCCAGTGCTTGTTGATCCGGTACGCACCATTGAGCGAGAACACGCCGAACCCGGAGGTCTTGTCGAAGTCCTTGCCAACCACGTTGCCCTTGTTCTGGTCGATACGGTTTTGCGCCGCGACGACTCGCCACAAGGCGCCGGCGCTCCAGTTGTCTTCGCTGTAGGTCAGGCCGAAGCGCGCGTCCAGCGGTGGCATTTGCGGTAACGCGCTGCCGTCGCTGCTGTTCTTGCCCCAGGCATAAGCCAGGGTCGCGTCGGCCTTCCAGTTGGACGTCAGCTTGTAGGCTGCACCCAGTTCGCCACCCATGATTCGCGCGTCGATGTTCTCGGCCTGGGACGTCATTCCCATCATTCCGGGGGTGTAGTTGAACAGGATGTAATCACGCACCTGGCCGACGTAGCCCGAGGCCCAGGCTTCGAGGTCGTTGGTTTTGTATTGCAGGCCAACATCGAGCTGGGTAGTTTTTTCCGGCTTGATCGAATCGAAGGCATTCACCGAGCCGACGGGCCCCGAGTCGGGGGAGAACAGCTCCCAGTAATCCGGGAAGCGCTGGGTGTGGCCGAGGCCCGCGTACAGGGTGGTCGGGCTGTCGGCCAGGTCGTGTTCGTAGCGAATGAAACCGCTCGGCAGGGTGTCGGCGCGGGTGTCGTCAGCGGTCGGGTTCGGGCGGGTCATCATTCCGGAGCCGGTGGTTGGCCGGAAATCCTTGGCCGACGCCCGATCGAACCGGGCGCCGCCGATCAGGCGATCGCGGTCGGCGGCGTACCAGGTCAGTTCGCTGAACACACCGTAGTTGTGGAAGTTGGCGTCCTTGCTGTACGGCAAGTCCTTGTAGGTGTCGATGCCCATGCTGCTGCGTTCGCGGTGTTCGTTGGTCTGCGCATCGAGGCCGCTGATCAGCTGCACATCGGCCCAACGCCAGGTGGCCTTGATCCGCGCGCCAAGGGTGCGACGGTCGACATTGGACGCCATCGGCCCTGCCATCATTCCGGTGCCGGAGGGCGTGCGCAGGGTGTAGTTGTCCATCACATGATCGGCGTAGTTGTAGTAGATCTGCGCTTCGACCTTGTCCAGCACCTCGCCGATGCCGGATTTCTCGAAGCGCAGGCCGAGGCTTTCGCGCTTGAATTGCGAACCGTCCATGCCGCGTCCGGCGTACCGCGCTTCGCCATCACCCTTGCCGGCAGTGAGTTCCAGCAGGGTGTCGGCGTCCGGTGTCCAGCCGACGGCGACGTCGCCGTTCCACTTGTCGTAGCGTGAGGCCACGGTGTCGTTGTTGCCGTCCCGGTAATCGTCGGAATGCGCGGTGTTGCCGATCACCCGTACGTAACCCTGCGGGCCGCCAGCAGCAGCATCCACCACCTTATCGAAACGGCCGTGGGAGCCGGCCAGTACGCTGGCGTTCAGCCGTGTGCCCAGTTCGCCGAAGCTTTCCGGCTCACGCTCGAACAGGACGGTGCCCGCGGACGCGCCGGGTCCCCAAAGCACGGTTTGCGGACCTTTGATAACGGTGAGTTTGTCGTAGGTTTCCGGAGAGATGTAGGAGGTCGGTGCGTCCATCCGGCCGGGGCAGGCGCCGAGCATCTGGCCGCCGTTGGTGAGGATGTTCAGCCGCGAGCCGAACATTCCACGCAGCACCGGGTCGCCGTTGGTGCCGCCGTTGCGCACCAGCGCGAAGCCGGGAATGGTCTTCAGGTAATCACCACCGTCGCTGGCCGGCACCGGTTGGCGCGGGTCCTTGGGGTCGGTGACGATGGTCAGCGGAGAGCTCGGCGCGATGGCGGTGATCACCGTCGGGCTCAGCTCTTCAGGGTGGCCGGCGTGGTCATCGGCCAGCGCCATGGGGGTCAGCAATACGCCGCAAAGGACGGCGGTGGCGTGCCTGAAACGCACGCGCGTTTCGTTGAGGGCAAAAGTGGCCTGGGCTGTGCTCAAGCCTGTGTCAGCAGAAAAACGGGACATGACAATTTCCATCGAACAGTCGTAAACGACACGGCCGGCAGCCGACGCATCTCCTGTGGGAGCGGACTTGCTCGCGAATGTTGCATGTCATTCAGCGTTGATGTCGGCTGATGCACCGCATTCGCGAGCAAGCCCGCTCCCACAGTTGGCTGTGGCTGTCTTGCGGACCGTGTGAGATCGGGCTAGGTGTTTACGCGACGGTCGGTGGGGCGCGGGTGCGGGCGCCGGGGAAAAAGGTGGGCCGGGCGTGGCCCAGGCGGATGGCGGGGGTGTTGAAGGTGCTGGTTGTTGGCGTATCGAACGCAACGAAAGACTGGCCGCCGGTCAGCGCCGGGCAATTGAACAGCAGGCTGCAATAGCCGCATTTCTCCCACATCGCGTGATGGGCGGGCTGGGGAGGGCAGTGCTCGGCGGCGGGTTGTGCTTCATGGCTGCCATGGGACATCCCCGGCATGTCCATGCTCATGTCCATCGACAGGCTCATGGCCATCGAGGACGCGCGCTGATCCATCGGCATCGACTGGGAAATCAGCGGACCGATGAAGATCATCAACATGGCGAACAGGCTGATCCAGCTGCCGCGGGTCAGGCTCAAGGGCTGACGACTGCGGGCGGAAGGCCTGGCGCTAAGCGGGCGCATGGACGTATTCGACTCTGGCAATTACGGGTTGTGCGCGTGGGCTTGCTGACCGTCGGGCGCGGTTTTTTGCACCGCGACGTCGACGGTCACGTCACCGGACTTTTCGAAATGCAGGGTCAGCGGAAAACGCTTGCCGTCGCTCAGCAGGCTGCGGTCTTTCAGCTCCAGCAGCATGACGTGATAGGCCATCGGCGCGAACGTGACATTGCCACCGGGCGGGATCTCGACCGTCGACACCTGCTGCATTTTCATCAGGTCGTTCTGCATCACGTGCTCATGCAACTGGGCAATGCCGGCAATGGGCGAGTCGACGCTGAGCAGTTTGTCCGCCGTTTTACCGTTGTTGTGAATCACGAAGTACGCCGCCACAGTCGGCGCGTTGGGTGGCAGTTCCTGCGACCAGGGATGCGCGATTTCCAGCGCGCCCGCCTGGTATTCATGGGCATTGGCAAAACAGGCAGGCAACAGCAGCGCAGCCAGAACGATGAGTTTGTTCAACATGGCAGTTCTCCGGGAGATTCAAAACGCAGGTCAATTGCGAGAAGGAATCACACCAGAGGGGACGCGCGGGGATTGAGGCTCGGCCATTGCTGGCGCGGCGTGGGTGTGTCGAGCGTGGTGGCGGGCAGGTTTCTGTTGGCCTCGAAACGTGCGACATACAGCTGCGGTACATGCCCGGGCAACGCCACCAGCGGCGCGGAACCGGAGCAGCACCAGCAATGCTGCATGTTGGAGTGTTCGTCGCTCTGCGGCGCCTTCTGCTCGATATCGCCCAGCGAAATCGCCACCATCCTGGTGCCGCTGGACGTACAAAAGCTGCCCCACAACAGCTGTTCCGCGGGCGCTTTCGCCGTCTGCGCCATCGCTCCGGTCATCGGCATGGCGAGCATGTTGAACAGCACTGCGAAGCAGGCGATCCAGGCAATTGCGAGCCGTTGTCGGGACATGGGGCGGATCCGGTTGAGTGGGCGATCAGGCGCGGCTATTTAGCCTGATCAGTGCCGATAAGTAAAAAGGCTGCGTGCGGTGTGGTGTCGCAGCGCGAGGTCCGATTGCTCCTGCGTTTAACTCGCACGTACCGCATGAACTTCCATATTTACTCCAAGCGTAGCCCGAATTACGGCGAAGATTGCTGCCAGGTTATCCATGCTTGGGTTGCCTTTGGCGGACAACATTCGATGCAGGCTTTTACTGGGTCTTGCCGTTTCCTTTGCCAGCTCTTCGAAACCAACAGTGGCGTTGACCAGATCACGCAGGATGATCCTCGCCATTTCAGGCTCACCGTTAAGAAACAGAGTAGCAGCCTCATCCAGCAGTGCCTGAGCGAACTCGGGGTCCCGCTGGGCGCGCTCGGCAATGGTGTGTTTGTAGCTTCGGGTGAGTGCCATAACTTTACCTTCGATTGCGCTCGGCTTTTTTTCGGGTACGGAATTCGCTTATGAGGGACTTTGCTTGTTTGATGTCGGATTTTTGGGTGGACTTGTCGCCTCCGCCAAAAAGGATGATTAAGCGCTTGCCCTCCTGAACCAGGTAGATTCGGTAGCCCGGCCCCCAATTTATTCGATACTCGCCAAGGCCTTCGGACCACTTGATGTTAGAAGTGTTGCCTGACTCCAGTCTTAACAGCGCGTTAGACACCTTAACGGCTGCCTGCGCATCCAACGTGGAAAACCAGTGTCCAAACGGACTTGTTTCGTTTTCCCGCAAATATTCTTCGAGTGTTATCACAGGCGGCCCTGAAGGTAACAAATAGGTTACTGTTCATGCAAGCCAGTGATCTTGCCTCATAGCGCCGTAGTCGCCAACGCGGCAAATGTTTCTTCTAGCGTCAGAAACTCCCGATCCACCCCCGGCAAAATCGGCCGCCTCAATACCAACACCGGCACCCCACGCTCCCGCGCCACTTCCAGCTTCGGCTCAGTGGCGGTACTGCCGCTGTTTTTGCTGATCAGCACATCGATTTGCCGACGCTCAAACAATGCGCGCTCATCGTCGATCAGGAACGGCCCGCGGGCGCCGATCACTTCGCAGCGCCCGTTGCCCGGGTACACGTCCAACGCACGCAAGGTCCAGAATTGCTCCGGGGGGATTTCGTGCAGGTGTTGCAGGGGTTCGCGGCCGAGGGTGAACAGCGGGCGACGGAACGGTTTCAGTGCTTCGATCAGCTCGGCCCAGCCGTTGACGTCGCGCCAGTCATCCCCGGCCTGCGGTTGCCAGGCCGGGCGCCGGAGTGCCCAGCAGGGAATGCCGGTCAATTGCGCGGCGGTTGCGGCGTTCTGGCTGATTTGTGCGGCGTAGGGATGCGTGGCGTCCAGCAGCAGATCAACGCCTTCATCGCGAATGAACTGCGCCAAACCTTCAGCGCCACCGTAACCACCGACGCGAACCTGGCAGGCCAGATCGCTCGGCACGCGACCGACACCGGCCAGGCTGTAGATGTGCTCCGGCCCCAGCGTGCGGGCAATCGCCAGTGCTTCCGTTACACCACCGAGCAGCAATATGCGTTTCATTGAAAAACGCCCGCCTGGCCGACGATTCCGCCCTGGCGATCGATCGCGAAGACCTCGACCTGCACCTGCGCCGGCACCACGCTGCGTGCAAATGCCAGGGCGTGCTGACACACCGCATCACCGAGGGCGATGCCGGCCGCGCTGGCCATCGCCAGGGCTTGCTGGCTGGTGTTGGCCTCGCGGATCGCCCGTTGCAAGGCTTGATCGGCACCCACCGTTGCGGCCCATTCGGCCAGTTGCGGCAGGTCGATGCTCGAATGCCGGCTGTGCAAATCCATGTGCCCGGCCGCCAGTTTGCTGATCTTGCCAAAGCCGCCGCACAGGCTGAGTTTATCCACAGGTACTTTGCGCAAGTGCTTGAGCACGGCGCCGACGAAGTCACCCATTTCTATCAGGGCGATTTCCGGCAGGTCGTACACCCGGCGCATGGTGTCTTCGCTGGCATTGCCGGTGCACGCGGCGATGTGCCGGTAACCGTTGGTTTTCGCCACATCGATACCTTGGTGGATCGAGGCGATGTACGCCGCGCAGGAGAAGGGCCGGACGATGCCGCTGGTGCCGAGAATCGACAAACCGCCGAGAATGCCGAGCCTTGGGTTCATGGTTTTCAGCGCCAGTGCTTCGCCGCCCTCGACGTTGATCGTTACCTCGAAGCCGCCTTCATAGCCAAGCGCCTGCGCCAGCGCGGTCAGGTGGTCGGTGATCATCTTGCGCGGCACCGGGTTGATCGCCGGCTCGCCGACACCCAACACCAGCCCCGGCCGGGTGACCGTGCCCACGCCTCGACCGGCAATGAAGCGGATGCCCGGCCCGGCGCACAATCGCACCTGGGAAAACAGCAGCGCGCCGTGGGTCACGTCGGGGTCGTCGCCGGCATCCTTGATCGTGCCGGCCTCGGCGCCGTCCGCCAGCAGGCGACAGAATTCCAGGCGCATCTGCACGTGCTTGCCTTTGGGCAGGACGATGTCCACGGCATCCGCGCTCGCGCCGCCGAGCAGCAAGCGCGCGGCGGCGAGGCTGGTGGCGGTGGCGCAGCTGCCGGTGGTCAGGCCGCTGCGCAGGGGCGCGGGTTGTTCGGCGGTTTCGTCACGCATCGAAGGGCTTGACCACGTCCAGCAGGCTAATCGGCAGCGCCTGGCGCCAGGTGTCGAAGTCGCCCAGCGGTTGCGCCTGGGCGATGTGGATCCGCGTCAACTCACCGCCATGTTGCTCGCGCCAGGCCATCAGGGTCATCTCGCTTTGCAGCGTCACGGCGTTGGCGACCAGCCGGCCGCCGGGTTTCAACTCAGCCCAGCAAGTGTCCAGGACACCCTCGCGGGTCACACCGCCGCCGATGAAAATTGCATCCGGGCGTTCAAGTCCGGCGAGGGCCTGCGGCGCCTGGCCACGAATCAGTTGCAGGCCGGGTACGCCGAGTGCGTCGCGGTTGTGCTCGATCAACCGTTGCCGTCCCTCATCGGCCTCGATGGCCAGCGCCCGGCAACTGGGATGGGCGCGCATCCACTCGATACCGATCGAACCGCTGCCGGCGCCGACATCCCACAGCAACTCACCGGGAGTCGGCGCCAGACGCGCGAGGGTGATTGCACGCACATCGCGTTTGGTCAGTTGGCCGTCGTGCCTGAAGGCCGAATCCGGCAGGCCGGCCAGTCGCGACAGGCGCGGTGTATGGGCGTCGGCGATGCATTCGATGGCGACCAGGTTCAGGTCCGCAACCGGCGGATCGGCCCAGTCCCTGGCGACACCCTCGATGCGCCGCTCGGCGGCACCGCCCAGATGTTCCAGCACGCTCAGGCGGCTGGGGCCGAACCCGCGCTCGCGCAACAGCGCGGCAATCGCGGCCGGACTCTGGCCGTCGTTGCTGAGCACCAGCAAGCGCACCCCGCTGAACAATTGCGCGTTGAGCGCTGCCACCGGCCGCGCGACGACCGACAGCGTGACCACCTCCTGCAACGGCCAGCCCATTCGCGCGGCGGCCAAAGAGCAGGAGGAGGGCGCCGGCAGGATCAGCATGTCGTCGCTGGGCAGTTGCCGCGCGAGGCTGGCGCCGACGCCGAAAAACATCGGATCCCCGCTGGCCAGTACGCACACCGGCTCGCCGCGCAGTGCCAACAGTGGATCGAGGCAAAACGGGCTCGGCCAGCGTTCACGCTCGCCGCGAATGCACGGCGGCAACAGGTCGAGTTGCCGCTGGCCGCCGAAGATCCGCGTTGCACGCAACAGGGCGTGCCGGGCGTTCTTGCCCAGGCCTTTGAAACCGTCTTCACCGATGCCAATGATTGTCAGCCAGGGCGTCATGCCTGCTCCTCGAAAAAACGACCCACAGCATGAAGTGCAACCGGGTTCGGGCCTGGGCGGGATGATACCGCGCGGCGTTAAATATCTTGAGTCATATCGTTGATTGTTGGTCGGGCGGGTATCCGCTTAGGTTGAGCGGCGGTTAACCCGTCAACCTCTGAAAAAGGAATTTTATGTTCGAGACCTCTGTGACGTTTCCCCCACGCAAGCCGAGCGGTGATACCCATGCAGCGCTGGCCGGAAGCACGCTTGTGGCGGTCGCCGCCGGTGTATCGGAAGACGATGAGCAAATCGCCCTGGATTGCGCGCTTTACCTGGAGCAGTACACCGACACCCGCTATGACCGCGAAACCCAGTGGTATGAGTGGTTGCAGCATTACACGCTGGGGTTGTGGAATCTGGGCTGGATTCACCAGCGCCCGAAGATGCTCGAAAGCCGCAAGGTGGTGTTGTCGGAACCGATTACCCGGGAAATTCTGCAAACCCTCAGGCCCCAGGCGAGTTCTGACCTGTACAGCGCCGCCCTGCACGCGTTCGAGATGCTGAAAGACAACGTACAGGCGTCCAGGTTACTGGCGCAGAACAGTGGACGAATCCGCGGGCGACAGTTTCAAACCATGCCCTGCGCCTATGACGCCAAGGGCCGGCTGACGCTCATGCTGGTCCACGCCTGGTACGTGGCGGCGGTGAACCCGGAGCAGTTTCTGTTCATCAAGTGGAAGGATCACGACGCGACGCTGATTCAACACTACGGGACGTTCACCCTGGACCGGCAGCGCTTCGACAAGGTGGCCGCGACGATGCGGGCGAAAATCAGCGAACGCAGCCGCGACTATCTGCTGCGGATATAGGCAGCGCCGCGCAAGTGGGGCGATTAACGCTGGTCGTCCGACAGGCTTTTCATCCGTTGTTGCAAAGCAGGCATAATACCGCCGCTTCGCCCGCGAAGTGCCTCGCCACCTGAACGGGTCATGCCCCTTGAACGAACGCCCGCTGTCCAGCGCTTTACGCCCCTCGGCCTGCCCGGGGTTGCTGCGTATCGTCCCGGCGCTGGACGGTGGTATCTGTCGAATCAAGTTGACCGGCGGCGTCATCAGCAGCGCCCAGGCCGAAGCGGTGGCCAGTGCGGCCCAACGCTTCGCCAGCGGCGCGATTGAAGCGACCAACCGCGCCAACCTGCAGATCCGCGGGATCGGTAACGAACAGTCGGCCCTGATCGAGCAATTACTCGCTGCAGGCCTTGGCCCGCAAAGCGCCGCGGGTGACGACGTGCGCAACCTGATGCTCAGCCCGAGCGCGGGCATCGATTGGCGCAGTCTGTTCGACACCCGGCCGCTAGCCGAGCAGATGCTGGCCACCGTCCAGCAACACGAACATTTTCATGACCTCAGTGCCAAATTCGCCGTGCAACTCGACGGCGGTGAAGCGTTGTCGATGCTCGAACACCCGCATGATCTGTGGCTCTCGGCCTTCGAGCGGGACGGCGAATGCCGCTTGGCGTTCGGCCTGGCAGGCTGTCCCACGGACACCCCGACCGGTTCGGTGGCACTGGAAGATGGTCATGCTCTGGTGGTCGCGGTGCTGGAGTTGTTTCTCGACATGGCCTGTCCCGAACAGACGCGGATGCGTCATTTGCTGGCTGACGTTCCGGTCGCCGAATTCCTCGCTCGGCTGGCCGGGCGCGTGTCCTTCAAACCTGTCGCAAACTGGCAACGCGAACGGCCTTCATCGGTTCTGCACATCGGCGCGCACGCCCAGGCGCAAGCGGATCATGTCTATGTCGGCGCCGTGCCACCCTTGGGGCGGCTCGATGGCGCCATGCTCCGGGGCGCTGCCCGGCTGGCCCGGGAATACGGTGATGCGACCCTGCGGTTCACGCCCTGGCAAAGCCTGCTGTTGCCAAATGTTCGCAACACAGACGCCGACGAAGTCGTGCGCCGTCTGCATGCGTTGGGCCTGCTGTGCGACGCCGGCCAGGCCTTGTCCCGGTTGATCGCGTGCACCGGTTCCACGGGGTGTGGCAAAGGCCTCGCCGATACCAAGGGCGACGCGCGGCAACTGGCCGCGATGCAGCAACGCCACGGCATGGCGCCAAGCGTGCACCTGAGCGGCTGCCCGCGCTCCTGCGCCGCCGCCCATGTCTCGCCGATCACGTTACTGGCCGTCAGCCCCGGTCGCTACGACCTCTATTTTCGCGAAGCGGGACAGCCGGATTTCGGCGCCCTGCACGCACGCAACCTTACTATTGAAGCGGTCGACGCCTTGCTCGCCGCCCGCTCACGGAGCCCCCTTGATGCTTGATTACATTCGCGACGGTCAGGAGATCTATCGCAACTCCTTCGCGATCATTCGTGCCGAGGCCAACCTCGAGCGCATCCCGGCCGATCTGGAAAAACTCGCGGTACGGGTGATTCACGCCTGCGGCATGGTCGAGGCGATCGATGGCCTGCATTTTTCCGAAGGCGCAGGCAAGGCCGGGCGCGAGGCGCTGGCCGCGGGTGCGCCGATCCTGTGCGACGCGCGAATGGTCTCCGAGGGCGTGACTCGCACCCGTTTGCCGGCGAATAACCAGGTCATCTGCACCCTTCGCGATGAAAGCGTCCCGCAGCTGGCCCGTGAGTTGGGCAACACCCGCTCTGCTGCCGCACTGGAACTGTGGCGCCCGCACCTGGCAGGCAGCGTCGTGGTGATCGGCAACGCGCCGACCGCGTTGTTTTATCTGCTGGAAATGCTCGATGCGGGCGCCCCGAAGCCGGCGCTGATTCTCGGCTTTCCGGTGGGCTTCGTCGGCGCCGCGGAATCCAAGGCTGCGCTCGCGGCAGACAGCCGTGGCGTGCCGTTCGTCATCATGCAAGGCCGGCTGGGCGGCAGCGCCATGGCCGCCGCCGCCGTCAATGCCCTCGCCACGGAGATCGAATGATGCAGCAACCTGGACGCTTGATCGGCCTGGGCGTGGGGCCCGGCGATCCCGAACTGATCACCGTCAAGGCCCTGCGCCTGCTGCGCGAATCGCCGGTGGTGGCGTACTTCGTCGCCAAGGGCAAAAAGGGCAACGCATTCGGCATCATCGAGGCGCACCTGCAGGACGCGCAAACCTTGCTGCCGCTGGTGTATCCGGTGACCACCGAGGCCTTGCCGGCACCGCTCTCCTATGAACAGGTCATCAGCGATTTCTACGATGCGGCCGGCGAAGAGCTGGCGGCGCATCTGGATGCAGGCCGGGACGTGGCGGTGATCTGCGAAGGCGATCCGTTCTTCTACGGTTCCTACATGTACCTGCACGATCGCCTGGCCGAGCGCTATGAGGCTGAAGTCGTGCCGGGTGTCTGCTCGATGCTCGGTGGCGCTTCGGTGCTCGGTGCGCCACTGGTGTATCGCAATCAGAGTTTGTCGGTACTGTCGGGCGTGCTGCCTCACGACGAACTCAAACGCCGCCTCGCCGACGCCGATGCAGCGGTGATCATGAAACTGGGGCGCAATTTCCCCAAGGTCCGTCAGGTGCTGGAAGAACTCGGCCTGGCCGAGCGTGCGCTCTACGTCGAACGCGCGACCATGGCCAATCAGAAGATCGTGCCGCTGGACCAGGTTGAACCGATGTCGTCGCCGTACTTCTCGCTGATCATCGTTCCGGGCGAAAGGTGGCAAGGCTGATGACTCGTCCAGCTCCGGCGATTGTCGTTCTCGGCAATGGCAGCCTCGCCACCGCACGCAAAATTCAACAGCTGTTCCCCGACGCCCTGATCCACGGCCTGACCGAACGGGTCGAGGGCGCGGACCGCGTTTATCACGAATTCGGCGCTACCCTGCGCGAGCTGTATCAGCAGGACACGCCGATCATCGCCCTGTGCGCGGCCGGCATCGTGATTCGCACGCTGGCGCCGTTGCTCCTGGAAAAAGGCGCCGAGCCGCCCGTGCTGGCGGTTGCCGAAGATGGCAGCGCGGTGGTGCCGTTGCTCGGCGGTCTGGGCGGGGTGAACGTGCTGGCGCGGGAAATTGCCGCCGCGCTGGAGGTGGCTGCGGCGATCACCACCAGTGGTGAACTGCGTTTTGGCACCTGCCTGCTCAACCCGCCCAGTGGTTTTGCCCTCGGCGATCTGGAACTGGGCAAGCGTTTCGTTTCCGATTTGCTGGCCGGTGAAACGGTGCGTATCGAAGGTTCGGCGCCGTGGCTGGCGCAAGCACAGTTGCCTGAGGACCCCAGCGCGCGACTCGCCGTTCATGTCGGGCATGCCGAGCGTACGCCGGCGGCCAATGAACTGCTGATCTATCCGCGTAACGTGGCGGTGGCGGTCAGCGCTGGCGTGGTCGACATGCAGCAGTCGATTCGCGATGCGTTGCATCGGGAAAAAATCGCCGTGCAATCGGTGGCGCTGCTGCTGGCGGCCGAGCGTGAAATGGCTAATCCGGCGTTGCGCGAAGCGGCACTTGAGCTGGGTGTGCCGCTGCGATTTGCCAGCGGTGCTGATGCGGTGGGCGAACTGGCGCGCAATGCTATCGCCGAACCCGTATCGATCTTCGGCGATGAGACGATTGCTTTCGCGGTCGCTGAGCAACCGCTGGACCCACTGTCGATTGGCCGTCCTCGCGGCCGTCTGGCGGTGATCGGTCTGGGGCCAGGCGCCGCCGAGTTGATGGTGCCGGCAGTCAAGGCTGAGCTGGCGCGGGCGAATGATGTACTCGGTTATGAAACCTACGTGCGCATGGCCGGGCCATTCCGTGCCGATCAAGTGCTGCATTGCACCGACAACCGCGAAGAGATGCAGCGGGCGCGGCATGCGTTCGAACTGGCGGCTCAGGGACGATCGGTCGTGGTGGTTTCATCGGGCGATCCGGGCGTGTTCGCCATGGCGGCGGCGGTGCTCGAAGCGCTGCACGAGTCCAGCGATGCGGCCTGGCACAACGTCGATCTGGACATTCTGCCGGGTGTCTCTGCGTCCCTGGCGACAGCCGCCCAGGCGGGTGCGCCGCTGGGGCATGACTTCTGCGTCATGTCGCTGTCGGACAACCTCAAGCCGTGGTCGATTATCGAGAAACGCCTGGACCTCGCCGCACAAGCCGATCTGGCGTTGGCGTTCTACAACCCGATCTCCCGTTCCCGCCCGTGGCAGCTGGGCCGTGCGCTGGAAATCGTCGCGCAGCATCGCCTTCCCGAGACGCCTGTCGTATTGGGTCGCGATATCGGCCGTCCCGGGCAGACCTTGCGGGTGACAACGCTGGGGCAGCTCACGCCCGATCAAGTGGACATGCGAACCATGGTCCTCGTGGGTTCCTCCACTACGTGTGTGTTCCCTCGCGTTGATGGCGGGGTTTGGGTGTACACGCCACGCTGGTACGACAACAAGCCCTGACGGATAAGTAGCCGGTGCAATGCCGGCTACTTTGTTCTTTATTTGTAGTTGTTGAAATAATTTAAACAACATTGAAGTGATGTTGGTTTGACTGCAGTTAATTCGGTTGTTAGTTTTTTATTGCCTGCAAGATGCAAGGGTAATTAATAACTAAGGAGTTAATATAATGTCAGAAGCAAGTTTCGATTATGCGGCGCAAATGGACTACTTTGGCCTATCGCCTGCGCCTGCCAGTTTCGCACGCATGGCGTTGATGAGTAAGGTTTCGTTGAACACTGAAGATGCGCCAGCCGCTCTCCTCGGTTCGACGGTCGCTGCTTACGATGAAGCGCTGTCGGAGCAGGATCGAGAGGCCTTCGACGACACCATTTTGTATGCGGAGATCCGTGCCGACAAACTGTTCAATCGCGAAACCCAGCGGCGCCAGTGGTACGGCGAATACAGCAGAGCCCTGACCAATTGCGGCTGGCCGACCGTAAACGATCCCTATAAGGAGTACATCAGTCAGGAGCTGGACTTCACCATGGATGAGGCGGCGTTGCAGATTATCGCGTTGGTTGCCGGCGCGGATAAGCTGAAAATCCTGCCGCTGATTTCTTCCGCCTTCAATTCCCTGGAGAAGAATGAAGGTGCGATAAAACTGGTTGAACTGAAAAGTAAAAAGAACAGGGCCGCTAACTTTCAAATTGTTCCGTGTATTTCGCTGGGCGGCCGACCCACCATGATCGCTTGCGCCATGCAAATGGAATCCAGGGATATTCTGACCAAAGTATTATTCTTCAAGTTTCGAAGAGAAGACATCAAGTTATACAGCGCCGCCACTCGCCGCACATTGAATCGCCGCGCTTATAACGTGGTCAAACACATTGTTCAGGCCGAAGTTGACCGGAGTCGCCTGGAATACTTTAAAACCCCGCTATGAATGATTAATAGGTGAGACATGGATAGTCATCAGGAATCGTTTGTCGATTCAGGTGTGCTCAGCGTGTTATACGCTGGACTGGACGCAGTAATAAAGTGCGACATCCTGTACTCGTTGCTCGCCTCGCGACTGATGGCGTCGAGCAGGTTCCCGGATACCGCCGATACTGCTCAATGGGTCGATGCGTTTGTTCATGCGCTGGAGCGATGCGCCTGGACGCGCAGGCAAGAGCGACAGTTGCAGCCCTCGTTTGAGCGCCAGTCCGGCGTCACGCTTGATGAGGTGATCACTGAGGTCCTGGCAAATCTGGCGCTGCACGATCATGGTGAGCTGGCCCGCGAGGCGTTCGCTGGAGTGGCCCGTCTGCCGTTGGATTCGCCCATAAGAATGCAGCTTCGGGAGCGGCAGGTCAGTGAACGTACCGTCAGTTTGCCGGACGGTAGCGAAGAGCGGCATTTTAGCGTGCACCTTGTGTTTGCCGTGAGCACACGCAATGCCCGGATCGACGTGTTTTACCTGACGTTTGAAACCGCCCAGCACGTAGAAGAAGACTGGCTGCAGACCGTGTTTCTGACTCGTCGCTTCACCTCTGCGGTGCAGGTGAAGCATCACTCGTTCGAACGGGCGGCCAGGGCATTTGCCAGCAGCCGGAAGCAGATCGTGGCGTTTGTGGGTGAGCACAAGATGCTGGCGGCCGGCCCTGGCACCGAGCTGTCGACGGAACGCTGGGCCTGTGGCGGCGTCATGGCACCAGATAACCCTTCACGCCGGTAAAAATGATCTGCGCCGCCAGGGCACAGACGAACAAGCCCATCAGCCGGCTGACAATCTGCAGGCCCTGGTCACCGAGAATGCGCTCGATGCGGTTCGACAGATAAAGCACCACGCCAACGGTGAAGCTGGCCAGGGCAATGCTGACGATGGCAGTGAGTTTGTCGTCCCAGTGCGGCTGGCTGACGCCCATCACCAACAAGGCGCCGATGGTGCCAGGGCCGACGGTCAGGGGGATGGTCAGCGGGACGATGGTGACGTCCTGCTGCACATTGTCGGTTTGTACCGCCGATTTGCCTTGGGCCATGCCCAGCGCGGAGATGAACAGCACGCTGCCGGCGCCGATACGGAATGCGTCTACGGTGATGCCAAAGACGCTGAAAATGACGCGGCCGAACAGGTACAGCAGGACGCTGGAGACCAACGTGGCAGTCGCCACTTTCCAGGCGAGCCGGCGTTGTTCCTTGCGCGAATAACCGCGGGTCAGGCTGATGAAACAGGACAAGACGAAGAACGGGCTGTAGAGCACCAGCATCTTCAAGTAAACGCTGAACAACACGTGGAGCATGGTGCAAGCTCACTGGCGAGGGTAGTGGTGGGGGAGTCTATCAGGCGTTGCCGGGTCTGTCGGCTCAGGACGTTTGAGTCGCCGCGCGGTTCTGCTGATCGCGCTGCGCCACCCAATGTTCGATCAGTTCGCGCAACTGCGACAGCTCGACCGGTTTGGCCATATGCCCATCCATGCCGGCTTGACGCGCGCGCTCCTTGTGTTCGGCGAGGATGTGCGCGGTCAATGCCACGACCGGAGTGCGAACCCGCTGGTTGCTGACTTCCCAGGCGCGCAATTGCTGGGTGGCGGAGAAGCCGTCGAGGATCGGCATCTCGCAATCCATCAGCACCAGGTCGTAACGCTGCGCCTTCATGGCCTGCAAGGCCTCTTCGCCATTGCTGGCGGTGTCCGGTTGCAGGTTGAGCTTGCCCAGCATGCCGCGAATGACCTTGGTCGAAATGCTGTTGTCCTCGGCGACCAGAATACGGAAGTCGCTGGGGACCTTGACCGGCGGGGTTGGCCCCGTGGGCTGCTGTGGCGACACGGCGAGCCCCTTGTTGCGCTGGTTCAGTTCGTCCGCCAGTGTGGTCTTGAGGGTGTAGCCGGCCACTGGTTTGGCGAGGATGCGCTTGATCCCGGAGTTGCGGGCGATGATCTTGCTCGGCGCATTGCTGATGCCGGCGAGCATGATCAGCAGGATGTCGTGGTTGAGGCTCGGGTCTTCCTTGATCTTGGCCGCCAGTTGCATGCCGGTCATACCGGGCATGTTCTGGTCCAGCAGGACCACATCAAAATAGTCGCGCAGGTGCGCTTTGGTTCGCAGCAGGGCCAGTGCTTCTTTGCCGGACGGTACGGCACTGACATTCAGGCCCCAGGCACTGCACTGTTGCACCAGCACTTTGCGACAGGTGTCATTGTCGTCCACCACCAGCACCCGTGCACCCTGTAGCGGGCCATCGAGGTCGGACGTCGGGTGTTCGAGGCGGTCAGGGTCCAGGGGCAAGGTCAGCCACAACGTGCTGCCCTGGTTGGCGCCACTCTTGACGCCGAATTCGCCGTGCATCAACCGGATCAACTGGCGGGCAATTACCAACCCGAGGTTGCCGCCCAGGCGATTGGCCGAGAGGAAGTTCTTGCTATGCAGTTCGGCGTGCATCAGCGCATCACGTTCTTCGGCGTCCATCGGCTCGCCGCTGTCCTGCACGGCAATGCGCAGGCGTGGCCGGGCGCTACGTTCGTCGAGGGCGACGACGATCAGGATCTCGCCTTCGTCGGTTTTCTTCAGGGCGTTTTCCAGCAGGCTCAGCAGGGTCTGGCGCAGACGCGTGGGGTCACCGCTGATAACCCGCGGCACTTGTGGCTGGATGAAGCTGATCAGCTCGACGTTCTGCTGCTCGGCCTTGGCGCGGAAGATGCTCAGGCAATCTTCGATCAGAGCGTTGAGATCGAACTGCACATCGTCCAGCTCGATCTGGCCGGATTCGAGTTTGGAGATGTCGAGAATCTCGTTGATCAGGGTCAGCAGTTCATTCCCGGCACTGTGGATGGTCTGCACGTAGTCGCGTTGTTTGACCGAGAGCGGTGTGCCCAGCAACAGTTCGGTCATGCCCAGCACGCCATTCATCGGGGTGCGGATTTCGTGGCTGATTTTCGCCAGGAATTCGGCCTTGGCGTTGATCTCGGCGTTACTCGCGGCGAGATCGCGGCTGATGCTGAAACGGTCTTCGGTGATGCTGCGCTGACGTTCGCTCAGCGCAATGCTCATCAACAGGCCGCTGATGCAGATGAACACCAGCAGGGCGATGATCAGGCCTTGCGGCTCTATCAGTGTCAGCCCCAGCAAGGCCGGGAGGATGATCAGCGTGCCGACGTTGAACACCACCATGGCGGCGACGAACAGGCGCGCCGGGCGATAGCCTTTTTGCCAGTGCCAGGCGCTGACGAACAACATGGTCAGGCCGGCGAGGGCGACCAGCGTGTAGGTGATGATGTTCAGCGGCAGTGTATTGACGAACAACAGCACCAGGCCGCAAGCGGTGATGAGCACGATGTCGCCGAGCAGCAGCTTGTTCAGCGGATGCGGGCCGAGCGGGGCAAAGAAGCGATAGGCAAACATCAGCCCGCACGGTGCGGTCAGCAGCAAGGCGAGGTAGGCACCGGGTGTTTGCACCGCGTGCCAGTCCGGTAGCCATGGCCCGGCGAGGTTCAGCAGCAGCGCCAGGCTGAGCATCAACAACGCTTCACAGCCTGCCAGCCAAAGGCTGCTGCGCGAGCGGGTGTACGCGTAGCGAATCAGGTTGTGCAGGATCAGCATGCCGATGCAGCCGAACAGCAGGCCGTAGATCAGCGTCTGACTTTGGTTGGCCGCGGTCATGATCGCTGACTGCAGGGTAATGTAAGGCCGCATCTGGTGTTCGGACACCAGGCGCAGGTAAACGTCGAGGGGTTTGTCACTTTGCGGCAACGGCAACATGAAGTCGCTGTTGGGGAGTGGCCGTTCAGCCTGGGGCTGTTCGGTTCCGGTGTTGAGCTGGTCGATCAGGTTGTCGCCGTCCAGCACATACAGATTGAGGTGCGAAAGGTCGGGTGCGAACACCCGCAACAGCTGCTCGTGTTTACCGGGTGCCAGCCTGAAGCGAAGCCAGAGTGCACCGCCGGGCTCGGCCGCGTTGAGGCGTTTGAGTTCGGTGGGGCTGAATTGATTGGTGAAGCGGGCGGAACGGATGTCGCTCAGTTGCAGGTCGCCCTGTTCGTCGAGCAATACCGCCCAACCACTGCCTTGCGCGGCCTGGGCCGGAAGCATGCAGAGCAAGGTCAGCAACGTGACAGTGAGACCTATGGCAATCCTGAGCCAGCGCACGGCGAAATCCCTTCGTAGGTTGATGCCAGAATATAACTATGCGCGGCGCCGGAATAGTCCGGCAAGGGTATGACACCCTTGCCCGACCGAATGAAGCGCTTATTCCTGATTTTCGCCACGCTCGCGGGCAATGGCGCGGTAGCCAATGTCCTTGCGATAGAAACAGCCTTCCCAGTCAATCTTGGCCGCCAGCCTGTAAGCCTGCTGCTGGGCAGCGTCGACACTGGCACCCATGGCGGTGGCGCACAGCACCCGGCCTCCGGCGGTTACCACTTGACCATCCTTCAGCGCAGTCCCGGCATGGAATACTTTGCCTTCCAGCGCAGCGGCGGCATCCAGCCCGTTGATGGCGACGCCTTTAGCGTAGTCGCCAGGATAGCCGCCCGCCGCCAACACAATGCCGACGCTCGGACGTGGATCCCACTGCGCTTCGACTTTGTCCAGGGCTTGCGCCATGGCGGCTTCGACCAGCAACACCAGGCTCGACTGCAGGCGCAGCATAACCGGTTGGGTCTCAGGGTCGCCGAAACGGCAGTTGAATTCGATAACTTTTGGGTTACCAGCCTTGTCGATCATCAGGCCCGCGTACAGGAAACCGGTGTAGACGTTGCCTTCATCGGCCATGCCGCGCACGGTCGGCCAGATCACCAGGTCCATGACCCGCTGGTGCACTTCGCTGGTGACGACAGGAGCCGGGGAGTAAGCCCCCATGCCACCCGTGTTCGGGCCGGTGTCGCCGTCGCCGACGCGCTTGTGATCCTGGCTGGTGGCCATCGGCAGTACGTTCTTGCCATCGACCATGACGATAAAGCTGGCTTCTTCGCCATCGAGGAACTCTTCGATGACCACGCGCGAACCGGCATCGCCGAACGCGTTGCCGGCGAGCATGTCGCGCACGGCGTCTTCGGCTTCGGCCAGGGTCATGGCGACGATCACGCCTTTACCGGCGGCCAGGCCGTCGGCCTTGATCACGATCGGTGCGCCTTTTTCACGCAAGTAAGCCAGGGCCGGCTCGATCTCGGTGAAGTTCTGGTAATCGGCGGTCGGGATTTTATGGCGTGCGAGGAAATCCTTGGTGAACGCTTTCGAACCTTCCAGCTGGGCCGCGCCAGCAGTCGGACCGAAGCAATCCAGGCCGCGGGAGCGGAACAGGTCGACGACGCCAGCCACCAGCGGCACTTCCGGGCCGACGATGGTCAGGGCAACGTTCTTCTCGGCAAAGTCCGCCAGTTGCTCAAGGGCCAGCACGTCGATGGCGACGTTTTCGCACTTGGCTTCAATGGCGGTGCCGGCATTGCCCGGTGCCACGAACACCTTCTGCACGCGCGGATCCTGAGCCACTTTCCAGGCCAGGGCGTGTTCACGGCCACCGCTGCCAATGATCAAAACATTCATTTCAAAAACCTCGGATGACGCTGATTCTGTGGAGCACCGCAGAGATGCTTTGCTGTGGGAGCTGGCCTGCCGGCGATGCAGGCAACTCGGTTCATCAGCGAAACCGAGGTGATGCTATCGCTGGCAGGCCAGCTCCCACAGTGGATCGTCGTACTTAGTGACGGAAGTGGCGCATGCCGGTGAATACCATGGCGATGCCCGCCTCGTCGGCTGCAGCAATCACTTCCGCATCACGCATCGAGCCGCCTGGCTGGATCACTGCGGTAATACCGACCTTCGCGGCATTGTCCAGGCCGTCGCGGAACGGGAAGAATGCATCGGAAGCCATCACCGAGCCGGCGACCTGCAACCCGGCGTGTTCCGCCTTGATCGCTGCGATGCGCGCGGAGTTCACGCGGCTCATCTGGCCAGCGCCGACACCGATGGTCTGGCGGTTCTTGGCGTAGACGATGGCGTTGGACTTGACGTACTTGGCCACTTTCCAGGCGAAGATCAGGTCGTTGATTTCCTGTTCGGTCGGTGCACGCTTGGTCACGACTTTCAGGTCATCGGCGCCGATCATGCCGATGTCGCGGCTCTGCACCAGCAGGCCGCCGTTGACGCGTTTGTAGTCCCACGCGGCGGCGCGGTCAGCCGACCATTCGCCGCAGGCCAGCAGGCGCACGTTGGCTTTGGCCGCGACGATGGCGCGGGCTTCTGCGCTGACGCTTGGGGCGATGATGACTTCGACGAACTGACGCTCGACGATGGCCTTGGCGGTTTCAGCATCCAGCTCGCGGTTGAACGCGATGATGCCGCCGAACGCCGACTCGGTGTCAGTGGCGTAGGCCAGTTCGTAGGCCTGACGGATGCCGCCTTCGGCGTCCGGGCTTACCGCGACGCCGCACGGGTTGGCGTGCTTGACGATCACACAGGCCGGCTTGACGAAGCTCTTCACGCACTCCAGCGCGGCGTCGGTATCGGCCACGTTGTTGTACGACAGCTCTTTGCCTTGCAGTTGGGTCGCGGTGGCGATGCCGACTTCGGCCGGCTTGGCTTCAACGTAGAACGCCGCACTTTGGTGCGGGTTCTCGCCGTAGCGCATTTCCTGAGCCTTGACGAACTGGCTGTTGAAGGTCCGCGGGAATTCGCTGCGACCTTCAGTGCTGAGGGTGTCAGCGGCCTGGTTCACGGTGCCCATGTAGTTGGCGATCATGCCGTCGTAGGCCGCCGTGTGTTCGAAAGCCTTGAGCATCAGGTCGAAACGCTGGGCGTAGGTCAGGCCACCGGCCTTGAGTCCTTCGAGCACGCTGGCGTAGTCACTGGCGTTGACCACGATGGCCACGTCTTTGTGGTTCTTGGCAGCGGAGCGGACCATGGTCGGGCCGCCGATGTCGATGTTCTCGATGGCGGTCGGCAGGTCGCAACCTGGCTTGTTGATGGTGGCTTCGAACGGGTAGAGGTTGACCGCGACCAGGTCGATCGGCTTGATGCCGTGTTCGTTCATGATGGCGTCGTCGATACCACGACGACCGAGGATCCCGCCGTGGATTTTCGGATGCAGGGTTTTCACCCGACCGTCCATCATTTCTGCGAAACCGGTGTAATCCGCGACTTCCACTGCGGCAACACCGTTGTCGCGCAGCAGCTTGAACGTTCCGCCGGTGGAGAGGATCTCGACGCCCAGGGCTTCAAGCTCTTTGGCGAATTCGAGGATCCCGGTCTTGTCGGAGACGCTGATCAAGGCGCGGCGGATCGGCAGGCGGGTAGTCTGGTCGGTCATTTCAATTTCCATCAAAAGCAAAGGAGTCAGCAAAAAAGGCGACCGTTTTTACGCGGGCGCCTTTCTGGTTTGATTGAATGCTTACAGCAAATCGTACTGCTTGAGTTTCTTGCGCAGGGTGCCTCGGTTGAGTCCGAGCAGCTCGCTGGCCTTGGTCTGGTTGCCCTTGACGTAGTTCATCACGCACTCGAGCAGGGGCGCCTCGACTTCGGAGAGCACCAGGTTGTACACATCCGTGACGGCAGCGCCCTCAAGGTGGGCGAAATAATTGTGCAGCGCCTTCTCGACACTCCCGCGAAGGGTCTGACCTTCTTCGCTCGGCGTATTGAGGTGCTGTTTCAAATTCACGTTGTCGCTCACGGGTGTTGTTCCACTCACTAAAGTCTCGGTCATCATCGTCATGCGGCCACCCCCTCTCCGTCCCCTGTCAGGCTCTTGTAACGCTCAGCGAAGAAGCCCTGAACGTTGGCGCATTGTGCTTCCGTATCTTCCAAACGATTGAAGTGGGCGCGAAACTCCCTGGCGCCCGGCAAGGTTGCGAGATACCAGCCCACATGCTTGCGGGCGATCCGGACACCCATGACGTCTCCATAGAAGACGTGCAGCGCAGCCAGATGCTCTAGCAGAATGCGTTCCACCTCGATCAATTCCAGCGCCGGGAGTTTTTCGCCGGTACGCAAGAAATGGTCGATCTCACGAAAAATCCACGGCCGCCCCTGGGCAGCCCGTCCAACCAGCAGTCCATCGGCACCGGTCGCGTCGAGCACGTACCGCGCCTTTTCCGGCGAGTCGATGTCGCCATTGGCGAAGACCGGCATCGACACCGCCTGCTTGATCGCGGCGATGGTGTCGTACTCGGCTTCACCGGTGTAAAGGTCCGCGCGGGTGCGGCCATGCACCGCCAGCGCCGTAATGCCTGCCTGCTCGGCGATCTTCGCCACCGTCAGGCCGTTCTTGTTGTCCCGGTCCCAGCCGGTACGGATCTTCAGCGTGACCGGCACATCCACCGCAGCCACCACGGCCTGCAGGATCTCGGTCACCAGTGCTTCGTCCTTCAACAACGCGGAACCGGCGGCCTTGTTGCAGACCTTCTTCGCCGGACAGCCCATGTTGATGTCAATAATCTGTGCGCCCAGTTCGACGTTGGCCCGGGCCGCATCCGCCAGCATCTGCGCGTCACCACCGGCGATCTGCACCGAGCGTGGCTCGGGATCACCTTCGTGGATCATGCGCATGCGCGATTTGCGGGTGTTCCACAAACTCATGTCGCTGGTGACCATTTCCGAGACTACAAGTCCTGCGCCCAGTCGCTTGCACAGCTGACGAAAGGGCTGGTCGGTGACGCCCGCCATGGGGGCGAGAATCAAGCCGTTGTGCAATGTGTATGGACCGATGCGTACCGCCGACATAGGACTTCCCTGTTGTGGGGCCGGATCATGAGAGTTCGAAAAAGGGTTGGCATGATACCCGCTCTCGATGACTGGATAAAGGCTGAATTGAACAAAATCTGAACAGTTATTCCGTTATCGCCAGCAGTTTGGTATGAGCGGTCTCTGTCAGAAATGTGCCGCCAAACCCGTAGCACTGAAGCGTTTCACTCGGGCGAGTGGAAGCTCAGGCTGTAGTTCACGGCTTTGGCACCTGGATCGAGGATATCCAGGGCGATGTGGATCGGCGTTTGTGGGGGCATTTCCACCATGCCTTCGAGATCACCGTTGAGGTATTCGCCGGGTTTGAAGCGACGGCTGGCGATCAGGTGCCCATTGAGGTCGGCGAAACGCAGCTCCAGCAGCGGGAAAGGCTGGGAAAAGGGCGCGCGGTTGTAGATGATCGCATCGACCACCAGCGCACCGTTGAAATCCGGATGGCTGCGCACCACCAGGTTGCTGCTCTTGATTTTGGCGATGTCGACTTTGGAGGGCACGGTGCAACCGATTTGCGGGCACAGCTGCTGGAACCACGGGCGGTACTGATCCTGGCGCGCCAGCTCATCGAAATGGTAAGCCACGTATTGGCCGAGGAGCGCGCCGGCACCGAGCAGAATCAGCAGCAGCCAGAGCAACCGTCGACCCCAGGGCGAGCGACGCTTCTGCCAGTCGAGCTGCAATGGGTCGTCGTCCAGGTCCCGCAGGATCTCGGCCCGCGTCGGCGCTTCGTGACGTTTGCGCAAGGGAGCGATGGACGGCAGGCTGTCATCCGGTTCGTCATCGGTCGCCGACAGGCGTTCGTGATGAGGCGGTGCGTCGAGCGGATCGTTCAGGCGCAGTTGCGGAGGTAGCGGTTCGTCATCCAGCTCCACCGGTTCCAGCGACAGCGACAGCGAGGGCTCGGTGCGCGTGAATCTGCTCGGCTCGATGTCCGGTTCTGGCGTGATCCTGGGATCGACCGCTTCCGCGCGGTCGGCGGCCGACTCGCTGAACAGGCTGTCGGACCAGGCTTCGTCGTCGTGCCCGGCGATATCCCGACGGGCGCTCAGGCTGTCTTCGCGGTGGCGGCCGAACTCGGTGGTCGGCTGGATTTCCCGCTGTTCGAGCCGGGCGAGTTCTTCGTCCAGATCGAGGCTGTCCAGATCAAGTTCAGCAGCGGACCATTGTTTCTGACTGATGGCCCGCGGCTCCGGTTCGGGCGCTTCGGCGATTGCCGGGGCCACCGTGACCGCTTCCTTGCCGGCCTGCTCGAGCAGTTGCTTGGCAGCGTTGAACACCTGTAGGCACGAGCCGCAACGAACCACCCCACGGGCCACGCTCAACTGAGCATGGCTGACGCGGAAACTGGTTTGGCAATGCGGGCACTGAGTGACGAAGCTGTCGGTCATGCGGCGTTCCGGATTATGCAGGCGTTCATTCTAGCGCCGACGGCCAGTGATGCGCACCCAGCCATCACGATTGGCGATCGGGTCCAGATCGAAGTCCTGGGCGTAGGCGGCAGCCACTTCGTCGCCCTGTTCGGCGAGGATCCCTGACAGCGCCAGGCGACCGCCTGACTTGACCAGGCTGGACAGTTGCGGCGCGAGGGACACCAGCGGGCCGGCGAGAATGTTGGCGACCAGCACGTCGGCCTGAACCTGTGGCAGGTCTTCCGGCAGGTACAGCGGGAAAAGCGCTTCGGCGATGTTGTTGCGACCGGCGTTGTCGCGGGAAGCCTCCAGCGCCTGCACATCGATGTCAGTGCCGACGGCCTCCCTAGCGCCCAGCAGCAGGGCGGCAATCGCCAGGATCCCGGAGCCGCAACCGAAGTCCAGTACGTTGCAGTCTTTCAAGTCCTGGCCGTCGAGCCATTCCAGGCACAGCGCGGTGGTCGGGTGGGTCCCGGTGCCAAACGCGAGGCCCGGATCGAGCAACAGGTTCACCGCGTCGGGTTCAGGCGCAGCGTGCCAGCTCGGCACGATCCATAGGCGCTGGCCGAAACGCATGGGCTGGAAACCGTCCATCCAGCTGCGCTCCCAGTCCTGGTCTTCGATGACTTCACTGTGATGTTCCGGCAGTGGGCTGCCGGTCAACAGCTCAAGATGGGCCAGTACCGTGGCAGCTTCGGTGCCACCTTCGAACAGGGCCAGCAAATGCGTGTGCGACCACAGCGGCGTGGTATTGAGTTCCGGTTCGAAGATCGGCTGATCTTCGGCGTCCATGAAGGTCACCGACACGGCGCCCACTTCGAGGAAAGCGTCTTCATAGGTTTCGGCTTGTTCTGGGCTGATGGCGAGACGGACTTGCAGCCAAGGCATGGCGGGCACCTTTGAAAAATATTGATTGCAGCCTAGCGGGCTGCGAGAAGCGCGCAAGTTTACGCGAGCGCGCGGTGTTTGTGGGAGCGGCTTGCGCCTGGCTATTGCTGAATACCACTGCACCCTGTGGGGGCGAGCAGGCTCGCTCCCACAGGGAGATGAAAACAACAAAGCCGCCCGAAGGCGGCTTTGTTGAAGTCCGGTTAAAGCTTAGTGCTTGTCGCCAGCCAGCTTGTGTTCCAGGTAGTGGATGTTGATTCCACCTTTGCAGAAGCCTTCATCGCGGACCAGGTCGCGGTGCAGCGGGATGTTGGTCTTGATCCCGTCGACAACGATTTCGTCCAGCGCATTGCGCATGCGCGCCAGGGCTTCGTCACGGGTTGCGCCGTAGGTGATCAGCTTGCCGATCAACGAATCGTAGTTCGGCGGAACGGCATAACCGCTGTACAGGTGCGAATCGACGCGAACGCCGTTGCCGCCTGGAGCGTGGAAATGCTTGACCGTGCCAGGGCTTGGCATGAAGGTTTTCGGGTCTTCGGCATTGATCCGGCATTCCAGCGCGTGACCGCGGATAACCACGTCATCCTGGGTGTACGACAGCTTGTTGCCAGCGGCGATGCTGAGCATCTCCTTGACGATGTCGATGCCGGTGACCATTTCCGAAACCGGGTGCTCAACCTGAACGCGGGTGTTCATTTCGATGAAATAGAACGCGCCGTTTTCGTACAGGAATTCGAACGTGCCCGCGCCACGGTAGTTGATGTCGATGCACGCCTTGACACAGCGAGCGAGGACTTCAGCGCGTGCCTTCTCGTCGATGCCCGGTGCCGGCGCTTCTTCGAGTACTTTCTGGTGACGACGTTGCAGCGAGCAATCGCGGTCGCCCAGATGGATGGCGTTGCCCTGGCCGTCGGAAAGCACCTGGACTTCCACGTGACGCGGGTTGGTCAGGAATTTTTCCAGGTAGACCATCGGGTTGCCGAACGCCGCGCCCGCTTCGGAGCGGGTCAGTTTCGCCGAGGAGATCAGGTCTTCTTCTTTATGCACAACGCGCATGCCGCGACCACCACCGCCGCCAGCGGCTTTGATGATCACCGGGTAACCGACTTCGCGACCGATGCGCAGAGCGGTTTCTTCGTCTTCCGGCAGCGGGCCGTCGGAACCCGGAACGGTTGGAACACCGGCGGCAATCATGGCGTGCTTGGCCGACACCTTGTCGCCCATCAGGCGAATGGTGTCGGCTTTCGGACCGATGAAGGCGAAGCCGGAGTTCTCGACCTGCTCAGCGAAATCGGCGTTTTCCGCAAGGAAGCCGTAGCCGGGGTGAATGGCGGTAGCGCCGGTCACTTCAGCCGCAGCGATGATTGCCGGAATGTGCAGATAGGATTGGGCGGCCGAGGCCGGGCCGATGCAGACGGATTCGTCTGCCAGACCCAGGTGCATCAGCTCTTTGTCGGCCTTGGAGTAAACGGCGACGGTCTTGATGCCCATCTCTTTGCAGGCACGCAGAATCCGCAGCGCGATCTCACCGCGGTTGGCGATCAGAACTTTTTCCAACTTCGCAGTCATCAAAGTTTCTCCGCGGTTCAAACGATGGTGAACAGCGGTTGGTCGTACTCAACCGGCTGGCCGTCTTCGACGAGGATGGATTCGATCACACCGCTGGTTTCGGCTTCGATGTGGTTCATCATCTTCATGGCTTCGACGATGCACAGGGTGTCGCCTTTCTTCACGGTCTGGCCGACTTCAACGAAGGACGGCGAGCTTGGCGAAGACTTGCGATAGAAGGTGCCGACCATTGGCGAACGGGCAACGGTGCCGTTCAGGACAGGGGCGGACGGAGCAGCAGGCGCGGCGGCGGCAGCCGGGGCAGCAGCGGCAGGCGCTGGAGCCGGAGCGGCCATTGGAGCCGGTGCGTAATACTGTTGAGCCGGGGTTTTGCTGTGACGGCTGATGCGAACGGACTCTTCGCCTTCCTTGATCTCGAGCTCGTCGATACCGGACTCTTCCAGCAATTCGATCAGTTTCTTAACTTTACGGATATCCATGAATCATCAACTCCCAAGGGTCGGTCAGGGGCGTTTAACGCTTGTTGTTCAAGCTTTAGCCTGTGTTTCAAGCTGCTCTAGGGCGGCCTCCAGGGCCAGCCGATAACCGCTGGCGCCAAGGCCGCAGATCACTCCCACCGCTACATCGGAGAAATAAGAGTGATGGCGGAAAGGTTCGCGTTTGTGCACGTTGGACAAATGCACTTCGATGAATGGGATGCTCACCGCCAGCAGCGCGTCACGTAATGCGACACTTGTGTGCGTAAAAGCTGCTGGGTTGATCAGAATGAAGTCCACACCTTCGCTGCGGGCGGCGTGGATGCGGTCAATCAATTCGTACTCGGCGTTGCTTTGCAGGTGCAGCAAGTGGTGGCCGGCTTCACGGGCACGACGCTCCAGGTCCTGATTGATCTGCGCCAGCGTCGTAGCGCCGTAGGTGCCCGGTTCGCGGGTGCCGAGCAGGTTCAGGTTGGGGCCGTGCAGAACCAATAGGGTCGCCATCTGCTGTTCCTTGTTATCCGTGTGCAATGATCAGAACCCGGCGACTATGCCGCAAAGCCTTTGTGACTGTCCAGTTCTATGCAATAGCCAGCACGATGGCCGATGTTTGCGCGAAATATGTGACCGGGTGATTAAATCCGGTCATTTGCTTTGGCAACACGTTCGGCGAAGTCCGTGGCGTTGATCTCGCCGATCACCCGCACATCGGCGCGCTCGATGCCGTCCTTGCCGAAAAACATCAGCGCCGGAGGCCCGAACAATTGGTAGCGGTCGAGCAGGGTGCGTTGTTCGGCATTGCTGGCGCTGATGTCGAAGCGGATCAGCCGATAACCCTTGAGCCGTTCGGTGACGGTGCTGTCGTTGAGCACCTCATGCTCGATGACTTTGCAGCTGATGCACCAGTCGGCGTACCAGTCGAGCAGCAGTGGCGTGCCGGACAATTGGGCGTCGGCCAGCACACGATCGAGATCGGCCGGGGTAGTGACGGTTTGCCAATCACGGGTGCTTTGCGGCGTCTGGCCGTTCGTAACGACGCGCGGCTGGCCGATCGGGTTGAGGGGGTCGGTCTGGCCGCTGAAAGCGCCGTACCAGCACGCCAGCGCGTAAAACAGCAGAAACAGGCCGAGCAGTTGGCCTACGCGTTTGCGCGGTGGTTTGTAGACGAACTCCAGCGCACCCATGAACAGGCCGACGCCACCCGCCAGCAAGCCGATCAGCAGCAAGGTGATCTGACCCGGCAACACCCGACTGAGCAAACCGATGGCCAGCCCCAGCAGCAACACGCCGATCGCGTTTTTCACGTAGACCAGCCATGGCCCGCTCTTCGGCAGCCAGGCGGCGCCGCCGGTGGCGACCAGCAGCAATGGCGCGCCCATGCCGAGGCCGAGCATGAACAGCTTCAACCCTCCGCCCAGGGCGTCACCGCTGGCGCTGATGTACAACAACGCGCCGGCCAGCGGGGCCGAAACGCAGGGCGAAACCAACAGGCTGGAAACCACGCCCAGCACCGCCGCGCCCCACAATGAGCCACCCTCGGTGCGACCGGCGATGCGATCCAGTCGGCTGCTGATCGCGTGCGGTAACTTCAGTTCGAAGACGCCGAACATCGCCAGGGCAAACAGCGCAAAAAACATCGCGAACGGCACCAGCACCCAGGCCGATTGCAGGCGTGCCTGAAGATTCAGCTGTGCGCCGAACATCCCCATCAACGCGCCGAGCAGGGCGAAACAGGCGGCCATCGGCAGCACATAAGCGAGGGAAAGATTGAACCCGCGTAACCCGCCGACCTGACCGCGCAACACCACGCCCGACAGGATTGGCAGCATCGGCAGCACGCAGGGGGTGAAGGTCAGGCCCAGGCCCGCGAGGAAGAACAGCGCGAGTCCCCGCCAGCCCCAACTCGCGGTCGTGCCGCCGGTGCCTTCGATGCTCAGGCGCTCGGTCTCGGGCGGATAGCACAGGCCTTTGTCGGCGCAGCCCTGATAGGTGACGGCAAGCGTGAAGGCGCGTTGATCGCTGCGCGGCAGTTCGACATCGAGGATGCCGTGGTAGACCTCGACATCGCCGAAGTACTCATCGTGCTTTTGTTCACCTTTGGGCAGTTGCGCCGCGCCGAGTGCAACATCGACCGGATCGGCGCGAAACTGAAAGCGATGGCGATAGAGGTAATAACCCTCGGTGGCGACGAAGCGCAGCTTGATGGACTGCGGCGTGCTCTCCACCAGGCTCAGCTGAAAGGCTTCGCGCACCGGCAGGAAGTCGGCACTGTTGTTGATCGAACCCAGCGTCGCGCTGGGCCGGCTTTCCAGCAGGCCGGCGGCACTGGCCGGCAGGGCGAGCACTAAAAACAGCAGGCAGAGCAAGCGGCGCATGACGGTCTCGCGTATCGGAGGTGCGGGCATGATAGCGGACAGTAGCGGGGTGTGCAGGGCTGGGAGTTCTGCGGTGATTGTGCGGACGCCCCCGCGGGCAAGCCCGCTCCCACAGGTTATTCGCTGTCCTTGTGGGAGCGGGCTTGCCCGAATGGCGGTTTATCTGACGCGGAATGCTTGAACGGCCGTGTGCAACCGTCCACCGAGCACCAACAAATGCTCACCTTGCTCGCGCCCCTCACCAATGCGCATCAAGTTATCCCCACCCAATTGGTGAATCCTCTCACTGTGATCGCGGATTTCGCTGACAGCGCCGCTCTGTTGCGCGGTGACATCGGCGATGCGGATGGCGGTGTCGGAAATGGTCTGGATCGCCCCGACGATTTTATCCAGCGCGCCGTCCGCCGCCTGTGCCTGATTGGCGGTGGCTCTGGCGTGTCCAACCTGGGCGCGCATGCCTTCCACCGATTGCCGGGCCGCGGTTTGCAGCCCGGCGATCAAGGTCTGGATCTCTGCCGTCGCGCCGGCGGTGCGTTGCGCCAGCGAGCGAACCTCTTCGGCGACGACGGCAAAACCGCGACCCATTTCCCCGGCGCGGGCCGCTTCAATAGCCGCGTTCAACGCCAGCAGGTTGGTCTGGTCGGCAATCGAACGGATGACCGTCAATACGCCGCCAATGGTCGCCGACTCCTCGGCCAGGTGCTCGATCATTTGCGCATTGCCCTGCACTTCGTCGACCAGTGCGTGCAGGCCGGTCAGGCTCAGGCCAATGACTTTCTGCCCGTGCTCCACCGCCAGCCCGGCATGGCGGCTGGCGTCGGCGGCCTGGCTGGCATCGCCGGCGACCTGCTGGATGGTCGCCTCCAGTTCACTCAGTGAGTCGCGAATCATCGCGGTATCGCCGGCCTGATGTTCGGCGCCGCCGTGCAGGTCATTACTCAACTCGGCCAGGGTGCGGCTGCTGCCGGCGACTTGTTCGGCGTTGAGGCGGATGGTCCCGACCAAGTCGACGAGGTAGGCACGCAGGCGGTTGAGCGAGGCTTGAATGTCATGCAACTCGCGGTTGGTCTTGCCCAGTTCAATGTCCCGGCTGAAGTCACCCTCGGCCCAGGTCGAGAGCGCTGGCGCAAGGTTGGTCAGCGTCCGGGCCAGACGTCGCTGCAGCGTGTCGATGAGCAAGGCGATCAGCAGGATCAGACCGATCATCACCCCTTGCATCAGCCGCACTTCGCCCTGGATTTGCCCGTGCTGGGCGCGAACCACCGGTTCCAGCCCGGCGATGGCCTGCTGCACCGCGGCGATTTTCAGGTGAGTCGCGGCGCTGAGGTCGGCACGTTTCTGAATCTGCTCGCGGGTGCGCGCCAGCTCGGCAGGGTAGCGGGTGAGCAGGCTGTTGAGTTCGCGTTTGAGTCCTACGCCGGCGTCTTCGACCTCGGTTTTTTCAATGTTCTCAAGGCCCATCATGGCCGCGAAATCGTCGGTGCCCGATTCGGTTTTGCTCGTCACCCCGAGCAGCGGCAGGGCGTTCAGCAGCTCGGCCTGCGCGCGGATGTTGGTGACTTCACGTTCGACGTCCGCCGCCAGTTCGCTGCGACCGCTGCTGACCAGTTTGTCCCGGGCCAGCGACAGTTTGCCCAGGTGTTGTGACGCGCCGAGCAGCGGTGTCAGATAGGTTGCGTTGCTGCTGGCGTATTGGCTGAGCTGATCAAGACTGGCGCCGAGTTCGCGTTCGGCTTGCAGCAGCAGCGCTTGTGGATCGCCCGCGAGTTTGCCGGCGGCCAGCAGGTCGGTTTTGCTGAATTCATCAAGGTTCGCCAGGCTCGGGCGCAAGGTGTCGGCCAAGGAGGGCGGCAAATCCTTGAGTTCTTGTTGCAGAGTGTCGATGGCCTGGCTGGCACTGCTCAGGCGCAAGGCATCGCCGCTGGCGAGGTAATCCTCGACATTGCGCGCCACTTCATTCTGAAATTGCTGAGACAAGCCGAGGTAACGCTCCATCAATAAATACGGGCGTTCCAGGGCTCTTTGCGACCACCAGAGCGTGGCGCCGAGGGCAACACACACGGCCACTAAAAGAAGGGTGTTGAAATTGGTCAGCAGCTTCAGGCGCATTGCGGGACTACCAACGGCAGAATGGTAAGTCGCTGAAGTTATTGCGTTTCTGTTACAGAGTGATGACGGACTGGGTCGATTCCGATGAAAAGGTGGCACTTTGCTTTGACGCCCGTGCCGCCTGTACGCGGTTGCGCCCGGCGTGCTTGGCGCGGTACAGCGCCTCGTCCGCCTGACTGGCCATCATCAGGCCGTCGGAGTCTTCGCACAGCTCGACCACCCCGGCGCTGAAGGTGCACCAGAGATCCTGGGGCTGAGCCGGGTAATGAATTTCCGCGAAGCGTTGACGGATTTCGTCGAGAACGTTGTAGGCCGCTTCGATATCGGTGTCGGGCATGACGATGGCGAATTCTTCGCCACCGTAACGGCCGATGAAGTCGGTCTTGCGCAGACGTTGCTTGAGGAACAGCGCCAGGCTCTTGATCACGCGGTCGCCCATGGGGTGGCCGTGGCTGTCGTTGACCCGTTTGAAGTGATCGATGTCGAGCATCGCAAAGCTCAACGGCTTGCTCTCGCGACGGGCGCGGAAGCTGCAGTCTTCGAGCAGTTGCAGGATGTGCGTGTGGTTGTACAGGCCAGTGAGGCTGTCACGCACCATCCGCGCCTTCAGGTTGCGCGCCCGTGCCGCGCGGTTGCGCACGGTGGTGATCAGGTGCCGCGGCTTGATCGGTTTGGTCAGGAAGTCGTCGCCGCCTTCGCTCATGGCGTCGAGCTGCTTGTCCAGGTCGTCTTCGGCGGACAGGTAAATGATCGGCACGCTGACGTAACGATCGTTGTGGCGAATGACCTTGGCCAGCTCCGTGCCGGTGCAGGTCGGCATGTACATGTCGAGGATGATCAGGTCGGGCTGGAAGTCCGCCAGTTCGGCCATGGCCTGGATCGGATCGATCAATGTCCGGGTGACGATTCCGGCACTGTTGAGCAGGCGCTCGGTGTGCAGGGCCTGGGCGCGGGAGTCATCGATGATCAGCACTTTATAAGGTTCGTACTGCGCGACGCAGGTCAGGACCTCGATTTTTTCCAGCAGGCTCGACGCTTCGAGGGTGCCGGTCAGAAATTCCTGGCCGCCGGCACGCACGGCGGCGAGACGGGTCGGGGTGTCAGTTTCAAGCAGGCTGAAAAACAGCAGCGGCAACGGTTCATCCAGGCCGACCTGGGCTTCCGCGGCGAGTTTCAGGCCAATGCCCGGACCGCTGAAGTCCACGTCCATGACGATCGCGGCAGGCAAGCGTTCGATCATCGACGAGCGGAACGCGGCCACGCTGTCGAGGGATTGGGCGCTGAGGCCGAAGAATTCCAGCTGCTTGGCCAGGCGCTCGGCACGGTCGTGATCCTGCAGCATCACGTAGATCGGTTTGCGCAGTGGCGGCAGAAAGGTTTGTTCGAGTTGATCGCCGTGACGCAGGCCGGTGCGCGACAGGCGCTGCATCAGGCGATTGAGGTCAGTGATCAGCCCACTGTTCAGGCGCCCGCGGTTGGCGTCGACGGCTTCCAGCGACAGGCCGATATGGCGCGCCAGCTGGCTGTGTTCCGGTTGTTCGAAGCGCTCGGCGAAACGCAGCAGGCGCAGGTTGGCCTCGCTGAGTTCCGACAGGTCGGTGAGCGACCATTCACTGCGTTGCAGGCGCTGCCAGATCTCAAGAATTTGACGTGCCTGATGAATTACCCGCTGGGCAAAGTGGTGCTTGAGGCGCTCACGGCTGGGGTCTTCTGGCTCGGTCATATCCTGACTACTAGTTAGGGGGCATGCTGAGGTTGAGTGGTGGCTCTATGCTAGCACCTCTTTTCAGTTACATGAGTGTCGTGCGTCAATAAACTGCAAAGCGACGTCATTCAGTTTCTGACTGCCTGGTCTGAAAATGTCTGATGATTATTTGGAAAGGCCCGCAGATCGGGTACTTCAGGGCGCTTTCGGGCTGTTTGTGCGAAGGATCCTTCATCCTGGTGAGATTTATTTGTCAGGGGATTCTGGTTTTTCGCGTGCTGGATTTGCACGGGAGTTCGGCTGTTAGGGTGTCAGGGAAACCCTTAGTTAGATGACTGCGTGAGTCCGGAAATACGCGGGCACGTTTGGTTCGGTATTCCCATGACCGACGCGAGATTGCGATTCGACGATCCGCAATTTGGATTTACCACGCCTGCAGCGCGATTCTTTACCGTCGACTTTGACGACAATGTCATTTTCGGTATCCGCATGTCGCCGCAGATCGAGCCGCTGTTGCTCGATGACGCTTTAAAGGTAGCGCTGGATTTGCAAAACCAGTGGCGCGAAGGCGGATGGAGAATGGCCGGCAGGACACGGTATCCGCCCTTTGCCGATACGCCTGAATGGCGCGCACAGTTGCGCGACGTGAATAGAGGCGGATCGGTCTACTGGAAGGCTGGCAAAAAACATCAAGTCACCATGCACATGTACCGTTTCAAATACGACAGACGACCCGACGAAGAGCGCTACCTCATCACACTGTCGATCAGCAAGCCATGGACGCCATTCGCAGAAGATGGCGACGAAGGTGATCTCATTGAGCTGGATCCATCCATTCCGCTAACCCTCTTGTTTCCGAGTGGGACGAGGCGCACAGATAAGGTCAATTTGTAAGAAGTATCTGAAACCCCATTGGAGCATTGCCCATCAGGGAATTCTGATTTTCTGTTTGCTGGGTTCGCCTGATTTCGATGGTTGGTAGGGTGTAAGGAAGCCCTTAGATAGCCATATGAATCATGACCCAGTGTTTCAAAGAGCACCCCAGTGACAAGCAACGCCTCAACCACAACATCACACCCATCGCCGACTGTGAATGCAAAGAGGAGATGCTCTATGGCGTCAAGGCTCAAATTACCGAGGTGCCGATTCTTACCTGCGACTGCCTATGGCGGCACTACCAGCGCGCGGCGGAAGAGATCGTCGCGCCGGGCGGTGTGCTGATTGCCGACCCGGTCGAGCGCAATCGCGTGATCAACGCGGCCTATGCTCGCTTATGGCTGCACGATTCGCGGTTCCAATGGGCTGGGCTGGCGGCATTTGCTTCCAAGCAGGTCGGCTGCGGGTTGCTGCATGCGGCGGACAGTATTGAACTCATTCGCGAGGAACGTGAGGCTCGACAACGCACGCTCGGCCAGCGCCGTGGTCTCGGTCTGTATACGCCCGGCAGGCAGTCTGAGCATGCCGAGGCGATGCGCGACTATAAGGAAACGGCTGCCCGCAATCCTGTTCCCTCGGCGGACTTCCATTCAGTGGGGGAGGAGTTGTCGCTGGTGCAACAGCAGTTCCGTTATGTATACGACATGATGGCGTTGGGGAATACCACGCTGTTTCTGGATGTTTTTCCGTTGCATGAGTTTTATGCGAAGCGTGGTTTGAAAGAGTTGGAGAAGTGTTTAGGAGCGCGGGCGGGAATATTTGGGCATCCAAAGTTCCCAGTGCTTTGGCCGGTGGGGAGGGACAAGCTCGAATTCGGACAGGTTTACATCGAGATTTTGCTTGGCTTTGGGGCTATAGAAAACGGGGATATTGCCGGAAGTGTTGAGCATTTGGCGCGGCATGAGCAGATCAACATCCTCCAGCCGACGATTTACCAAGACCGTCAATTGGTGGCTTTATTGCGTGGCAACCATGCTTCCTATGTGACTGGTTTCCCCTCTGGCGTAGCCCAAGCGATTGAGTTGACCCTCACCAGTCAATGTGAGCGCGTCAAGGACGACCGCACCATCGGTTTCAGCAATAACCCTCTGGCGGACTTGTCGGATATACAGCAGCGCATGGCATTCGTGCTTAAGGCCGCAGCGCGTTTTGATCAAATGCTCGGTGATCAAAACCGTTCTGCGTTAGAACGTTCAATCAACGAAATCGCCATGAACGGTCTAGGGTTATGAGCCAGCGACCACGGTTATTCGGCTGGCGCTGCTGTGCGTGCCTTCTACTTATCGTTGCCTTGATATGGGCTGCCGTACATCAGTTGAGGCAACCGCTGTGGGATGAGCCTGAAATCGTTCTTGAGATGGGCGGAACGTATGAAGGCTTGCGCAAAAAATCTTCAGCACCCTTTAGTCCGGAAATACGCGGGCACATCTGGTCTGGTATTCCCATGACCGACGCAAAATTGCGATTCGTCGACTCGCAATTCGGGTTCACCACGCCTGCCGCGCGCTTCTTTAGCGTCGGATTCGACGACAACGTCATTTACAGCGTTCGCATGTCCCCGCAGATCGAGCCGCTACTGATCGATGACGCCCTTAAGGTAGTTCTCGACCTGCAAAACCAATGGCGTGAAAGAGGCTGGGTGGCCAAGGGGCTACGAGAAAATCCCACCATCGCGGACACCCCTGAGTGGCGGGCTTACTTGAGGAAAGGAATTCTTTCCGGGAGATCCTTTTGGCAGGCAGGCGATAAGTATCAGGCCATGCTGTTACTTGGGCGCTTCGAGGACTACCGGAATCCGACCGAAGAGCGCTACCTCATCACCCTTGCGCTCGCGAAACCCTGGGTGCCCTTCGATGAAATCGAAGACCTGTACAACGAGCCCAGCCACTTCCCCGCCCCACAACCCCGACAATAAAGGAGCTCCACCATGCCAACTCCCGCCTTCATGACCCTCCGGGGCGAGCGACAGGGCCTGATCAGCGGTGGCGCTTTCACCGAAGCCTCGGTGGGCAACACCTATCAAGTGGGACGTGAGGACAAGATCATGATCCAGGCCCTCAGCCATGGCATTTTCGTACCGAAAGGCGCTGGCGCCGGGCGTCGGATGCACAAGCCGCTGATCATCACCAAGGCCATCGACAGGGCGTCGCCGCTGATCAACGTCGCGTTGTGTGCCGGAGAATTGCTCAGCCAGTGCCGGGTCGAGTGGTATCGCACGTCGGCTCGCGGCGTGCAGGAGCATTTCTACACGATGGAGTTGGAGGACGCGCTGATCATCGGCGCCGAAGTGCTGATGCCGCATTGCCAGGATCCCGGCACCGCTCACCTCACTCAGTTGGAGAAGGTTCATTTCAGTTACCGGCGAATCTATTGGCGGCATGAAGTCAGTCGAACCATGGGTTGCGACGAGTGGCAAGAGGCTCAAGAATGAGGCTGGTTAATGAATTCGAGCTGACCGATCAGGAGCGCCAACATACCTGGCCCCGTGAAGAGGCGCTGGTGCTCGTGCGCCAGGCTTTGCAGGATCGCGAGCCCATTGAAGGACTGGTTCAGTTGCGTGCCGGCCTGCTGATCGATATCGACAGCGAGGTGCTGGATCTGATTGAACGGGGGGAGTGGCGCTTGATCAAGCCGGACGCTGACTACGCTGAATGGATAATGCCGAATCGTGCGTTTGACCCAAAGGTCATGGCGCTGATGCGAAATCCGCCCGTCCAGCCCTCAAGATCACCCACGCTCTTTCGCCTCTTGAACAGCGCGACGGGGGAGCCCTTGACCCATCGGAATTACACCGCGGCGGTGGATGGGGTCACTGCGCCGCGCAGAACCGACGGCGCCGGCATCGCTCATCTGTTTCTATCGCCTGGAGTCCAGCGAATTTCAATGGTGATCATCGGCGGTTGACAGCCGACCTTGCTCGAGTTCATGACCGGCGATCAGCGCCGTCACCTGACGCTAATTTATCCGGATAACCCGACGACGGGTGCCGGGCAAAGGCACGTTGTTGTATGGTTGTGGTCGAACCGATGAACTCAAGTGATTGAAAGGATATCGCCATGCTGGACTGGAAGAACCGCGCGGGCAGCGCGCCTGAACGTGCCGCTGAACCGAAATCGGCCACCCGCAGTTACATCGGTGGCCTGTTGTTCAGCCGGGCGCTGGCGACATTGATCGGCCTCTACCTGATTGTGACCATTGCGCTGGGCTGGTACTGGAGCCAGGAGCCGGCGCTGTTCCCGGTTCAACAAAATGCCCAGATGGCTGCCGAGCGGGAAGGCAAGCAGATGGTCGTTGGCTACACCACGGTGGAAACCCTCAAGACGGTCGCCGATACCTTGCTCACCAAACCGGGTGGCTACATCTCCAACGACCGTTTTCCGCCGGGCTTGTGGATGGATAACATGCCGAGCTGGGAATATGGGGTGCTGGTCCAGGTTCGCGACCTGACGCGTGCCTTGCGTAAAGACTTCGCCCGTTCGCAATCGCAATCGGCGGAAGATTCCGATCTGGCCAAGGCCGAGCCGCGTTTCAACTTCGACAATAAAAGCTGGGTGCTGCCATCCAGTGAGTCCGAATACCAGGAAGGCATCAACTCCCTGAGCCGTTACCAGGCGCGCCTGTCCGATCCGTCGCAGAAAAACGCGCTGTTTTACGCGCGCGCCGACAACCTGAACAACTGGCTGGGCGATGTGGGCACCCGTCTGGGCTCGCTGTCGCAGCGCCTGTCGGCCAGCGTCGGCCGGGTCAAGTTGAACACCGCGCTGAAGACCGAAGTCGTCACGCCAGGCCAGGTGCCGCAGGTGGACGAAGAAATCGTTGAAACCCCGTGGATGCAGATCGACAACGTGTTCTACGAGGCTCGCGGCCAGGCCTGGGCGCTGTCCCACTTGTTGCGCGCGATCGAAGTCGACTTCGCCGATGTGCTGGCGAAGAAGAACGCGACGGTCAGCGTTCGCCAGATCATTCGTGAGCTGGAGGCCTCGCAAGAGCCGGTGTGGAGCCCGATGATCCTGAACGGCAGCGGCTTCGGCGTGCTGGCCAACCACTCGCTGGTCATGGCCAACTATATTTCCCGGGCCAACGCGGCGGTGATCGATTTGCGTCAACTGCTCAATCAGGGCTGAGTCATGGTCGATAACGCCAGAGAGGCCGCCCACCGCGCGGCCTCCGATGCCGAACAGATTGCCTGGGTCGACGAGCAGGACAAGCTGCTCGGCGCCCTGGTCCGTTCCGATTTGCGCGAACGCGGGCTGATCGGACGCGGCACGTACATCATGCTGTTCAACTCCGCCGGGGAGCTGTGTGTGCACCGGCGCACGCTGAGCAAGGCGATTTATCCGGGTTACTGGGACGTGGCGGCGGGCGGCATGGTGCTCGCCACCGAGACGTACGCCGAATCCGCGGCTCGGGAGCTGGAAGAAGAGTTGGGCGTGAGCGGCGTGGAGCTGACCGCCCATGATCACTTTTTCTTCGAAGACACCGGGAATCGACTCTGGTGTTCGGCCTTTTCCGCGGTGTGGGACGGTCCGCTGATCCTGCAACCGGAGGAGGTGCTCGAAGCGCGCTTTATCCCCATCGATCAGGTGATGCTGGAAATCCAGCAAAAGCCTTACTGTCCGGACTCTTTGGCTGCGTTGAAGCGCTATCTCCGGGCTCGCGGGGAAGACGTCGCAAAAGAGGCATAAATTGGCGCCGATTGGCTCTTAGCAATCGGCGTTTTTGCCGTTACACTGCGCGACCTTTTCAAACTGAACCGGTATTGCTGTAACTGTAGGAGCGAGCTCGCTCGCGATGGACCTCAACGATAATGCGGGCATCCAGAATGAACGCGTCGTCCTTGAGTTCATCGCCAGCAAGCTCGCTCCTGCAGAGAAGATGCGTTTTGTCCGATGGACGTTAGCGTGTTTCGACAAAGCTCTGCCGTTTCAGTAGCGCTGCCCCTGCCTGAGTGGGGCTTCGCGGTCGATGGCACCTGCCCAGGTTGCCGCGACCAGTCTTTGTCCTCCCAAGAGGATTGCCGGTGGCCAAAAAAGCCGCATCCTTCGCCGCCCTTGGTGGCCTGGTATTTTCCACCGACGCAGGTCGTCATTGCCCGGGTTGCAGTCAACCGGTGGACGCCTGCATCTGCAAACAGACCGTTATCCCGGCCGGCGACGGCATCGCTCGCGTGCGTCGCGAGAGCAAGGGCCGTGGCGGCAAGACGGTGACGACCATCACCGGCGTGCCGCTGGCCGAAGACGCGCTCAAGGACTTGGCCACTACGTTGAAGAAACGCTGTGGCACCGGCGGCGCGTTGAAAGACGGCATCATTGAGATCCAGGGCGATCATGTCGAGCTACTCTTGGCCGAACTGATCAAGCTGGGTTTCAAGGCAAAGAAGTCCGGCGGCTAGCAGCCTCTGTGAAAACCACCCCCGGCTCGATCCGGTCCCGATGCAACCCGGGTCCGGCGTCGCCTACATGGTTTTCACAGAGCCTGTTCCTGACCGGTTTCTAAACTCACTGCGGTCAGCGAGGTCTATCCCTCGTTGACGAACCGTCATTTTCATCCTTTAGACTGCGCCGGCCTGAACCCAGGCGACGCTCTATGACTTCTTTATAGGGGACTTCAATGTCCGTACGACGCACACGCAAAGACGATGGCAGCCAATGGACAGTTGCGGACAGCCGCAGTGTTTACGGGATTCGCCATTGGGGGGCCGGGTATTTCGCGATCAATGACGCCGGTCGCGTCGAGGTTCGTCCGAACGGTCCGACCAGTTCGCCTATCGACCTGTTCGAGCAAGTCGACCAGCTGCGCAAAAGCGGCCTGTCCTTGCCGTTGCTGGTGCGCTTCCCCGACATTTTGCAAGACCGCGTGCGTCAGCTGACCGGCGCCTTCGACGCCAACATCGAGCGCCTGGAATACCAGAGCAAATACACAGCGCTGTACCCGATCAAGGTCAACCAGCAGGAAGCGGTGATCGAAAACATCATCGCCACGCAGAACGTGTCCATCGGCCTGGAGGCCGGCTCCAAGCCCGAGCTGCTGGCCGTGCTGGCCCTGGCACCGAAGGGCGGCACCATCGTCTGCAACGGTTACAAGGACCGTGAGTTCATCCGTCTGGCGCTGATGGGCCAGAAGCTGGGTCACAACGTGTTCATCGTGATCGAGAAAGAATCCGAAGTGGAGCTGGTGATCGAAGAAGCCGCCTCCCTCAAGGTCAAGCCTCAGGTCGGTCTGCGTGTGCGTCTGTCGTCGTTGGCCTCGTCCAAATGGGCGGACACTGGCGGCGAAAAATCCAAGTTCGGTCTGTCAGCGGCGCAACTGCTGTCGGTGGTCGAGCGTTTCCGCGCGGCAGGCCTGGATCAGGGCATTCGCCTGCTGCACTTCCACATGGGTTCGCAGATCGCCAATCTGGCGGACTACCAGCATGGCTTCAAGGAAGCGATTCGTTATTACGGCGAACTGCGCAACCTCGGCCTGCCGGTGGACCACATCGACGTCGGTGGCGGTCTGGGTGTCGACTACGACGGTACCCACTCGCGCAACGCCAGTTCGATCAACTACGACATGGACGATTACGCCGGTGTCGTGGTCGGGATGCTCAAGGAGTTCTGCGACGCGCAGAGCCTGCCGCACCCGAACATCTTCTCCGAAAGCGGCCGCTCGCTGACCGCGCACCACGCCATGCTGGTGGTGCAGGTGACCGACGTCGAGAAACACAACGACGACGTGCCGCAGATCGACAACAAGGAAGCGCTGCCGGAAACCGTGCAGTGGCTGGTGGACCTGCTCGGCCCGACCGACATCGAAATGGTCACCGAAACCTACTGGCGTGCCACGCACTACATGAGCGATGTCGCCACCCAGTACGCCGACGGCAAGCTGACCCTGGCGGAAAAAGCCCTGGCCGAGCAATGCTACTTCGCCGTGTGCCGTCGCCTGCACAACTCGTTGAAGGCGCGTCAGCGTTCGCACCGCCAGGTGCTCGACGAACTCAATGACAAACTGGCCGACAAGTACATCTGCAACTTCTCGGTGTTCCAGAGCCTGCCGGACACCTGGGCCATCGGCCAGGTCCTGCCGATCCTGCCGCTGCACCGTCTCGACGAAGAGCCGCTGCGTCGCGCGGTGCTGCAGGACTTGACCTGTGACTCCGACGGCAAGATCAAGCAATACGTCGACGAGCAGAGCATCGAAACCAGTCTGCCGGTACACGCCCTGAATGAAGGCGAGGACTACCTGCTGGGGATCTTCCTGGTCGGCGCCTATCAGGAAATTCTCGGCGACATGCACAACCTGTTCGGTGACACCGACTCGGTGAACATCTACCAGAATGCCGACGGCAGCGTGTACCACGCGGGTATCGAAACCCACGACACCATCGAAGACATGCTGCGTTACGTGCATTTGTCGCCGGAAGAGCTGATGACCCACTACCGCGACAAGTGCGCCAGCGCCCGCATCACCGCCGCCGAACGTACCCAGTTCCTCGACGCCCTGCGCCTGGGCCTGACCCGTTCGTCTTACCTGTCTTCCTGAGGTCAGTCGCCGTTCTCATCAGGTTGTCTGAAAATGTACCGCGAGCTGCGGAAATTTCGGATGACCTGGTGCGTCGGTTCTCTATTTTTCCGCGAAGTTGCCCTCAGTCCTGCCTATCAAAGTCATATCGTCTTCTTTTCTCGTAGGCCATTTCCTAAGTTGTACTTCGGCACTCTACTCGGCCATGTCTCTCGGCGAGAATCCCCGGCCGCCCCTCCTGTAGAGAATCGCCGATGTTCGAGCCAGCCAACGAACCGTCATTTCGTCTGGATGTAGCCGGTCTGCCTGACCCTTTCGAAGTCCTGGCCTTTACCGGTAGAGAAGCGATCAGCGAGCCCTTCGTGTTCGACGTGGATCTGCTGATCAATGACCCGACGCTCGACCTTGCCAGCCTGCTGTACCGTTCGGCCGTTTTGCACTTGGCGTCGGACGGCAGCGCAGTGCAGGGTCAATTGCATGAACTCGTCCAGCGTGACCACGGCCCGACCGTCAGGCTGTGCCACGTGCGCCTGGGGCCCCGGCTGGCTTGCCTGGCCCAGCGTTTCAGCCAGCGGATCTTCAATGCGCTGTCGGTGCCTGAGATCATCAGTCAGGTGCTCAGGGAGCACGGCATTGTCGGCAGACATCGGCGTTTCGAGCTGAGTGGCGATTACCCGCCCCGAAATTTCTGTACGCAATATCGGGAATCGGATTTGCAGTTTCTCCAGCGCCTGTGTGCCCAGGAGCGCCTGCACTACCACTTCGAGCACGATGTGCACGGACACTGCGTGGTGTTTGGTGATGGTCACGGGCGTTTCCGTCCTGGCGCGAGCGCACCGTTCCGGGTCGATGGCGGGCCACCCGCGGTGCGGCAATTCCAGCGGCAAGCGGGGCAACGTACCGCGCCGAGTGCCGAAGGGCGCAGCGACCTGCCGATGCTGCGCAGCGGCCAGCTGATGTCCTTGCACGACCATCCGGTCGCCGACTGGAATCACCTGTGGCTGCTGACCCATGTCGAACATCAGGGCAGGCAGGACCCCCTGGTGCCCTACAGCAACCAGATCCGCGCGATTCATTGGGAGGCTGCCTTCGTCCCGCCCCAGTGTGCGGTGAAGCCGCGGATGCACAGCCTGCAGCGCGCCTGGGTGGTCGATGTCGACGAGCCTCGGCCGGATCCTTCGAGGCCGGTGGCGGTGCAGTTTGACTGGCTCTATCAGGGCGAGGGCGCGGCCCCCAGCTATTGCTGGCTGCCGCTGGCCGCCGAGCTGGAAGAGCCGGCGCTGACGGAGGGCACCGAGGTGGTGGTGAGTTTCATCGAGGGCGATCCGGACCAGCCGCTGATTTGCGGATTTCTGCCCAACCCGACGACGGCGGCCGAGGACGAGGTGCCCGGGCCGACCGAAGACGGCTCGCCCGAGGCCGGGTTGCTGGAACTCCTGCGCACGGGCGAGCCCTTGATATTGTTGTGCCTGTTGCCCGGCGGCGGCAGCTTCAGCCATTGCACCGAGGCGCTGTGCACCTGTCGGGCGCTGTCGGGGTTTGGCCAGAGCGGTGCGGCATGATCGGCGCGCCACCGCAATGGCTGTTGCTGGATGTACCGGGCGCGCCTCAAGCGAAAGCACTGCTGCAACAGACGTTCCCCCAGGCCCGGTGTTTCTGGTTGTTCGAGGACACGGAGCTGCAGGCGTTGCGCGAAGACGGTCCGGCGCTGATCGACCTGCGCACCTGCCCGGCCCTGGCGGAGTCATGCTACAGCCAGACGCAGGTCTGGCGGGGTCTGTTGATCGTCAGCGAAGCGTCGTCCTCGCAGTTGCTGGAGCATTTGCGCCGCATGCTCACCGTCACGATCGGGCTGCATCATCGGGCCGTACTGAGCTATTACAACCCCAACACGGCCAGTTACTTTTTCGATGCCTGCGATGCGCTGGAGTTGAGCCGCTGGCTGGGGCCTATCAACCGGTTGCACTGGTTCGGCGGAACTTGGGCCGACCGGGCGATTGGCAGCCAGGGCTGGCAGCACTTGCTCAACCCGGAACTCGCGGTCAGTCCGCTGGCTGTCGAAGAAAGCCTCAGCCCGCGCCAGCGGGAAAAGCTGCAAACCTGCCTGCTGGAACAGCATGCCTGGCACTGGAACCAGGCCACCGGAACCGATTACCACCGCTTGTGGGCCCATGTGCAGGAAGGGCTGATGCTGGGCTTTCGCGAACGACCGGTGCTCGATGGCTGGTTGTGGCTACGCTTGCAGTACCCGCGGGCTTCGCTGGTGCAGCCGTTGTCGGGACGCACGCAGCAGGAACGCCTCGAAAACCTGCGCAATCGCTGGCAGAACGATCAACCTTGAACACGGGAATCAATATCAATGGCCAGCACGCTCCGGCGCCTGTTCAGCCTGGCAATCGGCGGGTGTTTGCTGTTCGCGATGACGGCATGCTCGCCCCTGAAAATGCTGAATGCCTTGACCCCCGACGGCAGTTTCGACAAGACCGAAGGCATTGCCTACGGGAGCGATCCGCGGCAAAAACTCGATGTGTATGTGCCGCGCCATCCCATGGAAGGCGCTCCGGTGGTGGTATTTTTCTATGGTGGCAGCTGGAACAGCGGCTCGCGCAGCGATTACGGTTTTGTTGGTGAGGCGTTGGCGTCCCGGGGGATGGTGGCGGTGCTGGCGGATTATCGGTTGTACCCGCAGGTGCGTTACCCGCTGTTCCTGGAAGATAACGCGCAGGCCGTCGCCTGGACGCACGAGCACATTCGCCAGTTTTCCGGAAATCCGCAGCGGTTGTACCTGATGGGGCACAGCTCCGGGGCGTACAACGCAGCGATGCTGGCGCTGGACCCCGGTTTGCTGGGGGCGGTGGGCCTGTCACCGCACAATCTCAGCGGCTGGATCGGCCTGGCCGGACCGTACGATTTTCTGCCGATCGAAAATCGGCAAGTGCGCCCGGTGTTTTTCTGGCCGGATTCCCCGCCGCAGTCACAGCCGATCAATCACATCAGTCGCGGCGCGCCACCGGCCTTGTTGATGGCGGCGACGGACGACGATCTGGTCAACCCGACGCGCAACACCGGTGGCCTGGCGCGCAAGTTGCGCGAGGCCGGCGTGCCGGTGCAGGACCTGTATTTCTCGCGCCCCGGCCATGCCACGCTGGTGGCGACGCTGTCACGACCGATGCGTGGTCTGGCGCCGGTGCTGGATCAGGTTACGGCATTCGTGAAGGCGACGCCGGTCAGTGAACCCGCCCTGTGAACCAGCCGTCGTTACGACGCAACAGCCAGGCAATCACGCCGAGGGTCAGGCTGCGCAGGACCATGAACAACAGGAACGTTATCCACAGCCCGTGATTGCCCAACCCTTGCAGGGCCCAGGCAAACGGCAACAACAGCAATACCGTGAGCAACATGCCGTTGCGCATTTCCCGGGCGCGGGTCGCGCCGATGAACAGGCCGTCGAGCAGGTAGCTCCACACCGCAATCAACGGCAGGGCCGCCAGGTAAGGCAGGTAAATGAAGGCCGTGTCGCGCACGCTCTGGATATCGGTCTGCATCTCGATAAACAGGTGCCCGGCGAACAGAAACAGCACGGCAAAACCCAGGCTCGCCAGCAACGACCAGCCACAGGCAACCACCAGTGAACGGCGCAGGGCATCCCGGTCGCGCGCGCCAATCGCGTGCCCGCACAGCGCCTCCACGGCGTGGGCCAGGCCATCGAGTGCGTGAGCGGTCAGCAGCAGTCCGTTGAGCAGCAAGGCATTGGCGGCGACGGTGGCATCCCCCAGGCGCGCGCCTTGTACGGTGATCAGGAAGAACACCGATTGCAGCAACAGGCTACGAATGAAGATGTCGCGGTTGACGGCCAGCAACGGTCGCCAGCTCTGCCACAACGCGAGCGCCGCCCAGGCGATGTGGCCGGGGTAGGCGCGCAGGGCTTTGCGGGTCATCAGCAGGCCGATCAGCGCGCCGGTCCATTCGGCGATCACCGAGGCCCGGGCGGCGCCGACCACACCCCATTCCAGGCCGAGGACAAACCATAGGTTCAGCGCGATGTTGACCAGGTTGGTGCTCAGCAAAATCGCCAGCGGCGCCCGTGCATTCTGCGTACCGAGAAACCAGCCGACCAAGGCATAACTGGCCAGCGCGGCGGGCAGGCCGAACAGACGCGTGTGGAAAAATTCGCGGGTCAGTTGATCCAGCTCGGCCGACGGTTGCATGAAGTGCAGGGCGACCCCGCTCAACGGGATGCCTAGCGCACCCAGGGCGATGGCCAGCCCCATGGCCAGCAACAGCCCCTGCAACAGAATTTGCCGCAGCGCCGCCCCATCGCCGCGGCCGGCGGCCTGGGCGGCGAACCCGGTGGAGCCCATGCGCAGAAAGCCCATGGCCCAGGCGAGAAAGGTATACAGGCTGGCCCCGACCGCCACGGCGCCCAGTTGATGGGCATGGGGCAAGTGGCCGATGACCGTGCTGTCGACCAGCGCCACCAGCGGCACGGAGATGTTCGAGAGAATCATGGGCGCGGCGAGCGCCCAGACCCGGCGATGGGTCGGGCGGTCGCGCCAGTCGGCAATCAGGTTGGACATGCGGGCTCCTTGAGGAGCGAGCATTGTAACGACACCGGTTGATTGTGGGAGCGGGCTGGCTCGCGAAGACGGTGTGCCTGACACATTGATGTTGGACGTGCCGGCGCTTTCGCGAGCGAGCCCGCTCCCACAGGTGTCAGTGGATGATCCAGCTCAGCAGCCACAACCCCAGCAGCAACCAGATGATCCCCATGATGATCGACGCATTCATGAACGCGCGGATCGCCGACCACAGCAGCATCAGTCCGAGAATCAAGGCGATGATGCTGATGATCGAAGTGTCCATGCCCAGCGCCCGGGACAACCCGTCGACAAAGTTGCCACCCGCGTGGCTCAACAGATTGAACAGGCCGCTGAGGGCGTCAACGATAAAACGGATGACCGAACCGAGTGCCTGCCCGAGCCATTCGAAAAAGCTTTCTACCTGCATGTCGTTAACGTCCTGATGTAAGTGGTTGAGCCTTGGGCCATGAATCGCGGTGGCGAGTTCCTTGCAGGCGTCGAGCTTGCTCGCGAAAGCGGTGGGACAGCCACCCCTAATATCGCATTTTTTACCCCTTCCACTCGAGCCAGCCCAGCCTATGCGGTCAACGCCACTTGCCATACCCGGCCATCCCCCCGAAGCTATACGCCTTCAGGAGAGCCCGATGAACCTTGTTGAACTGACCGAACGCCTGCACGCCATCCGTGACCGCAATGACTGGCGGCCATTTCACAGCCCGAAAAACCTGGCCATGGCCGCGAGCGTGGAAATGTCCGAACTGGTGGAAATTTTCCAGTGGCTGACCGAAGACCAGTCCCGCCAGCTGCCGGCCGACAAACTGGCCCACGCCGGGCAGGAGGTCGGCGACATCGTCCTGTACCTGCTGTTGCTGTGCAGCGAGTTGGGGCTGGACATGAACGAAGTGGTGCGCAGCAAGCTCGCGGACAGTGAACGGAGGTTCAGCTGATGAGCGACCGGCATTTCGATCAACTGGCGACCCGTTTCGCCGAAAAGATCTACGGCGGCGCCAAAGGCGCGATCCGCCTGGCGGTGCTGCAAGCTGACCTGGCAGAAACCCTGCCGGACCGACCGTTGCGCGTGCTCGATATCGGCGCCGGCCTGGGCCACATGTCGTTATGGCTGGCCCAGCGTGGTCATGACGTCACCCTGGCGGAACCGGCCGAGCCGATGCTCGAAGGCGCCCGCCAGCGTTTCGCCGAGGCCGGACAGCGCGCAACGTTCATTCAGGCACCGTGGCAGGAACTGCTTGGCCAACTGACCGAACCCTACGACCTGGTGCTGTGCCACGCGGTGCTGGAATGGCTGGCCGAACCCCATGCGATTCTTCCTGTCCTGCATCAGCTGACCCAGCCGGGCGGCTGGTTGTCCCTGGCTTTCTACAACCGTGATGCGTTGATCTACCGCAACCTGCTCAAAGGCCACTTCCGCAAGATGCGCAAGAACGACATGGCCGGTGAAAAGCAGAGCCTGACCCCGCAAAAGCCCCTCGACCCACGTGAATTGTCGGCGCAACTTGAAGGCTTGTGGCAGGTCGAAACCCAGAGCGGGGTGCGTGTTTTTCACGACTACATGCCGGTGGAATTCCAGGCCCGCGCCGAACTGGTGGACTTGCTCGAAATGGAACTGGCCCACCGGCGTCACCCAAGCTTTGCCGGACTTGGGCGCTACTTGCACTGGATCTGTCGGCCGGTCTGATCGGAGCGCGAAATGAAAAGTCGTTCAGGGTTACTGGTGATCTGTCTGGGATTGGCGGCCTGCCAGGGCAGCAATCCCTACGTGGCAAGCTCCAAGCCCTTGCCACCGGCGCCGCCGCAAGCGGCCAGCACCTTCGACCGCAGCGCCTACCCGGCGCCCCCTCGCGACTACGGTCGCTACCGCAGCTGGGCCTGGCTCGACGGGCGCCTGCCGCCAGGCACGGCGTGGGCGGACTCGGCGCAAGTCGCCGAAGCGGTGAGCAATGCCCTGGACCAGCGCGGCCTGCGTCCGCTGCATGACAATCGCCCGGCGGACCTGTTCGTCAGCGCCAACCTGCATCTGGAAACCCGTTTGCGTCAGGTCCAGGACGACTACGGTTACTACGGCGGGGGTTATGGCGGTTACAACCGCTACGGCAGCGGCTACGGCATGTACAACACGGTGCCGATCGTCCGCACCTATTCGGAACAGGTCGTGGTGGTGCGGGTGGACATGTTTGACGCGCAAAGCGGTCAGCCGGTCTGGAGTGCGAGCGCCGAAACCGCCAACAAGGGCAGCCAGAGCGCGCGCGCCGATGCGATTCGGGAGGCTGTGGAAAAGGCCATGTCGGCGTATCCTCCCAGTTAGCTTCTGTGGATAAGAAGCATTCCGCAGGTTCATGTCTTCAATCGGAGAATCATCATGTTCCGCCGTCTCGCTTTACTGGCCATTGCCGTGCTGCTCAGTGCCTGTGCGGGCAACCAGGTCAATCATGATTTCGACGCCAGCCGCGACTTCGCCGCCTACCGCAGCTGGAGCTGGAAAGAACCCGCGCTGCAATATCGCCCCGATGACCCACGGATCAAAAGTGACCTGACCGAGCAGCGCATCCGCCAGTCGGTGTCGGATCAGCTGGATCAACGCGGTCTGCGCCCGGCTGCGGCGGGCAGCAAGGGCAATCTGTTTGTACAAACCTACCTGATCGTCGAAGACCGCCAGCAACAAGTCACCACCAACTACGGCGGTGGTTGGGGTGGCCCATGGAATGGCTACTGGGGTGGGCCGATGTACAACGAAACCCGCAACATCACTTACAAAGTGGCAATCATCCAGATCGACCTGCTCGACGGCAAGGACGGCAAGCTGGTGTGGCGCGGCAGCGACGAACAGATCCTCAGCCGCTCACCGAACCCGTCGGATCGCAGCAATGCGATACGCGAAACGGTCGGGCGCATCCTCGCCAATTACCCACCCAGATAAAAACTCGGCACGACCCTGTGGGAGCGGGCTTGCTCGCGAAAGCGGAGTGTCAGCTGACACAGGTGTCGCCTGGCACTCCGCATTCGCGAGCAAGCCCGCTCCCACAGGGTTTTTTCTGGTTTGGGCTGGCGTGTTGCCAGCAGGCTTGCCCTGGGTTGTCTACACTGGTTTCCACCAAAGGAGGTAGCGCTCGGCAGTGCGCCGGCAAAGGAGTGCGCGATGTTTCCCCACTGGCAGTTTCGCGGCCCGTCCCGGCAACGGGGGGCGATCGGTTTGATGGCGGCGCTGACCCTGGCCCTGGCGCTGGGTTTCACCGTGCTGGTGATCGACAGTGGCCGGCTGTACCTGGAACAACGCAAATTGCAGCGGGTGGCCGACACTGCGGCACTCGAGGCCGTGACCCGCAACGGTAACTGCCTGCCCGGTCTCAGCGCCTCCACCTATGCAACGCAAAGTGCGGTGCGTAACGGTTTTACCGTCAACGCCGACGGCACGCTGGCGATCAGTTGCGGCACTTTGCAGACCGGCGCGGACAATCGCCGAGCGTTCACCGCCGACGCCACCAAATCCTCCGCCATACGCGTCATCGCTTCGCACACCGTCCCCACCAGTGTGGCGGCCGGCATCGGCGCATTGCTGTCCGGCGCGCCGGCCAGCCTGACCACCCGGCTCAGTGCTACCGCCGTGGCGGCAAGCCCGCTGCCGCCGCTGGCGCAATTGAGCATTCGCAGTACGCTGGCCGATGTCAATTTGCTGAACCCACTGTTCAGCTCGCTATTGGGCAGCTCGGTGAACCTGACCCTGGCGAGCTGGAATGCGCTGGCCGGGGCGAACATCAACCTGCTCAGCTACATGGATCAGCTGGCGATCGACCTGGGCGTCACGGCGGGCGACTACAACGCACTGCTGCAGGCTGATGCGACGGTCGGAAAGCTGATCAAGGCTGCCGCCAAGGTGGCTCAACTCAACGGTTCAACGGCCGACGTGGTGACAGGTCTCAATTCGTTGGTCACCGCCGCCGTCAGTCCGGTGACGTTGCATCTGGGCGATCTGCTAAAGCTGCAGACGGGCGGGTCGTCAGCCGGTCTGGAGGCTGATCTGAATGCGCTGCAACTGGTTCAAGCATTCGTTCAGCTCGGTAACAGCAAGAATGCGTTGGCGGCGACGTTGCCGGTCAATCTACTTGGCCTGGGCCTCGGGGCGACCGCCTCGATCAAGGTGATCGAACCGCCGCAGTTTTCAGTGGTGGGTAACCCCGCGTTGGCGAAACTCGACCCTCTGGGCGCCAACCGCATCTACGTGCGCACGGCGCAGGTCCGCGTGTTGGTCACCCTGGACTTATCGCTGGTCACCAATGTGATTGGTCTCGTGACCGGCACGTTGTCGGTGGTCACCGGGTTGTTGGGCCTCGACCTGCAGGTCTTGCCGAGCCCGAACCTGGACGTCAGCCTCGAAGCGGGCGGTGGCAACAGTTACGTCACTGACTATTCCTGTGTCAGCGACACCAACACCAGCCTGGTTGCCAGTGCGACAACCTCGCTCGCCACCTTGCGTGTCGGCAAGCTCAATTCCAACTGGGCCTCGTCGAGCGCGCCGCTGACCGTCACCCCGATCACCTTGCTCGACATCGGGCAAAAACCGTGTGGCAGTTGCGCGCGCATTCCGTTCGCTGGAGGCGGCGCGGACCTGATGATCAACAGCCCGGCCTTGCAAACCACCGCCAGTCACACGTTTATCAACCCGGCAAAAGTCGGGATGCCGCCGGTTTCGCCGTACACCCTGACGGCGAGCAATGCGATTGCCGGGCTGTCCCAGGCGGTCAACGGCATTCAACTGACGGTCCACGCACCGACATTCAATCCGGGCGCCTTGCTGCAGGTTGTTTTCAATACGCTGGTGGGACTGGTGAACGGGGTGCTGACGCTGCTGGTCAACACGTTGAGTGGCATTCTCAGTCCTTTGCTGGACAACCTGCTCAACAACGTTCTGCTCACCTTGGGGATCGATGTCGGGAAAATCCAGGTCGATGCGAACCTCACCTGCGGCCAAAAAGGCAAGGCCTACCTGGTGATCTAAGTCTCCAGGTAAATCGGCAGCTCAACACAAAACCGCGCACCCTCCACCGAGTTGTTCACGCTGAGGGTTCCGCCCATGTTTTCGATGATGCCGTAGCTCACCGACAACCCCAGCCCGGTGCCTACGCCCACCGGTTTGGTGGTGAAGAACGGTTCGAAAATCCGCTCCAGCAACCGCGGGTCGATGCCGCCGCCATTGTCCTCGACCCACAGGCGTACCGAGCGTTCATCCCGTTCGACATGCACTGAAATCCATGGGTTGAAATCGCGATTGGCTTCGCGTTTGCTGAGCAGCGCGTCCCGGGCGTTGACCATCAGGTTGATCAGTACCTGTTCCAGCTGATCGACATAACCGCGCACCTGCACCGTACACCCCGTCTCGCTGACCCGCAGTTCGACGCCTTTGCCGCGCATGCCTTCGGCCAGCAGCGACAGCGTGCCCTCGATGGCGTCGGCCGGGTTGAACGGATGCTGCTCGATCTCCGAGCGGCGGCCGAACACCCGCATGTGATCCACCACCCGCGCCGCCCGCTGAACCTGGGCATCGATACGGTTCAACTTGTCGGTGAGGTAATCGATCTGCACATCGCCGTTGCTCAAACGCTTGAGCACATTGACGATGGCCATGCGCATCACGTTCAGCGGCTGATTGATCTCGTGGGCCAGGCCCGTGGCCATTTCGCCGAGGGTGGCCATTTTCGCGCTCTGGGCCAGCTGCAACTGGGAGCGCCGAACCTCGGTGTTGTCGCGACCGACAGCCTGGATTTCCAGCAAACGACCCTGCTCATCGAACACCCCGCGATCCGACCAGACCCACCAGGCGTGCTCCCGTCCCGGCAGTTGCAGGTTGATTTCCGCCGTGCTGACCGGAAGCTCCGGGCTCAGTCGGCTCAGGCGCTCGAGGAACGTTTCGCGCTGTTCCTGCGACATCCACTCCCCCAGATTGACCCCCGGCAATTGTTCGGGCTGGCACTCCAGGTAGGTCGCCAGTGGCCGGTTACCGAAGGTCAGGATCAGGTCCGGACGGTAGCGGCAGATCATCGCTGGCGAATCCTCGACCAGAATCCGATAGCGTTCTTCGCTCTGTTTGACCTGCTCGGCGGCCAGGGTCGCCTCGGTGACGTCGAGCCACAGGCCGACCGCTTCGACCGGCAGGCCAAGGTCATCACGCAGCAGTTTGGCTTCGTCGAGCAGCCAGTGGTAATCGCCGCGATGGTCACGCAGCCGATAACGCGCGCTCACCGAGCCTTCGCGCAGCAGTTGCCGGGTTCGCTCGAAATAGCGGTCACGGTCCTCGGGATGAACCCGTTCCACCAGCGCGACCGCGGCGCAATCGGCGAGTGACCAACCCAACAGCGGCAACAGGCTGTCACTGAAAAAAGTCGGTTGCAGGCTGCCTTCGACATAGCGCTGCACGTAAATCACTGCCGGTGAACTGGCGATCAGATTGTCCAGGCGCGCATGGGCCGCTGCGGCGCTTTGCTCCTGGTTCTTGATGTCGCTGATATCGAGCATGAAACCCACCAGCCGGCGGTTTCTGCCGATGCCCAGGGCCTGGCCCTGGACGCGATACCAGACCGGCGCGTCGCCGTGATGCCGGCGCACGCAGAGCAACAAAGGCGTGCCGTCATCCTGCAAGTCGCGCAGGCGACTGCGCAGCTCTTCGCGGTCGGCGGGGTGGATCTGTTCGAGCCAGTCGTGCACCGGCAGGCGCGTGTCGGCCAGGTTCAGAGTGCTGGCCAGTGAAGGCGCGATTTGCACCTCGGCCGTGTCGCCGAAGAACTCCCACCAGCCGGTGCCGAGCAAGGCCTGCAGCGATTCCAGGCGTTCAAGTTGCAGATGATGCCGATGCTCGCGCAGGCGCTCCAGCAGCGGCCCGGCCAGCGCGGCGGCGAGCTGCAGCCAGTCGCGTTCGCCGACATCGGGTGCCCGTTGTTGCACGGGGTAAAAACCGCAGAGCAACCACGCGACAACGCCTTGGGCGTCTTGATACGGGACTGCAAAACCTTCGGCATTGCCGAAGAAACCGTGCAGGCGCGGGTGCTCGCCGACAATCAGTGGCTGCGGGGCGGAGCCATTCAGGCTGTCGAGCCCGGTGCCCAGACGCTGACCGTTTCGCCACAACTGCGGCGCATCGAAGGCTGCGTAATGCTGATGAATCTGCCAGCCATCTTCCTGTTCATCCAGCAACGCCACAGCGACACAAGGAATCTGGAAACGCTGCGCCAGCTGTTGCAGTTGCTCCGCCAGAACGTCGGGCAGGCGGGCCAGGCTGCACAGGCGCAACTGCTCGCCAATCTGCGTCGCGAGCACCTGGCACTGTTCGCGAGTGCGCGCTTGCCGGCGTTCGTGCAGCAAGTCACCGATGTCCAGCAGCTGCAACAGCCAAGTGTCGGCCAACGGCTGCACCCAGCCGCGCAAGTGCAGCGGTTGCCCGCTCAGGCTGTAGAAATCCAGGTCCAGGCTTTGCCCTTGCCAGTCGCCCGGCGCGCCTTCGACGGCGAGACTGCTATGGGGGACGAGGAAGTCGAGCAAATGCGGTGCTTGCGCGGTGGGCAGCTGCTGGGCCAGGGCATGGCGCAGTGGACCGGTCAGGTGAAGGACTCGGCCTTCGGCATCCAGGTGCATTTGCAGACCGACACCGGGTACGGTGAGCGGACTGGTCGTTTCCTGCGGAGTGGGCGGGTGTCGGTTGAGCAGACGCCCGAAGAGCTTGTCCCCGGAACTCAAAATTGCAGGCTCGAACGGGCGGTGAGGGTCGCTGGCAAATTGGGCACCTGGCCTATCCCGGGCAGATTCAGAAACGGGATGACCTGCCGCAGTTTGCTGGTGGGGTAGTTGATCTCGACCTTTAACAAGCCGCCCGCGTAAGTGGCGGTGGCGTCGGTGGCGACATTGAAATTCAGCGCGGTGGGAATCCAGGCCAGTTGCCGACTCAGCTCGGTGGTGGCCAGGGTCTTTATCGCGGTGTCGTAACCGGGCGTGTTCGGATCCAGTGCCACGCTGCGGCGCACCGCCTCGGCGGTCGACTGGTTGAACGATTGCATCAGCAACAGCGGCAGGCTGTACGTGACGATGCCGTAGAACACGGCGAAAAAGATGACGAACACCAAGGCAAATTCTATGGCGGCGGCGCCTTTTTGCTTGCGGGGGAGGTGAGTTTTCATGAGTGCGTCTACCCTGACCATCACTACGTAATGTCAGCATAGAATCATTCAGCCAAAACGGACGTTTTTTACCGGATGCAGAGCTTTGTCCTACTGATCTGGCTGACGCTATGCGCAGCGCAGGATATTCGAGAGCGGCACATCGCCAATGGCCTGACCCTCGGCGCGGGGGCGTCGGCGCTGGCGTATCTCAGCTGGACCGGCTCCACCTGGCTCGGTGCCGAAGGCGCGCAAGGGGGCTGGGCTTTTCTGCTGGCGCTGGCGTTCACTTTACCCGGCTATGCCTTGCGCCGTTTGGGTGCGGGCGATGTGAAATTAATGACAGCTTTGGCCCTTGCGACGGACGGTGCTCATTTGCTTGGTACGTTTATCGGTGCCGGATTGGCCAGCGTGCTTTGGCAACTTCTCGCGCCAAAACTCTGGCTTTATATGAGTCAAGGACTTAGAGGCTACCTTCGGCATTTATCGCCAGGAACGTCAAACAAGCGGCCATTTGCGCCCTTTGTGTGGGTGGGATTTGTCCTTGCGCTGGTTTGGATCCATTAGTCGCGCGTTCATGTACAGATTTGGAAAGTACGTCTATTTTCAAGCCATGCAGTTGTACAGCCAGTCGCTGTCGGTACAGGAATGGTCAGTCTTTGACCTGGCAAGGAGTGGGGTGTGAACAAAGCTACGTCGGTAAAAATCTTGGTGGTCGATGATCAACCGTTGATCGTTGAGGAGCTTTGCGAATTTCTCGAGAGCAGCGGTTACCGCTGCGTCCCTTGTGAATCCAGCCAACAGGCGATCGAGCGTTTCAGCGAAGACACGGAGATCGGTCTGGTGCTCTGTGATTTGCACATGCCTGGCCTGGACGGGATTCAGCTGGTGCAGGAACTGCAGAGGTTGTCCGGCAAGCATCGCGCTTTCGAGGCGATCATGCTCACCGGCCGCGCTGACAAGCAGGATGTGATCAAGGCGTTGCGTGCCGGAATTGCCGACTACTACCAGAAGCCGATTGATCTGGATGAAATGCTCGAAGGGGTTCAGCGCCAGGAAGTGGCGTTGCAGGAACGGCAGAAAAGCTTGCAGCTGGGGCATTTGAATCAGAAGCTGCAATTTCTCTCGGCGTCGATCGATGACCTGTATCAGGATCTGGACAAGGTTCGGCGCAGTCCGCAGGTGTCGGATGTTTCTGATAGCGATGTCAGTGATCTGGATCGGGTGGAGATTCCGGCAATTTTCAATCAGCTGTCGCCGCGGCAGCTGGATGTGGCGCGGTTGGTGGGCAAAGGGCAGACCAATTATCAGATTGCCTGTGAATTGGGGATTACCGAGAACACGGTGAAGTTGTATGTGTCGCAGGTGTTGCGGTTGACGCACATGCATAACCGGACGCAGTTGGCGCTGGCGTTGTCGCCGAGTAACTCGGGGTTGCGCCAGCGGGTGACGGCTCACTAGGGTTCTCGGTTGCACCGCGATCCAACTGCAAGCCGGCTTGCTGGCGATGGCAGCCTCACACTCCTGCTCTCATGAACGTAGCTAACCCCTTGTGGGAGCGGGCTTGCTCGCGAAGGCGGCCTGTTTGCCGACCTATTTGTCTTGATCGAGTACATATCCATTTCTCCGGTAACGGCCACTGACGGTTTCGCCCTCCGGTATTTATCCGGGGACACTGCGATGACGTGGGCTGTCTGGATGCACGCGTTGGCTGGGCGTTCATCGCGAGCAAGCTCGCTCCTACCGGGGGATCGGGGGTGGATGGGATCTGATTTCACAGATGAACTTCGATCGCTGTGGGAGCGGCCTGCCAGCGATGGCGGTGTCATGGGTGATGTCGTTTATTGACTGGCAGAAACACCGGAACCTTCCCACAGGGTTTTCAGGTTGCCGGTCGGAAGTGGTGGCTCTAGCCTTTGTCCGTCACTGCAAATTCAGTGATCGGGTTTGGTCGCCCGGGTTTAGAATGGCGCACAGTGCCGCGACAGCGGCTTTTTTGTGCTTGCTTATGGCGAGCTGTGCGTGGGAGGGCCTAGGCCCTGCCGGGTTTCCATTCCCTGGTCGACCAACCTGCGTACAGTTCGCCACCCTTCTGCTTGGTCGCAGTCATGGCGAACTCCAAACCTAGAATGGAGCTTCACAATGATCAAACCAACCCCCAATCCCCCAACACCCGAAAACGATTCTCCCCCCGAATCTCGCAGCAACATCCCACCTCACACATCCATCGAAATGTTCACCGTCAACCCCGCTATCGACACCGAATCCTTACTGGCCTACGCCTGCGAATCCCTGGCGTCAGCGAGCGTCCTGGCCTCTGATTTCGCGGTGTTTCTGGACGAGTCGCGACGCCCTATGTTGTTGGGTATCCAGCAGGTCATCATGCTGGCCGAGCTGACCGTGAATCGGGCGCTGGATAACATCGAGCCACCGCCGAGAGCGTAACCGGCAGTCCGCGTCAGGGTTTCGCGAGCGGGCTCGCTCCCACAGTTCTAACGCTTGGGAGCGAGCGCGAAAGCATCCTGGCCGTCGCCCAAAGTCCGGGGCTACCCGCCCGACCCACTGTCCACCTTGCCCCCTTCATCCTGATCGAAAAACTGCGGGATCTCATGCTGATAACTTTTCAGCCAGCGTTGCATGCTCAACTCGCGCTCGGTCGCGGTGGATGTCTGGAGTTTGGTGGACGCCGCCGTATTGCGACTTTGCAATTGCAGCCAACCCTCGGTTTCCTGTTGTTGGGGGGACGACGGCCCGCCGTCGATAGCGTGCGCCGTGACAGGCAGGGTCAGCAGGGCGAGGTAGCAGAGAAGGCTCGGTTTCATCTAAGACGTCCCTTATGGAATGGTCGGTGCGGCGACGGCGGCGACCTGGTCGACGGCAGTCGCGACCGGTTTGCCCGATGCCTTGAGTTTCTCCGCCCGGGCCTGGGCTTCGGTGACCTGAGCGGGGCTGAGGCCGAGGCGGCTGACGAGTTCGGCGGCGCGGCTCCAGTCGTCCTGGTAGATCAGCAACGTGACCAGATTCAACGCGGCCAATTGATCGCTTTGCTTGAGTTCCATGGCGGTCAGGAACTCGAAGCGGGCGTCTTCCACACGATGTTGATTGAGGTACACCACGCCAAGGTCGTTGCGAATTTTTTCGTCGGTGGGCGCCAGTCGTGCGGCTCGCTGCAAGTGGGCTTGTGCCTGGCCGTTGTCGCCCTTCGCTGCAGCGAGCTGGCCCAGCCCGTGTTCGGCTTCGGCGGCGAGGCAACTGCCGAGCAGGCTGCGGTACAACGGTTCGGCTTCGCTGCGGCCCAGCAAGCGATAGACCTTGGCCTTGCGCAGACGCACGTCGGCCAGGTTGTCGGGCAGGCTTTGCAGGTTGGCCAGGCTGGCGTGCAGTTTGCCGTCGTTGGCCATGTCGTCGGCCAGGTTCAGCGACAGCTGTTCATCGGAGCTCAATTTGCCGCAACTGGCGGTGCCGCTCAGGGCGCTCCACGGCGTTTGGCCGTTGCTTGCACAACCGCTCAACAGCAGCAGACTCAAACCGGCAATCATCGCTTTCATCAGCTTCCCTCTAAGAAACAAAGGCACGGGCCAGGGCGGTGAAGCCGGGGCCGGCCAGCACGATCAATAACGCCGGGAAGAGAAACAGCATCATCACGACGGACATTTTCGCGGACATTTTCGAGATGTATTCCTGCAGGCGCGTCAGGCGCCTGTCGTCCAGCAACTGCTTGAGGGCGAGCAAGGATTTCATCGCGCCGCCGCCCTGGTGGAGCAGCTGCTGGAGGATCACGCAGGTGTCGGTGAACTCTTCAACGGCCAGCAAGCGACTGGCCTTGTTCAGCTCCTCGCCCAGTTCCAGACCGGAATCGACACGGGCCAGCACCAGACGCAGTTCGTGAGTCAGCGCCGGCAATATCTGCTGGCCTTCGTGGCTCAGGACACGCAGCGATTGCTCCACGGCCATCCCCGATTCGAACAGGATGCGCAGCAGCGGGATGAAGGTGGAAATCTCGATCGACAGCTGTTTTTGCCGACGCTGGGCGGCGGCGGCGAGCAGGCGTTTGGGCAGCAGGTAACCGATACCGGTGGCGAACGCCGGGCCGATCCAGTGGTTTTCCACATGGGGGAAGAACAGGCCCTGGATCAGCAAGCTCAGCGCCAGCGCGAGCACCGGCGCACCCACCTGGAATGCCGCGAACAGCGAACGCCGCCGCGCGCTGCGCCAGCCCAGGCGGTTGAGCAGGGTCTGCGTTTCATTGTCGAGGTTGACCGAACGCTGACCGATCCGGCTGCTGCCCAGTGCTTGCAGCCAATGACCTACGCGATTGTCACTCAGCGGTTTGCCGTCCAGCCGTTGCGCCACTTGCCGAACCCGCCGCCGCTGTTCCAGCAAAGCGCTAAGCAGCAGAAGCCCGGCCCCCAGGAAGAGCAATGCGCTGATCAGCAGTGGAATTTTCATACGCTGCGCAACATGCGCCAGAGCGCCAGGCTGCCCACCACCTGCAGGCCGAACGCGGTAGCGAGCATCGTTCGCCCCGACGAGTCCTGCCACATGGCGAGCAAGTAGTGCGGGTTGGCCAGCAGAAAGTAGCCGGCCAGGCCAATCGGCAAACAACCCAGCACCCACGCCGTCACCCGGGTTTCACCGGTCATGGCGCTAAGTTGCCGCGCCCCCTGTTCCCGTTCGCGAATCAGCTTGATCAGGTTCTCCAGCAGCTCGCTGGCGTTGCCGCCGTAGCGGTGATTGACCTTCAAACCGAGGGCGAACAGACGCAGCTCGTCTTTCTCGTACAGCTCGGCGAGGTCGGACGCGGCATCCGGCAGGCTGACCCCCAATTGCACGTTGCGCTGCACCCGGCCCATGGCGTCTTTCAGCGGGTCTTCGGCGCTCTCGATCGCACCCAGGACCGCATCGGCCAGGGTCCGCCCGGACTTCAGGCTGCGCACGGTGTGATCAAGCAGCAGCGGCAGTTGTTCGATCATGCGCTTGAGCCGACGTTGGTAGCGCCAACTGACGTAAAGCCTCACGAGCAACGGTGGCATCAGCAGCAACAGCAGCGCGCCGATCCAGCTGCCGATGGCGAACCCGAGCACGATGCCGAACAGCCAGAGTGTCAGCCACAGACCGATGCGCTCGGTGGGCCGCCCGAGACCCGCGCGTAAGAAGGCCCGTTCGAGGCCCGCCCACGACGACTTTTCGACCGTCAGTTGCGGTTGCCCCTGCGTCAGGCGCCCCAGCACCCGATCGTTCCCGGACTGGCGCAGCCCGCGATAGAACAGGCGCACCGACAACCCCAGCAACGCGAGGCAAACAAGGATCAGCAGCACCGGTTTAAGCATGCCCGTGGCCTTCAGTACGCGGAAGGAGAAAGCGCCGAACCTCGGCGCAACTTGTCGCCGGCGGGGTTGACCGCCTCGCGCATAAAACCGAAACCGCTGCGCCGGTCGAGCCGGAACAGCGTGCTGGTGACATAGGTGTCATCGCGGATGCCGACCACCTCTACCACCTCGCTGACGCAACGGCGGCCGTCAGGCATGCGGGTCAACTGGATCACCACGTCCAGCGCCGCGCAGATCATTTGCCGCAGGGTCCGCTCGGCGATGGTGCGACCGGTCAGGCCGACCAGCGTCTCCAGGCGCAACAGCGCATCCTGGGCGTTGTTGGCGTGCACCGTGCTCATCGAACCGTCGTGACCGGTGTTCATCGCGGTGAGCACGTCGAGCACTTCGACGCCACGAATCTCGCCGAGGATGATCCGGTCGGGGCGCATCCGCAGGGCGTTGCGGATCAGATCGCTGGCCTTCACTTCGCCATGGCCTTCGGCGTTTGGTGGACGGGTTTCCAGACGCACGACGTGAGGATGACCGAGTTGCAATTCGGCCACGTCCTCGATGGTGACCAGTCGTTCATGCGGGTTGATCAACTGGCTCAAAATGTTCAGCAGCGTGGTCTTGCCAGTGCCGGTGCCGCCGCTGATCAGGATGTTGCAGCGCTTGCTCACGGCTTCCTGGATGAAATCGAAGATCGCCTGATCGATGGTTTGCATCGCCATCAGGTCGGTGCTCTTGAGCATGTCCTTGCGGAATTTACGGATCGACAGGCACGGGCCGTCGAGGGCTATCGGCGGGATGATCGCGTTGACCCGGCTGCCATCCGGCAGGCGCGCATCGACCATCGGCGATGACTCATCAAGGCGCCGGCCCAGCGGCGCGAGGATCCGCTGCATCACGCGTTCGACGTGATGGGCGTCGATAAACCGCAGGTCACTCTGATGCAGCACGCCGTCACGCTCGATGAACACCCGGTGCGGGCCGTTGACCAGAATCTCGGTCACCGCCGGGTCGCGCAGCAGCACTTCCAGTGGACCGAAACCGGTGAGCTCGTCGACGATTTCTTCGGCCAGGCGCTCCATCTCGTAACGGGAAATCGCCAGGTGCAAACGGGCGATGTATTCAGCGACCTTGTCGATCACGAACTGCGACAGCACTTGCCGCGACCCTTCCAGCAGGTTTTTCCCGGACTCTTCGATGGCGTCGATGATGTAGCGGTGCAGCACCAGTTTCAGGCCTTCGTGGTCCGAGTTGCCAGAGGTGGTACGCACCGGCGCGCCGAACAGTTTTTCACCGTTCATTGCGCGCCCCTCAATCGGTCAAACCAGCCGGTCCTGGGTTTGGCCAGGCCTTCGGAGCGTTTGGCCAGGCGTTCACCGAGGCTGCGCAAGCTTTGGGTGAGGCCTTCCCGGGGGGCCAGTTCGAACAGGGTGATGCCTTGGTTTTTCGCATTGAGGCGCACTTCCGGGCTGTAGGCGAGGGTGGCGATGACCTCCATGCCGAAGGTTTTGCCCAGGGTTTCCGAGTCCGGCGCGACATTGCGCAGGTAGCGGTCCACGAGCAGTTTGGCGTGATCGAGTTTCATGGCTTTTTCGCGCCAGAAGTTGAGCACTGCCAGGTTGCGTCGGCAGTCGAGCACGTTCTGATCGGTGTACCAGAGCAACTTGTCGCAATGGCTGACGAAGGTGCGCAAGGCCTCGCTGTCGGGCTGACCGGTGAGGTTCACGACGATGTGCTGGAAGTGCTGGCGCAGCGCGCTGAGCAGCATGTACAGCTCGGCGGCGCTGGTCTGTTCCAGCGGTTCATCGTTGCTGGCGTAAGCGAGAATGCGCAGCCCGGCCGCGCACACGGTAAACGCGCTATCGATCAGCGTCGCATCGAGGCGCCGCAAGTGGCGCAAGGCATCGCCGAAGTGAAACGAACTTTCCAGCCCGAGCAAGGCCAGGCTGTCGCCGCGGGGCAGGCCCAGGTCGAGCAGCAAGGTCTGCTGCCCGCTCTTCTGCACCACTTGCGCCATGTGCGTGGCCAGCAGCGCGCCGTCGGCATTGCTCTGCACGCCGTAAAGCACGGTCAGACCGCCGAGCTGCGTATTCGGCGCCACCGGCGGCAGGCGTTTGCTCAACCGGCGCACCAGGCCGGCGACTTCGCTGGAGCGCGAGCCATAGGCGACGAAATCCCGGGCGCCGGCGCGCATGGCGTTGAGCACTAACTGGTTGTCCATGCCGTCGCCCAGCGCGACGATGGCGAGCATCGGTTTGGCTTCGAGGGCGCCTTCGATCAATGCGCTTTGACTCACCACGTGTTCACGGTCGAGGCCGACGAACACCAGGCTGGCGAAGGTGACGTCCACCAGCGCCAGCAATTCATCAAGGCTGCCGCCACCGGCGCTGACCACCTGGCCCAACGGCGCGAGGGCGCCTTGCAGCCACTCCAGGTCAGTGTTGTTGCGCGTGATCGCGAGGAAGGTCTGACTCAGGTTCTGACTCTGGCTCATTGCGATAACCCGCTGCGTTTATCGAAATCGCCGTTTTCAAGGAAGTACAGGCGATACCAGTTCGGGTCGTAGTTGCGCAGTTTTTCACCGGGCAACGACGGCAGTTGCGCGTTGGCGGCCAGCGGCTGGACCAGATGCGGCGTGACGATCATCAGCAGCTCGCGCTCTTCGCGGTTGACGGACGAGTTGCGGAAGAACGCGCCGAGAATCGGGATGTCGCCCAGCCCTGGAAACTTGCTGACTTGCGAGGCGTTCTGGGTGCTGATCAAACCGCTGATGACGAAGCTTTCGCCATCGGCCAGGGAGATGCTGGTGTCGGTGCGGCGGATGGTGAACGCCGGCACGGTGGTGCCGCCGATGGTCACGCCATTGTTGTAATCCAGCTCGCTGACTTCCGGTGCCACTTTGAGAGCGATGCGGTCGTGGCTGACCACGGTCGGCGTCAGAGTCAGGCGGATGCCGAATTCCTTGTATTCGATGGAGTAGCTGTTGCTGTTGGCGCTGGGCACCGGGATCGGGATTTCACCGCCCGCGAGGAAACTTGCGCTCTGCCCGCTGAGGGCCACCAGGCTCGGCCGCGCCAGGGTGTAGGCGAAGCCGCTGCCTTCCAGCGCATTGACGATGCCGAGGAAATTGCCGCCGCCAAAGACGATGTTGAAGCTGTCGTTGAGCAGGGGGATGCTCGGCACGGCGATGCGCGGGTCGATGTTGAACAGCGGCAACACGCCCGGCGTGACCGCCGTGTTGGGCACCGTGCCGGGAGAGCCAAACAGGAAGTTGTTCGAACCCTTGCCGTAGATCGAGGTGCTGGCTTCCTTGAGTTTGGTCCGGCTGACTTCGACGAAGCGGATGTCGGTCTGCACTTGCGACGGCAGTAGCGAATCGTCCGACGGCAGGCGCGTGGAACTGGTCATCGCCGCCGTCGCCCGGCCCTGCACGAACACCATGCTCTGGCGCGGTGCGCTGGCGCAGGCGGTCCAGACCATCAGGCTGGTAGCCCCGGGCGCCATGCCGGTGAGCAGCAGCGCCTGATTGCCGTTGACCCGCACGTCAGCGACTTTCGGATCGCCCACGGCCACCCGGGTGATCGCCACGGGTGACTGCAGTTCCTGCTGCAGTCCTTCACCGACCTCCAGCGTCGCCGGTAACGGCCCGAGTGCGCTGCAATTGCCGACGGCGGCGACCGTCGCCGTGAGTGGCAGCCCGCTCAACAATGAGACCCAGAACAGGCCTTGGAACAGGGGCATGGAACGTCTGCGCATTGAATGCGTCCTTGCTCGACTCAGGGAGTTTGTTGTGTGATTTCGTTGCCGCGGATGATTTCCACATTCGACTTGCGCGGCGCCGCGCCTCCACCGGTGCCGACCGGTTTGGGTGGCGCCGTCATGGCCAACTGGTTGAACTGGATCAATTCGCGATTGGCACTGGCGAGGTTGGCCGATGAATCGGCTTCACCAGCCCAGTAGCGAGCCAAGCGTTTCTCGTCGGCGCTGCGCACGGCCAGGCGCAACACCCCGGCCTGGGTCGCGAGCATCAGGCGACTCAAGAGCGCTTCGGGTACTGCGAGCAATACGGTCCGGGCGCTGGCGCGGGATTGGTCCTGCTTGAGTTTTTCATCGTTGCTGTGCGCCGGGCTGGCGGGCTGACCGTCGTTGGTCAGGCCCAACTGTTCGCCCACGCCGAGTACCCGCAAGGCCGGGACCACCAACTGCGCCGACGACTGCGGGGTGTTGGCATCCATGCGCAGAAACAACAGCACATCGACATAGTCGCCCGGCGTCAGTTGCCCTCCGGCGTTGATCACTTCATCCACCGCCACGGCGAGGGCGCGTTCGTCGGGGCGGATCATCCGCGCGAGTTTGCTGCCGGCCTCGAAGCTTTCATCGTTGAGCCAACTGCCGGCGGAAAGCGCGCGCCAGGGCGTGCGTCCCACGGCCTGATCGACACGGGTGAGGCTGCCGGCCGGGACGATGGCGAGTTTTTCCAGGGTGACGTCGGCGGCCGTGATCTGTTCAAACGGCGCGATGTCCCGCCGCAACACCACCACCGGATGACGGGTGGGGTCCTCGACCGGCGCAGCTGTGGGGGCGGTCGTTACGGAGGTGACGCTGACTGGCGCGACAGGTTCGGCCACCGGCTGGCGGCTCAAGGTGAGGCCCCAGTAACCGGCAATGAGGGCGCCTACCAGAAACAGACCGGCAAGGCCCAGGGTGACACGACTGTTCATGACGGCTCTCCCTTTCCCGCTGCGTAAACAACCCCGTCGTACCGACGAGACAACTCATCCATCAGGCAGCTATGAACATCGAACTATTTCGCTATTTGACGGTAGCGCAGCTAGAGCGAAACGCCATTACTGCCACCGAAAATAACTGGCTCAACCCGCAGTAGAGCGCAGTTTTTTGGCGTCAACGAAAGGCCTAATACTTTAGTGATAATTCTTTTTTACAGTTGTTGGCATGAGGAATGACGGCAATGCTGGTGCTGGCATAGAGGAATCATGTTGCGGTCGTGCAACACCCGTCGTCGCCAAGGAGAAATGCCATGTCCTTTACCGAGGTTGTTCAGAAGATCAAATCCGAAGTCGTTTTTTATATCGATCTGGCGAAAGACACCGAAGGTGCGTCGGGTATCGAGTACGCGATTATCGCGGGGATGGCAGCGGTTGCCCTGGCAGCGTTCATGACGCCAATTTCGGGGGCGATCACCACGATTTTCACTACGATCAAAGGTGCACTGGTTCCCACTTCTTGATCGATGCCGTTTGCCAACTTGCCTGAGTGGTTCTAACGTCAGCGCTTAGTCCATTGCAGGAAATCCCTATGAACGCTCCCGCACTCCCACGCCAACAGCTGCTTCTGGTCGACGACGAAGAGGACGCATTGCTTGAGTTGGCGGAGTTGCTGGAGGGCGAGGGTTTTCATTGCCTGACCGCCACCTCGGTGAAAGCCGCCCTGCAGCACCTGACCCGCCACCCCGATATCGCCCTGGTGATCACTGATCTGCGCATGCCGGAGGAAAGCGGCATGTCGCTGATCAAACGCCTGCGTGAACACACGTCCCGGCAACATTTGCCGGTGATCGTGACCTCGGGGCATGCGGACATGGAGGACGTCAGCGACATGCTGCGTCTGCAGGTACTGGATCTTTTTCGCAAACCGATCTATCACGTCCGGTTGCTGGAAACGCTGAACAACCTGTTCCCGCAGCCGCGGCTGAATAGGGTGGGCGGATAAGGGTACGCGCCCGAGTGCAGGAGTGATGATGCTCCGGGAGGCGTGCCGACGATGGTCGTCAACGATAACGCTGGCGGTCTGAATGTCCGTGCTGCCCAGCCATTCATCGCGAGCGTGCTCGCTCCTACAAGGACCCCGCCAGCCACTGTCGACCTCTCTACAACTGGTAGCTGAAACTGATGCTGTACCTCGGTTTGCGGTTGAACGTGTCCAGTGCTTCATCCGACATCGGCTTGGCCGCTTCCAGCGCGATGTTGTAGTACTTCGCATCGCCAAAGCGCAGCCCGACCGCCGCCGAGGACAGGTTGTTGCCCTTCACCGGCAACTCGTTGAACCAGGTCCTGGAGCGGTCCAGCACCACGTACGGTTGCAGGATCCTGACCCAGTTCCCGGCACGGTTGAAGCTGTAGTTCAGCTCATACGCCACGCCCCAGCCCTTGTCGCCCGACGCCTGATCGTCGGGGTAGCCGCGGCCGAAGTTCTGCCCGCCGAACACCGCGCGTTCGCTGTCGGGCAAGGTGTCGTCACTCCAGTACAACGCGGCGGAAATCACCCCCTGCCAATTGTCGAAAAACTTGTCGCTCTGCACCCCTGACAAACGCAGGCGGAAGAAATCCAGGTCGACATCGGTGTTGTTGGTTTTCGCCCCCATGCCGTCGATGCCCTGGTACAGACCGCCACTGAGAATGCGCAGTTGCCGTGCATCGGCCTTGCGCCAGTCGCTTTCGAAGGCGAGTGCGCGCAGGTCGGTGCGTTCCTCGAGGCTCAGCGGGAAACCGACGACCTGATAGCGGGTCTTGTCATTGACCGCATACACCCTTGCACCGGCGCTGAGCAGCTCGTTCGGCGCGGCAATCAGTGGATGGCTGAAGCCGATGGAATAGCGATCGTTTTCCCGGTGCGGTTTGAGCTGGAGGCCGTTGTCCAGTTGCACGTTGGTGCCAGGGTCGGCGCGATACCGCGAGGCAGACAATGCCAGTTGCGTCCCCTCGGCATTGAGGAACTGGTTGTAGTCGAGACGGTAGTAATGCTCGTCGTCATCACCTGGCGGAAACAGGCCGCTGAGGCTCAATTGCTCGCCCATGGAGGTCTGCGCATTGCTGCTGAAACCGAGCAAGGCCTGGGTGCCGTTGCGGTTGTCCTCGGTGGCGCTGAGGCTGCTGGTGAAAGGCTTGCGGCTGGCCTGGGCGATGAGGATCGACGCGCCGTCGGTGGTACCCGGTGGCGGCACTTGCGCCTGCAATGTCACGCCGGGGATGCGGCTCATCAGCGTGGTGTAGCGTTCGAAAGTCTTGCGCGTCAACGGGCGTTCGGCCTGGAGCTTGGCCACCAGTTTATCGAGCAGGCCTTTGACCCGTCCGACGTCGCCTTGCAACTGGTAATCCTTGATGTAGCCCTCGACCAGCACCACGCGCACCGCGCCCTTGTCGAAAGTCTGTTGCGGCAGGAAGGCGTAAGACAGCAGGTAGCCATCCTGCTGATAGCGACGGGTGATGCTGCGGGTGGCTTCGATCAGTTCGGCGAGGTTGCTTTCGCGACCCAGCAGCGGTTGGTAGAGCGCGGCCAATTCGTTCAGCGGGTAAATTGTCCCGCCTTCGATCTGCACGGTTTTGACGGTGACCTTGGTGCCCATCATGAGTGGCTGGGCCTCGGCGGCACCCGGTTCGGGCACCTGCAACGGTGCGGCGGTCGGGCGGTAAGCGTCGGCGGGCAGGTTGGGCACGGGCAGGTTGCGGATCGTGTCGTTACTGTTGAGGAAGCTGGGAAGGGTGTCTGCCAGGGTGCAGGAACTGACGGTAAGCAACAGCAGGGACGCCATGACGCGCATAGGACACTCCATGTTCAATTCGCTACTTCGCGTGGACTTACATGTCCAAAGAAAAAGACGGAAGACTCGTGGGAATCTTCCGTCTCCAACCAAGCGTAGGCGCTGTAGGTGAGGCCGTCGAATCGGCCGGGTGCAATATCAGCGTTTGTTGCCGGTCAAGCCACCGAGGAGGCCGCCGATTCCGCCACCCGTGCCGCCGTTGACCAGCCCGCCAGCCGCGGTGACGGTGTTGCCCAATGAGGTCACGGTATTGCCGAGCGCCGCGGTGACCGGGTTGCCGTTGCTGGCGGCAATCGCGCCGCCGAGGTTGGCGACTGCGCCGCCGGCCTGGCCGGTCAGGCTGGCAACCGGAGCACCGAGACCGGTGGCGGCGCCAACGTTTTGGGTGATGCCGCTGACGGCAGTGACTGCAGGAGTGAGCGCAGTGTTGAGGTTGGTGCCGACGTTGGCCAGTGCCGCAGTCGGGCCGAGATTGGCGACCCCGCTGCCGCCGAGCGCACCACCGACGGTGGCGACCAGATTGCCGCCGGCCACCGCATTATTGCCCGCGGCATTGACCACGGCGTTGCCACCGCCCAGACCCTGGCCGAGATTGACCACGGCGCCGCCGACGGTCTCCAGCAAACCGTTGCTGCCCAGCCCGCCGCCCGTTCCGGAGCCCGTGCCATTGGACACCAGGCCGCCTGCTTTGCCGACGGCGGAGCCAGTGTTGCTCAGTGCATTGCCGAGGGTGTCGGTTACCGGATTGCCGTTACCGGCATCGGTGACTTTGTCGCCCACACCGTCAACGGTGTCGCCGACTTTCTTGATCACGCCTTTGAGCGGATCACCCAGGCCGGTGGCGTCGCCCACCTTGTCGGTGGTGCTTTCCACCATGGCGATTACCGGCACCAGTCTGTCACCAACTTCCTTGGTCACCGAGCCCAGCGGGCCGGTTGTCGTGGCGGTGCTCAGGGTGTCGCCGAGCATGGTGACTTTTTCACCGACGCCATCCAGCACCGGCGCGACTTTCGTCACTACGCCGCCGACCAGGGGAATGCTGTTGGTGGCGGTGGCGAGTTTGCCGCTGACGTCGGAAACGCCGTTGCCGACATCCTGCACCACGCCACCGACTGCCGACGCGGTGACGCCGAGACCGTTCGGGTCGGTGGCGAGTTTGCCCACGCCGTTGCCCAGGCCATCACCCAATGTAGTCACCACGTTGCCGGCGGTGTGGGCCACGCTTTGCACCACGCCGCCGACGACCGGAACCGAGTTCAGTGAGTTGCCGATCTGACCGACGCCATCGCCGAGACCGCTGACGGTGGTGCCGAGATCCTGGACCAGGGTGGTGGTCACCAACGGGTTCACGGTTGGCGTCGTGGTGCCACCGCCGCCGTTTCCACCGGTTCCCCCGCCAGCTCCCCCCGTACCGCCTGTTCCGCCGCCCGTTCCGCCAGTGCCGCCGTCTGTACCACCCGCGCCACCGGTACCGCCACCGCCCGCCCCCCCGGCACCTGCCGTGGTCGTGCTGTCAGGGGAGGAGCTGTCGGAGCTGCTGTGATGACCGCCACCACCGCTGCTGCAACCGGCCAGGCCGAGAGACAGGATGAGCGCCAGGGCTGTTGCCGATTTGCACCACATTTGATTTTGATTTTTCATGATGAGATTCCTTGCACCTGTAACAACGTCGCTGTTTTCGATAGCTCGCCGATTCTGTCGTCGGCGATGCCTTCGTCCGTTGTCTACATAACAATCGCAAGGGCTCTGGGGCGCCATTCTCAAGTTGGTATTAACCCGATATATACGGGTGCGCGGCTGCTGCCTAAGCACTAATACCTAAGGTGTGATTTTTGGTGGGGGTTGGAAATAAATTCGTTGTAAATCAACGGTGGGAGTTTTTGTCGGGGGCGGGGAGCAAGGCGGTAAAACTTAAGTTATATACACACAATTAACCATGTATCACGCCCGATTTTCCTGATCGCAGATGAACGTTGCAGGGGCTGGCTTGCTGGCGATGGCGTCATCAGGAACAGCGTCCCGTCCGAAATTTCTCGCCAGCAGGCTGCTCCTGCAGGTGTTCTCAAGCGACTGGTCGCCAATGTCCGACCATGTGCTCAAGATCCCCAGCCCCCACCAGTTGAAAATCGCCACTGGAGCCCGCCGCGCTGGCGAGCAGCGTCACTTCGCTGGGCAGGCGTACCGGTTTGCGGAACTGGACGGCGATCTCGACATTCGCCGTCGGCAGATAATCGGCCAGGGCCGCGAGCGTGCGCGCCTTGTTCCACAGCCCATGGGCTATCGCGGTGGGGAAGCCGAACAGCTTGGCGCTCGCGGCGCTGAGGTGGATCGGGTTGTAGTCGCCGGACACTTTGGCGTACTGCCGGCCAATGTCCGCCGGGGCCTTCCAGCGCGTGACTTCGGTCAGCGCCAGGGTCGATGCCAGCACTTCCTCGACCGGCTCACCCTCAAGTTTCACGCCACGACAGAGCATCTGGCTTTCCGCTTCCCACAGCGGTCCCAATTGATCATCGAGCGTCGTCACCAGATCAAACGTCGCACCCTTGGCGTGCGGTTGCAGATTCTGCACCTGCACGCTGACCCGCGCGCGATTCACACCGCCCAGGGGCCGCAAGACGCGAATCCGGTTGCTCAGGTGAATCAGCCCCAACAGCGGAAACGGAAAATCCTTCGCCGTGAGCAATTGCATCTGTAATGCAAACGCCAAGACGTGCGGGTATGTCGGCGGCAACAGACCATTGTCGGCAAAGCCGCAGACAGTTCGGTAGGCCGCCAGGCGTTTCGGATCGACATCGACCCAGCAACGCAACCCGGTGTCGGGCAGGGTGGTGCCGGTGATCTTGCGCCGCGTCGCGGCCTGCAGATACAACCCGGGCAAGCTCGGTTCGCGGTTGAGTACGTGCCAGTCGGTGATCATCACTAAGCCCCCAAAACACTTTGCCCACACACCCGCAACGCTTGCCCGGTAAACGCGCCGCTGCCCGGTTGTGCCAGCCAGGCCACCGCTTCGGCGACGTCTTGTGGCAGGCCGCCCTGGCCCAGCGAACTCATGCGCCGGCCGGCTTCGCGCAAAGCGAAGGGGATGTGCGCGGTCATCTGCGTTTCGATAAACCCGGGCGCGACGGCGTTGATGCTGATCCCGCGCGCATTCAGCAACGGTGCCCAGGCTTCGGCCAGGCCGATCAACCCGGCCTTGCTCGCGGCGTAATTGGTTTGCCCGCGATTGCCGGCGATGCCGCTTATGGACGCCAGCAGAATCACCCGACTGTTGTCGCGCAAGGTGCCGCTGTCGAGCAGTGCCTTGGTCAACACTTGCGGGGCATTGAGATTGACCGCAAGCACCGCGTCCCAGAATTCCGGGGTCATGTTGGCCAGGGTTTTATCCCGGGTGATGCCGGCGTTGTGCACCACGATGTCGACCCCGTCCGGCAACTGTTCGATCAACTGCGCGGCGGCGTCTGCAGCGCAGATGTCGAGGGTGATGCTGCGTCCCCCGAGGCGGGCGGCCAGGGCTTCAAGATCGGTTTTGGCCGGTGGCACGTCGAGCAGAATCACCTCGGCGCCGTCCCGGGCCAGGGTTTCGGCAATCGAGGCACCGATGCCGCGCGCCGCGCCGGTCACCAGCGCCTTGCGACCCGCCAGCGGCCGTGTCCAGTCGGTGACCGGGGTGTCGCAGGCGTTCAGGCGAATCACTTGCCCGGAGACGAAGGCACTTTTTGGCGAGAGGAAAAACCGCAACGGACCTTCCAGTTGATCCTCGGCACCTTCGCCGATATGGATCAGCTGCAACGTGCCGCCGCTGCGCAGTTCCTTGGCCAGCGAGCGACTGAAGCCTTCGATGGCCCGTTGTGCACTGGCGGCGAAGGGGTCACTCAGGGTCTGCGGTGCACGACCGAGAATCACCAGGTGTGCGCTGTGATCGAGGTTTTTCATCAATGGCTGAAAAAACTCGCGCAGCTGTTTGAGTTGATCGGTGTGCACCAGGTCGCTGGCGTCGAACACCACGGCTTTCAGTTGGGGACCGTGGCCGGGAATCCATGCTGTGGCCATGGAGGGCTCGGTGCCGTAGCTGTAGATCGCGTCGGTCAGGCGATTGGCGAAGGCGCTGACTTTTTCCACCAGCGGCCCGCCGCCGATCAGCAGCGCCCCTTCGACCGGACGCAGCCGGCCTGCTTGCCAGCGCTCCAGGCGCACCGGCGAAGGCAGACCCAGGGCCCCGACCAGACGATGGCCGACGGATGAATTGGCGAAGTCGATATAGCGGTCAGACATGGAACGCGCTCCAGCAGCTGGGGTTCCAAGTGTGGACCACGAATGGCAATCAGTCGTTCGATTCGCGAGATAAGGCCTACGCTTGAGCCATTGTGGAGCGGTTTTGGAATGCAATCCCGTGTGGGAGCGGGCTTGCTCGCGAAAGCGGTGTATCAGCCAATACAGATGTTGAAGGTGCCGGCCTCTTCGCGAGCAAGCCCGCTCCCACAGGGAATTGGTTTGATTTTCAGACATTTTATCAGGAGCTTTTCATGACTCAGCTGCGCCGCGTCGCGATCATCGGTGGTAACCGTATTCCTTTCGCTCGCTCCAACGGGCCATACGCCACCGCGAGCAATCAGGCGATGCTCACGGCAGCGCTCGAAGGCCTGATCGAGCGTTTCAACCTGCACGGCCTGCGCATGGGCGAGGTCGCGGCCGGGGCAGTGCTCAAGCATTCCCGGGATTTCAACCTGACCCGCGAATGCGTGCTCGGCTCGCGGCTGTCGCCGACCACCCCGGCCTATGACATTCAGCAAGCGTGCGGCACCGGGCTGGAAGCGGCGTTGCTGGTGGCCAATAAAATCGCCCTCGGTCAGATCGAGTGCGGCATTGCCGGTGGCGTCGACACCACGTCCGACGCACCGATCGGTATCAACGAAGGCCTGCGCAGAATCCTCCTGCAAGCCAATCGCGCCAAGACCACGGGCGACAAACTGAAAACCTTCCTGCAACTGCGCCCCGGCCATCTCATCCCGGAATTTCCCCGCAATGGCGAGCCGCGTACCGGCCTGTCGATGGGCGAGCACTGCGAATTAATGGCGCAGACCTGGCACATTCCCCGCGCCGAGCAGGATCAGCTGGCGCTGGAGAGTCACCAGAAACTGGCGGCGTCGTACACCGAGGGCTGGCACAGCGACCTGATGACGCCGTTCCTCGGCTTGACCCGCGACAACAACCTGCGTCCGGACCTGACCCTGGAAAAGCTGGCCTCGCTCAAACCCGCCTTCGAAAAAAGCGCCAAAGGCACATTGACCGCCGGCAACTCGACCCCGCTCACTGATGGCGCGTCGCTGGTGCTGCTGGGCAGTGAAGAATGGGCGAGGGCGCGCGGTTTGCCAGTCCTCGCCTATTTGCGCGATGGCGAGGCGGCGGCAGTGGATTTCGTCAACGGTGCCGAAGGGCTATTGATGGCGCCGGTGTACGCGGTGCCCCGTTTGCTGGCGCGCAACGGCCTGACCTTGCAGGATTTCGATTACTACGAAATCCACGAAGCCTTCGCGGCGCAGGTGCTGTGTACGTTGAAGGCCTGGGAAGATCCGGAGTACTGCAAAACCCGCCTCGGCCTTGATGCACCGCTGGGCGCCATCGATCGCGCCCGGCTTAACGTCAAAGGCAGTTCGCTGGCGGCGGGGCATCCGTTTGCCGCCACGGGGGGAAGGATTGTGGCGAATCTGGCCAAGCTGCTTGATGCGGCGGGCAAGGGCCGGGGGCTGATCTCGATTTGTGCGGCGGGTGGGCAGGGCGTCACGGCCATCATCGAGCGCTGATGTCTGACATCTTCGAGAAACCTGTGGGAGCGGGCTTGCTCGCGAAGGCGGTGCGTCAGTCGACATTTTCCCTGACTGACACCCCGCCTTCGCGAGCAAGCCCGCTCCCACAGGGGATCTGCGTCGTTGTTGAATATGTGGGCGACTTGGCCTAACGTCGGCCAACCGCCATCCTGCGACATAAGACCAGTCAATGCCGAACAACGGACAACAATCCCTCGAACGCGCAATTCCTGCATTAACCGTGCTGCCGCGCCCGCTTTATGCGCGCGCCGAAAGCCTGAATGCCGGTTCATGGACCCCGTCCCACCGACACGACTGGGTGCAGTTTTCCTACGCCATCAGCGGCGTTCTCGGTGTACACACCGCCGAGGGCAGTTTCTTCGCACCGCCGCAGTGGGGCATCTGGATTCCGGCGGATTTCGAGCATCAGGTGGTGACCTCGATGCGCGCCGAGATGCGCAGCCTGTACGTGCGCCGCGAGGACTGCCCATGGGCCGACGATCGCTGTCGGGTGCTGGAGGTGACGCCGCTGGCTCGGGAGTTGATCAAGAGTTTTTGCCTGCTGCCCGTGGAGTATCCACAGGGCGACACGCCGCAAGCCCGGCTGGTGAGTGTATTGCTGGATCAGTTGGCGAACCTGCCCGAAGTCGGTTTTTCGCTGCCTTTGCCGCGGAATGAGCGGCTGCTGGGGTTGTGCAATGAGCTGATCGAAAACCCGGAGCAGAACGTGACGTTGCAGGCCTGGGCGCAGCGCTTGGGGACGTCGGAGAAAACCCTGATGCGTCTGTTCCAGCGTGAAACCGGGTTGAGTTTTCGCGGCTGGCGACAGCGGATGCGGCTGCTGTCGTCGTTGAGTCTGCTGGAGGAGGGGAACAGCGTGACCAATGCCGCGCTGGCGTGTGGGTATGACTCGACGTCGGCGTTTATCGCTGCGTTCAGAGGGTTGTTCGGGTTCACGCCAGGGGAATTGTTCAAGCAGTAACACCGCAGGTCCAATGTGGGAGCGGGCTTGCTCGCGAAACGGTGTGTCAGTCAATAAAGATATCGGCTGTCATACCGCTTTCGCGAGCAAGCCTGCTCCCACATTGGGCCTGCGGCGTTTCGGGAATCAGGTCCTGAACCGACGAACCAACCCGTCCAGCTCATTCGACAGCCCCGCCAGGCTCTGGGAATCCAGGCGCGCCGAGTTCGCCAGTTCCGCCACCAACTGCGCATCGCCATGGATCTGGCTGATGTGCCGATTGATGTCTTCCGCCACCTGGTGCTGTTGTTCCGCCGCGGTGGCGATCTGGGTGTTCATGTCGCGGATCACGTCCACCGACTCACGAATCTGTCCGAAGCTGCTGCGCGCTTCGCCGATGCGGCTCACCGACTGCTGGGACACTTCCAGGCTGGCGTGCATTTGTTGCGTGACCTGGCTGGTGCGCTTGGCGAGGTTGCCGAGCAAGCCGTCGATTTCCGCCGTCGAATCGGCGGTGCGTTTGGCCAATGCCCGCACTTCGTCCGCCACCACCGCAAAGCCGCGACCCTGTTCACCGGCGCGAGCCGCTTCAATCGCGGCGTTCAGCGCCAGCAGGTTGGTCTGTTCAGCGATCGAACGGATGGTCCCGAGAATCGACTGAATGTCGTTGCTGTCACGCTCGAGTTGTTGCATCGACTGCGCCGACTGCTCGATCTCCTGGCTCAGGCGATCGACGCTGGTCACCGCTGCATCAATCTGCTGCTGACCTTCACGGGCCTGGCGCTGGCCGCTGTCGGCCGATTCGGCGGCCTGACTGCAGGAGCGCGCCACTTCGTTGGCGGTGGCGACCATTTCGTGGAACGCAGTGGAGACCATGTCCACGGCTTCCCGCTGACGACCTGCCGCTTCGGCCATGTCGCTGGAGACCTGGGTCGAGCTCTTGGACGTCGCGAGAATGCTGGTCGCGGCGCCGCCGATGCTTTGAATCAAGTTGCGAATCGCCGCCAGGAACTGGTTGAACCAGTTGGCCAGTTGCGCGGTTTCGTCGCTGCCACGAATTTGCAGGTTCTGGGTCAGGTCGCCTTCGCCCTGGGCGATGCCTTCCAGGCCGCTGGCCACACTGCGGATCGGCCGCACGATGACACTGGCGAAACTGGCGCCGACCACGGCGAAGAGCACGGCCAGCACGGCGGCGATGATCGCGATCAGCCAGGTCAGCTGGGTGGCCGAGCTCATCACGTCGTTCTGTTTGATCAGGCCGATAAAGGTCCAGCCCAGTTGCTCCGACGGCCAGACGTTGGCCATGTAGCGCTCGCCGTTGAGCTCGACTTCGACCAGGCCTTTACCGGCCTTGGCCAGTTGCGCATAACCTTCGCCGAGGCTGCTCAAGGCCTTGAAGTTGTGTTCCGGTTGCTTCGGATCGACCAGCACGGTGCCGGTGTTTTCCAGCAGCATCAGGTAGCCGGTTTCCCCGAGCTTGATCTGTTTGACGATTTCGGTGAGCTGCTTGAGCGTCACGTCGATGCTGACCACGCCGCCGTTGGTGCCGAGCTTGTTATCGATGGTGCGCACCGTGCTGACGTAGGTCGCGTCGTCCTGGGCCCAGTAATAAGCCTCGGTGCGGAAAGGCTTGCCCGGTTTGGCCTGGGCCGCCTTGTACCAAGGGCGCTGGCGCGGGTCGTAGTTGTTCAGCTTGGCATCGTCGGGCCAGGAGACGTAGCCGCCAGCGGCGGTGCCGAGGATGGCGTAGGCGTAGGACGGGTGACTGTTGCCCAGGCTCTGCAGGAGCGCGAAGACCTTTTTATCCGCCTCGCCCTGCGGGATGGTTTCCGCGTTGGCGCTCATGTAAGTCTTGAGGCCGGCGTCGGATTCCTTGATCAGTGGCTGGTTCGCCAGGTAATCGACGTTCTGGCTGATGCCGTCGAAGAACAGCTGCATGGCGTTGCTGACCTGACGGATCTCGCGGCCACTGCCGTCGATGAAATTATCCTTGGCATCACTGCGCAAGTTCAGCACAACGAGGGTGGCGACCAGCACCACGGGCACGCAGGCGATGATTGCAAACGCCCACGTCAACTTCTGTTTGATGTTCATCCGCGCTCCAGATTTTCTTGTAGGCCCACGCAGTGCAGATGACTCGCGGAATTATTGGCAGCCGTAAATGGTTTTTTGATCCCGATTCCTTGGGCGCGCCATCGTCTTCTGTAGGAACGATCGTCGGACAAATCACTTTGTTAATGATGACTTCGGCTGCCGGAGGAGGAAATTGAGGGCAATCGTGAAAAATCCTACGAAGGGTATGTGCCGGTATGTCGGATTCTGTCGCAAATCCCCTCTTATCCCTTCTCCGACAAGTCCTGCCGGCTCGGCTATGATCCTTGTCGGTCGATGAACCTGGCGGGATTTGCCGGTTTTTTTCGGCACATTGTGTGCATCCACACGGTTCATAGGTCGGCAACCCCTCCCCCGAATGAGTGGATTGCCGTATAACGAATGACTTTCGCGTGTTTGGTAATAAAGGACCCACAATAAAAGCTGATGAAGACTCCAAAACGCATTGAACCCCTGATCGAGGACGGTCTGGTCGACGAGGTGCTGCGCCCACTCATGAGTGGTAAAGAAGCAGCTGTTTATGTGGTGCGCTGCGGCAACGAGTTACGTTGCGCGAAGGTCTACAAGGAGGCGAATAAACGCAGTTTCCGCCAGGCGGCCGAGTATCAGGAAGGCCGCAAGGTGCGCAACAGTCGGCAGGCCCGAGCCATGGCCAAGGGCTCCAAGTTCGGCAAGAAAGAAACCGAGGACGCCTGGCAGAACGCCGAAGTGGCGGCACTGTTTCGTCTGGCTGGCGCGGGTGTGCGGGTTCCTCAGCCCTATGACTTCCTCGAAGGCGTGCTGCTGATGGAACTGGTGGCGGACGAATACGGCGATGCCGCGCCACGCCTCAACGACGTGGTGCTCGAGCCGGACCAGGCGCGCGAGTATCACGCGTTCCTGATTTCGCAGATCGTGCTGATGCTGTGTACCGGTCTGGTGCACGGTGACCTGTCGGAGTTCAATGTGCTGTTGACGCCGACCGGCCCGGTCATCATCGACCTGCCGCAAGCGGTCGACGCGGCGGGCAACAACCACGCGTTCAGCATGCTGGAGCGGGACGTGGGCAACATGGCCTCGTACTTCGGGCGGTTTGCGCCGGAGTTGAAGAAGACCAAGTACGCCAAGGAAATGTGGGCCTTGTACGAGGCCGGTACCTTGCACCCGTCCAGTGCCCTGACCGGTGAGTTCGACGAACCGGAGGAATTGGCCGACGTTGGCGGGATCATGCGCGAAATCGAGGCGGCTCGCCTGGACGAAGAGCGCAAGCAAGCGGTCCGCGCGGCAGATGACGCGCCACCGAACAAGACCGAAGAGCCGCCACCCCCGTGGATGCAGTGATCGGTCAATAAAAAACCCGGCTTCGGCCGGGTTTTTTGTCGGTCTCTCAGGCACGAACCGATTCAGCGCAGCCACCCGACTCAAGATTCTTCAGAATCGGGCAGTCCGGGCGGTGATCGCCGTGGCAGTGCTCGACCAGGTCTTGCAGCGTGTCGCGCAACTCGCCGAGTTCGCGAATCTTCTGGTTGAGCTCGTCGATGTGTTGACGCGCCAAGGCCTTCACATCGGCGCTGGCCCGCTGGCGGTCCTGCCAGAGGGTCAGCAGTTTGCCGACCTCTTCCAGGGAAAAGCCCAGGTCCCGCGAGCGCTTGATAAACGCCAGCGTGTGCAAGTCGGCGTCGCTATAGAGCCGATAGCCGCTGTCCGTACGATGGGCCGCCTTGAGCAAACCAATGGACTCGTAATAACGGATCATCTTCGCGCTCAGGCCACTGCGCCGGGCTGCTTGGCCGATGTTCATCGGTTGTCCTCCAGATCCTTGGGTTGCCAGGTTTTCAACAGTAGCGCATTGCTCACCACGCTGACGCTCGACAACGCCATCGCCGCACCGGCCAGCACCGGGTTGAGGAAGCCGAACGCCGCCAGCGGAATACCGATCAGGTTATAGACAAAGGCCCAGAACAGGTTCTGCCGGATCTTCGCGTAGGTCTTGCGACTGATCTCCAGCGCTGCGGGAACCAGTCGTGGATCGCCGCGCATCAGGGTGATCCCGGCCGCCTGCATGGCGACGTCGGTGCCACCGCCCATGGCGATGCCGATGTCAGCGGCGGCCAGGGCCGGGGCGTCGTTGATACCGTCGCCGACCATCGCCACCACGCCGGTTTTTTTCAATTGCGCCACAGTGGCCGCCTTGTCGGCCGGCAGCACCTCGGCATGGACATCACTGATGCCGAGCGCCTCGGCGACCACTTTGGCGCTGCCGCGATTGTCACCGGTCAGCAGGTGGCTGCTGATGTGGCGCGCGTTGAGCTGTTGCACGGCTTGCAGTGCACCGGGCTTGAGGGTGTCGCCGAACGCGAACAGGCCCAGCACGCCCGGCTGCGGACCTTGCGCGATCAGCCAGGACAGGGTCCGGCCTTCGGTTTCCCACGCGGCGGCGGAGTCAGCCAATGGGCCTGCGCTCAAACCGCTCTCTTCCAGCAAGCGCCGATTGCCCAGCGCCAACCGCCGGCCGTCGAGGGTGCCAGCGATACCGCGGCCGGTCAGCGACTGACTGTCGCTGACATCCGCCACGCTCAAGCCGCGTTCGGCACACGCCTGCAGAACCGCTTTCGCCAGGGGGTGCTCACTGCCGCGTTGCAGGGCGCCGGCCATTTGCAGCAGGGCCGCTTCGTTGCCGTCGATGGCGCTCAAATGGGCGATGCGCGGCGCGCCAGAGGTCAGGGTGCCGGTCTTGTCGAATACGACAGCGCTGACTTGATGGGCTCGTTCCAGGGCTTCGGCGTCCTTGATCAGAATCCCATGGCGCGCCGCCACACCGGTGCCGGCCATGATGGCGGTGGGCGTCGCCAGGCCTAGGGCGCAAGGGCAGGCAATCACCAGCACGGCGACGGCGTTGATCAATGCGGTTTCCAGCGGCGCGCCGTACAGCCACCAACCGATCAGGGTCGCCAGGGCAATCAGCAACACCGTCGGCACGAACACTTGGCTGACTTTATCCACCAGTTTCTGGATCGGCGCCTTCGCAGCTTGGGCGTCTTCCACCAGGCGGATGATTCGCGCCAGCACGGTTTCCGCGCCCAAGGCCTGGGTGCGCACCAGCAGCCGGCCTTCACCATTGATGGCGCCGCCGGTGACCTTGTCGCCGGGTTGTTTCGGCACCGGCAGGCTTTCGCCGCTGATCAGCGCTTCATCGGCATGGCTCTGGCCTTCGACCACTTCGCCGTCCACCGGGAAGCGTTCGCCGGGTTTGATCAGCACCAGGTCATTCAGGCGCAAGGCGCTGATGGCGACGTCCTGTTCGCGGCCGTCGATCACTTGAATCGCCCGTTCCGGACGCAGTGCTTCGAGGGCGCGGATGGCGCTGGTCGTCTGGCGTTTGGCGCGGCTTTCGAGGTATTTGCCCAGCAGCACCAGCGCGATCACCACCGCCGACGCTTCGAAATACAGGTGCGGCATGCGCCCGGTGGCGGTGGCCCATTCATAGAGGCTCAAGCCGTAACCGGCGCTGGTGCCGAGGGCGACCAGCAGGTCCATGTTACCGGCCCCGGCGCGCACGGCTTTCCACGCGGCAACATAAAAGCGTGCGCCGAAAATGAATTGCACCGGGGTGGCCAAGGCGAATTGCACCCACGCCGGGAGCATCCAGTGCACGCCGAATGGTTGCAGCAGCATCGGTAATACCAACGGCAAGGCGAGGGCGATGGCCAGGATCAAGGCCCAGCGCTCACGGTGCAGGCGCTGTTGTTGAGTATCGGTTTGTGGGTGCTCGACCTCCCAGACGCTGGCGTTGTAGCCGGCCTTGGTCACGGCGGCGATCAGGGTTTGCGGATCGATCTGCCCCAGCAGTTCAAGATGGGCACGTTCGTTGGCCAGGTTGACGCTGACGCTTTTGACCCCAGGCACGTTGCCCAGCGCCCGTTCGACCCGGCCGACGCAGGACGCGCAGGTCATGCCGTCGATGCTCAGTTCCAGGCTCTGCTGCGGCACGCTATAACCGGCCTGCTGTACGGCCTCCATCAACGCCGGCAAGCTGTCGCTGGGCGCCTGGACCCGCGCCTGCTCGGTGGCCAGGTTGACGCTGACGGCTGAGGCGCCGATGACTTTGCTCAAGGCACGCTCGACACGCCCGGCGCAACTGGCGCAGGTCATGCCGGCAATCGGCAGATCAAACGTGGTGGATTCGGACATCGGTCGCGCTCCCTGTAGTAGATGACTACAGGATCAACCTTGCCATGCTGGCAAGGTCAAGCGCCAATATTCAATCCGTCAACGACCACTGTGGGAGCGAGTCTCAATATTCCAAGGCTGCCGGCTTCAGATACATCCCTTCCTGCGTCATCGCAATCCGGAACTTCAATACATCCCCGGCCTTGAGCGTGATGATCTGCGAGCCCGGTGCCAGCATCCCCGGATTGCAGCCCTGCGCCTGGCCCGGCAGCAGTTTCAGGCGCAGCGAAACATTGCCCGGCGGCAGGTTGAACGACGTGCTTTGCTCCTGAAACAGCCGCGCTGACAGCTGATCCTGGATGTACACACCGATTTCGCAGTTGGTCGACACTTCCAGGCGCTCGCGGGAAATGATCAGGACGCCATAATCCTCCCCCGCAGCATGGACCGAGGGCACGGCGGCGATAAGGCTGAGTAAGCCAAACAGGCTGAAAGCTGACCAGCGCATGGCTGAATCTCCTGAGATCGAGTCATTGATGCACGCAGCTTGGCCGAGCGCGGCGCCGATTGCCAGCCCGGCAGATTATTCAGGAACTTGACCTTGCCATCATGGCAAGCTTGAGACTGCTCGCCACCTCAATCAAGGAGTCATCCCATGCAAGTATTCAACGTTCAGGGCATGTCCTGTGGTCACTGCGTCAGAGCCATCACCCAGGCGGTGCAAGCCCAGGATCCGGCAGCCAGCGTGCGGGTCGATCTGGCCGCCAGGGAAGTGGGCGTCGAGAGTACGTTGACGGCGGAGCAAGTGATCGCAGCAATCCGCGAGGAAGGTTACGAAGTGCACGTCGCCTGAGGCCCCTTGTGGGAGCGAGCCTGCTCGCGATAGCTGCGTCTCAGTCAGATGTGATGTGGCTGAAACACCGCTATCGCGAGCAGGCTCGCTCCCACAGGGTATTGCGTTTATCCAGCAGGTTTCTGTTAGTTAGCGAGCTATCAGAATGTTCATCGGGTTCATGCGCGGCTAAACTGTGGGGCTGCCGCCCTCAGTCCCACATGGATGCCTGATGAATTTCCGTACCGTTTTGATACTTGGCGCCCTGAGTGCTTTTGGGCCGCTTGCAATCGACTTCTATCTGCCGGCATTCCCCGCCATCGCGCTGACGTTCGGCACCGATGAGCAACATGTCCAACTCACACTGGCGGCCTATTTTCTCGGATTATCCATTGGCCAACTGATGTACGGCCCGGTGGCGGATCGGTTTGGCCGGCGGGTGCCGTTGCTGACGGGCGTCGGTTTGTTCACCGTCGCATCGCTGGCGTGCGCCTATGCGCCGAATCTGGAATGGCTGCTCGGTGCGCGTTTCGTCCAGGCGTTGGGTGGCTGCGCGGGGATGGTGATTTCCCGGGCGATCGTCAGTGACAAGTGCGATGCGGTAGGGTCGGCCAAGGTCTTTTCGCAACTGATGCTGGTCATGGGGCTGGCGCCGATTCTCGCGCCAATGCTCGGCGGCCTGTTGGTCAACACCACGGGCTGGCAGTCGATTTTCCTGGCACTGACCGGTTTCAGTGCCCTGGCCGCGCTGGCCGTGGCGCTCGGCTTGCCGGAAAGCATGCCTGCGCATGTGCCACGTCAACCGCTGTCCGGGGCGCTGCGCCAATACGGTCGGCTGTTGTCGAACCCGATCTACCTCGGCCACGCCCTGACCGGCGGCATCGCCATCGCCGGGATGTTTGCCTACATCGCCGGTTCGCCGTTTGTCTTCATCAAGCTCTACGGCGTGCCGGCCGAGCACTTCGGCTGGTTGTTCGGCACCAACGCGGCGGGCTTCATCCTGGTCGCGCAGGTCAACGCGCGGTTGCTGGCCAAGCGTGGCCCGGCTTTCCTGCTGGCGCGTGCGGTGTGGGTTTACGTGGCGGCGGGGCTGACATTGCTGGCCGTGAGCTCGCTACACACCGAGCAACTGTGGCCGCTGCTGATCCCGCTGTTCATCTGCATCGCCAGCCTCGGTTGTATCCTGCCCAACGCCTCGGCCTGTGCCATGAACGGCCAGGGCGCCCGTGCCGGCAGTGCGTCGGCAATGCTCGGTTGCCTGCAATTCAGTGTCGCCGCCGGGGCGGCTTCGCTGGTGGGAATCTTGTACGACGGCAGCGCAATGCCGATGGCCATGGTCATCAGTCTGTGCGGAATTCTGGTGGTGAGCGTGGCGATGCTCACCCGGCGTTTGCAAAATGCCCGGGCGCTGGCGCAAGCCCAGGTGTGAGGATGGCCTCAGCCGACAGCGCGTTGCTGTTGGACGGGAATCTGATGAGGGGCGTGCAATCGTGCTTCGAGGGTTTGGGTGAAGGCACGAGCTTCGGCTTCGCTACGGAACGTCACCGCGTGTTGGTCCAGGCGGACTTGCCACTGGGATTTTGCCAATTCTTTTATCAGGATCTTCATTGCTGACCTCCTCGGTTAAAAGATTGCGTCGCAGAGAGCACGATTGTAGACCCGAATACGATCGCAATTATGACAATGGTCAACGTTCGGACTGACGGTGTCGTCCTTTCGGACGACACTTGTATCAACGTGTTTCAGAAGCCTTCGAGGACAATCTTGCCCTTGGATTTGCCGCTTTCCAGCAGCTCATGGGCGCGACGCAGATTCGCCGCGTTGATCGTTCCGAAGTGCTCGCCCACCGTGGTTTTCAAAGTTCCGGCGTCGATTAGCGCGGCGACCCGGTTGAGCAGTTTGTGCTGCTCGATCATGTCCGGCGTTTCGAACAGTGAGCGGGTGTACATGAACTCCCAATGCAGAGACAGGCTCTTGCGCTTGAGCTTGGTCACGTCCAGCGCCTTCGGATCATCGATCAACGCGAGCTTGCCTTGCGGCGCCAATGCCTCGACCAGTTGATCCAGGTGATGATCGGTCTGGGTCAGGCTGGCGACGTGGGTCACCTGCGCGACGCCCGCGCGTTTCAGCGCTTCGCTCAACGGCTGGCTGTGGTCGATCACCCGATCGGCGCCCAGGTCACGCACCCAGGTCTGGGTCTGCTCGCGGGACGCGGTGCCGATGACTTGCAGGCCGGTGAGCTGACTCGCCAGTTGCGTCAGGATCGAACCGACACCGCCGGCCGCGCCGACGATCAGCAGGCTCTGGCCTTCATCGGTTTTACCTTCGCGCACTTGCAGGCGTTCGAAGAGCAATTCCCAGGCCGTGATGGCCGTCAGCGGCAAGGCGGCGGCTTCGGCGAAACCGATGGTTTTCGGCATATGGCCGACAATGCGCTCGTCCACCACGTGCAACTCGCTGTTGCCGCCGGCGCGGGCGATAGAGCCGGCGTAGAACACATTGTCGCCAGCCTTGAACAATGTCACTTCACTGCCGACCGCCCTGACCACACCGGCGACGTCCCAACCCAGCACTTTGGCCGCGCCGTTTTCCGGCTGGACGTTCTGCCGGATCTTGGTGTCCACCGGGTTGACCGAAATGGCTTTGACTTCCACCAGCAGGTCGCGCGGCCCGGCGACCGGTTCTGGCAGCTCGATGTCTTGCAGGGATTTGGCGTCGCTGATCGGCAACGAGTGGTAATAGGCGATGGCTTTCATAACGGATTCCTGAACGGTAATAGAAGAAGGGCTCAAGCCACGGCACGCAGGCGCTTGAGGTCGAAGTGTTCGATCAGCTCCCCGGCCTTGGCGCGAAAGTTCTGGATGTGTGCGCTGGCGTCATGGGCCTGCAGCGCTTCATCGCTGCTCCACTGTTCGATCATGTAGAAGGCCTGCGGATTGGCGAGGTCCTGGTGCAGATCGTATTGGCCGCAACCGGCCTCCGCGCGTGTTGGTTCGAGCAGCGCACGCAGGTGCTGCTCAAGGGCATCTTGCTGCCCAGGTTTGGCGATCAGCGTGGCAATGGCAGTGAAAGGCTGGGACATGGTCGACTCCGGGAGCGGGATGATTTCGATGGGACAAATGATTGGCTATTTCTTCGCAAGATAAAACCCGCTAAAAGAGCAGTCTCTTTCAATATTATTTTGATAATCGAGGCTTTGATGCTGCGTTTCGATGACTTGCAGTTGTTTGTCCGGGCGGCCGACCTGGGCAGTCTGTCGGCGGCAGCCCGGGGCATGGACATGTCGGCGGCGGTGGCCAGTGCGGCGTTGAAGCGCATCGAACAACAACTCGGCGCCCGGCTGCTTGCCCGCTCCACCCGCAGCTTGCGCCTGACGGCCGAGGGTGAAGGGTTCCTCGAATACGCCCGGGCCGCACTGAGCAATCTCGACGAGGGCCGCCGGTTATTGGCCAGCGGTCAGGACCAGGTCAGTGGTGTCCTGCAGCTGTCGGCGCCCTCGGACTTTGGCCGCAACCTGTTATTGCCGTGGCTGGACGAGTTCCAGCGTGAACACCCGAAACTCACGGTACGCCTGCTGTTGGGCGACCGCATCGCCGACCTGTTCCGCCAACCGGTGGATATCGCCCTGCGCTACGGGGAACCGGAAGACTCGAGCCTGGTGGCGCTGCCCATCGCGCCGGACAACCGACGCGTGCTGTGTGCGGCGCCGAGCTACCTGGCCCGGCATGGCGAACCACGGCAACTGGAACAGCTGGCGCAACACAATTGCCTGCTGTTCATGCTCGGCAGCCGGGTTCACGACCACTGGAGTTTTCACGATGGCAAACGCGACGTCAGCCTGACCGTCAGCGGTGACCGCTTCAGCGACGATGCCGACGTGGTTCGCCTGTGGGCGGTGGCGGGCGCCGGTATCGCCTACAAATCCTGGCTCGATGTGGCCGCTGACGTGTTGGCCGGTCGCTTGAAGGTGTTGATGCCGGAACTGCTCTGTGAGCGCGCACCGCTGAATCTGCTGTGCGCACATCGCGCACAATTGAGTAAGCCGGTGAACCTTTTGCGGGAAATGCTTGCCAGCCGATGTACTCATTTAGGCAGCCAATTTCCCGCGTTGCCGGGGACCGATCATTAGTCGCAGGCAAATAGCGAAATTTCCCTCAGGATCAATCACCACCAATGGTTTCCGGGGGGCAGGAACCGGCGATCAACCCGCTTATACTAGCGCCCGCCTCATGTGCGCACCGTCGGGCTCGCCCATGGCGAGTCCGCGTTCGAGCCGGCCAGGCTCCTCGGTCAATTCCCGACCTTTGCGGGTCTTCGAAGCATCGGTTGGGGGCGTGGAAGGCCTGGCCCGGTTCATGGCGGTTTCCACGTCTTGGCCGACGACACATTACTGGTCAAGATGTCTCTGAGCAGTAGACGAAACGATTCAACAGGGAGTGAATACATGGAACATGCACCTTGCATCAGCCAGATCGCCACGTTGCTGGCTGACCCAAAGCGCAGCGCAATGATGTGGGCCTTGATGGACGGCGCGGCACGACAGACCGAAGAGCTGGCATTGCTGGCCCGGCTGTCGCCGTCATCGGCCAGTGCACACTTGGGGCGGTTGTCCGCCGGAGGTCTGTTGAAAGTCGAAACCCGCGGCCGCAAGCGCTTCTTCCGCCTCGCCGCACCCGAAGTCGGGGCCGCGATAGAGGCGCTGGCCAGTGCGACGATTGCCAGCACGCCTCGGGACATCCCCGAGATTTTCAAACGCACCACCCCTGTCCCGAAACGTCAGGCCGCGCCTTCGTCCTTGTTGCGCGCCCGGCTGTGCGACGATCATCTGGGCGGTACGCTGGCAGCCGATCTGTATCAGCGCTTGCTGGAGGCGGGATGGATCGAGCAGTTCGATCATCGCGTGTCGATCACGCATAAGGGCGCCACGGAACTGGCATCGCGCGGGGTGTTCGTCCAGGCGTTGGCGAACAGCACCAGCAGAGCCGCCTGTGCCTGTCCCGACTGGAGTGAAAGACGCCCGCACATGGGTGGTTCACTGGGGGCGGCATTGTTGCAGCTGTTCATGCAGTCTGGCTGGCTGAGCCTGCCGAACGATTCGCGCGCGTTGCACGTCACGGCGCTGGGGCAGCGTGAAATCCATCGATTCGCCAAGGAGGCCGAGTTGGAAATGGCGCTGTAAATACCCATCGATGGGAGCGGGCAGGCCCGCTCCCACAGGACTTACGGTTTGACTAACCGCGCATCCAGGCTGTTTTGCGCCAGGCGTTTGGCCTGATCCTGGGTCATGCCCAGATCGGTGTACAACGCGTGGAAGTTCTCGGTCACGTAACCGCCGAAGTAGGCCGGGTCATCCGAGTTCACGGTGACTTTCAAGCCGCGTTCCAGCATGTCGAGGATGTTGTGCTGGGACATGTGATCGAACACGCAAAGCTTGGTGTTGGACAACGGGCAGACGGTCAGCGGGATTTGCTCGTCGATGATCCGCTGCATCAATCGCTCGTCCTCGATAGCCCGCACGCCATGGTCGATCCGCTGGATTTTCAGCAGGTCGAGTGCTTCCCAGATGTATTCGGGCGGGCCTTCCTCGCCGGCGTGGGCGACGGTCAGGAAGCCTTCGTGACGGGCGCGATCAAACACCCGCTGGAACTTGCTCGGTGGGTGGCCCATCTCCGAACTGTCCAGGCCGACGGCAACAAACGCATCACGGAACGGCAGCGCCCGGTCGAGGGTTTTCTCGGCTTGTTCTTCGCTCAAGTGGCGCAGGAAACTCAGGATCAAGCCGCTGGTGATGCCCAGTTGCTGCTCGCCATCTTTCAACGCGGCGGCGATGCCGTTGAGCACCACTTCAAACGGCACGCCACGATCGGTGTGGGTCTGTGGGTCGAAGAACGGTTCGGTGTGAATGACATTCTGCGCCTTGCAGCGCAGGAGGTAGGCCCAGGTCAGGTCGTAAAAATCCTGGGAGGTGCGCAGCACGTCGGCACCCTGGTAGTACAGGTCGAGGAATTCTTGCAGGTTGTTGAAGGCGTACGCCTTGCGCAGGGTTTCGACGTCGCTCCACGGCAGGGCGATCTTGTTGCGTTCGGCCAGGGCGAACAGCAGCTCGGGCTCCAGCGAGCCCTCAAGGTGCAGGTGCAGTTCTGCCTTGGGCAGGGCGTTCAGCCAATCGTACATTGTCGACATCTCATCAGGTGCAATGGCGGCATTCTACAGATGCTCGCTGCAACAATTGGTAAAAACTGACCCAGCGGTTCATTCAGCCGCTTCCTGCTCCCGCCGATAAGCGTAGGTGTCGGCGAAGCGCGAGAGCAGGAACTCGGCGCAGGTGGTGGCCGGGTATTTCGCCGGGTGTCGGGCATCCTGACAACCGGGCAGGCATTCGATGCGCGTGTCCGGATGCGGCTCGGCGAAGAACGGCATCGAGTAACGATCCACCCCCAGCGGGCTGATCACCCGGTGCGGCGTCGACAAATAACGGTCGTTGCTCCAGCGCGCCATCATGTCGCCGAGGTTGACCACGAACGTGCCTTCGATGGGCGGCGCATCGATCCATTTGCCGTTGACGTTGCGCACTTGCAGGCCGCCCGCGCCATCCTGATACAGCAAGGTGATGCAGCCGTAATCGGTGTGCGCGCCTGCGCCCTGCTGCTCGGCGGAACTGGCGGTGTGACGCGGCGGGTAGTGGATCATCCGCAGCACGCTGACCGGATCTTTGAAGCGCTGGTCAAAGAAGTCGCGCTCGATGTTCAGCGACAGCGTCATCGCGCGCAGCAGGGTTTGCGCGAGGGCCTGCATGTCGAGGTAATGCTGCTCCATCAGCGCCTCCCAACCGGGCATCGCCGGGTGGCGGTTGGGGCCACGCAACGGTTTTTCCGCGAGCACGTCCGGGTGACTGGCCGGCAGGTGCAGGCCCATGTCGAAAGTTTCTTTCAGGTCGCTGGGTTTGGACGGGTCGAGTTGTTCGGTGGCGATGGCGCCGTAGCCACGGTGATGGCGGGTCTGGGTGATGTCGATCTTGAGCTTTTCGGCGACGGGCCGGGCGAAGAAACGCCGGGCGTGATCGAGCACCGACTCGATGCGCGAAGTGCCGATCGGGTGACCCTTGATGTAGAAAAAGCCCCACTCGCGGCAGGCGCGGTCGATCTGCGTGGCGACCGATTGCCAGGCGATTGGGTCGTCGCTGTAGAGCGCAGTGATGTCGATGATGGGAAGGCTGTTCATGCGCAGTCCTTGAAGACGCTGAAGATCCATTGTAGGAGCGAGCCTGCTCGCGATCACGACGTGTGTCGGCATCAGTGCTGTCTGACGCACCGCAATCGCCAGCAGGCTGGCTCCTACAGGGCTTGGTGTTGGGTTGGGGAGTTACTTCGGAATGTCGGCCTTCATGCCTTCCACGTAGTAATTCATCGAAGCCAGTTCCGCATTGCTCGCCGTCACACCCGCCGCAATTTTCTCGACGCCCGCCTGATCCTTGATCGGCCCGGTAAACGGATGCAGCGCGCCGCTCTTGATGTCGGCGATGATCTGCTCGGCCTCGGCTTTCACCGGCGCCGGCACCAGGTCACTGATCGGCAACTCCACGGTGCCTTCCTTCAAACCGCCCCAGTAATCCTGGGATTTCCACGCGTGATCGATGACGCTCTGGGTGGCCTCGATGTAGTGCGGCGCCCAGTCGTTGACGATCGAGGTCAGCACCGCTTTCGGCCCGAAGTGCGCCATGTCCGACGCGTAGCCCACCGCGTAGACGCCGCGACGCTCGGCGGCCTGAATCGGCGCCGGGCTGTCGGTGTGCTGGAATACCACGTCCACGCCCTGGTCGATCAGCGCGTTGGCGGCATCGGCTTCCTTGCCCGGATCGAACCAGGAATTGACCCACACCACCTTAATCTCGGTGCCCGGGTTGTATTTGTTCAGGGCCAGTTGGATGGCGTTGATGTCGCGGATCACTTCCGGAATGGGGAACGAGGCGACGTAGCCGACCTTCTTGGTTTTGGTCATTTTCGCCGCGAGGAAACCGCCGACGTAGCGACCTTCATAGGTGCGCGCCAGGTAGGTGCCGAGGTTCTTGTCCTGCTTGTAGCCGGTGGCGTGTTCGAAGGTCACTTTGGGGAATTGTCTGGCGACTTTGAGGGTCGGGTTCATGTAGCCAAACGAGGTGGTGAAGATCAGGTCGTAGTTGTCCTTGGCCATGTTGCGGATCACCCGTTCGGCGTCGGCGCCTTCGGCGACATTCTCCACGTAATTGGTGGTGATCTGCGTGCCGAATTTTTCCGCCAGCGCCTTGCGTCCCTGTTCATGCTGATACGTCCAGCCGTGGTCGCCGATCGGGCCGATGTAGACGAAGCCGACTTTCAGCGGGTCGGCGGCACTGGCGCTCAGGACAGTGCTGAGGCCGATGGCCGCGGCGATGGCACACAGCAGTTGCTTCAACGGACGTTTATGCATGAATCCCACTCCCTATTGTTTTGAGGTTGGAAGGGGTAATGCAAATTGCTGACCAACAGGACAACAAATATCCGAAACCGTGTGATGGCCTTCGCGAGCAGGCTTGCTCCCACAGGAGAACGCATTCCAATGTGGGAGCGAGCCTGCTCCCCAGGCGGCAGCTAAGGCCAATAAAGTGCACGGGCTGGCACGGCTGCATGCCACTGGTGCGCTAAGGTGTAACGAAACGTTAGCGCCGCTCCGCAGTCAGTAGCTCATCGCACTGATTTCGCTCCACTCGGCAAATAGGCCCGCAATGCTCACATTCCTCAGGCAAGAAACGTTTCTGCTGCTGGCCCTCATCGCCGCGTTCATCGCTTATCCGCTGGAACACTGGATGCTGCACAGCGGCCAGGTCCTCGCGCTGATCTCCGGTCTGGTCCTGATCGCCTTCATCGTCGCCGCGTCCATGCGCGTCGCTCATCACGCCGAACTGCTGGCGGAAAAAGTCGGCGACCCCTACGGCACGATGATCCTGACGCTGGCGGCGGTGCTGGTGGAGGTGGTGATCCTGGCGATCATGATGAGCAACGAAGCGTCGCCGACGCTGGTGCGCGACACCATCTATTCAGCGGTGATGCTCGACATCAACGGCATCCTTGGCCTCGCGGCGTTGATGGGTGGGATCAAGCATGGTGAACAGTCCTACAACGACGATTCGGCGCGCAGCTACAGCGTGATGATCCTCACGGCCATGGGTGTTTCCATGGTGGTGCCGGAGTTTATTCCGCAGGCGGACTGGAAGATTTATTCGGCGTTCACGATTGGTGCGATGGTCGTGCTCTACACCTTGTTCCTGCGCATGCAGGTCGGGCCACACAGTTATTTTTTCAGCTACAGCTACCCGGAAAAACGCCGCAAGAAAGTCCCGGACGAGGAGCCTGAACCGATCAACCTGGGGCTGAGCATCGGCACGCTGGTGTTTGGCGTGGTGGTGATTGGCGCGTTGGCCGAGGTCATGTCCAAGACCCTCGATCTGGGCCTGAAAGGCACGGGCGCACCGCCGGTGATCACGGCGATTCTGGTGGCGGCGATTTCCGCGGCGCCGGAGATCCTCACCGCGTTGCGCGCGGCGCTGGCCAACCGCATGCAGTCGGTGGTCAACATCGCCATGGGCGCATCGCTGTCGACGGTGATCCTGACGGTGCCGGTGATGGAGGCGATGGCGCTGTATACCGGCCAGCCGTTTCAGATGGCGATGACGCCAGTGCAGACAGTGATGATTTTCCTGACGCTGATCGTCAGCGCGATCAACCTCAACGACGGGGAAACCAATGCCATCGAAGGCATGACGCACTTTGTGCTGTTTGCGACGTTCATCATGTTGTCGGTGCTCGGCCTTTAAGCCACCGAAAAATCAATGTGGGAGCGGGCTTGCTCGCGAAAGCGGTGTATCAGCCAGATCCTTTTCGACTGACATTCCGTCTTCGCGAGCAAGCCCGCTCCCACACTGGTGTGGTGTCAGACGCCCGCGATCAGTTGCCGGGCTGCCTGGCTGTGATCGGCGATCAAGCCTTGCAGATCCAACCCTTCAACCTGCCCGTCAATCACCCGCCACTTCCCGCCGATCATCACCCGATCCGCCCGGTCCGCGCCGCACAGCAGCAATGCCGACACCGGATCATGGCTGCCGGAGAACCGCAGTTCATCCAGCTTGAACAACGCCAGATCCGCCTGCTTGCCGACCGCCAGTTCACCGATATCGCTGCGCCCCAACAAGCTCGCCGAGCCTTTGGTCGCCCAGCCCAGCACCCGTTCCGGGGTAATTTTCTCCGCGCCATAGCGCAAGCGCTGGATGTAAAGCGCCTGACGGGTTTCCAGCATCATGTTCGACGCATCGTTGGACGCCGAGCCGTCCACACCCAGGCCCAACAATGCGCCCGCGGCGGTCAGGTCGAGTGTCGGGCAGATGCCGGAGGCCAGGCGCATGTTCGAACTCGGGCAATGGCAAATGCCGGTGCGGGCGGCGCCGAGGCGGGCGATTTCATCCGGGTTGAAATGGATGCCGTGGGCCAGCCAGGTGCGCGGCCCGAGCCAACCGACGCTGTCCAGGTAATCCACGGTGCGCAGGCCGAAGCGCTGCAGGCAGAAGTCTTCTTCGTCGAGGGTTTCCGCGAGGTGGGTGTGCAAGCGCACGTCGAGTTTGTTGGCCAGTTCGGCGCTGGCCGTCATGATTTCCGGAGTCACCGAGAACGGCGAGCAGGGCGCGAGGGCGATCTGGATTTGCGCGCCGTCACCGCGCTCGTGGTAGGCGGCGATCAGGCGCTGACTGTCGTCGAGAATCACTTCACCTTCCTGCACGGTCTGCTGCGGTGGCAGGCCGCCGTCCTTCTCGCCGAGGCTCATGGAGCCGCGGGTCAGCATGGCGCGCATGCCCAGTTCGCGGACGCTCTCGACTTGCACGTCGATCGCATTTTCCAGGCCTTCAGGAAACAGATAGTGGTGATCGGCGGCGGTGGTGCAACCGGACAGCAGCAGTTCGGCCAGCGCAACTTTGCTGGCGAGGGCGAGTTTTTCCGGAGTCAGTCGCGCCCAGACCGGGTACAGGGTTTTCAGCCACGGAAACAGCGGCTGATTGACCACCGGCGCCCAGGCGCGGGTCAGGGTTTGATAGAAGTGGTGATGGGTGTTGATCAGGCCCGGCAGGATGACATGCTCGCGAGCGTCAAACACGTGTCCACAGGGCGCGGACGGTTGCTGGCCGACGCCGAGCACTTCGACGATCACACCGTCTTGCACAACCAGGCCGCCACGGGCATCGAGGTCATTGGCAGTGAAGATCGCGAGGGGATTTTTTAACCAGGTACGGGTCGCAGGCATGTTGGCCGGCTCCTCTGAAAGTGGGTTCAGGTTAGCCAGCTCAGTGATTACCCTGTCTGCTGATCCAGGGTCGCCGCGGGGCGAGGTGCGGAGTTTCAAACAAAATCGCTTGGCGGGCAAGCCTCGCCCGACCAGGCGACACAAAACCATCGGTGGAATAGGACCTTTGTGGGAGCGGGCTTGCTCGCGAAGGCGGTGTGTCATGCAACGCTTTGTCAACTGACACTTCGCCTTCGCGAGCATGCCCGCTCCCACCAGTCGTTACCAGGGAATGGTTTCACCCTTGTAGTTCACGAAGTGATGGCCACCCTTGCCGGTGTAGGCATTCACCTGATCCACCAATCCACGGGTACTGGTTTCCACATCGATGTCCGCGTCTTCGCCGCCCATGTCGGTTTTCACCCAACCCGGATGCAGCGACAGCACGGTCAGTTGCTGATCGCCCAACTGCGTCACGAAGCTGTTGGTCATCGAGTTCAGGGCCGCCTTGCTCGCCTTGTACAGTGCCAATTCCGGCGCGTCCGGCATGGTCACGCTGCCGAGCACCGAACTCATGAACGCCAGCACGCCGGTCTGTGGACGAATCTGCCCGACGAAGCGCTGCGCCAGATTGATCGGCGCCACCGCGTTGGTGAAAAACAACTGGCCGACTTCCGCCAGCGTCGCGCCGCCCGGTGTCTGGACGTCAGGCCCCTTGACCCCGGCATTCACGAACAGCAGATCGAACACTTCGCCCCTGAGCTGCTGGCTCAACGCGATGACGGCTTGCTGATCGTCCATGTCGAGTTTTTCGATCCGTACCTTGCCCAGCGCCTGCAAAGCGTCGGCCTTTTGCGGATTACGCACGGTGGCGGTCACTTGCCAGCCGTCGGCCAGCAGGGTTTTCACCAGCCCGAGGCCCAGGCCGCGGGAGGCGCCGATGATGAGTGCGGTTTTTGCCGTAGACATGAGTGGCTTCCTTGATAAGTGAGGATCACGGATTCAATGGACAACGCTGACCCAGCCGTTGCTGCAACTCGCTGCGCAAAGCCCCGAGTTCGTCCATTCGCGTTTCTATCAGTTTGAGTTTGTCTTGCAGCAATTGCGTGACGGCGCTGTCCGGATCGGGCGACTGCCATAACGCAGCGACGCTGTTGCCGATCTCGCCGAGGGTGAACCCGAGCCGTTGAGCGGTCTTGATGTACAGCACCAGTTGCACCATCTCCGCCGGGTAGTCGCGATAGCCGTTGGCGCTGCGTTGCGCGGCGATCAATCCGCGCTGCTCGTAGAAGCGCAGCGTGTCACGGCTGACGGCGCTGGCCTGGGCTAATTCACCGATGCGCATCCTGACGTCTCGAGAGGGGCTTGACCCTGGAGCATACTCCAGGCTTTAGCCTTGTTGCTCCCTGAATTGATGGAGCGCGACGGATGTGGACTTCAACGCAATATCGCCGGTTGGTGCGCGGCAGCGCCTGGTACGACTTGATCGTGACGGTGGCGTTTGCCACGCCGTGGAGTTTTGCTTTGCTGCATGGCGCGCTGTCGGGCTTGAGCCAGGCGCTGGATCTGCCCGGCGAGCTGCCGGCGTTTGAGCCCATGCACCTGTTGATGGCGAATCTGTTGGGATCAATTGTGTGCGTGTGGGCGGTGCTGCGGATTCGTGATCCGCAGCAGGTATTCGGGCGGTATGACGCGGTGGGGCGGTTTCTGTTTGCGGCTTGGCAACTCTATGCCTTGGTCCACGGCGCCAGTTCGTTGCTGGTGATTTTCCTGTTCTTTGAATTGGCGTGGGGGGTGGTTCAGGTGTTGCCTGTCACGTTGTCTTCGCGAGCAAGCCCGCTGCCACATTAGATTCATGTCGGGCACAGAAACACGCGTCAATCGATCAACTGTGGGAGCGGGCTTGCCCGCGAAGGGGCCAATGCCGACAACCACTAATGCCCCGCCCGCCACGGCTGCCCCAACGACACCGGCGCATATAACCGCGTGCGCAACCCGTCCCGTGACAACAGCACCAACACCACAATCGTCGCGACATACGGCAGCATCGCCAGCAGGCTCGACGGAATCGCCAAGCCCAACCCCTGCGCCACCAGGTGCAGGATGCTGGCCAGTCCAAACAGGTACGCCCCGAGCAGCAAACGCCAGACCCGCCAACTGGCAAACACCACCAGCGCCAGGGCAATCCAGCCACGGCCGGCGCTCATGTTTTCCGCCCACATCGGCGTGTAGGCCAGTGACAGATAGGCCCCGGCCAAGCCCGCCATCGCGCCGCCGAACAACACCGCCAGCGTGCGCACGCCCAGCACTGGCAACCCCATCGCGCTGGCCGCGTCCGGGTTTTCGCCGACGGCCTGAATGATCAAGCCGACACGGCTTTTCACAATCACCCACGCCACCAGCGCAAACAGCGCGAACGACAGATACACCAGCAGATCCTGGGCAAACAGCATCCGTCCAATCAGCGGAATCTCGCTCAAGTACGGAATCGCCACCGGCTCAAAACCCGCCAGCGGTTTCCCGACCCATGCGGCGCCGACAAACGTCGACAGGCCGACGCCGAAGATCGTCAACGCCAGGCCGGTGGCCACCTGATTGGCGTTGAACACCAGCGCCACCCATGCAAACAGCGACGACAGCAGCATCCCGGCGAACATCGCCAGCAACACGCCGAGCCACAGGTTGCCGCTGTTCAGCGCGACGATAAAACCGATCACCGCGCCAAACAGCATCATGCCTTCCTGGCCCAGATTGAGGACGCCGCTTTTCTCGCAGATCAATTCACCCAGCGCCACCAACAGCAGCGGCGTGCCGCAACGGACCATGGCATAGAAAATATTGCTCAGCAGATCGATATCCATCACAGCGCTCCTGCGTGTACGGCGGTGGCGGGCGCGCGGCGGGTCCAGCGCAGGTTCAGACGTGGTCGATAAAGAATCAGCACGTCACTGGCCAGCAGGAAAAACAGCATCATCCCCTGGAACAATTGCGTGATCGCTTGCGGCAGATTGAGGCTCATTTGCGCGTTCTCGCCGCCGATGTACAACAGCGCCATCAACAGGCTGGAAAACAGAATGCCAATCGGATTGAGCCGCCCGAGGAACGCCACCGTGATCGCGGCATAGCCATACCCCGGCGAAACTTGCGGCACCAACTGGCCGATCGGCCCGGTGACTTCACACACGCCGGCCAGCCCTGCCAATCCACCGCTGATCAGCAACGCCAGCCAGATCAACCGCTTCTCGCGAAAGCCGACGAAGCCCGCCGCACGCTTGTCCAGCCCGAGCACTTTGATCTGGAAGCCGACAAAACTTTTCTGCAGCAACACCCACACCGCCACCAGGGCGAGCAGGGCGAAATACACCCCGGCGTGAACCCGACCGTCCTCCATCAGCAGCGGCAAACGGCTGGCCTCGCCGAACATCGCCGACTCTGGAAAATTGAACCCGGCCGGGTCTTTCAGCGGTCCGTGCACGCAGAACAGCAGCAGGTTCAGGGCGATGTAATTCAGCATGATGCTGGTGAGGATTTCGTTGGCATTGAAGCGCGTGCGCAGCCACGCGGTCAGCCCGGCCCACGCCGCGCCGGCCAAGGTGCCGACGACCAGGATCAACGCCAGGGCCCAGCGACTTTGCAGGTCGATGATATTTACCGCCAACGCACTGCCGGCCAGCGCGCCGAGCAGCAGTTGACCTTCGGCGCCGATGTTCCAGATCCGTGCCTGATACGCCACGGCCAGCCCCAACGCGCACAGCAGGATCGGCAATGCTTTGACCAACAGTTCCGAGACACCATAGAGATCGCTGACCGGTGCGATCAGTAGTGTGTGTAAAGTCAGCAACGGGTCATGACCCAGCGCGATGAACAACAGCGAGCCGCAGCCCAGGGTCAGGACTGCCGCCAGCAACGGCGAGCACCACAACATCAAACGCGATTGCTGGCCACGGGGTTCGAGAGAAAGCAGCATGTGAAACTCCGTTAAACCGGTACGGTGGCTGGTAATTGAGGGGCGTCGAACTGGCCGGCCATCCAGCCGCCAACATCGCTCAGGCGGGTGTCGGCGGTGGCTTTGAGCGGTGACAATCGACCGCTGCACAAGGCGCCGAGCCGGTCGCTGATCTGGAACAGTTCGTCGAGGTCTTCGGAGATCACCAGGATCGCTGCGCCGGCGTCGCGCAAGGCAATCAGCGCGCGGTGAATGGTTGCGGCGGCGCCGACGTCCACGCCCCATGTCGGGTGCGCGGCCACCAGTAATTTCGGCTGCTGGAGGATCTCCCGACCGAGAATGAATTTCTGCAAATTACCGCCGGACAGGGCGCGAGCCGGCGTTTGCGCATCGGGTGCCTTGACGCCGAAGCGGCGGATGATCTCATCGGCCAGTGCAGCAACTTTGCCGCGCTGAATCAGCCGGTTACTCACCAACCCTTGATGAAAGGCCGTCAGCAGCGCGTTGTCCGCCAAGCTCAACTCCGGCACCGCGCCATGACCCAAGCGTTCGGCGGGCACGAACGCCAGGCCGAGTTTGCGTCGCGCATCCGGCCGTAAATGAGCGACCGCTTGCCCGTCGAAAAGGACGGTTGGGCCGTCGTTGCGAGGCAGGCATTCTTCGCCGCTGAGCAACGCCAGCAACTCGTCCTGGCCATTGCCCGCCACCCCGGCGATGCCGACGATTTCGCCACGACGCACCTCGAGATCGATGTCTTTCAGCGAGCAACCGAACGGGTCAGGGTTGTGCCACGACAATCTGCTCACGCTCAAAAAGGCCTCCCCGCCCGTGACCTTCGGATAGTCAGTGATCAACGTGGCGGCTTCGCCGACCATCAGCTTCGCCAGTTGCTGGTCCGAGCATTCGGCCGGCACGCAATGCCCGGCCACCCGTCCGCTGCGCAGCACGGTGGCGCTGTGACACAGGGCGCGCACTTCACCGAGCTTGTGGCTGATGAACAGGATGCTGCAGCCTTCGGCCGCGAGTCGGCGCAGGGTAACGAAGAGTTCGTCGGCCTCCTGCGGTGTCAGCACCGAGGTCGGTTCATCGAGAATCAACAGACGAATGTCCTGCATCAGGCAGCGAATGATTTCCACCCGTTGCCGCTCGCCAATCGACAGGCTGTGGACAAGTCGCTCCGGCTCCAGCGTCATGCCGTAGCGCCGCGACACTTCACGGATTTTCGGTTCAAGCTGTTTCGGCGTCCCGGCTGCCGCCCCCATGGCCAAAGCAATGTTCTGCGCCACGCTGAGTGTTTCAAACAGTGAGAAGTGCTGGAACACCATGCCGATCCCAAGGCTGCGAGCCTGAGCCGGGTTGCGCAGGCTGACGCGCTGGCCTTGCCAGATCATCTCCCCGGCATCGGCGTGGGTGACGCCGTAGATGATTTTCATCAGCGTGCTTTTGCCCGCACCGTTTTCGCCGAGCAGTGCATGGATTTCCCCAGGGGCAATGCTCAGGTCAATGGCATCGTTGGCCAGGCAGCCGGGGTAGCGCTTGCTGATTCCGCGCAGTTGCAAGCGGGGTGTTTGATCGGCGATCGGCACGGGGTTGGGCATGACAGGCTCGGGTCGATTGAAGTGATGCCTGTGGATAAAGCAATTTCCTGGCCATTGAGTCAGGAAAATTTCAAAACCTTGCCGACCCAGGCGTTAAGCACGGAGCCTCGGCAGGCAGCCAGCCAATATTGGGCACCACTACAGGGCGAAGCCGTTGATCTGGCTCTATTTTTGCCCATTGGATTTTGGTCAAAAAACGAGCAGCACCACGCAAGCCATGCCGGATATGGGGCGGCGGCAGACATGAACGGGTTATCCACAGATTGCTCCACAGTATTTGTGCGCAAGCGCAAAGCGCGGGCATAAGCATTGCGCGGCTATCTCCTAAAGGTGATAAACCAACCTAACTGATTGTTTTTAATTGAATTTGATCTTTTTTACATCGAGTTGGACGAAAAATGAGCAATGCCCGCAAACCCGCATGACAGAAGGGTTACAGCGGTATGTGCTCAGGTTATCCACAGCCGGGTGCACAGCAGATGTGGGCAAGTGGGCCGGTGCGATGAAAGGGCTGTGAACAAGGTTGGTGCGATCAGCGTTGCAGCAGAATTCGCCCCCGGCTCAAATCAGCCAGCTGCGTTTGCAACGTAGCGATCTGCGCCTCACCCATCGCCAACTGTAACTCCACGCCGTTGGCGGTAAACGTTTCCTCCAGCACCAATCCGCCCAGTTCCGCCACCCGGAGTTTCACCAGCGTCAACTCAGCAAAGCCGCACGCGCAACTCACCGGTACGCGGCTGATCAGCTCGATCTTCGGTGCCGCTTGCAGGCACTTGTTGGCACCACCGCCGTACGCTCGGGCGAGGCCGCCGGTGCCGAGTTGAATACCGCCGTACCAACGGATCACCAGCACCGCAACCTGATCGCAATCCTGCGCGTCGATGGCTGCCAGAATCGGTCGCCCGGCAGTGCCGCCCGGTTCCCCGTCATCGGTGCTGCGGTATTGATCGCCGAGCTTCCAGGCCCAGCAATTGTGCGTGGCATTCAGATCGCTGTGCTGTTCGATGAACGCCTGGGCTTCAGCCGGACTGCCGATTGGCGCGGCAAAGGTGATGAAACGGCTTTTGCGAATCTCTTCGCGGTATTCGCAAAGGCCGCTGAGGGTAAAAGGCATAAGTGTCTTAAATCGCTGGAGTCAGGCCGCAGCCCTTGAGAATGATGCGGATCAGGTTGTCGCCGGCCTCTTCCATGTCTTGCTTGGTCAACTTGCTGCGACCGCTGACCCGGCAGATCTGCGTGGCGAAATCCGCGTAATGCTGGGTGCTGCCCCACAGCAGGAAGATCAGGTTTACCGGATCCACCGGGTCCATTTTGCCGGCATCGATCCACGCCTGAAACACCGCCGCCCGACCCTGGAACCAGGTGCGGTAATCCTGGTTGAAATACTCGGTCAAACACTCGCCGCCGCTGATGACTTCCATGGCGAAGATGCGCGAGGCTTGAGGCTGGCGTCGGGAGAACTCCATTTTCGCGCGGATGTAGCGTGTCAGCGCCTCGGCCGGATCATCCTCGGCGGTGAGGGTGTTGAACGTGCTGTCCCACAATTGCAGGATGTTGCTCAGCACCGCCACGTACAACCCCAGTTTATTGGTGAAGTAATAATGCAGGTTGGCTTTGGGCAACCCGGCATTCAGGGCGATGGTGTTCATGCTGGTGCCTTTGAAACCGTGACGGGCGAACTCGTCCTCGGCGGCTTTGATGATGGTCTCTTCGTTCTTTTGACGAATGCGGCTGGCGGGTCTGCCGCCGTGAGCGGGGACTTCAAAGGTCATAGGCACTTCCAGACAGGTGGGTGGGTGCAACCAGTGCGTTGATAGCGCACCCATACAGATCCGACAAGTCCTGACGCAATAAAACCCGAACGCCCGTTTTTCCCCGTAGGAGCGAGCTTGGTCGCGAAAAACGTCAGGATCACGCGTTAATTCAGAAAGCCTGCGTCATCGTTGACGTCCATCGCGAGCGAGCGAGCGCCTACAGGAAGGCATCGATTCAGCGCGTCGCGGCCAGGCTTTCGAGGAAGCTTTCCAGCACCAGATGCGGACGACGGCCCTTGCGCGTCACCGAGGCCAGGCTCAGGTCGTAGAAACGCGCTTTCGGTTTCAATGCGCGCAAGCGACCTTGCTGGACCCAAAGGCCGGCGTAATGGTCTGGCAGGTAACCGATGTAGCGTCCGGTCAGAATCAGGAAGGCCATGCCTTCGCGGTCGGAGGCGCTGGCCGTGCAATTGAGTGCCTGGTAATGCGCCTGGATGTCTGCCGGCAGACGGAAGGTCGGAGCGATGGCGTCCTGACTGTTGAGGCGGTCGTCGTCCAGTTGTTTGTCATCGACGTAGAACAACGGATGACCGACCGCGCAATACAGCAGCGAACGTTCACTGTAGAGCGGCTGGTATTCCAGCCCCGACAGCGCGCTGGCCTGCGGTACGACGCCGACATGCAGGCGCCCGTCGAGCACGCCTTGTTCGACCTCGTTGGGCGCGATCATGCGGATCTGGATCTGCACGTCCGGACCGCGTTCCTTCAATTGCGCCAAGGCGTGGGTGATGCGCATGTGGGGGAGGGTGACGAGGTTGTCGGTCAGGCCGATGGTCAATTCGCCGCGCAAGTGCTGATGCAGACCGTTGACCTCGGTACGGAAACTTTCCAGCGCACTCAGGAGTTGCAATGCCGATTGGTAAACCTCGCGGCCTTCTTCGGTCAGGGAAAACCCGGCGCGACCGCGTTGGCAAAGCCTCAGACCCAGACGCTGTTCCAGATCGCTCATCTGCTGACTGATCGCCGAGCGCCCGATGCCGAGTACCGATTCGGCTGCGGAGAAACCGCCGCACTCCACGACGCTGCGAAAAATCCGTAGCAGGCGGATATCAAAGTCGCTGACTTGTGCCAGCGGATCGGGGCGACGAGTGCTCATAGTTTAGTAAAGGCCTGACTGAACATTAGAAAAGTTGAATTTCACCGACTTTATCCCCGTGGCAATTTAGCTGCAAGAACGCTTTTCATCTCCACGCCGCTTATTGCCCTGCGAGGTTTTGCCCATGAACTTGCCTGAAAACGCCCCGACTTCCCTGGCCAGCCAGCTCAAGCTCGATGCTCACTGGATGCCCTACACCGCCAACCGCAATTTCCAGCGCGATCCGCGCCTGATTGTGGCGGCCGAAGGCAGCTGGTTGACGGACGACAAGGGGCGCAAGGTCTATGATTCGCTGTCCGGTTTGTGGACCTGCGGCGCCGGCCACACGCGCAAGGAAATCCAGGAAGCGGTGGCCAAGCAGCTGGGCACCCTCGATTACTCGCCGGGCTTCCAGTACGGTCACCCGCTGTCGTTCCAGCTGGCGGAGAAAATCACTGACCTGACGCCGGGCAATCTGAATCATGTGTTCTTCACCGACTCGGGTTCCGAGTGTGCGGATACCGCGGTGAAGATGGTTCGCGCCTACTGGCGTCTGAAAGGCCAGGCGACCAAGACCAAGATGATCGGTCGTGCCCGTGGCTACCACGGTGTGAACATCGCCGGCACCAGCCTGGGTGGCGTTAACGGCAACCGCAAGATTTTCGGTCAGGCGATGATGGACGTCGACCACCTGCCGCATACCTTGCTGGCGAGCAATGCCTATTCCCGCGGCATGCCGAAAGAGGGCGGTATCGCCTTGGCGGATGAGCTGCTCAAACTGATCGAACTGCATGACGCGTCGAACATCGCCGCGGTATTCGTCGAGCCAATGGCCGGGTCCGCTGGCGTACTGGTTCCGCCTGAGGGCTACCTCAAGCGTCTGCGCGAAATCTGCGATCAACACAACATCCTGCTGGTGTTCGACGAAGTCATCACCGGTTTCGGCCGTACCGGTTCGATGTTCGGTGCCGACAGCTTCGGCGTGACCCCGGACCTGATGTGTATCGCCAAACAAGTCACCAACGGTGCGATCCCGATGGGCGCGGTGATTGCCAGTTCCGAGATCTACCAGACCTTCATGAACCAGGCGACGCCTGAATACGCAGTGGAATTCCCCCACGGCTACACCTACTCCGCGCACCCGGTAGCTTGCGCCGCGGGCCTGGCAGCACTCGATCTGCTGCAAAAGGAACATTTGGTGCAGAGCGTGGCCGACGTCGCACCGCATTTCGAAAATGCGTTGCACGGCCTGAAGGGCTCGAAAAACATCATCGACATTCGTAACTACGGGCTGGCCGGTGCGATCCAGATCGCGCCTCGCGATGGCGACGCCATCGTGCGTCCGTTCGAGGCGGGCATGGCGCTGTGGAAAGCCGGGTTCTACGTGCGCTTCGGCGGCGACACCCTGCAGTTCGGCCCAACCTTCAACAGCAAGCCGCAGGACCTTGATCGTCTGTTCGACGCGGTCGGCGAAGTGCTGAACAAAATCGACTGATTCTTCCCTTCTATATAGAGGCGCTCTCAGACGGGCGCTTTTTCAACCGTTTTCAGGAGTTCTGCATGAGCCTTATCCCGCATTTGATCAATGGCGAACTGGTGACCGAAGACGGTCGCACGGCCGACGTGTTCAACCCGTCCACCGGCCAGGCGATCCACAAGCTGCCATTGGCCAGCCGCGAAACCATCCAGAAAGCCATCGATTCGGCCAAGGCCGCGTTCCCGGCCTGGCGTAACACGCCAGCGGCCAAACGTGCGCAAGTGATGTTCCGCTTCAAACAACTGCTGGAACAGAACGAAGCGCGTATCGCCCAGCTGATCAGCGAAGAACATGGCAAGACTCTGGAAGATGCAGCCGGTGAGCTGAAGCGCGGTATCGAGAACGTTGAGTTCGCTTGCGCGGCGCCGGAAATTCTCAAGGGCGAATACAGCCGTAACGTCGGCCCGAATATCGATGCCTGGTCGGACTTCCAGCCGTTGGGTGTGGTGGCCGGTATTACGCCGTTCAACTTCCCGGCGATGGTGCCGCTGTGGATGTATCCGCTGGCCATCGTCTGCGGCAACTGCTTCATCCTCAAGCCCTCCGAGCGTGATCCAAGCTCGACGCTGTTGATTGCCCAGTTGCTGCAGGAAGCAGGTCTGCCGAAAGGCGTACTGAGTGTGGTGCATGGCGACAAAGCGGCTGTGGATGCGCTGATCGAAGCGCCAGAGGTCAAAGCCCTGAGCTTTGTCGGTTCAACGCCGATCGCTGAATACATCTACGCCGAAGGCACCAAACGCGGCAAACGTGTTCAGGCACTGGGCGGGGCGAAGAACCACGCGGTGCTGATGCCGGATGCGGATCTGGATAACGCTGTCAGCGCACTGATGGGCGCGGCCTACGGTTCTTGCGGCGAGCGCTGCATGGCGATCTCGGTGGCCGTGTGTGTGGGCGACCAGGTGGCGGATGCTTTGGTGGCCAAGTTGGTGCCGCAGATCAAGGCGCTGAAAATCGGCGCGGGCACTTCTTGCGGGCTGGACATGGGGCCGCTGGTTTCCGGTCAGGCTCGCGACAAGGTCAGTGGCTATATAGAGGACGGTGTTTCGTCCGGTGCGACGCTGGTCGTGGACGGTCGCGGTCTGAGCGTTGCCGGTCATGAAGAAGGGTTCTTCCTGGGTGGCTGCCTGTTCGATAACGTCACCCCGGAAATGCGCATCTATAAAGAAGAGATCTTCGGGCCGGTGCTGTGTGTGGTTCGGGTGAACAGTCTGGAAGAGGCGATGCAGCTGATCAACGATCACGAATATGGCAACGGCACCTGCATCTTTACCCGTGATGGGGAAGCGGCTCGGTTGTTCTGCGATGAGATCGAAGTGGGCATGGTTGGCGTCAACGTACCGTTGCCGGTGCCGGTGGCTTATCACAGCTTTGGTGGCTGGAAGCGTTCGCTGTTTGGCGACCTGCATGCCTATGGTCCGGACGGCGTGCGCTTCTACACCCGTCGCAAGGCCATTACCCAACGCTGGCCGCAGCGTGCTAGCCATGAAGCATCGCAATTCGCTTTCCCTAGCTTGTAAGTAGAAGGGAAGAAGGCCGAGCCCCTTGGGGCTCGGCCTTTGTGTTTTCGGGCTTTTTTGAACGACATGACAGAATTG
>NZ_JANLOD010000027.1 GCF_025466085.1 Pseudomonas sp. 14P_8.1_Bac3
CGCCCGGACTGGCAGAACTTGTATTGACTGACACGACGCCTTCGCGAGCAAGCCCGCTCCCACATTGGAAATCAGCGTGCACAAAAAAGCCGACACTTGAGGTCGGCTTTTTTGTGTGTGCGAAAACGCTTAGATGGTCAGCGTCCAGTCGTAATCCACGATCAGCGGCGCATGCTGCGAGAACCGTGGCTGGCGGGGCAAGCGTGCGCTACGTACGAAGCGGCGCAGGCCTGGCGTCAGGATCTGGTAGTCGAAGCGCCAGCCCAGGTTGAGCATCTCAGCCTGTTCGTTATCCGGCCACCAGCTGTACTGGTCGCCTTCACGGCTGACTTCGCGCAGGGCATCGACATAGCCCATGTTGCCGACAATCTCGTCCATCCAGGCACGTTCAGGTGCCAGGAAGCCCGGGGATTGCTGGCTGTCGCGCCAGTTCTTGATATCCAGCTTCTGCTGCGCCACGTACAGCGAGCCACAGTAAATGTACTCGCGGCGTTTGCGTCGCTGTTTATCCAGATAACGGGCGAAGTCGTCCATTAGCTTGAACTTCTGGTTCAAGTCTTCATCGCCGTTCTGCCCCGAAGGGAGCAGCAAGGTCGCGATGCTGACCTTGTCGAAATCGGCTTGCAGGTAGCGCCCGTAGCGGTCGGCCGTCTCGAAACCGAGACCGCTGATGACAGCCTTCGGTTGCAACCGCGAATACAAAGCCACGCCACCCTGGGCGGGAACTTCGGCTTCGCAGGCATAAAGGAAGTAGCCATCCAGTTGGAAGGCTGGATCGTCCAGTTCAAAGGCGGAGGCGCGGGTGTCCTGCAGGCAGATGACGTCGGCATTCTGTGCTTGCAGCCAACTGAGCAAACCTCGCTCCACTGCAGCCTGAATACCATTGACGTTCACACTGATGATCCGCATAAATGGCCCCAAAAATCGCGTGCGTGTATGATACACGGCGTCAACCTAATTAGCTAAATCCGTGGTATTTGGGGTTTTTTTCATGCAAGCGTATCAGCGCGATTTCATTCGTTTTGCCATCGATCGCGGCGTTTTGCGCTTCGGTGAGTTCACCCTGAAGTCCGGGCGCACCAGTCCTTACTTCTTCAACGCAGGCCTTTTCAACTCCGGTTCGGCCCTGGCGCAACTGGGTCGTTTCTACGCGGCGGCCATCGTCGAGAGCGGTATTCCGTTCGATGTACTGTTTGGCCCGGCGTACAAAGGCATCCCTTTGGCGGCGACCACGGCCGTGGCGCTGGCCGAACACCATGGTCGTGATTTGCCATGGTGTTTCAACCGCAAGGAAGCCAAGGCCCATGGCGAAGGCGGTAGCCTGGTTGGCGCGCCGTTGACCGGCGACGTGCTGATCATCGACGACGTGATCACCGCCGGTACCGCCATCCGTGAAGTGATGCAGATCATCGCTGGCCAGGACGGCGCCAAGGCGACGGGCGTGCTGATCGCCCTGAACCGTCAGGAGCGTGGCAACGGTGAATTGTCGGCGATTCAGGAAGTGGAGCGTGACTTCAACATTCCGGTGATCAGCATTGTCTCGCTGAACCAGGTGCTGGAGTTCCTGGCGGATGATCCGCAGCTCAAGCAACACCTGCCGGCAGTTGAAGCCTACCGCGCCCAGTTCGGCGTTTGACACACGTTCCACTGTAGGAGCGAGGACAAAAAAAGACCCCGCTCAGCCAGGCTGAGCGGGGTCTTTTTTATGCGGCGCTTTAATGACGCTTGCGATTGCTGATCAGGGTGCCCACGCCGGTATCGGTGAAGATCTCCAGCAGAATCGCATTCGGCACTCGCCCGTCAATGATCAACGAACTGCCCACGCCGCCCTGAACCGCTTCCAGCGCGCAACGGATCTTCGGCAGCATGCCGCCGTAGATGGTGCCGTCGGCGATCAGGTCGTCGACCTGTTGGGTAGTCAGGCCGGTCAGAACCGTGCCCTGCTTGTCCATCAGGCCAGCGATGTTGGTCAGCAGCATCAGCTTCTCGGCCTTCAGCGCTTCAGCGACTTTGCCAGCCACCAGGTCGGCGTTGATGTTGTACGACTCGCCGTTGGCACCCACGCCGATCGGCGCGATCACCGGGATAAAGTCGCCTTTGACCAGCAGGTTCAGCAAATCGGTGTTGATCCCGACCACTTCGCCCACTTGCCCGATGTCGATGATTTCCGGCTGGGTCATCTCCGGCGTCTGGCGGGTCACGGTGAGTTTTTTCGCACGAATCAGCTCGGCGTCTTTACCGGTCAGGCCGATGGCGCTGCCGCCATGACGGTTGATCAGGTTGACGATGTCCTTGTTGACCTGGCCGCCGAGGACCATTTCCACCACGTCCATGGTCTGCGCGTCAGTCACGCGCATGCCATCAATGAAGTGGCTTTCGATCGACAGGCGCTTGAGCAGGTCGCCGATTTGCGGGCCGCCGCCGTGAACCACCACCGGGTTGATGCCCACGGCTTTCATCAGCACGATGTCGCGGGCGAAGCCGGTTTTCAGCTCCTCGCTTTCCATCGCGTTGCCGCCGTATTTGATCACCAGCGTCTTGCCGACATAGCGGCGAATGTAAGGCAGCGCTTCGGACAGGACCTTGGCGGTGTTGGCAGCGGCTTCGCGTTCGAGGGTCATTCAGGGCTCCGGATGCAACGTTAAATCAAAACGGTAGTTGGAGATCAGGCGCAACACGCTTCAACTGGACTTTGAAAACATCCTTGATGCGCTGCAATTCCGCCTCGTCATCGGCCTCGAAGCGCAGCACCAGCACCGGTGTGGTGTTGGACGCGCGCACCAGGCCCCAGCCTTTGGCGTAGTCGACTCGCACGCCGTCGATGGTGGTCAGGTCGGCGCCATCGCCCCACTTCGCGTCGTGCAGAGCATCAATGATGCTGAATTTGCTCTCTTCGGTCACATGGATATTGATTTCCGGCGTAGAAATATCGTTCGGGAAGGTGGCAAACAGCTCTTCCGCGGTGGATTTCTCTTTGCTCAGGATCTCCAGCAGGCGCGCGGCGCTGTAAATGCCGTCGTCGAAGCCGAACCAGCGTTCCTTGAAGAAGATATGTCCGCTCATTTCACCGGCCAGCAACGCGCCAGTGTGTTTCATTTTCTTTTTGATCAACGAGTGACCGGTCTTCCACATTAGCGGACGACCGCCGTATTCCTTGATCAGCGGCGTCAGGCGGCGGGTGCATTTGACGTCGAAGATGATTTCCGCATCTGGGTTGCGCGCCACCACGTCACGGGCGAACAGCATCAGCAGGCGGTCGGGATAGACGATGCTGCCGGTGTTGGTCACCACGCCGACACGGTCGCCGTCGCCGTCGAACGCCAGGCCGAGGTCGGCGTTGGTTTCCTTGACCTTGGCGATCAGGTCCACAAGGTTTTCAGGCTTGCCCGGGTCCGGGTGGTGGTTGGGGAAATTGCCGTCGACCTCGCAGAACAGCGGGATGACCTCGCAGTTCAGCGCTTCAATCAGTTGCGGAGCAATCACGCCGGCCGCGCCATTGCCGCAGTCGACCACGACTTTGAGGCGGCGCGCCAGTTTGATGTCCTGGACGATTTCGGTGTTGTAGCGATCGAGGATTTCGACCTGGGTGATGCTGCCCTTGCCGCTGCTCAAGTTGTTGGCCTTGAGGCGGTCGTGCAGGGCCTGGATCTGTTCGTTGGCCAAAGTATCGCCAGCGATGACGATCTTGAAACCGTTGTAGTTCGACGGGTTGTGGCTGCCGGTGAGCATGACCCCGGATTTACCGGCCAATACGTTGGCGGCGTAATACAGCGCCGGGGTTGGCACCAGGCCGACGTCGCTGACGTGGCAACCGGCGTCGGCCAGGCCTTTGATCAGCTGTTCCACCAGTTCCGGGCCGGACAGGCGACCGTCGCGACCCACGGAAACATTCGGCTCACCCTGGGCCAGGCTCTGTGCGCCAATGGCGCGGCCGAGCCAGTAAGCGGTTTCAGCGTTCAGGAATTCGGGAACGGTGCCACGAATGTCGTAGGCGCGGAAGATGCTGTCGGGGAATGCAGGTACGACGGTGGCTGGGGTGTTCATCTGTAGGAGTGCTCCATCTTGAAAATGACTGGACCCGAAAAACTCGCCAGCGGGCTCAAACTGATGGGTATGACGGCGTTTTCCGCAGAGAGTTCGTGGTATGAAAAGGCCATGCCACCTGCACCCGCCTCGAACTCGCCAGCCAATTTCCTTTTTTTCAAGCAGTTAACGCCACAGATGCAGCGGTTGATACTTCCCGGCCCGGCACCTGTGGGAGCGCGCCTGCTCGCGCTAGCGATGAACAGCCAACAGATTTGCTGAATCCATCGACGTCATTGCGAGCAGGCGCGCTCCCACATTGAATCAAGCGATCAGTGGCTGCCGGAATGCCCGAAACCGCCAGCGCCGCGCTCGGTTTCAACGAACTCTTCGACCATCTCGAAATGGGCCTGAACCACAGGAACCAACACCAGTTGAGCCAGGCGCTCGCCGACTTCAAGGGTGAAATCCCTGTCGCTGCGATTCCAGCACGACACCATCAGTGGGCCCTGGTAATCGGAGTCGATCAGGCCAACGAGGTTGCCCAGCACGATGCCGTGCTTATGGCCCAGGCCGGAACGCGGCAGAATCAGCGCCGCCAGACCCGGATCGCCGATGTAGACGGACAGGCCGGTCGGGATCAGCAGGGTTTCGCCCGGCTTGATGACGGTGTCTTTTTCCAGCATGGCGCGCAGGTCGAGGCCGGCGGAGCCTGGCGTGGCGTACTGTGGCAGCGGGAATTCGCTGCCGATGCGTGGGTCGAGGATCTTGGCTTGCAAAGCGTGCATGTCAATTAAACCTGGTTCAGCCGTTCGGCGATAAAAGTGATCAGCTGGCGAGCAATCTTGCTCTTGCTGGTCTGGGCGAAAAGGGTGGCGTGGAGCTCACGGTCGATCACGCTGCAGGCGTTTTCTTCGCTGTTGAAGCCAATGCTCGGGTTGGCGACGTCGTTGGCGACGATCAAATCGAGGTTCTTGTCTTTCAACTTGCGCGCAGCGTAGTCGAGCAGGTGTTCGGTTTCGGCGGCGAAACCGACGCTGAATGGACGGTCGGGGCGCGTGGCGATGCTGGCCAGGATGTCCGGGTTGCGGACCATTCGTAGCAACAAGCCGTCGCCGTTCGTAGGATCTTTCTTGAGTTTCTGCGGGGCGACGACTTCCGGACGATAGTCCGCCACCGCTGCCGAGGCGATAAACAGGTCGCAGGGGATCGCGGCTTCGCAGGCGGCGAGCATGTCGCGGGCGCTGACCACGTCGATGCGCGTGACGCGATCCGGGGTCGGCAAGTGTACCGGGCCGGTGATCAGGGTCACGCGGGCGCCGGCTTCCACCGCGGCTTCGGCCAGGGCAAAGCCCATTTTGCCGGAGCTGTGGTTGGTGATGTAGCGCACCGGGTCGATGTTTTCCTGGGTCGGGCCAGCGGTGATCAGCACGTGTTTGCCGGTCAGCGCCTGACGCTTGAAGCAGTCCGCTGCGCACTGGGCGAGCTCAACCGCTTCGAGCATGCGGCCCAGGCCGACGTCACCGCAGGCCTGGCTACCGGAGGCCGGGCCGAAGGCTTTGATGTCACGGCTTTCGAGGGTCTGCAGGTTGGCCTGGGTCGCCGGGTCGCGCCACATGGCCTGGTTCATCGCCGGGGCGACGGCGACCACGGCGTCGGTGGCCAGCACCAGCGTGGTCAGCAGGTCGTCGGCAATGCCTTGGGCCAGGCGGGCGATCAGGTCCGCCGTCGCCGGGGCGATCAGTACCATGTCGGCCCACTTGGCCAGCTCGATGTGGCCCATGGCGGCTTCGGCCGCCGGGTCCAGCAGGTCCAGGTGAACCGGGTGCCCGGACAAGGCCTGCATGGTCAGCGGGGTGATGAACTCGCTGCCGCCACGGGTCATGACCACGCGCACTTCCGCGCCTTGATCGATCAGGCGGCGAACCAGGTCGGCACTCTTGTAGGCAGCAATGCCGCCGCCGACGCCCAGAACGATGCGTTTCCGATACAGCCGCTGCATAGGTCTGCCTTTCATTTCGTTGGTGACTGCGTGGCGACACCCCCTCCCCAGGAGTGAAATCGCTCGCAAAAAAGATGGGCTACGATATCACAGCGACCGCTACGGAACAGCGGCGCCCACAGACCAGGGAGGTGTTATGAGTATTCGTGATTGGCCGGCGGCGGAGCGGCCGCGGGAGAGGTTGCTGGAGTTGGGCTCGGCAAGCCTTTCGGATGCCGAGTTGCTGGCGATTTTCTTGCGCACCGGCGTGTCCGGCAAAAGCGCGGTGGATCTGGCGCGACACTTGTTGGGCCAATTTGGCAGCCTGCGTTCGTTGCTGGAAGCCGACCAGACAACATTCAGCAAACAATTAGGCCTCGGCCCGGCGAAGTTCGCCCAGTTACAGGCGATTCTGGAAATGGGGCGACGGCATCTGGCTGAGCGCGCGCGGCAGAAGCCCGCGCTGGAAAATCCCCAGGCCGTTCGTGATTATCTAAAGTCGATGCTGCGGCACGAGCCTCACGAAGTGTTTGGCTGCCTGTTTCTGGATTCAAAACATCGGGTGCTGACGTTCGAGGCGTTGTTTCGCGGCTCCATCGACAGCACCAGCGTGCATCCCAGGCAGGTGGTCAAGCGCGCCCTGGCCCACAACGCCGCTGCAGTGATCCTCTGCCACAACCATCCCTCGGGCAATACCAACCCCAGCCAGTCCGACCGCCTGCTGACCAAGCGCCTGAAAGATGCACTGGAGCTGATCGATGTGCGGGTGCTCGACCATTTCATCATTGGCGATGGGGATCCGCTGTCGATGGCGGAGTATGGGTGGATGTAACTTAAAACACTGTAGGAGCGAGCACGCTCGCGATGGTGGCGAACGATTACGCGGGCTGTCTGGATGCCAACGGTGTCTGGACTTCCATCGCGAGCAAGCTCGCTCCTACAGGGGCGCCTGGTTATTTGAGGATGACCTTGGAGAAGTCCTGCCGGCCAAACGGGCTCACCGAATAGCCTTCGACTTCCTTGCGCATCAGCGCGAAGGCGGTCGGGTGGGCCAGCGGCAACCACAGTGCCTGCTGCTGGATCTGCGCCTGGGCCTGCTCATAGAGCTTGGTCCGCACGCCTTGCTCGGAGGTGGTTTTGCCGGCACTGATCAGCTTGTCCAGGTCCTGGTTGCAGTAACGGGCGAAGTTGGTGCCGGACTTGACCGCGGCGCAGGAAAACTGCGGCGTGAGGAAGTTGTCCGGATCCCCGTTGTCGCCGGCCCAGCCCATGAACAGCAAGTCGTGTTCACCGGCTTTGGCGCGACGGATCACTTCGCCCCATTCAATCACGCGTATCTCGGCCTGAATGCCGATTTCTGCCAGGTCCGACTGGAGCATCTGTGCGCCGAGGCTCGGGTTGGGGTTCAACAGGCTGCCGGAAGGACGGGTCCAGATGGTGGTCTGGAAGCCCTCCTTGAGGCCGGCCTTGGCCATCAATGCCTTGGCTTTTTCAACGTCATGCGGGTAGCCCGGCAAGCCTTTGGCGTAGCTCCAGGTGTTGGGCGGATAAGGTCCGTTGGCGGCTTCGGCGGTGTCTTCGAACACGGCTTTGATGTAGCTGGCCTTGTCGAACGCGAGGTTGATGGCCTGGCGTACTTCCGGTTTGTCCAGCGGTGGATGCTGGCTGTTGATAGCGACGAACGCGGTCATGAACGCGTCGGTCTTTTCCACTTTCAATGTCGGTTCTTTTTGCGCGGCCTGTACGTCCAGCGGCTTGGGCGACAAGGCGATCTGGCATTCGTTGCGACGCAGCTTCTGCAGGCGCACGTTGGCGTCCGGCGTGATGGCGAAGATCAACGGATCCACCGAAGGCTTGCCGCGGAAGTAGTCGGGATTGGCCTTGTAGCGAATCGACGCATCTTTCTGGAAGCGGGTGAACACGAACGGGCCGGTGCCGATTGGCTGGCTATTGAGTTTTTCCGGGGTGCCGGCCTTCAACAGCTTGTCCGCGTATTCGGCGGAGTAGATCGAGGCGAAGCCCATGCTCAGGGTCGGCAGGAACGTCGAGTCCGGATGGTCGAGGGTGAAGCGCACCGTCAGTGGGTCGAGGGCATCGATCTTCTTGATCAGCGCCGGCAACTGCATCGATTGCGCGTGGGGGAAGCCGCTCTGCGCGACTTTATGCCACGGGTGGGCCGGGTCGAGCATGCGGTCGAAACTGAACTTCACGTCTTCGGCGGTCAGCTCGCGGGTCGGGCTGAAGTAGTCAGTGCGGTGGAATTTCACCTGCGGGTGCAGCTTGAACACGTAGGTCAGGCCGTCAGGGGTAACTTCCCAGCTGTCCGCGAGCCCCGCGACCACTTTGCCACTCGCGGTGTCGAAGTCCACCAGGCGATTCATCAGCACGTCGGCCGAGGCGTTGGTGGTGGTCAGCGAGTTGTATTGCACCACGTCGAACCCTTCCGGGCTGGCCTCGGTGCACACGCTCAGCGCGGCCGCATGGGCCAGTGGGCTCAGCAGAAGGGGGGCGAGCAACAGCGGTAGGGCAGCAAGGCGCATGGTCGGATTCCTTTACAGATCGAAGGCCCATCTGCAAGTGCAGTCTGGAAAAGGCTTACCCTAGTGGGCTCTTTTGCAAATGACTATCCCCTTTTTCATTTTAAGGGGACTATGTGCGCTTGTTTTCGGTGATGCGGGCCGAGGAAAACCCGGGATCGGTCGCTTGGCCGATTCTCTGCGACGAGCGGTCTTAATCGGCGACAGCCTTTATCCAAGGCACCTGGCGCCGGAAAAGCGGGAAATTTATCGAGTCCGCGCACACGGAATGTTGTTGCTCTCCGGTCTTTCTGGTATAAAGCAGCGCTCTTTTCTAGGGGCCCGGTTCCTTCACTGTAGGTGTAGCCGGTAAGACCTCTAAAGAAACGCGGCGCCTGGCGCCAAATGACTGAGAGATTAAGCGGCCAACCCATGCCGGGTTGGGCATGTGGTTTTAGAGGGCTGAGGCATGTCGAGAGTATGTCAAGTTACCGGTAAGGGTCCGGTGACTGGGAATAACATTTCCCACGCAAACAACAAAACCCGTCGTCGTTTCCTGCCGAACCTGCAGCATCACCGCTTCTGGGTTGAAGAAGAGAAACGTTTCGTGCGTCTGCGCGTATCTGCCAAAGGCATGCGTATCATCGACAAGCGCGGCATCACTGTCGTTCTGGCCGAAATCCGCAAAGCCGGCAAGATCTAAGGGAGCTAATCATGCGTGAATTGATTCGTTTGATTTCGAGCGCCGGTACTGGTCACTTCTACACTACCGACAAGAACAAGCGCACTACCCCGGACAAAATCGAGATCAAGAAATTTGATCCGGTTGTTCGCAAGCACGTGATCTACAAAGAAGGCAAAATCAAGTAATTGATTTTCCCCTCTTACGAAAAAGGCCCGTATCGCGAGATACGGGCCTTTTTTGTGCCGCCAGGATTATCCTGATTCAACCGCACTGAATGCTGACGATGACCCTCTCTGCATTCGTCAGCAAGCTGATGCGCCCCGGGACTCGTCGTCGATCCGCGATGAAGGTGGGTCCGGTCACCCTGACTGCTGCGCCATTGGCCTTGGCGCGAACCTCTTCAAGTAGTTCGGGCGTGTACGACTGGCCAATGGTGAATTGAGCGACCGCGATGTCGCAATGATCTGTATTCGGCATGGTGCCTCCTTGCATTAGTTGGGTAGGCGCATTGCCCACCGGGTTGGTCAGCACTGAACCTTTAAGTGCCGACGAGCACTTTTACCCAACCGAATCATGCCTGTCTGATCTGGATCGTCACTGCCTGTGTCGCATCAAGCCTTCTGCTCAAACGCCACATAGATTTTGCGGCACGGTTCCAGCACTTCCCACGTGCCGCGGAACCCGGCCGGAATCACGAAGCGGTCGCCCGCGCGCACGGTCTTGCTGTTGCCGTCGTTGTCGCGCAGCACTGAAACGCCCTGAACGATTTCGCAGTATTCATGCTCGGTGAAGTTCACGTGCCACTGGCCGACGGCGCCTTCCCAAACGCCTGCATTCAACTGACCGCAAGGGCTGTTGTAGTGGTTGTACACCGCTTGCTCGGGATCGCCCTTGAGGACTTTTGCCGGGTCTGGTCGGTAGCGTTCAGGCTCGGTGGTGGCCTGGCTGAAGTCGACGATGTTCTGGATGCTCATTGTTGTTATCCCCCGTGATTGCGGCGCGAGTGGCTGAAAAGGTGCTGGAAAGCGCAAAGTCTATGTTTATTAAAATGAACACCGCAAGGCTGTTTGCCGACCTTATGTCAAATATATTGAAACAACCCCGGCCACTGGTTTAGGGTGGCGGTTGCCTCGGGCCGAATAGCAGGCTGGCCGGGCAGAATTCCTGGGGACGTCCGCGAAGAACGCGGGGCGCTCGTATTCAACAAGAGGAGGACACTCGAATGACCACCCTGACTCGTGCCGATTGGGAACAACGGGCTCGCGATCTGAAGATCGAAGGCCGCGCCTACATCAATGGCGAATACACCGATGCCGTCTCCAGCGAGACGTTCGAGTGCATCAGCCCGGTCGATGGCCGTCTGCTGGGCAAGATTGCCAGCTGTGACGCCGCCGATGCCCAGCGCGCTGTTGAAAACGCTCGCGCCACGTTCAACTCCGGCGTCTGGTCGCGCCTGGCGCCGACCAAGCGCAAAGCCACCATGATTCGTTTCGCCGGCCTGCTGAAACAGCACGCCGAAGAGTTGGCCCTGCTTGAAACCCTGGACATGGGCAAGCCGATCAGCGACTCCCTGTACATCGACGTTCCCGGCGCGGCGCAAGCCCTGAGCTGGAGCGGTGAAGCCATCGACAAGATCTACGACGAAGTCGCCGCGACCCCGCACGATCAGTTGGGTCTGGTCACCCGCGAGCCCGTCGGCGTTGTCGGCGCCATCGTGCCGTGGAACTTCCCGTTGATGATGGCCTGCTGGAAACTCGGCCCGGCCCTGTCCACCGGTAACTCGGTGATCCTCAAGCCGTCGGAAAAGTCGCCGCTGACTGCCATCCGCATCGCTGCTCTGGCCGTTGAAGCCGGTATCCCTAAAGGCGTGCTGAACGTGCTGCCGGGCTACGGCCACACCGTCGGCAAGGCCCTGGCCCTGCACAACGATGTCGACACCCTGGTGTTCACCGGTTCGACCAAAATCGCCAAGCAACTGCTGATCTACTCCGGCGAGTCGAACATGAAGCGCGTCTGGCTGGAAGCCGGCGGCAAGAGCCCGAACATCGTGTTCGCCGATGCACCGAACCTGCAGGAAGCGGCTGAAGCGGCTGCCGGTGCCATCGCCTTCAACCAGGGCGAAGTCTGCACCGCCGGTTCGCGCCTGCTGGTGGAGCGTTCGATCAAGGACACCTTCCTGCCGCTGGTGATCGAAGCGCTGAAAACCTGGAAACCGGGCAACCCGCTGGACCCGGCGACCAACGTCGGCGCGCTGGTGGATACCCAGCAGATGAACACAGTGCTGTCGTACATCGAATCCGGTCACGCCGATGGCGCCAAACTGGTCGCTGGCGGCAAGCGCACGCTGCAGGAGTCCGGTGGCACCTACGTTGAGCCGACGATTTTCGACGGCGTCAGCAACGCGATGAAAATCGCTCAGGAAGAAATCTTTGGCCCGGTGTTGTCGGTCATTGCTTTCGACAGCGCCGAAGAAGCCATCGCGATTGCCAACGACACACCGTACGGCCTCGCCGCCGCGGTATGGACCAAGGACATTTCGAAGGCCCACCTGACCGCCCGGGCACTGCGTGCCGGTAGCGTCTGGGTGAACCAGTACGACGGCGGCGACATGACCGCTCCGTTCGGTGGCTTCAAGCAATCCGGCAACGGTCGCGACAAGTCGCTGCACGCGTTCGACAAGTACACCGAGCTGAAGGCGACCTGGATCAAGTTGTAAGCCAGTGAAGGAGCCCGATTCAGATTCGGGCTCCTGAACGACGCAGATCCCTTGTGGGAGCGAGCCTGCTCGCGATAGCGGTGTGACAGTCGACGAAAATGTTGAATGTTGTACCGCTATCGCGAGCAGGCTCGCTCCCACAGTGTTTTGTGGTGTCGATAATAATATCCACAGGAGCGTGGAACATGCGTTGGGCGACTTATTTCGCCGTGTTGGCGTCTGTCTTGAGTGTTGGACTGGCCCTGGGCGTCAGCATGCCGCTGGTGTCGTTTCGCCTGGAAGGCTGGGGTTACGGCTCGTTCGCCATTGGCGTGATGGCCGCGATGCCGGCGATTGGCGTGCTGCTGGGGGCGAAAATCTCCAGCCATCTGGCGGCGCGACTCGGCACGGCCAACCTGATGCGTCTGTGCCTGTGGGCCGGGGCGGCGTCAATCGGTGTGTTGGCGCTGTTGCCGAGTTACCCGGTGTGGCTGGTGCTGCGCCTGATGATCGGCGTGATCCTGACACTGGTCTTCATCCTCGGTGAAAGCTGGATCAACCAGTTGGTGGTCGAGCAATGGCGCGGGCGCCTGGTGGCGTTGTATGGCAGCAGCTATGCGCTGAGTCAGTTGGCCGGGCCGCTGCTGCTGGGCGTTCTGGGCACCGAACACGATTACGGATTCTGGGTGGGTGTCGGCCTGCTGACGGTAGCGCCCTTCCTGTTGCTGGGTCGCAGCGGCGCGCCGACCAGCGAAGCCTACAGCGTGACCTTCAGCGACTTGTGGGGCTTCTGCCGAGGCTTGCCGGCGATTGCCTGGGGCGTGTCGTTGTTCGCCGCGTTCGAAGCGATGATCCTGACGTTGCTGCCGGTCTATTGCCTGCAACAGGGCTTTACCACGGAAATCGCCTTGGCGATGGTCAGCACCGTGGTGGTGGGGGACGCGCTGCTGCAATTGCCGATTGGTGCGCTGGCTGATCGACTGTCTCGACGCACCTTGTTCACCGGCTGCGCGGTGGTGCTGCTGGTGTCGAGCCTGGCCATCCCGATGTTCCTCGACACGCTGTTGATCTGGCCGTTGTGGGTGCTGTTTGGCGCCAGTGCCGGTGGCTTGTTCACCTTGTCGCTGATTTTGATCGGCGAACGTTATCGCGACGACGCACTGGTGCGGGCCAACGCGCATATTGCGCAGCTGTGGGGCATCGGTTGCCTGATCGGGCCGTTGGCGGCGGGTGCTGGTAGCCAGTGGATCAGCGGGCATGCGCTGCCGTTGTTGATGGCGATCGGGGCGTTCGGGTTGGTTATTTTGCTGATGCGCCAAGGCGCGTTCGGCACGGTTGCCGAGCCGGCGTGACACCGCACTTTTAAGTGGAAGCGGGCTTGCTCGCGCAAGCGGCGGGTCAGCCGACCAGGGTCTTGACTGACCCACCGCTTTCGCGTGCAAGCCCGCTCCCACAGGGATGCACATTGCCGGTCAAAGCATCCGCTCCAGGCCTACCGCGGTGCTCATCCACGCATTGAACCGGCGCCACATACTGCCCGGCTCCTTGGTCAGCGTGTGCATCTTGCCGTCATCCTCGGTCTCCCAGACGATCCGGTCATTTTCCAGTTTCACCTGATAACTCAGCGGCGGCGCCATGCCCTCCATGGCCGCTTTGCGCACATGGGCCGCGAGTTCGGGGCTTTCGACCAGCACCCCGACCTCGGTGTTCCACAGCACCGAACGCGGATCGAAGTTGAACGAGCCGATGAAGGATTTCTGCTGGTCGAAGATCATCGCCTTGCTGTGCAGGCTGGAATCCGAACCACGGGAGGACTTGCTGTAGAAAATATGCGGGCCGCTGCCGCCGCCTTCACCTGGCTGGCGGCGCAATTCGTACAGTTTCACGCCATGTTCCAGCAGCGCCTTGCGATACGGCGCATAACCGCCGTGTACCGCCGGCACGTCGGTCGCTTCCAGCGAGTTGGTCAGCAGGCTCACGGAGACCCCGGCATCCGCGCGGCCGGTGAGGTACACCAGCCCCGGTTGCCCCGGTACGAAATACGCCGAGATCATGATCAGCTCGTTGCTGACCTTACTGAGTTCGGGCGCCAATTGGGTGGTCAGCAGCAATTGCGGATCAGGCTCGCCGTCTGACAGCACCTTGCTCGGTGCGTCCCATAACGCCTGGTTCCAAGCCCAGATCAGCTCGCGGCGCCAGACGTCGAGGCGCGGCTGGGTGGTGTAGGTCATCAGCTGTTGATACAGCGCGTGATTCTGCTTGCGCGTTTCTTCGAGCGATTCCTCCAGCCGTGTGCGGGTGTTTTGCAGGTCCTTTTGCGTGGGCCTGCTCGACAGGAACTCATCGATCGGCTTGCTCAGCGCGCTGTTCCAGTACTGGTCGAAGCTGTGTCCCAACTGCTCGGCGACCGGCCCGACGCTCAGCATGTCGATGTCGGTGAAATTCAGGTTGGGTTCGGCATCGAAATATTCGTCCCCCAGGTTGCGGCCGCCGACGATGGCCACGCTGTTATCCGCCAGCCACAGTTTGTTGTGCATGCGCCGATGCTGCAGCGACAGGTTGAACAACCGGCCCATTGCCCGCGTCACGCCGGTGGAGCGGCCCAAATGCAGCGGGTTGAACAGGCGGATCTGGATCTGCGGGTGTGCAGCCAGCGTGGCGATAATCCAGTCAAGGCCATCGCTGGTGGTGTCGTCGAGCAGGATCCGCACGCGCACCCCTCGGTCGGCCGCCTTGAGCAATTCGTCTACCAGCATCCGCGTGCTGATGCCGTCGTGGACGATGTAGTACTGCAAATCGAGGCTGCTTTGCGCGTTGCGGATCAGCTCGGCACGGGCCATGAACGCTTCGCTGCTGTTGGACAGCAAACGAAAGCCCGACTTGCCCGCATAAGGCGCGGCCTGAGCCTGGATGGAACGGCCGAACGCCGAATCGCTGGCGGGCAGCGCCTGGCTCGGTAGTCGTTGAACATCAAGGCCGGCGCAACCGCTCAGGAGCGAGGCGAGTAGCAGAAAAGCGAGCAGGGGCTGTCTGACTCTCACGTAGGATCGTTCCGATTGGCGGCTGGTGTCGGCATATGGACGCTGGATTCCGATTAAAGGTCAGTCACTGAAGCTGTCATTTTCCGCGAGCAGTTTGATGGCCGCCGCGCCGACCTTGCGCACCGCTTCTTCGATCTGCGGCGTCGGCTTGGCAGCGTAGTTCATCCGCAGGCAATTGCGGTACTTGCCCGAGGGGGAAAAGATGCTGCCGACGGCAATCTGTACACCCTGGTCGTGCAGGGCACGATTCAGTTTCAGCGTGTCGAAGCCCTCCGGCAGTTCGACCCAGAGCATGAAGCTGCCTTGTGGCCGGCTGGCCCGGGTGCCGGCAGGGAAATAGCGGCTGACCCAATCGATCATCAAGTCGCGATTGCGTTGATATTGCGTGCGCATGCGGCGCAAATGCGGCTCGAAGTGGCCGGCCTTGAGGAATTCGGCGATGGCAATCTGCGGTTGCGGTGCCGTGGAACCGGTGCTGATGTATTTCATGTGCAGCACCCGCTCCAGATAGCGGCCCGGCGCAACCCAGCCGATCCGCAGTCCTGGGGCGAGGGTCTTGGAAAATGAGCTGCACAGCAGGACGCGGCCGTCTTCGTCGAAGGATTTGATCGTGCGGGGTCGTGGATAGGTGTAGGCCAGTTCGCCATACACATCGTCTTCGATGATCGCCACATCGAAACGCTGTGCGAGCGTCAACAGCGCGCGTTTGCGCGACTCCGGCATGATGTAGCCCAGTGGGTTGTTGCAGTTTGGGGTCAACTGTATGGCCTTGATCGGCCATTGTTCCAGGGCCAGTTCCAGGGCATCGAGGCTGATCCCGGTGAGCGGGTCGGTGGGGATTTCCAGGGCTTTCATGTTCAGGCCCTTGAGCGTCTGCATGGCGCCGTGAAAGCTTGGCGAATCCACCGCAACGATGTCACCCGGCTCGCAGATGGCGCGAATGCTGGTGGACAACGCTTCGTGGCAGCCCGTGGTGACCACGAGGTCGTTGGCGGTCAGTTGGCAACCGGAGTCGAGCATCAGCCGGGCTATCTGTTCGCGCAGGTCGAGGGTGCCGTGGATGTTGTCGTAATACAGACCGGGCATGTCCTGTCGGCGGCTGATACGCGCCAGGTTGCGCAGCAACGGTTTCATGGTCGGCGTGGTGATGTCCGGCATGCCGCGACCCAGTTGCACCACGTCCTTGCGTGGCACCGCGCGGATCAGTTCCAGCACCTGGTCCCACTGGGAAATGTCCACCGGGCGTTGTGCGGGACGACCGATCGCCGGCAATTCCGGCAGTTCGCGGCTGACCGGAACGAAATAGCCGGACTTCGGCTTGGGCATCGCCAGGCCGCTGTCTTCCAGCACCCTGTAGGCTTGCTGCACCGTGCTCAGGCTGACCCCGTGTTCGACGCTCAAGGCCCGCACCGACGGCAGCCGGTCACCGGGGCGATAGAAGCCCTGTTCGATACGCGTGCCGAGCAGTTCGGCGAGGTTGACGTAAAGGGTCATGGCGCAGTCTCGGTTTGGATGTTTCGCTTAACCAGTACAGATCAGGGAAAAAATCGCGATTCAGTGACTTCAATGGTGAATCTGTATGGAGTTAATACTTTTACTTTGAATCTGTAATGCTTTTCGCCAGCCCCGCATCATGAAAGCTCTGGCTACCCAAGTAAACAGGAGCAATCAAAATGAACGGCTTGAGCGATGTGCGGCTGACGTTACGCAGTCAGGAACTGGCAGCAGGGCAAAAAAACGGTGCACGCGAGGCGCGGATGCGCAACGCACCGTCCGGCCTGAGTCGCTGGGCTCTGTTCTGGCATCGCCTGCACACGCGCCAGGCGTTGCTGGCGCTGACGCCGGAGCAATTGAAGGATGTCGGGTTGAGCCTTGAGCAGGCCAGAGAGGAGGGGGTGAAGCCTTTCTGGCGGAGCTGAGATTTGCGGGGGTCTTTGCGGGCGCCTTCGCGGGCAGCCCGCTCCCACAGGTTTTGCGCTGAGCATAATTTTTGTGAGCACCCGCGACCCCTGTGGGAGCGGGCTTGCCCGCGAAGAGGGCCGAGAGAACAAAGTAACCTTTAGACCAACTCCTTCATCCGATGCCACAACATCCCCAACGCCAACAACGGCGACCGCAAATGCTTGCCACCCGGAAACGTCATGTGCGGCACCTTTGCAAACAGATCGAATCCGCCACTCTGCTGTCCGCTGATCGCTTCGGCCAACAACTTCCCGGCCAGATGCGTGGCATTGACCCCATGGCCGGAATACGCCTGGGCGTAATACACATTCGGCTGGTCTATCAGCCGGCCGATCTGCGGCAGGCGGTTGGCGCCGATGCCAATCATCCCGCCCCACTGAAAATCGATCTTCACCCCGGCCAGTTGCGGAAACACTTCGAGCATCTTTGGCCGCATGTACGCGGCGATGTCCTTCGGGTCGCGGCCTGAGTAGTGGCAGGCGCCACCGAACAGCAAACGCCGATCCGCCGAGAGCCGGTAGTAATCCAGTGCCACGCGCTGATCACAGACCGCCATGTTCTGTGGCAGCAGCGCGTGGGCCTGTTCTTCGCTCAAGGGTTCGGTGGCGATAATGTAGCTGCCAGCGGGCAGAACTTTGCCACTGAGCTCGGGGTTGAGCTGGTTGAGGTAGGCGTTGCAGCCCAACACCAGGGTCTTGGCGCGAACCGAACCCTGGCCGGTGTGAACCTTCACCTCGGGACCGTAATCGATGCGGGTCACCGCCGATTGTTCGAACAGCTTGACGCCCAATCGCTGCGCAGCGGCCGCTTCGCCCAGCGCCAGGTTCAGGGGATGCAGATGCCCGGAACCCATGTCGATCAGGCCGCCGACGTAACGGTCGGAACCCACCACCGAATGCATTTCATGAGCGTGCAGCAACCGGGTTTCGTAGCGGTAACCGAGGCCGCGCAACTCGTCGGCGTCTTCAGCAAAGCTTTCCAGGTCGCGAGGCTTGTTGGCGAGATCGCAGTAACCCCACGTCAGGTCGCAGGGGATCTGAAAACGCTCGACGCGCTGTCGGACGATTTCCACCGCTTCCAAACCCATGAGTTTCATCTGACGCACGCCGTCCACACCGACCGCGTTGGCGAACTGATCCAAACCATGGCCGACACCACGAATGAGTTGCCCGCCATTGCGCCCGCTGGCGCCCCAGCCGATCTTGCGCGCTTCGAGCAGCACCACGCTGAGGCCGCGTTCGGCCAGCTCCAGCGCAGTGTTCAGCCCGGAAAATCCGCCGCCGACCACGCACACATCGGCCACCTGCTCACCGGTGAGCGCCGGATAATCGGGCTGCGGCAGGCTGCTGGCGGCGTAGTAGGAGGCAGTGTGCTGAGCACGGGCATTCATGCGCGTCATCCTGAATCGTGTGTTTAGAAAATTTGACGGAGCATAAGCCGGGGCTTCCGGCACAGGCAACACTGGTCGGTTATGTCTGTCTGGCGCGGGGCTTTTGCGTCAGAATCTCGCCCTATTCCACTTCGGGTCAGCGTTTCGATGAGTTGCAATCGTCAGAAAGTCCACACGTTGCGACAGCAGATTCCCTCGTTCGAGTGCGTGCCCGGCTGCCACGACTGCTGTGGACCGGTGACTACCTCGCCGGAAGAAATGTCCCGCCTGCCGCGCAAGACCCGCGCCGAGCAGGATGCAGCGATGGATGAGCTCAACTGTGTGCACCTCGGGCCCAACGGCTGCACGGTGTACGACGAGCGCCCGCTGATCTGTCGGCTGTTTGGCACGACCAAGACCTTGCCGTGCCCGAATGGGCGGGGGCCGGTGGAGCTGATTCATCCGCGGGTCGAGAAGCAGGTATTCGAGTACATGGCCTCAAACCGGCAAGTGTTGGTTTAGCTGAGACCACGGTGCTCCCATCGCGAGCAGGCTCGCTCCCACAGGGGGGCGGTGCATACAGCTCGGCTGTGTGGGAGCGAGCCTGCTCGCGATGGGGCCAGAACAGGCACGGCAAATCTTCAATCCGGAATCGGCAGGCTCAAACTTTCCTTCACCTCTTCCATCACGATGTAACTCTTGGATTCGCGCACATGCGGCAACTTGAGCAGGATGTCGCCCAGCAACTTGCGGTACGAGGCCATCTCGGAAATCCGCGCCTTCACCAGATAGTCGAAATCCCCTGACACCAAGTGGCATTCCAGCACGTGGGGCAGTTTCAGCACCGCACGTCGGAACTCTTCGAAAGTATCGCCGGATTTGTAGTCCAGGCTGATCTCGACGAACACCAGCAGACTACCCTTCAGATGCTGCGGATTCAGCCGCGCGTTGTAGCCCATGATGATGCCTTCGCGCTCCAGACGCCGAACCCGCTCGGTACACGGCGTGGTCGAGAGCCCGACTTTCTCGCCCAGTTCGGTGAAGGAAATGCGGCCGTCCGCTTGCAGGATTCGCAGGATGTTACGGTCGATCTTGTCCAACTCACGTTTGGTCTGAGTGTTGGTCCGCATAGGGGATGCGCCTCCGTGAAAAGCGTTTTTGCCGAGAATTGTCGCCAAATATAGGTGCTTATATAGTGAAATGCACTGGCTAATCTTTTTTAAACTGCCCCCATCTACGGTCTGAACAACAAACGTCAGCGGCGTGCCGCGATGAGGGATATGAAAATGCGCGTTATGGTCTTGGGTAGCGGCGTCATCGGTACCACCAGTGCTTATTACCTGGCGCGTGCCGGGTTCGAAGTGGTGGTGGTGGACCGTCAGCCGGCTGCGGCCATGGAGACCAGTTTCGCCAACGCCGGGCAGGTATCGCCGGGTTATGCCTCGCCGTGGGCTGCGCCGGGCGTGCCGCTCAAGGCGATCAAGTGGCTGCTGCAACGCCACGCGCCGCTGGCGATCAAGGCCACTGCCGACATCGACCAATACCTGTGGATGGCGCAGATGCTGCGCAACTGCACCGCCAGCCGCTACGCGGTGAACAAGGAACGCATGGTCCGCCTGTCCGAGTACAGCCGCGACTGCCTCGACGAATTGCGCGCCGAAACCGGCATTGCCTACGAAGGCCGCAGCCTGGGGACCACACAACTGTTCCGCACTCAGGCCCAACTCGATGGTGCGGCGAAAGACATCGCCGTCCTGAAAGAGTCTGGCGTACCGTTCGAACTGCTCGATCGCGAAGGCATTGCCCGGGTCGAGCCGGCCCTGGCCAACGTCACCGACATCCTCGCCGGTGCCTTGCGCCTGCCGAACGACCAGACCGGTGACTGCCAGATGTTCACCACGCGCCTGGCCGAAATGGCCGTGAAACTCGGTGTGGAGTTCCGCTTCGGCCAGGACATCCAGAAGCTCGACTACGCCGGTGATCGCATCAATGGTGTGTGGATCGACGGCAAGCTGGAAACCGCTGACCGCTACGTCCTGGCCCTCGGCAGCTACTCGCCGCAACTGCTCAAGCCGCTGGGTATCCGCGCGCCGGTGTATCCACTCAAGGGGTACTCCTTGACCGTGCCGATCACCAACCCGGCAATGGCCCCGACCTCGACCATTCTCGACGAGACCTACAAGGTCGCGATCACCCGTTTCGACAACCGCATCCGCGTCGGCGGCATGGCTGAAATAGCCGGTTTTGACCTGTCGCTGAACCCGCGTCGGCGCGAAACCCTGGAGATGATCGTCAACGACCTCTATCCTCAGGGCGGCGATCTGACCCAGGCCAGTTTCTGGACCGGTCTGCGCCCGACCACCCCGGACGGCACGCCAATCGTGGGTGCCACACCGTTCAGCAACCTGTTCCTGAACACCGGTCATGGCACGCTCGGCTGGACCATGGCGTGCGGCTCCGGCCGCTTGCTGGCCGACCTGATGGCGAAGAAAACGCCGCAGATCAGCGCCGAAGGCCTCGATATTTCTCGTTATGGCAACAAAATTCAGGAGTCCGCAAAACATGTCAATCCAGCGCCAGCTCACCAATGAGCGCATGAGCCAGATCGTTGTCCACAGCGGCACCGTCTATCTGGCAGGGCAAGTCGGCGACGACATGAGCGCCGGGATTGAACAGCAGACCCGCGAAACCCTCGCCAACATCGAGCGTTTGCTCGATCTGGCCGGCACCGACAAGAGCCGTTTGCTGTCGGTGACGATTTACCTGAAAGACATCGACGCGCACTTCGAAGGCATGAACGCGGTGTGGGATAAATGGCTGCCAAAAGGCGTCGCCCCGGCCCGTGCGACGGTTGAATCGAAGCTGTGCGAACCGGAAATCCTGGTGGAGCTGTCGGTTGTAGCCGCTCTGCCATAAGCCTGTCAGAAAGATCCCTCTCCCGGTGCTGTTGGCGGTTAACGCCGCCAGCCAGCGCCGGTTTTTATTCCCTCGACCGCCTAGAAGCCTGCCGCCATGCGTCCAGCCCGTGCCCTGATCGATCTTCAAGCCTTGCGTCACAACTACCAGATCGCCCGTGAAACCACGGGGGCCAAAGCCCTCGCGGTGATCAAGGCCGATGCCTATGGCCACGGCGCGGTGCGTTGTGCCCAAGCGCTGGAAGGCGAGGCGGACGGGTTCGCCGTGGCGTGCATCGAAGAAGCGTTAGAGCTGCGCGCTGCGGGCATTCGTGCGCCGGTATTGTTGCTGGAAGGCTTCTTTGAAGCCGATGAGCTGGCGCTGATCGTCGAGCATGATTTCTGGTGCGTGGTGCATTCGCTGTGGCAACTCGAAGCCATCGAAAAGGCCGCGCTGAACAAGCCAATTACGGTCTGGCTCAAACTCGATTCGGGCATGCACCGGGTCGGCCTGCATCCGAAGGATTACCAGGCGGCCTATCAACGGCTGCTGGCCAGCGGCAAGGTCGGGAAGATCGTGCTGATGAGCCACTTTGCCCGCGCCGATGAACTGCACAGTCAGGCCAGCGCCGAACAAGTGGCGGTCTTCGAAGCGGCGCGCCAGGGTTTGTCTGCCGAAATCAGCCTGCGCAATTCGCCGGCGGTGCTCGGTTGGCCGCAGATTCCAAGCGACTGGGTGCGTCCGGGCATCATGCTCTACGGCGCCACGCCGTTCGAGGAAGCCAACGCCGTGGCCTCGCGCCTGCAACCGGTAATGACCCTGGAGTCGAAAGTCATTTGCGTGCGCGAACTGCCGGCCGGCGAGCCAATCGGTTATGGGGCCAAATTCATCACGCCGAAACCGATGCGGGTGGGCGTCGTGGCCATGGGTTACGCCGATGGCTACCCGCGTCAGGCCCCGACCGGTACGCCGGTGCTGGTCGCCGGCCAACGCAGCCAGTTGATCGGCCGGGTGTCGATGGACATGCTTTGCATTGATCTGACCGACGTGCCGCAAGCGGGCCTGGGTTCTACCGTCGAGTTGTGGGGCAAAAACATCCTGGCCAGCGATGTGGCCGCAGCCGCCGACACGATTCCTTACCAGATCTTCTGCAACCTGCGCCGGGTGCCGAAGCTCTATTCCGGGGCTTGACACCAGGCGTTACGGACCGGAGATCACGCCGCTGGAGGGGATTCAGGCCCAAGTGTTGTAAATACTGAACGCTGTCGCCATGATAACGCTCAATATTCCTACAACCTGAATCCCTGGAGGCTCCAGCATTGGACGTCGGTGAACGACTGCAATCCATCCGTAAGCTCAAAGGTCTTTCGCAGCGTGAACTCGCCAAACGCGCGGGCGTCACCAATAGCACCATTTCGATGATCGAGAAGAACAGCGTCAGCCCCTCGATCAGTTCGCTGCGTAAGGTTCTGGGCGGGATTCCCATGTCCATGGTCGAGTTCTTTTCCGAAGAAATCCTGCAGGAAAAACCGACTCAGATCGTCTACAAGGCCAACGAGCTGATCGACATTTCCGATGGTGCCGTGACCATGAAACTGGTCGGCCGGGCGCACCCGAGCCGCGCCATCGCATTCCTCAATGAAATCTACCCGCCAGGCGCCGATACCGGTGACGAGATGCTCACCCATGAGGGCGAGGAAACCGGGATTTTGGTGGAGGGTCGGCTGGAACTGGTGGTCGGGCTTGAAACTTTTGTGCTCGAAGCCGGCGACAGCTACTACTTTGAAAGTACCAAGCCTCACCGTTTCCGTAATCCGTTCGATGCGCCGGCGCGACTAATCAGCGCAGCCACGCCAGCGAATTTTTAAGAGAAGAGGCGTCCTGCCAGCACGGCAGCGACACCCGAAGGGTTTTTCCGCGGCACGACAAGACCCCTTCGACTTTGGGGTTGTTTCAGTGCGGCGGGCTTACCGCTATACTTGCGCCCGCCTGCGAACCGTGGCCGTAGGCGTGACTAGCCACCATTGAGGGTGAACGCGTGAACCTAATTATGAAAATGCTGGCTGCACCAGCAACCGTATTGGCCCTATGGGCTGTCAGCGCTCAAGCTGCGACTAACGATGATATTGCGAAACGTCTTGAGCCCGTTGGCCAGGTCTGTGTGACCGGTCAAGAGTGCAAGGGGATGGAAGTTGCTGCTTCCGCAGGCGGCGGCGGTGGTGCAAAAACGCCAGATGAAGTAATTGCAAAACATTGCAACGCTTGCCACGGCACCGGCCTGCTGGGCGCGCCGAAAATCGGTGATGCCGCAGCCTGGAAAGACCGTGCCGACCACCAGGGCGGCCTTGACGGTATCCTGGCCAAAGCCATTACCGGGATCAACTCGATGCCACCAAAAGGCACCTGTGCCGATTGCTCCGACGATGAGCTGAAGGGTGCAATCCAGAAAATGTCCGGCTTGAAATAAGCGTTCATCTTCAACCAAAAGCCGCTTGCGAGCGGCTTTTTTGTGCCCGTCAAACGCTCCGAGCTTGCTCGCGATGAACTCGAAGACGCCGCAGGGTGTCAGGTTGCGAACGTTATCGTTAACGACCATCGTCGGAACGCCGCCCGGAGCATGCTCGCTCCTACAGGGAGGGCGGGCGGGGCTGTTCATTGCAACGAAGACCCGGCAAGCTCGGTCCAACCCAATTCACGGAATGTAAGGGAGGATCAGATGGTGCAGCTGTGTTCTATCGAGCAAGCAGTCGATGACGTTTTGGCACGGTTGCCGGCGCATATCCACATGGGCCTGCCCCTCGGCCTGGGCAAACCCAACCAGTTCGTCAACGCGCTGTATCGACGGGTGGCGCAATTGCCCGAGCGGCGTCTGACGATCTACACCGCCCTGTGCCTGGGTCGTCCGGCACTGGGCGATGGTCTGCAGAAACGCTTCCTCGAACCCTTTATCGAACGGGTGTTCGGCGACTATCCGGAACTGGATTTCCTCGCCGGCCTGCACAAAAACAACCTGCCGCCCAACATCCACGTTCAGCAATTCTTCATGCAACCCGCCAGCCTGCTTCACAGCGAGCCCGCCCAGCAGGATTACGTGAGCAGCAACTACAGCCACGCCGCGCGGGACATCAATGCCGCCGGTTTGAACCTGGTCGCCCAGCTGGTCGCCAGCCACAGCGAGCATCCCGATCGCCTGAGCCTGAGTTGCAACCCGGACATCACCCTCGACTTGTTTCCTATGATTGCCAAGCGCCGGGCAGCAGGGGAGACCATCCTGCTTGTGGGCCAGGTGCACAACGACTTGCCTTACATGCCCGGCGACGCCGAAATCGGCATCGACACCTTCGACCTGCTGATCGATGAGAAAGACAACACCGCGCTGTTCTCGACGCCGAATATGCCGGTGGGTTTCCAGGATCACTTCATCGGCCTGCACGCCAGCGCCCTGGTGCGCGATGGCGGCACGTTGCAGATCGGCATTGGCGCCATGGGCGACGCGCTGACCGCGGCGTTGCTGGCGCGGCAGGCGGACAACGCCGGATACAAGGCGTTGCTGGCCGATGTGAACCTCAGCCAGTGGGCGCAATTGATCGATCGCGAAGGCGGCGTCGGACCCTTCGCCAAAGGCCTTTACGGTTGCAGCGAGATGTTCGTCAACGGCTTGCTGGTGCTGGCCGACGCGGGCATCGTTCGGCGCAAGGTCTACCCGGACGTGCCGACCCAGCAACAAGCGAATGCCGGCACGCTCGATGAAGCGGCGCAAACCGACGGCACTTCCGTGCACGGCGGTTTTTTCCTTGGCCCACGCAGCTTCTACGAGCGCCTGCGCGAGCTGCCCCAGAGCAAGCGGCTCGAATTCAACATGACCCGCATCAGCTACATCAACGAGCTTTATGGCCAGGAAGAGCTCAAGCGTCTGCAGCGCCTCGATGCACGCTTCATCAACACCGTGTTCACCATGACCTTGCTCGGCGCTGGCGTGGCCGACCAGCTCGAAGACGGCCGGGTGCTCAGCGGCGTCGGCGGGCAGTACAACTTCGTCGCCCAGGGCCATGCGCTGGAAGGCGCTCGCTCGATCCTGCTGCTGCGCAGCTGGCGCGAAGCGGGCGGCGAGGTCAATTCCAATATCGTCTGGGAGTACGGCCATTGCACGATCCCACGGCACCTGCGGGACATCGTGGTCACCGAATACGGCATCGCCGATCTGCGCGGCAAGACCGATGCGGCGGTGATCGAGGCGCTGCTCAACATCAGCGACTCACGGTTTCAATCGGGGTTGATCGAGCAAGCGCAGAACGTCGGTAAATTGCCGAAAAATTTCCGCCTCGATCCGCGTTTCGCCGACAACCGCCCGGAACGCTTGCAGGCGATTCAGGGGCGGCATCCGCAGTTGTTTCCGGAGTATCCGTTGGGCTGTGATTTCACCGCGCAAGAGCGGGATCTGTTGCGGGCGCTGAACTGGCTGAAAAGCAAGTTCAAGCTCACGGAGATTCTCGAGTTGGGCAAGGCCGCGCTGGATGCGCCGGAGGCTTCGGCGTTTCCCGAGCACCTGCGGCGGATGCAACTGACCGATCCGCAGGGGTTGAAGGAGGATTTGTTTCAGCGGTTGCTGCTTACAGGCCTGAAGGCCACCGCGCAGACTTAGCTGCGCAGGAGATCCCTGTGGGAGCGGGCTTGCCCGCGAAGGCGGCATGTCAGTCGCTGATGATGTCGCCCGACACACCGCGTGTGCGAATGAACCTCGCTGTTCACCGCAACAATGAGTAACGCAAGAACATTCGCACACCGCTTCAGTCCCCTTCCTACATCATTCTTCCATAACCGCTGATAGCGTTTCGGATTCTTGCGATTCGCTCGGGCCCTGCATGTCACGAGCGTCGTCCCTTTTTATCTCTCGGCTCAAGGATGGGCTACCGAAGCAAAAGGATGAGTGCATGCTCGCACCTGCTGATTTCCCTAAATTTACCCTGACGATCCCCACCGTTCACCACGACTTCAAGGTCCTGAGTTTCAAGGGCACCGAA
>NZ_JANLOD010000070.1 GCF_025466085.1 Pseudomonas sp. 14P_8.1_Bac3
CCCCCCCCCCCCCCCCCCCCCCCCCCCCCCCCCCCCGCTCCCACAGGTTTTGCGTTCTTCAATCGATGAACAGGTCCGGCATCAGCGTGTCGCTGCTGTCGGGGGCGAACCGGTAGTGTTCAAATTCGGTTACGCCGTTTTCCCGCAGGATGTCTTCATCGATCAGCAACCGCCCGGTAATGCGGCGATCGCTACTGTCCAAAACCGCGTAGGCGGCATCCGCCATGATCGCTGGCGTGCGCGCATGCTTGAACGATTCCCGCGAGCCGAGCTGAAACTCGATGGCGGCGGTAGCGATCATGGTTTGCGGCCACAGTGAGTTGACGCTGATGCCGTCGTTGGCAAATTCCTCGCTCATGCCCAGGGTCAGCATGCTCATGCCGTATTTGGTGATGGTGTAGGGGCTGTATTGCGCGAACCATTTGCTCGCGAGGTTCAGCGGCGGGGAAATGCTGAGGATGTGCCCGTGGCTCTTTTTCAGGTAGGGCAGGGCCGCCTGGCTGCAGAGCAATACCGCGCGGGTGTTGATCTGGTGCATCAGGTCGAAGCGTTTGAGCTCGACGTGTTGCACCCCGGTCAGCTTGATCGCCCCGGCGTTGTTGATCAGCGCATCGATGCCGCCGAAATGCGCGTTGGCCTGGGCCAGGGCGCCACGTACCGCGGCTTCATCGCGCACATCCACCTGCAAGGCCAACGCTTGGCCACCGGCCGCTTCGACTTCCTTCGCCACACTGAAAATCGTGCCCGGCAGTTTCGGGTGCGGCTCGGCACTTTTCGCCGCAATCACGATGTTGGCCCCATCACGCGCGGCCCGCAGCGCGATCTCTCGACCAATCCCGCGACTGGCGCCGGTGATGAACAGGGTTTTGCCTTTCAATGACATTGGGGCGCTCCTGATTATTATTGTCTGAGCGATTCAATGTAGCCCAAGGCGTGGGCGGCCCGCTGTAGGAGCTGGCGCAGGTTCAGGCCTACCGCGTCGCCCGGATCGCCAGCAAGCTGGCTCCTACAGGGTTTGTGTCGTTAGCGGGACATGACTTCGCGGATGTCCGCGGCCAGTTCGCGCACGCGTTCTTCCTCGGTGTCCCAGGAGCACATGAAGCGCGCGCCGCCGTTGCCGATGAAGGTGTAGAAGCGCCAGCCCTTGGCGGTCAGTGCGGCGATGGCCGGTTCCGAGAGTTGCAGGAACACGCCGTTGGCCTGCACCGGGAACATCAGCTCCACGCCCGGAATGTCGCTGACCAGCTCGGCCAGCAATTGCGCGCAGTGGTTGGCGTGGCGGGCGTATTTGAGCCAGGCGTCGTTTTCCAGGATTCCGACCCACGGCGCCGAGAGGAAGCGCATTTTCGACGCGAGCTGCCCGGCCTGTTTACAGCGGTAGTCGAAGTCTTCGGCCAGTTTGTGGTTGAAGAACAGGATCGCTTCACCCACCGCCATGCCGTTTTTTGTGCCGCCAAAGCACAACACATCCACGCCGGCCTTCCAGGTCAGGTCCGCGGGTGAGCAGCCCAGGTACGCGCAGGCGTTGGAGAAGCGCGCCCCGTCCATGTGCAGGTTCAGGCCCAGTTCCTTGCAGGTGACGCTGATCGCGCGGATTTCTTCCGGGGTGTAGACGCTGCCGACTTCGGTGGCCTGGGTCAGGGTCACTACGCGCGGTTTCGGGTAGTGGATGTCCTGGCGCTTGAGGGCCACTTCGCGGATCGATTCCGGGGTCAGCTTGCCGTTTTCAGTGCGGGCGACGAGCAGTTTGGAACCGTTGGAAAAGAACTCCGGTGCACCGCATTCGTCGGTTTCGACGTGGGCGGTTTCCGAGCAGATCACGCTGTGGTAACTCTGGCACAGCGACGACAGGGCCAGGGAGTTGGCGGCGGTGCCGTTGAAGGCGAAGAACACTTCGCAGTCGGTTTCGAACAATTTGCGGAATTGATCGGACGCGCGAGCGGTCCATTCATCGTCGCCATAAGCGCGCTGGTGGCCATGGTTGGCCTGTTCCATGGCCGCCCAGGCTTCAGGGCAGATACCGGAATAATTGTCGCTGGCGAATTGTTGGCTCTTATCGGTCATGGCCCTGCTTTCCGTGATCGGGGCGCTTATGGTGAAGCGCCTCGTGGTCAATGATGGTGCGCACTTTACCGAAGATCATCCGGGGAGCACACGGGATGCGTCTGACGAAAAAATACAAAGACGACAGGCAATTATGCACATGACGCAAAGGGATGGGGCACTGGATCTGCTCAAGTGGCTGGCACTGCTGAGCATGGTGCTCGATCACCTGCGATATGTCGGTTATTCCGTCGATCTGCTGTATGTGCCGGGGCGGCTGGCGTTCCCGTGGTTCTGCCTGGCGATGGCGGTGAATGTCGCGCGGACACGCGAGGTGACACATCAATGGCGATACCTGGGCTGGTTGCTGTTGTTCAGTGCGCTCAGTGAAATTCCGTATCGACTGTTCATTTCTGATCCCGACACGCTGAACGTATTGCCCACCCTGGCGCTCGGGCTGCTGGTTGCGCAGGGCTGGCAGGACCGAACGCTGACGTCGCGTCTGCTCGCGGTGGCCGCGCTGGTCCTGGCAGCGCTGTTTTCCGAGCGACTGATGTTCGGCTTCTTCGGTGTGCTGCTGCCGTTGGCGACGTTGCTGGTGGTCAAGCGGCCCTGGTATTTCAGCCTGTTGCCTGGTGTGGCCTGTCTGGCGGCGAATCAATGGCAGGTGCTGTATGCGGCGGCGCAGTTTGGCAACGTCTCCGCCCTGTGGGGCATCGCGACGTGTCTGATCGCGCCATTGTTGGGGCTGTTCTTGTTGCGACATGCAGGCGGCGTAAAACCACCACCGATGCGACGCTGGGCTTATGCGTTGTATCCCGCGCATTTCCTTCTGCTGTTACTCGTCCGTCAGATCGCCGCATAACCCTGTGGGAGCGGGCTTGCTCGCGAATGCAGTCATTCATTCAGCATCAAGGTTGACTGACACACCGCATTCGCGAGCAAGCCCGCTCCCACAGGGGATCCCACAGGCTGGAAGGTAATGTTTGACCAGCCATTTCCCGCCATGTCGTAAACGCACCTTTGCGTGGCGTCCGTAGGCATTTGACCTGTCTGCGCCGGTCATACCATCGCATCCAAAGGGCACTGCCGAAAGGTACGTGCCTCACCGAGACGAAAGGCGCACAAGCCGCCGCTGGGAGAGACGCGATGTTCAGCAAGCAAGACCAGATTCAGGGTTACGACGATGCACTGCTGGCGGCGATGAATGCCGAGGAGCAACGCCAGGAAGATCACATCGAGCTGATCGCGTCAGAGAACTACACCAGCAAACGCGTCATGGAAGCGCAAGGCAGTGGCCTGACCAACAAATATGCCGAAGGCTATCCGGGCAAGCGCTACTACGGTGGCTGCGAGCACGTCGACAAGGTCGAAGCCCTGGCCATCGAGCGCGCCAAGCAGCTGTTCGGTGCCGATTACGCCAACGTCCAGCCACACTCCGGCAGCCAGGCTAACGCCGCTGTCTACCTCGCGCTGCTCAATGCAGGCGACACCGTGCTGGGCATGAGCCTGGCCCACGGCGGTCACCTGACCCACGGCGCCAAAGTCAGCTTTTCCGGCAAGCTCTACAACGCCGTGCAGTACGGCATCGACACCACCACCGGCCTGATCGACTACGACGAAGTCGAGCGCCTGGCGGTCGAGCACAAACCGAAAATGATCATCGCCGGGTTCTCCGCGTACTCGAAGACCCTGGACTTCCCGCGCTTCCGCCAGATCGCAGACAAGGTCGGCGCTTACTTCTTCGTCGACATGGCCCACGTGGCCGGTCTGGTCGCCGCAGGCCTGTACCCGAACCCGCTGCCGTACGCGGACGTCGTGACGACCACCACCCACAAGACCCTGCGTGGTCCTCGTGGCGGCCTGATCCTGGCCAAGGCCAATGAAGAACTGGAAAAGAAATTCAATGCTGCCGTGTTCCCCGGTGGTCAGGGCGGCCCACTGATGCACGTGATCGCCGGTAAGGCGGTGTGCTTCAAGGAAGCGCTGGAGCCAGGTTTCAAGGCCTACCAGCAACAAGTGATCGACAACGCCCAGGCCATGGCCGGTGTGTTCATCAAACGCGGCTACGATGTAGTGTCCGGCGGCACCGATAACCACCTGTTCCTGGTCAGCCTGATCCGTCAGGGCCTCACCGGCAAAGAGGCGGATGCAGCACTCGGCCGCGCCCACATCACCGTGAACAAGAACGCTGTCCCGAATGATCCACAGTCGCCGTTCGTGACCTCCGGCCTGCGCATCGGCACCCCGGCGGTGACCACGCGCGGCTTCAAGGTGACCCAGTGCGTGACGCTGGCCGGCTGGATCTGCGACATCCTCGACAACCTCGGCGACGCCGATGTCGAAGCGAACGTCGCGCAGCAAGTGGCAGCCCTGTGCGCGGACTTCCCGGTTTATCGCTGAGCGCGGTTTTGGAGTAAATGACTATGCAACGCTACTCGGGCTTCGGCCTCTTCAAACACTCCCTCAGCCATCACGAAAACTGGCAGAAAATGTGGCGCACGCCGACCCCGAAAAAGGTCTATGACGTGGTCATCGTTGGCGGTGGCGGGCATGGTCTCGCGACCGCCTACTACCTCGCCAAGGAGCACGGCATCACCAACGTGGCTGTGGTCGAGAAAGGCTGGCTGGGCGGCGGTAACACCGCGCGCAACACCACCATCGTTCGCTCCAACTACCTGTGGGACGAGTCGGCGCACCTGTATGAACACGCGATGAAACTGTGGGAAGGTCTGTCCCAGGACCTGAACTACAACGTGATGTTCTCCCAGCGCGGCGTCTACAACCTGTGCCACACGCTGCAGGACATACGTGATTCCGAGCGTCGGGTCAGCGCCAACCGCCTCAACGGCGTGGACGGCGAACTGCTCGATGCCAAGCAAGTGGCCGACGAGATTCCGTACCTCGACTGCTCGAAAAACACCCGCTACCCGGTGATGGGCGCGACTGTCCAGCGTCGCGGCGGCGTGGCCCGTCACGATGCCGTGGCCTGGGGCTTTGCCCGTGCCGCTGACGCACTCGGCGTGGACCTGATCCAGCAGACCGAAGTGATCGGTTTTCGCAAGGAAAACGGCGTGTGCATCGGCGTCGAAACCAACAAGGGCTTCATCGGCGCCAAGCGCGTCGGCGTGGTCACTGCCGGTAACTCCGGGCACATGGCCAAGCTCGCCGGTTTCCGCCTGCCGATCGAGTCCCACCCGCTGCAAGCGCTGGTGTCCGAGCCGATCAAGCCGATTATCGACAGCGTGATCATGTCCAACGCCGTGCACGGTTACATCAGCCAGTCCGACAAGGGCGACCTGGTGATCGGTGCCGGTATCGACGGCTACAACGGCTACGGCCAGCGTGGTTCGTACCCGGTGATCGAGCACACCATCCAGGCCATCGTCGAAATGTTCCCGGTGCTGTCGCGCGTGCGCATGAACCGGCAGTGGGGCGGCATCGTCGACACCACGCCGGACGCCTGCCCGATCATTTCGAAAACCCCGGTACCGAACATGTTCTTCAACTGCGGTTGGGGCACTGGCGGCTTCAAGGCGACACCTGGCTCGGGCAACGTGTTTGCCGCAAGCCTGGCCAAGGGTGAAATGCACCCGTTGGCCGCCCCTTTCTCCATCGACCGTTTCCACAACGGTGCGTTGATCGACGAACACGGCGCTGCTGCGGTTGCCCACTAACAGGAGAAATCCCCATGTTGCATATCTTCTGTCCTCACTGCGGCGAGCTGCGCTCCGAAGAGGAATTCCACGCATCCGGCCAGGCGCACATCCCGCGCCCACTGGACCCTAATGCCTGCACCGACGAGGAGTGGGGCGACTACATGTTCTTCCGCGATAACCCGCGCGGCCTGCACCACGAACTGTGGATTCACGCTGCCGGTTGCCGCCAGTACTTCAACGCGACCCGCGACACCGTGACCTACGAGATCCTGGAAACCTACAAGATCGGCACCAAGCCACAATTCACCGACAAGACCGATAGCTCGAAAGCGGCTACGACGGCGCTGGGAGAGAAGGTATGAGCCAGATCAATCGCCTGTCCAACGGCGGACGGATCGACCGCAACAAAGTGCTGAGCTTCACCTTCAACGGCCAGACCTACAAAGGCTTTGAAGGAGACTCGCTGGCCGCTGCACTGCTGGCCAACGGCGTCGACATCATCGGTCGCAGCTTCAAGTATTCCCGTCCGCGCGGCATCTTCGCCGCCGGTGCCGAAGAGCCGAATGCGGTGCTGCAGATCGGCGCCACCGAGGCCACGCAGATCCCCAACGTGCGCGCCACGCAACAAGCGCTGTATCAGGGGTTGGTCGCCACCAGCACCAACGGCTGGCCGAGCGTGAACAACGACATGATGGGGATTCTCGGCAAGGTCGGCGGCAAGCTGATGCCACCGGGCTTCTACTACAAAACCTTCATGTACCCGCAATCGTTCTGGATGACCTACGAGAAGTACATCCGCAAGGCCGCTGGCCTGGGCCGCTCGCCGACCGAGAACGATCCGGATACCTACGACTACATGAACCAGCACTGCGACGTGCTGATCGTCGGCGCCGGCCCTGCGGGTCTGGCCGCTGCATTGGCGGCTGCGCGCAGCGGCGCCCGGGTGATCCTCGCCGATGAGCAGGAAGAGTTCGGCGGCAGCCTGCTCGACTCCCGCGAAAGCCTCGACGGCAAGCCGGCGACCGAATGGGTCGCCAGCGTCATCGACGAACTGAAGAACACCCCGGACGTGCTGCTGTTGCCGCGCGCCACGGTCAACGGTTACCACGACCATAACTTCCTGACCATTCACGAGCGCCTGACCGATCACCTCGGCGACCGCGCACCGATTGGCCAGGTGCGTCAGCGCATCCACCGGGTTCGCGCCAAGCGTGTGGTGCTGGCGACTGGCGCCCATGAGCGTCCACTGGTCTACGGCAACAACGACGTGCCGGGCAACATGCTCGCCGGCGCCGTATCGACTTACGTACGCCGTTACGGCGTGGCACCGGGCAAGAAACTGGTGCTGTCGACCAACAATGATCACGCCTACCGCGTGGCGCTGGACTGGCTCGACGCCAGCCTGCAAGTCGTCGCCATCGCCGATGCCCGCCCTAACCCGCGCGGTGCCCTGGTTGAGGAGGCGCGCGCCAAAGGCATCCGCATCCTCACCGGCAGCGCCGTGATCGAGACCCGCGGCACCAAGCGTGTGACCGCTGCCCGCGTCGCTGCGATCGATGTAAAAGCTCACGCGGTGACGAGCCCTGGCGAATGGCTCGATTGCGACCTGATCGCCAGTTCCGGCGGTTACAGCCCGGTGGTTCACCTGGCTTCGCACTTGGGCGGCAAGCCGGTCTGGCGCGAAGACATCCTCGGTTTCGTGCCGGGCGAAGCTCCGCAGAAACGCGTGTGCGTCGGTGGTATCAACGGCGTTTACGGCCTTGGCGATTCCCTGGCCGATGGTTTTGAAGGGGGCGCGCGCGCGGCCAGTGAAGCGGGTTTCGGTGTCGTCGAAGGCACCTTGCCGAAAGCCCTGAGCCGTCTCGAAGAGCCGACACTGGCGTTGTTCCAGGTCCCGCACGAGAAGAACTCCGCCCGTGCGCCGAAGCAATTCGTCGACTTGCAGAACGACGTCACCGCTGGCGGCATCGAGCTGGCGACCCGCGAAGGCTTCGAGTCGGTCGAGCACGTCAAGCGCTACACCGCGCTGGGCTTCGGCACCGACCAGGGCAAGCTCGGTAACGTCAACGGCCTGGCCATTGCCGCCCGTTCGCTGAACGTGACCATCCCGCAGATGGGCACCACCATGTTCCGTCCGAACTACACGCCGGTGACTTTCGGCGCTGTGGCGGGCCGTCACTGTGGGCACATCTTCGAGCCCGTCCGTCACACCGCGCTGCATCACTGGCACGTGAAGAATGGCGCCGAGTTTGAAGATGTCGGTCAGTGGAAACGTCCGTGGTACTTCCCGAAAAACGGTGAAGATATCCACGCGGCGGTGAAACGCGAATGCAAAGCCGTGCGCGACAGCGTCGGCCTGCTCGACGCCTCGACCCTCGGCAAGATCGACATTCAAGGCCCGGATGCGCGTGAGTTCCTCAACCGCATCTACACCAACGCCTGGACCAAGCTCGACGTGGGCAAGGCGCGTTACGGCCTGATGTGCAAGGAAGACGGCATGGTCTTCGACGACGGCGTCACCGCCTGTCTCGCCGACAACCATTTCGTGATGACCACCACCACCGGCGGCGCTGCGCGCGTGCTGCAATGGCTGGAAATCTACCAGCAGACCGAATGGCCAGACCTGAAGGTGTACTTCACCTCCGTGACGGACCACTGGGCGACCATGACCCTGTCCGGACCGAACAGCCGCAAGTTGCTCAGCGCAGTCACCGACATTGACCTGAGCAACGAAGCGTTCCCGTTCATGACCTGGAAAGAAGGCCTGGTCGGCGGTGTGCCGGCGCGGGTGTTCCGGATTTCGTTTACCGGTGAGCTGTCGTACGAAGTCAACGTGCAGGCCGACTACGCCATGGGTGTGCTCGAGAAAATCGTCGAGGCCGGCAAGCCGTACAACCTGACGCCGTACGGCACCGAAACCATGCACATCCTGCGGGCCGAGAAGGGCTTCATCATTGTCGGTCAGGACACCGACGGCTCGATGACCCCGGACGACCTGAACATGGGCTGGTGTGTCGGTCGCACCAAACCGTTCTCGTGGATCGGCTGGCGTGGCATGAACCGCGAAGACTGCGTGCGCGATCAACGCAAACAGCTGGTGGGCCTGAAGCCGATCGACCCGACCAAATGGCTGCCGGAAGGCGCGCAACTGGTGTTCAACACCAAGCAGGCGATTCCAATGACCATGGTCGGCCACGTCACCTCCAGCTACTTGCATAACTCCCTGGGCTATTCGTTCGCCATGGGCGTGGTCAAGGGCGGCCTGAAACGGATCGGTGAGCGCGTGTTTGCGCCGCTGGCCGACGGCAGCGTGATCGAGGCGGAAATCGTTTCTTCGGTGTTCTTCGATCCGAAGGGTGATCGCCAGAACATTTAGTTCGTCTCGGGTGCTGTGGGCGGGCTGCTATTCGCGAGCAGGCTCGCTCCCACAGGGGAATGCGGTCGAATGTGGGAGCGAGCCTGCTCGCGAAAGCGGCGGCACAGTCACCACATAGGCCGGAACCAACAGAATTCAGGAAAGGTGCTTTATGACCGCAGCCAATGTGTACCAACAACGCCCAACCACCGGGGCCAAGGCCGAGTCGTCGCTGCATCATGCCGACCTCGCCAGCCTGGTGGGCAAGGGCCGTAAAAACGCCGGCGTGATCGTGCGTGAGAAAAAGCTCCTCGGCCACCTGACCCTTCGTGGCGATGGCCACGATGCCGCGTTCAGCGCCGGCGTGCACAAGGCCCTCGGCATCGAATTGCCGGGCGCACTGAGCGTCATCATCAAAGGCGAGACCAGCCTGCAATGGATGGGGCCGGATGAATGGTTGCTGATCGTGCCGAGCGGCGAAGAGTTCGCCGCCGAGCAAAAGCTCCGTGAAGCGCTGGGCGACCTGCACATCCAGATCGTCAACGTCAGCGGCGGTCAGCAGATCCTCGAACTGAGCGGCCCGAACGTGCGCCAGGTGCTGATGAAATCCACCAGCTACGATGTACATCCCAACAGCTTCCCGGTGGGCAAGGCTGTCGGCACTGTGTTCGCCAAGTCGCAACTGGTGATCCGCCACACCGCCGAAGACACCTGGGAGCTGCTGATCCGCCGCAGCTTTTCGGATTACTGGTGGCTGTGGTTGCAGGACGCGTCGGCCGAGTACGGCCTGAGCGTGCAGGCCTGACAAAGGCGATCACCTGTGGGAGCGAGCCTGCTCGCGATGGACGTCAACGATGACGCGGGGTGTCTGATTCAACGCGTCGTTCTCAAGCCCATCGCGAGCAGGCTCGCTCCCACAGAAAGCAACCCCGTTTATCGTTGTTTCAGGAGCTACAACTATGAGCCGCGCCCCAGACACATGGATCCTGACCGCCGACTGCCCCAGCGTACTCGGCACCGTGGACGCGGTGACGCGCTTTCTGTTCGAGCAGGGCTGCTACGTCACCGAGCACCACTCGTTCGATGACCGGCTCTCGGGTCGCTTCTTCATTCGCGTGGAATTCCGCCAGCCCGACGGCTTCGACGAACAGGCGTTCCGTGCCGGTCTCGAAGAGCGGGGCAAAGCTTTCGGCATGGTCTTCGAGCTGACCGCGCCGAACTACCGGCCGAAAGTGGTGATCATGGTGTCCAAAGCCGATCACTGCCTCAACGATTTGCTCTATCGCCAACGCATCGGCCAGTTGTCAATGGACGTGGCCGCCGTGGTCTCCAATCACCCGGACCTCAAGCCGCTGGCCGACTGGCACCAGATTCCGTATTACCACTTCCCGCTGGACCCGAACGACAAGCCGTCCCAGGAGCGCCAGGTGTTGCAGGTGATCGAGGAGTCCGGTGCCGAACTGGTGATCCTTGCGCGCTACATGCAGGTGCTGTCGCCGGAGCTGTGTCGCAAACTCGATGGCAAGGCGATCAACATTCATCACTCTCTGCTGCCGGGTTTCAAGGGCGCCAAGCCTTATCACCAAGCCTATAACAAGGGCGTGAAACTGGTGGGTGCGACGGCGCATTACATCAACAACGACCTGGATGAAGGGCCGATCATCGCCCAGGGCGTGGAGGTGGTTGACCACAGTCATTACCCGGAAGACCTGATCGCCAAGGGGCGGGATATCGAGGGGCTGACGTTGGCCAGGGCGGTTGGGTATCACATCGAGAGACGGGTGTTCCTCAACGCTAATCGTACGGTCGTTCTTTAGATCGCTTTCGCGAGCAAGCCCGCTCCCACAGGGTTTTGTGGTGTTCACAGATCCCGTGGTCAACCCCATCCATTGTGGGAGCGGGCTTGCTCGCGAAGAGGCCATAACAGACAACACAAGACACACAGGCAACACCCAGAGCAATCAACGCGCCGCCGCTGTCAGGCGACGCGACCGCTACATAAAAACAACAGCGAGGTGAAAGCATGTCTGGCAATCGTGGTGTGGTGTATCTCGGCGCTGGCAAGGTCGAAGTACAGAAAATCGACTATCCGAAAATGCAGGACCCGCGTGGCAGGAAGATCAACCACGCCGTGATCCTGCGCGTGGTCTCCACCAACATCTGTGGTTCCGACCAGCACATGGTGCGCGGCCGTACCACGGCTCAGACCGGTCTGGTGCTGGGTCACGAGATCACCGGTGAAGTGATCGAGAAGGGCAGCGACGTCGAGAACCTGCAAATCGGCGACCTGGTGTCCGTACCGTTCAACGTGGCGTGCGGGCGCTGCCGTTCCTGCAAAGAGATGCATACCGGCGTGTGCCTGAGCGTCAACCCGGCCCGTCCGGGCGGTGCCTACGGCTATGTCGACATGGGCGACTGGACCGGCGGCCAGGCGGAATACGCCATGGTCCCGTACGCCGACTTCAACCTGCTGAAACTGCCGGACCGCGATCGCGCGATGGAAAAAATCCGCGACCTGACCTGCCTATCCGACATCCTGCCCACCGGTTACCACGGCGCAGTGACGGCCGGCGTTGGCCCGGGCAGCACGGTGTACATCGCCGGTGCCGGCCCGGTCGGCCTGGCCGCCGCCGCGTCCGCGCGCCTGCTGGGTGCGGCAGTGGTGATCATCGGTGACGTCAACACCGTGCGCCTGGCTCACGCCAAGGCCCAGGGTTTCGAAATCGCCGACCTGTCCCTCGACACCCCGCTGCACGAGCAGATCGCCGCGCTGCTGGGCGAGCCGGAAGTGGATTGCGCCGTCGACGCCGTCGGCTTCGAAGCGCGCGGCCACGGCCATGACGGCGTGAAACACGAGGCCCCGGCCACCGTGCTCAACTCGTTGATGGGCGTGGTCCGCGTCGCCGGCAAAATCGGCATCCCCGGCCTGTATGTGACCGAAGACCCGGGTGCCGTGGACGCCGCGGCAAAAATGGGCAGCCTGAGCATCCGTTTCGGCCTCGGCTGGGCCAAATCCCACAGCTTCCACACCGGCCAGACTCCGGTAATGAAGTACAACCGCCAGCTGATGCAGGCGATCATGTGGGACCGCATCAACATCGCCGAAGTGGTGGGCGTCCAGGTGATCAGCCTGGATCAGGCCCCGCAGGGGTACGGTGAGTTCGATGCGGGCGTGCCGAAGAAGTTTGTGATTGATCCGCATAAGTTGTTCAGTGCGGCGTAAGGGCTTTACGCATAAATAAACGGCGACCTTCGGGTCGCCGTTTTTTTATGCTCTCAAAGCGCCGCCAACGCCCCTTGATACAACACCGGTCCGGTCGGTTGCCCGGTCGGCGAACCGCCCTTCGGTTCAAGGCTGACCGCCAGCGCAATCGGCTTGCCGATCAACGCTTTCTGGGCGTCATTCAGCTCGACGCGACCTTTACCGTCGGCGGGAATCACCCCGAGGGAAATCGGTTTGCCGTCCGCGGGAATGGCCCACAGTTCCAGGCTGCGACCCGGATCGACGGCGGCGAGGGTCAGGGGTTCGACGTTCAGATAGTCTTCATGGGCCTCGACCTTCAGCGCAGGCTGCGCGTCGGCCGTCAGTAACGTCGCGCTGTAACGTGCGCCGTCGCGGGTGTAGATCACGCCCAGGGTCACGGCGATGACCAGCGAGCAGACCGCCGCGGTTATCCTCAACCAGCTCCAGAACGGACGCTTCTCAGGCACATGCAGGACCTGCGGCTCGATGCGCGCGGTGATGCCTTGCCAGACGCGGTCCGGCACGGGGTGTTCGGGCAGCGCTGCGGTCAGGCTGGTCAGGCTTTCCTGCCACTGCGCCAGTTCTGCACGCAATGCCGCATCTTCCCGCAACAATTGTTCGAAACGTCGGCGCGCAGTCGAAGGCATCAGGCCAATGGCGTAATCAGCGGCGAGGGCGCGGCGCAGCGGCGGGGTTTGATAGTTCATGATTCGAGGCACCTGCGCAGGCGCTCCATGCCACGACGAATCCACGACTTCACCGAGCCCAGCGGCGCGGCCAGGTGTTCCGCCAGTTCAGAGCACGACAGCCCCTGGAAGTACGCGACCGTAATCGACTGCCGCTGCATGCCGTCCAGGCTGTCCAGGCAGCGATTCAAGGCGCTGGCCTCGCGGGCACTGCTCAGTTGTTCATAGGCCGAGGGGCTTTCATCCACCAGCGCCTGTTGTTCGACATCGGTCAACGGCCGGTCACGGTGTTTGCGCAATTGGTCGATGGCTTGATGGCGGGTGATGTTGATCATCCAGGTGAGCGGCGCCGACAGGTGCGGCTCATAGCGCGAGGCGTTGTTCCAGATGCGCACAAAACTTTCCTGCAGCACTTCTTCGGCCAGGTCCGGACGCCCCATGAACCGCAGGGCGACACCATGCAAACGCGGGCCGACACTGCGGTAAAGCGTCTCGAAGGCGCGGCGGTCACCCAGTGAACATTGGGCCAGCAGCTGCCTGAGCTGATCAGTGTCGGCGGTGGGAATAACGGTTCTCCTGACGACGGGACTCACGGGGTGCCGGTTGCAGGCAGAGATTAGTTCACGGCGCGCAGTTGTTCCATTCACGGGCGGACCTCGGAAAAAATCCGCCGACCCTGATGCGCAGGGCCGGCGGTGCCTCAACTGTTCGGTAATGTCACAGGTGGGGGAATTCGGCCAGGCGAATCTGTCCGTGCTTGATATACGTGGGCCGGGGTGGTCTGGATGCAGGAGCGGGGAGATTTTTTCTGTAGTAGGAGCGAGCTTGCTCGCTCCTACAGGGGAGGGTGGAACAATCGCTGGGGTCACCAGTCCAATGAGCAGTTTTCGCCGCCCGTTTCCGGGCGGTGTTCATGGCACAAGAGGATGTCTGGATGAAGATTTCACGCGGGTTTGCACTGGCATCGCTCATGACCCTGGCGGCGAGCCCGGTGTTTGCTGAGTTCAACCTGAACGATGCGGCCAATGCCATCTCCGGGATGAAGGGGCAGAACGCTGCGACAGCGGCAGCGCCGACCTCGGAGACCGCCGGTTTGCTCGGTGCGCTCAGCCAGTTGAACGTGACGCCCCAACAAGCCGTTGGTGGCACCGGTGCGATGCTCGGGCTGGCGAAGAATAAATTGAGTTCGGCCGACTATTCGCAACTGGCCAAAAGCGTACCGGGCATCGACAAGCTATCGGGCGGCGGTGAACTGGGTGCCCTCAGCGGTTTGCTCGGTTCGTCGGGCAAGGCCGCCGGTCTGGACAATGCGCTGGGTAACGTGAAAGACACCAACGATTTGAACAACGCCTTCAGCGCGCTGGGCATGGACAGCGGCATGATTGGCCAGTTTGCCCCGGTGATTCTGCAATACCTCGGTCAGCAGGGCGTCGGCGGTTCGCTGCTGCAGAGCCTGGGCGGTATCTGGGGCACCGGCAGCTGATCAACGGCGTTCGGCGCGCAAGGCGTCGATGCGCCGATCCTTCTCGATCCAGAGCTGGTTGACCCAGTTCTGGACCGTTTCGCGAAACACCGGATCGTTCTCGTAATCGCCCTGCCACAGCGCGGGGTCGAGTTCGCGGGTGTTGATGTCGATGATGACCCGCGGCACGTTGCCGCTGATCAAGTCCCAGAACCCCGGAATCTTCTGCTGCGGATACACCACCGTCACATCGAGAATGGCGTCCAGCTGTTCGCCCATCGCCGCCAGCACAAACGCCACGCCGCCCGCCTTGGGCTTGAGCAGGTGGGTGAAGGGTGATTGCTGCTGGGTGCTTTTCGCCGCGGTGTAACGGGTGCCTTCCAGGTAATTGACCACGGTCACCGGCTGGCGCTTGAACAGTTCGCACGCGGCTTTGGTGATCTCCAGATCCTTGCCCGCCAGCTCCGGGTTTTTCGCCAGGAAGGCCTTTGTGTAGCGCTTCATGAACGGGTAATCCAGCGCCCACCACGCCAGCCCGAGGAACGGCACCCAGATCAGCTCTTTCTTGAGGAAAAACTTGAAGAACGGCGTGCGCCGGTTGAGCGTCTGGATCAGCGCCGGGATATCGACCCACGATTGATGGTTGCTGATCACCAGATACGAAGTGTCGCCGCGCAGGTTGTCGCCGCCGCGAATGTCCCATTGCGTGGGGATGCACAGGCGGAAGATCAGCTTGTCGATCTCGGCCCAGGTCTCGGCGATCCACATCACCGCCCACGAAGCGTAATCGCGCAGGCGTCCGGGCAGGACCAGTTTGAGCAGGGCAAACACCATCAGCGGCCCGAACAGGACCAGGGTGTTGAGCAACAGCAGCAGGGTGACGAAACAGCCGGTGAGCAGGCGGCGCATAGGTAACTCTTGGAAGCGTTTGGGCGCGCCATGATAAGCAGCTTCGGGCGACAGGCCAAATCGGCGGTGACGAATGTTTTACTTTGTCCGGGGTATGCTGAGCTGAAGTCAGTCAAGTTCAAATGGTTGTATTGACCGTGCTGGCCTCTTCGCGGGCAAGCCCGCTCCCACAGTGAGCGGGTTGTGCACGACGTGTGTGTACGACAACTGAACCTGTGGGAGCGGGCTTGCCCGCGAAGCGATCTCAGGAACGAACGAATTCTTTGCCGGCGGTCTAAAATCCCGCTGCCCATCGTCCAAGGAATCCCATTACGTGAAATCCCTCCTCGCACTGCTTTCCCTCGTGGCCCTGCCCGTCATGGCCGCCGAGCCCACCCTGTACGGCCGTTACGAATACATCGCCCTGCCGGAAATCGGCGGCGAAGTGCTCAAGGCCAAAATGGACACCGGCGCCCTGACCGCCTCGCTGTCGGCCAAGGACATTGAAACCTTCACCCGCGACGGCGAGGACTGGGTCCGCTTCCGCCTTGCCACCAAGGATGCGAGCAACAAGGTCTACGAACACAAGATCGCGCGCATCAGCAAGATCAAGACACGCTCCGAAGAGGATGAAGACGAAGACGTCGCAGCGCCCACTAAACGCCCGGTGGTCGATCTGGAACTGTGCCTGGGCAACGTCAAACGCACCGTCGAGGTCAACCTCACCGACCGTAGCAGCTTCAATTATCCGCTGCTGATCGGCGCCAAGGCCCTGCGCGAGTTTGGCGCGGCGGTGAATCCGGCGCGGCGGTTTACGGCGGATAAGCCAGATTGTTGAGTCAGCGATTTCCCTTCCAATACTGTCTGACCACTGCCTCATCAATTCTCTCGCGGATGTTCGCTCGTGCTGCATCGACTCTATCTGCCGCGCTGGAAGGCCCCGGAATTTCGGATAACAGCTTATGGGCCTCCGTTAATTCTTGCATGGACGCGTTGGAGCCAACGAGTGCAGTTCTCTCTGTGTTTTTGAGAAAGGTGTCGTATTGGCCGCGAGCTTGCATAGGAGGATATTGGCTGTAGTCGATGGATGTCGACGAGCGACGACGCGGGGCTTCAGAAGAGCGCGAACCAGGCTCAAACATTGCTAAATCCAGGTCATCGACAAGGTCTTCTGGTCTTAGATTATTGACCGTTTTGTCCGAGTTGAAAGGCGGCGTGGTAATCGTTTTAGTTGGATCCGGTAAAGCTGAACTGCTGTCGGCAATCACCACTGATGCGGAGCTGTTCTTTTTCATCCATTTGGGTTTTTTAAAAAACCTTTTAATTGCTTTGGGAATTCTCCACGCCCGCCCTGAAGGATCTACCCTGCCCACCGGGTTACCACCGCAGTAGACGTAAGCATTGAACCCGCCTGCCCGGAAAGGGCTTTCCCTGTCTGGCTTGATGAACCGCATCAACACCGGGCTGTACGGCCGATACCCCTTGCCCAAGTGATAATGCCCGGTCAGTGGATCAGGCAGCTCTCCATTGAACCCGAGCCCGCTGAGCAATGCAGATTCTCGTGGATGATGACCAAAGGGCATGTAGGCGATGGGATCAGCTCTATCGGGACTGAGAACACCCAATACCGACCGTTGCTGATCAGATGCCAGCAGCGTTGTCTTGCCAGAATGCGCACGCATTTCATCGATCCTCGTAAGGCCAGAAAACCGCACATCCAGCATCGTTCCTTTTCCGCCTTTTGCCCACTATCAGAACTGCTAGGGTCGAACCAGCATTCCGACTGCCGATTGACGCCAGTCCGGCCTTGCGTCACCGTTCGCCCATTCAACTCCCGGGCTCGGACGCCATGCCTCATATCCTGATTGTCGAAGACGAAGCGGCGATTGCCGACACCTTGATTTTCGCCTTGCAGGGCGAAGGCTTCAGCACCACGTGGCTGAGCCTCGGTGCCGACGCGCTGGCGCTTCAGCGGCAGACGCCCGCCGACCTGATCATTCTCGACATCGGCCTGCCTGACATCAGCGGTTTTGAAACCTGCAAGCAACTGCGGCGCTTCAGCGAAGTCCCGGTGATTTTCCTCAGTGCCCGAGACGCCGAAATCGACCGGGTGGTGGGGCTGGAAATCGGCGCCGACGATTACGTGGTCAAGCCGTTCAGCCCCCGGGAAGTGGCCGCGCGGGTCCGGGCGATTCTCAAGCGCATGGCGCCGCGTGCAACGGCCGAGGCGGAGCCGGTGCTGTTTCGCATCGATAGCGAGCGGGTGCAGATCAGCTATCGCAACCGATGGCTGAGCCTGACCCGCCACGAATTCCGCCTGCTGCAATGCCTGCTCGAACAGCCCGAGCGGGTGTTCAGCCGCGAGCAGTTGCTCGATGCACTAGGGGTTGCCGCCGACGCCGGTTATGAGCGCAGCATCGACAGCCACATCAAGAGCGTGCGCGCCAAGTTGCGCGGGGTGAAGGCTGATGCCGAGCCGATCCAGACCCATCGCGGGCTCGGCTATAGCTACAGTCCGGGGCACAGCTGATGCCGTTGGGGATGCGGATTTTCCTGGTCTACGTGCTGTTCATCGGCCTGACCGGCTATTTCGTGCTCAGCACCGTGATGGAGGAAATCCGCCCCGGCGTGCGCCAGTCCACCGAGGAAACCCTGGTCGACACCGCCAACCTGATGGCCGAGATCCTGCGCGATGATTTCAAGGCCGGCACCCTGAACCAGAATCGCTGGCCGCAACTGCTCAAGGCCTATGGCGAACGGCAACCGAAAGCGAACATCTGGGGCTTGCCGAAAAATCAGGTCAACCACCGCATCTACGTCACCGATGCCAAGGGGATCGTGGTGCTGGACTCCAGCGGCGCTGCGGTCGGCCAGGATTATTCGCGCTGGAACGATGTGCTGCTGACCCTGCGCGGTGAATACGGCGCTCGCTCCAGTCGCAGCGATCCGAACGATGCCAGCTCCTCGGTGATGCACGTGGGCGCGGCCATTCGCGATAACGGCCAGATCATCGGCGTGGTCACCGTGGCCAAGCCCAACAGTTCCCTGCAGCCCTATGTGGATCGCACCGAGCGACGGCTCCTGGCCTATGGCGCAGGGCTGATCGGCTTGGGCCTGTTGTTCGGGGCGTTGCTGTCGTGGTGGCTGAGCGCGGCACTGCGGCGCCTGACCGCGTATGCGCAGGCCGTGAGCGAAGGTCGCCGGGTCGAGGTGCCGCATTATCATGGCGGCGAACTGGAGCAACTGGCGAGCGCCGTGGAGCAGATGCGCACGCAGCTGGAAGGCAAGGCCTACGTCGAGCGTTACGTGCACACGCTGACCCATGAACTGAAAAGCCCGCTGGCGGCGATTCGCGGTGCCGCGGAGTTGCTGCAGGGCGAGATGCCGCCGGCGCAACGGCAGCGATTCGTGAGCAACATCGACAACGAAAGCGTGCGCCTGCAGCAGTTGATCGAGCGCTTGTTGAACCTGGCACTGGTGGAGCAGCGGCAAGGATTGGAAGAGCGGGTGGCGGTGCCTCTGGCGCGCCTGGTCGACGAGTTGCTGGGCGCGCAGGCCGCACGCATCGAAGGCAAGCAGCTGCGCGTGGAGCAGGCGATTGCCCCGGAGCTGGCGCTCATGGGCGAGCCGTTTCTGTTGCGCCAGGCGCTGGCGAACCTGTTGGAAAACGCCCTGGACTTCACCCCGCCTCAGGGCGTGTTGCGCTTAAGCGCCGAGGGGCTGGGCGAGCAGGTCGAGTTCAGACTGTTCAACCAGGCTGAGGCGATTCCCGACTATGCGCTGCCGCGCCTGAGCGAGCGCTTTTATTCCCTGCCGCGTCCGGACAGTGGGCGCAAGAGCACGGGGCTGGGGCTGAATTTTGTCGAGGAGGTTGCCAAGTTGCATGGCGGGAGCCTGGAGGTTGGCAATGTCGAGGGTGGGGTGGAGGTGATTTTGCGGTTGCCTTGGGACTGAGGCGACTGCATCGCAAGCAGGCTCGCTCCCACAGGAGAACGCATTCCGTTGTGGGAACGAGCCTGCTCGCGATGGCGGTGGTCAATTCCCCACACAATCTCCACATTTCCCCCACAAAATCCCCACACACCCATCCCAGACTCTCCCCATCCAAACAGGGAGAGTCCCATGAACCGCAATCTGACCTTCAAACTCGGGGCCATTGCCCTGCTGATTCTGTTGCTGCTGATCCCGTTGCTGATGATCAACGGCGTCATCCAGGATCGCCAGCAACTGCGCGACGGCGTGCTCGAAGACATCGCCCGCAGCTCCAGCTACAGCCAGCGACTGAGCGGGCCGCTGATGGTGGTGCCGTATCGCAAGGTGGTGCGCACCTGGAAACTCAACGAAAAGACCAACCAGCGTTATCAGGACGTCGGGGAAGAGCGGGGGCGTCTGTACTTTCTGCCGGAGCGCTTCGAATTCGATGGGCAGGTGCAGACCGAACTGCGTGCCCGCGGTATCTATCAAGCGCGACTGTTCCATGCCGACAACCGCATCAACGGCCATTTCGCGCTGCCGGCGCAACTGGGCATCAAGGAAGACTTCGCCGATTACCAGTTCGACCAGCCGTTCGTGGCGGTGGGCATCAGCGACATTCGCGGCATCGAAAATGCCTTGAAACTCGAACTTGGCGGCCAGCGCCTGGACTTCGTGCCGGGCAGTCAAGTGGGTTGGCTGGGGGAGGGCGTTCACGTGATGCTGCCGGCGCTGGACGCGCGGCAAGCCACGCAACTGACATTCGCCTTTGACCTGAAGCTGCAAGGCACCGGCCAGTTGCAGGTGCTGCCGGTGGGCAAGACCAGCACGGTGTCCTTGAGCGCCAACTGGCCGCACCCCAGCTTCATCGGCAACTACCTGCCGGCCCGGCGCGACATCAGCGATCAGGGGTTTTCCGCCGAATGGCAGACCTCGTTTTTTTCCACCAACCTGCAGGAAGCGCTGGATGATTGCGTGTCGCGGCGCAACTGCGAGGCGTTCAACGGGCGCAGCTTTGGCGTGAGCTTCATCGACCCGGTAGACCAGTACCTGAAAAGCGACCGGGCAATCAAATACGCACTGCTGTTCATCGTCCTGACCTTCGCCGGTTTCTTCCTGTTTGAGGTGCTCAAAACCCTTGCAGTGCACCCGGTGCAATACGCTCTGGTTGGCGTGGCGCTGGCGTTCTTCTACCTGCTGTTGCTGTCGTTGTCCGAGCACATCGGCTTTGCCCTGGCGTATCTGCTGTCGGCCAGTGCCTGTGTGTCGTTGATCGGGTTCTACGTTTGCCACGTGCTGCGCAGCGTGCGCCACGGCTTGAGTTTTTCGGCGGGGCTGACCACGTTGTATGGCTTGCTGTATGGCTTGTTGAGCGCCGAGGACTACGCGCTGTTGATGGGCTCGGGGCTGCTGTTCGGCGTGCTCGGGGTGTTCATGGTGCTGACGCGCAAGCTGGACTGGTATGGCGTCGGACAGAAGGCAGGCAAGCCGCTGGCGTTTGATCTGGGAGAGGTGAAATGAGCCGTTCGGTAGGTTTGCGCGAGGATCAGGCGTTGGGGAAACACCTGGCGGCCTTGATCGCCAGGTTGTTTCCACCTCGTGCATCGGGTACCTGACGCTTACCCTTTCAACCAGCCTGGAAGTTTCGCATTGGGTGTTCCTATTGCCGCGTAAAACTGCAGCTTTCTGTCTCTTTGAATACCTCTATTCCGAACGTCGAGATTTTTTGTTTGTATGGCGCCAGCCCGGGGGATCTGGCCAAACGCTTTCAGTTCCTCATCAGGGATGTTGTGAGTCGCGACTACCCACTCGCTAACAGACATTTTTTCAGCCCCGTGAGCGTCTCTGGAATAAGTAACTCCGAATATCTCCTGGTGCATGGGGTTGGGCTTTCGGCGAGAGTGGGAAGTGCCAATGGTCGACGTAGGGTTTTGGTTGGGAGCTAGGGCCGAGGGGGTTTTCGGTGTTGGGGCAATGTCGATACCCTTATAGGGTTTGATGGGTTCGTAGCCGGACGAAAAACTGCTGAGGCGTCTGTTTGTTCCGACCGAGCCGACAACTTGACTCAAAGTCGGAGCAGGCGTAGGTACGTTTCTGGCACTCGCCAAACGGGGGAGTCTTGGCATGTTGAACATGCCGAGATCATCCAGGCGTGACAGAAGAGAAGTAAACGCGTGGCCATCCGGATCGTATCGATTCCTTGGATCTCCCCCACAATAAACATAGGCATTCAGCCAGCCATTCCCGAAAGGACTCTCCATATCCGGCCTTAAAAACCGCATCAAGACCGGGCTATACATTCGATAGCCATTGCCTAGTGAATAACATCCCGTCATTGACTCGCGGAGTGCGCCGTTAAACCGAAGCTGACTTAGCGGGTCTGCGCCTGTTGGAGAGTCGCCGTAAGGCGTATAGGCAACGGCGTTGCTTCCGGTCGTATCGGCGGCACTCAACACCGAACCCGAATAGTCGGTAGCCAACAGTATTGTTTTACGACCGTGCATAACCATTGACTGATCTCCGATGCGAATTGGAGGTGATTCAGAAGTATCGTCCATTTGGGTACACCCCGCTCATATCCGGGGCGTTTTCGCCGGGCGCGTTTCTCCTATCCTCATATTCATATTGCGCGCGGAGCTTCCGGGCTCGTATACGAGCAATTGCCTCCGCTGTATCCGGATGCGATACGCCGAGAAGCTGCTTGCGTGTTAACCCTTTTTTAGAGTTAGCCAACAAAACAGCCACATCGTTTACGAAGGCAGTGTCAGCGGGTGCAGAACCTTCAATCGTGCTGATCGATATCAGCCGTTCGGTGTAATTCTTTTCCTTAATGCTGAGCGTGTTGACCCCTGAGCGGTAAGCCTCGATGCGTTTGGTTGTTGTGATCTGTAGCCGTCCGTTATCTGCAATTTTTTGTATGTAGATCTTGTTTTTCCATGCGCTTGCTTTGGCAGATCGCGTAACGAAGTCGCCAAACACGGTACCAACGGCAGGATTTTGATCAAACACGTGTGTCAGCGGATAAGGGTAACTGGTGATCTTGGTATTGATTAGCGCAGCTTTCTTGGCAGCAGCGTATCTCCTGAGCCCCAGTAGATTTCCTATGAACTTACCAACGTGCCCGGTCGGATCGACATGATTTATGGGATCTGCGGCGCAATACACGTAAACATTCACCCCAGCCTCCCGAAATGGGCCCCAATTGTCCGGACTATTGAATCGCCTCAATACCGGGTTGTACTGCCGATAACCGTTGCCTAAATGATAATGGCCGGTGAGTGGATCCGGCTGTTGTCCGGTAAATCCGAGCAAAGGGTACAAGCCACTGCCAGAAGGGCGGTGACCGTACGGGCTGTACACGATGGAGTGAGGCCGACCCGTCCCCAGGACCGCCGATATCGAGCCTTGTTGAACGCTCCCAAGCAGCAAGGTCGAGTGCGATTGGCTTTGCATTGCTCAAGCTCCGAACAGTCGAAAAAAGCTGGACCTTGAGCATCGTCGCTTTAGCAGTGTTTGACCACTATCAGAACTGATAGTCCTTGCGCCGGCGAGGGCTCAGACCTTCGGCATCGTCACCACCATCGAAGGCCGCTGACTCACATCGAAATACCACGCCGCCAACTGCGGGTTAGCCTCGCGCCAGGCCAGGTCGGGGTGGCGCAGGTCCAGATACCCCAATGCACAGGCCACGCTGATCGCCGCCACATCGAAATGGCTGGTCAGCTCGGCAATGGCGTCCTTTTCCAGTACGGCCAAGGCGCGGCGAATCTTGTTGCGCTGGCCGTCGAGCCATTCGGCCCAGTGTTTTTCCGGGGCGCGCAGGGCGACTTCGTAGCGGGTCAGCACGGCGGCGTCCATGATGCCGTCGGCCATCGAGGCCAGGGTCAGCCGGCGCCAGCGGGCCGGGCCTTCGCGGGGGATCAGCGGGTTGCCGACGTGTTGGTGGTCGAGGTAATCGAGGATCACCCGGCTGTCGTGGATGACGTTGCCGTCGGCAAGCCGCAGGGCCGGGATTTTGCTGAGCGGATTGTCGTCGATCAGCGCCTGGTCCGGATCGACCGGCGTGAGCACGCAGTTTTGCAGGGCGACGCGGTCCTGCTGACCGGTTTCGTGCAAGAGCACCATGACTTTGCGAACGAAGGGCGACAACGGGTTGTGGTAGAGGGTCATGCTCGGGGCGGACATGGCAGCGGCTCGGTCGGTGGACGGTGCCGGCAGCATAGCGCGTTGAGCCATGGGCATGAATAGCGGACACCTGTGGGGGGGGGGGGGGGGGGGGGGGGGGGGGGGGGGGGGGGGGG
>NZ_JANLOD010000034.1 GCF_025466085.1 Pseudomonas sp. 14P_8.1_Bac3
TTCATACAGCAACACCGCACGGCTTCCGGCTGTCACCGTCTCCCGACAATGCTAAGGTTCGGCCCTAGCTTTTGTATTTTTCCAAGGAAGCCTTTATGCCGGACGCGACGTCCCTCAGTGCTGGTTTTATGGTCGTTCACGGCAACCGCCTGGACGAATTGCGCAGCCTGGTGGTCAGCTGGATGCGGCGCTACCCGCTGGCACCGTTGGAAAATGAAATTGCGCTGGTGCAGAGCAACGGCATCGCCCAATGGTTGAAGCTGGCACTGGCTGAAGACCCGGAAGAGGATGACATGGGCGGCTGCGGTATTGCCGCCGCGATCGACGTGCAGTTGCCGGGCAGCTTCATGTGGCAGCTCTATCGCATGGTCCTTGGACGCGATGAAATCCCGGTCAAATCCCTGCTCGATAAAGCCCCGCTGACCTGGCGCCTCATGCGTCTGCTTCCGCAGTTGATCGACCAGCCTCACTTCGAGCCTCTGCAACGCTTTCTGACCGACGACACCGATTTGCGCAAACGCTATCAACTGGCCGAGCGCCTGGCTGACCTGTTCGACCAATACCAGGTCTACCGGGCTGACTGGCTCGAAGATTGGGCGGAAGGTCGTCATCAGTTACGCAACGGCCGCGGCGAAACGAAAGCCCTGACCCCGGCCAACTGCTGGCAGGCAGAGCTATGGCGCGCCCTGTTGCTGGACGTCGGTGTACAAGGCATGGCGCAAAGCCGTGCCGGCGTTCACCAGCGATTTATCGAGCGCATTAACAGACTCGACGTTGCGCCAACCGGCCTACCTTCCCGCGTGATCGTTTTCGGGATTTCTTCACTTCCTGCCCAGGCCCTGGAAGCGCTCGCCGGCCTGGCCCGTTTTAGTCAGGTTTTATTGTGTGTCCATAATCCCTGTCGTCACCATTGGGCAGACATCGTCGCTGATAAAGACCTGCTGCGGCATCAATACAAACGTCAGGCCCGCAAGAGCGGCATGCCGGTTGTACTGGACCCGCAGACCTTGCACCAGCACGCCCATCCGCTATTGGCCGCATGGGGCAAACAGGGCCGCGACTACATCAACCTGCTCGACAGCTATGACGATCCCAACAGTTACCGCTCGGCCTTTCGTGACGGGCGAATCGACCTGTTCAGTGACAGCCAGCCACTGAACATGCTCAATCAATTACAGGATGACATTCTCGAATTACGTCCCCTGAATGAAACCCGCGAACGCTGGCCGGCAGTCGATCTGGCTGCAGATCAGTCCATCCGTTTTCACATCGCCCACAGCGCCCAACGCGAAGTTGAGATCCTTCACGATCAGTTGCTCGCGCGCTTCAGCCCTGATCCCGATTTAAGGCCTCGCGACATCATCGTGATGGTCCCGGACATCGACAGTTACGCACCCCATATTCGCGCCGTTTTCGGCCAGCTCGATCGCACGGATCCGCGCTTCATTCCCTTCACGCTCGCAGACCAGGGCCAACGTGGCCGTGATCCGCTGCTGATCGCTGTCGAACATTTGCTCAAGCTGCCGGACAGTCGATTCCCCGTCAGCGAAATTCTCGACCTGCTGGACGTTCCCGCACTGCGCGCTCGTTTCGGTGTAGAAGAGCGCGACCTGCCCACCCTGCACCGCTGGATCGAAGGCGCCGGCATCCGTTGGGGCATGAACGCCGGACAACGCGCCGGCTTGGGATTGCCGGAGGAACTGGAGCAAAACAGCTGGCGATTCGGGCTGCGGCGGATGCTGCTCGGCTATGCCGTGGGCAGCGGCAGCGCCTGCGAAGGCATTGAGCCTTATGACGAAATCGGTGGTCTCGATGCCGCGCTCATTGGCCCTCTGGTTGCGCTGCTGGATGCGCTGGAGATCGCCCATCAGGAACTCTCTCAGCCGGCTCCACCCATGCAATGGGGCATGCGCTTGCAGGCGCTGGCGCAGTTGTTTTTCCAGGCCAGTAATGAGCATGACGACTACCTCCTGGCCCAGCTCGAAGAGTTGCGTGAAACCTGGCTCGAGACCTGTGAGTCGGTCGGCTTGCACGACGATCTGCCGTTGACGGTCGTTCGCGAAGCCTGGCTCGCCGGTCTCGATCAAGGGCGTTTGTCCCAGCGCTTTCTAGCCGGTGCGGTCAACTTCTGCACCCTGATGCCCATGCGCGCAATCCCCTTCAAACTGGTGTGTCTGCTGGGGATGAACGACGGTGATTACCCTCGCGCGCAACCGCCGCTCGACTTCGACCTGATGGGCAGCGATTACCGACCCGGTGACCGCTCCCGGCGCGAAGATGACCGCTATCTGCTGCTGGAAGCCTTGCTCTCGGCACGGGATCAGCTCTATATCAGTTGGGTCGGACGCAGCATTCGCGACAACAGCGAGCGCCCCGCATCCGTGCTGATCGGCCAGTTGCGTGACCATCTCGCCAGCGGCTGGCGATTGCACGACGCCGATGAAGACCTGCTTGAGGCCATGACCCAGGAACATCCATTGCAACCGTTCAGCGCGCGTTACTTCCATGAAGGCGATGATCTGTTCAGCTACGCCAACGAATGGCAGGTGCTGCATCAATCCATCGAATCCGCCACGGATAGCAACATCCTCGATCCTTACGTGCAGGAAGAACCCTTGAGCCTCGGCCAGTTGCAGGATTTCTTGCGCAACCCCGTACGACATTTCTTCAGCCAGCGGCTGAAGGTATTCTTCGAAGCCGCTGAAGTGCCTCTCGCCGATGAAGAGCCCTTCGTCCTCGATGCGCTGCAACGCTATAGCCTCAGCGACAGCTTGCTCGGTGCCGCACTGGCACAGATTGATCTCGCCGAAGCGGTGCTGGAGTCCCAGGCAAAACGCCTGCAAAACAGCGGGCTGCTCCCCATGGCCGGTTTCGGTGAAAGCCTGCAACGCGAGTTGATCGAGCCGTTGCCCGATCTATTGCAGCGCTATCAACAGCTTCTGGCTTTGTGGCCAGCGCCGCTCACCAGCGCTTTGCCGGTCAATCTCGAACTCCAGGGCTTGCGTTTGGAAGGTTGGCTCAGCGACCTGCATCAGCGTGCAGACGGTGGCTTGCTGTCGGTCACCACGATTCCCAACAGTATCGGCTCGGTCAAGTCGCGCAAGTGGCATCGCCTCACTCGGCCCTGGGTCAATCATCTGGTGGCCTGCGCCAGTGGCATGGCGATGACCACGGCGTTGGTGGCCAGTGACGACAGTCTATTGCTGGGGCCGATGGAGGCAGATGCCGCCTCGGCGATTCTGGGCGACCTGCTGATGGCCTGGCAGTCGGGCATGCGCCAACCTTTGCCCGTTGCAGTGAAAACAGCGTTTGCCTGGCTCGCCCAGACCGATCCGACCAAAGCCGACGCCGCTGCCCGTAAGGCCTATGAAGGTGACGGACTCACCACGGACGGCGAACGCCGCGAAAGCCCTGCGCTCGCCCGGCAGTTCGCCGACTACGATGCATTGGTTGCTGATGAGACCTTCCCCAATTGGTGCAACGCTTTATACAAACCACTATTTGAAGCCTCCTGGCGCTCATTGACCAGCGAGGAGCCGCGCTCATGACCCGGAAAACACCGCTGGCCCTGGCCTTCCCGCTGCGCGGCAGTCAACTGATCGAAGCCAGCGCGGGGACCGGAAAGACCTTCACCATCTCTGCGCTCTACCTGCGTCTGGTCCTTGGCCACGGTGGGGAGGCGAGCGGATTCGGGCGTGAATTGCTGCCGCCCCAAATCCTCGTCGTGACCTTCACCGACGCCGCCACCAAAGAGCTGCGCGAGCGTATTCGAACGCGCCTGGCCGAAGCCGCGCGATTTTTCCGCGATGAAACCCCGGCACCGGATGCCCTGATCGCGGAGTTGCGCGAAGAGTACCTTCCCGACCAGTGGCCTGGGTGCGCGAACCGCTTGGACATTGCTGCACAATGGATGGACGAGGCCGCCGTCTCGACCATCCACAGTTGGTGCCAGCGGATGTTGCGCGAACACGCCTTCGACAGTGGCAGCCTGTTCACCCAGACCCTGGAAACCGATCACAGCGACTTGCTCGGCGAGGTCCTGCGCGATTACTGGCGCTTGTTCTGCTACCCGATGCAAGGCGACGCACTGAACTGGGTGCGCGGCAATTGGGGAGGGCCCGCTGCCCTGTTGCCACGCCTTCGTGGGTTGTTTGCCACTGAGCGCAACAGCGTCGAAGGCAAAGAGCCTGGAGAACTGATCATCGAGTGCCTGCAAGAGCGACGGACAGCACTGGTCGAACTGAAAATGCCCTGGCGTCAGTGGGCGGACGAGTTGCTTGCCATCTGCCACGAGGGTGTCGCGAGCAAAAGCGTCGACGGCCGCAAGATGCAGGCGCGCTACTTCGAACCCTGGTTCGAAAAGCTCAAAGCCTGGGCCGAAGACGAGTTGCTCGAGCAGTTGGACATCGGCACCGGCTTCGCCCGGCTGACCCCCGATGGCATGGCTGAAGCGTGGAAGAAAGGCGAAGTGCCCAATCATCCGGGACTCGACGCCATGCCCGGTCTCAAACTCAGCCTCGACGGCTTGCCGACCCCCGATGCCGCGGTGCTGCAACACGCCGCGCAGTGGGTGGGTACACGGTTCGAGGCTGAAAAGCGTCGCCGTGCGGAAATGGGTTTTGACGACATGCTGCTGCGCCTCGATGCCGCGCTGCAATCCGAAGGTGGCGAGCGCTTGGCGACCTTGATTCGCGAACAGTTTCCGGTGGCGTTGATCGACGAATTCCAGGACACCGATCCGGTGCAGTACCGGATTTTCGAAAGCATCTATCGCATCGAAGACAACAACCCGGAAGGCGGCCTGTTCCTGATCGGCGACCCCAAACAGGCGATCTACGCTTTCCGTGGCGCCGACATCTACACGTACCTTCGCGCCCGTCAGGCCACCGCTGGCCGATTGCATACTCTGGACACCAATTTCCGCTCAAGCCATGGCATGGTCAATGCGGTCAACCACGTGTTTGCGCGCGCCGAATCGCGCGAAGCCGGGCGTGGCGCGTTCCTCTTTCGCGAAAAGAGTGGCGTGAATCCCGTGCCGTTTTTGCCGGTCGCGTCCCAAGGCCGCAAAGAAGTTCTGAGCGTCGAAGGTCAGGTCGTACCGGCGCTGAACATCTGGCATCTGGCCGCCGATCAACCGCTGTCCGGCGCGGTTTACCGGCAGCAACTGGCCGCAGCGTGCGCCAGTGAAATCACCGCGCTGCTTAATGGCGGGCAACAGGGCAAGGCCGGTTTCATTCAGGACGGCCGGGACTTCCGCGGCCTGTTGCCGGCAGATATCGCGATCCTGGTGCGCGACGGCAAAGAAGCACAGGCCGTGCGCGCCGAGCTCGCCGCCCGGGGTGTGCGCAGCGTTTATCTGTCGGACAAGGACTCGGTATTCGCCGCCCAGGAAGCCCACGATCTGCTGACGTGGCTCAAGGCCTGCGCTGAACCGGACGTCGAGCGTCCGTTGCGCGCCGCATTGGCCAGCATCACCTTGAATCTGTCGCTGGCAGCGCTGGAGCAGTTGAATCAGGACGAGTTGGCCTGGGAAGCCCGAGTCATGCAATTCCGCGGCTATCGCGAACTCTGGCGCAAGCAAGGCGTGCTGCCGATGCTGCGGCGTTTGCTGCACGACTTCCAGCTGCCCCAGGCATTGATTGCGCGCAGTGACGGCGAGCGAGTGCTGACCAACTTGCTGCACCTGTCCGAACTGCTACAGCAAGCGGCGTCCGAACTCGATGGCGAGCAAGCGCTGATCCGGCATCTGTCCGAGCATCTGGCGTTGTCCGGTCAGGCGGGAGAAGAACAGATCCTGCGCCTGGAGAGCGACGAGCAACTGGTCAAGGTCGTGACCATTCACAAGTCCAAGGGCCTTGAGTATCCGTTGGTGTTCCTGCCGTTCGTGTGTTCGGCGAAACCCGTGGACGGCAGCCGATTGCCGCTGCATTACCACGACGAAAACGGCGATGCCCAGGTGACCTTGAAGCCCACGCCCGAGTTGATCGCCCTGGCGGATGATGAGCGCCTGGCCGAGGATCTGCGCTTGCTCTATGTCGCCCTGACTCGCGCGCAACATGCCTGCTGGCTCGGCGTGACGGACCTCAAGCGCGGCAATAACAACAGCTCGGTGTTGCACCGCTCGGCGCTGGGTTACCTGTTGGGCGGCGGTGCTCCGTTAACTGAAACGCCAGGTTTGAAGCGCTGGCTGGAGGACCTGCAGCAAGATTGTCCGGCGCTGCACTACAGCGAGCTGCCGGACGCGACGGACGAGCATTACCATCCTGCGCAAAACGATGCGACCTTGCGCGCGCCGCTGATCCCCAAGCGCAAGGCCAGTGAAAACTGGTGGATTGCCTCCTACAGCGCCCTGCGCATCGGCGAAACCCTGAGCATGGGCAGCGACGAAGCGCCGGAAAGCCCGCAAGCGCAAAAGCTGTTCGACGACGAGCGCCTCGATCCCGAAGCGCCGCGCGAGGTGGTCGCGGGCGGCGCCGATATTCATCGATTCCCTCGCGGTCCGAACCCCGGCACCTTTCTTCACGGCTTGCTTGAATGGGCCGGCGAGGAGGGCTTTGCGCCCACGCCGCAAGCCGTGGAAGACGCGATTGCCCGTCGTTGCAATCGTCGTGGCTGGGAAGGCTGGATCGTCACCCTGACTGACTGGCTGCAGCACCTGCTCAAATCACCGTTGCACCTGGGTGCGGGTCAGCCGCCGATGCTCTTTGAGGAGCTCAAGCACTACCGTGTCGAGATGGAATTCTGGTTCGCCAGCCATAAGGTCGATGTACTAAAGCTCGATGAGCTGGTGCGCCAATACACCCACAACGGTGTCGCCCGCGTCGCCGCTGAACCGGTGCTGCTCAATGGCATGTTCAAAGGCTTCATCGACCTGACGTTCGAGCACGACGGCCGCTATTACGTTGCCGATTACAAATCCAACTGGCTGGGCGTCGATGACACCGCCTACACCGAGCAGGCCATGGAGCAGTCGATTCTGGACAATCGCTACGACTTGCAATACGTGCTGTACCTGCTGGCCCTGCATCGCCAGCTCAAGGCGCGGCTGGCCGATTACGATTACGAGCGGCACGTCGGTGGTGCGTTGTACCTGTTCTTGCGGGGCACGCATGCGTCCAGTCAGGGCGTGTATTTCGCCCGGCCGCCGAGAGAATTGATCGAGCGTCTGGACCGGATGTTCCAGGGCAAGGCGCAACCCAAGGCCGAACCCGCTTGGGAACAGGGAGTCCTGCTATGAGTCGCACCTTCGCCGATTTGTTGCCCATGCCGTTGGCCGCCGAAAGCCTGGCGAACCTGGCGCCGTTGAGCCGCGCCGATGATTTGCTGATCCTGCTCACGCGCTGGGTCGAGCGCGGCTGGTTGCGAGCCTTGGACAAGGCTTTTGTCGCTTTCCTGCATGAGCTGGCTCCGGATGACGATCCGCTGGTGTTGCTGGCGGCGGCGCTGACCAGCCATCAACTGGGCCACGGTCATGTCTGCCTCGATTTGTACGAGACGCTCAAGGAACCTGACTTCGCCTTGTCATTGCCCCCGGAAGGCGATGTGCAAAGCGCTGCGATGCTGCTGCCTTCCCAGTTGCTGGAAACGCTGGACGGTGCCCATTGGTGCAAAGTCCTGGCCGCCAGTCGCTTGGTGGCATTGGCGGTCGACAGCAGCGAAACGGCACAGCAACGCCCGTTGGTGTTATCCGGGAAACGCCTTTACTTGCGCCGCTATTGGGCTTACGAGCGGCGCATCGACAACTCACTGCGCCTGCGCCTGGCGGAGCACGAATCCACGCCGGACGATCTGCCGCAACGCCTCACCGGTCTATTCGGCAAGGCGCGGCCCGGCGAGGTGATCGACTGGCAGAAACTCGCCTGTGCCTTGGCGACCCGCAGCGCATTCAGTATCGTCACCGGCGGTCCCGGTACTGGCAAGACCACCACCGTAGTACGCTTGCTGGCCTTGCTGCAGGCGCCGGCGGTGGAGGCAGGCAAACCGTTGCGCATCCGCCTCGCCGCGCCCACCGGTAAAGCGGCGGCGCGGTTGACGGAGTCGATCAGCCAGCAAGTCCGCACGTTGCAAGTGGACGAGGCCGTGCGGGGAAAAATCCCGTCAGATGTCACCACGGTCCACCGTCTGCTCGGTAGCCGCCCCGGCACCCGGCATTTCCGCCACCACGCCGGTAATCGATTGCCACTGGATGTGCTGGTGGTGGACGAAGCGTCGATGATCGACCTGGAGATGATGGCCAATCTGCTCGACGCGATGCCGGCTCATGCGCGCCTGGTGCTGCTGGGGGACAAGGACCAACTGGCGTCGGTGGAAGCCGGTGCCGTGCTGGGGGATTTGTGCCGCGACGCCGAGGCGGGTTGGTACAGCCCGCAGACCCGGCAGTGGCTGGAAACGGTCAGCGGCGAAAACCTCGAAACCAGCGGCTTGCACGAAGATACCCACGGGACTCATCCGCTGGCCCAACAGGTGGTGATGCTGCGCCACTCACGTCGATTCGGCGAAGGCAGCGGCATTGGCCAACTGGCGCGCTGGGTCAACCAGCAACAGCCTGAAGAGGCGCGCCGGTTGTTGGCGGCTCGAAATCACGACGATGTTTTTTCGCTGCCGCTCAAAGGCGAACATGATCGCGCGCTCGAACGCTTGTTGCTCGAAGGTCATAGCGAGGGGCCGCAAGGCTATCGGCATTACTTGAGCCTGCTGCGCAACCGCCGGCCGCTGCTTGGCAGCCCACTTGAAGACCCGTGCTGGACCGATTGGGCGCGGGAAGTGCTGCAAGCCTTCGATGCTTTCCAGTTACTGTGCGCCGTGCGCAAGGGACCCTGGGGGGTGGAAGGCTTGAATCAGCGAGTGACCGAGGCGCTGCTCAAGGCGCGGCTGATCGACAGCAATCAGCAATGGTACGAGGGGCGGCCGGTGTTGATGACGCGCAACGACTACGGGCTGGGCTTGATGAACGGCGACATCGGCATTGCCCTCAAGCTGCCGGAGCGTGAAGGCCCCCAGGCGGGGCAGCCGGTATTGCGCGTGGCCTTCCCGCGCAACGACGGGCAGGGCGGTGTGCGCTTTGTGCTGCCGAGCCGGTTGAATGATGTCGAAACCGTCTACGCCATGACCGTGCACAAGTCCCAGGGCTCCGAGTTTGCTCACACCGCGTTGATTTTGCCGGACGCCCTGAACCCGGTGCTGACCAAGGAACTGATCTATACCGGCATCACCCGCGCCAAACATTGGTTCACCTTGATCGAACCAAGAACGGGCGTATTCGAAGAGGCGGTGCGCCGCAAGGTCAAGCGCTTGAGCGGGCTGATGCTGGAACTCGAAGAAGCCGTTCCACCGATGGATTGAGGGCGCTGCGGCGGACGCCGGAAACTGTCCGAAGCGCCGTGTTGCACGGCCTCGCGGGTGGTACGGCGCTATGCTATCGTTGCGGCATCATCCCGTTACACTCCAAGAGAATCCCTGTATGAAGGTGGCTGTCTGGACGACAGAGCGCATCGGTGTCTGCAAGCAAATCGTGCTCGCAGGTTCCCTCTGTTTGCTCAGTGGCCTCGTTTTCGCACAAGCGCAAACCCCAAAAGGCATGGCCGATCAGCGCGCCGAATCGGTCACGCAAGTCGTCCTCGGCATCCTCAGTTACGCCCGCTGGCCCGTCGAGCCTGCGCAGTTGCGTTTGTGCATCGTTGGCCCGACCGAGTACACCGACGATCTGGTCAAAGGCACCACCCAGGCCACTGGCCGCCCGGTGACCGTGCGCCGTTTGCTGGCGAACAACCCGTCGATTGTCGGTGAGTGCGATGCGGTGTACATCGGCAAGTTGACCAGCGAGGAACGCAGTCAATTGTTCGCTTCACTGACAGGGCGTCCAGTGCTGAGCATCAGCGAAAGCGACGATCAATGCACCGTTGGCAGTCTGTTCTGCCTGCGGGTCAGCGATGAGCAAGTGTCCTTTGAGGTCAACCTGGACTCCGTCGCCCGCAGCGGCGTGCGGATCCATCCCAACGTGCTGCAACTGTCCCGTCGCAAGCCGGCGGCGCCATGAGTCTATTCAAACCGGGCAGTCGCCCGACCTTGCGCTCGGTCATTGGTCGAGGTCATTTGACCGTTGCCCTGGTGGGCGTGGCCATGGCCAGTGTCTCGCTGACGCTACTGGGCGTCCTGGCCTTGCGGGTCTATGCCGATCACAACCTGCACCTGATTGCCCGCTCCATCAACTACACCGTGGAAGCGGCGGTGGTGTTCAACGACAAGACGGCGGCCACCGAAGCGTTGGCGTTGATCGCGTCCACCGAAGAAGTCGCCGATGCCCAGGTGCTGGACGAGCAAGGCACATTGTTGGCGCGTTGGCAGCGGCCGGAAACCGGATTGTTTTCGGACCTTGAAATGCAGATGGCCAAGGTGTTTCTGGAAAAACCGATCAGCATGCCGATCGTCCATCAGGGGCGTGAAATCGGCAGCATCGAGCTGGCCGGGCACGGCGGCAGCCTGATGCGCTTCTTGCTCAGCGGTCTGGTGGGGATCGTCTTGTGCACCGCCGTCAGCGCCTGGGTTGCGCTGTACCTGGCGCGCCAACAACTTCGCGGGATCACCGGTCCGTTGCGTAGCTTGGCGACGGTGGCGCACGCCGCACGCAGCGAGCGGGCCTTCGACCGGCGCGTGCCGCCCGCCGCCATTGCCGAGTTGGATAACCTCGGCAACGACTTCAATGCCCTGCTCGATGAACTCGAAGCCTGGCAGACCCACTTGCAAAGCGAAAACGAAACCCTGGCTCACCAGGCCAGCCATGACAGCCTCACCGGGTTGCCGAACCGGGCGTTTTTCGAAGGCCGGTTGATGCGTTCGCTGCGCAATGCCAACAAGCTCAACGAGCGCGTGGCGGTGCTGTTTCTCGACAGTGACCGATTCAAGGAAATCAACGACAACTTCGGCCACGCCGCCGGCGATGCGGTGCTGGTGGCGGTGGCCGATCGGGTACGTGCGCAACTGCGTGAAGATGATCTGGTGGCGCGTCTGGGCGGCGACGAGTTTGCGGTCCTGCTGACCCCGCTGCACACCACCGAAGATGCCGAGCGGATCGCCGACAAAATCCTCGCGAGCATGGAAATGCCGATCCCGTTGCCGGGAACCACGCAAGTCTTGACGTCCCTCAGTATCGGCATCGCCGTGTACCCCGATCATGGGGCGACACCGGGCGCGCTGCTCAATGCGGCCGATGCCGCCATGTACCAAGCCAAACGCCTCGCCAGAGGTGCACAACACACGTCAGGGTCGGAGCACCCTGCCGCCGATGTTCAAACCAGGAGCTAACACCGTGTTTTCACGCCATCTGCGCTTTATTACGATCACGCTGTTCATGACCCTGCTGGCATTGACCGGTTGCCAGACCGCACCGCAAAAAGGCCTGACCCCGGCACAGATCGCCGTGCTCAAACAACAGGGTTTCGAATTGACTGACGAAGGCTGGGCGTTCGGCTTGTCCGGCAAGGTGCTGTTTGGCAGCGACGTCGAAAGCCTCAACCCGCAGAGCACCGAGATCGTCGAGCGCATCGGCAAGGCATTGCTGGGCGTGGGGATTGATCGGGTGCGGATCGATGGCCACACCGACGCGTCGGGCAAGGAGTCCTACAACGAACAACTGTCCCTGCGCCGCGCGAAAAGCGTCAGGAACGTGCTGGCTTCCATCGGCATGAAAGAGCAAAACATCCAGCTACGCGGCCTCGGCAGCAGTCAGCCGGTTGCCACAAACGACACTGCGGCCGGCCGCACCGAGAATCGTCGGGTGGCGATTGTGGTGAGTGCGGATTAGTCGGCGCGGTGAATGGGTGAATCGTCGTTTCTTAAAAACATGGCTCCCTTATTACGCAGGTCCTCATTGGTTTACGTCTCAACACCGATGAACACATCAAGATCGAGCGGAATGGATTCATGGGTCAAGGCAGCAATCTGCCTGACCTGTTCTGCTGTCAGCAGCCATTCCCCGCTCGCCATCGCACTCATACTCTCATGGCCGAGAAGCGAAACGATCCGTTGTTCAAATTCGGGGGCAACGTCCAGCTCATATTTCAATGAGGTATCGTCAGAGCTATCTGATAAAAATCCAGAGATACATAGGTACATAAGGTACTCGCCCCGGCTAGGGTGCTTAGTCAGCGAACAGCATGTCCCGACGCTCCCCCATCAACAACTCCTGATTCCGCTCAGTCACCTGCCTGATGTAATCCCACAGCAAGGTAATCCGCTTGAGTTTCCTCAGATCCTCCCGGCAGTACATCCAAAATTGCCGCGTAATGTTGATCTCTTCCGGCAACACCGGCAGCAGCCGTGGATCCTGCGCGGCGAGGAAGCACGGCAGGATCGCCAGTGACCGCCCTTGTTGCGCCGCCACGAATTGCGCGATCACGCTGGTGCTGCGCAGGTTGGCGCTGGCGCCCGGCAGGACGTTGGCCAGGTACAGCAGCTCAGAGCTGAACGCCAGGTCGTCGACATAACTGATGAATGAATGCTTGCCCAGGTCTGCCGGGCGGCGGATGGGCGGGTGTTTGTCCAGGTAGTCCTGGGTCGCGTACAGCTGCAATTTGTAGTCGCAGAGTTTGCAGCAGACGTAGGGTCCATGCTCCGGGCGTTCCAGGGCGATGACGATGTCCGCCTCGCGCTTGGACAGGCTGATGAAGTGCGGCAGCGGCAGGATGTCCACGGAGATCGCCGGGTAGGCGTCGACGAAATGGCTCAGTTGCGGGGTGATGAAAAAGCTGCCGAAACCTTCTGTGCAACCCATGCGCACATGCCCGGACAACGCGACGCCTGAACCGGACACCTGTTCGCAAGCCATGTGCAACGTGCTTTCGATCGACTCTGCATAACCGAGCAGTCGCTGGCCTTCGGCGGTCAAGACGAAACCGCTGGTCCGGGACTTTTCGAACAGCAAAGTGCCGAGTGCCGCCTCCAGCGAACTGATGCGCCGCGACACCGTGGTGTAGTCCACCGCGAGGCGCTTGGCCGCGGTGCTGGCCTTGCGGGTGCGGGCGACTTCGAGGAAAAACTTCAGGTCGTCCCAGTTCAGCGACCCCAGTGAGGTGATGTTTTTTTGCATGATGGACCGGCTTTTATGTGCGTTCTTATTAGAAGTTTGCACATCTATACTCCAAAAACAGTCCGATAAGCTAATCGCGACGCACGTCTCACCCCCAAGCGAGTTTCTTCCCTGAAAGCTCTCTGAATAAGAACAATGCCCAGGAGACCAGCATGAACGTATCGCTCACGTCCAACGAAACCACGGTGCACAAGGTCAAGCTGTTGATCGATGGCGAGTGGGTCGAGTCCCAGACCACCGAATGGCACGACATCGTCAACCCGGCGACCCAGCAAGTGCTGGCGAAGGTGCCGTTTGCCACAGCCCAGGAAGTCGACGCTGCGATCAGTGCCGCCCATCGCGCATTCCAGACCTGGAAGCTGACGCCGATCGGTGCGCGGATGCGCATCATGCTCAAGCTCCAGGCGTTGATTCGCGAGCACTCCAAACGCATCGCCGTGGTGCTCAGCAACGAACAGGGCAAAACCATCGCTGACGCTGAAGGCGATATCTTCCGCGGCCTGGAAGTGGTCGAGCATGCTTGCTCCATTGGCACCCTGCAGATGGGCGAGTTCGCCGAAAACGTCGCCAGCGGCGTCGATACTTACACCCTGCGCCAGCCGATCGGCGTGTGTGCCGGTATCACCCCGTTCAACTTCCCGGCGATGATTCCGCTGTGGATGTTCCCGATGGCGATCGCCTGCGGCAACACCTTCGTGCTCAAACCGTCGGAACAGGATCCGCTGTCGACCATGCTGCTGGTGGAACTGGCGATTGAAGCCGGCGTTCCGGCGGGCGTGCTCAACGTGGTCCACGGTGGCAAGGACGTGGTGGATGCGCTCTGCACCCACAAGGACATCAAGGCGGTTTCCTTCGTCGGTTCGACCGCGGTCGGCACCCATGTCTACGACCTCGCCGGCAAACACGGCAAGCGCGTGCAGTCGATGATGGGCGCGAAGAACCACGCCGTCGTGCTGCCGGATGCCAACCGCGAGCAAGCGTTGAATGCCTTGGTCGGTGCCGGTTTCGGTGCTGCGGGCCAACGTTGCATGGCCACCTCGGTGGTGGTGCTGGTGGGCGCGGCGAAGCAATGGCTGCCTGACCTGAAAGCCCTGGCGCAGAAACTGAAAGTGAATGCCGGCAGCGAGCCGGGCACCGACGTCGGCCCGGTGATTTCCAAACGGGCCAAGGCGCGCATTCTCGATCTGATCGAAAGCGGCATCAAGGAAGGTGCCAAGCTGGAGCTGGACGGTCGCGACATCTCGGTTCCAGGTTTCGAGCAGGGCAACTTCGTCGGCCCGACCTTGTTCTCCGGTGTGACCACCGACATGCAGATCTACACCCAGGAAATCTTCGGCCCGGTGCTGGTGGTGCTGGAAGTGGCGACCCTCGACGAAGCCATTGCCCTGGTCAACGCCAACCCGTTCGGCAACGGCACCGGCCTGTTCACCCAGAGCGGTGCGGCGGCGCGCAAATTCCAGAATGAAATCGACGTCGGCCAGGTCGGCATTAACATCCCGATTCCGGTGCCGGTCCCGTTCTTCAGCTTCACCGGTTCGCGCGGTTCCAAGCTCGGCGACCTCGGCCCGTATGGCAAGCAAGTGGTGCAGTTCTACACTCAGACCAAGACTGTCACCAGTCGCTGGTTCGATGACGACAGCGTCAATGACGGTGTAAACACCACCATCAACTTGCGTTAAGGAGCCGGACATGAAAATCGCTTTTATCGGTCTCGGCAACATGGGGGCGCCGATGGCGCGCAACCTGATCAAGGCCGGCCATTCGCTGCTCCTGGTCGATCTGAACAAAACCGTTCTGGCGGAACTGGAACAACTGGGCGGCAGCATCAGTGCGACTGCCCGTGAAGCGGCGCAAGGCGCGGAACTGGTGATCACCATGCTGCCCGCCGCGGTGCATGTGCGCAGCGTGTGGCTGGGCGAAGACGGCGTGCTGGCGGGGATCGCCAAGGGCGTACCGGCTGTGGATTGCAGCACCATCGATCCGCAGACGGCGCGTGATGTGGCTGTGGCCGCCGCCAAGCAAGGCGTGGCCATGGCCGATGCGCCGGTGTCGGGCGGCACGGGCGGGGCCGCGGCGGGAACGTTGACATTCATGGTCGGTGCCACGCCGGAGCTGTTTGCGACCCTGCAACCGGTGCTCGCGCAAATGGGCCGCAACATCGTCCATTGCGGCGAAGTCGGCACCGGACAGATCGCCAAGATCTGCAACAACCTGCTGCTGGGAATCTCCATGGTCGGCGTCAGCGAAGCCATGGCGCTGGGCGATGCACTGGGCATCGACACTGGCGTGCTGGCCGGGATCATCAACAGTTCCACCGGCCGTTGCTGGAGTTCGGAAATGTACAACCCGTGGCCGGGCGTCGTCGAAACGGCACCGGCGTCGCGTGGCTATACCGGTGGTTTTGGTGCTGAGTTGATGTTGAAGGATCTGGGGCTGGCCACGGAAGCGGCCCGTCAGGCGCACCAACCGGTGGTGCTCGGCGCGGTGGCCCAACAGTTGTATCAGGCGATGAGCCAGCGTGGGGAAGGTGGCAAGGACTTCTCGGCGATCATCAACAGCTATCGCAAACCGCAGTAACTGAAAAAAAACTGTGGGAGCGGGGGGGGGGGGGGGGCCGCGGGGGGGGGGGGGGGGGGGTCCCCA
>NZ_JANLOD010000060.1 GCF_025466085.1 Pseudomonas sp. 14P_8.1_Bac3
CGGGAAAGGTTTTTTTGCGACATAAACTCGGTTGGCCCGCCCACCCCCGCTCCCACAGGGGATTCGCGTTACCAACAGATTCATCACAGTCCTTTCACGAATACCTCACGAACACGCCCCTAGACTTCCTCCAAAGGCCGTTGCACGGCCGGGAGTCCGAGATGTGGCGTTATGTGGGTGTCGTAGCTGTGTTGATGTTGCTCGCGGGTTGCCAGACCACCCACGAAGATCTGATTGCCAAGGGTTATCCACCCGCCTTCGCCGACGGCTTCGATGACGGCTGCAGCAGTGGCCGTCAGGCGGCCGGGGTGATCAGCGGCGAGTTCCGCAAGAACGTTCCGCGCTATCTCCAGGACAAGCAGTACGCCGAAGGCTGGGGCGATGGTTTCCGCCAGTGTCAGGCCATGCGTGAAAGCGAGGACCGCGATGACTATCGCAGCCACCATTGGGACGAGCGAGAAAAAGCCTGGCAGCAGCAGAAAGACCAGGACACCGCCCGGGCGTTTCGCTCGCAATGAGTCGCTGACAGACATCCGTCGAAACTAAAAGCCTGTGACCATGGCCCAAACCCTATAACGGGAGGAAACCATGAGTCGTGCTTTCGTCAATGAAGATAACGCCGCCGCGCAAGCCGATCAGCCCGTCGAACGGCAGGTCAGCGCGCAGCCTAATTACGTCACGCCGGCGGGACTGGCGCAGCTTCAAGCGAAAGTCGCCGAGCTGCAGCAACTGCACAGCGAACAGTCGGCCAAGGGCGAGCGGGCCGACAAACAACGCCTGGCCGATCTTGAGCGGGACTTGAGGTACTTCAATCAGCGCCTGCACAGCGCCCAGGTCGTGACCGCTGCCAGCTCAACGCAAAAGGTGCAGATCGGCAGCCGTGTGACGTTCGTCGATGAAAACGGCACCGAACAAACGGTGCAGCTGGTGGGTGAGGATCAGGCCGACGCGTCCGCGGGCCTGATCAACTGGGGTTCGCCGCTGGGTCGGGCGCTGGTCGGCGCGCAACTTGGCGACGAGGTGCTGTGGCAACGCCCGGCGGGCGATCAGACAATCGAAGTCGTCCGCATCGAACCGGCTTAAACCACGCCCTGGGCGAGCATGGCGTCGGCGACTTTGACGAAGCCGGCGATGTTCGCGCCTTTGACGTAATTGACCCGACCGTTTTCTTCGCCGTAGTGCACGCAAGCGTGGTGGATGGACTGCATGATCCCGTGCAACTTGCTGTCCACTTCACCACCGGTCCACAGCAGACGCATGGCGTTCTGCGACATTTCCAGCCCGCTGACCGCGACACCGCCAGCGTTGGACGCCTTGCCCGGCGCAAACAGAATGCCGGCGTCGATGAACAGGTCCACGGCTTCCAGGGTGGTCGGCATGTTCGCGCCTTCCGCCACACAACGGCAGCCGTTGCGCAGTAATGTGCGGGCCGCCTCGGCGTCGAGTTCGTTCTGGGTCGCACACGGCAGTGCGATGTCGCACGCCAGATTCCACGGTCGCTGACCGGCCCGGAATTCAAGATCGAACCCCGTGGCCAGCTCGCTGATTCGCCCACGCTTGACGTTTTTCAGTTCCAGCAGCGCCTGCCATTGCTCTTCCGTCAAACCGCTTTCGCAATACAGCGTGCCTTCGGAATCAGACAGTGAAATCACCTTGCCGCCCAGGTCCATGACCTTGCGCGCCGCATATTGCGCCACATTGCCCGAACCCGAGATCGCCACGCGTTTGCCTTCGACGGTTTCGCCACTGCGCTTGAGCATTTCCTCGGCGAAGTACACGCAGCCGAACCCCGTGGCTTCCGGGCGAATCAGGCTGCCGCCATAGCTTGGGCCTTTGCCGGTCAGAACGCTGGTGAACTGATTGCTCAGGCGCTTGTACTGGCCAAACAGGAAACCGATCTCACGGGCGCCAACGCCGATATCCCCGGCCGGCACATCAACGTCTGCGCCGATGTGCCGGTACAGCTCGCTCATGAAAGCCTGGCAGAAGCGCATGACTTCGGCGTCGCTTTTACCTTTCGGGTCGAAGTCCGAGCCGCCCTTGCCGCCGCCCATTGGCAATGAGGTCAGGGAGTTCTTGAAGGTTTGTTCGAAGGCGAGGAATTTCAGGACACCAAGGTTCACCGAAGGATGGAAGCGCAAGCCGCCCTTGTACGGACCGATCGCGCTGTTCATCTGCACGCGGAAACCGCGATTGACCTGCACCTTGCCCTGATCGTCGACCCAGGACACCCGAAACACGATCGCCCGCTCCGGTTCGCAGATCCGCTCCAGAATGCCCGAAGTCAGATAATGCGGATTGGCTTCGAGAAACGGCCACAAGGTGCGCAGGACTTCTTCCACGGCCTGGTGGAATTCCGGTTGGTCGGGGTCGCGTTTTTTCAGGCGAGCGAGAAAGGTGTCGACGGATTCGATCATGGAAAAGTCTCGGCGAATTTATTGTCGTTGGAAGAAAGTGGGCCGGACTTTAGCAAACGATTCGCGCACAAGAACAGCGCAAAATGTCGCTTTTATGAAATTAAATGGTGCACAGGATATAAATAAAGCGCTCTTTTGGGGTGAAATCGCACCATAGAAGGGAGTTGCAGTTTCAGGTTTGCACCATTCATTACACCGCTATCGCTTGCAGGCAAGCTCCCCCAGGGATAGGCGCCGAACAGGATTTCTTGCCTGCACAACGCTTTGTGAGAGCTGGCCTGCCAGCGATGAATTCATCCCGGTCCCGAAAAGTACGCATAAAAAAACGGAGCCCGAAGGCTCCGTTTTTTTTATGCAACCCGCCGAATCAGGCCAGTTTCTTGTGCCGTACACGGTGCGGTTGGGCAGCCGCTTCGCCAAGGCGTTTTTTGCGATCGGCCTCGTACTCGGTGTAGTTGCCTTCGAAGAACACCGCTTGCGAGTCGTCTTCGTACGCCAGAATGTGCGTCGCGACGCGGTCCAGGAACCACCGATCGTGAGAGATCACAATGGCAGCGCCCGGGAAGTCCAGCAGCGCTTCTTCCAGGGAGCGCAGGGTTTCAACGTCGAGGTCGTTGGACGGTTCGTCGAGCAGCAGGACGTTGCCGCCCTCTTTCAGGGTCAGGGCCAGGTGCAAGCGACCGCGCTCACCACCGGACAGGTCCTTGACGAACTTCTGCTGATCGCCGCCCTTGAAGTTGAAGCGACCGACATAGGTACGCGACGGAATCTCGTAGTTGCCAATGCGGATCTGATCCGAACCGTCGGAGATTTGCTGGAACACCGTCTTGCTGCCGTCGAGGTCTTCACGGCTCTGGTCAACGCAGGCCAGTTGCACGGTTTCGCCGACTTCGATGCTGCCCGAATCCGGTTGCTCCTTGCCCATCAGCATGCGGAACAGGGTCGACTTACCGGCACCGTTACCGCCGATCACGCCGACGATCGCGCCTTTGGGCATGGAGAACGACAGGTTGTCGATCAACACGCGATCGCCGTAGCCCTTGGTGACGTTCTTGAATTCGATGACCTTGTCGCCGAGGCGCGGACCGGCCGGGATGTAGATCTCGTTGGTTTCGCTGCGCTTCTGGAATTCCTGCGATTGCATTTCTTCAAAGCGTTGCAGACGAGCCTTGGATTTGGACTGGCGGGCCTTGGCGCCTTTGCGCACCCACTCCAGTTCTTCCTTCATGGCTTTTTCGTGAGCCGATTGTTGCTTGGATTCGGCGGCCAGACGGTCGGACTTGGCTTCGAGCCAACCGGAATAGTTGCCCTCGTAAGGGATACCAGCGCCGCGGTCGAGTTCGAGGATCCAGCCGGCCACGTTGTCCAGGAAGTAACGGTCGTGCGTGATCGCGACCACGGTGCCCGGGAAGTCGTGGAGGAAATGCTCGAGCCAGGCGACGGAATCGGCGTCCAGGTGGTTGGTCGGTTCGTCGAGCAGCAGCATGTCCGGCGCGGACAGCAGCAGGCGGCACAGAGCCACACGACGTTTTTCACCACCGGACAGGTGTTCGACCTTGGCGTCCCAGGCCGGCAGACGCAGCGCATCGGCGGCGACTTCCAGCTGGCGCTCCAGGTTGTGGCCGTCGCCTGCCTGCAGAATGGCTTCGAGCTTGGCCTGTTCAGCGGCCAGCTTGTCGAAGTCGGCATCCGGTTCGGCGTAAGCGGCGTAAACCTCGTCCAGGCGTGCCTGGGCGTCCTTGATCACGCTAACCGCTTCCTCGACCACTTCACGCACGGTCTTGGTCGGGTCCAGGATCGGCTCCTGAGGCAGGTAACCGATGTTCAGCTCCGGCATCGGGCGGGCTTCGCCTTCGAACTCGGTGTCGACGCCGGCCATGATTTTCAGCAGCGTGGATTTACCCGAGCCGTTGAGGCCGAGCACGCCAATCTTGGCGCCGGGGAAGAAGGACAGCGAAATGTTTTTCAGGATTTCCCGCTTCGGCGGAACAACTTTGCCCAGCCGATGCATGGTGAAGACGTATTGAGCCATGGAGAACCTTGGGTCAGTGACAGATGAATGATTGGAGCGCGGGCGATGCCCGGCCAGACCGTGCGCGTCGTCCGACTGATAACGATCAATACGTGCGCGCTGAAAAAAGTCTGATTCTAGGAGCTGGAACGCTCCCGCGTAACCGGCAAAGCTACCTGAATGACGAGAGGCAGTCCAGCCGGCAGGGGCTGGCACTTTGCCACAACTCAAGGCATGCTAGCCGCCCTTCGGGCGTCCGGCTTATAGTGCACGTCGCGCCAGTCCAGCCAAACCGCAGGATTACAGTTTGTCCAATGACACTCCGCCCCTGACCACCCGTGCACCGACTGCTGCGCCCGGCTCCCCCCTGCGCGGAACCTTCAAGGGCGCGCTGGCGACACTGGTGTTGTTGCTGCTCGCCCTGCTGTTCTGGCAGTTGCTGGATCAGCTTCACGAAACACAGCAAAACCAGCGCCAGTCCACGATCGACTACACCGCCGACCTGGCCGCGCAAGTCAGCCTGAACATGTCGCTCAACGCGCAGATCGCCCTCAACCTGCTACCGATCGTCGAACAACCGCAAAGTGCCGACGAACAGCAGGAGCTGCTGCGCAAACTGCAAAAATCCCTGCCCGACCTGCTCAGCTTCGCCTTATTGAGCCCCTCCGGCAAAGTCCTCAGTGACAGCGCCGCCGACAGCGACGACGCCGACTACCTCGCCGAGCTGGTCCGGCGCAGCCGCCGTCAGACGCACTATTTCAGCAACGCCGATAATGGCTCGATGGTTTACCTGCTGCTGCATCAGGCCAGCGGCAGTACCCGTGGCTACTGGGCGCTGCGGCTGAAACCGAGCTTTTTCTCGTCGCTGACCAAGCAGAACGAAACCGGGATCCGCCCGATGTGGCTGGTGGAGAACCGCGTCAATCACCAGGTCATCAGCCGCGACGAGTCGCGGCCCTCGATCACGTCCGCCGACCTGACAGAAGACGATGTGGCCAACAGCGTACTGACGGTCCCGTTGAGCAGCAGCGACTGGCAATTGCGTGGTCTGTTCGACCGCAAACGCGTTATCGAAGAACTGCTGCCGGCGTTCATCGGTAAATGCCTGCTGGGGCTGGCGTTCTCCTTGCTGCCGCTGATCGCCCTGCTGAACATGCGCCGCCGCCAGCGCCAGGTGACGGAAGGTCGCCGGCGTTATCAGGATATTTTCGAAGGCACCGGCGTGGCGCTGTGTGTCCTTGACATGTCAGGCCTCAAGGGCGCTTTCGACAGAGCCCGCGTACACGACAGCGATCAACTGCGGGCCTGGCTGGAATCCTCGGCACAACGGGATCAATTGCTACAGGAGCTGCGGGTCACCGAAGTCAACCAGGTCGCCCTGCAGTTGCTTAACGTCAACAGCTGCGAACACGCCTGGAAACTGCTGATCGATGGCAATCCGCTGGACGGCACCGCCATCGGCAATCAAGTGCTCGACGCGGTGCTCAACCAGCAGAAACAGCTGGAACTGGAGATCAGGCTTCCCGACGCCCATGGCCGCGACCAGCACCTGTGGCTGGTGCTGCGCCTGCCGGAAGATCAGGACGACTATAAAGCGGTGATCCTGAGCATCAACGACATCACCAGTCGCAAACTCATTGAATTGTCGCTGCTCGAGCGTGAAGGGTTCTGGTCCGACGTAGTGCGCACGGTGCCGGACCACCTGTACGTGCAGGACGTGATCAGCCAACGCATGATCTTCAGCAACCATCACCTCGGCCAGACCCTCGGTTACAACCGCACCGAGCTGCATCAGATGGGCGAATACTTCTGGGAAATCCTGCTGCACCCCGAAGATGCCGACTATTACCATCGCTCGCGGCAGAGCCAGCGGCATGCCGGCTACGCGCAATTGCTGCAGTGTCAGCTGCGCTTCCGTCACCGCGACGGCAAATGGCGCCGTTTCGATATTCGTGAACAAGCGCTGGCGCGGGACAAACATGACCAGGTCACGCGGATCATCGGCGTGGCCAAGGACGTCACCGAACAGATCGAGGCCAGCGAATCCCTGCGCGACAGCGAACAGCGCTACCGGATGCTCGCCGAGAGCATCAGCGACGTGATTTTCTCCACCGACAGCCAGCTCTCGCTGAACTACGTCAGCCCGTCGGTGCACGCCGTCCTGGGCTACGACGTCGACTCGATTTTTCAGAACGGCTGGCAGACGACCATTGCCAACCCTCAGCAATTGACCGGCATCTACAACCTGATGGACCGCGTCAGCCAGGCGCTGGATAAACCTGAGCAGCTGGCGCTGTTGCGCAGCCAGGTGCAGACGCAGCTGTTCCTGTTCGATTGCCTGCGGGCCGATGGGCGCAAGATTCCCATCGAATTGCGCCTGGTGCTGGTGTGGGACGAGCATGGCGCCTTCGAAGGCGTCCTTGGCGTCGGTCGCGACATCAGCCAGCAACGCCGCGCCGAGAAAGACCTGCGTATGGCGGCCACGGTATTCGAGCACTCGACTTCGGCGATTCTGATCACCGATCCGGCCGGTTACATCGTCCAGGCCAACGAAGCCTTCAGCCGCGTGAGCGGCTACGCGGTGGAGCAAGTGCTCGACCAGTTGCCAAATATGCTGACCGTCGACGAGCAGCAGGAAGCGCATCTGCGCTACGTGCTCAAGCAGTTGAATCAGCACAGCACCTGGGAAGGTGAAGTCTGGCTCAAGCGCCGCAACGGCGAGCATTACCCGGCATGGGTCGGCATCACAGCGGTGCTCGACGACGAAGGTGATCTGGCCAGTTACGTGTGTTTCTTCAGCGATATCAGCGAGCGCAAGGCCAGTGAGCAGCGAATTCATCGCCTCGCCTATTACGACGCCCTGACGCACCTGCCCAACCGCACGCTGTTCCAGGACCGCCTGCACACCGCGCTGCAATCGGCGGACCGACAGAAGTCGTGGGTGGTGCTGATGTTCCTCGACCTCGACCGTTTCAAGCCGATCAACGACTCCCTGGGCCACGCCGCTGGCGATCGCATGCTCAAGGAAATGGCCACGCGTCTGCTCGGCTGCGTCGACGATGACGACACCGTGGCGCGCATGGGCGGCGATGAATTCACTTTGCTCCTGCAACCGCGGGTCAACCGCGAAGGTGCCCTCAATCGGGCGATTCATGTGGCGGAGCAGATTCTCGCCAGCCTGGTCAAACCGTTCGTGCTCGAAGGCCGTGAGTTCTTCGTGACGGCGAGTATCGGCATTGCCCTGAGCCCGCAGGACGGCAATGAACTCAGTCAGCTGATGAAGAACGCCGACACCGCGATGTACCACGCCAAGGAGCGCGGCAAGAACAACTTCCAGTTCTATCAGGCGGACATGAACGCCAGCGCCCTGGAGCGCCTGGAACTGGAAAGCGACTTGCGCCATGCCCTGGAGCAAGACGAATTCATCCTGTACTACCAACCGCAATTCAGCGGCGACGGCAAACGCCTGACCGGCGCCGAAGCCTTGCTGCGCTGGCGCCATCCGCGTCGTGGCCTGGTGCCGCCGGGGGATTTCATTCCCGTGCTCGAAGAGCTCGGGCTGGTGGTGGATGTCGGCGACTGGGTGTTGACCGAGGCCTGCCGCCAGCTCAAGACCTGGCATCAGGCCAAGGTGCGGGTGCCGAAAGTGTCGGTGAACATTTCCGCCCGGCAGTTCTCCGATGGGCAGCTCGGCATGCGGATCGCCACCATTCTCAAGGAAACGGGCCTGCCGCCGGCGTGCCTGGAGCTGGAACTGACCGAAAGTATCCTGATGCGCGAAGTCAGCGAGGCGATGCAGATTCTGGACGGGCTGAAAAACCTGGGCTTGAGCATCGCCGTCGATGACTTCGGCACCGGCTATTCATCGCTCAATTACCTCAAGCAATTCCCGATCGACGTGCTGAAAATCGACCGCACCTTTGTCGACGGTTTGCCGTCGGGCGAACAGGATGCGCAGATCGCTCGGGCGATCATTGCCATGGCCCACAGCCTCAACCTGGCCGTGATCGCCGAGGGCGTGGAAACCCACGAACAGCTCGACTTCCTGCGTGAGCACGGGTGCGACGAGGTTCAGGGGTATCTGTTCGGCCGGCCGATGCCGGCGGGGCGGTTTGAAGCGCAGTTCAGTAATGATGCGTTGTTCATGTTCGACTGATGTCATGTGGTGAGGCGATGGGGCCACACGATCACCGCTGATCCCGTCATGAAGCCCACTTGTCTGCGACATGATGTCCTTTCATATGCCATCTAAAACCCGTTGGGTTAGAATGCCCCCCTTTTCTGCCCCGATCCTTGAGGACCGCCATGTTCAGCCGTGATTTGACTATTGCCAAGTACGACGCCGATCTCTTTGCCGCCATGGAGCAAGAAGCTCAGCGTCAGGAAGAGCACATTGAGCTGATCGCTTCGGAAAACTACACCAGCCCTGCGGTGATGGAAGCTCAAGGCTCGGTACTGACCAACAAGTACGCCGAAGGCTACCCGGGCAAGCGCTACTACGGTGGTTGCGAGTTCGTCGACGTGGTTGAGCAACTGGCCATCGACCGCGCCAAGGAGCTGTTCGGCGCCGATTACGCCAACGTCCAGCCGCACGCCGGTTCGCAAGCCAACAGCGCCGTGTACCTGGCCCTGCTGCAAGCGGGCGACACCATCCTGGGCATGAGCCTGGCCCACGGCGGTCACCTGACCCACGGCGCCAGCGTTTCCTCCTCCGGCAAGCTGTACAACGCCGTGCAGTACGGCATCGACGCCAATGGCCTGATCGACTACGACGAAGTCGAGCGCCTGGCCGTTGAGCACAAGCCGAAAATGATCGTGGCCGGTTTCTCTGCCTATTCGCAGATCCTCGACTTCCCGCGCTTCCGTGCCATCGCTGACAAAGTCGGTGCCTACCTGTTCGTCGACATGGCTCACGTGGCCGGTCTGGTCGCCGCTGGTGTCTACCCGAACCCGGTGCCATTCGCCGACGTCGTGACCACGACCACCCACAAGACCCTGCGCGGTCCACGTGGCGGCCTGATCCTGGCGCGCGCCAACGCCGATATCGAGAAAAAGCTGAACTCCGCGGTATTCCCGGGTGCCCAGGGTGGCCCGCTGGAGCACGTGATCGCTGCCAAGGCAATCTGCTTCAAGGAAGCGCTGCAGCCTGAGTTCAAGACCTACCAGCAACAAGTGGTGAAAAACGCCCAGGCCATGGCCAGCGTGTTCATCGAGCGCGGTTTCGACGTGGTCTCCGGCGGTACGGAAAACCACCTGTTCCTGCTGTCGCTGATCAAGCAGGAAATCTCCGGTAAAGACGCCGACGCCGCTCTGGGCAAAGCGTTCATCACCGTGAACAAGAACTCCGTGCCAAACGATCCACGCTCGCCGTTCGTCACTTCCGGCCTGCGCTTCGGTACTCCGGCCGTGACCACTCGCGGCTTCAAAGAGGCCGAGTGCAAGGAACTGGCCGGCTGGATCTGCGACATCCTGGCTGACCTGAACAACGAAGCGGTGATCGACGCCGTGCGTGAGAAGGTCAAGGCCATCTGCAAGAAACTGCCGGTGTACGGCGCTTAACCGCAGTCGCGACAAAGAAAAACCGGCCAGATTGGCCGGTTTTTTTATGGGTACAGGACGGTGCGCTCAGGTGTGGGAGCGAGCCTGCTCGCGATGGCGACATCAGTCTCGACAGGTCAAAACGCCGTATTACGCCGCAACCCGCGCAAACCCTTCACGAATCTTCTCTTCCGGCAAATCATCGGCAATAAACACGATCACACTTTCCCGTGCCTCGCCTTCCGCCCACTCCGTATCCCAATCGAATCCGTACAGTTTCAGGACACCCTGAAACACCATGCGCCGCGGCTCGCCCAGAATGTTCAACACGCCTTTGTAGCGCAGCAGTTGCTTGCCATGGTCTTCCAGCAGCGCGTTCATGAACTCGCTGAGCTTGTCGATATCCAGCGGCTTGTCGGTACGCAGCACCAGGCTGGAAATGCGGTCGATCGACGGGGCCTTGCTCGCCGGACGCAAACTCACGCCGCCACCGAGATCGGCATTGAGATTGAAACCGCGCACGTCGAGCAATTCAGCCAGATCGATCTGGCCATGGTCGACGAGGCGGATCGGCGCACGCCGGTTGATGCGGGTCAGGCGTTCGCTTAATGCGCTGAAAGTCGCCTCGTCCACCAGATCGCGCTTGCTCACCAGCAGACGGTCAGCGAAACCGATTTGCGCCTGGGCGATGGTCTGGGTCAGGTGCACGTCGGCGTGCGCGGCGTCGACCAGGGTGATGATGCCGTCGAGGAGGTAACGCTCGCGCAGCTCCTCGTCGATGAAGAAGGTCTGCGCCACCGGTGCCGGATCCGCCAGGCCGGTGCATTCGATCACCAGACGGTCGAAGGCGATGTCGCCACCGTCCAGGCGCTCGAGCAACAGGTAAAGCGCCTTGGTCAGGTCGGTGTGGATAGTGCAGCAGACGCAGCCGTTGGACAGCGTCATCACTTGCACCGGCTCGTCGCCCAACAGTTGGGTGTCGATGCCGGCGTCACTGAATTCGTTTTCGATCACGGCGATTTTCAGGCCGTGCTCAGCTTTGAGCAGGTGGCGCAACAGCGTGGTCTTGCCGGCGCCGAGGAAGCCGCTGAGGATCGTGACCGGGATGGGGGAGGACAACTGGAGTCTCCTGCTTTCACAAAATTAAAAAACAACACAAAACAAATGTGGGAGCTAGCCTGCTAGCGATGGCGGACTGTCAATCAACAGTGATGTTGAATGTTCAGTCGCCATCGCCAGCAGGCTAGCTCCCACAGGGATTGCTGTTAACCCGACGACCGGATTAACAACACTTCGGCCCACCCTTGCCACCGTAACGAGCCTCTTGACGCTCCCGGAAGAACATCTCGTAGCTCATCACCGGTTTGTCCGGGTGCTTGGTTTGCATGTGCTCGACGTAGGTGTCGTAGTCGGGCATGCCGACCATCAGGCGCGCAGCTTGCCCAAGGTATTTACCGAGGCGACTCAGGTCATTGAACATGCTGCACTCCTCGATTACGCGTCCGGCAGGGCCTGGAACGGTGCTTCTTTATCCGTACGCTCTTTTTGGCCCCAGGCGGCAATGCCGACCTTGAGCGCATAGAACAGGATACTGAACACCACGAACAGGAACAGCGCGGTCAGCGTTGCGTTGGTGTAGGCGTTGAAAATCACGTGCTGCATTTGAGTGATGTCCTTGGCCGGGGCGAGGATCTGACCATTGGCCAGGGCATCGCTGTATTTTTTCGCCAGCGACAGGAAGCCAATCGCCGGGTTGGCGTCGAACAGCTTGATGAAACCGGCCGTGGTGGTGCAGATCAGCAGCCAGACCGCTGGCAGCATGGTCACCCAGATGTAGCGTTGACGCTTCATTTTGATCAGCACGACGGTCGCCAGCATCAGCGCGATACCCGCCAGCATCTGGTTGGAGATACCGAACAGCGGCCACAAGGTGTTGATGCCACCCAGCGGATCGATGACGCCCTGGTACAGCAACCAGCCCCACATCGCCACACAACCGGCCGTAGCGATCAGGTTGGCGGTCCAGGATTCGGTGCGTTTCAGCGCCGGCACGAACGAGCCGAGCAAGTCCTGGAGCATGAACCGACCGGCACGGGTGCCGGCGTCGACTGCGGTCAGGATGAACAGTGCTTCGAACAGGATCGCGAAGTGGTACCAGAATGCCATGGTGTTTTCACCCGGCAGGACACTGTGCAGGATCTGCGCGATACCGACCGCCAGGGTCGGCGCACCGCCGGCGCGGGCCAGAATGGTGGTTTCACCGATGTCCTTGGCCACCGCTTGCAGCGCTTCCGGAGTAATCGCGAAGCCCCAGCTGCTGACGGTTTGGGCCACAGCCATCACGTCACCGCCGACCACTGCCGCCGGACTGTTCATCGCGAAGTACACGCCTGGCTCGATCACCGAGGCCGCCACCATCGCCATGATGGCGACGAAGGATTCCATCAACATCGCGCCGTAACCGATGTAACGGGCGTTGACCTCGTTATCCAACAGCTTCGGCGTGGTACCGGAAGAGATCAGCGCGTGGAAACCCGAGACCGCGCCACAGGCGATGGTGATGAACAGGAACGGGAACAGGCCGCCCTTCCACACCGGGCCAGTGCCATCGATAAACTGGGTCAACGCCGGCATTTTCAGCTCAGGCATGGTGACCAGAATGCCGATCGCCAGGGCGATGATGGTGCCGATTTTCAGGAACGTCGACAGGTAGTCACGGGGTGCCAGGATCAGCCACACCGGCAACACCGCCGCGACGAAACCGTAACCGATCAGCATCCATGTAATCTGGATACCGGTGAAGCTGAAGGCCTTGGCCCAGACCGGGTCCGCGGCAATCTGCCCGCCGAGCCAGATCGAACCGAGCAGCAGCAACACGCCGATCACCGAGATTTCGCCAATGCGGCCCGGGCGTATGTAGCGCATGTAAATGCCCATGAACATCGCGATCGGGATGGTCGCCATCACCGTGAAAATGCCCCATGGGCTCTCGGCCAGGGCTTTGACCACGATCAGCGCCAGCACCGCGAGGATGATGATCATGATCAGGAAGCAGCCAAACAGCGCGATGGTGCCGGGGATACGGCCCATTTCTTCACGGACCATGTCGCCCAGGGAACGACCGTTGCGGCGAGTGGACATGAACAGGACCATGAAGTCCTGAACCGCACCGGCCAGTACCACGCCGGCGATCAGCCACAGCGTGCCGGGCAAATAGCCCATCTGCGCCGCCAGGACCGGACCGACCAAAGGCCCCGCGCCAGCGATGGCCGCGAAGTGGTGTCCGAAGAGAATGTGTTTATTGGTCGGAACGTAGTCCAGACCGTCGTTATTGAGCACGGCGGGGGTGGCCCGTCGTGAATCAAGTTGCATCACATTGTTAGCGATGAAGAGACTGTAGTAACGGTACGCGACCAGATAAATGGCCACGGCAGCGACCACGATCCACAAGGCGTTGATCGCCTCGCCTCGGCGCAACGCCACGACGCCAAGGGCGCACGCGCCTACGATTGCCAGCAGAAGCCAGGGTAAGTGGCGTAGCAGGCTATTATTATTTTTCATTTTTTTATTCCAGCCAGGGTGGACAAGAAAGACAGCCACCTCGAGTTTAGCTCTCCTGACGGCAAAGGCCATACCCCGACATTGGTCTAGGCGCCTGTGCTGGCTGGCAGGCTTTAACAATGCGGGTCTATAGTCAGCGAACAATTTCGAGGATTGCGCCATGAGCGAGCACCCCGCCGATCGCCGCCGCTTCAAACGAATTGCGTTCGATGCCCGAACCGAGCTCAGCCAGGGACAATTCATCTGGCCGGTGAAGCTGATCGATCTGTCGTTGAAGGGCTTGCTGATTCAGCGTCCCGAGCCGTGGCTGGGCCATCGGAACGAGGATTTTGCTGTCGACATTCATTTGAGCGATGACGTCGAGATCAAGATGGATGTGCAGTTGACCCACGAGGATCACGGCCAGCTCGGGTTCGTGTGCCGGCATATCAGCCTGGAATCGATTGAGCGTCTACGGCGGCTGATCGAGCTCAACCTCGGTGACGAGGCTGAGCTGGAGCGGGAGTTGGGCGCGCTGATAGAAGTCTGACAGCCCCCACTTTCCAATGTGGGAG
>NZ_JANLOD010000043.1 GCF_025466085.1 Pseudomonas sp. 14P_8.1_Bac3
ACGCGCACAAAAAAGGCCACTCTTTCGAGTAGCCTTTTTTGATGTTTGGTTGCGGGAGCCGGATTTGAACCGACGACCTTCGGGTTATGAGCCCGACGAGCTACCAGACTGCTCCATCCCGCGTCTGTGTGCCGGCATTCTACAGAGGATCGCCGGCCTGTCAACCGGAAATCTTGATAAAACCTGTTCTGGTTCAATCGCTTAGCTTGAGCCGAGGGTGGTGTAACAGGCTGTAAGTCAGGCGCGGCAAGGCTTGCAGCTCTATCGGAGGGTCGGTTTCGATTGATAAACTAAATTCACCTTCGACCTTTTCCTACAGTCCCGAAAGAACATTCAGACTACTGGTGCTATATACAGGTGTGAGTGAGATACTGCCGATCCGGCACGCCATGTCTCTTTTTCTTCGCCATGAACACTGCTTTGCTATGACCCAGCGAAAAATCATCCACGTCGATTGTGACTGCTTCTACGCCGCCATCGAGATGCGTGACGATCCGCGCCTGGCCGGTAAACCCCTGGCGGTGGGTGGGTCGGCGGATCGACGCGGGGTGATTGCCACCTGCAACTATGAGGCGCGGGCCTATGGCGTGCGGTCGGCAATGTCTTCCGGGCACGCCTTGAAGCTGTGCCCGGACCTGACCATCGTCAAGCCGCGCATGGACGCCTATCGAGAAGCCTCGAAGGAAATTCACACGATCTTTCGCGATTACACCGAGGTGATCGAGCCGCTTTCCCTCGACGAAGCCTACCTCGACGTGTCGGACAGTGCGCACTTTGGCGGCAGTGCCACGCGCATTGCTCAGGACATTCGTCGTCGTGTGTCCAATCAGTTGCACATCACGGTCTCGGCCGGCGTCGCGCCGAACAAGTTCCTGGCCAAGATTGCCAGCGACTGGAAGAAGCCCAATGGGTTGTTCGTCATCACACCGGATCAGGTCGAGGACTTTGTCAGCGGGTTACCCGTGAGCAAGTTACACGGCGTGGGCAAGGTGACCGCCGACAAATTGGGCAGGCTGGGCATCGCCGATTGCTCGCATTTGCGCGAGTGGGACAAATTGGCGCTGGTTCGCGAATTCGGCAGTTTCGGCGAGCGACTGTGGAGCCTGGCCCGTGGGATCGATGAGAGGCTTGTGCACAACGACAGTCGGCGGCAGTCAATCAGCGTGGAAAACACCTACGACGTCGATCTGCCCGATCTAGTGAGCTGCCTGGATAAACTGCCCGAATTGCTGGAAACCCTGGCCGGACGCATGGCGCGGATCGACAGCAGCTATCGGCCGGGCAAGCCGTTCGTCAAAGTGAAATTCCATGACTTCACACAGACCACCCTGGAGCAGGCCGGGGCAGGGCGGGATCTGGGGAGTTATCAGCTGTTGCTGACCCAGGCGTTCAATCGCGGCGGGAAACCGGTGCGGCTGTTGGGCGTTGGGGTGCGGCTGGAGGATTTGCGTGGCGGGTTTGAGCAGATGGAGTTGTTTGAGCGGTAGTGCACAACCTTTGTAGGCGCGAGCAGGCTCGCGCCTACAAAATCCTAGTTCGGTCCCGGATCCGCAACGAGTCGTCCGGCATCCTTGGTCAACGACTTGAGAAATTCGGTCTGCAACTCAGGATCGTTGCGCGTCAGCTCGATCAGGCTCTGCTCAAGCTCACTGGCCTCTTCCTCCAGACCCAGCTCCGACAGGCGCTTGACCCGGTGCACCCACTGGCTCACTTCGTCGTCTTCGAGGTCGTCGTAGATCAGCCCGTGGGCTTCGAGCAGCTTGCCACGCAATGAGCTGCTGACGGCCAGGGCCGAGTCAGTGTGCACATCGCCTTGAGCATCTTCGACGCTGATCAGCAGCCGGCTCAGGTGATTGATGTCATGTTCGGCGAACGGGCTGTCCAGCAGGTTGATGCGCAACACACCGTTTTTGTCGGTGCTCAGCTCGAACGTTTCCTTGCCGGCCTTGACCTCCACCGGGCGCTCGCTCCACGGCAGGCTCGAATATTCGGTGCGTTTGTCGAGCTGGACTTCATCGATGCCGGCGAGGTTCTGCTGCGCACGACCGTGAGAGGGCGCGTTCATGAACGGGTTGAGCCCGGCAAAACCGTAACTGAACCAGTCCTTGGTCACGCTATCCGGCAAATTGCCGAGGGCGAACACGTTGACGATGTTCGCGCCGACACCGGCGATCACGGCCACCGCGCCAAGCGGGATCTCGTAGATCTCCCGCCAGGGTTGGTAAGGCGTGTAGCGATCGTAGCGGCGGGTGACTTCGAATTCGGTGACTTCGAAGGTTTTCTGCTCGTGGATCTTCACCCGGCGCTGCGGCAGCTCAAGGACCTTGGGCTCGCCGACATCGATCTGCAGGCTGTGATCGAGCAATTTGCGCTCGACACGTTCCTCGTGCTCGCTGCGTTGCGACATCTGATTGGCGCAGCCGCTGACCAGCAGGGTGCCGCACAGGGCGGCACCACCGAGGCCTAAGGTGTTTCGCTTGAACATGACTTCTCTATCTGGTGTCAGCGGCGGATACGGGCCTGGAGGAAAGACAGCACGTCAGCGACCGGCAGCGCTTGCGCCTCGGGCTCGGTGCGGCTCTTGTATTCCAGATTGCCTTCGGCGAGGCCGCGGTCACTGACCACGATCCGGTGAGGAATGCCGATCAGCTCCATGTCCGCGAACTTGATGCCCGGGCTGGTTTTCTTGTCGCGATCGTCCAGCAGCACCTCGAAGCCGGCGGCGGTCAGTTCCGCGTAGAGCTTGTCGGTGGCTTCACGAACCTGCTCGGTTTCGTAGCGCAGCGGCACCAGGGCCACCTGGAAAGGTGCCAGGGTGTCGCTCCAGATGATCCCGTTCGCGTCGTTGTTCTGCTCGATGGCGGCGGCCACCACGCGGGAAACGCCGATGCCGTAGCAACCCATTTCGAGGGTGACCGGCTTGCCGTTCTCGCCCAGCACTTCGCACTTCATCGCCTTGCTGTATTTGTTGCCCAGCTGGAAGATGTGCCCGACTTCGATGCCACGCTTGATTTCCAGCGTGCCTTTGCCATCCGGGCTCGGGTCGCCGGCCACGACGTTACGCAGGTCGGCCACCGTCGGAACTGGCAGGTCGCGCTCCCAGTTCACGCCGAAATAGTGCTTGTCGTCGATGTTCGCACCGATGCCAAAGTCGCTCATCAGCTCGACGGAACGGTCTATGATGATCGGCAGCGGCAGGTTCAACGGGCCAAGCGAGCCGGCGCCAGCGCCAATCGCATCACGCAGTTCGCTTTCGGACGCCATGACCAGCGGGCTGGCAACGCCTGGCTGGTTGGCAGCCTTGATTTCGTTCAGCTCGTGGTCGCCGCGGATGATCAGGGCAATCAGCTTGCCTTTCTCTTCAGCGTGTACGACCAGGGTCTTGATGGTTTTTTCGATCGGCAGATTGAAGCCTTCGACCAGCTGCGCGATTGTCTTGGCGTTCGGGGTGTCGACCAGGCGCAGGTCTTCAGTCGGCGCGGCGCGGGAAGTTTCCCGTGGCACGGCTTCGGCTTTCTCGATGTTCGCCGCGTAGTCGGAGCCGTTGCTGAACACGATGTCGTCTTCGCCGGATTCGGCCAGTACGTGGAATTCGTGGGAGCCGGCACCACCGATGGAACCGTTGTCCGCTTCAACCGGGCGGAACTTCAGGCCCAGGCGGGTGAACACGTTGCAGTACGCCTGGTGCATGCGGTCGTAGGTGATCTGCAGCGAAGGCTGATCAGCGTGGAACGAATAGGCGTCCTTCATGATGAATTCGCGGCCGCGCATCAAACCGAAGCGTGGGCGGATCTCGTCACGGAATTTGGTCTGGATCTGATACAGGTTGATAGGCAGCTGCTTGTAGCTGCTCAACTCGTTGCGCATCAGGTCGGTGATCACTTCTTCGTGGGTCGGGCCGGCGCAGAAGTCGCGCCCGTGGCGATCCTTGAAGCGCAGCAATTCCGGGCCGTATTCTTCCCAGCGACCGGATTCCTGCCACAGCTCAGCCGGTTGTGTGCTCGGCATCAACACTTCGAGAGAGCCCGCGGCGTTCATTTCTTCCCGAACGACGGCTTCGACCTTGCGCATCACTCGCAAGCCCATCGGCAGCCAGGTGTACAGGCCCGAGGCGAGTTTGCGGATCATGCCGGCGCGCAGCATCAGCTGGTGGCTGATGACGACCGCGTCGGAAGGCGTTTCTTTCTGTGTGGCGAGCAAAAATTGACTGGTGCGCATGGTTGGCCGTTGTCGGTTGCTGATGACGAGAAATGACGGAGCATTGTACGGGCGAGATCTGCTGGCGTACAGGCGTGCGGTCGCTGGTGTGGCAGCAGGGCGGGAATCTCCGCGCCCTTGATGAATCTTCCTACGACTCTTCCGCGACCTGGGTCGGGAGCGGCTCGGGCGTGGGTGTCGGGCCTTCGCGGCGGCTCTCCTGGAACCAGTGCAAGGCGATCAACAGCAGCGTCGGGACACCGAGCAAGGCGGTGATCAGGAAGAAATTGTGATAGCCGAATTTCTCCACCATGACCCCTGAGTAGCCGCCGATCAGGCGCGGCAACAGCAGCATGATCGAGCTGAGCAGGGCGTATTGGGTGGCCGAGAACTTGAGGTTGGTCAGGCTCGACAGGTAGGCGACGAACGCCGAAGTCGCCAGGCCCGAGCTGAAGTTGTCCAGGGAAATGGTCAGGATCAGCATGTTCAGGTTGGGACCCATGTCCGCCAGCATCAGGAACAGCAAGTTAGTGGCCGCTGACGCCACGCCACCAATGAACAGGATGGGCAGGATGCCGAAACGTACGATCAGCAGGCCGCCCATGCCGGCGCCAACCAGGGTCATGATCAGGCCGAAGATCTTGCTCACACTGGCAATCTGATCCTTGGTGAAACCCTGGTCGATATAGAAGACGTTGGCCATCACACCCATGACCGTATCCGACATCCGGTACGTGGCGATCAGGCCGAGCAACAGCAGCGCTTGCCAGCGGTAACGCAGGATGAAGTCGTTGATCGGTGTCAGCACTGGCGCGAGGCCGCGGCGGCCCATGGCCGACAGGCACAGTGCGGTGAGCGTGGTGTAGAGAATGGCCCGCAGGAACGCGCGGTCCTGGAGCAGCAGGTCGAGCAGGCTCACGCCGTCGAACAGCACGCTGGCGAAATCGGTGTTGTAGAGCTGGGTGAACATGGCCGGCACAGAAACCAGCAACACGATCAGCACAAACACCGAGGCCAGTTGATGCACAAAGCTGTAGCGACCGGCCTGCAGTTGCGTGCGCAGCGGCACTGGCGGTTCGCGCATGAACAACGAAGTCAGCAACGCCGGAATCATCAGGGCGCCAAACAACAGGTAGGTGCCGGCCCACGCCGAATGCTTGTAGTTGAACCCGGTCGAGCCGAAACCTTCGGCGAAGAACAGGGCGCCGGCCGTGGCCAGCAATGCGGCGATCCGGTAGCCGGACATGTAGCTGGCTGCCAGTGCGGCCTGACGGCTGTCTTCGGCGATTTCCAGGCGATAGGCATCGACCGCGATGTCTTGCGTCGCCGAGGCGAAGGCAACGACGACGGCGATGGCGATCAGCCAGGACAGATGTTTTTGCGGGTCGCAGAAACCCATCCCGATCAGGCCGAGAATCACCAATGCCTGGGAAAGCACCAGCCACGAGCGTCGACGACCGAGCTTGCCGAGCAGCGGCAGACGCCATTGGTCGAGTAGCGGCGACCAGACCCATTTGAAGGCGTAGGCCAGACCGATCAGGCTTGCATAGCCAATGGTTTCGCGAGCCACACCGGCTTCACGCAGCCAGACCGAAAGTGTCGAAAACACCAGCATGTAGGGCAGGCCGGCGGCGAAACCAAGCAACAACAGCACAAGTGTCGATGGGCTGGCATAGGCGGCGAGCGCGGCGCGCCAGGTTTTACGGGGCATGGGCTGAAGTCTGCCTCAAGATTACGGAAACAAAGCGCGCACTCTAACCGCTGTGCTCTACCGGGCGCCAGCCATGGCGCTGAATATCAACACGATTATTCAGGACACTGATGCCTTCGGAGCGTAAACGCGCGCGTTGCTCATCCCCCGCAGGGCTGCCCACGGGCAGGCTGATTCTGCCGCCCGCGCCGAGCACCCGATGCCAAGGCAGTTTGGTGTCGCCGGGCAATTGGCTCAATGTCCGGCCTACCCACCGCGCGGCGCGGCCCAGTCCGGCAAGTTCGGCCAACTGACCATAACTCACGACTTTGCCCTCGGGCACTTGCGCCAGGGTCAGATACAGCGCCGTGCGTCGGATTTGCGCGGGGCTTTCGGTTTCGTTGATGGGGTGCGGCACGACGCGATTCCTGTAGGCGCGAGCTCGCTCGCGATGGATGTTAACGATGACGCAAAACGCTCTGATCTAGCGCGCTGAGTTCAAATTTATCGCGAGCAAGCTCGCTCCTACAATCAATCGCCGTTCGTAACGTAAATCCTCTATCTGTAAGTGAGAAGTGAACTCAATAGAATTAGTCGGGTCAGTCCATGCTGGGGCCTTATTCCTACGGATAATGCTGACTTTTTCGCAAACTTGAGCCCGTATTTGCTTATGGTGTCTAGAACCCTGTTGTGCCTCGCTGTCCTCGGTGCCTCTACTTCCGTGCTTGCTGATACCGTCTGGCTGAAGAACGGTGACAAGGTGAGCGGCAAGATCACATTGTTCGACGGCGGCAAACTGCTGATTCAAACCGAATATGCCGGCGCGGTTCCTATCGACTGGAAGCAGGTGAAAACCCTGGAAAGCGATCAGGAATTGCTGGTGAAGCAGGATGCCTACACCGGTGAGAAGGCCAAGTCGTTGCATTCGGCAGAAGACGGCAAAGTCATCCTCGCCAATGGCGAAGCGCCGAAAACGGTGGAGCTGGCGAGTATTCAGCAAATCCTCAAGCCCAAGCCCATCGTCGAAGACCTGGTGTGGAAGGGCAACATTGACGCAGCACTGGATTACCAGCGCGCGGAAAAGGACACCGACGACTACGACGTCGACTTCAAGACTACTGCGCGTCATGGCCGATGGCGCCACACCGCCGAGGGTGAGTACAACCGCGAGTTCCAGGATGACGTGGTCACCACCGACAACTGGCGCGCCGAATACTCCCTCGACCGCTTCCTGACCGATAAATGGTTCTGGCAAGGTCGCCTGGTCTACAAGCGCGACAAGGTCGAAGACCTCGCCCGCCAACGCACGGTCGGTACCGGTCCGGGTTACCAGTTCTGGGATGACGAGCTGGGCGCATTCTCCCTGGGTTCGCTGGTCAACCGCACCGATTACGAGTACGCGGACGGCGGCAAGGAAAACTTCTATTCCCTGGCGATGAAGTGGGACTACAACCGATATCTGATCGGCAAGAAGGTCGAGTTCTTCACCAATGGCGAGGTCGCTAAGCCGTTGGGTGGTGTGGCGGATTACGCACTCGATGCCGAAGTCGGGTTGCGTTACAAAGTCACCGATTGGGCGTCGCTGAATCTGAAGGCCGAGAAAGACATCATTACCGGCAGCGATGAGGCAGACCTGAGCAAGACCCGTTACACCGCAGGGTTTGGTGTGACCTGGTAAAGCGCCAGGCATAAAAAAATCGCGGCCTTACGGTCGCGATTTTTTTTGCCCAGGCAAAACACCCAGGCACGAAAAAGCCCCGCTTTTGAGGGCGGGGCCTTTTACTAAAGCAAGTACAAGTTAGATAACTTGAACTTCTTCAGCTTGCATGCCTTTCTGACCGCGGGTAGCGATGAAAGAAACCTGTTGGCCTTCTTTCAGGCTTTTGAAGCCGTCGGATTGGATAGCTTTGAAGTGAACGAACAGGTCGTCACCGGATTGTGGAGTGATGAAGCCGAAGCCTTTTTCATCGTTGAACCACTTAACGGTACCGGTTTGGCGATTAGACATGGTGTAACTCCTTGAACAAAGATAACTGCGACACAGGAAGAACCCTGGACGAGACTGAGTGCAAAGAGCAGGAAAAATTCTTGTAGATGGTTGGATCGAAATTCAACATATCGTGTAGAGATTCTCAGTGACACAAGCAGCACAGTGGCGCCACCTTAACCCTTTTTCCGGAACGTGCCAATGCTTCTTGCGAAGGTTTCTCTGTTTTCGTGACTGACGGTGCATCGTATTACAGCCAAGCCCCGGAATTTACGGGGGATCGGCGAGAATTGCGCCCCGGTCTTTGAACCCGAAGCGCGCGCCCGGTAAGATGCCGGACAGAATTTTTCCACCTCGCTATTCAGGACACCCGCCATGAGCATCAAATCGGACAAGTGGATTCGCCGCATGGCGCAGGAACACGGCATGATCGAGCCGTTCGTCGAGCGTCAGGTTCGCGGCAGCGACGATAAGCGGGTGATCTCCTACGGCGTGTCGAGTTATGGCTACGACGTTCGCTGCACCAATCATTTCAAGGTGTTCACCAACATCAATTCGGCCATCGTCGACCCGAAGAATTTCGATGCCGGCAGCTTCGTCGACATCCACAGCGACGTCTGCATCATCCCGCCAAACTCCTTCGCCCTGGCCAGCACCGTCGAATACTTCCGTATTCCTCGCAACGTATTGACCATCTGCCTGGGCAAAAGCACCTACGCCCGTTGCGGCATCATCGTCAACGTCACCCCTCTCGAGCCTGAGTGGGAAGGGCACGTCACCCTGGAATTCTCGAACACCACCAACCTGCCGGCGAAAATCTACGCCAACGAAGGCGTGGCGCAGATGCTGTTCCTTGAATCCGACGAAGAGTGCGAAGTGTCCTACAAAGACCGTGGCGGCAAGTACCAGGGCCAACGCGGCGTGACCCTGCCACGCACCTGATCGATTCATCTGGCAGGTCGCGGGAATTCTTCAGCGGGTAGAGACTCTATTGGGTGTACTGCCGGGTTCGCGCACAGCGATCCTGGCCTTTGCTCAGGAGTGCTCTATGAAGATCGATCCGCGAATAAGTGCCGAACTGGCAAGGCTTGAGCCCAATCAGGTTGGCGTCCTGGCCTGGTCCTTGTTGGCACATCCGCCGCTCGGCATGGCGGGAGGCATCCCCGGCCAGCCTGATCCCGATACCCCTAACGAACAGCCCACCGAACCCGGTGAGCCAACCTTGCCGGACGAGCCGCCTCCGGCGCCGGTAGCCTGATCGTCTTGTACCTGTTGGAGCGAGCACGCTCGCGATGGACCTCCAGACGACGCGGGCATCAGGAGCCCATGTCATCGTTCACGTCCATCGCGAGCGTGTTCGCTCCTACAGGTAAACGGATTTATCAGGTCGGCCATACCTCGTTGTCGCCGATAACGAATATTCGGCAACTGTCGTCCCGCTCGACCTGATACCCCCCGGTAAACGCGCCGAAGGCCGGTAGCAGGCTGATTTCCCTTCCGAACCTGAAACACGCCAACCGCAAGCTCTGCCGGCCCCTACCGTTCAGCCGATAAACCGGATGCACGTGGCCCGCGAGCACGTGACGCTCGGGGTGCGGCTCAGGTTCGTGGCGCAGCGCAAACGGCCCCAACAGCAGCGGCTCGGGCACGACGCGAATGTTTAGCGATGACGGCGGGTCCCCGGCACGTTTGTCGTGGTTGCCGCGAATCAGCATCATGGGCAATTCGTTATGCCGTGCGCGCCATTGCGCCAGGGCGTTCAGCGTCGCACTCGCGTGGGAGCCGGGCCCGTGCAGGAAATCCCCGAGGAAAATCAGTTGGCGGCAGGGCAGCGCCGCCAGCAATCGGTCCAGCACCGCGATATTGCTGGATGTCGTGCCCTGCGGCACCGGCTGTCCAAGGCTGCGATAAGCGGCGGCCTTGCCGAAATGCACGTCTGCAATCAACAGCGCCTGTTGCGCCGGCCAGTAGAGGGCTTTCTCCGGCAGCAGCCACAGTTCTTCGCCAGCCAGGCGTATCGGGTAGGGCGTACTCATCAGGCTTTTCCGGTCTCCGCGGTTTTTTCAAGGTCGCTGACCATGCGTCTGATGCGGTCGGCGAGTTTTTCCGAGCTCATGCTTTCGCGCATACGTTCTACCAGCAGCGGAAACCCGAGCGGTGTAGGACGTTTCACCGGATGCACGTCGAGCCTGAGCCGACTGATGCGCTCCAGGGTCTGTTCCAGGCGCTGAATATCCAGCTCGTTACGCAGGACTTCTTCCCCAGCCTGGGCCAGCAACAGGTTGCCGGCGTCGTACTGCTTGAACACTTCAAAGAACAAACCGCTGGACGCCTGAACCTGACGGGTGCTTTTTGGCGCGCCGGGATAGCCGGCGAACACCAGGCCAGCAATTCGCGCAATTTCCCGAAATCGCCGTAGCGCCAGTTCGCCGGCGTTGAGGCTGGCGAGGACGTCATTCAATAAATGCTCGGGACTTAGCAGCCGCGGATTCAACACACTGGACCAGTCCACATACGTTGCGCTGAGCAACTCCAGCCCGTAATCGTTGACCGCAATCGAAAACGTCACTGCCTGTTGCTGACTCACGCGCCAGGCCAACAGACTCGCCAGCCCCAGATGCACCTGGCGTCCGGCGAAGGGGTAGAGGAAAAGGTGCCAGCCTTCGCGGGATTTCAACGTTTCGGCCAGCAGGCTGTTCTCGCTCGGCAAGCCGGACCAGCGCTGTTGCACTTCTAATAGAGGACGTAGCGCCTGCATCTCCGGACCGGCGAATTCGCCCTGCGCCGCCGCGCTGAAACGTGCGACCACCGCCTGCGCCAGTTCGTTGGAAAGTGGCATGCGCCCGCCGTTCCAGCGCGGCACCGCGGCTTTCTTCACCGTGCTGCGTTTGACGTAGGCCGTCATGTTTTCCACCCGGACCAACTCCAGCAAGCGTCCGGCGAAGAGGAAGCCGTCACCGGGCTTGAGCCGTGCGATAAAACCCTCCTCGACACTCCCCAACTGCTTACCGCCGCCTCCTTTACTCCAGAACTTCAGCTGAATGCTCGCGTCGCTGACTATCGTGCCAATGCTCATGCGATGACGGCGGGCCAGCCGCGCATCCGGCACACGCCAGATGCCCTGTTCATCCGGCTCGACCCGGCGATAATCCGGATACGCTGTCAGGGAAAGCCCGCCGTAGCGTACGAAAGCCAGCGCCCAGGTCCAGTCTTCCGGCGTGAGGTCACGATAAGCCCATGCCCCGCGGACTTCTTCGTACAGCTCATCGGGGCGAAAGCCACCGCCCAAGGCCATGCTGACCAGATGCTGGACCAGCACATCCAGTGGTTTGTGCGGCGATTCCCTGGGTTCGATGCGGCGCTGCGCCACGGCGTCCTGGGCGGCGGCGGCTTCAATCAATTCCAGGCTGTGCGTCGGCACCAGCGTCACCCGCGACACCCGCCCCGGCGCATGACCCGAGCGCCCGGCACGCTGCATCAGCCGCGCCACGCCTTTGGCCGAGCCGATTTGCAGCACCCGCTCCACCGGCAGGAAATCCACGCCGAGGTCTAGGCTGGAGGTGCAGACCACCGCTTTGAGCTGGCCGTCCTTCAGCGCGCGCTCGACCCAGTCGCGGGTCTCCCGTGACAGTGAACTGTGGTGCAGCGCGATCAGGCCGGCCCAGTCCGGACGGGCTTCCAGCAAGGCCTGATACCAGATCTCCGATTGGGCGCGGGTGTTGGTGAACACCAGGCTGCTGGGGCTGGACTCAACCTCGGCCACTACTTGCGGCAGCATCTTCAAGCCGATGTGCCCGGCCCAGGGGAAGCGCTCGATGGCCGGCGGCAGCAGCGTGTCGACGCGCAGGTCCTTGGTGCTTTGCCCCTGCACGCTGATCCCGCCGCCCTGGGGGATCAAGACCTGTTCGGCGTGGGCCTGATTCCCCAACGTCGCGGAAACGCCCCACACGATCAGGTCCGGATTCCACCGCCGCAGGCGGGCAAGAGCCAGTTGCAGTTGCACGCCGCGCTTGTTGCCCAGCAGTTCGTGCCACTCATCAACGACCACCATGCGCAAGGTGGACAGCGCGGTTTGCGCGTCGGCGCGGGCGAGCATCAGGGTCAGGCTTTCCGGGGTGGTGATCAGCGCGGTGGGCAGGCGCCGACCTTGCCGCGCGCGTTCGCTGCTGCTGGTGTCGCCGGTGCGCAGGCCGACGCTCCACGGAATCTGCAAGTCGTGCAGCGGTGCTTCCAGTGCGCGGCCGGTGTCGGCGGCCAGCGCGCGCATCGGCGTTATCCACAACACCGTCAGCGGTTCGGCGACCGGTTTGCGTTTGCGAGGCTTTTCAGCGGGCGCGATGGCAGAGGCGAAGCGGTTGAGCGCGGCGAACCACACCGCGTAGGTTTTACCGGCACCGGTGCTGGCATGCAGTAACCCGGATTGCCCTTTTTTGACCGCGGTCCACACTTCTTTTTGAAAGGCGAAGGGCTTCCAGCCGCGAGCGGTGAACCAGTGTTTCGCGTAGTCGGGGGAGGTTCCCATGCCGGCGGTGTGCGCTCTGAAAGTAGTTCTTTCAATGACCGCGGCAGAGGGCGAAAGGTTTAATGGCACTGCGAAGTCCTGTAGGACTCCGGCTTGGCGGGGCTTGCCATTTAAAATAAGCCAAATCCCGCAAACCCGGGGCCAGCACGGTGGGCGG
>NZ_JANLOD010000012.1 GCF_025466085.1 Pseudomonas sp. 14P_8.1_Bac3
GAGTTTAGTGGCCGGACGCAGCCGGTCCGGCCTTCGCCGCGAACGGCGGTTTTGCCAGCCAGACAATCACGATCAACCCCATGAACGCCCAGCCCAGCAGCGTGAAGTAATCCACGGTGGAGAGCATGTACGCCTGGCTGGTCAGCACATGGTCCAGCTGCGCATACGCCTGATCGCTTGCGCCGCCCAGATTGTTCAATGCTTCGCGGGTCGCGGGCTCATAGGTGCTGATGCTTTCGCTCATGTAGGCGTGATGCTGATCCGCGCGGCGAATCCAGATCCAGGTGGTCAGCGACGCGGCAAAGCTACCGCCCAATGTCCGCAGAAAGGTCGCGAGGCCCGCGCCGTCGGCGATCTGGCTCGGCGGCAAGTCCGACATCAGAATGCTCAGGGTCGGCATGAAGAACAGCGCCACGCCAATGCCCATGAACAACTGCACCAAGGCGATGTGCTGGAAGTCCACCTCATTGGTAAACCCGGCACGCATGAAGCAACTCAGACCGATCGCCAAGAACGCCAGGCCCGCCAACAGTCGCAAGTCGAACTTGTGCGCGTATTTGCCGACAAACGGCGACATCAATACCGGCAGAATCCCGATCGGCGCCACCGCCAGCCCGGCCCAGGTCGCCGTGTAGCCCATCTGGGTCTGCAGCCATTGCGGCAGGATCAGGTTGATCCCGAAGAACCCGGCGTACCCCAACACCAGCACAATCGTGCCGATACGGAAGTTGCGATAGGCGAACAGCCGCAGGTTGACCACCGGATGCTGGTCGGTCATCTCCCAGATCACGAACACCGCCAGGGCAATCACCGAAATGGCGGCGCCGACGATGATGAAGTTCGATTCGAACCAGTCGAGGTCGTTGCCTTTGTCGAGGATTACCTGCAATGCGCCGACGCCGATGATCAGCGTGATCAGACCGACGTAGTCCATCGGTTGACGACTGGTTTCCACCGGACGCTTCTTGAGCTGCGAGCGCACCACCATCACCGCGAAAATCCCGATCGGCACGTTGATGAAGAAGATCCACGGCCAGCTGTAGCTGTCAGTAATCCAGCCGCCGAGAATCGGTCCGGCAATCGGCGCCACCACCGTGACCATCGCCAGTAGCGCCAGGGCCATGCCGCGCCTGGCGGGCGGATAGACCGCGATCAGCAACGTCTGGGTCATCGGGTACAACGGCCCGGCCACCAGGCCTTGAACCACGCGGAACAGAATCAATTCCGGCATCGAGGTGGAAATACCGCAGAGAAACGAGGCCAGCACAAACAGAATGGTCGCCCAGAGAAACAGCTTGACCTCGCCGAAGCGCCGACTGAGCCAACCGGTCAGCGGCAGCGCGATGGCGTTGCTCACGGCGAACGACGTGATCACCCAGGTGCCCTGCTCCGAACTCACGCCGAGGTTGCCGGAAATCGTCGGCAGCGCCACGTTGGCGATGGTGGTGTCGAGGACCTGCATGAAGGTCGCCAGCGACAGGCCGATGGTGCTGAGCAGCAGGCTGGGCGGCGTGAAAGACGCGTTATTGCTCATCGCGAATCCTTTGGAACTGGGAGAGCGCTGCGCCCGTTAAGGGCGCAGCTGACGGACTGGCGAATCAGCGCTGCACGGTTTTACTGACGGCGGCGCTGTTGTCGTGGATCAACTGCGTGATCATCGCGTCGGCTTCGGCCAACTGACGGTCGTAGACGGTGGTGCTGAACGAGGCTTTCTGCGGCGGCTGTTGCGCCAGCACCGGACCACTCTGGTCATGCAGGTTGACATCGACCTGGGTCGATAGACCCACGCGCAACGGGTGCTTGGCCAGTTCCTCGGCATTGATGTGAATCCGCACCGGTACGCGCTGCACGATCTTGATCCAGTTACCGGTGGCGTTCTGCGCCGGCAACAGGGCAAACGCGCTGCCGGTGCCCGCGCCAAGGCTGTCGATGGTGCCGCTGAATTTCACGTCGCTGCCATAGAGGTCGGCTTCGATGTCGACCGGCTGACCGATGCGCATGTCACGCAGCTGGGTTTCCTTGAAGTTGGCGTCGATCCACAGCTGATCCAGGGGGATCACCGCCATCAGCGCGGCGCCCGGCTGCACTCGCTGACCGAGTTGCACCGAGCGCTTGGCCACGTAACCGGTGACCGGCGCGATCAGCGTGCTGCGCGCATTGTTCAGGTAGGCCTGGCGCAGTTGCGCGGCGGCCGACATCACATCGGGGTGCGACGACACCACGGTGTCATCGACCAGCGCGCTGGTGGTTTTCAGTTGCTGTCTGGCGTTGGCCAGGGCGTTTTGTGCCGAGGTCAGGTCATCGCGAGCGTGGGACAGTTCTTCCTGGGAAATCGCCCCACCTGCCGCCAGGTTTTTCCGGCGAGTGAAGTTGTCCTGGGCCTTTTGCACTTCCGCCTGCTGGGCGTTGACCTGGGCTTTCATGCCGTCGACATTGCTGTACAAACCGCGTACCTGGCGCACGGTGCGAGCCAGGTTGGCCTGGGCACTTTGCAGGCCGACTTCGGCGTCGTTCGGGTCGAAATTGACCAGCACCTGACCTTCGTGGACCAGATCGCCATCGTCGGCGCCGATGCTGACGACGGTGCCGGTGACCAGCGGGGTGATTTCCACCACGTTGCCGTTCACATAGGCGTCGTCGGTGCTTTCGTTCCAGCGACCATAGAACTCGTGGTAACCCCAGACGGCGATACCGGCGAGGATCACCACGATGGCCAGCACCACCAACATGAGTTTGCGCTTACGCGGATTGCCGGTGTCTGGTGCGGTGCCTGGCGCTTGATTGGCTGGAGCAGGAGTGTTTTCGGCAGTGGCCATGACAATTACCTTGAATTAGTTGTGCTGCGTGGCTGGGGTTGCGTTGGCCGCGGTCAGGGTGTCGCCCTGAAAACCGCCGCCCAGCGCCTGCATCAGTTGGATCGACAGGTCAATCTGCTCGGCATTCAGGTTGGCCAGTTGCCGCTGGGCCTGAAGCAATTGCTGCTCGATGCTGAGCACGTCCAGATAATTCCCGATACCGGAACCGTAACGCTGGACCACGGTGTTGTAAGAATCCCGGGCAATGTCGGTGGCATGCTGCTGAGCGCCGATCTGCCGGCCGATATCGCGCAACTGGTTGATGGTGTCGCTGACATCCCCCAAGGCTTTCACCAGGTTCTTGTTGTATTGCGCCACCGCGAGGTCGTAGTCGGCGTCGCGGGCATCGAGGTCGGCACGCAAACGGCCGCCATCGAAAATCGGCACCGAGATCGTCGGCGCGATGTTGAAGAAGCGACTGGCGGAGCCGAACATCGCGTCACCCAACAATGATTCGGCACCGGCGGCGGCGCTAAGGTTCAGGTTGGGATAGAACTGGGTCTTGCCGGCGTCAATGTTCTTGCTCGCCGCCTCGACCCGCCAGCGCGCGGCCACCAGATCGGGACGACGGCCGAGCAATTCGGCGGGCAACACTGACGGCAAGGCGACGGCGCTGGCCTGGAGAATCTTCGGCCGGATGATCTCGTTGCCGCGATCCGGGCCTTTGCCGAGCAACACCGCCAAGGCGATTTTCGCGCTTTGCAGACGCTTTTCGGCGTCAATCAGACTGGCTTCGGAGGTGGCTTCCAGGCTTTCGGTCTGCTGGAACTGGTACTGGCTGTCGATGCCGGAGCTCAGGCGACGCTGGCTCAGGTCGAGCATTTGCCGGGTGCGCTTGAGGTCTTCCTGGGCCAGGTCGTGAACGATGTGTGCCTGCCCCAGATCGCTATAAGCGCGAGCGACGTCGGCAGCCAGCGTCAGTTGCGCAGCCTGTTGATCGACTTCGGCGGCGCGGGCCTGGCCCAACGCGGCTTCCCAGGCATCACGCTGCCCGCCCCAGAGGTCGAAGTTGTAATTGAAACTGGCACCGATGTTACGCACGGTGGCGTAGGCATTGCCCTCGCCCCGTGGATCCTGATCCCGGGCCAGGCGCGAACGGCTGACACCGGCGCTGGCATCGAGGGTCGGCATGCGTGCGGCGTCGGCGGCGTATGCGGCGGCGCTGGCCTGATGCGCGCGGGCGTCGGCGATCTGCATGTCAGGGCTGTCGTGCAGCGCTTCGCGGATCAGGCCGTCGAGCTGGGGGTCGCCCAGGCTTTTCCACCAATCGCTTTTCGGCCAGGCCGCGGGCGACAGGGTCACGCCGCTGAGGGATTGCCCGGCCTTGAGGGTCTTCGCGTCGAGACTTTTACCTTCGGTGGTCAGGCCGCTGTAGCTGGCGCAACCGGCCAGCGTCATCGCCGCAAGCACCAGGCTCAGGCCAGTCTGCAAGATTTTGCTGCTCATTGTTCACCTACCCGCAGCAGCGTGATCGAGTCACCGGCTGCCACCAAAATTTTCTTCAGGATCTGTTCCAGGGTGCTCAACTCTTCGGCGGTGATCGCGCCGGCCAGCTCATTCATCGCGTCGGCGCCGATGTGCGGCAGGAGGTCGGCGAGCTTCAGACCTTCCACCGTCAGCACCAGTTGAACCTGACGGCGATCGGCTTCGGAACGTTGGCGAGCGAGGAAACCTTTCTGTTCCAGACGATCGAGCATGCGAGTCATCGAACCACTGTCGAGGGACAGGTGGCGGCACAGCTCGGCCGGGGTGTCGACGCCGTATTGGGCCATGATGATCAACACTTTGAACTGCGCGGCAGTAATGCCGTGGGGTTCCATGTGCGTGTCGATGATCCGGTCCTTGAGCAGCGCTGCGCGTCCGAGCAGAAGGCCGAGATGGCAGTTCTTGAAACCGTCCGGGGTGAAATGCTTCATCTGATCACCAATTAGCTGCCTAGGCAGAGAATGTATGACGAGATGTTACTGCCTAGGCAGCGAATGTCAATGCAATAGTTAGCCTGCTTTGCATTTAGCTGATAAATGGTGCCGGGTTCCGCGCTGTGTACACGGACGCCTTCGCGAGCAAGCCCGCTCCCACAGGGTTAGCGGGCGCCTTGTGGGAGCGGGCTTGCTCGCGAAGGGAGCGACTCGGTTTTCGAGGGAGCGCGGGCCTAGAAATCCCGCTTGTAGAAGATATCCAGCGAACTGGCCACGCCGCCCGCTGCTTCCAGGTACACCTTCTTGCTCAGCTTGTAGCGCAAGGCGATGGTGTTGGCCGGTTCAAACACGCCCACGCCGTAACGCAGGCTGAGCTTCTCGGAGAGATTGCCGCTGGCAACCACGCTGGTGGTGTTGCCGCTGCCTTCGGTATCGAGCTGGAAATCCTGGATGCCCAAATCGTTGGCCAGCTTGCCAGTCACCCCGGAACTGCCCATCAACCCCAGCCCGAGTGCGGCCTGGGCCAGCATGTTGTTGTCTTCGCCGTTAGTACTCAGCGGACGCCCCAGCACCAGATAAGACAAGGCCTGCTCCTGGCTCATGGCCGGTTCGGAAAAGATCTGCGTGGTCGGCTGCTCGGCGCTGCCGCTCAGTCGAATACCGGCAATCACGTCGTCAGTCTGGCGAATCGCCTCGATGTCCAGGTACGGCTGGTCAATCGGCCCGGCGAACAGCAGGCGCGCCCGGCGCACCGTCAGGCGCTGACCGTAGGCACGATAGCGCCCGTCGTTGAGCCACAGTTCGCCGCGGGTGTCCATGTTGTCGCCGATGTGCACATGCCCTTGCAGGTTGGCGGTCAAACCGAACCCGGCGAAGCTCAATTTGTCCTCGCCGACCGCCACGTCGATGTCCATCTTCATGGCGATCGGTGGTTTGCCCTCTTCGGTCTGCTGGCCGATGATCACCGTGTCGTCCGACACCTTGACCGTCGACGGCGGCAATTCGCGCACAGTGATTTCGCCTCGGGGCACCTGCACCTTGCCAGCAATGGCCAGTTCGTCGCCCTTCATCGAAATCTTCAGGTCCGGCGCCACTTCGAGCTTGGCGTAAGGCTCGACGTTGACCGGCAATTGCGTGCCCTTGAGCGCCAGGTCCACCACCAGCGCCTGACCCCAGGCGATGTTGCCGTTCAAACTGCCCTGCCCGTTCTTGCCGCTTTTCCAGCCGCCGTTCAGTTGCACGGTTTCGCCGGCGATCACCGCTTGCAGCTGCAACGCTTGAAGGTCCATCGGCAGTTCCGCACCGGAAATCTCACCGTCGCTGAGCAGCAGATTGCCATTCACCAGCGGCGCCATCAGCGTACCTGCGAGGGTGCCGCTGCCATTCAGGCGCCCGGTCATTTTCTCGACCATTGGCACAAACGGCCGTGCCACGGACAAGTCGAGCCCATTGAGACGGAACGAGCCGGTCAGCGGCTTGTTCTTCGGCAGCGGATTGATCTGCGCCTGCACACTCAATTCGCCGAGTTTGCCGCCGACGAAACTGAGCTCGCTGTCGATGCGCTTGGGCGTAAGTTTGCTGGTGAGCTTCAGCGTCTGGTACGGGAAGTCCAGCCACTGATCCTTTTCCTTCATGCGCAGGGTGCCGCCGCTGGCATCGAGGCTGATCTGGCCGTTCGGGCCGCTGGCCGGCAGGTCCAGTTGCAGGTCGGCGTTGAGCTGGCCCTTCCAGGCGAAATCCTTCGGCAACCACTGCGCCAGGCTGTCGATCGGGAATTGCTTGAGGTGGTAACGCAGCTTCGGCTCCGGCATCAGGCGCTGGTCTTCGCCACAGAGGCTGGCGGGCCCGGACATCCAGCAATGGGCGCCGAAATTGATTTTGCCGTCGGCCAGCCGTTCGAGTTTTGCCGGGCCTTGCAGCTTCCAGTCCTGGCCGCCGGCCTGGATGTCGCCACTGGCGAGGCGCCCGCGCCAGTTGCCTTTGTCGAGCGCACCATCGAGGCCGAGGGCCAGTTTCAACTGCGGGCCTTGCAGGTCGAGGCTGAGTTTCTGATGCTTGATATCGCCCTGGCCGCTGGCGACCAGCGTCCCCAGCGCGGTGTCGCCGGCCTGAATGCCCGCGCCCTTGAGGTCGATTTTCGCCCGTTGCGCGCTGTCGAGGGTCGCGTCGAGGTTCAGGCTTTGCAGGCGATTGTCCTGGAACGCCAGTTGCGTGCCTTGCAGCCCGAGCTTGCCTTGCGGCGCCTTGAGCGTGCCGGCGACATCGAGGCGGCCGTTGAGCTGACCGCGCAGCTGCGGCCAGAGCTGGGCCAGGCGTGGCAGCTTGATGTCGATCTGGCCGGCGAGTTTCTGTTGCAGGCTGCCCTTGCCGGTAATGCTGTTGTCGCCCAGACGGATGTGCAGTGCGTCAAGGTTCCATTGCTCGCCGCTGCCATCGGCTTTGGCTTGCAGAATGGCGGGTTGCCCGCGCAGTCTGCCTTTCAGGTCCAGGTCCGCGTTCAGGCTGAGTTTTTCGTTCTTCAGTTGACCCTTGCTGCGCAACGGCCCGGCCAGGGTGCCCGGCAACTCTGCGAGCCAATACGCCGGATTGAGTGCCGACAGGTCGAGCGCCGTGTCCCAGGCAATGCCATCGGCGAACTGCAGGTTCAGGTGCCCTACAGCCTTACCCTGCCCGGCCTCGAGCTGGATTTGTTGCAGGTAGATTTTCGTCAGGTCGCCGGCAAACGGGCTGCTCAGGCTGAACGCTCCGGCCGGGCCATCCAGTGCGGCTTTGAAGTTGCCGAGGTATTGCCCATCGGTGTAGGAGACTTCACCGTTGAAGCTGCGCAAGGCCACTTCCGGTTCGTCGATCAGCGGATAGAGATGGTGCCAGGGAAAATCCAGCCAGTCGATTTTCGCCGTAGCGTTCAGGCCCTTGCTCCAGTCCACCACGCCGCTGAGCTTGAGGCTTTGCTTGTCGTTGGCGGTCAGGTCCAGCGCGGCGATTTGCGCACCCTTGGCGTCAACCTTGCCTTGCAGCGACAACGCGACCGGGCCTTGCTCGGCGGGCAGCGTGGCGGTGCCGCGCAACTGGTAACCCTCTTTCAGGTCACCGTCGCCCGTGAGTTGCAGTTGGTTGAGTTGCAGGGTGTCCGGCAGGTCGGCGGCGGGTTTGAAGCCGTCGGCGGTGATGCGCAGCTTGGCCGGCAGATGCTCCACCAACGGCTGCAACTCGCCACTCAGTTGGCCGTTCAGGTAACCGCTGCTGTCGGCCGTGAGCTTCAGGGTTTTCAGCAGGTCGCCGTCTACTTTCAAATCCAGCGTCCAGGGAGCCGGTGTCGCCAGTTTCAGCTTGCCCTCCGCCTTGAGCGGCCAGTTGCCGCCAGGTTGCAGCAGGCCGGAGAGATTCAGGCTGATGTCGTCCCGTTGCAGCTGCACCGCGTCGATCTGCAAACCCTGTTCGGTCCAGTGCGCCGCCAGTTGCAGGCCCTTGAGTTCTTCGCTGCCGTTGAACAGCAGACTGCCGACCTGCACATCGCCCAGTTCGAGCGCCAACGGTAATTTCAGATCGGGAAGACTGATCGGGCCGCTGCTTTCCTCTTCGGTTCCAGGCGGAAACTGCAGGCTGACCTGATCGGCCTTCAATTGCTCGATACACAGGGTCTTGCGCGTCAGGCACAGCGGCGACCAGGCGAAAATCACCTGGCTCACTTCAACCCGGCTGGTGCCTTGCTGCCAGACCAGATGGTCGGCACTCCACTGCCCGCCCAGACGCCCCTGGAAGTTGTCGACGGTCAGACCCGGGACAAATCCGAGCGCCCAGCGGCTGCCCGTTGCCGTGCCCAGCACCGTTGTCACGGCCAGAAGCACCAGCACAAATATCGCCAGAATCGCCAGCAGCGTTACCTTCAAACCACGCTTCACAGCTCGGGCCCCATGGAAAAGTGCAATCGAATGCCGCCGTCATCGTCCATCGCGTGGGCCAGGTCGAGGCGAATCGGCCCCACCGGCGATACCCAGCGCACGCCGATACCGACGCCAGTCTTGAGGTTCGGCAGTTCGAGTGTGTTGAAGGAGTTGCCCTGGTCGATAAACGTCGCGACCCGCCATTTTTCGGCGATGGAATATTGATACTCGACGCTGCCGGCAATCATGTAGCGCCCACCGATACGGTCGCCGTCGGAGTTTTCCGGGGACAGGCTCTGGTAATCGTAACCGCGCACGCTCTGATCGCCACCGGCGAAGAAGCGCAGGGACGGCGGCACCGATCGGTAGCCATTGGTCGCACTGCCGCCCACCTGCACCCGGCCGAGGAAGCGGTGTTTATCGAACACCGTGGTCAAGCCTTTCACCAGTGCGGTGCCGTACAGCAAGTTGGTGTCGGAACCCAGTCCTTCCTTGGCAACTTTGGTTTCGAACGTCAGGCGATAGCCGTTGTGCGGATCGATGCGATTGTCGCTTTTCAGGTAGGAATAGCTGACGCCGGGCATCAGCAAGGTGCTGAGCCCCGAGTCGTCGCCAAGTCGGTATTCTTCACGCTGCCATTTCAGCGACACCACCCGCTGCCAGCCGCTGGGTAACTTGCTGTGCCACTCAGGGCCCAGGGTCAGCAGCTTGCTCAGGCTGTCCTTGTCGGCGATTTCTTCGCTTTGGTAGCCCCCGGCGAAGCGCAGTTTGTCGGTCAGCGGAGGATCCAGCGGAATGTCATAGAACAGCCCGACGTTTTGCCGAGGCGCCGAGACTTCGGTTTCCCAGCCATAGCTGTGGCCCTGGGGGTTGACCCAGTGTCGGGTCCAGTTGGCCTTGATCCTCGGGCCGACGTCGGTGGAGTAGCCCAGGCCGAGGCCCATGGTCCGTGGCTTGCGGGTTTCGAGTTTGACGTCCACCGGGATCACATCGTTTTTCGACGCGGTCGGGGCCGCGTCGACGCGTACGCCTTCGAAGTAGCCGCTGGATTGCAGGTTCTGGTTCAGCTCGGCGATCAGCTCGGAGTCGTAAGGCGCGCCGGCCTTGAATGGCACCATGCGCTGCAGCAGGTCTTCGTCGAATGGCGTATCGCCTTCGAAACTGACTTTGCCCAAGGCATAACGCGGGCCGCTGTCGTAGATCAGTTCGATGTCGGCGACGCCCGCGCGCGGGTCGACCGCCAGCCGCTGCTTGCTGAAGTGGCCACTGAAAAAACCGTAGCGCGACGCCTGGTTCTGGATCAGACGCTTGGCGTCTTCATAACGGCCATGGTTGAGCACCGCACCGGTTTTCAGTGCATCACTTTTAGGCATTCGGAATGTTTTGAGGGCGGCCGCCGGACCTTCGACGCGGATCGTGACCGTGCGCAAATGGATCGGCTCGCCCGGATCGATGTTGAGCACCAGGCGCGGCGTCTTGCCACCCTTGACGTCGCTGTCGATATGCGGCTGGTAATAGCCCAGGGCCTGGGCGGCCTTGCGTGCCTGTTCTTCGGCACCACGACTGAAGCGCAGCAAGGCTTGCTCGTCACGATCGCCGAGGCTGCCGATATAGCCTTCTATATTGGCTTTCAGTTCATCGTTGGACGGTTTGATCCGCACATCCAATTCACTTTGCGCCAGCGCCGCGCAGCTGGTGATCAGCATCAGCACGCCGCTGGTTATTCTTCCTGGAAACTTCATAGGCGCGGATGCTATCACGAGCTTGGGAGCGTGATAGAGCCTCGCATGCCGCGAAAGTTCTACCGTTTATGCCGAGGCGGATTGCAGCACCTGCGGATTGGCATGGAAAAACACATGCTCGCGGATAGGTCCTACGGCCACTTCGCCGATTTCTTCATAACCCTGGCGCTTGTAGAACTCCAGGTAACGCGGATTCCCGGTGTCGAGCACCACACCTTCAGAGTGCTCATCCACCGCGCACCAGTTGTGCACCGCTTGCAGCAATTGTTCGCCGAAGTGCTTGCCCTGAAATTGCGGATGAATCCCCAGCAAGGGCAGCAGGTGCACCGAGTCGGAAGGTACGCAGGCCATCACCGCATCGTGGTATTCCAGGTAGCGGCGGGTGCAGCGAAACCCGGTGCTGAGCACCATGCGCAGGCGCCAGGCCCAACTTTCGGTGATACCGAGGCGACGCTGCGGCGGCGCGATCAGGGCGATGCCGATCAGGCGATCGTTGACCAGCAGGCCGATGGCCGGCAGGTCCTGGAGAAAGTGTTGCTTGACCAGTTCACGCACGGTGGCGCGGACCCGCTGTTCGTAGCCGGGGCGTTCGGCCTCGAACAGGTAACCGAAGGTCGGCTCGTGCCGATAGGCCTGGTACAACAGGGAGCGGGCTTCGCGGGAGTAGCCGCTGTCGAGCATGTGGATATCGGCGATGGCGGTCGAGGTTTCGGGCATAGCGGTGGATCTCCCCGGCACAGCTCAAATGGGTGCGCTCTTATTGGTACGAGCCTTCGGTTGGCGTCACAGTTCCCTGACAGGTATAGACCAAGTGGAGATCTTCATCGACCGGGCGGCCATCTTCGCGGGCAAGTCCCGGGCTTGCCCGCGATAGCGGCGGCTCAAGTCAATCAGATATCGACAGACACACCGCTATCGGGCAAGCCCCGCACAGGGATCTCCTGATTAGCCATGAGTTACCAGGAGCCGTAGGGAATGCCGAATTTGTCGATGTAGGCTTTGGACTCTTCCTGAAGGGGATAATAGGCACCGCCCGACTGCCCGCTGTAGGGGCCTTCTGGATTGATCGTGCCTTGCACTCGTATGACCTCGGTGGACAGCAGACATTGGCCGCCTAGCCACACCTTCGCAACTCCCCCAGGTGCCAAGCCCACGATCAACATATTCCGGTGATCCGTTATCCATTTACCGTCTGCACGACAATACGTTTTTTCACCCTGGAGCATGGTCTTGCGTGCCGATTCAGGGATTTCGATAGACGCTTCATAGGTCTGCGGTTCGGCAATGGACTGCCAGCGTACGTAGACCAGGCGAGGCAGGTCGGCATCCCTCACGTATCGACCTTTTCCTCCGGGATGCTTAGGCCATCCTTTTGGATCACCCTTGAAACGAGCCGGGATGCCTTTACTCAGCGGCCGGGGATAACTACTCGCGGGAATTCCGCTCCCGGCCCCCCGAAACACCCGCGCATTGATATCCACGACATCTGCCGTTTCGATCCAGACTTCCATGTAGTCCAGTGAAAAAAATCTGAGACTCCAAGCGTCATACGGGAGTGATCGGTGATCGGCAAAGACACATCCACCCAACAGTGGGATCAGCAGCGCAAAACCTAATTTGAGTATCCATGGGCACTTACTCATTGGGGTGCACCACGCGTTGATAGTTTTCGGCAGGGCGATCGATAAACACGATGTCCAGGGCGCTGTTGTTCCAGCCTTTGGCAGCGTTCCAGTTGGCAGATAGATGGATGTAGCGTTCATAGAGCAACGCCTCCTCGGACAGGCTCAACCCCACACTATGAGTTTCGCCCAATGCGTAGGCCATGAGTTTTTGCGCTATGGTTCGTAGTTCATCCGGTAACGCCAACTTTGGATCTTTGTCGTTTATAACGCGAAAAGGCACATCATTTTTGGCTGCCAACTCACGCATGATGCGCAGATAAATCAAGGCCAGATCGTTGCGCACAATGCGCCTGCTATGGACTGCCGCGTAGACTGTTTTCGATCTGTATACATCACCCTTGACGTGGGTATCAGTCTCCAGCGCCCAGGTTTTCACCTCCGGGGCGAGCCCATATAAATTGAGTTGCTTCCAAAGGTTTTTCAGCTCGTACTGAGCCCATCTGTAGGCGGAGGTG
>NZ_JANLOD010000036.1 GCF_025466085.1 Pseudomonas sp. 14P_8.1_Bac3
AGGCATCAGCCGTGGCTACCTGGGTCGTGCGGCAATGACCGCCGAGAAATACGTGCCGAACCCGTTCGCCCGCAATGGCGAGCGGATGTATCGCACCGGCGACCTGACCCGCTATCAGCCAGAGGGCTCGCTGCAATACGTCGGGCGCATCGACCATCAGGTCAAGGTGCGCGGCTTCCGCATCGAACTCGGCGAAATCGAAGCGCGCCTGCTGCGACAGGACGCGGTACGCGAGCTGGCGGTGCTGGCCCAGGACGGTGCGAACGGTCAGCAACTGGTGGCCTATATCGTGCCGGCCGACGCCGCGGTGCTGGCGGGCGATGCCGAGGCTCACGCCAGTCTGCGCGAAACGCTGAAGGCCGCGCTGCGTCAGCACTTGCCGGACTATATGGTCCCGGCGTACCTGCTGTTCCTAGAGGCACTGCCGTTGACCCCCAACGGCAAGCTCGACCGCAAGGCCTTGCCGGCGGTTGACGGCAGCCAGCAACAGCGCGAACACGTTGCCCCGCGTACCGCTCTGGAGAAATCCCTGGCCGCCATCTGGCAAGACGTTCTGGCCATCGACGCGGTCGGTCTGGAAGACAACTTCTTCGAGCTGGGCGGCGACTCCATCGTCTCGATGCAAGTGGTCAGCCGTGCCCGTCAGGCCGGCATTCTGTTGAGCCCGAAAGACCTGTTCCAGCACCAGACTGTCCGCAGCCTCGCGCAAGTGGCCCGCGCCGGTCAGCAGCACCGCATCGACCAAGGCCCGGCCGTGGGCACCGTGGCCCTGACACCAGTGCAGCAGTGGTTCTTCGAACTAGCCATCCCCGAGCGCCAGCACTGGAACCAGTCGCTGTTGCTGATCCCCCGTGAACCGCTGGACAGCGCCGCGCTGGATCAGGCGCTGCTGCAGTTGCTCAAGCAGCACGACAGCCTGCGCCTGCGTTACGACATGACCGCCGCAGGCTGGCAGCAGACCTACGCCGCGCTGACCACTGACTCGGTGCTGTGGCAACGCCAGGCGCATTCGCCGGAGGCGCTGCACGCCCTGTGTGAAGACGCCCAGCGCAGCCTCGATCTGCAACAAGGGCCGTTGCTGCGGGCCTTGCTGGTGGATATGAGCGATGGCAGCCAGCGGCTGCTGCTGGTCATTCACCACCTGGTGGTGGACGGCGTGTCGTGGCGGGTGCTGCTGGAAGACCTGCAACAGTTTTATCAACAGCTTCGCGACGGTGCGGCGGTCTTGCCCGTGGCCAAGACCAGCGCTTATCAACAGTGGGCGGCGCGTCTGCAAGCGCACTTGCCGGCCTTCGAAAACAGCCTCGATTACTGGCAAGCGCAGCTGCGCGACGCCCCCCGGAGCGACCTGCCTTGTGATCGCGAAGGCGGCGAACTGGAGAACCGCTTCGAACAGAAAGTCGAGATCAAACTCGACGCTGAACAGACGCGCAAACTGCTGCAACTGGCACCCGCCGCGTATCGCACCCAGGTCAACGACCTGCTGCTGACGGCGCTGGCCCGCGTCGTGTGCCGCTGGACCGGTCTGGGCAGCACGCTGATTCAGCTCGAAGGCCATGGCCGTGAAGACCTGTTCGAGGGCATCGACCTGACGCGCACGGTCGGCTGGTTCACCAGCCTGTTCCCGGTCAACCTGACGCCGGCATCGGACGTCGGTGCGTCGATCAAAACCATCAAGGAACAGCTGCGTGCCGTGCCGGACAAAGGCCTGGGCTATGGCGCGCTGCGTTACCTGGCCGAGCCGGCGCTGGGCGCGACATTGGCGGCCTTGCCCAAGCCGCGGATCACCTTCAACTACCTGGGGCAGTTCGACCGCCAGTTCGACGAAGGCGCGCTGTTCGTCCCTTCGAGTGAAGGCAACGGCGCGGCCCAGGATCCGTCCGCGCCGTTGGCCAACTGGTTGACCGTGGAAGGTCAGGTGTACGGCGGCGAACTGTCGATGAGCTGGGGTTTCAGCAGCGAGATGTTCGACCGCCTCACCATCGAACAACTGGCCGGCCGCTACGCCGCCGAACTTGACACGCTGATCGCGCATTGCTGCGCGCTTGAAACGCCGCAGGCCACGCCGTCGGACTTCCCGCTGGCGCGCATCACTCAGGCGCAACTCGACGGCCTGCCGGTGGCCGCCGGACAGCTCGACGACCTCTACCCGTTGTCGCCGATGCAGCAGGGCCTGTTGTTCCACACTTTGTATGAACAGGCGGCGGGCGAGTACATCAATCAGCTGCGGGTCGACGTCCAGGGCATCGATCCCGAACGCTTCCGCGCGGCTTGGCAGGCGACCGTCGATGCGCAGGACATTTTGCGCAGCGGTTTTGTCTGGCAGGGCGAGCTGGAGCAACCGATCCAGATCGTCCACAAACAGGTGCAGCTGCCGTTCAGCGTGCTCGACTGGCGCGAGCACCACGACCTGAACGTGGCGCTCAGCGAACTGGCGGATGCCCAGCGCCAGCAAGGTTTTGATCTGAGCCAGGCGCCGTTGCTGCGACTGGTGCTGGTGCAAACCGCGGCGAACGGCTGGCACCTGATTTACACCCACCATCACATCCTGATGGACGGCTGGAGCAATTCGCAATTGCTCGGCGAAGTCCTGCAGCGCTACAGCGGCCACACACCGCCGACCGCCGCCGGGCGTTATAGCGATTACATCGGCTGGCTGCAGCGTCAGGGCGGGCAGGCGAGCGAGGATTACTGGGCCGAACAACTGGCCTCCCTGCAAGAACCGACACGCCTGGCGCACGTGGTGGCCAGCGATGCAAATCTCAGCGGTCACGGCGATCACTTCCTGACCCTGACGCCTGCCGACACCCAAGGCCTGGAAGCATTCGCCCGGCAACAGAAAGTCACCCTCAACACCCTGGTGCAAGCCGCGTGGCTGCTGTTGCTGCAACGCTACACCGGTCACGAAAGCGTGGCCTTCGGTGCCACCGTCGCCGGTCGCCCGGCCGACCTGCCCGGCATCGAGCACCAGGTCGGGCTGTTCATCAACACCTTGCCGGTGATCGGCACGCCACGTCCGGATCAGACCGTCGCCGCGTGGCTGCAAGCGGTGCAGGGGCAAAACCTCAGCCTGCGTGAATTCGAACACACGCCGCTGGCGGATATTCAGCGTTGGGCCGGGCAGACTGGCGAGGCGCTGTTCGACAATATCCTGGTGTTCGAAAACTACCCGATTGCCGAAGCGCTGCAACACGGCGCGGAGCAGGGCGTGGTGTTCGGTGACGTCGCCAACCTCGAGCAGACCCATTACCCGCTGAGCATCGCCGTGACCCTGGGCCGCACATTGGCCCTGCATTACAGCTTCGACCGGGCGTTGTTCCCCGTCGCGGCCATCGAACGCATCAGCGTGCACCTGCAACACCTGCTGGCGCAGTTCGCCGAATCCGCCGAGCGTCACCTCGGTGAAATCGCCTTGACCAACGCGGCCGAACGGGCGCAGCAACAGCGTGATAACCACCCGCAGCCGTACCCAATGAACGTCGCGGTGCATCAGCGCATCGCCGAACTGGCGGCGCGACGTCCAGAACGAACGGCGGTGATTTTCGCCGGCCAGCGCTTCAGCTATGGCGCCATCGACCAGCGTGCCAACCGATTGGCCCACGCGTTGATCGCCCGCGGCGTCGGTCCGGAAACCCGGGTAGGCGTGGCGTTGCCGCGCAGTGAAGGGGTGATCGTCGCACTGCTGGCGGTGCTCAAGGCCGGCGCGGCCTACGTGCCGCTGGACACCAGCTACCCGCGCGAACGCCTGGCCTATCTGATCGAGGATTCGGGCCTGGCGCTGCTGCTGACCGATTCTGCGGTGTCCGCACAGTTGCCGGTGCACGGTGCCGTCTCGCGGCTGGAACTTGATCGTCTCGACCTCGACGATCAACCGACCTCGGCGCCACAGGTGCAACTCGATCCGCAGAACCTGGCCTACGTCATCTACACCTCCGGCTCCACGGGCAACCCGAAAGGCGTCAGCGTCGCCCATGGCCCGCTGGCGATGCATTGCCAGGCCATCGGCGAGCGCTATGAAATGCGCGACAGCGATTGCGAATTCCATTTCATGTCCTTCGCTTTCGACGGCGCCCATGAACGCTGGCTGACCAGCCTGACCCACGGCGCGTCGCTGCTGATCCGCGACGACAGCCTGTGGACGCCGGAGCAGACCTACAACGCCATGCGCGAACACGGCGTGACCGTGGTCGCATTCCCGCCGGTGTACCTGCAACAACTGGCCGAGCATGCCGAGCGCGAAGGCCATCCGCCGAAAGTGCGGATCTACTGCTTCGGTGGCGACGCGGTGCCGGCCGCCAGTTTTGAACGGGTCAAGCGCGCCCTTGATCCTGACTACATCATCAACGGCTACGGCCCGACCGAAACCGTGGTCACGCCACTGATCTGGAAGGCCGGGCGCGAGGTGCCGTGCGGCGCCGCGTATGCGCCGATCGGCAGCCGTATCGGTGACCGCAGCGCCTACGTGCTCGACGCCGATTTGAACCTGCTGCCGCAAGGCATGGCGGGCGAGTTGTACCTCGGCGGCAGCGGCCTGGCGCGGGGTTACCTGAACCGACCGGGGCTGACGGCCGAGCGCTTTGTCGCCGATCCCTTCAGCAGCGGTGGCTTGCTGTACCGCACCGGCGACCTGGTGCGCCAGCGTGTCGACGGCACTTTCGACTACCTGGATCGCATCGACAATCAGGTGAAAATCCGCGGCTTCCGCATTGAACTGGGGGAAATCGAAGCGCGTCTGCAAGCCTTGGCCGGTGTCCGCGAAGCCGTGGTGGTGGCCCAGGAAGGCAGTGCCGGCAGCGGCAAGCGTCTGGTGGCGTATGTGGTCGCCAATGCGGCCAGTGCCGCTCGTAGCGATTTCGCCGACAGCCTGCGCGAGCAACTGAAAGACGCCTTGCCGGCGCACATGGTCCCGGCCTACCTGCTGGTGCTCGAACGTTTGCCCCTGACGCCCAATGGCAAACTTGATCGCAAGAACCTGCCCAAGCCTGATGTCAGTCAGTTGCAGCAAACTTACGTGGCGCCGCAAAGCGCGCTGGAACAGCAACTGGCGACGATCTGGCAGGACGTGTTGAAGCTGGAGCAGGTCGGCCTGAGCGATAACTTCTTCGAACTCGGCGGCGATTCGATCATCTCGATTCAAGTGGTCAGCCGCGCCCGTCAGGCCGGGATTCGTTTCACCCCCAAAGACCTGTTCCAGCACCAGACCATCCAGGCACTGGCCTTGATGGCGCGGGTCGGTGAACAGCTGCAAAGCATTGATCAAGGGCCGGCCACCGGCGAACTGCCGCTGCTGCCGGTGCAACAGGCGTTTTTCGAGCAGGCTATCCCCGAGCGTCAGCACTGGAACCAGGCGGTGATGCTCAAACCGACGCAGCCACTCGACGCTGCCGTGCTTGAACACGCGCTTGGCGCGCTGGTGGTACATCACGACGGTTTACGTCTGAACTTCATCGAGCAGGCCGATGGCTGGCGCGCTCGATACGGTGCGCTGGACCGCCAGACCGAGGCGTTGGTCTGGTCGTTGGACGTCGCCGACACGGCGGCACTCGAAGCCGCTGCCAACACCGCGCAACGCAGCTTGAACCTGCACGACGGCCCGCTGCTGCGCGCGCTGCTGGCCAACCTCGATGACGGCAGCCAACGGCTACTGCTGGTGGTCCATCACCTGGTGGTGGACGGCGTGTCGTGGCGGATTCTGTTCGATGATTTGCAAACCGCCTACCGTCAACTGGCGCTGGGCAAACCGCCGCAATTGCCGGCGAAAACCAGCGCAACCCAGGTCTGGGCCGAGCACCTGCAGACTTATGCGCGCAGTGCCCCGTTGCAGCGTGAACTGGCCAACTGGCAACAGCGATTGCACGGTGCCGAGGTGGCGTTGCCGATGGATAACCCCGACGGAGGGCAGCAAAACAAACACGCCCTGACCGTTCGCACACAGCTGAACCGCGAGCTGACCCGCCAGTTGCTGCAAGATGCGCCGGCGGCCTATCGGACCCAGGTCAACGACCTGCTGCTGACCGCGCTGGCGCGAGTGATGGTGCGCTGGACCGGCGCCGACAGTGCGCTGATCCAGCTGGAAGGCCATGGCCGTGAAGAGCTGTTCGACGGCGTCGACCTGACCCGCACGGTGGGCTGGTTTACCAGCCTGTATCCGGCCCGGCTCACCCCGGCTGCGGACCTTGGCGATTCGCTGAAACAGATCAAGGAACAGCTGCGCGCGATCCCGAACAAGGGCATCGGTTTTGGCGCGCTCGCTCATCTGGGTGACGATGCCGCCCGTGAACTCCTCGGACAGTTGCCGGTGCCACGCCTGACCTTCAACTACCTGGGCCAGTTCGACGGCAGTTTCACCGAGGCCGACGGTGCCTTGTTCGTTCCGTCCGGTGAAGCGGCCGGTGATGAACTCGACGCCGATGCGCCGCTGGCCAATCAGCTGGCGCTCAACGGTCAAGTGTACGGCGGCGAGCTGAACCTCGGCTGGACCTTCAGCCGCGAGATGTTCCATGAAGCCGCCATCCAGCGTCTGGCCGACGAATACGCCCAGGAATTGCAAGCGCTGATCAGCCATTGCTGCCAAACCGGCCAGAATGGCGTCACGCCATCGGACTTCCCGCTGGCGAACCTGACCCAGGCCCAACTGGATCGCCTGCCGCTGCCGGCGCCGTTGATCGAAGACCTTTATCCGTTGTCGCCGATGCAGCAGGGCATGCTGTTCCACGCGGTGTACCAAGAAGCCGCGGGCGATTACATCAACCAGCTGCGCCTGGACGTCGAAGGGCTCGATCCCGAGCGCTTCCACCAGGCCTGGCAAGCGGCCGTCGCGGCCCACGACATTCTGCGCACGCGGTTCGTCTGGCAAGGCGAACTGCAGGCTCCGGTGCAAGTGGTCAGCAAACATGCGCCGATGCCTTACAGCCTGCACGACCTGCGCGCGCACTCGCAGCCCGGGCAGGCGCTGCAAGACCTCGCCGACAGCGAGCGGAAGAATCTGCACCTGAGCGATGCGAGCCTGTTGCGCCTGGTGATCGTGCGTCTCGACGATCAGCGTCATCACCTGATCTACACCAACCACCACATCCTGATGGACGGCTGGAGCAACTCGCAGTTGCTGGGTGAAGTGTTGCAACGCTACAGCGGTCAATTCGTTGCGACCAACACTGGGCGTTATCGCGATTACATCGGTTGGCTGCAACGCCAGGATACGGCGGCCAGCGAAGCGTTCTGGACGCCGGCCTTGCGTGAACTGGAAGAGCCGACCCGTCTGGCGCAAACCGTTCTACACCCCACAGAAAGCAGCGAAGGCTACGGCGATCATTTCCAGGTGCTGGATGCCGAGCTGACCGCACGCCTGGGCGAATTTGCCCGTGCGTCGAAAGTCACCGTCAACACGTTGGTGCAGGCGGCCTGGCTGTTGCTGCTGCAACGTTACAGCGGCAAAGACACCGTGGCGTTCGGCGCGACAGTCGCCGGTCGACCTGCGGACCTGTCGGGCGTTGAGCAACAGATCGGTCTGTTCATCAATACCTTGCCGGTGATCGCCACCCCGCGCGCCGGGCAGTCCCTCGACAGCTGGCTGCACGCAGTTCAGGCGCAGAACCTGGCGCTGCGCGAGTTCGAACACACGCCGTTGTTCGACATCCAGCGCTGGGCCGGGCAGGGCGGCGAAGCGCTGTTCGACACGCTGATGGTGTTCGAGAACTACCCGGTCTCCCAGGCGCTGGAGCAGGGCGCGCCACAAGGGCTGCGGTTCGGCCCGGTAACCAGCCGTGAACAGACCCATTACCCGCTGACCTTGCTGGTGAGTCTGGACCGGGAACTGGCCCTGCATTTCAGCTATCAACGCAGCGCGTTTGCCGCTGAGACCCTGGCGCAAATCGCATGCCAATTGCAGCACCTGCTGAGCCAGATGACCGAGGGCGGTCAACGCTGCCTCGCCGAGTTGGCGTTGCTGGACCAGGCTCAACAG
>NZ_JANLOD010000015.1 GCF_025466085.1 Pseudomonas sp. 14P_8.1_Bac3
CACTGTTCCAATCCAGCGAAGAACTCTGTGGGAGCGTCCAAACCAGCACCCACAGGAAAAATTGTGGTGCTCATCTTTTTTTGCAGCTTGCGAGATGTGATATTCAACGCAATACTCTGCGCAGAGTATTGCGTTCAATTGTGCATAAATGTGTAGAGAGGTGAGTATGACAGCACTACTAGAGCGTGCTGACCAGGCGATATCAGTGACTGCAATGGTCAGAGGTTTCAGTGCGAGGCTAAAGGAAATATCCAGTCGCGCCACTGAGCGCTTGGTCATTTTTAAAGACAACCAACCGGCCGCGGTCATCATCAACGTCGATGCGTATCAGGAACTGCTCGACGAGCTCGATGACTTGCGGATTGAAGCGGCCGCCAGGGAACGACTGGCCGGTTTCGACACCACCCAGGCAGTCAGCCATGACGCTATGCGGGCGCGATACGCCAGGAAGGACTAAAGGAGCGGTGGATGGTTTGGTGCGTTATTTATCATCCCGAAGTCCAGAAGGATCTGGATCTGCTGGGAGCCGTTGCGGCGAATCGCATTCTCGATGTTATCGAGGATCGGATTATCAACGGCGAGCCGGACAAGAGCGGCAAAGCCCTGAGAGCCAGCCTTGCTGGCTGTAGAAGAATTCGGACCGGCGATACGCGAATTGTTTATCGGGTCGATGGAAAGGCGATACAGGTGTTGATCGTCGCCGTCGGCGCCCGAAGGGATGAAGAGGTCTACGGCGCCGCAAAGCGCCGCCTCTGACGAGTAAGGCCCCTGTTGCCCGTGCGGCAGCGGGGGTTTTTGTGTCTTTGAGGGAGTGAAGGGGTGACGAATTGACGCGATAACTATAGGAGCGAGCAGGCTCGCGATGGTCTTGAACGATCACGCGGAGCATCAGGTGCCCCGCGTCGTTCTCTGGTTTTTCGCGAGCCTGCTCGCTCCTACAGGTGAGATGTGGCCAGGATTCACTTACTCCTGAGCCGCCTCTTGCTTCGCCTGCCGCTTCTCGATTACATCCACCAGCCGCTGGGCCAGTTTCGGGTAGTTCTCGTCGAAGTGGTGGCCGCCGGGCAGTTTGATCGCTTCGCCCACGGCGGTTTTGTCGGTGCAGCCGCTTTCGTCGATTTCCTCTTCACCGAAGATGCACACTACTTTTTCCGGTGGCAGCTTGGCCATTTCCGGGCCGGTGGCGGCTTCTTTGCCGGCGTTGCCGAGCCAGCCTTCGACTTCGATTTCGAAGCTGCCGGTGCGGGCGAAGGCCAGCAGGATGATGGCGTCGACGCGTTGCTGTTCCGAGGCTTCCAGACGGTTGTAGATGGCTGGCAAGACGTCGGCACCGAACGAGTAACCGGTCAGGATGAAGCGCTTGGTGCCCCATTTCTGCCGGTAGTGCTGCATCAGTTCGGCGAGGTCCAGGGCACTTTGCTCCGGACTTTTGTGCTGCCAGTAGTAGCGCAGGGTGTCGATGCCGACCACCGGGTAGCCGATCTTGGCCATTTCGCCGGCGACGTCGCGGTCGAGGTCGCGCCAGCCGCCATCGCCGGAGAGGAACAGGGTCACGGTATCCTTGGCCTGGCCGGCCGGCACTTCGACCACGGGAATCTGCAGACCGCCAGCGGCTTTGTCGCCGCCGACGAGGATCTTGCGCAGTTCGTTGTTCAGCACTTGCGGCAGGTTGATGTCGTAGTCGCTGATGCTGGTTTCGGCGTTGGGTTGGTCGCGCACAAAGCCTGCGCTGGCGTCGTCCGGGTTGTCGTTCCACGCCACCAGCCAGTGGCCATGAGCAGCGCTTTTCGGAAACAGGTGCGTGCAGCCACCCTTTTCCAGCGCCAGGTCGACCGACACGGCCTGGGCCTTGTCGTTCTTCTGCTCGGCCAGCCAGCGCCAGGCCAGCACGGCGCCTGGGCCGATGCCGCTCACCAGGGTCGCCGGGCCTTTCAATTCTCGCAGGCCCGATTGCAGGGCACGACTTTGCAGCAGGCAGTCTTTCGGCAGGATCACTTGAACGATCTGCGCCGAGCCGGTGCGGCTCAGGGTCATCAACTGCTTGTCGCTGAGCTTCTGCTCGTCGGTCACCGCCACCAGCACCTGCGCGCGCGGGGTATTGCCGGGAATGACGCGGGTCATCGCGGCGCCATCGGCCGGTGTCAGCTGTTCGAGGGTCGGTTCCGGCGCCGGGCGTTTGAGGTACCAGTAACCGCCACCGAGAATCAGGGCAAGCACGACCAGTGTGCCCAGTACATACCGCAAGGAGCGTTGAATCATCAGCGTTTCACCAATCCAGTCAAGCCGCCCGCAATCAGGGCAGCAGTGTCGGCCAGGGCTACCAGCGGATCAAGTCCGGCGGGCACGGCCATATAACGGGGTTCCCAGTCAGGCTGGAACTTGTCTTTGAAGCGGCGCAAGCCTTGGAAGTTGTAGAGCTGCTCACCACGGCGGAACACCATCGAGCCCAGACGCTGAGTCAGTGGCGCGCCGCGCCGGGGTTGCAACCCCGACAGCGGCACCATGCCCAGGCTGAAACGCGCGTATCCATGATTTTTATAATGTTGAATCAAGCCGACCATCATGAACTCCATGGTCAGCTTCGGGGCGTCGGGGTGCGCGCGCATCAGGTCGAGGCTGGCCAGGTCATGGCCGTAGGTCTCGAGCAAATTGGCGAACGCCACGGGGCGCCCTTCGAAACGAATCACCGCAATGCGGAAATGCTTGAGGTAATCATCGCTGAAACGGCCAAGGGAGAAACCTTTTTCGCGCACGTTCTTGCCGGTCAGCCACGCATCGGAAATCACCTTGAGCTCATCCATCGGCGCATGCCCCGGCTCATGGATCTCCAGCGACAGGCCGTCACGGGTGCCGCGGTTCCAGGTGTAGCGCAGGTCTTTCATCTCTTTGCCCTTGGCGTCGAGATCAAAGCGCTGCAGGTCGACCCGGGCTTCTTCGCCGAGCTTGATCGCGGTCAGGCCGATGTCCATGTAGTACGGCAGGTTTTCCGCTCGGACTTGATAGAACACAGGGCGGGCGTGGTGGATGTCGCAGAGGTCGCGGAACTGCCAGATCATTTCCGCCCGTTGCTGCGTCGGGCCGATCGGGTCGTACAACGCCACCAGGCTGCGCCCACGGCGCGCGTACATCAGGAACGCCTCGTCGTTGGGGTGGAACAGCAACGCCTTGTCACCGGTCAGGGCCAAGCCACCGTCCGGTTGCGCGGAGGCCATCAGGATCTTTACCGCGCGGTCCAGCTCATCTGGCGTCGGCAAGTGAATCACCGGTCGCGCAGTGCGCAACAGCCAGGTCAGGGACACGACCACCAGCAGCACGGCGGCACCGAGCAATGAGCGCAAGCCGCGGGGGGCATCGGCATCGAGGGTGAACTGCCACCAGAGTTGATGGCTGTACGGCACGTCCTGATAGGCGAACAGCAGCAGCCAGATCGACGCGCCGAGCACGCACAGGCTCGACACTAGGTACAACGGCGAAAACGGCAGTTCGGTCAAACGGCTCGGGCGATAGAACGAGCGGCGGAAGACCCCGAGCAGGCTCGCGGTCACGGTCATCAACGAGGCTTCTTCCCAGTCGAAGCCTTTGAGCAGCGAGAGCGCGGCACCCACCAGCAACAGAATGGTGGTCAGCATCCAGGCGGCGGACAGGCGCCGACGCAGGCCCTGTGCCAGCAACAGGCAGAGCACGCCGACCAGGCTGGCGCCGAAGTGCGAGGCGTCGACCAGTCGATGGGGGATCAGGAAGCCTATGTGTTCCAGGCGCGTGTCGATTTCCGGGGTCACGCCGGAGAACAGCAGTACCACGCCGGACAGGAATACCAGCACTGCCAGGATCGGCGCGGCCAGGCCGGACGCCGCGCGCAATGATTGACGCGTCTGAAACAGGCGCTGACCCTCGTTGATCAACAGCAGCAGACAGGCTACCAACAATGGCAGCACCACATAGATCAGGCGATAGAGCAGCAGGGCGGCCGCCAGCGGCGCAGCGCCGAGTTTGTCGGCGAAGGCGGCCAGCAGAATCGCTTCGAAGACGCCGACGCCTCCGGGAACATGACTGAGCACGCCTGCGGCCAACGCCAGCAGGTACACCAGCAGGAAGGCACCGAACGGCGGCGCTTCCGGCAGCAACAGATACAGCACGGTCGCGGCGGCGGCCACGTCCAGGGCGGTAATGATCAGTTGCAGGAAGGTCAGACGGCGGCCCGGCAGGCGCAAGGTGCGACGACCGGCCTTGACCAGCAGGTTGTCCGGATAAGGTTGCTCCGGCAAGCGTCGGCGATAGATACCGATGGCTAATACGCTGAACAACAACAGTACGACGGCGGCAATCGCCCCCAGCAGTGTCTCGGAAAGACCCAGGGCGGCGGAGGCGGCAGGCAGGTTGCTGAGCGTCGCGAGGGCGGCCAGCGGGGGCAGGGCGCAGCCAAGGGAGAGGCTGGCGAACAGCGTCATGTGCGCGACTTCGGAGGCGCCCAGACCATGACGTGCATATAAACGGTAGCGAACCGAACCCCCCGACAGCATCGACAGACCGATGGCGTTGCCGATGGCGAACGCGGTGAACCCGCCCAGGGCCAGAATCCGCGGTGCCAGGGTGACGCCGGCATAGCGGCTGGCCGACCATTCGTAACCGAGCAAAATGATGAAGCCCACCACGGTCGCCGCGAGAGCACCCAGCAGTGCCGGTTTCGGCACTTCAAGAATGGAGTCGTGCAGAGCGTACAGATCGAGTTCGCTCAGCAGATGGCGACAGGCAATCAGCGCGATCGCGAACAACAGCAGGGTGACCGCCAGCCCGATGGGCTGGCGATACTTGCTGACCAGATCAAGCAGGCGCAAACGCTCGGCCTTGATAGGTTGTGTCGCTGTGACGGTGTCCTGTGGATCAGACGAGTTGGCGCGCATCAATCACCTCTTGGATTGTGCGCGACAGGATGGAGGTATCCAGCCAAGTTACCAATCCCTGTAGAAAAAAATAATCACAAATATTAACGCCTCTCACCCGTTGTGGGCGATGGCATGTCATCCGTCGTGGCAGGTTCTGTCTGCGCTTCAGCATAGTCTGATCTCAGCGCTGTGTGGCCGCGAAACGATTCATTACAGAGTGACAGGTCATTGTTGCGAAAGGACTTTTTCAACAGATACAAAAAAGGCCACTCTTTCGAGTAGCCTTTTTTGATGTTTGGTTGCGGGAGCCGGATTTGAACCGACGACCTTCGGGTTATGAGCCCGACGAGCTACCAGACTGCTCCATCCCGCGTCTGTGTGGCGGCATTCTACAGGCGAACGACAGCGTGTCAACCGTTAATCAGGTGCGGGGTCAAATAAGCGGCAAACGGTCACAGGGGATCGCTAAGTTTCGGAATCGGAACGATTTCTCGTCCGCGCGCAAAAAACACACG
>NZ_JANLOD010000030.1 GCF_025466085.1 Pseudomonas sp. 14P_8.1_Bac3
TCTCGAACTTTCGGTTCGTTTCGTCTTCACACACCGCAATCTGGTGCTCTGTCGCTTTTCAGCTTCAAGCCTGCAAATTGCTTGGGTGTTATATGGTCAAGCCTCACGGGCAATTAGTATTGGTTAGCTCAACGCCTCACAGCGCTTACACACCCAACCTATCAACGTCGTAGTCTTCGACGGCCCTTCAGGGGACTCAAGGTCCCAGTGAGATCTCATCTTGAGGCTAGTTTCCCGCTTAGATGCTTTCAGCGGTTATCTATTCCGAACATAGCTACCCGGCAATGCCACTGGCGTGACAACCGGAACACCAGAGGTTCGTCCACTCCGGTCCTCTCGTACTAGGAGCAGCCCCTCTCAAATCTCAAACGTCCACGGCAGATAGGGACCGAACTGTCTCACGACGTTCTAAACCCAGCTCGCGTACCACTTTAAATGGCGAACAGCCATACCCTTGGGACCGGCTTCAGCCCCAGGATGTGATGAGCCGACATCGAGGTGCCAAACACCGCCGTCGATATGAACTCTTGGGCGGTATCAGCCTGTTATCCCCGGAGTACCTTTTATCCGTTGAGCGATGGCCCTTCCATACAGAACCACCGGATCACTAAGACCTACTTTCGTACCTGCTCGACGTGTCTGTCTCGCAGTCAAGCGCGCTTTTGCCTTTATACTCTACGACCGATTTCCGACCGGTCTGAGCGCACCTTCGTACTCCTCCGTTACTCTTTAGGAGGAGACCGCCCCAGTCAAACTACCCACCATACACTGTCCTCGATCCGGATAACGGACCTGAGTTAGAACCTCAAAGTTGCCAGGGTGGTATTTCAAGGTTGGCTCCACGCGAACTGGCGTCCACGCTTCAAAGCCTCCCACCTATCCTACACAAGCAAATTCAAAGTCCAGTGCAAAGCTATAGTAAAGGTTCACGGGGTCTTTCCGTCTAGCCGCGGATACACTGCATCTTCACAGCGATTTCAATTTCACTGAGTCTCGGGTGGAGACAGCGCCGCCATCGTTACGCCATTCGTGCAGGTCGGAACTTACCCGACAAGGAATTTCGCTACCTTAGGACCGTTATAGTTACGGCCGCCGTTTACCGGGGCTTCGATCAAGAGCTTCGCGTTAGCTAACCCCATCAATTAACCTTCCGGCACCGGGCAGGCGTCACACCCTATACGTCCACTTTCGTGTTTGCAGAGTGCTGTGTTTTTAATAAACAGTCGCAGCGGCCTGGTATCTTCGACCGGCATGGGCTTACGGAGCAAGTCCTTCACCCTCACCGGCGCACCTTCTCCCGAAGTTACGGTGCCATTTTGCCTAGTTCCTTCACCCGAGTTCTCTCAAGCGCCTTGGTATTCTCTACCCAACCACCTGTGTCGGTTTGGGGTACGGTTCCTGGTTACCTGAAGCTTAGAAGCTTTTCTTGGAAGCATGGCATCAACCACTTCGTGTTCTAAAAGAACACTCGTCATCAGCTCTCGGCCTTAGAATCCCGGATTTACCTAAGATTCCAGCCTACCACCTTAAACTTGGACAACCAACGCCAAGCTGGCCTAGCCTTCTCCGTCCCTCCATCGCAATAACCAGAAGTACAGGAATATTAACCTGTTTTCCATCGACTACGCTTTTCAGCCTCGCCTTAGGGACCGACTAACCCTGCGTCGATTAACGTTGCGCAGGAAACCTTGGTCTTTCGGCGTGGGTGTTTTTCACACCCATTGTCGTTACTCATGTCAGCATTCGCACTTCTGATACCTCCAGCAAGCTTCTCAACTCACCTTCACAGGCTTACAGAACGCTCCTCTACCGCATCACCTAAGTGATACCCGTAGCTTCGGTGTATGGTTTGAGCCCCGTTACATCTTCCGCGCAGGCCGACTCGACTAGTGAGCTATTACGCTTTCTTTAAAGGGTGGCTGCTTCTAAGCCAACCTCCTAGCTGTCTAAGCCTTCCCACATCGTTTCCCACTTAACCATAACTTTGGGACCTTAGCTGACGGTCTGGGTTGTTTCCCTTTTCACGACGGACGTTAGCACCCGCCGTGTGTCTCCCATGCTCGGCACTTGTAGGTATTCGGAGTTTGCATCGGTTTGGTAAGTCGGGATGACCCCCTAGCCGAAACAGTGCTCTACCCCCTACAGTGATACATGAGGCGCTACCTAAATAGCTTTCGAGGAGAACCAGCTATCTCCGAGCTTGATTAGCCTTTCACTCCGATCCACAGGTCATCCGCTAACTTTTCAACGGTAGTCGGTTCGGTCCTCCAGTTAGTGTTACCCAACCTTCAACCTGCCCATGGATAGATCGCCCGGTTTCGGGTCTATTCCCAGCGACTAGACGCCCTATTAAGACTCGCTTTCGCTACGCCTCCCCTATTCGGTTAAGCTCGCCACTGAAAATAAGTCGCTGACCCATTATACAAAAGGTACGCAGTCACCCAACAAAGTGGGCTCCCACTGCTTGTACGCATACGGTTTCAGGATCTATTTCACTCCCCTCTCCGGGGTTCTTTTCGCCTTTCCCTCACGGTACTAGTTCACTATCGGTCAGTCAGTAGTATTTAGCCTTGGAGGATGGTCCCCCCATATTCAGACAAAGTTTCTCGTGCTCCGTCCTACTCGATTTCATGGCCAAGAGATTTTCGCGTACAGGGCTATCACCCACTATGGCCGCACTTTCCAGAGCGTTCCGCTAATCTCAAAGCCACTTAAGGGCTAGTCCCCGTTCGCTCGCCACTACTAAGGGAATCTCGGTTGATTTCTTTTCCTCAGGGTACTTAGATGTTTCAGTTCCCCTGGTTCGCTTCTTAAGCCTATGTATTCAGCTTAAGATACCTAACTTATGTTAGGTGGGTTCCCCCATTCAGACATCTCCGGATCAAAGTCTGTTTGCCGACTCCCCGAAGCTTTTCGCAGGCTACCACGTCTTTCATCGCCTCTGACTGCCAAGGCATCCACCGTATGCGCTTCTTCACTTGACCATATAACCCCAAGCAATCTGGTTATACTGTGAAGACGACATTCGCCGAAAATTCGCGATTAAACTCACAAATTTTACCTTAGCCTGAACAACACCAGTGAAAGTGCCATCCAGTCTATCTTTCTATCACATACCCAAATTTTTAAAGAACGATCTAGCCAAAGACTAGAAATCAACATTCACCATCGTCACGATGGAATGCTCATTTCTAAGCTTTCGAACAACAGAAGCAGTAAGTGGTGGAGCCAAACGGGATCGAACCGTTGACCTCCTGCGTGCAAGGCAGGCGCTCTCCCAGCTGAGCTATGGCCCCGTATTTCTACAGGCGTTTCCCACACAAAATTGGTGGGTCTGGGCAGATTCGAACTGCCGACCTCACCCTTATCAGGGGTGCGCTCTAACCAACTGAGCTACAGACCCAATTTCG
>NZ_JANLOD010000066.1 GCF_025466085.1 Pseudomonas sp. 14P_8.1_Bac3
GCTCCCACATTGGTTTTGCGTGAGGCACAAAAAAACCGGGCGACTGTGCGGTCGCCCGGCTTTGTGATGAAGGTTACAAATGCGATTCGGCGTATTCGGCCAGAATCGAACGTGGCACCCCTTGCAGGGTGATGTGGACGCCGTTCGGGAAATCCTTGAAGCGTTCAGTCAGATAGGTCAGCCCGGAACTGGTCGCGGACAGGTAAGGGGTGTCGATCTGTGCCAGGTTGCCCAGGCACACCACTTTCGAACCGGCACCGGCACGGGTGATGATGGTTTTCATCTGGTGCGGCGTGAGGTTCTGGCATTCGTCGATCAGGATCAGGCTCTGCTGGAAGCTGCGACCCCGGATGTAGTTGAGGGATTTGAACTGCAACGGCACTTTGCTGAGGATGTAGTCGACGCTGCCATGGGTGTTTTCGTCATCCATGTGCAAGGCTTCGAGGTTGTCGGTGATGGCGCCCAGCCAAGGCTCCATTTTTTCCGCTTCGGTGCCGGGCAGGAAACCGATCTCCTGGTCCAGGCCCTGCACGCTACGGGTGGCGATGATCCGGCGGTAGCGCTTGCTGACCATGGTCTGCTCGATCGCCGCGGCCAGGGCCAGGATGGTTTTACCGGAGCCGGCCGCACCGGAGAGGTTGACCAGATGGATGTCCGGATCCAGCAAGGCGTACAGCGCCAGGCTTTGATAGATGTCACGCGGTTTCAGGCCCCAGGCTTCCTGGTGCAACAGGGGTTCCTGATGCAAATCGAGAATCAGCAGGCGGTCGTCCTCGATCTCCTTGATCCAGCCGACAAAGCCCTGCTCGTCGATGATGAATTCGTTGATGTGCACGGCCGGGAGGTTGTCGATCAACTTCACCTGATGCCAGGTGCGGCCATGATCCTGACGGGTTTCGACCTTGCTCACCAGGTCCCAGAACGAGCCGGTCATGGTGTGATAGCCGTTGGGCAGCAACGAAACGTCGTCCACCAGCTGGTCAGTGCTGTAGTCCTCGGCCGCGATCCCGCACGCTCGGGCCTTGAGGCGCATGTTGATGTCTTTGGTGACCAGCACCACGGGCAACTTGGGCTCGCGCGCGTGCAGGTCGATCAACTGGTTGATGATGATGTTGTCGTTCAGGTGCTCGGGCAGAATGATGTTCGGTTCGGCACGTTTGCTCATCAGAATTGACAGCAAACCCTTGGGCCCACTTTTGCCGCGCTGGATCGGCACACCCAGTTCAACGTCTTCCGGGCTGGCATCGCCCAGGGTCTTGTCGATCAGGCGAATCGCCTGACGGCATTCCGCGGCCACGCTGTGATGCCCGCTCTTGAGCTTGTCCAGCTCCTCAAGCACGGTCATCGGGATCGCGACGTGGTGTTCTTCGAAGTTAAGCAGGGCGTTTGGATCGTGAATCAATACGTTGGTATCGAGTACATAAAGGATAGGCTGGTTGGAGGAAGAACTACGTCCGTGATCATCCATACTCGGTCACCTTTGTGGGAGCCATTCGACGCAATACCTCGGCGGTGCTGCGCCTCGAAGTGACTGCCGAATTCACCTGCGGGGAGTCAAGTGAACTGCACACAAACTGGGGTCTTGGGAGACGCCACCTGTGTTGCAGGTTTCGGCGGTCTGTCTTCGTAATACTCCAAAACCCATGACAGAAAAAAGCACTTTGACGTTTTTTTGAAGTTTATTTTTCAGAGTGACGAATAGCCCTTGGCGTGCAGGCAATGTGCCGTTAAAGTCGGAAGTCCGCCTGCATTGAAATTCTTCCCCAAATCGCCCCTGCCCCAATGATTACGGGCTTTTTCGCTTTCAGCGAAACGCGTCCTGACATTCTTCCCAACCGATCCCGCTGGGCGCCGTTTGCGTGATCAGCCAGGGCAACGCCGTTTTTACCCCATCCTGCTTGACGTTGAAGTTGAGCACCCCATGCCGCCACAACAGCATCAGCGTTAACACCCGTTGCGCACTTTGATTGGCCTTGAGTTTGCCGGCGCCGTCCTGGGCGTCGATGTCCCACAGCGCCACCTGCAAGCCCTGCGACCTGAAGAAGCCTTCCGCGTCCGCACGTCGCTGGCCATCGGGCGGACGGAACAGCGGCACGTAATTCTCCGGCAATTTGCTTTTGACCAGTTCGGCGCTGCGCCGGACCGAGTCCTGCCAGTCCTGCCAGTGGCTGTGGGAGCGGAACTCCCAGCCTTGCACACCGATGCACTGTGCGGCGTAAGTCGCTTGCAGGCTCGCGACTGAGCGATCGCCCAGGCGCGCCTGAATATCCTTGCCGAGGACGAAAAAGGTGCCGGTCAGATTGGCCTTGCGCAGGTAGTCGGCGACCCAGGCGGTGTTGTCCGGCGCGGCGTTGGCGGCGCTGTCGAAAGTCAGCAGGAACAGTCGGTCATGCATCTGCTCACCGTTGCGCTCATAGTCGCCAAAACGATCGACTTCACTGCTGGTCTGCGGAAACAGCGCGGCCTTGCGCAACTGCTCGTCGAGGTACTGCGCGTGGAACAGTCGGCTCGGCTCGGCCCACTTTATGTAGTAGCTGTCGTCACTGACCTGAAACTTGGCGGCTTGCTCGCGCAACGTCGGCATGTCCTCCACCAGGAAACAGAAGGACGCATCCTGGTCGCAGCTCTGCTGGGCAAAGTTGTAGTTAGCCAACAGGCGCTGCCAGAAACGCTGGCGCAGGCTGTTGACCGAGTCCAGATTGATCGTGCGCAACCCCAGTCGCTGGGCCAGGCTCGCCTCATCCAGGGACTCACTGGCCAGCAGCACCCGGGCGAACATCAGGATTTCCGCCCGCGAGGCGACGTCGAACAGCGTCGGGTTGCTGAGTTGTTCGGGCCATGTGCTGCGATCCAGCGTCGCCACATCGCCCGGCGCCGCCAGGGCACCGAAACTCAACAGCCAGGCCGAGAATAGAAAAACGATACGCAATGGGATGTCTCCATAACAAAACCCGCGCGGCACTATAGCTGATACCGCACTCGCGCCACGATCTACCGTGGGAGCGGGCTTGCTCGCGAAAGCGGTATGCCAGCCGGCATCATCGGTACTGACACACCGCTTTCGCGAGCAAGCCCGCTCCCACAACGTTGTGGGTATGCCACCGATCATCACCTATGGACTTGATAGCTGGAGTCATCAAGGACAACCCCCTAGAATCGCCCCACGATTAAAGGAGACGACTTCATGCTGATGGTGATTTCCCCCGCCAAGACCCTCGATTACGAAACACCGCCGGCGACCCAGCGCTTTACCCAGCCGCAGTACCTCGACCATTCCCAGGAGCTGATCCTGCAATTGCGCGAACTGACGCCGGCGCAGATCAGCGAGCTGATGCACGTCTCTGACAAAATTGGCGGGCTCAACGCCGCGCGTTTCGGCAGCTGGACCCCCGCCTTCACCCCGAAAAACGCCAAACAGGCGCTGCTGGCATTCAAGGGTGACGTTTATACCGGCCTCAACGCCCAGACCTTCAGCGAAGCCGATTTCGATTACGCCCAACAGCACCTGCGCATGTTGTCCGGCCTGTATGGCCTGCTGCGTCCGCGGGATTTGATGCAACCGTATCGCCTGGAAATGGGCACCAAATTGCCCAACGCCCGTGGCAAGGACCTGTATGCCTTCTGGGGCACGCAGATCAGCGAGTGGCTGAACGAAGCCCTGGCCGATCAAGGTGACGACGTGCTGCTGAACCTCGCGTCCAACGAATACTTCTCGGCGGTCAAACGCCCCGCCTTGAAAGCACGCATCATCAATACCGAGTTCAAGGACCTGAAGAACGGCCAATACAAGATCATCAGCTTCTACGCGAAAAAAGCCCGGGGCATGATGAGTCGCTTCGTGATCGAGGAACGCATCAACGATCCGGCTGCCCTCAAGCAGTTCGATGTCCAAGGCTATCGCTACAGCGCCGAACAGTCTAAACCGGACAATCTGGTGTTTCTTCGCGATCACGCTCCCGACTGATGCACCCAATCGGCGCACGGGAGGCAAAGTGCTCACCGTGCGCCGCGTCTGATCGTCGAACAATTCCCCGCCCGAATCGCCATGCTCTTGGCGTCAAAAAAACACCGATGCTTTTCCTAACTTTAGTTTCACTCGACTTCGCGCATTTTTTTCAGTAGTGGCACCAAAAATTTTTCTCGGTAGTGGCACAAAACTATCGCGCTTGTTTAACGCCCCGTGTAACAAGGGTGAAACAGCAAGTGCCATCAATTTGAAAGTAGTGCCATCTTTGTCAATATTTCAAGAAATTTCAGAAATCGCGATAGGCGGACAGGAACTTCGTCCAAATGCGTTGCTCATACCACCGGTAACGATTATCTCTGAACATGTACGAGATAACTTACGCAGAGAAGAGATCAGCGTAGCGAAGTTGTCACAATTACTTCGGCTCAATAATCCCTGATTTGGGCAACACATGAAGGACAGGAGATAACGCATCACTACTATCCCCTACACGGCCAAGGCTGCGCCCCTATAAACGTGCTTTCCCAAGCACTCAACCGCTTGATTTACGGGCTTATTGCCTGGCATTGAGCGCGCAAGACCTTTGCACAAAGGACCTCTGAAAGAGGACTCAGCTGCATAACAGGGCACGTCATAATAATAAGGCCTAGTTGCGCACACCTTGAGTGCACTTATTTAGACACTCGGAACTTAGCATGCCTGTACACGGCATTGTGGCGCCTGTCTGCCGCACTTCCGAGTGCACTACGACCGATGAATACCCTTAACTCGGGCCATCTAATGGCTTGTTGAAAAAGTCTTGTTAACGAGAGGTAAATGCGATGCGCATCAGCATATTTGGTTTGGGTTACGTCGGTGCAGTCTGTGCCGGTTGCCTGTCTGCACGGGGCCATGACGTCGTTGGCGTCGATGTCGCCAAAGACAAGATCGATATGATCAACGCCGGTAAATCACCGATCGTTGAACCGGGTTTGGGCGAACTGCTGGCCAAGGGCATCGAGACCGGCCGCCTGCGCGGTACGACCAACTTCGCCGAGGCGATTCGCGACACCGACCTGTCGATGATCTGCGTCGGTACGCCGAGCAAAAAGAACGGCGACCTGGAACTGAACTACATCGAAGCGGTATGCCGCGAGGTCGGTTTTGTCCTGCGTGACAAGAGCACCCGCCACACCATCGTCGTGCGCAGCACCGTCCTGCCGGGCACCGTCGCAAACGTTGTCATCCCGATCCTCGAAGACTGCTCCGGCAAGAAAGCCGGCATTGATTTCGGTGTGGCGGTCAACCCTGAATTCCTGCGTGAAAGCACCGCGATCGCCGACTACGACCTGCCACCGATGACCGTCATCGGCGAGTTCGACAAGGCGTCCGGCGACGTTCTGCAATCGCTGTACGAAGAGCTCGACGCGCCGATCATCCGCAAGGACATCGCCGTTGCCGAGATGATCAAGTACACCTGCAACGTGTGGCACGCCACCAAGGTCACCTTCGCTAACGAGATCGGCAACATCGCCAAGGCGTGCGGCGTCGACGGTCGCGAAGTGATGGAAGTGGTCTGCCAGGACAAGACCCTGAACCTGTCCCAGTACTACATGCGCCCAGGCTTCGCCTTCGGCGGCTCCTGCCTGCCCAAAGACGTGCGTGCCCTGACCTACCGCGCCGGCGCCCTGGACGTGGAATCGCCATTGCTGAACTCGCTGATGCGCAGCAACGAATCCCAGGTGCAGAACGCTTTCGACATCGTCTCCAGCCACGACAAACGCAAAGTCGCCCTGCTGGGCCTGAGCTTCAAGGCCGGCACCGATGACCTGCGCGAAAGTCCGCTGGTGGATCTGGCAGAGATGCTGATCGGCAAGGGTTACGACCTGAGCATCTACGACGCCAACGTTGAATACGCCCGTGTTCATGGCGCGAACAAGGACTACATCGAGTCGAAGATTCCGCACGTCTCGTCCTTGCTCAATGCCGACTTCGACGAAGTGATCAACAACTCCGACGTGATCATCCTCGGCAACCGTGACGAGAAATTCCGCGCCCTGGTGCAGAACGTTCCGCAGGGCAAGCAAGTGATCGACCTGGTGGGCTTCATGTCGCAAGCCACCCGTGAAGGTGGACGCGCCGAAGGCATCTGCTGGTAAAGCAGCCTTCCCCGTAGGGGCGGGCTTGCTCGCGATGGATCAGAGACACCGCAGGGTGTCAGGTTGCCAGCGTCATCGTTGGCGCCCATCGCGAGCAGGCTCGCTCCCACGGGTTCTACGCCTGCCTTAACCCGAGATCGACACACGGATGCAAATTATGCACAGGCTAAAGCACGGCCTCCTTCAGGCCGCCGGTTGGCTGTTTTACTTAAGTATCTTGATGGGCATCGCCATGGCGTTGCCCACGTCCACGTTCGATTCCGAGTCGAAGGATTTCATTTTCCTGATCGGCTTCATCGGGATCTGGCGTTACTCGATGGGTGCCACGCACTTCCTGCGCGGCATGCTGTTTCTGTACGTGGTCTACCCGCACTTGCGGCGCAAAGTGCGCAAGCTCGGTAAAGCGTCAGACCCCTCCCACGTATTCCTGATGGTCACCAGTTTCCGCATCGACGCGCTGACCACCGCCCAGGTCTACAGCTCGGTGATCCGCGAAGCCATCGACTGCGGCCTGCCGACCACCGTGGTCTGCTCGATCGTGGAAATGTCCGACGAGCTGCTGGTGAAAAGCCTGTGGAACCGGATGAACCCACCGGAGCGCGTCAAGCTCGACTTCGTGCGCATCCCGGGTACTGGCAAACGCGATGGCCTGGCCTTCGGTTTCCGCGCCATCTCCCGTCACCTGCCGGACGACCGCGCCGTGGTCGCAGTGATCGATGGCGACACCGTGCTCGCCGAAGGCGTCGTGCTCAAGACCGTGCCGTGGTTCCAGCTGTTCGGCAACGTCGGCGGCCTGACCACCAACGAATTCTGCGAAGTGCGCGGCGGCTACATCATGAGCGAGTGGCACAAGCTGCGCTTCGCCCAGCGCCACATCAACATGTGCTCGATGGCCCTGTCCAAGCGCGTACTGACCATGACCGGACGCATGTCGGTGTTCCGCGCCTCCGTGGTCACCAACCCGGACTTCATCGCCGACGTGGAAAGCGACTCGCTGCAACACTGGCGCCTGGGCCGCTTCAAGTTCCTCACCGGTGATGACAAGTCGAGCTGGTTCAGCCTGATGCGCCTGGGCTACGACACGTTCTACGTGCCCGATGCGGCGATCCACACCGTGGAACACCCGCCGGAAAAAAGCTTCATCAAGGCCAGCCGCAAACTGATGTTCCGCTGGTACGGCAACAACCTGCGCCAGAACGCTCGCGCACTGGGCCTGGGGGTCAAACGCCTCGGCCTGTTCACTTCGGTGGTGCTGTTCGATCAGCGCGTGTCGATGTGGACCTCGCTGCTGGGCCTGACCGTGGCGATCATCGCCAGCTTCAAGTACGGCACCGCGTTCATCCTGGCTTACCTGCTGTGGATCGGCATCACCCGCCTGATCCTGACGCTGCTGTTGTCCTGTTCCGGTCACACGATCGGCCCGGCCTACCCGGCGATTCTCTATTACAACCAGATCGTCGGCGCGCTGGTGAAGATCTACGTGTTCTTCCGCCTCGACCAACAGTCCTGGACTCGCCAACCCACTGCCCTGACCCGTGATCTCGCCAGCTTTCAACGTTGGTTCAACACCTGGTCGTCTCGGACCATGACCTTCTCCGCCGGCAGCATCTTTGTCGCCGTACTGCTGTTGATGGTCTGACCCGCCCCTATTGAATTAACAAGGAAATCGCCCCTATGAATACCGCCGTCAACGCCAACGTAGTGCATGAATCCGAAGCCCAGCGCCAACACGCCCGGGTAAAAATCCCGGCCAAGCTGCGTTTCTTCGGTCCGGACCGGACCCCGGTCGAAGCCCGTGTCCTCGATCTTTCCGCCGGCGGCCTGGCGTTCAACGCCGGCCAGCTGCCGCTGAAAATCGGCGATGCGCACAAGGCTCGCCTGCAGTTCGTCATCGATAACCTTGGCCTGGCCATGGACGTGGAACTGCAAGTGCGCTCCTTCGACCGCCAGACCGGCCGTGTCGGCTGCCAGTTCCAGAACCTGGAACCGCAGGACATCTCGACCCTGCGCCACCTGATCACCTCGCACCTGGCCGGCGACATCGTCAGCATCGGCGAAGTGCTGGCCACCCTGCAGCGCGACAACTTCACCAAGGCGCGCAAGCAAAAGGACAGCGGCAGCGGCATGTCCCCGTTCGGTCGTCTGCGCGCCGTGACGTTCAGCCTGGCGATTTTCCTCGTCGGCCTGGCGGCGTTCGGTTTCATTTTCAAGTCGGTGTACGGCATGTACTTCGTCAGCCATGCGCAGGCCGGTCTGGTCAGCGTGCCGGGCATGAACATCACCATGCCGCGCGATGGCACCGTGCAGAGCCTGATCAAGGCTGACGGTGTCGCCGCCAAAGGCGCACCGCTGGCGACCTTCAGCACCAGCATGCTCGACGTGCTCAAGGGCCACCTCGACGAAGACCAGTTGCAACCGGCCAAGGTTGAAGAACTGTTCGGCAAGCAAATGACCGGCACCCTGACCTCGCCGTGCGATTGCACCGTGGCGCAGCAACTGGTCGCCGACGGTCAGTACGCCAGCAAGGGCGACGTGATCTTCCAGCTGGTGCCGCGCAACAGCGAAGCCAACGTCGAGGCGCGTTTCTCCTATCGCCAATTCGGCGACGTGCTGCCAGGCAGCCCGGTGCGCTTCCAGATCGCCGGCGAAGACAAATCCCGCACCGGCAAGATCGTCAGCAGCACCAGCCTGAAAAGCGCCGACCTGTCGTCCGACATCCGCGTGCTGATCCAGCCTGACGAGCCGCTGGACAGCAAGTTCGCCGGTCGTCCGGTTGAAGTGAACAGCGATCGTGGCCCGAACCTGAACTGGCTGATCGACAAAGCCATGGCTTCTGGCCTGTAAGCGAGGACATGCCCGTGATGATCACCAGCCTTCTGAGAAAACCGAGATCCCTGTGGGAGCTGGCCTGCCAGCGATTGGATCACTGCGGTTCTGCTGAAGCACCGAGCTGCCTGAATCGCCAGCAGGCTGGCTCCCACAGGGGTGCGGTGTGTGCTTTGGCACTGGCCGTCAGCCTCGCCGGTTGCGCCGGCCTGCCCGACCAGCGCCTGGCCAACGAAGCCCTGAAACGTGGCGACACCGCAACGGCGCAGCAGAACTACAAGGCACTGGCCGACCTCGGCTACAGCGAGGCCCAGGTGGGCCTGGCCGATATCCAGGTCGACAGCCGCGACCCGGCGCAAATCAAGCAGGCCGAGGCGACTTACCGCGCCGCGGCCGACGTGTCGCCGCGCGCCCAGGCTCGCCTCGGTCGTCTGCTGGTGGCCAAGCCCGGTTCGACCGAAGCCGAACAGCACGAAGCCGAAGGCCTGTTGAAAAAAGCCGCGGCCAATGGCGAAGGCAACACGTTGATCCCGCTGGCGATGCTGTACCTGCAATACCCGCACAGTTTCCCCAACGTCAACGCCCAACAGCAGATCAGCCAATGGCGCGCCGAAGGCAAGCCGGAAGCGGGCCTGGCCCAAGTGCTGCTCTATCGCACCCAGGGTACTTACGACCAGCACCTGGACGAAGTCGCGACCATCTGCAAAGCCGCGTTGAACACCACCGACATTTGCTACGTCGAGCTGGCCACGGTCTACCAGAAACAGGGCAAGACCGAAGAGCAAGCCGCACTGATCAAACAGATGCAGGCGGCGCATACCCGCGGCACCGTGTCCGCGCAGCGCGTTGACAGCGTGGCCCGTGTATTGGGGGATGCGACGCTGGGCAAGACCGACGAGAAAACCGCGCAGTCGTTGCTCGAAGACATCGCCCCCGGCTACCCCGCTTCCTGGGTCAGCCTGGCGCAATTGCTCTACGACTTCCCGGAACTCGGCGATGTCGACACGATGATGAAATACCTGGACAACGGCCGTGCCGCTGATCAGCCGCGCGCCGAACTGTTGCTCGGCAAGCTCTACTACGAAGGCAAATGGGTGCCGGCCGACGCGAAAGTCGCCGAAGCGCATTTCCAGAAAGCCGTCGGCAAGGAAGTCGCCGCCGATTACTACCTCGGCCAGATCTACCGCCGTGGTTACCTGGGCCAGGTCTATTCGCAGAAAGCCCTGGATCACTTGCTGACCGCTGCGCGCAACGGTCAGAACAGCGCTGACTTCGCCATCGCGCAACTGTTTTCCCAAGGCCGGGGCACCAAGCCCAATCCGCTTAACGCGTATGTCTTCAGCCAATTGGCCAAAGCCCAGAACACCCCGCAAGCCACCGAGCTTGCCCAGACACTCGAAGCCCAACTGCCGCCTGCCCAGCTCGCCGAGGCCCAACGCCTGTTGAAACAAGAACAGGCCGTTCGTGGTGCCTTGAGCCAGAACACGCTGGAACTGCACGCCCTGCAAGAAGAAGACGGCGAGGAAACGTTATGAAGTTGAACCCATTCGTGAAGGCCGGTATCGGCCTGACTTGCGCCCTGCTGTGGTCGTGTCCGACCCTGGCGGCATTGACCGACGCCAAGAATTTCGGCCTCGAAGTGAAAATCACCGGCCAGTCCGAAGACGACCGTGACCTCGGCACCGCCGGCGGCGGCGACGTCAACGGCGTCGGCCTCGACCTGCGTCCATGGATCTACGGCGAAAGCGGCGCCTGGAGCGCCTACGCCATGGGTCAGGCGGTGACGTCCACCGACATCATCGAGACCGACACCCTGCAGCAGTCCGACAGCGAAGGCACCCAGACCACCGACAACGGTGATCGCAAGACCAAGAAAAACTACCTGGCCATGCGTGAATTCTGGGTCGGCTACAGCGGCCTCACACCGTATCCGGGCGAGCAACTGAAACTCGGTCGCCAACGCCTGCGCAATGACGACGGCCAATGGCGCGACACCAATATCGAAGCCCTGAACTGGACCTTCGACACCACGTTGCTGCGCGCCAATGTCGGCGTCGCCGAGCGCTTCAGCGAATACCGCACCGACCTGAAAGAGCTGGCACCGAAAGACAAGGATCGCCTGCACGTCTACGCCGACGCGGCGTACCAGTGGACCCCGGGCAATTGGGTCGGCATTCGCGGTCATCACACCCACGATGACGGCAAGCTCGACTACCCGGAACCGGGCGTGGCCGGCGACTCGCTGGACAAGAAACAGAATGGCGACATCAGCTGGCTCGGCCTCACCGCCGACAGCGATGCCTACAACTACCGCAACACCAACACCCTCAATTACTGGGGCAGCATCACCGGCATGAGCGGCGACACCGACACGGTCAACGCGCTCAACGCCGATGGCACGCGCCCGGCCGAAGCCAAGCGCGGTGAAGACCTCAACGGCTGGGCCACCGATGTCGGTGTGCGCCTGCGCCTCGATCCGCAATGGCAAGTCGGTGCCGCTTATGCCCGCGCCAGCGCCGATTACCAACAGAACGGCCTGGAAAGCAACCGTTCGAACTACACCGGTACGCGTTCGCGAGTTCACCGTTTCGGCGAAGCCTTCCGTGGCGAAATGAACAACATGCAGACCGCTACGCTGTTCGGCTCGTGGATGCTCAACGACGAATACGACGCCAGCGTGATCTACCACAAATTCTGGCGTGTCGACGGCAACAAGCCGGTCGGCAGCAACGGCATCAACGCGGTCGAGAACGACACCGATCCGACCGGCGCGATTCTCTCCAGCACGTCGCTGCCGCTGAAAGATGGCAACAAGGACCTGGGCCAGGAAATGGACCTCGTCGTCACCAAGTACTTCAAGCAAGGCCTGTTACCGGCCGCGCTGAGCCAGTCGATCGACGAACCGTCGGCCCTCGTGCGCTTGCGTGGCGGTGTGTTCAAGCCGGGCGATGCGTACGGCAAAGAAGTCGACTCGTACATGCATCGCGCGTTCATCGACGTGATCTGGCGCTTCTGATGCGAACCGCTAAGGGAGTTCCTGACATGAACAGTCCGAAGAGAGGCGCGTTGACCTTGCTGGCCGGCGCGATGCTGCTGGCCAGCTCGGCCGCCTTCGCCAACGTCGAGCCAGCGAAGCCGGTGACCACGGCCAAGGAATTGCAGCAGGCCAAGACCTACACCGTCAGCAGCGCGCCGACCGCGCCGCTGGAGATGGCCAAGCCGACACTGCCGGACACCTCCGGCTACACCGCGGAAGCCATCGCCGCGAAAATCGTGCGCACCAAGGCCGGCAAAATCAGCGTGCGCCGGATGATGCAGGAAGACGCACTGAAGGACTTCATCGGCGGCGACAACAAGATGGCCGAATGGGTGGTGCGTCAGCACGGCATCCCGCAGGCGATCTTCGTCGACGACGGCTACATGAACCTCAAGGACCTGGCGAAGAAACTGCCCAAGCAGTACTTCAGCGAAACGTCGCCGGGTGTCTACCTGGCGAAATTGCCGATCGTGGTCGGCCGTCACGGCATCCTCGAAATCGACAAGCAGACCCAGGAACTACGCCTGTCCCAGGAGGCCGGCTCGTTCCTGGTCAACGACGGCCAGCTGTTTGTGCGTGATACCAAAATCACTGGCTGGCGCGAGAAGGACAACGGCCCGGCGACGTTCAACTCGGCGAAGGAGTTCCGCCCGTTCCTGCTGTCCTGGGGCGGCACCGAGACCTACATCGCCAACAGCAAGATCGCCAGTTTCGGTTACGCCAACAGTAAGTCCTACGGCGTGAGTATTTCCCAGTACACGCCGAACATGGCCAAGGTGCTCAAGCGCCCTGAACCGACCGGCTGGATCGTCGGCTCCGAGTTCTCGGACATGTGGTACGGCTTCTACTGCTACGAAACCCGCGACTTCGTGGTCAAGGGCAACACCTACAAAGACAACATCGTCTACGGCATCGACCCGCATGACCGGTCCCACGGCCTGATCATCGCCGACAACACCGTCCACGGGACCAAGAAGAAGCACGGGATCATCATTTCCCGCGAGGTCAACGACAGCTTCATCTTCAACAACCGCAGCTACGACAACAAGCTGTCGGGCCTGGTGATCGACCGTAACAGCGTCAACAACATCATTGCCTACAACGAGATCTACAAGAACCACACCGACGGCATCACCCTCTACGAGAGTGCCGACAACCTGTTGTATGCGAACAAGGTGATCAGCAACCGTCGTCACGGCATCCGCATTCGTAACAGCGTGAACATCCGCCTGTACGAAAACCTGGCGATGGCCAACGGCCTGACCGGTGTCTACGGCCACATCAAGGACCTGACCGACACCGACCGTGACATCAAGCTCGATCCGTTCGACGCCCAGGTGTCGCTGATCATCGTTGGCGGCGAACTGGCCGGCAACGGCAGCGGCCCGCTGTCCATCGACTCGCCGCTGAGCGTCGAACTGTATCGCGTGTCCATGCTCGCCCCGACCAAATCCAGTGGCATCAGCTTCAACGGGATTCTCGGCGAGCGTCAGGATGAAATTCTCGACCTGCTGGTGCGCCAGCAGAAAGCCGTGCTGATCGACCCTGTCGAACGCCAGACCGAACTGCAGGACTGAGGATAATTTTATGCACTCACACTTGATCAAATTACTCAGCCTGTCGGCCCTGACCGCCGGCATTCTCGCGGCCAGCGCTGGCGCCCGCGCCGATGACGTCAAGGCCCCGACGTTCAATGCCGAGCCGTGCTGCAACCTGTGCCCCGAAGCCCACGACGCGAAGAATTACACCACGCGTTACCAGCAGAACTTCACCACGCTGGTGCAGGCCCAGGGCGATTGGCTGTTCCGTACCCAGGAAGACCTGCGCACCGAATTCGACACCACCCCCGCCGGCTACAAACGCATGAAAGAACTGCACGATGCGTTCAAGAGCAAAGGCGTGGAGCTCGTCGTGGTTTACCAGCCGACCCGTGGCCTGGTGAACCGCAACAAGCTCAACCCGGAAGACAAGGCCAAATTCGATTTCGACAAGGCGCTGAAGAACTACAAGACCATGCTCGGGCGTTTCGCCGCCATGGGTTATGTGGTGCCGGACCTGTCGCCGCTGACCAACGAATCGCTGCCGGACACCCTGCCCGCCCACGATTTCTACTTCCGCGGCGACCAGCACTGGACGCCGTATGGCGCCCAGCGCACCGCGAAGATCGTCGGCGAAAAAATCAAGCAACTGCCTGAATTTGCGAGCATTCCAAAACGCGAATTCGAGAGCCACAAGTCGGGTCGCATGGGCAAGACCGGAACATTGCACAATATGGCCGGTCAACTCTGTGGCACCAGCTACGCGATCCAGTACATGGATCAGTTCACCACCGAGCCCAAAGGCGAAGCGGCGGATGGCGACCTCTTCGGCGACTCCGGCAACCCGGAAATCACCCTGGTCGGCACCAGCCACAGTGGCAAGAACTACAACTTCGCCGGTTTCCTCGAAGAGGCCATCGGCGCCGACATTCTCAACGTGGCGTTCCCCGGCGGGGGCCTGGAAGGTTCGATGCTGCAGTACCTGGGCAGCGAAGAGTTCCAGACCAAGCCGCCGAAGATCCTGATCTGGGAATTCTCGCCGCTCTACCGCCTGGACCAGGAAACCATCTACCGCCAGATGATGGCGCTGCTGGACAACGGTTGCGAAGGTAAAGATGCACAAATGTCCGGTAGCAAGACGCTGAAACCGGGCAAGAACGAATTGCTGGTCAACAGCAACAACCTGAACCTGCAGAACAGCAGTCACCAGGTCGACATCCGCTTCGCCGATACCTCGGTGAAAACCCTGCAAGCCACCCTCTGGTACATGAACGGGCGCCACGAGGACATCAAGATCGAAAAACCGGAAACTTCCGACACCGACGGGCGTTTTGCCTTCGAGTTGCGCACGGACGAAGACTGGGCTTCGCAGAATCTGCTGGCCGTCGAAGTCCAGGGCCCTGAAGCGGGTGCCGCGCCACAGAAGGTCGAAGCGAAAATCTGCAAACGCAACGTATTCCCGAGTGCCGAGCAGCGTACTGCTTCGGTCGGGCAATGAGGTCTGCCATGCGAAACCGAACGTTGAAACATCTACTCGCGCCGTCCCTGCTGACCCTGGCGATGTTCGCCGGGGCCACCCAGGCCGCCGCGCCGCTGCGTCCGCCCCAGGGTTATTTCGCACCCATCGAGAAAGTCAAAACCGGCGACAGCAGCGAAGGTTGTGACGCGATGCCGGCGCCGTACACTGGCTCGCTGCAATTTCGCAGCAAGTACGAAGGTTCCGACAAGGCCCGTGCGACCCTGAACGTGCAATCGGAAAAAGCCTTTCGTGACACCACCGCGGACATCACCAAGATCGAGCGCGGCACCAGCAAGCGCGTGATGCAGTTCATGCGTGACGGTCGTCCGGAACAACTCGAATGCACGCTGAACTGGCTGACCGCCTGGGCCAAGGCCGATGCGCTGATGTCCAAGGACTTCAACCATACCGGCAAGTCCATGCGCAAATGGGCGCTGGGCAGCATGGCGTCTTCGTACATCCGCCTGAAGTTCTCCGACTCGCACCCGCTGGCCAACCACCAGCAAGAGTCGCAGCTGATCGAAGCCTGGTTCAGCAAAATGGCCGACCAGGTGGTCAGCGATTGGGACAACCTGCCGCTGGATAAAACCAACAACCACTCGTACTGGGCCGCCTGGTCGGTGATGGCCACGTCCGTCGCCACTAACCGCCGCGATCTGTTCGATTGGGCCGTCAAGGAATACAAGGTCGGCGCCAACCAGGTCGACGCCGACGGCTACCTGCCCAATGAACTCAAGCGCCAGCAACGCGCCCTCGCCTACCACAACTACGCGTTGCCGCCGTTGGCGATGATCGCCAGTTTCGCTCAGGTCAACGGTGTGGATCTGCGCCAGGAAAACAACGGCGCGCTGAAACGCCTGGGTGATCGCGTGCTGTCCGGCGTGAAAGACCCGAGCAGCTTCGAGAGCAAGAACGGCAAGGAACAGGACATGACCGACCTGAAAGTCGATTCGAAATTCGCCTGGCTCGAACCGTTCTGCACGCTTTACACCTGCTCGCCTGACGTGCTGGAAAAGAAACACCAGATGCAGCCGTTCAAGACCTTCCGCCTCGGGGGTGACCTGACCAAGGTCTACGACCCGGCCAACGAGAAAGGCAAAGGTTCCTAGAACAACGCAAAACCCTTGTGGGAGCGGGCTTGCTCGCGAATGCGGTCTGACATTCACCCTTGATGTCGACTGACACACCGTATTCGCGAGCAAGCCCGCTCCCACCGGGTCAGTGCAGGATTTGAGCTAAGTGTTATTCCCCCGGTTTTTTGGTGGGGGGTTTGGGGGGGCTGCGGCCCTTGACTGTTGGTTAAACATGGAGAGACCGGGATGGTATTTTCATCCAACGTGTTCCTGTTCTTGTTCCTGCCGATCTTCCTCGGCCTGTACTACTTGAGCGGAATACGCTATCGCAACCTGCTGCTGCTGATCGCCAGCTATGTGTTCTATGCCTGGTGGCGCGTGGACTTCCTCGCGCTGTTCGCCGCCGTGACGCTGTGGAACTACTGGATCGGCCTCAAGGTCGGCGCCGCCGGCGTGCGCACCAAACCGGCCCAGCGCTGGCTGCTGCTCGGCGTGGCAGTCGACTTGTGCATCCTCGGCTACTTCAAGTACGCCAACTTCGGCGTCGACAGCATCAACGCGATGATGACCTCGGTCGGTCTGTCGCCGTTCATCCTGACCCACGTGCTGTTGCCAATCGGGATCTCGTTCTACATCTTCGAGTCCATCAGCTACATCATCGACGTCTACCGCGGTGATACCCCGGCGACCCGCAACCTGATCGACTTCGCGGCATTCGTGGCGATCTTCCCGCACCTGATTGCCGGCCCGGTTTTGCGTTTCCGCGACCTCGCCGACCAGTTCAACAACCGCACCCACACCCTCGACAAATTCTCCGAGGGCTGCACGCGGTTCATGCAGGGTTTCATCAAGAAAGTCTTCATCGCCGACACCCTTGCAGTGGTCGCCGACCATTGCTTCGCCTTGCAGAACCCGACCACCGGCGATGCCTGGCTCGGCGCGCTGGCGTACACCGCGCAACTGTATTTCGACTTCTCCGGCTACAGCGACATGGCCATCGGCCTGGGCTTGATGATGGGTTTCCGCTTCATGGAAAACTTCAAGCAGCCGTACATCAGCCAGTCGATCACCGAGTTCTGGCGCCGTTGGCACATCAGCCTGTCCACCTGGCTGCGTGACTACCTGTACATCACGCTGGGCGGCAACCGCAAAGGCACGCTGATGACCTATCGCAACCTGTTCCTGACCATGCTGCTCGGTGGTCTGTGGCACGGCGCGAACATCACCTACATCGTCTGGGGTGCCTGGCACGGCATGTGGCTGGCGATTGAAAAAGCGCTGGGCCTGAATACTTCGCCGCGCAGCATCAACCCGATCCGCTGGGCCCTGACCTTCCTGCTGGTGGTCATGGGCTGGGTGATCTTCCGCGCGGAAAACCTGCACGTCGCCGGCCGTATGTACGGCGCGATGTTCAGCTTCGGCGAATGGTCGCTGTCGGAACTCAACCAGGCCAGCCTCACCGGCCTGCAAGTGGCGACCCTGGTGGTGGCTTACGTGACCCTGGCGTTCTTCGGCATCCGTGATTTCTACAGCAACCGTCCGCCCGAGAAGACCAAGCCTGCCGTCAACATCGAGACCGATGGTCCTGCTGGCGCAACCCCAGGAATGATCAAGGCCGTACCGGGCGACAACCCGGCGAGCATCCACGAGCCGGGCTACACCGTGGGCGTCGAAGCCACCGTGCAACCGGCCTACTGGACCGCTGACTGGTCCCGTTACGTGATGCGCGCGCTGATACTGCTGCTGTTCATCGCTTCGATTTTCAAACTCTCGGCGCAAAGCTTCTCGCCGTTCCTTTACTTCCAGTTCTGAGGGATCTGACCATGACCCGCTCATTACGCATCTTCTACATCGCCTTGTTCCTGGTGACCCTGCTGGTCCTGGGCCTGTGGTCGACGCGCAGCTTCTTCGGCTTCAGCACCAACGCCGACGCGACGGTGCTCAACGGCCGCTGGACCAAGGCTGTCGAAACCCACTACGACGACGAGTTCCCGATCAAGCGCCTGGGCACCAACCTCTGGGCCGCGCTGGATTTCAAACTGTTCAACGAAGGTCGTCCGGGCGTGGTGCTCGGTCGCGACCAATGGTTGTACAGCGATGAGGAATTCAACCCGATCGTCAACGAAGAATTGAACCTGCAAGGCAACTACGCGCTGGTCGAAGGCGTGCGTCAGGCATTGAAAGAGAAAGGCGTGAAACTGGTGATGGCGATCGTGCCGGCCAAGACCCGCCTGTATCCGGAACACCTGGGCGACGTGAAGCCTTCGAGCATCCACGCCAACCTGTATGAAGACTTCCACGCCCGTGTCGCGGCCGACAAGATCATCGCGCCTGACCTGCTCGTGCCGCTGCAAAAGGGCAAGTTGAACGGTCAGCAAGTGTTCCTGCGCACCGACACCCACTGGACCCCGGAAGGCGCGCAAATCGCCGCCGAGACCCTGGCCAGGACGATTGCCGAGAAAACCCCGCTGAGCGGCGAGCCGCAACGCTTCGTCACCCAGCCGGCCGAGAAAGTGACCCACAAAGGTGACCTGCGCCTGTTCCTGCCGCTGGACCCGCTGTTCGAAAACCTGATGCCGGCCACCGAGCCGTTGCAGAAGCGCAACACCGTGGCGGCTGACGATCAGGCCGCTGGCGACGACGCCCTGTTCGCCAACACCGAAGTGCCCGTGGCGTTGATCGGCACCAGCTATAGCGCCAACCCGAACTGGAACTTCGTCGGCGCGCTGAAAGAAGCGCTGCACAGCGACGTGGTGAATTACGCCGAAGACGGCCACGGCCCGATCCTGCCGATGCTCAGCTACCTGAAAAGCGATGCCTTCAAGAACAGCCCGCCACAAGTGCTGATCTGGGAGTTCCCCGAACGTTATCTGCCTGTGAACAACGAAATCGGCGACGCCGACCCGCAGTGGGTCGCAGAGCTCAAAGAAGCCGGCGCCCGCCAGCAAAACGTAGCGGTAAACACTAAATCCGAGACGCCCGACCGGGCGCAAAACTGAAAGAGAGAGGTACTTCCATGACTTTCACTACAACTCCTCGCCGTCTCGCCAAGACCTTTGCATTGGCTGCGACCTTCAGCGTGCTGTCCATGAATGCCTTCGCCGGTGGCGACGCCGCCCTCTACGGCCCGACCGCACCGAAAGGCTCGAGCTTCGTACGGGTCTACAACGCCGGCAATACTGAAGTCAGCGCCACCGTCGGCAGCACCAACCTGGCCGACGTCGCGCCACTGTCCAGCACCGACTTCAGCTTCATGCCGGGCGGCGACTACAGCGCCAAGGTCGGCAGCCAGACCCTGCCGGTGAAACTGGCCGGCGACCACTATTACACCCTGGTCAACAACGCCAGCGGCGCGCCGCAACTGATCGAAGAGCCGCCGTTCAAGAACAAGCAGAAATCCCTGGTTCGCGTACAGAACCTGAGCGACAAGGCCCTGACCCTGAAAACCGCCGACGGCAAGACCGAAGTCGTACCGTCCGTCGCCGCCAAGGGCCGTGGCGAGCGCGAAATCAACCCGGTAAAAGTCAGCCTGGCGCTCTACGAGGGCGCAACGAAAGTCGGCGACGTGAAACCGGTCGCCCTGGAGCGCGGTGAAGCGGCGGTGCTGTACGTCACCGGTAACGGCAGCAGCCTGTCGCCAGTCTGGGTCAAGCGCCCGGTTTCGACGCGCTAACCCATTTTTCCCGACTGGCGCATCCCCCTGTGGGAGCGGGCTTGCTCGCGAAGGCGGTCAGACATCCACCCAAGATGTCGACTGATACAACGCTTTCGCGAGCAAGCCCGCTCCCACCCTGGATCGCGGTGTCAGTCGGGACACGGAACAAGAACAAGAGTGAAACGACACAACGTTCGTGCTCTGACCCATTCGATTTTCAAGGAGTAACACACATGATTCCGGTGATCTTGTCAGGTGGTAGCGGCTCACGTCTTTGGCCGCTTTCCCGTAAGCAGTTTCCTAAACAGTTCCTCGCCCTGACCGGCGAACACACGCTGTTCCAGCAAACCCTGGAACGCCTGGTGTTCGAAGGCATGGACACCCCGATTGTGGTCTGCAACAAGGACCACCGCTTCATCGTCAACGAGCAGTTGAGCGCCCGCAAGCTGGAAACCCAGCGCATCCTGATGGAACCGTTCGGCCGCAACACCGCGCCGGCCGTGGCCCTGACCGCGATGATGCTGATCAACGAAGGCCGTGACGAATTGATGCTGGTGCTGCCGGCCGACCACGTGCTGGACGACCAGAAAGCCCTGCAACGCGCCCTGGCCCTGGCCACCGTGGCTGCCGAAAATGGCGAAATGGTGCTGTTCGGCGTACCGGCCACCAAACCGGAAACCGGCTACGGCTACATCAAGTCGACCAACGATTCGCTGCTGCCGGAAGGCGTCAGCCGCGTCTCGCACTTCGTCGAAAAACCCGACGTTAAACGCGCGACCGAGTTCGTCCAGTCCGGCGGTTACTTCTGGAACAGCGGCATGTTCCTGTTCCGCGCCAGCCGCTTCCTCGAAGAGCTGAAAAAACACGATCCGGACATTTACGACACCTGCCTGCTGACCCTTGAGCGCAGCGAGCAGGACGCCGACACCGTCACTATCGACGAAGCCACCTTCGCCTGCTGCCCGGACAATTCCATCGACTACTCCGTCATGGAAAAAACCCAGCGCGCCTGCGTCGTGCCGCTGACCGCCGGCTGGAGCGATGTCGGTTGCTGGTCGTCGCTGTGGGAAGTGAATGAAAAAGACGCCAACGGTAACGTCACCAAAGGCGACGTGGTCATTCAGGACAGCAAGAACTGCATGATCCACGGCAACGGCAAACTGGTGTCGGTGATCGGCCTGGAAAACATCGTGGTCGTCGAAACCAAGGACGCCATGATGATCGCGCACAAGGACAAGGTCCAAGGCGTGAAGCAGATGGTCAACACCCTCAACGAACAGGGCCGCAGCGAAACCCAGAACCACTGTGAAGTCTATCGTCCGTGGGGTTCCTACGACTCGGTGGACATGGGCGGGCGCTTCCAGGTCAAGCACATCTCGGTCAAGCCGGGCGCGTGCCTGTCGCTGCAAATGCACCACCACCGCGCGGAACACTGGATCGTGGTCAGCGGCACCGCCGAAGTGACCTGCGACGAAAACGTGTTCCTGCTGTGCGAGAACCAGTCGACCTACATTCCGATCGCTTCGGTTCACCGTCTGCGCAACCCGGGCAAGATTCCACTCGAGATCATCGAAGTTCAGTCGGGCAGCTACCTCGGTGAAGACGATATCGAGCGTTTTGAAGATATCTACGGTCGTTCGACCCCGATCGAGCGTGGCGTGTCGGTGAAAACCATCGCGCAGTAAGCGTTCGGCAAAACAAGAAGTCCCCATCCAGCCCGCTGCGACTCCCCATCCGCAGCGAGTTGGGTGGGGGCTTTTTTTGTCGGGATTTTGTGTTGCCTGAGCCGGTCCCTTCGCGAGCAAGCCCGCTCCCACACAGGACGGTGCATGCGGTCAAAGGTGGGAGCGGGCTTGCTCGCGAAGAGGCCCTGATAGCCACCACACTCCATCAATCCCATCGCCACCTCACTTACGCTTAGGTAGGATGAACCTCTCCCCTCCCGAGGTTGTGCGTCATGTTCATCGGCGTCCTGCTGGTCATCACCTGGCTGATCCTGTTGTTGCGTTACCCGACCAAAGCCCTGCCCGTCTCGATTGCGGCAGCCATTGGGCTGGGCCTGGTCGCCACCTGGGTCATCTGGCTGGACAACCGCGAGGTCAAGCAACTGGCGCGCCTTGAATTGCGCATCACCTACGCCCCGGAACAATGCCCGGCAGATCGCCCGCTGCAACTGAAAATGAACAACGGCAACGACGTGCCACTGACCGAACTGCGCTGGCGTATCGCTGCGTATGCCCCGGGCGACACGGTCAACCTGGCCGACAACCAATACACCGCGCCGCGCTATCGCGGGCCCGGCGAATTGCAGGCCGGGGCGAACTGGGAGGACTGCTTGCCGATGCCACCGCTGCGTCCCGGATATCGCCCGCAAACCCTGGAGTTTCGCGCCGAGCGTTTGCAGGGTAGTTTCTCCGACTGATGCCTTATCAATCCCCATGCACAAGGACCGCGCCATGCCCGTTGCGTTGATTACCGGTTGTTCCAGCGGCATCGGCCGCGCCCTCGCCGAGGTGTTCAAGACCACCGGCTACGAAGTCTGGGCCACCGCCCGCAAGGCTGAAGACTTGGCGGCCTTGACCGCCGCCGGGTTTACCGCGGTGCAACTGGACGTCAACGACGGCCCGGCGCTCGAGCAGTTGAGCGAACGGATCAACCAGCAAACCGGCGGCCTCGATGTGCTGATCAACAATGCCGGTTATGGTGCGATGGGGCCGCTGCTCGATGGCGGCGTGCCGGCCCTGCAGCGCCAGTTCGAAACCAATGTTTTCGCGGTGGTCGGCGTGACCCGCGCGCTGTTTCCGGTGTTGCGCCGGGCCAAAGGAATCGTGGTGAATATCGGCAGCGTGTCCGGGGTTCTGGTCACGCCGTTTGCCGGCGCCTACTGCGCGTCGAAAGCGGCGGTGCATGCCTTGAGCGATGCGTTGCGCATGGAGCTGGCGCCGTTTGGCGTGCGGGTGATGGAGGTTCAGCCGGGGGCGATCGCCTCCAGCTTCGCCAAGAATGCCGGGCATGAAGCCGAGCAATTGATCAGCGAACAATCGCCATGGTTTCCGCTACGCGAAGGCATCCGCGCACGGGCCAAGGCCTCCCAGGACAACCCGACCCCGGCCAGCGAATTCGCCGCCGGGCTGCTCAAGGCCGTGCAGCAGAGCAAGCCGCCCCGACTGGTGCGCCTCGGCAATGGCAGCCGGGCGTTGCCGTTGATGGCGGGTTTGTTGCCCAAGGGGTTGCTGGAGTCGGCGTTGATGAAGCGGTTTGGCTTGCGCGGGCAGCTTTGAGACCGCGTCGCCCCCATCGCGAGCAGGCTCGCTCCCACAGGGAACTGCATTCCAACGGTGGGAGCGAGCCCGCTCGCGATGAGGTCAGCACACACACCACAAAACTTCAGGACTCACCATGACCGACTACACCGAATACTTCGACGAAGTGATCCAGGCCCACGTCCTGATCGAAAAATGGCTGGCCGAAGAGCAGGACGCATCGGAACTGGAACAGTTGCTGATGCGTTTTTCCCCACAGTTTTCCATGGTCTCGCCACTGGGCCGGGTGCTGGATTTTGCCGCGCTGAACGAGTTGTTCATGCTCGCGGGCGGCAAGAAACTCGGCTTTCGGATCGAGCTCAGCGAGTTACGCGGCCTCGCGTTGCATGACGGCGGCGCCACCGTGAGTTACCGCGAGCAACAGACCGATGCCACCGGCCTGCATTCCGATCGCCGTTCGGCGGTGGTGTTTGAGAAGGTCGAAGGCAAGCTTCTTTGGCGGCATTTGCATGAGACTTTCTGCAAGGAGTGAGTTGCTTGTCTGTTGCACCGAGTCGTCCGCATTCGCGAGCAAGCCCGCTCCCACATTTGATCGCATTTCTCGGTCGTATGTGGGAGCGGGCTTGCTCGCGAATGCAGGCGCCCCGGTCTACCGGTTATGCCCCACCCTCCTGCTTCACCACCACCGTGCACGTAATCCCCGCCGCCAACAGCACCCCTTCCGGCACTTCATCGATGTGAATCCGTACCGGCACTCGCTGCGCCAACCGCACCCAGTTGAACGTCGGGTTCACGTCGGCGATCAGCTCCCGGCTTTCCGGGTTGTCCCGGTCATAGATGCCGCGGGAAATACTCTCCACGTGGCCCTTCAATACTTCACCGCTCATCAACTGCATGTCGGCCTTGTCGCCCACCCGCACGTGGGGCAGTTTGGTTTCCTCGAAGAAGCCGTAGACCCAGAACGAATTCATGTCGACCACCGCCATTTTCGCTTCGCCGATGCGCGCGTAGTCGCCACGATGGACATTGAGGTTGGTCACGTAGCCGTCCACCGCTGCCCGCACTTCGGTGCGTTTGAGGTTCAGTTCGGCGGCTTCCAGTTGCGCCTGGGCGTGCTGGAAATCGGCCAGGGCCGAGTCGGCGATGTTGCTGGCGTCGTCGCGGTTTTCCTTGGAGATCACCAGCGCATCCATGTCGGCGCGGCGATGGGCGTTGACCCTGCGCATCTCCCACGTAGCCTTGCGCGAGGCCACCAGGGACTGCGCCTGTTTCACCGCGAGGCGGTAGTGCTCGGGGTCGATGCGCATCAGCAGATCGCCCTTCTTCACCAGCTGGTTATCGCGCACCGGCACCTCGACCACTTCGCCGGTGACGTCGGCGGCGACGTTGATGATGTCGGCGCGCACCCGGCCGTCGCGGGTCCATGGGGTGTCCATGTAATGCACCCACAGGGTCCGGCCGATCCAGATCGCGAGGGCCAGCACCAGCAAGGTGGCGAGCAGGCTGAAAAGCTTTTTCATCAGGGCCTTCTTCAGTGATAGAGGGTCAACGGTAGACGGTCAGCGCCAGGGCGCCGAACAGACAGGTAAACAAACTCAGGCGCAACAGCGCCGGGTGCCAGAAAAAACGGTACAGGTCGAACCCGGAGAGGAACCGGTCCAGCGCCCAGGCCAGCGCCGCGGCGATGAAAAACATCAGCGTCATGGTCGGCATGTACACGCCGTGGAAGGCGATTTCACGAGGCATGTTCAGGTCCTTGCGGCGAGGTATTCACATACGCGGCGAGCGCGGATTGCGGGTCGAGCAACGAGGTGCGGATGAAGTGCAGGTAGCTCTTCACCCGCCGCAATGCCGAGGTGTCGAAGTGCGGGGCGAAGGGCTCATCGGTGGCTTGCACCCGGCTGATCGCATGGTCCACCGCGATCAGTGCACGCTGCAGATTGCTCTGGCTCGGTTGCAGGAACAGCCGCACCAGCGAACGGCCCATCACGCGGATGGCCTGGCGCCACGGCTGCGATTCGACATACGCCGGGTGCACCGGCAGCATCGCCTGTTCCTTGCGCAACTCGATGATCGCGTGACCGACTTCCAGCACCACGAACATCCAGCGCAATAGGTCCCGCTGCACCTGCGGCTGACCGGCGGCGAGGCCGTAGGCCTGGTGCAGCAAGTCCCGGGTACGGCTTTCGAACCTCGACGCCAGGCCCTTGAGTTTGCCACTGATCGCATACACCACTTGCCCACGCAGATCCTGCTCCAGGCGCCGCCATAACCAGCGGCTGTTCGGCGGCAGGATGATCGCGCCCGCCGCCGCGCAGACCAGCATGCCCAGGACCATGGCGATGTAGTCGTTGATGAAGGCGTAGGGGTTGTAGACCGTGAGGTTGTCCGGCACCGAACCGGTGCTGAAGAAGATCAGCAGGCCGAGGCCGACACCGGCGTATTGCGGGCGCGACGTGAGGAACGAACCCAACACGATCACCGGCGCCAGCATCACGCACAGCAACGGAAAACCGTCGATCCACGGGAAGATGAAAAACATCTCGACGAAGCCGATCAGCGCACCAAGGAAGGTGCCGCATGCCATCTGGAAGGCCATGCGTTTCGGGTTCGGCGTCGCGGCGGACAGGCCGACGGTGGCGGCGGCGATCAGGGTCATGGTCGCCCCGCTCGGCCACGCCGTCGCCACCCAGTAACTACCGAGCACCACCAGGATGAACGTCGCGCGAATCCCCGAGGCCGCCGAGGCCATCCAGTTGGTTTGCGGAGTGAACGGTTCGTCCCAGCGCTCGCGCTCATGGCTGTGGTCCGCCAGGGACGCGTGGGTCTGCGCATAGCCGTGCAGGTCGTCTACAAAGCGATAGAGCAATTCGTAGGCCGTATGGAAATCCAGTTGCTCGGCGTCGCTCGGGTCGCTCTCCTGAAACGTCGCCCGTAGGCTGCGGACACGGGCCGGCAGCGCCTCTTTATACGCGCTCAACGCCAGCACCAAACGTGCTGCATCGGGGCTGGTCAACGCGCGACCGCTGAACCCGTCGAGCACTTCGGCGAGGTCCTGCAAACCCGGCTTGATGGCGGCCACGACGTGGTCCGCGCCGCTGCTGCGCAAGCGTTCGAGCAACTGGTGCAAGGCGTTGAAGCGCGTGGTGATGCCCATGAATTCGCTGTTCAGACGACTCAGTCGACCGTTGCGCCGACGCATGTGCGGGTCTTCGAACACGGTGACGCTGCGCAGCCCTTCCAGGCCCACGGCCTCGGCGATGAAGCGCACGTTGCTGGCTTCGAACGCCTCGCGTTTGCCGCGGCCACGCAAGCCGTCGGTGACAAACAGGGCGAACACGCCAAAGCGCTGATACAAAGCGTTGCGCATCGCCGCGCTGGCAGTTTGCGGCAGGATCGCGGCGCTGACCAGGGTGGCGCAGAGAATCCCCAGGGAGATTTCCAGCACCCGCCACACCGCCGCCATGAACGCCCCGTCCGGATGCGCCAGGGCCGGCAGGCCGACCATCGCGGCGGTGTAGCCGGCCAGCACAAAACCGTAGGCGCGGAAGTTGCGATAACGCGCCGCACCCGCCGAGCAAATGCCCACCCAGATCGCCAGCGAGCCGAGGAACAGCTCGGTGTTCTGGGCGAACAAGGCAATCAGCAAGACCATCACCGCCGAGCCGGTCAAGGTGCCGAGGAAGCGGTAGAAACTCTTGGCGAACACCTGACCGCTTTGCGGTTGCATGACGATGAACACCGTGATCATCGCCGTGCGCGGCTGCGGCAACTCCAGGCGCATCGCCAGCCACAGGGTCAGGAAGGCGGCAAACAGCACTTTGAAGATGTAGACCCAGGTCACACCGTCGCTGCGCGCCCAGTCGAAGAAGCCACGGCGCCATTCGAGAGAATGCAGCCAGCGCACAGGGCTCATGGGCAACGCCTTTGTGGGAGCGAGCCTGTTCGCGATAGCGCTGTGTCAGGCGACCTGCGCGTTGGCTGATGGTCCGCGATCGCGAGCAGGCTCGCGCCCACTGGATGGCGGCCAGGTTTCACGGCCGGGCTGCCCGGATGTCCGCCGTTCAATTGAGCAAACTCGTCAGGGTGGCCGGGGGTTTCGGGGCGGCGGTCTGGCTGTCTTTGGGCACATCCTCACCCGCACCCAGCCCGCCACCGAGCGCCGTCACCAGTTCCGCATGCGCACTCAAACGCGCAGCCTGAACCTGTTGCTGCACTTGTTGCTGCTTGAACAGCAAGGTCTGGGCGTTGAGCACGTTGAGGTAATCGGTGAGCCCTCGCTGATAGGCAATCATCGCGATGTCGTAGGTTTTCTGCGCCGTGGCGACGGACTCGGCAGCGAAGGTTTGCTGCTTGTCCATGGACTCGCGGCGGATCAACTGGTCGGAGATGTTTTTCAGCGCGTTGACCAGCGTCTGGTTGTACCTGGCCACGGCGATGTCATAACCGGCGGAGGCTTCGCCCAGCTCGGCACGCAAGCGACCGCCGTCGAAGATCGGCAGCGAGATCGCCGGGCCGACGCTGTAGTTGAGTTTCTTGCCGGTCAAGAACTCCAGCGCCCCGCCGCCGGTGGCCATGTAGCCGAGGCTGCCGACCAGGTCGACGTTGGGGTAGAAACCGGCATGAGCGACATCGATGCCCCGCGCCTGCGCCGCCACTTGCCAGCGACTGGCGACCACGTCCGGGCGTTGGCCGAGCAATTGTGCCGGCAGCGATGAGGGCAGTTTCAGCGCGGCGCCCAACGCCAGTGTCGGCCGTTGCAGCTGTGCGCCATCGCCCGGGCCTTTGCCGGCGAGGGCCGCGAGTTGATTTCGGCTAAGGGCGATCTCTTCGTCGAGGGCATCGAGTTGACGGTGGGTTTCCGGCAGCGGCGTTTGCGCCTGGCTGACTTCGAAATGAGTGCCGATGCCGCCGTTCAGGCGCTTTTGCGCCAGGTCGAGAATTTGCTGTTGCTGGGCCAGGGTTGCGGCGACGATGTCCCGCTGCGCGTAGTGCAGCGACAGTTCGATGTAGGCGCGCACGATGTTGTTCTGCAGTTCGAGCTGAGCCTGGCGCGCTTCGGCGGCGCTCATGTGCGCCATGTCCACCGCGCGCTCGGTGGCATTGCTTTCGCGGCCCCAGAGGTCGAGGGCGTAGCTGAAACCCAGCGCGGCGTTGTTGTCCCAGGTCGTGGTGTTGGCCAGCTCGCCAGGGCCGTAGAACTGATCGGTCGGCCAGTTGTGGCGCTTGAGGGTGGACTCGCCGTTGATCTGCAGCGATTCGGCGGATTCGGCGATGCCGGCCATGGACCGGGCCTGGCGCACCCGCGCCGCCGCCATGGCCAGGGTCGGGCTGCCTTGCAGCGCGAGGTCGACCCAGCGGTTCAGTTGCGGGTCGCCGTACGCCTGCCACCATTGAGCAACTGGCCAATGCGCATCCTGGGCGGCGCTCTGAATGGCTTCGTCGGTCGCCAGTTCATTGGCCTCCAGCGCCTTGCCCTGCGGGGCAATACCTCCGGTTCCGATGCAGCCGCTGATTGCCAGGGTTAAAGCCAAAACACTGAGCGTCTGAAGCGCTCTGCTGATGCGACGCGGCACTGCTGCGATTTCCTGAGAGGGGAGGTACAAATTCCCCTGTAGCGAGCTTGCTCCTACAGGATCGGCGCAATTCTAGAGGCGGGGTTTGTTTGCGATAAGCTGGGATTCCTGTGAATCTTTGTTACCGTAATCGCGATAATCCCTTGGTCGGGGTCTCAGACTCTGAAACTTCGTGTCACAATTTGCCATCGCCCTTGAGAGCACCCCATGGACACTTTGCAAAACATGCGCGCCTTCAGTTACGTGGCCGAGGCCGGCAGCTTCACCGCCGCCGCCGTGCAACTCGACACCACCACGGCCAACGTCTCGCGCGCGGTCTCCAATCTGGAAGCCCACCTGCAAACCCGCCTGCTCAACCGCACCACCCGACGCATCGCCCTGACCGAAGCCGGCAAGCGCTATCTGTTGCGCTGCGAACAGATCCTGGCCTATGTCGAAGAAGCCGAGGCCGAGGCCAGCGACGCCCACGCGCGCCCGGCCGGGCAGCTCAAAGTGCACACCATGACCGGCATCGGCCAGCACTTCGTGATCGACGCCATTGCCCGCTATCGCAAGACCCACCCCGACGTCACCTTCGACCTGACCATGGCCAACCGCGTGCCGGACTTGCTCGACGAGGGCTATGACGTGTCCATAGTCCTCGCCAGCGAACTGCCGGACTCCGGCTTCGTCTCCCAGCGGCTGGGCATCACTTACAGCATCGTTTGCGCGTCGCCAGCCTACGTCAAAGCCAACGGCTGCGCGCAGAAACCCAGCGATTTGCTGAACCATGCCTGCCTGCGCCTGGTGAGCCCGGTGATTCCGCTGGAAAAGTGGACCTTCGACGGCCCTGAAGGCCAGGAAATGGTCACCATCCACAGCTCGCCGTTTCTGGTGAACTCGGCGGATGCGATGAAAACCGCGATCACCAGCGGCATGGGCGTCGGCGTGCTGCCGGTGTATGCGGCGATCGAAGGCTTGCGCAACGGTTCGCTGGTGCGGGTGATGCCGAACTACCGCTCGCAGGAGCTGAACCTGTATGCGATCTACCCGTCGCGGCAGTACCTGGATGCGAAGATCAAGACCTGGGTCGAATACCTTCGCGGGTCGTTGCCGGAGATTCTGGCAGCGCATCAGGCGGAACTGGCGGCGTATGAGTTGAGCGGAAGCCTGAGCGGCGCCCGATTGGCCAATTAACCCCGCGTGATCGTTGACGACCATCGCGAGCTCGCTCCTGCAGGCCATGCACAAACACTCGGAAGAATGTTAGCGTGCCTGGCATTCTCCACGCCCGACGAGCCCGCCTCCCATGAAAAAGACCGTCCTCGCTTTCAGCCGTATCACCCCCGAGATGATCGAACACCTCAAGCAGGATTTCGACGTCATCGTGCCGAACCCCAAGCACGGCGACATCAACGCGCAATTCAACGAAGCCCTGCCCCACGCCCACGGCCTGATCGGCGTCGGTCGCAAGCTCGGCCGCGCGCAGTTGGAGAACGCCAGCAAACTGGAAGTGGTGTCCAGCGTCTCGGTGGGCTACGACAATTACGATGTCGGCTACTTCAACGAACGCGGGATCATGCTGACCAACACGCCGGATGTGCTCACTGAAAGCACCGCCGACCTGGCGTTCGCCCTGTTGATGAGCAGCGCCCGCCGTGTCGCCGAACTGGACGCCTGGACCAAGGCCGGTCAATGGCAAGCGACCGTCGGCGCGCCGCTGTTCGGCACCGATGTCTATGGCAAAACCCTGGGCATCGTCGGCATGGGCAACATCGGCGCGGCCATTGCCCGTCGCGGTCGGCTCGGCTTCAACATGCCGGTGCTCTACAGCGGCAACAGCCGCAAACCGGCGCTGGAACAGGAACTCGGCGCGCAATTCCGCAGCCTCGATGAGCTGCTGGCCGAAGCGGATTTCGTTTGCCTGGTGGTGCCGCTCAGCGAAAAGACCAAACACCTGATCAGCCGTCGCGAACTCGCGTTGATGAAGCCGAGCGCGATTCTGATCAACATCGCCCGCGGTCCGGTGGTGGACGAACCGGCGCTGATCGAGGCGCTGCAAAACAACCAGATCCGCGGCGCCGGGCTGGATGTCTACGAGAAAGAGCCGCTCGCCGAGTCACCGCTGTTCCAGCTGAAAAACGCCGTGACCTTGCCGCACATCGGCTCCGCGACCAACGAAACCCGCGAAGCCATGGCCAACCGCGCCCTGGCCAACCTGCGCAGCGCCCTGCTGGGCCAGCGCCCGCAGGACCTGGTCAACCCGCAAGTGTTCAAAGGCTGACCCTGTCCCTGTAGGAGCGAGCTTGCTCGCGATGGTCGTCAACGATAACGCGGGAAACCGGATGACCCGCGGAGGCTTCGAGTCCATCGCGAGCAAGCTCGCTCCTACAGGGGGCGGGAGGTGTTTGGTCAGGCCAGCTTGCCGTTGCCCTGCACCTGCGGCGCCTTGGGTTTGCGGAACACCAGTACGTTGCCCAGCATCACCATGACCAGCCCGACCAGCGCCGGCGCGGTCCATTGGTAGCCTTCGGCAAACGCTGACACATTCAGCGCCACCACCGGGAACAACACCGTGCAATAAGCTGCGCGCTCCGGGCCCATGCGCCCGACCAGGGTCAGGTAGGCGGTGAAGCCGATCACCGAACCGGGAATGACCAGGTACAGCAACGAGCCGATGTAACGCGTATTCCATTCCATATCGAAGGGAATGCCTTTGACCAGGCACCACACCGACAGCATCGCCGCGCCATACGCCATGCCCCAGGCGTTGGTGGTCAGCGGCTTGAGCCCGGCCTTCTGTTGCAGGCTCGACAGCATGTTGCCCGCCGAAAAACACAGCGTCCCAAGCAGCGCCAACCCAAGGCCGAGCAGCGTTTCCGGACTGGCGGTATGGCCGGCCAGTTCTGGCCAGAACAGCAAGCCCAGGCCGAGCAAGCCGAGCGCGCCCCCCATCAGCACGTTGCGCGCAATGTGCTGGCCGAAGAACACCCGCGCATTCAGCGCATTCCACAGCGTGGCGGTGGAAAACACCACGGCCACCAGGCCACTCGGTATCCACTGGCTCGCGGTCAGGAAGCACATGAAGTTGACGCAAAACAGGCACAGGCCCTGGGCCAGGCAGATCAGGTGACCTCGACGGTTCATCACTTGCAGCTTGCGACTGAGCAACAGCAGCACGAACAGCACCAGCGCAGCGAGGCCGAAGCGATAGACGATGGACACCGGGATGGCCACCACGCCCAGTTGCCATTTCAGGGCAATCCAGGTGGTGCCCCAGATCAGCACGGTCAGCAAATACAACGACAGGTTCATGGCAAAGGCTCCTCGATAGGTGCCCAGTGTCCTGCGCCGGATCTTTTTGCACTTGCGTAAACTTGCGGTTTTATCGGGCGACGGGCTGGCAGGCCAACGTCTACGGAGTAGGATGCAAGGCGTTGGAGAGAACGAAAATGCCCGCACTGGAATCCCTGCAAGTCTTTCAAGCCCTCAACCGCTCGCCCAATGCTCGCCTGGAGCACAGCGCCGAGCTCGGTGACGGCATGGCTGCAGCCTTGTGGAGCAACCATCACGATGCGCAGGACTACGAGGCGCCGAGCCACCACACGCTGTCATGCTACATCGCCGGCGGCACCGGCACTTTTCGCCGCGACCAGCCGGGCACCAAGGGCGGCCCGGACAAGTTGTGCATCCTGCCCGCCGACCACCAGTCTGGCTGGGTGATCAACGGCGACATTCGCCTGGCCCACCTTTATTTCAGCCCCGAACAATTCGCCCTCGGCTGCGTCACGCTGCTGGACCGCGAGCCACGTGAATTGCAGCTGCGCGAAGGGACTTTTCTCGACGATCCGCAGCAGGCAAAGCGCTTTCGCCAGATGCTCACGCTCAATTGGGACGAGCCCGGCGAACGCCTGCTCACCAGCAGTCTGGCCCACGAGATGCTCAGCCACGTGTTACTTGGCCAAGTGGGGATGCGCGAAGGGTTACGCCTCAAGGGTGGGCTGGCGGCGCATCAGCGTCGACAGTTGGTGGAGTTCATTGACACCCAGTTGGCCGAAGCGATCAGCCTGGGGCAACTGGCGGGATTGTGCGCGCTGTCGGAGTATCACTTCGCGCGGATGTTTCGTGAAAGCTTCGGCTTGCCGCCTCATCAATACGTGTTGGCACGGCGCTTGAGCCGGGCGCGGGATCTGTTGCGCAGCACCTCGCAGCCGCTGGGGGAGATTGCGTTGGCGTGCGGATTTGCCAGCGCGAGTCATTTCACCCATCGGTTTCGCCAGGCATTGGGTGGGACGCCTGGAGAATATCGGCAGGCGTTTTTGCGGTGATCGCGATGGCGCCTTCGCGGGCAAGCCCCGCTCCTGCAAGGACGGTGGCTGATCCTGTGGGAGCGGGCTTGCTCGCGAAGAACGATGGCGCGCTCTACGATCAGAATTCCAGGGTGCTGGACAACGAGACCTGCCGCGAATCGCCCATCGACACAAAGAACCGGCTAGCCGCTGATGTGTAGTACGTGCGGTCGAACAGGTTTTTCACGTTGAGCTGAAACTTGACCTTCTGCCCCTCGACCTTGGTGTCGTAGGTGGCGAATGCGTCGGCCACGGTGTAGCTCGGCAGGTCGAAATCGTTCACCGCGTTACCCGCCCGCTCACCGACGTAGCGCGCACCCGCGCCGACCCGCAGCTGATCGCCGCCAACAACGGTGCCGAAGTCGTAGACCGCCGACAGCGACCCACTGTTCTTCGCCACGTTCTGCAGTTGCTTGCCCTTGTAGGTCGGGTCTTCGGTGACTTCGGCATCGGTGTAGGCATAGCTGCCGATCATGCTCCAACGGTCACTGAGCTGGCCGGTCAAATCCACTTCCAGCCCGCGGGAGCGCACTTCGCCGGCGGCGCTGTAGAGGGTCACCGGGCCTTCGGCGTTGGCCACCAGCACGTTGCGTTTCTTGATGTCGAACAGCGCGACGTTGCCCGTCACACGCCCCGGAATATCCAGCTTGGCCCCGACTTCCCAGGACTTGGCTTCTTCCGGCGCGATGCTGCCGTCGAGCACGGTGCTGCTGCCGCTCAACGGGGCGATGGTCGAGTTGGGTTTGAACGATTCGGTGTAGCTGCCGTAGAACGACAGCTCATCGGTGTAGCGATAGACCAGGCCGGCACGCGGCACCCACTTCTGGCCGTTGCTGTCGGTGTTGGCGCGGAACGGCACGCCTTTGCCAGCGTATTGGTCGTACTCTTGGAACCGCCCGCCGGCCACCAGGATCCACTGGTCGGTGAGGTGGATCGAGTCCTGCAGGAACAACGAATCGCTGCGCAGCAGATCGGTCTGCGCGCTGTCGGCCGGGCTGACGGTGGTGCCTTCGACTTCACGGCCGTAGATCGGGTTGAGGTAACTGAAGGTGGTCAGGCTTTTCTGGCGGATCAGGTCGGCGCGATAGATCTTGCGGTACTCGTCATCGACGCCGAACACCAGGTCATGCTGCATGCCCAGCACATTGACCTTGCCTTCGAGGCTGGCGGTGGTGAAGCGGTCGGTGCTGATGGCGTTATGGGTGCCGTCCATGCTGCGGGTCAGCGTGCCGTTGGCAGGGTTGATCGCGGTGACACGCACCTGGCTGGCGTCGTAGGTTTCACGGTTCCAGCTGTAGCCGAAGTGGGCGCTCCAGTTGTCATTGAGCTGGTGGTCGGCCTCGAAGTGATAGAGGTCCGAGCGCCCTTCCATGTTGTTGAACGGCTCGTCGAGGCGACGGTCGCGGGAGATGTCCAGCGGATGGTTGTCTCGCGGATCGATCAGGGTGCCGCGGTCGAACGGGGTCAGAAATTCACGGTGCTCGTAGGCGAACAGCAACTGGGTGCTTTCGCCGAACCAGGCCAGCGAGGGCGCCACCAGAGTCTCGCGGTGGGTGCCGAAGTTGCGCCAGTAATCTTCGTCTTCGTGGTCCAGCACCATGCGGTACGCGAGCCCGGAATCGCCGAGGGCGCCAGTGCTGTCGAGGCTGCCGCCGCTGCCGTTCTTGCCGTCACCGTAGGTCGAACCGCGCAGGGTCAAGGCGTTGTACTGCTCAAGTTCAGGCTTCTTGCTGACCAGATTGACCACGCCGCCGGGGTCCTGAATGCCGTAGAGCAGAGAGGCCGGCCCCTTGAGCACTTCGATCCGGTCGACGCTGGCGTTGAGGCCGCGGCCCTGCACCACCGGCATGCCGTCGCGCATGATCGAGCCATTGCGGTTGTCGCCGAAGCCGCGAGTCATCACCGAGTCCTGGGTGCTGCCCAGCGTATTGCCCTGGGTGATGCCGCTGACATTGGCCAGCGCATCGTCGAGGTTGCGCGGCGCCTGATCGCGAATGACCTGGGCCGGGATCACGTTGACGGTCTGGGGGATTTCCTGAAGCAGGGCCGACGAACGCATCACCGAGCTGGTGGGCGGCGGCTGGTAGCTCATGCTTTGATCCATCACCGAGGTGATGGTGGTGGCGCCGAGGTTCAAGGCGCCTTCGGTGGGCCGCGGTTCCAGTGCCATGGTGTGCGCATCGGTGCGGCGGAAGGTCAAACCCGAACCGCTGAGCAAGCCCTGGATCGCCTGTTCGGCGCTCATCTGCCCGTTGACCGCTGGCGCGTTGATGCCGTAGGGCGCTTCATCGGTGTAGACCACGCTGATGCCGGTGATCCGGCTGAAATCGCTCAAGGCCTGGGGCAGCGGTTTGGCGGCCATGGCGAAGCTGAATTGCGTGCGCGGCTGCACAGTGCCGGCCTCGGCCGCCAAGGCCACGCTCAAGGGCAGCAACGCCATTGCCGAAATAAGCAGCGCCGAAGCGCCCATCCACTGTGTGACCGAAACCGATTTTGCCCTGGACTTCATTGCTCATGACCTGTGTAGAACCGCTACGGATGCGAATGACTCGCAGTTTCAGTCACTACACGGATGGGGCTTGGGTTTACCTCACCAAAATTTTGAAATTATTTTTATTGGGGTTTTGTTGCCGGGACTGACGCCTTCGCGGGCCAGCCGCTTCACCGAATGATGATCAGCGGCCCCACGGTGTGCTGCTCAAACCCCATCACCCCCTGCAACGAACTCAACACCGCCCGCGGATCCTTGCTCGGGAAGCTGCCACTGACCCGCCGCGCCGCCAGCTCATCATTGAGCAGCACAATCCGTCCCGGGTCGTAACGTCGCAGGTCCTCAACCACTTCCGCGAGTGTGGCCTTGTAGTAATTGAGCCAGCCCTGGCGCCACGCCAGTTGTGCCTCGCTGTCCACCGCGTGCTGCTTTTGCGCAGCACCATCGCCATAGGCGACTTGCTGACCGGCGGTGAGGATTTGCTGTTCGGCGTGTTTGTCCGCCGTCACGCCGACCCGTCCGGACAACACCGTCACTTGCGCACCGTGGGGTCGCAGACGCACTTCAAACTGCGTGCCCAGCACCCGCGCCTGGCCCTTTTCCGCGTCGACCACAAACGGCTCGCCGGTGTGCGTCACGCTGAAAAAACCGGCGCCGCGACGCAGCCGCACGTGGCGTTCGCCGCGGCTGAAATCCACGGCGATGGCGCTGTCGGCGTCCAGGGTCACCTGCGACTGGTCGGGGAGAATCACGGTGCGGACTTCACCCGGCACGGACACATAGTCGGCACCGAGGTCATCGACCCAGCGCATCGGCTGCCAGCCCGAGCCGAGGCTGATCATCAACAGCAGGCACGCCGCCATCGTCAGCGCGGCGGACCAGCGCCGAATAGTGCTGCGGCGCGCCTGATTCATGGCGTTGAGGTAGCCCTGCAAGACGAACGCCTCTTCGTTGGCGAGCGTCCGCGCCGGCCCTTCGCTCAATTCCCACACCACTTGCGCCTGGGCGTAGGCCTCGGCGTGGGCAGGATCGGCTTGCAGCCACTGGCTAAACGTCGCCTGGTCGCCGCTGCTGGGCTGGTCGTGCAACAGGCTCAGCCAGGCAAAGGCCGCCTGCTCGTGAGCGGGCGTCGGGGTGACGCGGTCGAACTGATTCACGGTGCTTTCCCTGGCGAGCGCGGTTCGGGATCCCGCAGGCTGGCCTTGCAGGCTTCGAGGGCGCGCATCATATGTTTTTCCACAGCGCTTTGGGACACGCCCATCGCCTTGGCAATCTCGGCGTACTTGCGACCATGGATGCGATTGAGCAGAAAAATCTGCCGCGTGCGTTCGGGCAAGGCGCGCAACGCCGCTTCAACGTGGCGCAAATCATTGCCGGCCTCCAGCGCCGCCTGCGGTTCACTGCCGTGGCTGTCCGGTTGATCCGGCTGCCAGCCTTCGTTGACCCGCACCCGCGTGCCTTCGCTGCGCAGATGATCGATGGCGATGTTGCCGGCGCAGCGCAACAGGTACGTGCTGAGTTCTTCGACCTGCACCAACGGCCGGCGCCAGAAGCGCAGAAACAAATCCTGCACCAGGTCCGCCGCCGTGGCCCGACAGCCCACGCGGCGATTCACCAACGCTTCCATTTGCGAACGCTGGGACAGGAACACCTGGAGGAAATGCGCCCGCGCGCCGCGCGGCTCGTCATCGTGGGAATCCGGAGGGCTGGCGATCATAGGCTCAATACTGCGCGAAAACGGCGACGGGACTGACCAGCAGGCTCAACCCGGCCAGCGACAACGCCAGCCGCGGGCGATACGGCAGCAACAGCACCAGCAGCAGCGCGCTGAGCATCAGCACCGCACACCACTTCACCAGGCCGAGGCCCCATCCGCTCGACGCCACCGCAGCCCACAGCGACAAGATCAGCAGCAACCAGCCGGCCAGCTTCAGCAGTTGCCGACGAAGGGCCGACGGTTTGCGGCCCAGCAGGTCGGCGTGATGGCGATCCATCGATAAACACAATGCGGTGAAACCGCCGTAACAGAGCAACAGAGCGAGCCACATTCAGTTCGCCTCCTGCTCAAGGGTGATCGGTTGCTTGCGCGGGCGGTTGACCCTTTCAGCCTGCCCGGCGCGCTGCATTTTCCAGGCGGCCCAGGCGAGAAACACCCCGCTGGCCAGGCACGTCAAATCGAAACCGGCCATGGCCCAGTCGCCCTGCGCCAGCGTGACGCCGAGCGGGTACGGCGTGGTCAGAGCGTTGAGAACCGGCACCGTGCCGAACAGCATCGCCGCCAGCGCCAACTGCTCCACCCAGGCGGCGCGGCCACGTCGAACCACGGCATGCAGCACACTCAGGCCCCAGACGATGAAGAAGCTGTTCACTTCCCAATTCGAGCGCCCGGCCAGCCCTACCGGCAACAGCCGATTGGCCCAGAAAAACGCCGCCACCGCGAGCATCAGCCCGGCCATGCTGACGATGTTCAGCACTTCCACCAGACGCAATTCGACCGGCATCACCCCGCTTTTCACATGCTGGAGCTGACGCTTGCCGAGCCAGATCACCAGCCCGGTGCCGATCATCGCTGTGCCGGCCAGACCGCAAACGAAGTACAACCAGCGCAGCACCGGGTCAGCGAAACGCCCCATGTGCAAGCCGTAGAAACTGCCGGCAATCGCTCTGGGCAGCGACTGCTCCGGGGTCGTGCCGAGCAGCTGGCCGGTCACGCCATTGAAGGTCGCCGCGCGGCCAAAGTCATGGACCACGCGATCTGCACTGTCCCGTATGAGCACCACCGAAGCGTTGCTATCGCCTGGATTGTTCACCGTGAGCCGCGCAACCTCGCCGCCCGCCCATTGCTCGCGCGCCTTTTCCAACAACGGTGTCAGCGGCGCCAGTTCCGCCGGTTTGCCGGCCCGCTCCGGCGTGGTCGACGCTGGAAACACCTCGTCGAAAAACGCCCGCGCATCGCCGTTGTACGAGGCCAGGATGCTGGCCGGCATCACCATCGACATGAAGATGACGAGGCTGCTGTAAGTGATCATCAGGTGAAACGGCAGCACCAGCACACCCACCGCGTTATGGCCGTCGAGCCAGGAACGCTGGCCCTTGCGCGGGCGGAAGGTGAAGAAGTCCTTGAAGATTTTCTTGTGGGTGATGATCCCGCTGATCAGCGCGACAAACATCACCATCGCGGCGATGGTCGACAGCCAGCGGCCCCACGGATAAGGCATCTGCAGCTGGAAGTGGAAACGATAAAAGAATTCACCGCCCAGGGTTTCCCGGGCCTGCACTTCGGCGCCGGTATACGGGTCGAGGCGTTTTTCCGTGAACTGGCCGCGTTCACCGCGCCTGGCCGGGGTCTGTTGCCAGCGTACCGACAGGCCCGGTTCGCGGGCATCGGGCAATTCGATAAGCCAGCGCGAGGCGTCGGCGGCATGTTGCTGAAGATAGTTTTGCGCGACGGTCAGACTGGCTTCGGCGCTGACCGAACGGGCAGGAATTTCCGGCTGCATCCAGTGGCTGATCTCACCCTTGAAATAGGCGAGCGTGCCGGTGAGGAAAATCGCGAACAGCAACCAGCCGAAGGTCAACCCGGCCCAGGTGTGCAGCCAGGCCATAGCCTGACGAAAGCCCTCTTTCATGAGTGACCCACCCAGTACGCCAGCCCCGCCACCGCCGCCAGCACCAGACTTGGCACGAGCATGCCGAACCAGGCTCGCGCCGCACTGCGGCAGGCAAAACACCAGATCACCGCGCCCAGGTAGACCAGGAACGAAATCATCATGCCGGTCACCACCGCATCGGCGCGGGGCATCGGCACCCACAGACTCAGGCTGACGCTGGCCAGCGCGGCGACGATATAGCCACCCAACACCGCGGCCAGCACGCGGGACGTGACGGCCAATCGGTAGGAAACCGGAAGCGAACGGGTTTTGCCTTTCATGTGTCGACCTGGAAACGGGTAAGGCCGCGAGAAATCAGCGGACCAACAAGGTCGCAATACTAATGATAAATATTCTCATACGCAAAGGCATCGAATGATTTCCCGCCCCCAGGGCTTTCCCGATCTGATGGCGTTAATCACGCAAAAAAAACGGGCCTGCATCAGCAGGCCCGTTGTCGTTGGTCAGTTGGACGTTGAATCAGGCCTCAGCCGTTTTGGGCAGCCTGTTCGTTTTCGAGAAATTCGTCTTCCAGCAACGCATCGGTAGCGGCCCTCTCGAATGGCACCACAGCGGCACGTGGTTTGCCCCGCAGTTTGCCGAACAGATGCTCCAGCGCGTGCTCGAGTTTTTCCGCCGCACCGTCGATCGCTTGCTCCAGGGTGTCGGCTTTATGGGTCACAGAAATCGGTTGATGGCCTTTTGGCCGCGCTTCCAGCTGGCAGCGCAAATCATGGGGACCGGGCTTGTCGCCGTTCTCGTCCCGCAGATGGACCTCGACGCGGGTCAGGTCCTCTTCGTAGCGTTCGAGCGTGCTCTCAATGGTAGTACGTACCCACTCCTCCAGTCGGATGCTGCTTTGAATATGGTTATCACTGTTGACTTGGATTTGCATAGTTCATCCCTTATTTCAGCTAGCTCGCGAGAGGCCGTTCGGCTGGCCCTTGGGCGTCGTCACCGTGACCTCTTACTTACACAATCGGTCTGTGCGCAGAACAATTCAACCCCTAAAAAAAGATAAATATTCATTCGCAAAAAAAGCCGGACAACCGATAAAAGCGCTGTTAAGGTCGGGAGTTGGGTCGACTCGCTTGTTTGTCACAATTCCTCATATCTGCCGCTGCGCCAGCGGATGCAGCGTGCGAAAAATCCCCGCCTCTTCTACCAGCCAGTCATGCACCGCGCGCACGCCCGGATGGCTCAACGCCGCCGGCGCATACAGCAGCACATAGCGTTTGTGATTCGGCACTGCCAGGCGGTGATATAGAAACGTCGCGAGGTGGCCTGGCGGTCAACTGGGTGGAATGCTGACCGGTTTGCTTGCACGGACCTCGCTCATGCCCTGAAACGGGCAGAAAAAACCACTCTTCTGTAGGAGCGAGCCTGCTCGCGATGAACGGTAAGGCGCCGCGCTCACCCGGTAAATAAGCGTCATCGTTGACGTTCATCGCGAGCAAGCTCGCTCCTACAGGGGTTACGGCATGCGGCTTGCTACATCCCGTTGTGAGAACGCGAACGACATGCTAATGGTCCGGTGTTGCGAACCAACCCGATCACGGCCGGTCAACAACTGCACGTTCAATCAGGCGGTGACGCATCATGGACAACCCTTTTCAGCTCATTACCGATGCTTTCGCACCGGACTACCAGATCAACCTGAGCATTCAGGGGCTGGACGGCAGCATCATGCTGACCCTCTCCAACAGTGGTCGCGTCGTGGCCAAGCGGATGATCAGCGCCGAACAGCGCAACGACCCCAAGCGTCTCAAACGCCTGGTGCAAAGCATCCAGTTCGGCATAGCCATCGAACAGGGCCACAGCGCCATGACCATCCTTGAAGCCATGACCGATGGCGACAATCGCACCCTGCCGCCACCGCCCGCCCAAGGCCAGCCACGGCCCGCCATGGGTTTTTAAAGCTCACCCTTCTCCACTTCGGGATGCTCACCGGAACCCGCACCGATCTTGCGTTGCGGGTGTTCGATCTTTACCGAAGGAAATTGTGACGAGGCATAACGCACCACCAAAATCGCAAAGGCCAGCAGCAGAATCCCGCCGCACAGGTAGATGATGCCGAGATCCGGCGGGTTGTGGTGCGAAACGTTGGAGATCAGCAATCGCGTCAGTGCGGTGATCGCGACGTAGATCAGGAACCGCACTGGCATGTGATTGGTCTTGAAATAAATCCCGACCATCGCCCCCAGTTCCAGGTAGATGAACAGCAGCAGGATGTCGTCGATCTTGATGTGGCCCGCTTCGATCATCCCCAGGAATTCCATCACCGCCGCCCACGCGGTCACCGCACCGATGGCGAACAGCGCCAGGTAGTGGAAGGTCTCGACGAACAGATTGCCCAGGGACTCGGCCAGTTGGTGCACGTTCTGCCGCAGATTCTCGGCCCAGTTGATTTTCACGATGATTCTTCCTTAGCTCGGTTCGAGCGGATGATGCGGGTTGGACGTGACGGTTGTTCTGCATGCAGAAAAAAGGCCAGCGGCGCCTGCGACATGATGGCGAGGCGCTCGAAAACACGCGCCGTGGCGTTTGGTCGCACCCGCCCGGTTGCCATCAAACCTGTGGGAGCGAGCCTGCTCGCGAAAGGGGTTGCCCCGGCCCTCCTCACAATCCCGATTTCGGTCTACATTAAAAAGCCACTACCCAAAGGGCAGGGATTCGCTTATCCTTTTCGCTGTATATAAATACAGTAGTCGAAACAGACAACTATCGTGAAGGCATGTGAGGTGGTGAATGGCCGTCGAAGTGGTATACCGCAGCAGCCGAGATCTGGAGCGCTTGTTCATGGATAAAGCCGAAGCTGACCGTCATGACAAAATGCTCGAACTGGCCGAATTGCTGGCTGAAGTGTTGCAAAAAGCCGTTCCGTCCCTGAGCGAGCAGCAAGTGGAAGAAGCCGGGATCTACATGGCGAAGAACCGCGATGTGTTTGCCAAGGCGTTCAAGAGCCAGCCGGATGCATTGTCCGAGCTGATCAATGCGCCAGCGGAAGTCGTGGAACAGGTTGCACCGGTTGTGGAAGAGGCTGCGGCCCCTGAACCGACCAAGCCAGCCAAGGCCGCGAAAGCGCCGAAGTAGGTAACGCCCGAATTGAATAGGCCCTGAGTCAAATGGCTCAGGGCCTTTTTCATGTCCGGTGGAAAATGCAGGAGTCAGCGGTACAGGACTTTCTCCGCCAACTCATTCGCCACCCGTGCCGGCGAGCGTTTTTCCGCCTGGGCGTGGGCGAACACCTCGGTCAGCCGCGAGCTGATTTTCGACAGGTGCGCAGTGATGGTCGTCAGTTCTTCGCCTCGGTGCTTGAGCGACACGTAGATCAGCCCACCGGAATTGATCACGTAATCCGGTGCATACAGGATGCCCCGCCGCTCCAGTTGATCGGCGACGTCCAGATGGGACAGCTGGTTGTTCGCCGAACCGGCCACCGCCGAGCAACGCAGTTGCGTCACGCTGTGGCTGTTGAGCACGCCGCCGAGGCCGCAGGGCGCGAGAATATCGCACGGTGTGCTGAGCAACGCATCGTTGGCAACCGGATGCGCGCCGAGTTGCTCCATCGCCAGTTGCACCTTGCCGTGATCGATGTCGCTGACCAGCAGTTCGGCACCGGCGGCGTGCAACTGTTCGGCCAGGGCGTAACCCACGTTGCCCAGGCCTTGAATGGCCACGCGCAGACCTTCGAGGTTGTCGCTGCCCAGCCGGGCCATGGCGGTGGCACGAATGCCGGCGAAAACGCCCATCGCCGCGTGAGGTGCCGGGTCGCCTGCCGAGGTGGTACTGGTGACATGCTGGGTCTGCTGGGCGATGCAATCCATGTCCGCCACGGACGTGCCGCTGTCGATCGCGGTGATGTAGCGCCCGTCGAGCTGATTGATGCAGCGGCCGAACGCCTCGAACAGCGCGGCGCGGTTTTCCACGTGGATCGGTCGAACGATAACCGACACGCCACCACCCTGCGCCAGACCGGCCAGCGCGGCTTTGTAACTCATGCCTTGGGCCAGGCGAATGGCATCCTCGACCGCGGAATCGTCGTCGGGGTAGGCAAGGTAACGACAACCTCCCAGGGCAGGCCCGAGACGGCTGTTATGAATGGCAATGACCGCCTTCAACCCGGTGACCGGGTCGACGCTCAGATGCAGCGATTCAAGGCGAGTGCTTTGCATGAGAGCGAACATCGTAAAGGCTCCCGAATCACTTCTTGTAGTCGCCAGTATAGGCTCGCGCCCAAAAATTGCAGAAGCGCACCGGAATAAGCGTCGCCGCTGTTCAAGGGTTTCCGGCATAACCTGGCTTGGCACTGGACGAATGCCGGCGACGGGGCTAAAACGAGGCATTCCCCGGAGATTTCGATGACGCCCCGCCAACGTTTTTTCGACTGCCTGCAACGATCACCGCCCGCGCTGTTCGAGGCGGCGCTGTGGATGGCGGTTGAACACGACAAGGAAGTTGATCCGGCACGGGTAATGGCTGACTTCCGGGATCTGCAGCAACGGGTCAGTTATGGCTTGCCGATGCTGCCGGTGAGCGAACTGGCACAACCGCTGCTGCGCCGCCTGAATGATCTGGGTTTCGCCCAGGACGACTTCACGCCGTTGCGCCCGCAAGCAGCGTTGCTCGACAAAGTGCTGGAGCGTCGGCGCGGACAACCCCTGGCCTTGGGGTTGATTGCGCTGGAACTGGCCCGAGGCCTGGAGATTCCGCTGGTCGGGGTCAACTTCCCTGGGCATTTCCTGCTGCGGGTGCCGGGGGCCGACCATCTGCTCGATCCGTGCGGCGGACGCCGGCTGTACCCCAACGACTGTCGCGAGCTGCTGCAGCGCCAGTACGGCCCGAACATGAAACTCAGCGCGGACCACCTGCTCACGGCTGAACCGGTGCAGATGCTCCAGCGCTTATCCCGCAACCTGCGCCAGTTGCACCTGTCCCACGACGATTACATCGGTGCGCTTATCGACGCCGAACGCGTTCTGGAACTGGGCAACGCCAGCGCCGCCGATTACCTGGCCCGGGCCAGCCTCTACCAACGACTGGATTGCCCGAACGCCGAGCGCTTCGACCTGGAACACGCGCTGCTGCTCAGCGACGACCCAATCCAGCGGATCCGCCTGACTGAGCGCCTGGGCCACCTGCCGCCCAACTCCATCGTCCACTGACCCACATCATCCCCTGTAGGAGCATGCTCGCTCCTACAGGGGCACGATCACCGCGTTATCGTTCATCGCTGGCAAGCCGGGCTCCTAGAGAGGATTGCGCCGCGTCTGCGGGCGAACGCACCTGAATGATCAGCAACGCCGCAATGACCGCCGGGATCGCGCAGAAAAAGAAAATCTGCTGCACCGGGATGTGCATCGCCAGCAGCATGCTGCCAAACAACGGCCCGAGAATCGAACCGAAGCGGCCCACGCCCAGCGCCCAACCGGTGCCCGTCGCGCGGACGTGGGCCGGGTAGAAATTGCTGGCGAAGGCATTGAGGGTCAGTTGCCCACCGATGATGCAGAACCCCGCCGCGAACACGCAGGCCACCAGATAACCGGGGTTGTCGTGATTCAACCCCAGCAAGATCGTGCACGCCGCTGCCGCCGCCAGAATCCCCGAAAGCAGACGCACCTTGCTTTTCAGCCGGTCGGCGTACCAGGCCATGCCGATGGCGCCGAGCGTGCCGGCGAACAGGAACATCGAGGTCACCAGGTTGGCTTCGTTGAGTTTCAGGCCACTGTCCAGCAGCAACGACGGCAACCAGCTGATCATGAAATACAACAGAATCAGGCTGACAAAAAACGTCGCCCAAATCAGCAATGTCGGCCGCGCGTAGCCATTGCGAAACAACTCCACCACTGTCAGTTTGCTGCCGTATTCCTGCTCGTTTTGCGCGATCGAAGCCACGGGGGGCTGCCAATCCGGCAGCATGCGTGCGGAGACTTTGCGCAAACGCGCATACGGCGGGGCATCGCGCAACAATCGCGGCAACGACTCCGGCAAGAACCCCACGAGCAGCGGGAACAACAGCAACGGCGTCACACCGCCGGCGAGGAATACCGCCTGCCAGCCAAAGCTGTCGATGAACCCGGCAGCGACAAACCCGCCCGCCGCGCCACCCAAGGAAAATCCACACGCGGCCAACGTCACCATCAAGGTGCGCAGGCGTGGCGGCGAGTATTCCGACATCAACGCCATGGCGCTGGGCATCGCGCCACCCATGCCGATACCGCAGATGAAACGCGCGGCCATCAGGGTATTCAACGAATCGGCGAAGACCATCAAAACGGTCAGGCTGGCGTAGATCAGCACGCAGCAGAGCAGGATGCGGCGTACGCCGAACCGGTCCGCCAAGGGTGTTACTGCGAGAGAACCGAGGGTCAAGCCCAGCAGGTTGGCGCTGAACACCGGCCCGAACGCGGCTTTCTCCAGGCCCCAATCCTGAGCCAGCGCCGGCACCACATAACCGAGCACCTGGGCGTCATAGCCGTCGGTGACGAGCAACAACGCCAGGAGCAACAGGATCAACCACTGATAGCGGGACACAGGACGGGCGTCGAGTGCTGCCCGGAAGCTGGCAATCTGATTGTGCATCGCAGGTACCTGTTTTGTTTTTTGTAGGAGCAAGCTTGCTCGCGATCCAGACGCCAAGGTCTTTCAGAAATGCCGCGTCAACGTTCATCGCGAGCAAGCTCGCTCCTACGGGATTGGTGTGATGCCTTTAAGGGGTGTCTGGCTGGTTGGACGGATGTGCTTTTATGAACGCGGTATGCGCGGCGGCCAACGCCTGCACCCGGCGAATCCGCGGGTACGGCTCCAACGGAATGTTGAAGCGCTCCGCCGCGTACAGCTGCGGAATCAGGTACACATCCGCCACGCCCGGCCCCTCGCCCAGGCAATATCCATCGTCGCCAATCAACTGCTCCACCGTCGCCAGCCCCTGGCTGATCCAGTGGCCGATCCACTCCGCCACCTGCGCTTCGTCGTGCCCCGACTGGCGCAGCCGATTCAGTACGCTGACGTTGTGCAACGGATGAACATCGCAACCAATCACCGCTGCCACACCGCGTTCATGGGCGCGGGCCGCGAGGTCTTTGGACAGCAGCGGCACCTGCGGATAACGTTCTTCCAGGTACTCGATGATCGCTGGCGACTGGATCAGCAATTCGCCTTCATCGGTGCGCAAGGCTGGCACCCGGCCTTGCGGGTTGATGCCCAGGTACGCTGGCTGGCGATGCTCGCCACCGGGCGGTGCGATCAGGTTGACCGGCAGCGCGTGGTAGTCCAGCCCCTTCAACGCCAGCGCAATACGCACCCGGTAAGACGAGGTCGAACGGTAGTAGGTATAGAGTTCCATGCGCCGATCCTCTTAGCGCGCCGGCAGCACTTTGCCGCGGCACTCGCCGAAACCGATGGAGGCAAAACCATCGCGGCTGCACCGGGCGCGCAGGATGATTTCGTCGCCGTCCTCAAGGAATTTACGCACTTCGCCGGAGGCCAGTTCGATCGGCTTTTTGCCGCCTTCGGTGATTTCCAGCAGGCTGCCGAACTGACCGTTTTCCGGCCCCGACAAGGTGCCAGAACCGAACAGGTCACCGGCCTGTAACTGGCAACCGTTGACGCTGTGATGCGCCACCATTTGCGCGACGGTCCAGTACATGTGTCGGGTGTTGCTCAGCGTCAGGCGATGGGCCGGCAGGTTTTGTTCACGCATGGTTTCGGTGAGCAGCAGCACTTCCAGTTCAATGTCGAAGGCGCCAGCCGCCTGATCACGTTTATCGAGCAGGTATGGAAGCGGCTGCGGATCACCTGCAGGGCGCGCCGGTTGCGGGCGACGGAATGGCTCCAGCGCTTCGGCGGTCACGACCCATGGCGAAATGCTGGTGATGAAACTCTTCGACAGGAACGGCCCCAGCGGCTGGTATTCCCAGGCCTGGATGTCCCGCGCCGACCAGTCGTTGAGCAGGCAGAAACCGGCGATGTGATCGGCGGCGTCACCGATGGCGATAGAGTCGCCCATCGCGTTGCCCTGGCCGATCCAGATGCCCAGTTCCAGTTCGTAATCCAGCCGTGCGCACGGACCGAAGGTCGGTTCGGTCTGACCGGCCGGCAAGGTCTGGCCTTTGGGGCGGCGCACGTCGGTGCCCGACGGCCGAATGGTCGACGCACGGCCGTGATAACCGATCGGCACATACTTGTAGTTCGGCAGCAGCGGATTGTCGGGGCGGAACAGTTTGCCAACGTTTTGCGCGTGCTCGATGCCGACGTAGAAGTCGGTGTAGTCGTTGATCTTCGCCGGCAGGTGCAGTTCGCAGTGGGTCGCCAGCGGCAGCAGTTTCGCGCCCTGGGCTTCGAGCGTGCCGTGCAGGGTGCTGCCTTCCTTGAACAGTTCGATCAGGCGTTCGCGCAGGGCAACCCGGGCCTCGCGGCCGAGTTCGAAAAATCCGTTGAGCTGACCGCCACGCGTGGCTTCGACGGCCGCTTTGGCAGCGCCCTCGAACAGTCCGGCCTCCAGCGCCGCTTCCAGGTCAAAAATATGCTCGCCGATCGCGACGCCGCTGCGCCGTGCCGAACCGTTCACGCTGAACACCCCCAGCGGCAAGTTTTGCAGGGGGAAATCGGCATGGCCGTTGGCGGAGGCAACCCAGCTGCGAGTGATGGAAGTCTGAGTCATGGGTTATCTCCGGGTCGGGTCGAAAGTGGCGGGCAGCGAGGCCCAGCAAGCGTCGTAGTTGGGTTGCCGTTGCGGGCAATCGAGGGCGAACCGGCTCGGGCGCAGCACCTGGCTGGTCTCGAACATGAAGGCCATGGTGTTATCGATTTTCGCCGGGGCCAGTTCGGCGTTGATCGCCTTGGTGCAGGTTTCGCCGTCCGGGCCGTGGGCGCTCATGCAACTATGCAGCGACGCACCACCGGGCACGAAGCCTTCAGCCTTGGCGTCGTACACACCTTTGATCAGGCCCATGAATTCGTTCATCAGGTTGCGGTGGAACCACGGTGGACGGAAGGTTTTCTCGGCGACCATCCAGCGTGGCGGGAAAATCACGAAGTCCAGGTTAGCCAGGCCGTGGACGCTGGTCGGCGAGGTCAGGACGGTGAAAATCGATGGATCTGGATGGTCGAAACTGACCGTGCCAAGGGTGTTGAAACGGCGCAGGTCATATTTGTACGGCACATTGGTGCCGTGCCAGGCGACCACGTTGAGCGGCGAATGATCGAGTTCGCAACCCCACAACTGGCCGAGGAATTTCTGTACCAGCGGGGTCGGTTGCGAAGGGTGTTCGTAATGGGCGACCGGGGTCAGGAAGTCCCGGGGATTGGCCAGGCCGTTGCTGCCAATCGGCCCGAGGTCCGGCAGGCGCAGCGGCGCGCCGTGGTTCTCGGCGACGTAGCCACGCGCTTGCGGGTCGAGCAGTTCGATGCGGAATTTCAGGCCTCGCGGCAACACGGCGATTTCCAGCGGTTCGAGTTCCAGCACCCCCAGTTCGGTGGCGATGCGCAGGCGACCCTGCTCCGGCACCAGCAACAATTCGCCGTCAGCATTGAAGAACACGCGCTCCATGGAGCGGTTGGCGCGATAGCTGTAGATACTGATGCCGGCCGGCTTTTCCGCCGGCGAATTGGCCGCCATGCTGACCAGGCCATCGATGAAATCGGTGGGCTCGCTCGGGATGTCCAACGGGTTCCAACGCAAGCGGTTCGGGGTCACTTCCCCCAACGCTCCGCCCGCCAGTTGCCGCTCAAGTTTGACGAACGCCGGGTGATTGGCCGACGGCTGGATGCGGTACATCCAGGTGCGCCGCGCTTCACTGCGGGCCATGGTGAACGCGGTGCCGGAAAACAGTTCGGTGTACAGACCGTACGGGGCTTTTTGCGGGGAGTTCTGGCCGACGGGCAGTGCGCCGGGCAACGCTTCGCTGCTGAATTCGTTGCCGAAGCCGGACTGGTAAACCAGCGCTGGCGCCGTTGAATCGAGGTTCATGGAGCCTCCTGAACAGGGAGTAGGCGATGGCCCATCGCTCTGTCGAAGAGGTCCTGGTACGCCTGGGTTATTTTTATCGTAATTCGATTACGCACAACGTAATTTGATTGGTAGTGACCGTCAAGCTATAAAGACGCCCATTCGTCCCGGATCAGATCGCCCCATGGAAACCCCGCGCAATAACGACAAACAGAAGGTCCGCTCGGCCGAGGTCGGCACCGACATCCTCAAGGCCCTGGCCGAGTTGTCGCCCTCGACATCGTTGTCGCGCCTAGCCGAGCACGTGCAAATGCCGGCGAGCAAGGTCCATCGCTATCTGCAGGCATTGATCGCCAGCGGTTTTGCCGAGCAGAACAGCGCCACCAACCACTACGGCCTGGGTCGCGAAGCCTTGCGTGTCGGGTTGGCCGCACTCAACAGTATGGACGTGGTGAAAGTCGCCGCCGTGCCCTTGGCCGAACTGCGCGACGAACTGAACGAAACCTGTTTTCTGGCGGTGTGGGGTAATCAGGGCGCGACCGTGGTGCACATCGAACCGGCGGTGCGCGCAGTGACGGTGGTGACGCAATTGGGCTCGGTGCTGCCGCTGCTCAGCTCGTCCACAGGGCTGGTGTTCGGCGCCTACCTGCCGAAGCGCGAAACCGTGGACCTGCGCGAGCAGGAACTGCACGGCACTGCCACCCATGCGCTGGCGAATGATCAGGTGTATGCCGCGTTGTGCGAGCAGATCCGCGAACGCGGCCTGCATCATGTGCACGGTTTATTGATGCCGGGGGTCGATGCCTTGTCGGCGCCCGTGTTCAATGCGGTCGGTAACGTCGCGGCAGTGATCACCATTGTTGGCCCGACTTCATTGTTCCACGCCGACGAAAACGGTCCGGCAGCGCAGCGCCTGCTCGCGGCGACGCAGGCCGTGAGTTGGCGGATGGGCCATGAGCCTGCGGCCGCTTCCGGTTAAAGCGACGTTACTCCAGCGGCATGGGTTCGTGGGCGTCGGGCTCGGGCATGTTCAAACAACCAGCCCCAGCACTTTCGCCCTCGCCACCGCCTGGGTCCTGCGCTCCACCCCCAACTTTCCGTTGATTCGCCGCGCATGGGTTTTCACCGTGTGCAGCGAAATGAACAGCTGATCGGCGATCTGCTGATTGGAATTACCCAACGCCACCAGCTCCAGAACTTCTATTTCCCGCTGGCTCAATCGGTTTTGCAGCGGGGGCGGCGCTTCGGCAGGTTGACCCGACCCGGTATGCCCGATGGCCTCCGGCAACCGGGGCTGGCGCAACTGAAGATCGCGCAATGTCTGTCGCAGATCGCAGCGCTCGATCAACGCCAGGCCTTCCTGCAACGACTCTCGGGCCATCGACGTGTCCCCCGACAGCCAGGCGACTTCGGCCAACGCCAGGTGCAATTGCGCTTGCAACCCCGACATCCCCCGCTGCCGCGCCCACTGCAGCAGGTCATCGAGTCGGTCCGACGGTGTGTGCGCCTGTCCCAGATACACCTCGGTCAGCACCAGCAGATATTCGAGGCTGGGGATCAGTTCAAGGGTCGCTGGCGGTGCCTGTCGTGCGCGGGGGCCTTGATAGTGACGCAACAATCGGGTCAGGGCTTCGTGAGCCAGTTCCGGACGCCCTTGCTGGAGCCAGAAATGGCTGCTGATGTGCAGCAGCACGCCACGGTAGACCGTGTCGGGAATCCGCCGCTGCTGCATCAACCGCTCGGCATCACGCAACAGCACAAACGCCTCGGCGTAATCCAGGCGATTGGCCGCCAGTTGCGCGAGGCCGAGAAAGCCGTAGAGCACGCGTTTGTCGTGGTTGCGCAGGCAGATTGGCAGGCCGCGCTGGAAATACGCAGCGGCCTTGGCATCCTGGCCCTGAGACAGACTCAAGCGCCCACGCCGCAAGGCAATCCGTCCCAGTAGCGGTTCGGCCAGCGGTTGCTGCTGGACCAGCAGGTCATGCATGTTCGCCAACAGCAATTCGGCCCTGGCGCAGGCCCCGCGCTGCTCAAGCAACTGCGCATGATCGAGCTCCAGCAGCCCTTCGAACACCAACGAACTTTGCGCCCGCGCCAGGCACAGCGCCTCACGGTTGAGGGCCTGGGCAACGTCGAGTTTCCCCCTGAGCAGGGCTTGCTGAGTCAGGCCGGACAAGCACATCAGCCGAATGCCCCAGAGCTCCGGTCCGAGCGATTCGAGTGCCGCCAGCAAGTGGATGCGCGAGGGCTCCATCCGTCCCTGCAAATGCAGGAGCCAGCCCTGCAGCGCCTGCCAACGCGCGACCAGTTGCCGTTGCTCGGGCGCCGACGGTTGCGGCGTGAAGCGCGATAAATGCTCGATGCATTCGTCCGCCTGCTCGAACCGTCCGGCAAACAGCAACGCCGCGGTGATCAGCCCCACCAGTTGCGGCGAACCCAGCATCAACGCTTCGCCTTGGCGCTCATGCAGGCGCAACAACAGCACTACGGTCTGCTCTTCGAACAGCTGTTCAAAACTGAAGTGCTGCAACAGGCTGACCGCGACTTCGAATTCTTCCGCCAGCAAGGCTTGTTCAAACGCGGCTTTCCAGTCGAGTTCGGCGGCGAACCACTGACAGGCGCGACGATGCCAGGACCGCCCTTCAGGCCATTGTTCTTCGCGCATCAACCGGCTGAGTGGGGCGAAAATCTGCAGCCAGTCGCTGGAATCCCGCCAGGGCTCGATAAAGCAACCCAGCGCCTGCAACGTGTTCAGGCATTGCGCGCCCTCACCGGCACCGAACAAGTGCTCGCATAGGCGCGCATTGAAACGCGGCAGATGGGCCAGCACGCGCCAGGCTTCGGCCTGCTCCGAAGTCAGCATGCCGAACAGTTCGTGCTCGAGGTAATCGTGCAGCGTGTCCGGTCGACCTTGCAGGTGCTCGTTGTGCGACCCGTCGCATTTTTGCAGCAGCGCAATCCGCACGCCCGCGCACCAGCCACCGTTCAGTTCGATAATCCGGTTGGCTCGTTTGGCCGCCTGCTCCGGTTCCAGGTGATGCAACAGCCGGGCGATTTCGGTTTGGGTGAAGGCCAGGCTTTCGCGCTCGCAGTCGTAGAGTTCATCGGCGAGCAACAGTCGTGGCCAATTGCACGGCGGACGGCGGCGCGCACTCAGCCACCAGGTGACCATCGGATTATTGATGGCCAGCAAGCGATCAAGCAGCTGATCCAGTTCCGGGTTGGGTGTGCGGCAGTAGTCATCCAGGCACAGCCAGGTCGGCGTTTGTAATAGGGCCAGGTACGCGAGCAATTCGGACTCGTCCGTCGCGGCCACGCCTAATGCGAGGGTCAGGCGCTGACAACATTCAGCTGCGCTGATCGACGCCCCGGCCAACGGCAGCCAACAGATGTGGCACGATTGCGGCGCGCGCAGCAGGCATTCGACGAGCAATGCACTCTTGCCACTGCCGGCCGGCGCACAGAGCAGTTTCACCCGTGCGGTCGAGGCCAGTAACGGCTCGATCAACCGCTCGCGAGACAGGTGATGGGACGATAGACGGGGCAGGAATCCAGGACGGTCCGGACACGGCGTCATGGCAGTCATAGGGGTGCGCCTTTTTATTGTTGTGGCGCCACCCTAGTCTTCTCCACACGGCTTGTTGAAGAAGTATTCAACACACTGATCGACCGTTATAAAAAAGGTGACCGCAAAGTCACCTTTTTCTGTAAAGCCCGTAGGAATGGTTACCTCACGCCTGTACTCCGCAGTGCTGCGGGCGTGTAGTCACCTGCTTTAGCATCAATTCCGAATTCGAAGCTGCGCTTCTCCTCGTTCTTCATGCCCAGGGCGATGTAGCGACCGGCGATCAGGTCATACAGCGCTTCAACCGTATAGGCCGGCACCTGGTGATCGTAATAGAACTGAGCGTGCCCTTCGGCCACGCGCCAGAGTTGCCCGCGACCGTCGTAGTGATCGGCCAGCGCCACTTGCCAGGTGTCTTCGTCGATGTACATGTGACGCTTGGCGTACACGTGCCGCTCGTTGGGCTTGACCGTCGCCACCACCTCCCAGACCCGGTGCAGCTCATAGCGGGTCAGGTCCTGATTGATGTGCCCGGCCTTGATCACGTCGGTGTACTTGAGATTCGGCGAGTCGAGCCTGTAGCTGTTGTAAGGGATGTACATCTCCTTCTTGCCGATCAGCTTCCAGTCGTAGCGATCCGGCGCGCCGGAAAACATGTCGAAATTGTCGGTGGTGCGCAGGCCGTCGGACGATGTACCGACGCCGTCATACGCCACTTGCGGCGCACGCCGCACGCGTCGCTGGCCGGCGTTGTAGATCCAGGCCTTGCGCGGTTCCTTGACCTGATCGAGGGTCTCATGCACCAGCAGCACGTTGCCCGCCAGGCGCGCCGGTGCGGTCACTTCCTGCTTGAAATAGTTGAGCACGTTGTCGTCGCTGCCGGGCTTCAGATCTCCCAGCAGGTACGGCACCGCTACTTCATCCTTGAAGCGGATCACGGTGAAATCGCCGTTCGACTGCGGCGTCGCCTGGGTAACGGTGCGGCGCAGGTTGCCGCCGTGATAACGGGTAACGTGGTTCCAGATCACCTCGACGCCGTTCTTCGGAATCGGGAAGGCGTAGTAGCGATTGCCGGTGAAATTGGCCAGGCCGTTGCCGTCGTTGATCGGCGTCACGTTGAGCGCGCTGCGCTTGGCCGACTCGTAGATTTCCGGCGGCAAGGCCACGGTGCGATGGGTCGGATAGACCGGGATTTTGTAGGTCTGCGGGTAGCGCTTGAACATGGCGATCTGGCCGTCGGACAGCTTGTCCTTGTACTGGTCGACGTTGGCCGCGGTGATGGTGAACAGCGGTTTTTCATTGGCAAACGGATCGGCGAGGAAACCCTTGCTGTCCACCGCGCCGGCGTTTTTCGGCAGGCCGCCGGTCCAGGCCGGAATCGAGCCATCGGCGTTGCCGGCCTTCTCGGCGCCCACCGGTGTCAGGCTGGTGCCGAGTGTGTTCGCTTCTTCCGGCGACACCGCGGCCATCACGTTGGCGGCCAACAGACTCAGGGCCAGAACGCCGCATTGCAGAATCATCTTGCGCATGGAAATCATCCTTCTCAGCCAGATCAGAAGTTCACGCCAAAGCTCAGCGCCAGGAAGTCGCGATCCTTCAGGGTGTTGTAGTCACCGCCGAAGAAATCGGTGTAACTGAGGCTCGCGGTGTAGGTGTTGCGGTAGTCGGCATCGACGCCGACGCTGATCGCCTTGGCGCCTTCGTTGAACAGGCCATTGGGGCCGTAACCGGCGACGTCGTGGGACCACGACAGGTTGGGTTTGAAGTTGATCCCGGCGATGACGTTGTTGTAATCGAGGATCGCCCGGGCGCGATAACCCCAGGAGGTCGAGGTGACGAACCCGTCGGTGTCACCGCCGAAACCATATTGGCCGTACACCGAATCGCGGCCGTAACGCAGCTTGCTCTTGTCTTCCAGCCCGCCGACATGCACCACCGCGGCTTCGCCCACCAGGGTCAGGCGGTCCGCGCCGGCGATCTGGTCGATGAAGTGCGTGAGCGTGCTCTGGACCTGCGTCACTTCCTTGCGGCGATAGCCTTTGTTGTCAGCGCCGGGACGGGTGGCGATCGGCGACAGCGTGCCGCCGGCAATCGGGTTGAGCATGGCCAGGGTCAGGTCGGTGCTGTTGATTTGCACCGGCAGGTTGGGCCGGTAGCTGATCTCGCCGGTCCATGCGGTGCCGGTGGGCAAGGTGGTGGAGAAACTCGCGCCGTAGAGGCGGATGTCTTCCGGGTATTCGAGGTAATACTGGCCGCGACCGAGCATCACGCTTTGAGCCAGACCAGAACCGCTGCCGGGGGCGATGGCGTTGGCCGCCGCGACGATGCCAGGAATTCGCGCCAGTGTCCCCGGTCCGGCAGTGGTGGTGCCGACGTTCGGCGTACGGCTGTGGTAGTTCATGAAGTACAGGCCGTATTCGGTGTCGTCGCCCAACCAGCGCAGTGCCGTGCCCCATTGCCCGGAATCACGGGCATCGCGATCGCCGCCACGGGGCACGATCACGCCCTCCCGGCCGACCTGAAAGCCCTGCCCGAACGCCGCGGCGATCGGTTGCAACGGTGCGATCGCCGGGCTGGCGACGGTGTATCCGGTGGTGCAACCGTCCGCCGCCACGTCACCGCCAAAGAAGGTGCCGCAGTTGTCGAGGACGGTCTGGTCCCACTCCAACTGATAGAAGCCCTCGACGGTGAGCTTGTCGGTCAGGCCCTGCGAAGCGAACAACATGTTCACCGGAATCAGGCCTTCCTTGATCTCCGCGCCGGGGCGGCGGAACGCGGAAACGTCGATCGGGTTGATGCTGTTGATCGAGTTGCCGATGAAGGTACTTTCACCCCAACTGACCACCTGCTTGCCGGCGCGCACCGTGCCCGGCAATTCGCCAATGGAATAGTTGTGATAGACGAAGGCATCGAGAATCTCCGCACCGGCGGACTTCGAGCCCTCTTTGCGGTTGTGGTCGCTGATGGGTTTGAACGCGCGGTCTTCGTCCTTCAATTCGAAGTCGTACCAATACTTGCCACGCACGAACACCCCGGTGTCGCCGTATTTCAGCTCCAGGTCATGAATGCCCTTGAAGATCTTGGAGAAGGTTTCGCCTTTCTTGAAATTGAGTCTTCCGTCATCACCGGTGGACGCCTGCCCCGTCCCACCGTTGACTATGCCCACCAGCGAACGGTCGGCATCGCGCATGCCCCAGCTCGCGCCGACCGACAGCGAGGAGTCGAACGTCCCTTCGATTTCCCCAATGTTGAATGAAACGGCCTGCGCCTGGGCGCAGCACCCCAAGGCAACCGCAGTGGCCAGCGCCTGCGGCGTGAAGATGGCGCGCATTGTTGTTTTTGTCATGCGTCTTCCCCGGTGAGTGACAGAAGGCCACACCCTACTGCCGCCAGTGCGGGGCGATAAGCGCACCAAGGAGGTATTCGTTGTGTCGCTCTAAAGGATGAATGGCCTTGCGCAACGGGGGGATGCGCGGGATATGAACGGTCTGGATGACGCGCTATCAGCGAATCGCATGAGGTGAAGTTGGCGTTTTGGGGGCGTGGGACTGTTGCCGAGACTGCAACACTGCATGTCTGGAATCGCTATTTTTCCTTTGGGCTCAAGCGCTTATTCTTGCCTGGCGGTCGCGGTGAAGCCTCTGCCGCATGATCAGTCCTCGCCATTGGCGAACGTTTTCAGATGAATCGAACGCTTCGACTCATCTCCCCGTGTTCACTGACGTTGATTTGTAGCTCCTTGATCCAACGTCTTACTTTGGCCGCTGCGCTTGCAGCGGCCTTTTTTATGGGCGACGTTTTTCACGCCTACAGCACTCTCGGAAAGTGACTACTCCAACCTGTAAACATGAGAAGTGCCGAATGATCAAAGCTCACAGAGGTCCACGTTCATTTGCGTGCGCCTACTTGAACTTATTTATCACGAGCACTTTTTATGAAACCCATTATTTACAACAAGTACCGCTCTATAAAAGGCTTCAACGGCCGGATTCGCTTTCTGACGTTTCACTACACAGCCGCCGACTTCTCCAGCTCGATCAGCACACTGACAGGACCGAACGTCAGTGCCCACTACCTGGTCCCCGACATTACCGATCAGACTTACCTGGATGCAGGTTTTACAGAGCAGGAAATATTTAACCTGGTCGATGAGAACAATCGCGCATGGCACGCCGGCGTCAGTAGCTGGGCCAATCGCAGCCAATTGAACGACACCTCCATCGGTATAGAAATCGTCAACCTGGCGACGTTCAAAGACAGCGTGTTCGCGTTTCCGCCCTATCACCCGGCGCAGATTACGGCGATTGAAGGATTGGCGCGGAATATCCTGAAACGCTATCCGGATATCACGCCTACGCGTGTGCTGGGCCATTCCGATATTGCACCCGGCCGCAAGAGTGATCCGGGGCCGCAGTTTCCCTGGCATGCGCTTTATTTGAAAGGTATCGGCGCCTGGTATGACGAAGCCACCCGGAATACCTTCCTCGAACGCTATACCGAAACAGCCATTCCGGCCCGAAGCGAACTGCTGAAATTATTCAAGACCTATGGGTATGACGTCTCCGGCGCAGGAACCGAACAAGGCTTCACCCAACTGGTTCGGGCCTTCCAGTTACACTTTCGTCCGGAGAATTACGACGGGATCATGGACGCGCAAACAGCGGCGAATCTGGCGGCGCTGGTGAGCAAGTACTTCCCCTGAACAGGGTATGAAGATCAACACCAGCAAGGCCATCGACGATGGCCTTGTTCACGCCGTTAAAGCGAATACTTCTGCAAGTTCCCCATCATTTCCCTCAGGGCTTCGATGTTGTCCTTCGGATGTGCCGCCCTTTCGAAATCACAAATCTGCTGCCAGTGCGCCGCCACGTCTTCCGGCGAGAAACCAACCCGCGGATCGAACCCGGCGCCGAGGCTGCGCTCCCAGCGCACCTTGCCCATCCAGCCGCCGCCGACTTCGAACAGACCGGAGGTTTCCTGACAGGTTTCGCTGGCGAGGTACACCACCAGCGGGCTGACCAGCTCCGGCTTGAGTTGCTCGAACACTTGCGGCGGGATCAGGCCTTCGGTCATGCGCGTGCCGCCGGTGGGGGCGATGGCGTTGACCAGGATGTTGTTCTTGCGACCTTCGATGGCCAGCGTGCGGGTCAGGCCGTAGAGGCCGAGTTTGGCCATGCCGTAGTTGGATTGGCCGAAGTTGCCGTAGATGCCGGACGTGGACGCCGTGAAAATCACCCGGCCGTAGTTTTGCTCGCGCAGGTGCGGCCAGGCGGCCCGGGTGACTTTGTAGGCACCTTCGACGTGAACGCGGTAAACCAGGTCCCAATCGGCATCTTCCATTTTGTGGAAGGTCTTGTCCCGCAGGATCCCGGCATTGTTGACTACCACGTCGACGCGGCCAAACACGTCGAGGGCGTTCTGGACGATTTTGTCGCCGTCGGTGACGGAGTCGTGGTTGGCCTCGGCGATGCCGCCAGCGTCACGGATTTCCGCTACGACCCGGTCGGCGGCAGACGCGTTGGCGCCTTCGCCTTGGGTCGAGCCGCCGAGATCGTTGACCAGCACCCTGGCGCCCTGTTTCGCGAACAGCAGCGCATGGGCGCGCCCGAGGCCGCCGCCGGCCCCCGTAATGATCACGACTTTATCTTCGAAGCGCACAGACTCATTCATTGGGAGGACTCCAGCAGGCCAAGGACAATGCGTCCGAGTGTCAGGCACGCCGCTGCGGGTCACAATGAATACGGGAAGGCTGAATGGTGCGCGATAAGGTAGCGGGATGATACGGACGTCAACCGAGTCACCGCCGATCGCCAGCAAGCTGGCGCCTAAACGATTGGGGCAACCTCGAACTACCAGACATCACAAAAACGGTAGGCGCTGGCTTGCCGGCGATGGCGTCCCCGCAGGACGAATGACCGGCAAGGCTTCGGCCGTTACGAGCAGGCCACTTTGAGCGGTGCGCAGACCAGCTGGTCGCGAAAGGCCAGGTAGTGTTTGAGCACCAGCGCCGGGGCCTCGGTTTGTGGGTAGTGACCAACACCAGGCAACAGCACCGTATCCGGGTTCGGGATCAACTCTCGATAGCGCTGGACCATGTGCGCGCCGGAGATCGGATCGACCTCGCCATCAATCACCCGCAGCGGCACCTCGCCGCGCTGCATTGCACTGACCCAGCGTTCGCGCTGGACCCGCCGTTCGGGAATGTAGGCAATCAGTTTATGCATGATCCGAGGTCCGTGATTACTGTCCACCAGGCTCCAGAAATCATCCATTTCACTCTCGGTCGGTCGACTCTGCGGACCGAAAATCTGCCGGAAACTCTTCACCAGCGCATCCCGTGAAAAGGCTCGGCCGATCATCCAGCCCAACGGGCTGAGCAATAGTTTCTGCATCAACACCGGACGATGGGTTTCCGGGAACAGGCCGCCATTGAGGAACACGCAACTGGCGAGATTGATCTGGGCATCGTAATGCCGGGCCAGCAGTTCCTGGGCCACGCTGTCGCCATAATCGTGGGCGAGCACATGAACCGGCTGTTGAATATTCAGATGCGCGAGCAATGCCTGTTGCAGATCGGCTTGCTCCAACAGGCTGTATTCGTGGTTCATCGGTTTGGCGGAATCACCGAAGCCGAGCATGTCGCAGGCGATCAATCGATAGCGCTGGGCCAGCGGCTGCCACAGGTAATGCCAGTCCCAGCTGGCGGTCGGAAAACCGTGGATGAGCAACAGCGGCTCACCCTGCCCCGCCGTCCAGTAACGGATGGTATGGCCACGGAAGATGAACGTCTGGGCGCGCTTGCGCCACACACACAGCGGGATTTCGGCGAGAGGCATCAGAATTTATACCCCGGATCCTGTTTATCGAGTTTGCGCAGCAACGCTGGCCAGGCCAGTGTGCCGCCCATGCCTTGAGCACTTTTGGTGACGCCGGCGATCATCGCCTTGGCGCCCGCCAGAATCTGCGGTTCGATTGCGATCAATTCTGCACCGCCGGTCTGCGCCATCACCTGGATGTCGCAGGCCCGCTGAAAGGTGAACATCATCAGGAACGTGTCGGCAATGGTGCCGCCACAGGTAAGCAGACCGTGGTTGTGCAACATCAGGAAATTGTTTTCGCCAAGGTCGGCTTGCAGTCGCGCTTTCTCTTCATGGTTCAGCGCAACGCCTTCATAAGCGTGATAGGCCAGGCTGGACAGGACGAACAGCGACTGTTGGCTGATCGGCAAGATGCCTTGCTTCTGCGCCGACACCGCAACGCCCGACGCGGTATGGGTGTGCAGCACGCAAACCACATCGTGACGCACTTCGTGCACGGCGCTGTGGATGGTGTAGCCCGCCGGGTTGATCTCGTAGGGGCTATCCATCAGCTTGTTTCCGGCCTGATCGACCTTGACCAGGCTCGACGCAGTGATCTCATGGAACATCAGCCCGAACGGGTTGATCAGGAAGTCTTCGGTGCCGGGTACCTTGGCAGAAATGTGAGTGAAGATCAGATCATCCCAACCATGAGAAGCGACCAGACGATAACAGGCGGCCAGATCGACACGGGTCTGCCACTCGGCGGCACTGACCTGATCTTTGACACTGTGGGGCGGTTGGACGGGGGCTACGCTCACGGCACGGAACTCCTGTTCTTATTGTTTTGCTCACGTGAAGCAGTCTAGTCAGCCCTCGCGGTTCGCGTAGTTGCATTGGCAGCCAGCTTGATGGCCGAGCGAGTCAGTGCGCCAACTAGTCTGGATCCATGTCCAAAGGACCGCCGCCAGCAACGGCGCCCCAACGGGCTCAACCGGCCTGCAGCGCCGTGATCAGCTGCGCCAGCCAGGGTTCGGCATCGGTTTCCGGCGTCACGCTTTCGCTGGCATCCAGACGCAACATCGGCAGTACTTCGCGAATGCCCAGCTCACCGAACAATTCACGCATCAGCTCGCCGCCGCCGCAGAACGTGTCGCCGTAGCTCGCATCACCGAGGCCGATCACGGCGCCTGGCAAACCGCGCCAGGCCGCTGGCAACTGGTCGCGAATGGCGAAATACAAGGGTTGCAGGTTGTCTGGCAGTTCACCCATGCCGGTGGTCGACGTCACCGCCAGAAAGGCATCGGGGGCATAGGCTTGGAGATCGGCGAGGCTCGCGCGCGGGTTGTGGAAGGTTTCGAAACCTGCGGTTTTCAATAGGTTCGCAGCGTGGCGGGCGACTTCTTCAGCCGAGCCGTACACCGAGCCGGAAAGGATGGCGACTTTCATCAATCTGATCCTGAAGCTGGATAAAAGACCGGGATATTAACAGCAAGGTCCCGATTGTTCTTTTAGAATGAAACGCGTCTATTGAACAGGAAGTGACCACCTTTATGATCAACGCCCAACTGCTGCAAATGGTGATCAACGCGTCCAACGACGGCATCGTGATCGCCGAGAAGGAAGGCGAACATGACGACATCCTGATTTATGTGAACCCGGCATTCGAACGCATGACCGGCTACAGCAGCGAGGAAATCCTGTATCAGGATTGCCGTTTCCTGCAGGCCGGCGACCGTGACCAGAAGGCGCTCGCGGTGATTCGCGAAACGTTGAGCCGGGGAGGTGCCTGCCGGGAAACCCTCCGTAACTACCGTAAGGACGGTACGCCGTTCTGGAATGAGCTGTCGCTTTCGACGGTGAAAAACCCGAGTGACGGCCAGACTTATTTTGTGGGTGTGCAAAAAGATGTCAGCGTTCAGGTCAAGGCGCAGCAGCGAGTCACGCAACTGGAGGCGCAAGTCGCCGAGCTGCAAAAAGAGCTCGATCAACTAAAAGCGACGAACGGTAAAAACAAAACCACTAACTAATTGTCATTAACTACAATCACCGTTGGCTTTGTAACTATTTCTTTCGAGCAGATCATGCAACGTGACGCACTCCTGACCCAGGATGAGCTGGATTTCATCCAGACCATGCAACACAACCCGCAACTCAATGTGCGGGATGCGACTTCGAGCCTGCTCGTTAACGGTGGTTCGCAAATTCGTGACCTGCTCACGCGCCTTGCTGCTCATGAGCAAGTCACCATCCAGGCCAATTTCGAAAACCAGCAAATGACCTTTCCTCTGCATCTGGTGGAAGACGAGTTTCATGCGCTGCATTTACGCCTCGGTGTTCCCAGCATCTACGAAGACGGGCCTTCGGTCCGGCCATGGCGTCTGGTGCTCGAAGAGCCGGTCGCCCTGGAAAACGCCAGTGGCCAGCCCGGTACGATGTGGGTGCATGAGGTGTCGTTCAAAGGCGTGCTGCTGGAAGTTCGCAACAAAACCAAACCGCCGAAGCATTTCGCATTGTGGTTCAGCCCGTCGGGCTATGAGCGGATCGCGATGCGCGGCACCTTCGAGAAAGAAACCGAGAACGGTTTCTACGCCTATCAGTTGAGTCAGAGCGACACCGACGAAACCGAGCGCCTGCGCCAGTACATCCTTCAACAGCATCGGCTGACGCACCCCGCCCTGCACCTCTGATTCAGGTATCCAGGCTCCCCGCCAGGAACTGTTTCAGACGTTGGCGCATCACCACGCCCTCATTCCCCAGGCAGCCGATCGACGTTCCGGCAAGGCTGTCCTGTGCCAGGTCGGATGCATCACCGGCCAGCATCAACTGGCAATCAAGACTCATGGCCAGTCGGTTGAGACGACGTGCCAGGTCGGGAGCGGGGGCGTGGTTGGAAAACAGTACCAGTGCCTGCGGTTTGATTTTTTCACACACCAGCGTCAGCTCGTCGAGCGGTTGGCCAATGGTCAGCAAGCGCACGCCCATCTCATTGCAACTCAGGAACAAGGCCGCCACCAGCAATTCGAGTTCGCGGCATTGACCGGCCAGTGCGCTGACGATCACCGGCCGTGGTTGCAAGTGACGCATCAGCAGCAAACGTTGCAAAACCCGGGTGCGCAAATAGCCGTCGAAGAACAGCCATTCGCTGGTCTGGCCGAATTGATCCTGGCGCTGTAACAACAGCTTCCAGAGCGGCATCAGAATGTCCTGAAAAACTACCGACTGCGAATAACTGGAGAAGATCTGTCCGTAGACCAGATCCAGTTGAACGTCATCGAAGGCACTGACGGCGGCATGCAGTTGCTGCTGCCATTGCGCGTAATCGGCTTGCACCACTTCGTTGGGGATGATGTGCGACAGCGCCTGAAGCGGCGCGGCCTTGGCCAGGATCTTGCCGACCTTGCTGACGGCGACACCGCGGTCGAGCCAGCCGAGGATGCTGCGGACCCGCTCGATATCAGCCATCGCGTACAACCGATGTCCACTTTCGGTGCGCGTCGGCTGGATCAGACCATATCGGCGCTCCCACGCCCGTAGCGTGACCGGGTTGACGCCGGTCAGCCGCGAGACCTCGCGAATCGGAAACAGCTCTTCCCGTTCAAGGGGAACTGCGTTCTCGGAGTCAGTGACATCGTCAGTCAGGACAGGCATGAGGCGGTGAACGTCCGTGTATTGATTGGATCCTATACTACCTCGTCTACCCCATGATCATTCAAGGCATAGATCAACGACATTCGTCAGGCGCATAACCTGTAGAATCGGGAATAATCCTTGCTTGTTCCGAGACGTAGCCCACCACCCCGGCGCTACGCCTGGCGAAACTCCTACCCGGAGTGACGCGTTAGTCTTACGGAGATACATAATGTCTACCTCACCCGTCACGCTGATGGTTGCGCGCCGCGTCGCCGATGGGCGTTATCAGGACTTGATGGCCTGGTTGCGCGAAGGCGAACAGCTGGCCACCGATTTCCACGGTTATCTCGGCTCAGGCGTGCTCGCCCCACCGCCCGACGATGACGAATTCCAGATTATTTTCCGCTTTGCCAACGAGCAGACCATGCACGCCTGGGAGCATTCCGCCTCGCGTACCGCCTGGCTGGCACGCGGCAGCGACCTGTTTGCGCACAAGACCGAACATCGCGTGAGCGGCATTGAAGGCTGGTTCGGTGCCGCAGGCCTTCGCCCACCACGCTGGAAACAGGCGGTGGCCATCTGGCTGGCGTTCTTTCCAGTGTCGTTGCTGTTCAACTTTGCACTCGGGCCGTTGCTCGGCGAAATGACCCTGCTGCCTCGGGTGTTGGTCAGCACGCTGTGCCTGACGCCGTTGATGGTCTACTTCTTCATTCCGCTGTCGACCCACTTGCTGGCCGGCTGGTTGAACAGCCCTCAAGCGCGGCGCTTATCCGCCGAACCCACTCACCAGAATCGATAACGCCCGTCCTGTAGGAGCGAGCCTGCTCGCTCCTACAGGAAAGCCGCGCACAGCGGCCGCGCACTGGTATAGTTTTGCTCTTACCGTGACGCGAGCCGTTCATGACTTCTTCCTCCGCCCCGATCCTCATCACCGGTGCCGGCCAGCGTGTCGGCCTGCACTGCGCGCAACGTTTGCTCGAAGACGGCCACGCCGTGATTTTCAGCTATCGCACTGAACGCCCCGGTGTTCAAACGCTGCGTGACCTGGGCGCGACCGCGGTATTCGCCGACCTGTCCAGCGAAGCCGGCATTTTCGCCTTCATCAATGAACTGAAAACCCACACCGACTGCCTGCGCGCGATTGTCCACAACGCCTCCGAATGGCTGGGCGAGAACCCGGACACCGACGCTTCGGCTTTCACGCGGATGTTCAGCGTGCACATGCTGGCGCCCTACTTGATCAATCTGCACTGCGCCGACCTGCTGCAACGCTCGAGCCCGGCCGACATCGTGCACATCAGCGACGACGTCACCCGCAAGGGCAGCAGCAAACACATCGGCTACTGCGCCAGCAAAGCCGGGCTCGACAGCCTGACCCTGTCCTTCGCCGCGAAGTATGCGCCCTGCATCAAGGTCAACGGCATCTCGCCAGCCCTGCTACTGTTTAACCCCGAAGACGACGCGGCCTACCGCGCCAAGGCACTGGCCAAGTCCGCGCTGGGCATCGAACCCGGCAGCGAAGTGATCTACCAGAGCCTGCGTTATTTGCTCGACAACCCCTATGTCACCGGCACGACCCTGACCGTCAACGGCGGGCGGCACCTTAAATAAAACAGTCGGCCCTCGCGAGGATCATCCATGACGTTATCCCTGCCCCACCAGGCTCTGTCCGAGAGCTATCGTGAGATCCTCATCGGCCTCGGTGAAAATCCCGATCGCGAAGGTCTGCTCGATACCCCGGTGCGCGCGGCCAAGGCCATGCAGTACCTGTGTCACGGCTACGACCAGAGTGTCGAAGAAATCGTCAACGGCGCGCTGTTCGCCTCCGACAACGATGAAATGATCATCGTCGACAACATCGAGCTGTACTCGCTCTGCGAACATCACCTGTTGCCCTTCATCGGCAAGGCCCATGTGGCTTATATTCCAACCGGTAAAGTGCTGGGGCTGTCGAAGATTGCGCGGCTGGTGGACATGTTCGCCCGGCGCCTGCAAATCCAGGAAAACCTCACCCGGCAGATCGCCGACGCGGTGCAGCAAGTGACCGACGCCGCGGGTGTCGCGGTGGTCATCGAAGCCCGACACATGTGCATGATGATGCGCGGCGTCGAGAAACAGAATTCGACCATGAACACCTCAGTGATGCTCGGCGCCTTCCGCGAGTCGAGCAACACCCGCCAGGAGTTCCTGCAATTGATTGGACGGAGCAAGTAGCAATGCCACAACTTCAACCAGGAATGGCACGGATCCGGGTCAAGGACCTGTGCCTGCGCACGTTCATCGGGATCAACGAGGATGAAATCCTCAACAAGCAGGATGTGCTGATCAACCTGACGATCCTGTATGCGGCGCAAGAGGCCGTACGCGACAACGATATCGATCACGCGCTGAACTACCGCACCATCACCAAGGCGATCATCGCCCACGTGGAGGGCAATCGCTTTGCCTTGCTCGAACGCCTGACCCAGGAAATCCTCGATCTGGTCATGGCCAACGGGTCGGTGCTGTACGCCGAAGTGGAAGTCGACAAACCCCATGCCCTGCGTTTCGCCGAGTCGGTGTCGATCACCCTGGCCGCGAGCCGCTGAGTGCGTCTGGCGCAATGCGCGCCAGGCTTTTATCATCCCGCGCCACGAATTGAACTCACAGAGCCCATCATGACCGAGCAACAACGCCTGGAACTTGAAGCCGCCGCCTTCCGCCGGCTGGTCGCGCACCTGGACAGCCGCAAGGATGTGCAGAACATCGACCTGATGAACCTCTCGGGGTTCTGCCGCAATTGCCTCTCCAAGTGGTACAAGGCTGCGGCTGACGAGCGCCAGATCGAGGTCAGCCTGGATGACGCCCGCGAGGTCGTCTACGGCATGCCATACGCCGAGTGGAAAGCCCAATACCAGCAAGAAGCCAGCGCCGAACAACAAGCGGCGTTCGCCAAAGGAAAACCCAATGAGTGACCTGAACACCCTGCGCGACAGCCTCAAGAGTGGCGAACACGTTTTTGCCGACACCCTGGCGTTCATTGCCGCGGGCTACGATTACCAGCCCCAGGCGTTCAACAATGGCGGCGTGGAAAACGCTGCCGGGCAAAACGAAGGTTCGTGCAAGACGCTGGGCCTGGCCTTGCTGGAAGGCCTGAGCAATGAAGAAGCGCTGTTGGCGTTCGGCGAGCATTACCGCTCGGTCGTGGCCACACCGGATGGCAGCGATCACGGCAATATCCGCGCGTTGATTGCCCATGGCCTGGCCGGGGTGAAATTCACCCAGCCACCGCTGACCCGCCGCTAAACCTGTAGGAGCAAGCTTGCCCGCGATGGTGGTTAACGATAACGCTGGAAGCCTGACACTCCGCGGCGCCCTCCGGTTCATCGCGAGCAGGCTCGCTCCTACAGAAAAGCGCACAACCGCACATCCCGACTTTTAAGATTGACCCGCGCACTTTATTTCGTTTGCCCGGCACCGCTGCTCGCGGCTTAGATAAAAGAAGCCTCCCCTTCTTCTGAGTCGGTCATCCATGAGCAGCGAATCCATCAGCCGGTCGATCAACATCGTTCACCCCGTCACCCTCAGCCACGGCAGGAATGCCGAGGTCTGGGACACCGAGGGCAAACGCTACATCGACTTCGTCGGCGGCATCGGCGTGTTGAACCTCGGCCATTGCCACCCGCGCATCGTCGACGCCATTCGCGAGCAGGCCACCCGCCTGACGCACTACGCCTTCAACGCCGCGCCGCACGTGCCTTACCTGGATGTCATGGACCGCCTGGCCGCGTTCATTCCCGTGGATTACCCGGTCAGCGGCATGCTCACCAACAGCGGCGCCGAAGCGGCGGAAAACGCCTTGAAGATCGTCCGTGGCGCGACCGGTCGCACCGCGGTCATCGCCTTCGACGGCGCCTTCCACGGCCGCACGCTCGCCACGCTCAACCTCAATGGCAAGGTCGCGCCGTACAAACAGAAAGTCGGCGTGCTGCCCGGCCCGGTGTACCACCTGCCCTTTCCCAGCAAAGATAACGGCGTGACTTGCGCCGACGCGCTGAAGGCGATGGATCGGTTGTTCAGCGTCGAAATCGATGTCGATGACGTTGCCTGCTTCATCGTCGAGCCGGTGCAGGGCGAAGCCGGTTTCCTGGCGATGGACATTGAATTCGCCCAGGCGCTGCGACGCTTCTGCGATGAAAAGAACATCCTGTTGATCGCCGATGAAATCCAGTCCGGGTTCGGCCGCACCGGTCAGCGCTTCGCGTTTTCCAGACTGGGCATCGAGCCGGATCTGATACTGCTGGGCAAAAGCATTGCCGGCGGCGTACCGCTGGGTGCGGTGGTCGGGCGCAAGGCGCTGCTCGACACCTTGCCCAAGGGCGGACTGGGTGGCACTTACTCGGGCAACCCGATTGCCTGCGCCGCCGCATTGGCGACCCTGGACGAAATGACCGATACCAACCTGCACGCCTGGGGTTCGCAGCAGGAGGAAGCGATCGTCAGCCGCTACAACGCCTGGCGCGCCAACGGTGTTTCACCCTATCTGGGCCGCCTGACCGGTGTCGGCGCCATGCGCGGCATCGAACTGGCGCATGCCGATGGCACGCCGGCCGCGGCGCAGCTGACGCAAGTCCTGGCGCTGGCGCGGGATGCCGGCCTGCTGCTGATGCCCAGTGGCAAGTCACGCCACATCATCCGGTTGCTGGCGCCACTGACCACCGAGGCCGAAGTGCTGGAGGAAGGCCTGGACATCCTCGAGGCATGCCTTGCCAGGCTGACCTGATAGCAAAATGAGCTCAGGGACTGACATAGCGAATTATGTTCGCTTGTCCTCGCGGATTTTGCGTCGCAATACTGGCCAACGACCCAGATCCCAACGGTAGGAGCCAGCTTGCTGGCGATGGCGTCCTCAAAATTGCCATCGCCAGCAAGCTGGCTCCTACAGAAAGCAGTTGACCCAAAAGCCCCCATTCATTTAGCGAGAACATCACCACCGACCAGCCGAGGCATGCATGTATCACGACAATATAATTTATAAGAAAAAGTCCAACGATCCTCGATTCCTCCTCGGCGTAGCCGCAGTGCTGTTCCTCGGCGCCTACCTGATGAACCTGGGCAACAGCGCCCTCAGCCACTTTCTGCAGCCGCTGCTGGGCGATGCCCCCGACAGCCTGACCGCACGCAACATCGCTATCGGCCTGGCCATCGCGGTGCTGGGCACGTTGAACTTCCACGTGCTCGGACGCCTGAAGTTCAAGGTGCAGACCACGGTGGTGTGGATCGAGCTGCTGATTCTGTTCCTGGCGTTCTTCGACACCTTCAATCTGTCCTACAGCTTCATCCTCGACAAGATCGGTTTCCTGATCCTCCAGGGCGCCGCGACCACCTTGTACATCTCTGCCGTGGCCATTGTGATTGCCTTCGTGCTGGCGCTGATCGGTGCGGTGGCCAAGCTGTCGAACAACGGCCTGGCCAACGCCCTCGCCTCGTTCTACACCTCGTTTTTCCGCGGTGTGCCGCTGCTGATCCAGATCTACCTGATTTACCTCGGCCTGCCGCAACTGGGTTACGTGGTCGATGCAGTGCCGGCCGGCATCCTTGCGCTGTCGCTGTGCTACGGCGCCTACATGACCGAGATTTTCCGCGCCGGCATCCAGAGCATTCCGGTCGGCCAGTGGGAAGCCTCGCGCGCGCTGAACATCAGCCCGTTCAAGACCCTGAGCCGAGTGATCATGCCCCAGGCCTTGCGGGTGATCATCCCGCCCACCGGCAACCAGTTCATCGCCATGCTCAAGGACAGTTCGCTGGTGTCGGTGATTGGTGTCTGGGAGCTGATGTACCTGGCCAAGACCCAAGGCCGCGCGGACTTTCGCCACCTGGAAATGCTGATCACCGCCGCGATGATTTACTGGGCCCTGTCGTTCATCCTCGAACGGGTGCAGGCGCGAATCGAAAAACGGGTCAATCGATCCGTGGCAAGGGGTTGATGCGATGACACTTACCTATACCGCTGAAAAACCGGGTCTGGCCAGTGCCGCAAAGGTCGCTCCGCCGATGATTTCGATCACCGGCCTGAACAAGTGGTACGGCGATTTCCACGCCTTGCGCGATGTCGACCTGAACGTCGCCAGCGGGGAAATCCTGGTGGTGTGCGGGCCATCGGGCTCGGGCAAGTCGACGATGATCCGCTGCATCAATCACCTGGAAAATTTCCAGAAAGGTCACATCCAGGTCAACGGCATCACCCTCACCAGCGAAGCGGAAAGCGTCAGCGCGGTGCGCAGTGAAATCGGCATGGTGTTCCAGAGCTTCAACCTGTTCCCGCACTTGAGCGTGATGGACAACCTGACCCTCGCCCCGCAACTGGTGCAAGGCGTGTCGTCCACCGAGACGAAGAAGCGCGCGCAGGTTTACCTGGAGCGGGTACGCATCGCCGAACACGCGCACAAGTATCCGTCGCAATTGTCCGGCGGCCAGCAGCAGCGCGTGGCGATCGCCCGGGCGCTGTGCATGAACCCCAAGGTCATGCTGTTCGACGAGCCGACCTCGGCGCTGGACCCGGAAATGGTCCACGAAGTGCTGGACGTGATGGGCGAACTGGCCACCGACGGCATGACCATGATCTGCGTGACCCACGAAATGGGCTTTGCCAGCAAGGTCGCCGACCGCGTGCTGTTCATGGACCAGGGCCAGGTCATCGAACAAGCCACCCCGGCCGAGTTTTTCAACAACCCACAGACCGAACGCGCGCAGAAATTCCTCTCGCAAATCATCGGTCACTGAGAACGCTTTACCCCCGCATAACAATAACGAGAAGTGGAGATAGACATGCTCAGCAAAAAATACGCACTCACCCTTGCCGCTACCCTGTCGCTGTTGTTCGTCGGCGCCGCCAACGCCGGTGCCGTGCTGGACAAGATCCAGAGCAGCAAGACCTTGACCGTCGCCACGTCAGCGACCTGGCCACCCCAGGGCTTCATCAACGACAAGAATGAAATCGACGGCTTCGACATCGACGTGTCGAAGGAAATCGCCAAGCGGCTCGGCGTCGAGGCCAAGTTCATCACGCCAGACTGGGACGTGATCACCGCCGGCAAGTGGAACGGCCGCTGGGACGTGTCCGTGGGCTCGATGACCGCGACCAAGAGTCGCGCGCGGATCCTCGACTTCCCCGGGACTTATTACTACGTGCCGTACGTATTTGCGGTGCATGACAAATCCAAGATCACTGACCACAAGGCGCTGAATGGCAAGACTATCGGCGTCGAAGGCGGCACCACGTCCGAGGACTATTTCAGCCAGGCGCTGGCGATCGAGACCACGGACGTGCCGCCCGTGGTCTACGACGTGAAAACCGAAAAAATGAAAACCTACGCCGGCTCCGTCGGGCCGCTCGACGACCTGCGCCTGGGCGACGGTGCACGGCTGGACGCGATCCTCACGCAACGCAGCACCCTGGATGCTGCGGTCAAAAAGGGCTATCCGCTGCGGGCCGTCGACAGCAACGTCGCGTTCTACGAACCGCTGGCCGTCGCCACCGACAAGGGCGATCCAGAGTTGAAGGCCAAGCTGAGTGAAATCATCGGCGAGATGCACAAGGACGGCACGCTGACCAGGCTGTCGGACAAGTGGTACGGCGTCGATTACTCGACCATCAAATAACCACAGCCCCCTGTAGGAGCGAGTTCACTCGCGATGGACGTCAACGATAACGCGGGCAGTCTGAATGCACGCGGCGCCCTTTCGTTTTTCGCGAGCAAGCTCGCTCCTACAGTTTTTGTGTACGGCGGCCATTTTCTCAAGGATTGACCATGTCCTTCCCCACCACCTGGTATTCCCAAACCTCGCTGCCCCGCGCGGCCAGGCCCGAATTGAACGGCGATGAAAGCTGCGACGTGTGCATCATCGGTGCCGGCATCGCCGGCCTCACCGCCGCGCTTGAACTGACCCGGCGCGGCAAGCGCGTGATCGTCCTCGAAGCCCATCAGGTGGCCTGGGGCGCGTCCGGTCGTAACGGCGGCGTGGTGTCGCCGGGCTGGGCCGGAGGGTCCGGCGCGATTCGCAAGAAACTCGGTCTGGAACAGGCCAAGGCACTGTTTCACATGTCGGTCGAAGGCGTGGAAATCGTCCGGCGTAACATCGCCGAACTGGCGCTGAACGGGTGTGCGCCGTCCGCCGGGACGATTCGCGTCAAGCGCTACGACGACGGCGCTGGCGTGAAAAACCACATCGAGACCATGCGCCGCGACTTCGGCTATGAACTCAATTTTCTCGACACCCCGCAGGTTCGCGAGCGGGCGCACACGCTGCGCTATTTCCAGGGTGTCGAAGACCCCAACGCCATGCACTTTCACCCACTCAATTATTGCCTGGGCCTGGCGCTTGCCATTGAGGCGGCGGGCGGCCGGATTTTCGAGCGATCAAAGATGCTCGCCTGGCAGCGCGAAGGTGCCGACAAAGTCGTCAGGACCGCTCACGGCAGCGTGCGCTGTCAGGACCTGGTGTTCTGTGCCGGCGGTTACGGGGGGCCGGAGCTGCAAAAACTCAGTCGCGCCTACTTGCCCATCGCCACCTATGTGGTGCTGACCGAACACCTGGGCGACTCGATCAACAGCATCCTCGACTCCGGCGCCGCATTTTCCGACGACCGCCGCGCGTCGGACTATTACCGCATCGTCGAGGGCGACCGCTTGCTCTGGGGCGGACGCATCACCACGCGCAACGAGCAAAACGAAAAAGCCCTGGCCGCCATGCTCAAGGCCGACATGGTGTCGGTCTATCCGCAACTGGCTCCGGTCAAGATCGAGCTGGCCTGGTCCGGGCTGATGGGCTACTCCACCAACAAAATGCCCAACCTCGGGCTGCTGGAACCGGGCGTTTGGGCCTGCACGTCGTTTGGCGGCCACGGGTTGAACACAGGATCGATCGGCGGCCGGGTGATTGCCGAGGCGGTGTGCGGGGAGAGTGCGCGGTATCAGCTGTTCAAACCGTACCTGCTGGACTGGAACGGCGGGCCGTTCGGACGGATGGCGGCGAATGCGATCTATCAATCGTTGAAGGTGATGGACTTCGTTCAGGAACGCTTTCGCGGTTGATCAACGCCCGCCCTGTCGGAGCAAGCTCGCTCCTACAGACAAAAAAAACCGGCCGAAGCCGGTTTTATCAGTTCAACGCGATCAGAACTTGACGTTCTGCAGGTCGTCCAGATAACGCTCGGCATCCAGCGCCGCCATGCAACCAGCACCGGCCGAGGTGATCGCCTGGCGGTACACGTGGTCAGCCACGTCGCCGGCAGCGAAGATACCTTCGAGGTTGGTCGCGGTCGCATTGCCTTCACGGCCGCCCTGCACCACCAGGTAGCCGTCTTTCAACGTCAACTGACCTTCGAACAGCGAGGTGTTCGGGGTGTGGCCAATGGCGATGAACACGCCGTCGACTTTCAGCTCGTCGAAGCTGCCGTCGTTGTTTTTCAGGCGGGCACCGGTCACGCCCATGTTGTCGCCCAGGACTTCGTCCAGGGTCGAGTTCAGCTTCAGGATGATCTTGCCTTCGGCGACGCGGGCATTGAGCTTGTCGATCAGGATCTTCTCGGCGCGGAACGTTTCGCGACGGTGGATCAGGGTCACGGTGCTGGCGATGTTGGCCAGGTACAGCGCTTCTTCCACCGCGGTGTTACCGCCACCGACCACCGCCACTGGCTTGTTGCGGTAGAAGAAACCGTCGCAGGTCGCGCAGGCCGACACGCCTTTGCCCATGAACGCTTCTTCCGACGGCAGGCCGAGGTAACGGGCGCTGGCACCGGTGGCGATGATCAGCGCATCGCAGGTGTACGTCGCGCTGTCGCCGGTCAGGGTGTAAGGCTTGGCCGCGAAGTCCACGGCATTGATGTGATCGAAAACGATCTCGGTTTCAAAGCGCTCGGCGTGCTCTTTCATGCGTTCCATCAGCGCCGGGCCGGTCAGGCCGTGGACGTCGCCTGGCCAGTTGTCGACTTCGGTAGTGGTGGTCAGTTGACCGCCGGCCTGCATGCCGGTGATCAGCAGTGGCTTGAGGTTGGCACGGGCGGCATACACCGCGGCGCTGTAACCGGCAGGGCCGGAACCGAGAATAATCACTCGCGAATGACGGACTTCAGACATGACCTGCTCCTATTGACCGGCCCGAAACACCTGGCGCGGAACGCCGGTTTGCCGGCGGGAATAAAAAAGGACCGTTGAATACAGCTTGGGGAAGCTCGACAGTCCTGTAAAAGAATGGGTGCAGCGTATCGAGGGGGCGAAGATTAAGGAAATACGGTTTAACAATCCAGCTCATAGGTGGTCTCTATCCCGTAGCCGCCTATATATAGACGCCTTTGTTACAGTTGATGTCGATGCCACGACCGGGCTTTCGTCCATTTGGCAAAGCCGGTAAGGTCGGCGCGTTTCCCCTCTGCTCGGAGCACGATATGCCCGCCCCCGTTCTGTCCGGCCCGCAATACCTGCGCGAAGGCCTGAAACTGGTTCTCAGCCCCAGCCTGCGCCTTTTTGTATTGCTCCCACTGGTGATCAACCTGGTGCTGTTCGTCGGATTGATCTATCTGGCGGGCCATCAATTCAGCCTGTGGGTCGATACGCTGATGCCGTCCCTGCCCGACTGGCTGAGTTTTCTCAGTTATATCCTCTGGCCAATCTTCGTGGTGCTGGTGGTGCTGATGGTGTTCTTCACCTTCACCATGCTCGCCAACGTCATTGCCGCGCCGTTCAACGGCTTTCTCGCGGAAAAAGTCGAAGTCGTGGTGCGTGGTACCGACGATTTTCCGGCCTTCAGCTGGGGCGAACTGATCGCCATGATCCCGCGCACCCTCGCCCGGGAAATGCGCAAGCTTGGCTACTTCCTGCCCCGCGCCATCGGCCTGTTCATCCTCTCGTTCATTCCTGTGGTGAACATCATCGCCGCGCCGCTGTGGCTGCTGTTCGGCGTGTGGATGATGGCGATCCAATACATCGACTACCCGGCGGACAACCACAAACTCGGCTGGAACGAAATGCTCGCCTGGCTGCGGCAGAAGCGCTGGCAGAGCATGAGTTTCGGCGGCATCGTTTACCTGGCGCTGCTGATTCCGGTGGTCAACATCCTGATGATGCCGGCGGCTGTGGCCGGGGCGACCTTGTTCTGGGTGCGCGAGCGTGGTGCGGAGAACCTGGTGACGCAACGCTGATCCGGTCACAAATCCATCATCAAAACGCCACAACGGCGACATGGCCTCAGTCGACACTGAGGTCATGACAACAGCTCTGCATATCACCCTGATCACCGAAACCTTCCCTCCCGAAATCAACGGCGTGGCCAACACCCTTGGCCGATTGTGCGACGGTTTGCGCGCGCGCGGGCACCAGGTGGAACTGGTGCGGCCACGGCAGGGTTGTGATCAGCAGCTGGGCAGCAACGATGAATTGTTGCTGTGCCGGGGCTGGCCGCTGCCGGGGTATCCGGGGTTGCAATGGGGCCAGTCGTCGATGCACAAACTGTTGCGCCGCTGGACTCGCCAGCGCCCTGACGTGCTGTACATCGCCACGGAAGGACCGCTGGGCCTGTCCGCGCTGCGTGCAGCACGACGCCTGGGAATTTCGGTGGTCAGCGGCTTTCACACCAACTTCCAGCAGTATTCCAACCAGTACGGGCTCGGGTTGCTGTCGCGTCTGCTGACCCACTATCTGCGTTGGTTCCACAATCGCTCGAACCTGACCCTGGTGCCGAGCGTCAGCCAGCGCATGGAGCTGGAGCGCCGACATTTCGAGCGGCTGGCGTTGCTGTCGCGAGGGGTCGACAGTCAGTTGTTTCATCCGATCAAACGCTTGCCGTCGCTGCGTGAGCAATGGGGCCTGGGCGAGAAGGATATTGCCGTCATTCATGTGGGACGCCTGGCACCGGAGAAAAACCTCGGCTTACTCAAACGCTGCTATGAGACGCTGGCCACGAGTTATCCACAACGAAAAACCAGACTGATCATCATCGGCGACGGCCCGCAACGGGCGGCCCTGGAGCAGGAACTGCCCGAGGCGATTTTCTGCGGCTCGCAACGGGGTGAAGCCCTGGCCAGTCACTATGCGTCGGGGGATGTGTTTCTGTTCCCCAGCCTGACCGAAACCTTCGGCAACGTGGTGCTCGAGGCGCTTGCCTCCGGGTTGGGTGTGGTGGCTTACGACCAGGCTGCGGCGGCGCAGCATATTCGCCATGGCTACAACGGCGTGTTGGCGATGCCGGGGGATGAAGAAGCGTTCTGCGATGCAGCGGTGTGGATGCTGGAGGAGCGGGAGACGTTGCGGTGTATGCGGCTTAATGCACGGCAGCATGCGAGTCGCCAGGGCTGGGCGGCGATTATCGAGCAGTTCGAGGGGCAGTTGCGGGGGGCTTGTGAGGGGGAAGCAGTGGTGCCCAATGCACCGACCTTGCGCTGAGCCAAGGGTGACATTGGGTAAGTCATCGCCAGCAGGCTGGCTTCCACATGGGTGCTGCGGTGTACACAGAACCTGTGGGAGCCAGCCTGCTGGCGATGGGGCCATGCCGATCGCTGTTTAAACCAGCGTCATCAACGCCTCACGGCTGAACGGCAGGATGTCTTCCTCACGCCCGTCACGTACTTTCTGCGCCCAATCCGGATCCACCAGCAGCGCACGCCCTACCGCCACCAGGTCGAACTCATCGTTGTTCAACCGCTCCAGCAATTTTTCCAGGCTGGCCGGCTGGGCGATCTTGTCGGTGTTGACCATGAACTGCAGGAACTCGCCGTCCAGGCCAACGCTGCCCACGGTGATGGTCGGCTTGCCAGTCAGTTTGCGGGTCCAGCCGGCGAGGTTCAGCTCGGATCCGTCGAACTCCGGCTCCCAGAAACGCCGCGTCGAGCAGTGGAAAATGTCCACGCCGGCATCGGACAACGGCTTGAGGAATTCACCCAGCGCTTCCGGGGTTTGCACCAGGCGCGCGGTGTAATCCTGCTGTTTCCACTGGGAGAAGCGGAAGATGATCGGGAAGCCCTCGCCCACCGCCGCACGCACGGCCTGAATCAGCTCGATGGCGAAACGCGAACGGTTGGCCAGGCTGCCCCCGTATTCGTCGGTACGCTGGTTGGAGCCTTCCCAGAAGAACTGGTCCACGAGGTAGCCGTGCGCGCCGTGGATTTCCACGCCGTCCATGCCGATGCTCTGGGCGTCCTTGGCCGCCTGGGCGAACGCGGCGATCACGTCCTTAATATCCTGCTGGGTCATGCCGTGAACCACGACCTGACCTTCCTTCAATTTTTCCGACGGACCGTAGCCCGGAACGCTGGCATCCGGCTCGGTGCCGATGCGACGCACGCTGCCGACATGCCACAACTGCGGAACGATCTTGCCGCCTTCGGCGTGCACGGCATCGACGACTTTTTTCCAGCCGGCCAACGCCGCTTCACCGTAAAAATTCGGCACGTTCGGGTAGCCATTGGAGGCCTTGTGGCCGACGGTGGTGCCTTCGGTAATGATCAGCCCCACGCCAGCCGCGGCGCGACGACGATAGTATTCGATCACTTTGGAATTGGGCACGCCGCCCGGCGAGAACGAACGGGTCATCGGCGCCATGACGACGCGGGTCGGCAGTTCGAGGGTGCCGAGGTGGAACGGTTTGAACAAGGCTTGAACGGGCATGGGTGCGCTCCACGGGGATAGACTTTATGACGGCGATAATATTGAGCCGACGCACGAATGAACAGCACTATTGATTTGGGTGATTAAGGATCAGAAGAGGGAAACGGGGACTTTTGTAGGAGCGAGCTTGCTCGCGATGGTCGCTAACGATGACGCTGAATGTCTGACACTCCGCGGCGTTCTTGTGTCCATCGCGAGCAAGCTCGCTCCTACAAGGGGGGAACTCAGGCCAGGGCTTTTTCGATGGCATGGATGACCGAGGGATCATCCGGTGCCGTGCGCGGCGAGAAGCGCGCGAGCACACGACCATCCTTGCCCAGCAGGAATTTTTCAAAATTCCAGGTGATATCGCCCGGAAATTCAGCGCCCTCGCCGGCCAGCAGGCGATACAACTGATGACGATCATGGCCGTTGACTTCCAGCTTGCTGGACAACGGAAAGGTCACGCCATAGTTGAGGCTGCAGAACTCCTGGATCTCTTGCTCGGTGCCCGGTTCCTGGCCGGCAAACTGATTGCACGGCAGGCCCAGCACGCTGAAACCTTTGCTTTTGTATTGCTGGTAGAGGTTTTCCAGCGCCGCGTACTGCGGGGTCAAGCCACATTTGGAGGCAACGTTGACCACCAGCACGACGTTCCCCTTGAAGGGCGCCAGCGGAAGCTCGTGACCATCCAGGGCTGTCAATTTAAGGTCGTGAAAAGCACTCATGACGTACTCCAAATTCCCGTGTTCTTCTCGAAACAGCCTCTTGGCGATGCCACCAAGGACAGCCGCGGACTAAAAAGGCGCCCTCGGGCGCCTCTCCAGTTCTCTGAGCTTAGCGCAGAAAATCAGTGGTGATGGCCACCTTCGCCATGGACGTGACCATGAGCGATTTCTTCCTGGCTGGCGTCACGGATGTCGATGATCTTGACCTGGAAATTCAGGCGCTGACCGGCCAACGGGTGGTTGCCGTCGACGGTGACGTCGTCGCCGTCCAGGTCACGAATGGTCACGATTTGCATCTGGCCGTCCGGCGCGGAAGCGTGGAACTGCATGCCCACTTCCAGTTCGTCGACGCCTTCGAACATGCTGCGGCTCAAGGTGCTGACCAGCTCGGCAGCGTATTCGCCGTACGCATCTTCAGGTTCTACGGCTACGGTCAGCTCGTCGCCGACTGCTTTGCCTTCCAGCGCCTTTTCCAGGCCCGGGATGATGTTACCTGCGCCTTGCAGGTAAACCAGCGGCGCGCCGCCGGCGGAGCTGTCGATGACCTCACCAGCGTCGTTGGTCAGGGTATAGTCGATGGAGACAGCCTTATTGGCGGCGATCAGCATGGGGCGAGACCTTTTGCATAAGAATTTAGAAAGACCAAGTTTAGCGAAGCAATCGCCCGAAAGCGAACACAACCCGGACAGACGGAACGCGGTGGAAAACTCGACGGTCACAGGTTTTCATCAGGACGAGGACGGGCATTGGGTCGCCGAGCTGTGCTGCGGCCACACGCAGCACCTGCGTCACCAGCCGCCCTGGCAATCCCGGGCCTGGGTCCTCGACCCTGCGCAACGTGTTGAAAAAATAGGCCAGCCCTTCGCATGCGGTTGGTGCGCACAAGGCTTGGTTAGCGATAACCTTGGCGACTGAATTGCGGTAGATCGTCAGTCATAGATGATCACCTTTGCCTGCACCCTTTAGAGAATTCGCATGCAGACTTTTTTTATAGCGCCCACCGATTTTGGCGTGGGTCTGACCTCGATCAGCCTCGGGCTGGTACGCACCCTCGAGCGGGCCGGCCTCAAGGTCGGTTTCTTCAAACCGATCGCCCAGCCCCATCCGGGCGATACCGGGCCTGAGCGTTCGACCGAACTGGTGGCGCGCACCCACGGTTTGAAACCGCCGCAGCCGCTGGGCCTGGCCCACGTCGAGCGCATGCTCGGCGACGGTCAGCTCGATGAGCTGCTCGAAGAAATCATCACGCTCTACCAACAGGCCGCCATCGGCAAGGACGTGCTGATCGTCGAAGGCATGGTTCCGACCCGCAGCGCCAGTTACGCCGCGCGGGTCAATCTGCACCTGGCCAAGAGCCTCGACGCCGACGTGATCCTGGTCTCGGCGCCGGAAAACGAAGTGCTGACCGAACTCTCCGGTCGCGTGGAATTGCAGGCGCAATTGTTTGGTGGGCCGAAGGACCCGAAAGTCCTCGGCGTGATCCTCAACAAGGTCAAGACCGATGAAAGCATGGAGGCTTTCGCATCGCACCTGAAGGAACACTCGTCATTGCTGCGCAGCGGTGATTTCCGCTTGCTGGGTTGCATCCCGTACCAGCCGGAGCTGAACGCGCCGCGAACCCGCGATGTGGCTGACCTGATGGGCGCGCAAATCCTCAACGCCGGCGATTACGAAACCCGGCGCATGAGCAAAATCATCATCTGCGCCCGCACCATGCGCAACACCGTGGAGCTGCTCAAGCCCGGCGTACTGGTGGTGACGCCCGGTGACCGCGACGACATCATCCTCGCCGTCAGCCTCGCGGCCATGAACGGCGTGCCGCTGGCTGGTCTGTTGCTGACCAGCGACACCCTGCCCGACCCGCGCATCATGGACCTGTGCCGTGGTGCCTTGCAGGCCGGTTTGCCGGTGTTGTCGGTGAGCACCGGCTCCTACGATACCGCCAACCAGTTGAACGGTTTGAACAAGGAAATCCCGATCGACGACCGCGAGCGCGCAGAGATCATCACCGACTTCGTCGCCAGCCACCTCGATGCCAACTGGCTGCACCAGCGCTGTGGCACGCCACGGGAAATGCGTCTGTCGCCGGCAGTGTTCCGCTATCAACTGATCCAGCGTGCGCAAGCCGCCAACAAGCGCATCGTGCTGCCCGAAGGCAGCGAGCCGCTCACCGTGCAAGCTGCGGCGATCTGCCAGGCCCGCGGCATTGCCCGCTGCGTGTTGCTGGCAAAACCGGAAGACGTCGAAGCCGTCGCCCGTGCTCACGATATCGAGTTGCCGCCAGGCCTGGAAATTCTCGATCCGGACCTGATTCGCGAACGCTACGTCGAACCGATGGTGGCCCTGCGCAAAAGCAAAAGCCTCAACGCGCCGATGGCCGAGCAACAACTGGAAGACACCGTGGTGATCGGCACCATGATGCTGGCGCTGGATGAAGTCGACGGCCTCGTGTCCGGGGTTATCCACTCCACCGCCAACACCATCCGTCCGGCCCTCCAACTGATCAAGACCGCGCCGGGCTGCACGCTGGTGTCTTCGGTGTTCTTCATGCTGTTTCCCGAAGAAGTGCTGGTCTACGGCGACTGCGTGATGAACCCGCACCCGAGCGCCAGCGAACTCGCGGAAATCGCCCTGCAAAGCGCCGACTCGGCCGCCGCCTTCGGCATCACGCCGCGCGTGGCGATGATCAGTTACTCCAGCGGCGAATCGGCCAGCGGCGAAGAAGTCGAGAAGGTCCGCGAAGCGACGTTGCTCGCCCATGAGCAACAGCATTCGCTGCTGATCGACGGCCCGCTGCAATACGACGCCGCCGCCAACGAAACCGTGGCCCGGCAACTGGCGCCGAACAGTCAGGTGGCCGGTCGCGCCACCGTGTTCGTGTTCCCCGACCTCAACACTGGCAACACCACACACAAGGCCGTGCAGCGCAGCGCTGATTGCGTCAGCCTCGGGCCGATGCTGCAAGGCCTGCGCAAACCGGTGAACGACCTGCCGCGCGGCGCGCAGGTCGACGACATCGTCTACACCATCGCGTTGACCGCGATTCAAGCTGCCAACCGACCTTTGGATCTTTAAATGCTGGATTTCCTGCCTGCCGCCGTGCGCGGTGTGATTGCCTCGTTGTTACTGGCGTTGAATACGATTCTGCTGTGCTCGTTCCTGTTCTGCGTGGCGATTTTCAAGGTCCTGCCCTTCGCCCTGACCCAGCGCTTCACGCGCTGGCTGATGAGCCATACCCATGAAGCCTGGATCAGCAACAACAAAGCCTGGATGGACCTGGTCTGCCGTACCCGTTGGCACCTCAGCGGTCTCGAAGGCCTGGACTATCAGCACTCGTACCTGATCACCAGCAACCACCAGAGCTGGGTCGACATCATGGTGCTGCAATACGTGCTCAACCGTCGGATCCAGCCACTGAAGTTTTTCCTCAAGCAGGAGCTGATCTGGGTCCCGGTGATTGGCCTGGCCTGGTGGACGCTGGGCTTCCCGTTCATGAAGCGTTACTCCAAGGCCTATCTGGAAAAGCACCCGGAGAAAAAAGGCAAAGACCTGGAAACCACCCGTAAGACCTGCGCGAAATTTCGCAATAATCCAGTGGGCATTTTTAACTTCGTCGAAGGCACGCGCTTCACCGAAGGCAAACATGCGCAGCAGAAATCACCGTTCAAGTACCTGCTCAAGCCCAAGGCCGGTGGCATTGCATTTGTGCTGGACGCGATGGGCGAGCAACTGGAGTCGATCGTCAACGTGACGATCCATTACCCGGGCGGACGTCCGGGGTATTGGGATTTGCTCTGCGGCAACGTGAAGGATGTGGTGGTGCATTTCCAGGAGCTGAAAATTCCGCCGCAATTCATCGGCAGGAATTACGACCAGGATGGCGAGTATCGCTTGCAGTTCCAGGGCTGGATCAATCAGCTTTGGGAAGACAAGGATGCGTTGCTGGGGCAGATGCATGGCGAATACCCCGGCACACGCTGATCCCCTGTAGGAGCGAGCCTGCTCGCGATAGCTGTCGTGCATTCAGCGTTTATGTTGACTGATCCACCGCTATCGCCGGCAAGCCGGTCTCATTCCTACAGTTGACCGAGCCCCCAAAAAAACCACCGATGATCACTCATCGGCGGATTTTTTATTGGTGGCCAATTGTGCTGTTTAATTTGGCGCCCAGTCTTTGAACTCATGCGAAAAGGTTATTGGCATAGATGAGCCATTAAATATAACGATCACTTCCACTTGAACAGCAACCATACTCGTCGCCAATTGTATCTCCAGACCGCGCCCTTGAGATTGAGATTTATGCTCTCTTCTTCCTCTTTTGTTAAAAAATCGTCAATTACGAATATCCCATCGTCTACTTTCTCGATTTTCATGCGCTATCCTTTTCCCTGACACTCTGTTCCAAATACCATTATTAATGAGTATAAATAGCAAATACAGAGAACCGAAACCCCACGTAAAAATTACAAAATAATTTTTAGCATTATTATATTTAGTCCACCGCAATATATCTTGCCGACTTATTAACAACGTCAACTCATTGTCATACACCCCCCAAACGAATCGCTTTTTCCGATCTGGTTCGACTGCGACCCATAGCTTTCGCAACTTTTTGAAACCCAAGTGTTCGATATCCCGGACAGGAGCCTCAATAACATAGTCATACGTTTCTTTGTCCTGCCCGACTGTGAGATACAAATTTGATGTGGCTTTTGAACCTCCCGAAATACTTCTATTGACGAAGGCACTTTCCAAAACGACTTTTTTTGGTGCTAAAGGAATTTCCACCAACTCATAAAAGTGATAAAAAGAGCCACCAACCAAATATAGAGATATAATTATCAGAAAAACAATTTCTAAAGTGGTAAGCACATATCCATCGGGAATAGAAATCGCGTTATATCGCATACCTCCTCCTCAACGCCAAAACGTACACTCTCGACCTGCACGTAGGTTTTTCATACAAATTTCAAGCATTAATTCTTTCTCGGCTTCAACAACACTATCCCCATTCACAAGCCAATAGAACTTCTCTCTTTCCGATAGTGCTGTAGTCCAGATCTGATGGCATCGGCAGGGCTGGCAGTTTGTACATATGTCGGAGTTTGCAGAGACTATGGGGACCGCCAACGGGAGTAACTGCCCCGAAAATAACCAAGCTATCTGGATGGACGTCCAAGGTATTGGGATTTGCTCTGCGGCAACGTGAAGGATGTGGTGGTGCATTTCCAGGAACTGAAAATTCCGCCGCAATTCATCGGCAGGAATTACGACCAGGATGGCGAGTATCGCTTGCAGTTCCAGGGCTGGATCAATCAGCTTTGGGAAGACAAGGATGCGTTGTTGGGGCAGATGTATCTGAAATATCCCGCAAAATAATTGGCTGCACTGGCTTGCCAGCGATAGCGATCCAAAGGACATAAAAAAAACCCGCCGGATGATCACTCATCGGCGGGTTTTTATTTAGCGGCTGGCGCTTAGATCGCGCCGCGCTGGCGCAGCAGATCCAGCACTTGCTTCACGCCGTCTTCCAGCGACAGGGACTGGGTGTCGATCACCAGATCGGCATCCAGCGGCACGTCGTACGGGAAGGATTCGCCCGGGATGTTATCCCCGGCCGCTGCGTACAGGCCTTGCGGATCACGCTCTGCACAGACCGCCGGCGAGGCCTGGACGTAGACCGTCAGCAGACGCTCTTTGCCGATCAAATCCTTGGCCTGCAGGCGACCTTCGGCACTTGGCGCAACGAACGCTGCCAGTGTCAGCAGACCGGCTTCGTTGAACTGACGCGCCACGTGTGCGGCACGGCGCCAGTTCTCGGTGCGCCCGGCGCGATCCTGCGGCAGACCTTTGTTCAGGTCGTGACGCAGGTTCTGGCCGTCAAGGACGAACACCGCGCGGCCCATGTCGAACAGCTTGCGTTCAACTGCATAGGCCAAGGTGCTTTTGCCGGCGCCCGACAAGCCGCTGAACAACACGGTAGCCGGCTGCTGGCCGAAGCGCTGGGCGCGTTCTTCGGTGGCGACGTGCGCCAGTTTGCCGTGGTGAGTGCTGGTGCCATGCGCCAGCGGTTGCGCGACGATCATGCCCGCGCCCACGGTGCCGTTGGTCAAGCGGTCGATGACGATGAACGCGCCGGTGGTGCGGTTGCTGTCGTAACCGTCGAGGGCAATCGGCGCGTCGAGCGCGATCTTGACCTTGCCGATCTCGTTCAACTGCAACGCGCTGGCGGGGCCCTCTTCCAGGGTGTTCACATCCACCTTGTTGACGATGCTGGCGATGGAGCCCGGCACGTAACTGGTGGCGCGCTTGATGTCGTATTTCTTGCCCGGCAGCATCGGCTCTTCAGCCATCCACACCAGCATCGCTTCGAAGCTGTCGGTCACCGGCGGCACGTTGTCGGCGTGAACCAGCAGGTCGCCACGGGAGATGTCGATCTCGTCTTCCATGGTCAACGTCACCGCCTGACCGGGACCGGCGTGTTCCAGCTCACCTTCGAAGGTAACGATGGATTTCACGCGGCTGCTCTTGCGCGATGGCAGGACCACGACTTCGTCACCCTTCTTGACGATGCCGCTGGCCAGGGTGCCGGCGAAACCGCGGAAGTTCAGGTTCGGCCGGTTGACGTACTGCACCGGGAAACGCAGGTCGGTGAAGTTGCGATCGCCCGCCACTTCCACGGTCTCGAGAATTTCCATCAGCGACTGGCCGGTGTACCACGGCGAGCGCTCGGACTTGTTCACCACGTTGTCGCCCTTGAGGGCCGACATCGGCACGAAATGCATGCTGGTAGGCTTGAGCTTCAGGCCTTCGGCGAACTGCAGGTAGTCGGCCTTGATCGACTCGAACACGCCCTGGTCGAAGTCCTTGAGGTCCATCTTGTTGATGGCGACGACGATGTGCTTGATGCCCAGCAAAGAGGCGATGAAGCTGTGGCGACGGGTCTGGGTCTGCACGCCGTAGCGGGCATCGACCAGGATGATCGCCAGGTCACAGGTGGATGCACCGGTGGCCATGTTGCGGGTGTACTGCTCATGGCCGGGGGTGTCGGCAATGATGAATTTGCGCTTGGCGGTGGAGAAGTAGCGGTAGGCGACATCGATGGTGATGCCTTGCTCACGCTCGGCCTGCAGGCCGTCGACCAGCAGGGCCAGATCGATGTCTTCGCCGGTGGTGCCGACTTTTTTCGAGTCGCGGGTGATCGCTTCAAGGTGATCTTCGTAGATCATCTTGGAGTCGTGCAGCAATCGCCCGATCAGGGTGCTCTTGCCGTCGTCGACGTTACCGCAGGTCAAAAAGCGCAGCAGCTCTTTACGTTCGTGCTGGCCCAGGTAGGCGAGGATGTCCTCGCTGATCAAATCAGATTGATGCGACATGACAGCCCCTTAGAAATAACCTTGACGTTTTTTGTCTTCCATCGAGCCTGCGCCATCGTGGTCGATGACACGGCCCTGGCGCTCGGAAGTTCGCGTCAGGAGCATTTCCTGAATGATGTCCGTGAGGCTTTCGGCCTCGGACTCCACCGCGCCCGTCAACGGGTAGCAGCCAAGGGTACGAAAACGCACTTTCTTTTTGACGATGCGGGCTTTGTCTTCATCGCTCAGGTGTTCGAGGATGCGCTCGTCGTCGATCATGATCAGGGTGCCGTTCTTCTCGATGACTTCACGCTCGGCGGCGAAGTACAGCGGCACGATCGGGATGCCTTCGAGGTAGATGTACTGCCAGATGTCCAGCTCGGTCCAGTTCGACAACGGGAACACGCGGATCGACTCGCCCTTGTTGACCTTGCCGTTGTAGACGTTCCACAGTTCTGGGCGCTGGTTCTTCGGGTCCCAGCGGTGCTTGCTGTCGCGGAACGAGTACACGCGCTCCTTGGCGCGGGATTTCTCTTCATCGCGGCGGGCACCACCGAACGCGGCGTCGAAACCGTACTTGTCCAGGGCCTGTTTCAGGCCTTCGGTCTTCATGATGTCGGTGTGCTTGGCGCTGCCGTGGGTGAACGGGTTGATGTTCTGCGCCACGCCATCGGGGTTGATGTGGGTGATCAGGTCCAGGCCCAGGTCCGCCACCATCTTGTCGCGGAACTTGTACATCTCCTGGAATTTCCAGCGAGTGTCGACGTGCATCACCGGGAACGGCAGCTTGCCGGGAAAAAAGGCCTTGCGTGCCAGGTGAAGCATCACGGCGGAGTCTTTACCGATGGAGTACAGCATCACCGGGTTGTCGAACTCGGCGGCGACCTCGCGGATGATGTGGATGCTTTCGGCCTCCAGCTGTTTCAGATGCGTCAGTTTGTCGACCATGGCTACTCACGAAAACGATCTTATGGACGGCCAGCGGGCCGTGTTCGAGCGGGGAATCCTAGCACAGCGACCTCTTCTAATCAGGACGCCTGCTAGATCGAAAGGGTATATGAATATGCCTGCCTGTTTGGGCCCTGAGGCCCCTCCCTGTGGGAGCGAGCCTGCTCGCGATAGAGGATGGAGCACCGCGGGGCATCAGGTTACAAGCGTTATCGTTGACGACCATCGTCGGAACGCCGCCCGGAGCAGGCTCGCTCCCACAAGGAATTGCGGCGGGGTCAGATGGGGTTGGGGCAATCGATGAAGATGTGTTCGAGGGCGAATCGCCGGGCCAGGTAATCGCCCAGCGCCTGCACGCCGTAACGCTCGGTGGCGTGATGGCCGGCAGCGATGAAGCTGATGTCGTTCTCCCGGGCGCTGTGGAAGGTCTGCTCCGAGGCTTCACCGCTGAGGTACAGATCGACCCCGGCCAGCACCGCCTGGTCGATGTAACCCTGGCCACCACCGGTGCACCAGCCGACGCGGCGAATCATCTCACTACCTTCGATCAGCAGCGGCTCGCGGCCCATGACTTCCTGCACGCGCCGGGCGAAATCCCGCGGAGTCACCGGTTCGTTCAGCGAGCCGACCAGGCCCACCACTTTCAGGTTATCCGGATCGAGCGGGCCTTCGACGGTGATGTCCAACTGACGCGCCAGCTGCACGTTGTTGCCGACGTCCGGGTGCAGGTCCAGCGGCAGGTGATAGGACAGCAGGCTGATGTCGTGCTTGAGCAAGGTCTTCAAGCGGCGCTGCTTCATGCCGGTGATGCACGGGTTCTCGCCTTTCCAGAAATAACCGTGATGCACCAGCACCAGATCGGCCTGAGCTTCGACCGCGGCATCCAGCAACGCCTGACTGGCGGTGACGCCACTGACGATGCGCATCACCTGCGGCCGACCTTCGACCTGTAATCCGTTGGGGCAATAATCGGCAATCTTGGCACTGTTCAGATAACGGTCGGCTTCTTCGACCAGGGTGCTCAGGGCGACGGCCATAAAAGACTCCTAAATATCCCGTTCAGAGGCGCGCGCGGCCTCGTATAATGCGCGACATTATGGGCGGTCTCATACCGCCTGCAACCTCTCAGGACGTGCTTAATGCTCAAGGCGCTGCGTTTTTCCGGCTGGCCGCTGTTGGCCGGCGTGCTTATCGCTCTGTTGATTATCCAGCGTTACCCGGAATGGGTCGGGCTCCCGAGCCTCGACGTCAACCTGCAGCAAGCCCCGCAAACCACCACCGTGCAACAGGGGCCGGTGTCCTACGCCGACGCCGTGACCACCGCCGCGCCGTCGGTGGTGAACCTGTACACCACCAAGGTCATAAACAAACCGAACCATCCGCTGTTCGAAGACCCGCAGTTCCGTCGTTTCTTCGGCGACAACTCGCCCAAGCAAAAGCGCATGGAATCGAGCCTCGGCTCCGGCGTGATCATGAGCCCGGAAGGTTACCTGCTGACCAACAACCATGTGACCAGCGGCGCCGACCAGATTGTCGTGGCCCTCAAGGATGGTCGTGAAACCCTGGCCCGGGTGATCGGCAGCGACCCGGAAACCGACCTCGCCGTGCTGAAAATCGATCTGAAGAACCTGCCGGCCATCACCGTCGGCCGTTCGGACAACATCCGCATCGGCGACGTGGCCCTGGCCATCGGCAACCCGTTCGGCGTCGGCCAGACCGTGACCATGGGCATCATCAGCGCCACCGGTCGTAACCAGCTCGGACTGAACAACTACGAAGACTTCATCCAGACCGACGCCGCGATCAACCCGGGCAACTCCGGCGGTGCGCTGGTGGACGCCAATGGCAACCTGACCGGCATCAACACGGCGATCTTCTCCAAGTCCGGCGGCTCGCAAGGCATCGGTTTTGCGATCCCGGTCAAACTGGCGATGGAAGTGATGAAGTCGATCATCGAACACGGCCAGGTGATTCGTGGCTGGCTCGGGATCGAAGTGCAGCCGTTGACCCAGGAACTGGCAGAATCGTTCGGTCTGTCGGGGCGTCCGGGCATTGTGGTCGCGGGGATTTTCCGTGACGGCCCGGCGCAGAAAGCCGGCCTGCAACTGGGTGACGTGATTCTCGCCATCGATGGCGAACCGGCCGGCGATGGCCGCCGCTCGATGAACCAGGTCGCGCGGATCAAGCCGACCGACAAAGTCACGATCCAGGTGATGCGCAATGGCAAGGAGCTGAAGCTGACCGCGGAAATCGGCCTGCGTCCGCCTCCGGCACCGGTCAAAGAGAAAGAAGAAGAGTAACCGCCAACACGGATCCCTGTGGGAGCGGGCTTGCTCGCTCCTACACGTTGCGATCTGCGAACGCTGATTTCGAAACGATATAAAAGACTGTCACTTGTGACAGTACCCACCGAAAAAGTTGACGCTTAATCTTTCCTGGCGCCTGCACAGCACTCACGCCAAAAAGGAATTAACCGTCATGAAGAGTTATGACCCGAGCATCGGACTGGCTTCCGGACATGTCAGCGTCAAGTTTTCAGATAACACCAAACTGTCCATCAACAAAGTCCACTACCTCTATTCCAACAACGGGACGATCATTGTCGCCGAAGAGAATCCGCAGAACTTCATCGCATTCAGCACGCCTGCCGGGCTGCCGGTCGATGGACACTTCAACGTCGCTTATCCCAAAGCGGCCTCAGGGCCGTACCCGATGCTTTGGAGCATCATGCACAAGGGATCATTGAGGATGGTGACCAGCGCGACCATGAGTATGTCGACCAAGGACCTGGCGAGAGAGCTCGACGGCACGTTCTCGGCGACCCTGGACGATGGCACGACCGCCGAAGCCAGGTTTTCACTCAAGAGCAATCTGTAAATTTCCCCGGCGCGCCACCGAGGTCAGATCAGCATCGATCACGCCATACAGACCGCTCCAACCGATATGAAGCTTCGCCGTGGCGCAGAAGCTTCATACCGTGCGAGAGATTACAAATCACCCAACCCGTCGATCAGCGCCTGGTTCTGCTCCGGCGTGCCAATCGAAATCCGCAGGAACTGCGCAATCCGTTCCTGCTTGAAGTGGCGGACGATCACTCCCTGCTCGCGCAACTTCGCCGCCAGCCCTGCCGCATCATGCTGTGGGTGCCGCGCGAAGATGAAGTTCGCCGCCGACGGCAGCACGTCGAAGCCCTTCGTCTGCAACTGCCCGACCACCTTCTCACGATGTTCGATGACCAACCGGCAGGTCTTGTCGAAGTACTCGCGATCGTCGAAAGCCGCCGCCGCACCGACATTCGCCAGGCGATCCAGCGGATAGGAGTTGAAGCTGTTCTTGATCCGCTCCAGCGCTTCAATCAAGTCCGGATGCCCGACCGCCAATCCGACCCGCAGGCCCGCCAGTGAGCGGGACTTGGACAAGGTCTGGGTGACCAGCAAATTCGGATAACGGTCGACCAACGTAATCGCCGTCTCGCCACCGAAGTCGATGTACGCCTCGTCCACGACGACGACCGAATCCGGGCTGGCCTTGAGGATCTGCTCAACCGCGTCCAGCGCCAGCAGGCAACCGGTCGGCGCGTTCGGGTTGGGGAAAATGATCCCGCCGTTCGGCTTGGCATAGTCTGCCGGGTTGATCCGGAACTGTTCGTCCAGCGGCACCGCGTCGAACGTGATGCCATACAACCCGCAATAAACCGGGTAGAAGCTGTAGCTGATGTCCGGAAACAGCAGCGGTTTATCGTGCTGCAGCAAACCGTGGAAGATGTGCGCCAGGACTTCGTCCGAACCGTTGCCGAGGAACACCTGATTGCTCTGCACGCCGTAGTACCTGGCGACGGCGTTTTTCAGCAGATCACTGTTCGGGTCCGGGTACAGACGCAGGTTGTCGTTCAGCTCGGTCTGCATCGCCGCCAAGGCCTTGGGCGACGGACCGTAGGGGTTTTCGTTGGTGTTGAGTTTCACCAGTTTCGCCAGTTTCGGCTGCTCGCCCGGCACATAGGGCACCAGGTTCTTGACGAACGGGCTCCAGAATTTACTCATTTCAGTTCCCCTGCCCTTGTGGAAAGTCTTCGTCAACGATGCGGTATTCAGCGCTGCGGGCGTGGGCGGTCAGCGACTCGCCGCGGGCCAGCACGGAAGCGGTTTTGCCCAATTCCGACGCTCCCTGCTCGGAGCAGAAGATGATCGACGAGCGTTTCTGGAAGTCGTACACACCCAACGGCGACGAGAAGCGCGCGGTGCCGGATGTCGGCAATACGTGATTCGGGCCGGCGCAGTAGTCGCCCAAGGCTTCCGAGGTGTGACGGCCCATGAAGATCGCACCCGCGTGGCGGATCTGCGGCAGCCAGGCTTGCGGGTCAGCGACCGACAACTCCAGGTGTTCCGGCGCAATGCGGTTGGCCACTTCGATGGCTTGCTCCATGTCGCGAACCTGAATCAACGCACCACGGCCGTTGATCGAAGTCTCGATGATTTCAGCGCGCTCCATGGTCGGCAGCAATTTAGCGATGCTCGCGGCAACTTGATCGAGGAATTCCGCGTCCGGGCTGACCAGAATCGCCTGGGCGTCTTCGTCGTGCTCGGCCTGGGAGAACAGGTCCATTGCGATCCAGTCCGGATCGGTCTTGCCGTCGCAGACCACGAGGATTTCCGACGGACCGGCGATCATGTCGATACCGACCTGACCGAAGACGTGGCGCTTGGCGGTGGCGACGTAGATGTTGCCCGGCCCGACCACCTTGTCGACTTTCGGCACGCTTTCGGTGCCGTAGGCCAGCGCGGCAACGGCTTGTGCACCGCCGATGGTGAACACGCGGTCGACGCCAGCGATGCACGCGGCGGCCAGCACCAGTTCGTTGATTTCACCGCGTGGGGTCGGCACCACCATCACCACTTCGGTCACGCCGGCAACCTTGGCCGGAATCGCGTTCATCAACACCGAGGACGGGTACGACGCCTTGCCGCCCGGCACGTAGAGACCGGCGCGATCCAGCGGCGTGACCTTCTGGCCCAGCACGGTGCCGTCGGCTTCGGTGTAGCTCCAGGAATCCTGCTTTTGCTTTTCGTGGTAGCTACGCACCCGGGCCGCGGCTTTTTCCAGCGCTTCACGCTGGGGCACGGTGATGCGGGTCAGGGCCAGTTCCAGGCGCTCGCGCGGCAGGATCAAGTCTGCCATGGACGCCACGTCCAGGCCGTCGAACTGCCGGGTGAATTCCACCAGCGCCGCATCACCGCGCTCGCGCACGGCCTTGATGATGTCCAGCACGCGCTGATTGACCGAGTCGTCAGACACACTTTCCCAGCTCAGCAGATGATCCAGATGATGCGCGAAATCCGGGTCAGCAGCGTTGAGTCGGCGAATTGCAGTCGGTGCGGTCATAGCGAGAGCCTCATAGGAATGGCAAAAAACTCAGGCGCCCGAAGCTAACATTCGATCCGCTTGGGCACCTGAGAATTCTGGCTATGAGGCGGATAGACGGCGCGACTCAAGGTCGCGCAGGTGAATCAGCCGCGGTGTCGAGACTCCACTGCCTTGCGCAGGGTGTCGATCAACGCCTGGATACGGGCGTGCTGCATTTTCATTGAAGCTTTATTGACGATCAGCCGGGAGCTGATGTCGGCAATGAAATCCTGGGGCTCCAGGCCATTGGCGCGCAGGGTGTTGCCGGTGTCGACCACGTCGATGATCTTGTCCGCCAGACCGATCAGCGGCGCCAGCTCCATCGAGCCGTAGAGCTTGATGATGTCGACCTGACGGCCCTGTTCGGCGTAGTAACGCTTGGCAACGTTGACGAACTTGGTCGCCACGCGCAAACGGCCCTTGGGCTCGACATCGCCGACACGGCCAGCGGTCATCAGCTTGCAGAGGGCAATGCGCAAATCCAGAGGCTCGTACAAACCCTGGCCGCCGTACTCCATCAGCACGTCTTTACCGGCGACGCCCAGGTCAGCGGCACCATGCTCGACGTAGGTCGGCACGTCGGTGGCGCGCACGATCAGCAGACGTACGTCAGGCTGGGTCGTGGGGATGATCAGCTTGCGGCTCTTGTCCGGATTCTCGGTCGGCACGATGCCCGCTTCAGCCAGAAGCGGCAGGGTGTCGTCAAGGATGCGGCCCTTGGACAGTGCGATGGTCAACATGGGAAACGTCAGTCCTTATCAAGGTACTCATGCCAGGTCGCAATCGGCGCCGGACACACATCGAGCCGGAAACCGGCTCGACTGAACAATTCAACGGACACGTCCCTGTGTCCATGCAGCAGAAACTAGCCCGGTACGCGGCGGATCTTGGCGCCGAGCATCTGCAGCTTCTCTTCGATACACTCGTAACCACGGTCGATGTGGTAGATGCGGTCGATCAGGGTGTCGCCTTCAGCGATCAGTGCCGAGATCACCAGACTGGCCGATGCACGCAGGTCGGTGGCCATGACGGGCGCGCCTTTGAGCTTCTCGGTGCCGGTGACGATGGCGGTGTTGCCCTCGACCTGGATCTTGGCGCCCATACGGTGCAGTTCGTAGACGTGCATGAAGCGGTTTTCAAAGATCGTCTCGATCACCGCGCCGGTGCCTTCGGCAATAGCGTTGAGCGAGATGAACTGCGCTTGCATGTCGGTCGGGAACGCCGGGTATGGAGCGGTCCGCACGTTGACGGCTTTTGGCCGCTTGCCGTGCATGTTCAGCTCGATCCAGTCATCACCCGAGGTGATTTCAGCGCCGGCTTCACGGAGTTTTTCCAGAACGGCTTCGAGGATGGTCGGATCCGTATCCTTGACCTTCACGCGACCGCCGGTGACGGCAGCAGCCACCAGGTAAGTCCCGGTTTCGATACGGTCAGGCATCACTTTGTAGGTGGTCGGGTGCAGGCGCTCGACGCCATCGATGGTGATGGTGTCGGTGCCGGCGCCAGTGATCTTGGCGCCCATGGCGATCAGGAAGTTCGCCAGGTCGATGACTTCAGGCTCGCGCGCGGCGTTGGCCAGAACGCTGCGGCCCTTGGCCAGGGCGGCGGCCATCATGATGTTCTCGGTGCCGGTCACGCTGACGGTGTCGAAGAAGAAGTGCGCACCGCGCAGGCCGCCCTCTGGCGCCTTGGCCTTGATGTAGCCGCCTTCGACGTCGATGACCGCGCCCATGGCTTCAAGACCACGGATGTGCAGGTCCACCGGACGCGAACCGATGGCGCAACCGCCAGGCAGTGCCACTTCGGCTTCACCGAAACGGGCAACCATCGGGCCCAGGACCAGGATCGACGCACGCATGGTCTTGACCAGTTCGTACGGGGCGATCAGGGTCTTGATGGTGCGCGGGTCGATTTCGACGCTGAGCTTCTCGTCGATCACCGGCTCGATGCCCATGCGACCGAACAGCTCGATCATGGTGGTGATGTCGTGCAGGTGCGGCAGGTTGGCAACCGTGACCGGGCCATCGCACAGCAAGGTGGCCGCCAGGATCGGCAGGGCAGAGTTCTTTGCCCCGGAAATGCGGATCTCGCCATCAAGACGAGCGCCACCGGTAATAATCAATTTATCCATAAGAATCTCGACGCCCTTGGGCTCAGGTGCGCTCGGCCCAGGCCGCGCTGCTGAAAAATTTCATAGTGACCGCGTGGATGCTGCCATCGGTGATCCATGGGTTCAAATGGGCATAGACCTGCTGCTGACGCTTCACCGGGCTCAACGCCGCCAGTTCATCGCTAATCACGTTCAGCTGGAAATTGCAGCCTTCGCCTTCAACTTCCACCTGCACGTGTGAAAGAGATTCGGACAGCTTTCCTTCAAGGAAGCTCTTTACTTCGGTGGCCTGCATGCTCAACCTCAATCGGCGCCCTGTGCGCGCGGGTCGGACATCATACAAAAAAGCCCCGCGCCTGCGAACCCCGCGAAGCAGGACTCTGACGGGGGGCTTCCTTATAGATGTGGTTAGGGATGCGCCAACAGCTCGGTCAGTTCGCTGACCTGAGCGATTTCGCGCATGTCTTCAGGCATTGCCCGGATGCTCAGCGGCTTGCCGGCTTCCTGGGCATCGCGCATGAAACACAGCAGCAGCGACAAGCCGACACTGCTGGACTTCAATACTGCCGAACAATCCACCACCAAGGCGGGGGCCTTGCTGGCCTTGATCAGTGCCTGGCCCTGCTTGCGCAGGCCAGGACCGGTCAGATAGTCCAGCATGCCGCTGAGCATCAACTCGCCGGACTCGCTCATGCGAATGGCCGAAACACTCATTGGGCTTGCTTCTCGGGAGCTTGCTTCTCGCTGGCTTCCTTGGCCTTGGCGACTTCACCGGCCCAACCGTTGATGGTCTTGTCCAGGTCGTTGCCATTGCGCTGCATCGCATCAGCGAACTGATCGCGGAACAGCTTGCCGATGTTGATGCCATTGATGATCACGTTGCGCAGCTTCCACTCACCCTGGATCTTTTCCAGTGTGTAGGAAACAGGATAGATCGCGCCATTGCTGCCCTTGACCGTCATGCCAACGCTGGTGCGGTCGCCCGACTCGTCCTTGGCAGGATCGACGACAATCCCTTGATTGTTGTACTCGAGCAAGGCGTTGCCATAGAACTGGAACAGACCCTTCTTGAAGTTCTCTTCGAAGGTCTTCATCTGCGCCGGCGTGGCTTTACGGGAATACTTGACCGTCATGATGCTCTTGGAAATGCCCTCGGCATCCACCACAGGGCCGACGATGGTGTTCAGCGCCGCATAGAAGTCATTCGGGTCCTGCTTGTACTTTTCTTTGTTGGCCGACAGGTCGGCCAACAAACGGCTGGTGGTGTCCTGTACCAGATCGTGCGCGGAAGGCGCCGCCACGGCGTTAGCCATCAACGGCAGGGCCGCGAGTAATACCAACAGGCCACGTCGCAAGGTAGAGATCATTCAAAACTCCTCATTTAGCGTCTTTGCTAACGGTATTGAGCAGGAATTTACCGATCAGGTCCTCGAGCACCAGCGACGACTGGGTGTCGTGGATGGTCCCGCCATCCTTGAGCAAGCCTTCTTCGCCGCCCACGCTGATACCGATGTACTTCTCGCCCAACAAGCCAGCCGTCAGAATAGATGCAGTGGAGTCAGTCGGCAGATTATCTACGCGCTTTTCCAGTTGCATCGTCACCCGACCGGTGAAGCTGTCGCGGTCCAGATCGATCGCCGTGACCTTGCCGATCGTCACACCGGCCATGGTCACTTTAGCTCTGACCGTCAAACCGGCGATATTGTCGAAATAGGCATAAAGTTTATACGTATCGGTGGTTGCGCTCGGGGACAGGCCACTTACCCGCAACGCCAGCAACAGCAAAGCCAGGATGCCAGCGAGCAGGAAAAGGCCGACACCGATTTCCAGGGTGCGGTTTTGCATCAGAAATCTCCAAACATCAAGGCGGTCAGAATAAAGTCCAGGCCGAGTACAGCCAACGAGGCATACACCACGGTCTTGGTAGTGGCACGACTGATCCCCTCGGACGTGGGCTCGCAGTCATAGCCTTGGAATACGGCGATCCAGGTCACGACAAAGGCGAAGACGATACTTTTGATGATGCCGTTGAGCACATCGTCAGTGAACGTCACGCTGTTTTGCATGTTGGCCCAGTAGGAACCTTCATACACACCCAGCCAGTCAACGGCCACCCACGAACCGCCCCAGATACCCACCACGCTGAAAATCATTGCCAGCACCGGCAGGGAAATGAAGCCGGCCCACAGGCGCGGGGCAACGATGTACTTGAGCGGGTCGACGCCAATCATTTCGAGACTGGACAACTGCTCGGTGGATTTCATGTTGCCGATTTCCGCCGTCAGGGCCGAACCGGCACGGCCGGCGAACAACAAGGCCGTGACCACGGGACCGAGCTCGCGCAGCAGGGTCAGGGCGACCATCTGCCCGACCGCCTGTTCCGAACCATAGCTGGACAGGATGTTGAACCCTTGCAACGCCAGCACCATGCCTATGAATACCCCGGAGACCACGATGATCACCAGGGACATCACGCCCACCGAATGCAATTGCTTGATCAGCAGGCCGAAACCGCCGCCAATGCCGCCGCGCCCCAGCAAGGCATGGAACAGGAAAATCGTTGAACGACCGAACACCGCCAGCACGTCGATGGCGGCGTGGCCGAAGCGGCGCACGCGTTCTATGAGTGAAATCTTGCGCATCAACGCTTCCCCAGAAGATCTGCGCGGTAATCCGTCGCTGGAAAGTGGTATGCGACCGGGCCATCGGGTTCGCCGGTCATGAATTGGCGAATCCGCGGCTCTTGCGAGTTCATCAGCTCTTCAGGCGTGCCCTGCCCCAGCACCTTGCCTTCGCCAACGACATAAATGTAGTCAGCGATGCTCGCGGTCTCGGCCAGGTCGTGGGAGACCACGATGCTGGTGATGCCCAGGGCATCGTTGAGCAGACGGATCAGGCGCACCAATACGCCCATGGCGATCGGGTCCTGGCCGACGAAGGGTTCGTCGTACATGAGGATCTGCGGATCGAGGGCAATCGCCCGAGCCAGCGCGACTCGGCGCTTCATGCCGCCGGACAGTTCCTCGGGCATCAGGTCGATGGCGCCACGCAGGCCCACGGCCTGCAGCTTGAGCAGCACGATGTCCCGGATCATTTCTTCCGGAAGCTCGGTATGAACCCGTAGCGGAAAGGCGACGTTCTCGAACACGTCGAGATCGGTAAACAGCGCGCCGCTCTGAAACAGCACGCCCATATGCTTGCGCGCATCGAACAGATCGCTGCGCGACAGTTTCGGCAGGTTCTGACCGTTGACCCAGACTTCACCCTTGGTCGGACGCAACTGGGCGCCCATCAAACGTAACAGCGTGGTCTTGCCACACCCGGAAGGTCCCATGATGCCGGTGACCTTGCCGCGTGGAATACGGATATCGACGTTATTGAAAATGCTGCGCGCACCGCGCTTGAAGGTCAGTCCCTTCAGCTCGACCGCGTAGGCGTTATCGGCACTCATCTAAACTCCTTGCGATGCAGCCTCTCACTCGGACGCCTGTCTTTCTGACGAAAGCACATACCTCCCGGGCGGGCCGAACTGGCGGCGAACTATATCACTGCAAAGGCCAAGCGCCCAAGGCCCAAGCCGGCCCATGTTCAACGACACGTGCAGTAAAAAGCTTCATTTGAAGGTAATCAGTCCCAGTGAATGACAAAGCACGACGAACTTTCGTGAGGGTTTTGATCATTACCGCTATAATCGCCGCCTTTTCATCAGGCTATACGATTTCTGACATGAGCCAATCCAGCGACCTGATTCAATCAGCACAACGCACCATCCGCCTCGAACTGGAAGCCGTCCAAGGCTTGCTGCCCCATATCGACGCAGATTTCGTACGCGCTTGCGAGATGATTCTGGCCAGCAAAGGCCGCGTGGTCGTGGTCGGCATGGGCAAATCGGGGCACATCGGCAACAAGATTGCCGCCACCCTGGCCAGCACCGGCACCACGGCGTTCTTCGTGCACCCGGCCGAAGCCAGCCACGGCGACATGGGCATGATCACCCGCGACGACATCATCCTGGCCTTGTCGAACTCCGGTTCCACTAATGAAATCGTCACCCTGCTGCCGCTGATCAAACGCCTGGGCATCCAGCTGATCAGCGTGACCGGCAACCCCGATTCACCGCTGGCCAAGGCGGCCGAGGTCAATCTCAATGTGCACGTCGAACACGAAGCCTGCCCGCTGAACCTGGCGCCGACGTCGTCGACCACCGCCGCCCTGGTCATGGGCGACGCCCTGGCCGTAGCACTGCTCGAAGCCCGTGGCTTCACTGCTGAGGACTTCGCGTTCTCGCACCCCGGTGGCGCGCTGGGCCGACGCCTGCTGTTGAAAGTGGAAAACGTCATGCACGCGGGGCAGGAATTGCCGCAAGTTCAGCGCGGCACCCTGCTCAAGGACGCGCTGATGGAAATGACCCGCAAGGGCCTGGGCATGACCGTGATCATGGAAGCCGACGGCAAGCTCGCCGGGATCTTTACCGACGGCGATTTGCGCCGCTCCCTGGACCGCTCCATCGACATTCATCAGGTCACCATCGACGAAGTGATGACCGCCCACGGCAAGACCGCCCGCGCCGAAATGCTCGCCGCCGAAGCGTTGAAAATCATGGAAGACAACAAAATCAGCGCACTGGTCGTGGTCGACAGCGAAGACCGTCCGGTTGGCGCCTTGAACATGCACGACTTGCTGCGTGCGGGAGTAATGTAATGAGCACTGACCTGTTGCAACGCGGCAAACTGATCAAACTGGCCGTATTCGACGTCGACGGCGTCCTGACCGACGGGCGCCTGAACTTCCTCGAAGACGGCAGCGAATTCAAGAGTTTCAATACCCTGGACGGCCAGGGCATAAAGATGTTGATGGCAGCCGGCGTGCAGACGGCTATCATCAGCGGCCGCGACACCCCGGTGGTCGACCGTCGAGCGAAGAACCTCGGCATTCCCTACGTTTATCAGGGTCGCGAAGATAAACTGGTGGTGCTGGACGCACTGCTCGCCCAACTCCACCTAAGCTATGAGCACGTCGCCTACCTCGGCGACGACCTGCCTGACCTGCCGGTGATTCGCCGCGTCGGCCTGGGCATGGCGGTGGCCAATGCCGCCAGCTTCGTGCGCGAACACGCTCACGGCATCACCCAGGCCCGTGGTGGCGAGGGTGCCGCTCGCGAATTCTGCGAATTGATCCTGCGCGCCCAGGGCCGCCTCGATGCGGCCCACGCCGCGTACCTGTGAGCCAACTATGCTGAGCAAGAAATTTCGCAATGTTCTGGTGTTCGGTAGCATCGCCGCTATTTTTGCGGCGGTCGGTTACTGGAACATCAGCCCGGAACGCTTCCTCGACAAGCCGGTGGCCAAGGTCGACGAGACCAAGATCGACTGGTACGCGACCAACACGCACACGTTCCAGTACCTTGAAGACGGCAAGCTGCAATACGAAATGACATCTGACAAAGCCGAGCATTTGAAAGCGACGGATGTCACGCTGGTCACCAAGCCGGACCTCAACATGTTCCGCGGCACCGAATTCCCGTGGCACGTCACCAGCGAGCGCGGTGAGGTAAATCCCGGCGGCACCGAAGTCGAGCTGATCGACAACGTCCGCGTGAAGCGTACCGACGAGAAGAACCGCGACACCCTGATCACCAGCACCCGCATGACAGTGTTCCCGCAGCAGCAATATGCGCAGACCGATCAACCCGTTAGAATCGACGGCGCTGGTGGTGTCTCGACTGGCAAGGGAATGAAGGCTTATTTGAAAGAAAGCAGGATACACCTGCTATCGAACGTAAGAGGACAGTATGAGGCTCGTTAAAACTCTCCCTATTTTGCTCGGTCTGAGCGCAGCACTGGGAAGCGTGAGCGCCTGGGCTCTGCCGAACGATCAACAGCAGCCTATCCGCATCCAGGCCGACGATGCCCAACTGGACGACAAGAATGGCATTGCCACTTATACCGGCGATGTGATCATTACCCAGGGCTCGATGAAGGTCACCGGCAACAAAGTGACCATGACCCGGACCCAGACCGGCGATATCGACGTGGTGACTTCGGTGGGCAACCTGGCCTATTTCGAACAACTGCAAACCGCGGGCGATACCAAGCCGGTTCAAGGCTGGGGCGTCACCATCCAGTATCACGCCTCGCAAGACCGCGTCGTACTGATCGATCGCGCCAAGGTTGTCGATAAGGACGGTAACGTCACCCAAGGCGAGAAAATCGTCTACGACACCAATAAAAAGCTCGCCACCGCCGGTCGCGCGACGGGCGCCAAGGTCACCGAGTCGCGTCCGCGCATCGACATGGTGATCCAGCCGAAAAAGAAAACCGACGAGCAAAAGGCCCAGTAATGGCAACTCTGAAAGCTCAGCACCTGGCCAAGAGCTACAAGAGCCGCCAGGTCGTGCGCGACGTCAGCCTGTCCATCGACAGCGGTCAGATCGTCGGCTTGCTCGGCCCTAACGGCGCCGGTAAAACCACCTGCTTCTACATGATCGTCGGCCTGGTTCAGGCCGATCAGGGTCGCGTCCTGATCGACGATCTGGACGTCAGCCACCAGCCGATGCACGGTCGTGCAAAGGCCGGTATCGGCTATCTTCCGCAGGAAGCGTCGATCTTCCGCAAACTGTCGGTGGCCGACAACATCATGGCGATCCTCGAGACCCGCAAGGAACTCGACAAGGCCGGCCGCCGCAAAGAGCTGGAAAGCCTGCTCCAGGAATTCCACATCAGTCACATTCGCGACAACCTCGGCATGAGCCTGTCAGGTGGTGAACGCCGCCGTGTGGAAATCGCCCGGGCACTGGCGACCAGTCCGAAATTCATCCTCCTCGACGAACCGTTCGCCGGTGTGGACCCGATTTCGGTCGGCGACATCAAACAGATCATCTACCACCTCAAGGCGAAGGGCATTGGCGTGTTGATCACCGACCACAACGTCCGTGAAACCCTGGATATCTGCGAAACCGCCTACATCGTCAACGATGGCCAGCTGATCGCTGAAGGCGACTCGGCCACCATCCTGGCCAACGACCTGGTCAAGGAAGTGTACCTGGGCCACGAGTTCCGCCTGTAAGCAGTGAGTGTCTGGCTGATTGCCCGAGCGCTTTTCTCGATAAAAAATCAACATTTTTTTATTGTTACAGCGCTCTAGGCAAACGCTGCAGTATCGGGCATATAATTTGCTTAAGTTTGGCGCTTCGGCGCCCTGTAGTGGATGGCGCATGTGCGCCGGCGAATAAGGTGTTAAGCCCCTGCCATGAAACCATCGCTAGTCTTGAGAATGGGCCAGCAGCTGACGATGACACCGCAGCTGCAACAGGCCATCCGCCTGCTCCAATTGTCGACCCTGGACCTGCAACAGGAAATCCAGGAGGCCCTGGAGTCCAATCCGATGCTCGAACGCCAGGAAGAAGGCGACGACTTCGATAACACCGACCCCCTGGCCGACAAAGCCGAACAGCAACCCAACGCCGACGTTTCGGAACCGTCCTATCAGGAAACCGCCCCGACGGTGGATAATCTTGAGGAAGGTGACTGGAACGAGCGCATTCCCAACGAACTGCCCGTCGACACCGCTTGGGAAGACGTTTACCAGACCAGCGCCAGCAGCCTGCCGAGCAACGATGACGACGAGTGGGATTTCACCACCCGGACATCGGCCGGTGAAAGCCTGCAAAGCCACCTGCTGTGGCAGCTGAACCTGGCGCCGATGTCCGACACTGATCGCCTGATCGCCGTAACCCTGATCGATTGCATCAACAATCAGGGCTACCTCGACGAAACCCTCGAGGAAATCCTCGAGGCGTTCGATCCGGAACTGGACATCGAGCTCGACGAGATCGAAGCCGTCCTGCACCGCATCCAGCAATTCGAACCGGCCGGCATCGGCGCCCGCAACCTCGGCGAATGCCTGCTGCTGCAATTGCGCCAACTGCCCGCCAAGACGCCTTGGCTGGCCGAGGCCAAACGCCTGGTCACCGATTACATTGATCTGCTGGGCAGCCGCGACTATAGCCAGTTGATGCGCCGCATGAAGCTCAAGGAAGATGAACTGCGCCAGGTGATCGAACTGGTGCAGAGCCTCAACCCGCGCCCGGGCTCGCAAATCGAGTCCAGCGAAGCCGAATACGTGGTTCCCGACGTGATCGTGCGCAAGGACAATGAACGCTGGCTGGTGGAACTCAATCAGGAGTCGGTGCCGCGGCTGCGGGTCAACGCCCAGTACGCCGGTTTCGTGCGGCGCGCCGACACCAGCGCCGACAACACCTTCATGCGCAACCAGTTGCAGGAAGCTCGCTGGTTTATCAAGAGCCTGCAAAGCCGCAACGAAACCCTGATGAAAGTAGCCACCCAGATCGTCGAGCATCAGCGCGGTTTTCTGGAGTATGGCGACGAAGCGATGAAACCATTGGTGCTGCATGACATCGCTGAAGCGGTAGGCATGCACGAATCGACGATTTCCCGGGTGACCACGCAAAAATTCATGCATACCCCTCGGGGCATATATGAGCTGAAATACTTTTTCTCCAGCCACGTCAGTACCTCCGAAGGCGGCGAATGCTCGTCCACGGCGATCCGCGCGATCATCAAAAAACTGGTTGCCGCGGAAAATCAGAAAAAGCCGTTGAGTGACAGCAAGATCGCTGGTTTACTGGAGGCACAAGGCATTCAGGTGGCTCGCCGCACCGTCGCCAAGTACCGCGAATCCCTCGGGATCGCGCCTTCGAGCGAACGCAAGCGGTTGATGTAGAGCCACGCCACAGCGTTCCAGTGGCAGGCATTTCTGCCTGCCGCTTTATGCACTGGCAACGAAGGAGAAGCTGTATGCAAGTCAACATCAGTGGACACCAACTGGAAGTGACCGAACCTCTTCGCACCTACATCGGCGAAAAACTCGAACGATTAGAGCGGCATTTCGACAAGATCACCAACGTGCAGGTCACGATGACGGTCGAAAAGCTTAAGCAGAAAATCGAAGCCACACTGCATATTCCCGGCAATGAAGTCGTCGCCAACGCGGAACATACCGATATGTACGCGGCGATCGACGCACTGACCGACAAGCTGGATAAACAACTCAAAAAGCATAAGGAAAAGACCCAAAGCCTCCTCCAGGGCGCCACCGGTCGTTAACACTCCCAACCCATGATCCGACTTGAAAGCATCCTGACCCCCGGCCGTTCCCTCGTGAACGTGCCGGGCGGCAGCAAAAAGAAAGCCCTCGAACAAATTGCCAACCTTATCCACCGCGAAGTGCCGGATCTGGAGATGCAAGATGTCTTCGAGGCTCTGATTGCCCGTGAAAAACTTGGTTCGACCGGTTTTGGTAACGGCATCGCCATTCCTCACTGTCGGCTCAAAGGTTGCACCTTGCCTATCAGTGCCTTGATGCACCTGGATGCTCCCATCGATTTTGACGCCATCGACGGCGCGCCGGTTGACCTGCTATTCGTTCTACTGGTCCCGGAAGCCGCTACCGATGCGCACCTTGAATTGCTTCGCCAGATCGCCAGCATGCTTGATCGCAAGGACGTCCGCGATCGCCTGCGTGGCGCCCCAAGCAATGAAGCCTTGTATCAGGTTGTCCTGGACGAGCAAAACGGCCACTAATCATGCGTTTGATCATCGTCAGTGGCCGCTCCGGCTCAGGTAAAAGTACCGCGCTCGATGTACTCGAGGACAACGGCTATTACTGCATCGATAACCTGCCTGCGGGGTTGCTGCCGGAACTGGCCGAACGCGCACTGATTCATACCGAACTGGCGCAGCCGCTGGTTGCCGTCTCCATCGACGCGCGCAACCTGCCGAGCCATCTGTCCCGGTTTCCCGAATTGCTCGAAGAAGTCCGCAGCCGGCATATCCAGTGCGATGTGCTGTATCTGGATGCCGATGAAGAAACCCTGCTCAAACGTTTTTCGGAAACCCGCCGCCGCCACCCGCTGAGCAGTGCCAATCGCTCGCTGGCCGAGGCGATCAACGACGAAACCAACTTGCTCGGGCCGATTGCCGACCTTGCAGACCTCAAGGTCAACACCACCAACCTGAACCTGTATCAGCTGCGCGATACCATCAAGCTGCGCCTGCTGAACCAGCCGGAACCGGGTACGGCGTTTCTGGTGGAGTCTTTCGGGTTCAAGCGTGGCATGCCGGTGGACGCCGACCTGGTGTTCGACGTGCGCTGTCTGCCCAACCCCTACTGGAAGCCCGAGCTGCGCGAGCAATCCGGGCTTGACCAACCGGTAGCCGAATACCTGGCGGCACAGCCGGACGTCGAAGAGATGTTCCAGGACATTTCCACGTACCTGCTCAAATGGTTACCGCGCTTTGCCGCGAGCAACCGGGCTTATGTCACCATTGCCATTGGTTGCACCGGCGGGCATCACCGCTCCGTCTACCTGACCGAACGTCTGGGCCAGGTCCTGCAAAAATCCCTGAAGAACGTCCAGGTCCGCCACCGCGACCTCAGCTAAAGGATTCACATCGCGATGCCTGCTCTGGAAATCGAAATCATCAACAAGCTGGGCCTGCATGCCCGCGCTTCCGCCAAATTCGTCGGCGTAGCGGGTCAATTCCCTTGCCAGATCCGCGCCGGACGCACACCTGAGTCCATGGTCGACGGCAAAAGCATCATGGCCATGATGATGCTCGCTGCGGGCAAGGGCACCAAAATCCACCTGAGCACGGAAGGTGAGCAGGAGCAGGAAGCGCTGGATGCGCTGGTGGCGTTGATCAACAACTACTTCGACGAAGGCGAATGACGCTCGCCTAGGCGAGCGCAGTATCCATCACCATCATCAAGCAAAACCCGATCAACAGCCCAAGACTGGCCAGCTTGTCGTGACCATTGCGGCGCGACTCGGGGATGACTTCATGAGTCACCACCAGCAGCATGGCACCCGCCGCCAATGCCAGGCCCAACGGCAAGAGCAATTCAGCCAGGCTCACCAGCCAGGCGCATAACAACGCAAAAACCGGCTCGACCAGGCCTGACGCCGCACCGATCAGGAAGGCCTTGACCCGCGACATTCCTGCCCCGGTCAGTACCAAGGCAATCACCAGCCCTTCCGGCACATCCTGCAAGGCGATGCCCATGGCCAGGGTGTCGGCGTCGGGCATGCCGCCGCCCGCCGAGACGCCCACCGCCATGCCTTCGGGAATGTTGTGGGCAATGATGGCGAACACGAACATCCAGATCCGTGGCGGAATGACCGGCCGTTCCTGCGTGCCAACCAGCATTTCCGGCGACGCGCCAGACACCTTTCGGTCCACCAGGAACAAGCCGAACGCACCGAGCATCATGCCGAAGCTGATCAGGCCGCTGGCCGCCCAGGGCATCAGCCCCAGGCTTTGCGCCGCTGTGATGCCCGGTACGATCAGCGAAAACGCCGTCGCCGCCAACATCACCCCGGCCCCGAAGCCGAGCAGCGTATCGCTGACTGTTTGGGGCATGCGCCGAATCACTAGCACCGGCACGGCGCCAAGTGCCGTACCCAGCGCGCAGATCGCCCCACCCTGTAACGCTCGCAGCAGCTTCGGCTCCAGGTTCAGCCACGTCAGGCCCTGAGCGACCAACAAGCTCATTCCCGCCAGCAATAACAGCGACCCGAATGCGTAACGAAACATCCGTCCACTTCCGATCGCCAGTGTTTCAGTGCCCATCGTCAGCCCTGGATCGTTATATGGAAATCTTGAACAGGCCTTAAACCAGTGCAGCCTGATAACGCGCAGCGACTTTGGGCCAATTGATCACGTTGTAGAACGCATTGATGTATTCCGGGCGACGGTTTTGATACTGCAGGTAATAAGCGTGTTCCCAGACGTCGAGGCCGAGGATCGGCGTATTGCCGTTCATCAACGGACTGTCCTGGTTGCCGCTGCTTTCCACGACCAGAGTCTTTTGCGGGGTCACGCTCAGCCAGGCCCAGCCGCTGCCGAAACGGGTCAGCGCGGCTTTAGTGAACGCTCCCTTGAAGCTGTCGAGGCCGCCCAACTGCTCATCGATCGCCTTGGCCAGCTCGCCTTCCGGATTGCCGCCGCCGTTGGGCACCATGACTTCCCAGAACAGCGAATGGTTGGCATGCCCGCCCCCCTGGTTGATCACCGCTGCGCGAAGTTTTTCCGGCAGTTGCTGAACGGCGGCGACCAGCTTTTCTACCGGCCATTCGGCAAATTCGGTGCCTTCGACGGCCGCGTTGAGGTTGTTGATGTAGGTCTGGTGGTGCTTGGTGTAGTGGATCTCCATGGTCTGCGCATCGATGTGCGGTTCCAGGGCATCGTAGGCGTACGGCAAGGCAGGCAAGCTAAAAGCCATTTCAGTGGACTCCATGGTGTAGAGGCGCAGGGGGCGTCACGGCATCGATGTGCAACAAACGATGGGTCCGCGGGTACTCGCCGTGTTCGCTGATGAAATTCAGCAGTTCGACGTAGGTTTTGCTGTTCTGACGCAGCGCGGCTTCACGCAGCGCAGGTGCCAGTCGCAGATCCTGCACGGTCTTGAGTAATCGCTGGTGAATGGCGCAGAGGTACTCGGCACTCTCCTCCGGCTGATTCAGACGCAAATGCAGGTCTGCCAGGTTGTGGTGGGAAATCACGCAGGCCGCCACCGCCTCGTCGGCATTCGGCCAGCGCTCGAACAACACCTGGGCCAGGGCCAATGCCTGCAAGTAAGCCTCGCGGGCATCCACCAGTTCGCCCAGCATGAAACAGCGGTTTGCCCTTTCGATCGTGCGTTTCCAGTGCTCCATGATGAGCCTCCAAAGCGCTGATGATGTTTACACACCGCCCGCGGTGAGCTTTCCGGATTGAGTAATTCTTCCAGTTGGCCACGGGTCAGGTCGGTGTGTTCAGAGCGACATCGATGACCGGCTGGCCTTGCTGATAAGCCTTCACTCATGATCCGGGCTCGCCCGATAATGAGATTCATTATTATATGATAATGAGAAACAAAACAACCTCGCCCTGTAGGAGCGAGCCTGCTCGCGATGGTCTCCAAGGATGACGCTGGCTACTTGATACCCCGCGGTGCCTGTGACTCCATCGCGAGCAGGCTCGCTCCCACAGGAGATCAGGTGAGATAAAAAAAAAGGCGCGCCACCCAATCGGTGGCGCGCCTTTTGTGTGACGGTGGCGTTTAGCTGCCGGCGACCGTCATCCGCTCGATCAGTACCGACCCCGTGCGGATGTTGCTACGCAATTCCAGGTCGTTACCCACCGCGACGATCTGCTTGAACATGTCGCGCATGTTGCCGGCAATCGTCACTTCCTGGACCGCGAACTGGATCTCGCCGTTCTCGACCCAGTACCCCGCCGCACCGCGAGAGTAATCGCCGGTCACCATGTTCAGGCCCTGGCCCATCAGTTCGGTGACCAGCAGACCGCGACCCATGCGGCGCAGCAACGCCGCCTGATCTTCGTCGCCGTGGGTGACGAACAGGTTATGCACGCCACCCGCGTTGGCCGTGCTCGGCATCCCGAGTTTGCGACCGGAATAAGTGCTGAGGATGTAGGACACCAGCTCGCCATTTTCGACGAACGGTTTGGCGTAGGTCGCCAGGCCATCGCCATCGAACGCCGAGCTGCCCATGGCACGCATCAAGTGCGGACGCTCATCGATGGTCAGCCATTCCGGGAACAATTTCTGACCGAGCGTGCCTTCGAGGAACGACGATTTGCGGTACAGGCTGCCGCCGGAGATCGCCGACAGGAAACTGCCGAACAAGCCACCGGCCAGCTCGGCGGAAAACAGCACCGGCACTTCACAGGTCGGCACCGGGCGCGCGCCCAGACGACTCGCCGCCCGTTGCGCGGCACGCTGGCCGATGCTCACCGGGTCGGCCAGCAGGGTGCCCTGGCGGTTTACGTCGTACCAGTAATCGCGCTGCATCTGGCCATCGGCCTCGGCGATCATCACGCAGCTCAAGCTGTGACGTGTTGACGCGTAGCCGCCGATGAAGCCGTGGCTGTTGCCATAAACGCGGCAGCCTTGATGGGTGCTGAGGGTGGTGCCGTCGGCATTCTTGATCCGGCTGTCGGCAGCAAACGCGGCCGCCTCACAGCTCAAGGCCATCTCGATGGCTTGCTCCGGAGTGATGTCCCATTGGTGGAAGAGGTCGAAATCCTGCAAGTCCTTGGCCATCAGCGCGGCGTCCGCCAGACCGGAGGCTTCGTCTTCCGACGTGTGCCTGGCAATGGCCAGCGCCGCCGCGACGGTTTCACGAATCGCTTCGGAACCGCTGGCCGAAGTGCTGGCCGAGCCCTTGCGCTGGCCCACGTACAGGGTGATGCCAAAGCCCTGATCGCGGTTGAATTCGACGGTTTCGACTTCGCGCTGACGCACGGAAGTCGACAGGCCCTGCTCCAGGGAGACCGCCACTTCACAGGCACTGGCGCCCTGACGCTTGGCTTCAGCGATGATCTGCTCGACTTGTTCCTGCAGTGCCGGCAACGCTTGTGGGCCGACGCTTTCAACTGCACTCATGCTGTTCTCCACTCAAATTCTGCTTTCGGTAAAGGCCTTCGAGCGACCGGGCCGGACAAGCGGCCCCCGACTGGTTATCATGGCGGCGTTTCTTTGCGGACGGCCACCATGGTTGATTCTTACGACGACTCCCTCGATACGGGAGAAAAAAGCAAATCCCAGGTTAAACGCGAGCTGCATGCTCTGGTTGACCTCGGCGAGCGCCTTACAACGCTCAAGCCTGACCTGCTGGCAAAACTGCCATTGACCGACGCTTTGCGCCGGGCCTTGGCCGATGCGCCCAAGCACACCGCGAATATCGCGCGTAAACGGCACCTTCAATTCATCGGCAAACTGATGCGCGATCAGGACACTGACGCCATTCTGGTGTTGCTCGATCAACTCGATGCCTCCACTCGCCAGTACAACGAGCGCTTCCATAACCTGGAACGCTGGCGCGATCGCCTGATTGCCGGTGACGATGCCGTTCTGGAAAAATTCGTCGTCGACTACCCGGAGGCTGATCGCCAGCAATTGCGCTCCCTGATCCGTCAGGCCCAGCACGAGCTGGCGACCAACAAGCCACCGGCATCGAGCCGTAAAATCTTCAAGTACATCCGTGAGCTGGACGAGACTCAACGCGGCCTGCGCTGAGTCCCGAATCGGGTGAGTTGCCTCGCAGCTCACCCGAAGCTCCATCCTTTTACGACCCTGTGCCACCCACAGTGATCGCATCAATCTTCAGCGTTGGCTGGCCGACACCCACCGGCACCGACTGCCCGTCCTTGCCGCACGTGCCCACGCCGCTGTCCAGCGACAGATCGTTACCGACCATCGACACCTTGCTCATCGCTTCCGGCCCGTTGCCGATCAACGTCGCGCCTTTGACCGGAGCGGTGATCTTGCCGTCTTCGATCAGGTACGCTTCGCTGGTGGAGAACACGAACTTGCCGCTGGTGATGTCCACCTGTCCGCCGCCCAGGTTGGCGCAATAGATCCCGCGCTTCACCGAAGCAATGATTTCTGCCGGATCGCTCTCGCCGGCCAGCATGTAGGTGTTGGTCATGCGCGGCATCGGCAGGTGCGCGTAGGATTCGCGGCGGCCGTTGCCAGTGCGTGCCACGCCCATCAGGCGCGCGTTGAGCTTGTCCTGCATGTAGCCCTTGAGTACGCCGTTTTCGATCAGCGTGGTGCACTCGGTCGGCGTGCCTTCGTCATCGACACTCAGCGAACCGCGACGACCGGCGAGGGTGCCATCATCGACGATGGTGCAGAGCTTCGACGCAACCATTTCGCCCATGCGCCCGCTGTAGGCGGAGCTGCCCTTGCGGTTGAAATCACCTTCCAGACCGTGGCCGACCGCTTCGTGCAAGAGCACGCCAGACCAACCCGAACCCAACACCACCGGCAACGTACCGGCCGGCGCCGGGATAGCCTCCAGGTTGACCAACGCCTGGCGCAGCGCCTCACGGGCGTAGCTCATGGCGCGGTCTTCGGCGAGGAAATAACGGTAATCGGTGCGACCGCCGCCACCATGACCACCGCGCTCGCGGCGGCCATTCTGCTCGACGATCACGCTGACATTGAAGCGCACCAATGGGCGCACATCCGCCGCGAGGCTGCCGTCAGTCGACGCGACCAGAATGCGTTCCCAGACCCCGGCCATGCTCACGGTGACTTGCTGGATACGCGGGTCGAGGGCACGCGTGGCCACGTCGATGCGCTTGAGCAATTCGACTTTCTCGGCGCGGGTCAGCACTTCCAGCGGGTTGTCGGGCCCGTACAACTGGGCGACGTCCTGAGTGGTGAACGCCTGCACCGTGCCATTCTGCCCGGCGCGGGAGATCGAACGTGCCGCGCGAGCCGCCGCGCCGAGGGCTTCCAGGGTGATCGCGTTGCTGTAGGCAAACCCGGTTTTCTCACCGGATTGCGCGCGCACGCCGACGCCCTGGTCGAGGTTGAAGCTGCCTTCCTTGACGATCCCGTCTTCCAGCGCCCAAGACTCGGAAATCTGCCCCTGGAAATACAGGTCGGCGGCATCGATGCCCGGGCCGGCCAGATCGCCGAGCACGCCTTGCAGGCTCTCGATGGTCACGCCGCCAGGCGCTAACAGGTGGTCACTGACTGAGGACAACAACTCGCTCATATGCTTTACGCCTTAAATTCATCGTTCTGAGGCAGGTCGCTGGGCGCCCTGCGAGAAAAAGCGCCGGTGACTGGACACCGGCATCCGCGCCCGGATGGACGCCTGTTCGCTGCTATCGCGTTCGGCCAGCAGCACGGCCTCGCCTTGATCCTGTTGCGCCAGCACCCGGCCCCAAGGGTCGACAATCGCCGCATGGCCCCAGGTTTCTCGCGGCCCCGGATGCGTCCCACCCTGGGCAGCCGCAAGTACATAACACTGGGTCTCGATGGCCCGCGCACGTATCAGCACTTCCCAGTGCGCCGCGCCGGTAACCGCGGTGAAGGCCGACGGCGCGGTAATCAGCTCCGCACCGGCAGCACGCAATTCGCTGTACAGCTCCGGGAAACGCAGGTCGTAACAGACTGTCAGGCCGACTCGACCCACCGGTGTGTCTGCCACCACCACGCCACTGCCATAAGCATAGTCATCGGATTCACGATAGCGCCCGCGGGTGTCCGCCACGTCCACGTCGAACAGGTGCAGCTTGTCGTAGCGCGCCACCGTCTCGCCGTGGTCGTTGACCAGCAACGAGCAGGCGTGCACTTTCGCCGTCGGCTGATCCACCGGCGGCAACGGCAATGTGCCGGCCACTATCCATAACTTGAGGTCACGGGCGGTCTGTTTCAACCACGGAAGGATCGGACCGTCGCCCAATGCCTCGGCGCGGCCGATGTCGGCAATATCGCGGCGGCCCATGGCGGCGAAGTTTTCCGGCAACACAGCCAGCTTCGCGCCGCCGGTCGCTGCTTGTTCGAGCAGGCGACGGGCCTGGGCCAGATTGGCCAGCACATCGCTCTGGCTGACCATTTGAATCACCGCGACAGTCATTGCTTTACCGCCTTTCTGCAGGAGCGAGCTTGCTCGCGATGGGGGGGGTTAACGATAACGCGTTTTCTGGATAAGCGCGCCGCCATTGAGCCCTTCGTCGGAGCGCCGCCCGGAGCAGGCTCGCTCCCGCACCTGGTCCCCATCAGAACGGTTTGTCGAAGGTGATATTCGGCGCTTTCCACGGACCTTTAACGGTGTATTTCACGCTGGCGAAGCGCGCCACGCGGTCACCGATCAGCTTGTCGATCAGGAACAACGCGCCACCAATGGCCGGTGCGCCGACAATCAGCGCGGCAATCGGCAGGTTGTTGGTCACCGGCAGGGTCACCAGCAGTTTCGCATCGACCTGATCGCCCACCAGGTCCAGCGTGCCGTTGAGTTCCAGATTGCTCGACGGCCCGGTCAGCACGATCGGCTCGCGCGTCACGTAAACGCCGTTGGTCGCGACCAGCAAGCCTTTGACCCGGTCGTAACTCAAGCCTTTGCCGAACAGGTCGGAGAAGTCCAGGCGCAAACGGCGACCGATGGAGTTGAAGTTGAGCAGGCCAAATACCCGCAACGCCTGGGCGCCGCCCTCGACTTCAACAAACTGGCCTTTATTCAGTGACGCATCCAGGGTGCCGGAGAAACGCTTGGTGGCCAGCCAGGCCGGTGAGCCGGGCCAGCGACCATCGACGTCCATATGGAACTCTTCGCTGGTGACACTCGGCGCAAAGCCCCAGCCTTTCAGCACATCCGCCAGGTTCTTGCCGCTGATCCGGCCCTTGAACCAACTGTTGGACGTGCCGGGCACACCTTCCCAGCCGCCATTGCCCTGCAACAGGATGCCCTTGAGGCCCAGATCCAGCGTGTTGAGGGCAATGCCCTTGGCGGTCGGACGGACTTTCAGCGACCAGCCCCCGACCAGGTCCTGCCCCTGGAACAATTGATTGATGGTGATATCCAGCGCCGGGATCTTGCTCGGGTCGACGCTGGCCAGCGGATCCGGCGAGTTCTCATCGGCCAGGACCGTCGGATCCGGCGCAGGCAAGCGCACGTATTGCAGGTTGATCGCGATCGGCGCGGACTTGGCGTCGGGGAGGCTGGCGGTGCCCTTGACCTGCTGGCTGTCGAGCTGCAAGGCCCACGCGGTCGGCTTGCGGTTCAACTGCACCGACGCCTGATCCAGGGTGGTGCCGATGCCGCTGAGCTTGCCGACCTTGAAGTCGGCACTGCTGAGCAATTGTTTGGCGCTGCCGCCCGGGTCCTGGCCGGCATACTTATCCACCAGGTCTTTCCACGGGCCAACATCCAGCTCAGACAACACACCACGCACGCGCAGGCCTTTGCCACCGGGCAGCACGGCATCGCCATCACCGAGGAACAATTCGCCGCGACCGTCGGCAAAATTGCCGGGCGCAGCGGCGAAGGTGAAGCTCGCCAACTCACCGTATTTGACCCAGTACCGCCGCTCCTGGCCTTGCAGGGTCATGCGGAACATCGTGTCGCGCCCGACATCGGCCGCCATGCCGAACGGCGCCGGCAGATCGACAGCCACGCCTTTGAGGTTGGAATTGACCATCAACTGACTGTCGTCGCCTCCCAGGTTCAGTTGCAACTGGTACGGAATGACGCCGGACACGGGTAACGGCTGGGTCACGCTCAACCAGTCGGTGAGCTTCTTGACCTCGACCTGCCCGGACGCACTGACCCGTGTCTTGATGTTGCCGGGACTGCCGTCGGCGAAAATCTGCGCGGTGACCGGTTTGTCGAATGCGCGCGCGGTGATGTTCTGCCCGCTCAAACCCTTGTTGCTGTCGAAGCTGAAATCGCCTTTGAGCTGGGTCAGTTCGAGGGCTGGATCGGCGAGTTTCAAGCGGGCCTTGGCCGTCTTGAAGTCGACGAGAATCTTCGGCTGTTCGCCTTTTGCCAGCGGAATATCCAGTTTCAATTTGCCCTGCAGGTCGCCCTCGCCTTCCCACCCGGCAAAGGTGCTGGCCGTACCGATCGGTGCGTCCTGGAGGATTTTCAGGCCGTCGCCCAGTCCGCCGGCGAAGGCGCCGTCGAGCAACAGGTGAGCATTTTGCCCGGCGGGCGCGTGGGGGATGTTGACGTAGACGTCGCTGACCTGGGTGTCGAGCAATTGACCTTTGCTGGCCAGAATCCGCACGCCACTGTCTTCGATGAATACATCGCCACTGACCTTGCTCACATGCGGCCAGCCCGGCTGGAACGCCAGTTCGGCATCGTGGACCTTGAAGAACAGGCTGATGCTGCGAGCGGTATCGGCCGCGCCATGGTTCAACGAGCCTTGATACTGGAAGAAGCCCTGATCGACCGCGCCTTTGAGAATGGCGGTTCGCAGCCACTCGTCCAGCGCCGGGCTGAGCACTGCCGGCAGGTATTTGGCGGTGTATTTGCCGTCGCCGTCCACCAGGCCGACCCGCAGGTCCATGTAGTCTTCCTGGTTGTGATCGAAATGCAGGCGGATGAGGAAGTCGCCGGCAATCTTGCCCTCTTCGCCCAGCACCTTCAGATACGGTGCGATCAGGGTGAAACCTTCTTTGTCGAGTTTCCAGGTCAGGCGGGCGTTGGCCTGAATGTATTGCCACGGCTTGGCGAAGATCGGGTCCAGGTGCAGGACAAAATCCTTGCTGTCCATGCGCAGTTCGCCATGGCCCAAATCACCGCTGATGCTGCCGCTGACATTTCGCGCGGCCGGTGCGCCGTGATAGGCATCAAAGCCGACCTGATCGAGGTTGGCGGCAAAGCTTAACTTGGTGTCATCGGTGGCATTGGGCCGGAAATCCAGCAAGACGTTGCGTAAAGCGCCGGTCACCTTGAGCTTCTCGACGGCCGTGGCAACGCCTTCGGGCAATGGTCCCAAAGCATTCAAAAGCGGCGTCAGCGGCGTGAGGTCGAGGCGGTCGGCTTGCAGGTGCCAACGCTCGTCGGCCTTGTCGGTGGCCAGGCTTTGCTGGAGTTGCAGGTGCGATTCCCAGCGGGTCTCGCCAAGGTTCATCGCCAGGGAATCCAGCGTCACCAGGATGCCTTCGGAACTGCGCTGGAAGTAACCGTTGAGCGCCAGGTTGTTGATCAGGATCGGCTTGCGCTCGGCGTAGGCGCCCTTGAGCTGCGGCGCGTTCAAGCGGATCGCGCCACTCTGCAGCGCACCTTTGCTCCAATTGACCCAAAGTTCGCCACCGGCCTTGATCCTGGAAAAATTCCATTGCCGGGTCACACGCTCGGGCAGCCATTTCGACCAGTCGCTTTGCGGCAGGCTCAGGTAGGCTTCGGCCTCACCGTCCTTCCACTGGCTGGCGCGAATGCGCGTGCGCACGCTCATGGCCACCGGTTGGCCATCGGGCAACGTCAGTCGAGCATCGAGGCGCTGGCGGGAGGCGCCGGTCTTGAAGTTCAGGCCCACATAGGTGAAGGTCAGTGGCGGCTGGTCCAGTGGCTGCAAGGTCACCTGGCTGTCGAGCACTGACAATTGCTGCACACTCTGCATGCGATTGAGCAGTTGCTCCGGGTCCAGCGGCTGGTCCTGTTGCACCGGCAAGCCTTCCAGCGCCCACTGACCGTCCGCGCCTTCCTTGAGGCTGATCTTCAGGCCGTTGAGTTCCAGGTGGGCAATACGCACTTCGCGAGCCAGCAAACTGGCCCAGAGATCCGGCACCGCGCGCACCTTGTCCAGGCGCAGGGCATTGGCGCCCTCACCGACCGTCACGTCATGGGCCAGCAAGATCGGCGCGAAGCCCCGCCAGTTACCTTCCAGTTCGCCGATCTGCAGCGGCATGCCCAAGGCAGCACCGGCTTTGTCTTCAACCTCGGCCCGGTACTCGGCCAACAGTGGCGTCAACTCGCGGCCGAGACTGACGTAGAGCGCCATCAGCACCAAAGCCAACGCGCACAGGCCCAGACCCCAACGGGTCAGTGCGGCCAGTATGCGTGTCAGACGGTCCATGTCAGGTGGCTCCCATGGCGAAATTGCAAAAAGCTGAGGCCAGCTGTTCTAGTGGAGTGGTAACGCAACGATTCAGAGCAGCACCACGTCGTATTGTTCCTGGGAATACATGGTTTCGACCTGGAACCGAATGGTCCGTCCGATAAAACCTTCCAGCTCGGCGACATTGCCCGACTCTTCATCCAGCAGCCGATCGACGACTTTCTGGTTCGCCAATACACGATAGCCCTCCGCCTGATAGGCGCGAGCCTCGCGGAGGATTTCGCGGAAGATTTCGTAGCAAACCGTTTCTGGAGTCTTGAGCTTGCCGCGGCCCTGGCAGCTGCTGCACGGTTCGCACAACACTTGCTCGAGACTTTCGCGGGTGCGTTTGCGGGTCATCTGGACCAGGCCCAGCTCGGTGATGCCGATGATGTTGGTCTTGGCGTGATCGCGCTCCAGTTGCTTCTCAAGCGTGCGCAGCACCTGGCGCTGGTGCTCTTCATCTTCCATGTCGATGAAGTCGATGATGATGATCCCGCCCAGGTTGCGCAGGCGCAGTTGGCGAGCGATGGCGGTCGCGGCTTCGAGGTTGGTCTTGAAGATGGTTTCTTCAAGGTTGCGATGGCCGACAAACGCGCCGGTGTTGACGTCGATGGTGCTCATGGCTTCCGCCGGGTCAACCACCAGGTAGCCACCGGACTTCAACGGGACTTTGCGTTCGAGAGCTTTCTGGATTTCGTCTTCGACGCCGTACAGATCGAAGATCGGCCGCTCGCCCGGATAATGCTCCAGACGATCGGCGATTTCCGGCATCAGTTCAGCGACGAATTGCGTGGTTTTCTGGAAGGTTTCCCGGGAGTCGATGCGGATCTTCTCGATCTTCGGGCTCACCAGGTCGCGCAAGGTACGCAAGGCCAGGCCCAGGTCTTCATAGATCACACTCGGTGCGCCGATGGTCTTGATCTGCTCGTTGATCTGGTCCCAGAGCCGGCGTAGATAGCGGATGTCCATGAGAATTTCATCGGCACCCGCGCCCTCGGCGGCGGTGCGCAGGATGAAGCCGCCGGCTTCCTTGATGCCTTCTTTGGCCACGCAGTCGGTGACCACTTGCTTGAGGCGCTCGCGTTCGGCTTCGTCTTCGATCTTCAGGGAAATGCCGACGTGCGCAGTGCGTGGCATGTACACCAGGTAACGCGAAGGGATCGACAGTTGCGTGGTCAGGCGGGCGCCTTTCGAACCGATCGGGTCCTTGGTGACTTGCACCACCAGGCTCTGGCCTTCATGCACCAGCGCACTGATGCTCTCGACCGCCGGGCCTTCTCGCAGGGAAATTTCCGACGCATGAATGAACGCGGCGCGGTCCAGGCCGATGTCGACGAACGCCGCCTGCATGCCCGGCAAAACCCGCACGACCTTGCCTTTGTAAATGTTGCCGACGATGCCGCGCTTTTGCGTACGCTCGACGTGGACCTCTTGCAGAACACCGTTTTCAACCACCGCCACGCGCGATTCCATCGGCGTGATGTTGATCAGAATCTCTTCACTCATGGCAGGGTCTCGTTCAGGCATGTTCACGATAATGGCCGCATCTTGTCAGTACGGCGCTCAACGCGCGTCAAGGGTTTGCCAACAGGGTATGCCGAAATGGCCAAGCAGCTCCGAGGTTTCGCACAACGGCAGTCCGACCACCGCCGAGTAACTGCCATTGAGCCCGGCGACAAACACCGCGCCCAGCCCTTGAATACCGTAGCCGCCCGCCTTGTCCCGCGGTTCGCCGCTGGCCCAGTAGGCCGCCGCTTCATCGCGGTCGATGGCGCGAAAACGCACCAGGCTGCGCACCACCCGTGACTCGCAACGCTCGCCGTCAAGCACGGCAATCGCCGTCAGCACTTCGTGCTCGTGACCGGCCAACATCATAAGCATGGCGCACGCCTCGGCTTCGTCCACCGGTTTGCCGAGAATTTTCCCGTCCAGCACCACGGCGGTATCGGCGCCCAGCACGCAAAACGCCGCGTCGGACACGACCGCGCGGCGCCCGGCTTCAGCCTTGCCGCGCGCGAGGCGCTCGACATAGGCCGACGGCGATTCATGATTCAAAGGGGTTTCATCGATGTCCGCACTGATGGCGGAGAACGGCACGCCGATCTGCGTGAGCAGTTCACGCCGACGCGGCGAGCCTGAGGCGAGGAATAACAATTTCATCAAGACATCTCCCTGTTAGCGCCCTGCCTCACAAATACTGTTCCTTTTGGCGGCGTCTGTTGTTGCCACTGCGTTGCCGCTCGTTGCCTGGCAACAACAGCCACTCGCCAGAGAAGCAACGTATTTGCAAGGCAAGGCACCGGGCGAATGCCTGACCGATCAATTGATTTTGTAGCGTCGACGCAACCCGCGCAAACCAAAGCTGATCCACGGCCAGAGCAACGCACTGACCAGTGCCGGCAGGACCAGCGCCAGCGTTGGCTGACGGTTGCCGGTCAGGGCACTGAGCCAGAGTTGAACAAGCTGGGCGAGGCCAAAGATCACCAGGATCACCAGGCTCTGTTGCCACATCGGGAACATCCGCAGCCGCTGTTGCAACGACAGCACCAGGAATGTGATGAGCGTCAGGATCAAGGCGTTCTGGCCGAGCAACGTGCCGTAGAGCACGTCTTCGGCCAGGCCCAGGCACCACGCGGTGACCATGCCGACTTTCTGCGGCATGGCCAGTGCCCAGAAGGCCAGCAGCAAGGCGAGCCAAAGCGGACGGAGAATTTCCATGAATTGCGGCAGCGGAGAGACGCTGAGCAACAGGCCGACGGCGAACGTCAGCCAGACCATCCAGCCGTTTCGGGAGGCGGTAGCACCGACCATTATTCTCTTCCCCCTGGGGTGGCCGGCGCGGAGACAGGCGGTTTGGCTGCAGGCTTCACGGCAGCGGGTTGCGTCGCCGGTGGTTTGGCAGCCGGTGTCGTCGCGGGCGGTTTGGCGGTGGCAGGATGTGCCGCAGTGGGCTTCGCCGGCGTTGTGGCAGCAGGCTTGGCCGGAGTTGTGCTGGCCGGTGCCGTCGCAGGAGCAGCCGGGGCTGCGGCCGGAGTCACCGGCGCAGGTTTCGGCACGGTGGCGGGAACGATCGGCCCGCCGCCCTGCGCGTCCAGGTTTTCCTGGGCTTGCGCGGCGTCATTGGCGCGCTCTTCCGGCGTGCGGGTGTCGCTGAACACCAGCAGCAGGTAGCGGCTACGGTTCAACGCGGCTGTCGGCACGGCGCGGACAATCGCGAACGGTTGGCCGGAGTCGTGAATCACTTCCTTGACCGTTGCCACCGGGTAGCCCGCCGGAAAACGCTGACCCAGGCCGGAACTGACCAGCAGATCGCCTTCTTTAATGTCGGCGGTATCAGCCACGTGCCGCAGCTCCAGGCGTTCCGGGTTACCGGTGCCGCTGGCAATCGCCCGCAGACCGTTACGGTTTACCTGCACTGGAATGCTGTGGGTGGTGTCGGTCAGCAGCAACACCCGGGAGGTGTATGGCATCAACTCGACCACCTGGCCCATCAGGCCACGGGCATCGAGCACCGGCTGACCGAGGACCACACCGTCACGCTCACCTTTATTGATGATGATGCGATGGGTGAAAGGGTTGGGGTCCATGCCGATCAATTCGGCCACTTCGACCTTCTCGTTGACCAGCGCGGACGAATTGAGCAACTCGCGCAGCCGGACGTTCTGCTCGGTGAGGGCGGCCAGCTTTTGCATGCGCCCCTGCAACAGCAGGTTTTCGGTCTTGAGTTTTTCGTTTTCGGCGACCAGCTCGGTGCGGCTGCCAAACTGGCTGGCCACACCTTGCCATAGCCGCTGCGGCAGGTCGGTGACCCAGTAGGACTGCATCAACACCAGCGACATTTGGCTACGCACTGGCTTGAGCAGTGTGAAGCGGGCATCGACCACCATCAGCGCGATCGAAAGCACGACCAGCACCAACAAGCGCACGCCCAGTGAGGGACCTTTGGAGAAAAGCGGTTTAATGAGCCGCTCCTCCCAGGCAAATGTTCTCTTTACTCATACGGCAACAAACCGGCCTGGATGCAGAATGACAGAAGATAAACGCCAACAGGCGGCACTGCAAAGTGCCGCCTGCGCGCTCAACAGCCTAGATGCATCGGGCGAGATCACTCGCTCGACAGCAAGTCCATGGTGTGCTTATCCATCATTTCCAGGGCACGGCCACCGCCGCGAGCAACGCAGGTCAGTGGATCTTCGGCAACGATGACCGGCAGACCGGTTTCCTGGGCCAGCAGCTTGTCGAGGTCGCGCAGCAAGGCGCCACCACCGGTCAGCACCAGGCCACGCTCGGCGATATCGGAAGCCAGTTCCGGAGGCGATTGCTCCAGGGCACTTTTCACGGCCTGAACGATGGTCGCCAGGGACTCTTGCAGAGCTTCCAGCACTTCGTTGGAGTTCAGGGTGAATGCGCGTGGAACGCCTTCGGCCAGGTTACGGCCACGAACGTCGACTTCACGCACTTCGCCGCCCGGGTAGGCCGTACCGATTTCCTGCTTGATGCGCTCAGCGGTGGATTCGCCGATCAGGCTGCCGTAGTTGCGACGCACGTAGGTGATGATCGCTTCGTCGAAGCGGTCGCCGCCAACCCGTACGGATTCGGCGTAAACCACACCATTCAGGGAGATCAGCGCGATTTCAGTGGTACCGCCACCGATATCGACGACCATCGAACCGCGGGCTTCTTCAACCGGCAGGCCGGCACCGATCGCAGCCGCCATCGGCTCTTCGATCAGGAACACTTCACGGGCGCCGGCACCAAGGGCCGATTCACGGATGGCTCGACGCTCAACCTGGGTGGATTTGCAAGGCACGCAGATAAGCACACGAGGGCTCGGCTGCAAAAAGCTGTTTTCGTGAACCTTGTTGATGAAGTATTGCAGCATCTTTTCGCAGACGCTGAAGTCGGCAATGACGCCATCCTTCATCGGACGAATGGCTGCGATGTTGCCCGGCGTACGGCCGAGCATGCGCTTGGCCTCGGTGCCGACAGCAACGACACTTTTCTGGTTACCGTGTGTCCGAATAGCCACAACCGATGGCTCATTCAGGACGATGCCGCGCTCGCGCACGTAAATAAGGGTGTTGGCAGTGCCCAGGTCAATGGAAAGATCGCTGGAAAACATGCCACGCAGTTTCTTGAACATGGGAAAGGGACCCTAGGCAACGCGTGGGTAAAAAAAGTGCGGCAAACTCTAACAACGACAGGGATTTTGGGCAAGGCGCCAATATGTTAAATTGGCCGCTTTTCTGTGCACCAAGCCCCACAATCGCGGCCTTATGACCGTAGAAGTGCGGTAGTGTTCCGACAACACTAACACACGGACACCGTCCGTTCTGTTTTCCACTGGAGATTCCCATGGCGCTTGAACGCTCCGACGTGGAAAAAATCGCTCATCTGGCCTGTCTTGGCCTCGATGATGCCGATCTTCCACATATTACTTCGGCCCTGAACAGCATTCTTGGCCTGGTCGACGAAATGCAGGCGGTCAATACCGACGGTATCGAACCGCTCGCCCACCCACTGGAAGCCAGCCAGCGCCTGCGTGCAGACGTCGTGACCGAGATCAATCATCGCGAGGCCTATCAGTCCATCGCACCAGCGGTCGAAAACGGCCTGTACCTGGTTCCGAAAGTCATCGACTAAAGGGAAAGAGCCTGCAATGCATCAATTGACTCTGGCCGAGATCGCCCGCGGACTCGCCGATAAAAAGTTTTCTGCCGAAGAGCTGACCAAAACCCTGCTGGCGCGTATCGCCCAGCTCGATCCGCAGCTCAACAGCTTCATCAGCCTCACCGAAGACCTGGCGCTCCAGCAGGCCAAAGCTGCTGATGCGCGTCGCGCCAATGGTGAGAGCGGCGCCCTGCTTGGCGCGCCCATCGCCCATAAAGACCTGTTCTGCACACAAGGCATCCGCACCAGCTGCGGCTCGAAGATGCTCGACAACTTCAAGGCCCCGTACGACGCCACCGTCGTCGCCAAACTGGCCGCTGCGGGCGCGGTGACCCTGGGCAAGACCAACATGGACGAATTCGCCATGGGTTCGGCCAACGAGTCGAGCTACTACGGCGCCGTGAAAAACCCCTGGAACCTGGAACACGTGCCGGGCGGTTCTTCCGGCGGTTCGGCGGCGGCAGTGGCCGCGCGCCTGCTGCCAGCGGCCACCGGCACCGACACTGGCGGCTCGATTCGCCAGCCAGCGGCGCTGACCAACCTGACCGGCCTGAAACCGACGTACGGTCGCGTTTCGCGCTGGGGCATGATCGCCTACGCGTCCAGCCTCGATCAGGGTGGCCCTCTGGCGCGCACCGCCGAAGACTGCGCCATCCTGCTGCAAGGCATGGCCGGTTTCGACCCGCAGGACTCCACCAGCATCGACGAGCCCGTGCCTGATTACAGCGCCAGCCTCAACGGTTCGCTGCAAGGCCTGCGCATCGGCGTGCCGAAGGAATACTTCAGCGCCGGTCTCGATCCGCGCATTGCCGATTTGATCCACGACAGCGTCAAGGCGCTGGAAAAGCTCGGCGCCGTGATCAAGGAAATCAGCCTGCCGAACATGCAGCACGCGATTCCGGCGTACTACGTGATCGCCCCGGCGGAAGCCTCGTCCAACCTGTCGCGTTTCGACGGTGTGCGTTTCGGCTACCGCTGTGAAGACCCGAAAAACCTGATCGACCTGTACAAGCGTTCCCGTGGCGAAGGTTTCGGCCCGGAAGTGCAGCGCCGGATCATGGTCGGCGCCTATGCGCTGTCGGCCGGCTACTACGACGCCTACTACCTGAAGGCGCAGAAGATCCGTCGCCTGATCAAGAACGACTTCATGACCGCCTTCAACGAGGTCGACATCATCCTCGGCCCGACCACGCCGAACCCGGCCTGGAAGCTCGGCGCCAAGAACAGCGACCCGGTCGCTGCATACCTGGAAGACGTCTACACCATCACCGCCAACCTCGCTGGCCTGCCGGGCTTGTCGATGCCGGCCGGTTTCGTCGACGGTCTGCCGGTTGGCGTGCAACTGCTCGCCCCGTATTTCCAGGAAGGCCGCTTGCTCAACGTTGCGCACCAGTATCAGCTCAACACTGACTGGCACACCCGCACCCCAACCGGCTTCTGAGGAGAAACACATGCAATGGGAAGTCGTGATCGGGCTGGAGATTCACACCCAGCTCACCACCCGGTCGAAAATCTTTTCCGGTAGTTCCACCACCTTCGGTTCCGAGCCGAACACCCAGGCCAGCCTGGTTGACCTCGGCATGCCCGGCGTATTGCCGGTGCTGAACCAGGAAGCGGTGCGCATGGCGGTGATGTTCGGCCTGGCGATTGACGCCGAGATCGGCCAGCACAACGTGTTCGCCCGCAAAAACTATTTCTACCCGGACCTGCCGAAGGGCTACCAGATCAGCCAGATGGAATTGCCGATCGTCGGCAAGGGCCACCTGGACATCGCCCTGGAAGACGGCACGGTCAAACGTGTCGGTATCACCCGGGCGCACCTGGAAGAAGACGCCGGTAAAAGCCTGCACGAAGAGTTCAACGGCGCCACCGGCATCGACCTGAACCGCGCCGGCACGCCGCTGCTGGAAATCGTCTCCGAGCCGGACATGCGCAGCGCCAAGGAAGCCGTGGCCTACGTCAAGGCGATCCACGCGCTGGTGCGTTACCTGGGCATCTGCGACGGCAACATGGCCGAAGGTTCGCTGCGTTGCGACTGCAACGTGTCGATCCGTCCAAAGGGCCAGGCTGAATTCGGCACCCGCTGCGAGATCAAGAACGTCAACTCGTTCCGCTTCATCGAGAAGGCGATCAACACCGAAGTACAGCGCCAGATCGAACTGATCGAAGACGGCGGCAAGGTGATCCAGCAGACCCGCCTGTACGATCCGAACAAGGACGAAACCCGTCCGATGCGTAGCAAGGAGGAAGCCAACGACTACCGTTACTTCCCCGATCCGGACCTGCTGCCGGTGGTCATCGAGGACTCGTTCCTCAATGACGTGCGCGCGACACTGCCGGAATTGCCGCCGCAGAAGCGCGAGCGCTTCCAGGCGCAGTTCGGCCTGTCGATCTATGACGCCAGCGTCCTGGCCACCAGCCGTGAGCAAGCCGATTACTTCGAGCAAGTCGTGAGCATCAGCGGCGACGCCAAACTGGCGGCGAACTGGGTGATGGTCGAGTTGGGCAGCCTGCTCAACAAGCAAGGCCTGGACATCGACGAGTCGCCGGTGTCGGCCGAGCAACTGGGCGGCATGCTGCTGCGCATCAAGGACAACACCATCTCCGGCAAGATCGCCAAGGTGGTGTTCGAAGCCATGGCCAACGGGGAAGGCAGCGCCGACGAGATCATCGACAAGCGCGGCCTCAAGCAAGTGACCGACAGCGGTGCGATCTCCGCCGTGCTGGACGAAATGCTTGCAGCCAACGCCGAGCAGGTCGAGCAATACCGCGCGGCAGACGAAGCCAAACGCGGCAAGATGTTCGGCTTCTTCGTCGGCCAGGCCATGAAAGCCTCCAAAGGCAAGGCCAACCCGCAACAGGTCAACGAACTGCTGAAAAGCAAGCTCGAAGGCTGATGAGTATGGAGCCAGCATTCAATTCTGGCTCCACGCCCTGTGGGAGCCAGCCTGCTGGCGATAGCGGTCTGACATTCAACATTTCCATGTCTGTCACTCCGCGATCGCCAGCAGGCCGGCTCCCACATTTGTTTTCGGGAAACCTTGAATGAAGCATCTACTCGGCCTTTGCGCCCTGCTCTCGCTGCTGGCCGGTTGCGCCAGCACGGACATCGTCGATCCCCATGGCTACGACCAGACCGGCGTGGCGTCCTATTACGGCGCCAAACACCAAGGCAAACGCACCGCCAGTGGCGAGCGTTTCGACAAGAATACCCTGACCGCCGCCCACCGCCAGCTCCCCTTCGGCACGCGGGTGAAGGTCACCAATCTGAAAAACGACAAGTCCTGCGTGGTCCGCATCAATGATCGCGGGCCGCACACCCGCGGGCGCCTGATCGACGTGTCCCACGAAGCCGCCGAGCGACTGGGCATGCTCGGCAGCGGCACCGCACGGGTTCGTGTGCAGGCCCTCGACGACTGACCACCGGAGCCGCGACCATTTTCGGACTTGCCGACTTACCCCTGCTCAGCGTGCTTGAACTGCTCAGCGGCCTGGTGCTGCTGATCGCCGGCGCCGAACTGATGGTGCGCGCCGCCGTGCGTCTGGCCGCGCGCCTGCACGTACGGCCGCTGATCATCGGCCTGACCATCGTCGCCCTCGGCAGCAGCGCACCGCAGATGGCGGTCAGCTTGCAAGCCACCCTGGCGCAAAACGCCGACATCGCCGTCGGCAGCGTGATCGGCAGCAGCATCTTCAACATCCTCGTCACCCTCGGTCTTTCGGCGCTGATCATTCCGCTGCGGGTCTCGCGGCAACTGGTGCGCCTGGACATCCCGCTGATGATCGGTGCCAGCCTGCTGGTGTTCGTGCTGGCATGGAATGAAGAACTGACCCGTGTCGACGGCGTGCTGTTGCTGACGGCCCTGGCGCTTTATCTGGCGTTGCTCCTGCGCCAGTCGCGGCATTCCACCCGGCCGCATTCGAGCCCCCAGGAAGGCCAGGAAGTGCCATGGCTCAGCAGCCTGCTGATGATTGTCGTCGGCCTCGCGATGCTGGTATATGCCGGGCACTTGTTACTGGGCGCGGCCGTTTCAGTGGCCACCGACCTGGGCCTCTCGGAGCGCATCATCGGCCTGACCATCGTCGCCGTCAGCACCTCCCTGCCGGAACTCGCCACTTCGTTGATCGCCGCGTTGCGCGGCCAGCGCGACATCGCCGTGGGCAACGTGATCGGCAGCAACCTGTTCAACCTGCTGGGCGTGCTCGGCGTGACCGCGTTGATTGCGCCGTCGCCGTTGTCGGTCTCACCCAATGCACTGGATTTCGATTTGCCGGTGATGCTCGGCGTCGCGGCGTTGTGCCTGCCGGTGTTTTATTCCGGTTATCGGGTAACCCGCGCCGAAGGTCTGCTGTTTCTCGGTTTGTACCTGGCTTACGGTCTGCACGTGGTGTCGTTCACCACCGGCATGCCGCTGGCCGGCAAGCTTGAGCACCTGATGCTGTTTTTCGTCCTGCCGGCGCTGGTGGCGTTCCTGCTGTTCACGTCGCTACGCGCCTGGCGTCGCCAACATCACAAGAGGGAATTGCCATGACCGATGCTAAAAAACCGGGCGTTGAAGTACGCCGCCAAGTGATGGGCGACGCGTTCGTCGACCGCGCACTGGGCAATGCCACCGAGTTCACCCAGCCGCTGCAGGATTTCGTCAACGAACACGCCTGGGGCAGCGTGTGGAATCGCGAAGGGCTGCCGCTGAAAACCCGCAGCCTGATTACCCTCGCCGCGCTGACCGCGCTGAAGTGCCCGCAGGAATTGAAGGGCCACGTGCGTGGCGCGTTGAACAACGGTTGCACGGCGGAAGAGATTCGCGAGGCGTTGCTGCATTGCGCGGTGTATGCGGGCGTACCGGCGGCGATCGATGCGTTTCGGGCGGCGCAGGAAGTGATTGATAGCTATCAGAAGCCGGAGTAAGTCGCCGGGGGGTGTGGTGACGGTTCGGCCGTCTTCGCGAGCAAGCCCGCTCTCACATTGGGTCAAGCCGTACACAAATGTTGTGTTCGCTGGAAATCAAATGTGGGAGCGGGCTTGCTCGCGAAGAGGCCCCGAAGAACACCGCAAATCCCGAAGCTAAATCCACCCACCCCACTGCAACAAAAAGATCCCGATATTGGTGGTCACCGCCGCCATCAACGTGGTGATCACAATGATCGCCGCCGCCAGTTCATGATTGCCGTTGGCCTGACGCGCCATGACAAAACTCGCTGCAGCCGTCGGGCTGCCGAAGTACAGGAACAGAATCCCCAGTTCCGCCCCGCGAAAGCCCCAGAGCCACGCCCCCAGCGTGGCCACCACCGGCAGGCCGATCATCTTCACCAGGCTGGAACTCAGCGCCATCGAACCGCTTTTGCGCATCGCCGCCAGCGACAACGTGCCGCCAATGCAGATCAACGCCAGGGGCAACGTGGTTTGCGCCAGGTATTGCCCGGACGTCTCCAGCCAACCCGGCAGGCTGATCTTGAAATAGGCAAACGGCGCCGCCGCAAACACGCTGATGATCAGCGGGTTGTTCATCACGCTTTTGCAGATGCTCCACGGATCGGACTTGATCACCGGGCTGTACACCGCCAACACGATGGTCGACAGGGTGTTGTAGAACAGGATCACCAGCGCCGCGAGAATCGCCCCGAGGGAAATCCCGTAATCGCCGTACATGCTCGCCGCCAGCGCGAGGCCGATCACACCGTTGTTGCCGCGGAAGGCGCCCTGGGTATAAATCCCGCGATCTTCACGCGGGCACTTGAGGATCGCCCAGCCCCAGGCGATGGCGAAGCTGACCAGTGTGGCAATCGAGAAATAGATTAGCAGCGCCGGTTGCAGCGCGGCGTGCAGGTCGGCATGCAGGATGCCCAGAAACAGCAACGCCGGCATGGTGACGTTGAACACCAGGGCCGACGCGGTGTGGATGAAATTGTCGTTGATCCAGTTGATGCGCTTGAGCAGCACACCGAGAAACAGCATGGCAAACACCGGCGCGGTGATGTTGAGGGTTTCGAGGAAGATTGCCAGCATGCCGGAGAGGACCTTGGGTGGGCGTCGTTAGGGGCGAATGATAAGCCACCCGGGACGTTGGCGTCTGGGAGATCGCCTTCGCGAGCAGGCTCGCTCCCACAGGGAATCTTTTTGTTGCACCTAAGATCACTGTGGGAGCCAGCCTGCTGGCGATGAACGATAACGCGGTATCAGGTGATCGGCGCCGGGTTGAACAGGGTGATGTCGTTATGCAGCTTGTGCTGCTCGGCCCACGTCTGCTTCTTCCCGCTGGCCACATCCAGGTAGTAGTGGAACAACTCCCAGCCAAGCTCTTCGATCGACGCCCGCCCGGTCGCGATCCGCCCGGCATCGATGTCGATCAGGTCCGGCCAGCGCTGCGCCAGTTCGGTCCGGGTCGACACCTTAACCACCGGCGCCATCGCCAGACCATACGGCGTACCGCGCCCGGTGGTGAACACATGCAGGTTCATCCCCGCCGCCAGCTGCAACGTGCCGCAGACAAAATCGCTGGCCGGGGTCGCGCAGAAAATCAGGCCTTTGCGCTTGAAGCGCTCGCCAGGGCCGAGCACCCCGTTGATAGCGCTGCTGCCGGATTTGACGATCGAGCCCAGTGACTTCTCGACGATGTTCGACAGCCCGCCCTTCTTGTTACCCGGCGTGGTGTTGGCGCTGCGATCCGCTTCGCCCTTGGCCAGGTAACGGTCGTACCAGTCCATTTCCCGCACCAGTTCCTGGGCGACTTCCTCGGTTTCGGCACGGGAGGTCAGCAGGTAGATCGCGTCGCGCACTTCGGTGACTTCGGAGAACATCACCGTCGCGCCGGCCCGCAGCAACAAGTCCGAGGCGTAACCTAGCGCCGGGTTGGCGGTGATGCCGGAAAACGCATCGCTGCCGCCGCATTGCATGCCGAGGATCAGCTCGGACGCCGGCACGGTTTCCCGACGGCGCTGATCGAGCTTTTTCAAACGGGTCTCGGCCAGCGCCATGATCTGCTCGATCATCTCGGTGAAACCATGACTCGAATCCTGCAAGCGATACAGCCACGGCTCGCTCAGATCCACCGAGCTGTCGTTGTCGTGCATGACCTGCCCGGCCTGCAATTTCTCGCAGCCGAGGCTGATCACCAGCGCTTCGCCGCCCAGGTTCGGGTTGCGTGCGAGGTTGCGCACGGTGCGGATCGGGATGTACGCGTCAGTCGCCGTGATCGCTACGCCGCAGCCGTAGCTGTGGGTCAGCGCGACCACGTCATCGACGTTCGGATACTTGGGCAGCAACTCGTCCTTGATGCGCTTGACCGCATGATCGAGCACCCCGGTGACGCACTGGACCGTGGTGGTGATCCCGAGAATGTTGCGCGTGCCGACGGTGCCGTCGGCATTGCGATAACCCTCGAACGTGAAGCCTTCCAGCGGTGCCTGCGCGGCCGGCACTTCGGTGGACAGCGGCAGGCTGTCCAGCGGTGGCGCGGTCGGCATGCGCAGTTGATCTTCCTTGACCCAGCTGCCGCGTGGAATCGGCTGCAACGCATAGCCGATGGTCTGGCCGTAGCGAATCACCTGGCCACCCTCGGGAATGTCTTCCAGGGTGACCTTGTGGCTCTGAGGCACGAAGTCCACCGTCACCAGGCCGTCCGGAAATTCGGTACCGGCGGGTACTCCCTGGTCATTGACCACGATCACGACATTGTCCCGCTGGTGCAGGCGGATGTAGCGCGGCGAGTCGGAATGTTCAATCAACTGCATGACGCCGCTCCTCAGGAATGCGCTTGAGACAATTTGTTCTGAATTTCAGGACCGCTGACTGGCGGCTCCTTGAGTACCACACGCTTGATCGGGCCGACGATCACCAGGTAGCTGAACACCGCGACCAAGGCGTTGCAACCGACGAACACCAGCGCCCATTTGAACGAGCCGGTGGAGCTGATGATGTAGCCGATCACGATCGGCGTGGTGATCGACGCGATGTTGCCAAACATGTTGAACAGGCCGCCACTCAACCCGGCGATCTGTTTTGGCGAGGTGTCCGACACGACCGCCCAGCCCAGTGCGCCGACGCCTTTGCCGAAGAAAGCCAGGGCCATGAAGCCGACCACCATCCATTCGATGTCCACGTAGTTGCAGGCCACGATGCTGCTGGAGACCAGCAACCCGGCGATGATCGGCGCCTTGCGGGCGAACGTCAGCGAGTGACCCTTGCGCAGCAGGTAATCGGAAATCACCCCGCCGAGCACGCCACCGATGAAGCCGCAGATGGCCGGCAACGAGGCAATGAAACCTGCCTTGAGGATAGTCATGCCGCGCTCCTGCACCAGGTATACCGGGAACCAGGTCAGGAAGAAGTAGGTGATGCCGTTAATGCAGTATTGGCCAAGGTACACGCCAAGCATCATGCGGTTGGTCAGCAACTGGCGGATGTAGTCCCACTTCGGGCCGTCGACCTTTTTACCCGCTGCTTTGTCCTGGTCCATGTCGACCATGCCGCCGTTGTCGGCGATGTGCTTGAACTCGGCGTCGTTGATCATCGGGTGCTGGCGCGGGCTGTGGATAACTTTCAGCCAGATCAGCGAGAACACGATGCCGATCCCGCCCATCACCACAAACACGTGCTGCCAGCCGAAGGTGTAGACGATCCAGCCCATCAACGGCGCGAACAACACGGTGGCGAAGTATTGCGCCGAGTTGAAGATCGCCGACGCCGTGCCGCGCTCGGCAGTCGGGAACCAGGCCGCGACGATGCGCGCGTTGCCGGGGAAGGACGGCGCTTCGGCCAGGCCTACCAGGAAGCGCAGCATGAACAGGGCGACGATTGCCGTAGACATGCCGAACTCGCCGACATAACCCTGCAGCACAGTGAACAGCGACCAGGTGAAAATGCTCAGCGCGTAGACTTTTTTCGAGCCGAAACGGTCCAGCAGCCAGCCACCGGGAATTTGCCCGGCCACGTAGGCCCAACCGAATGCGGAAAAGATGTAGCCGAGGGTGACCGCGTCAATGCCGAGGTCTTTTTGCAGGCTGGAGCCCGCGATGGCGATGGTGGCCCGGTCGGCGTAGTTGATCGTGGTCACCAGGAAAAGCATGAGCAATATCAAATAGCGGACGTGGGTCGGCTTGGTCGCTTGCATGTAGAGGTACTCCCACTGATTATTTTTATGCGGGGTGAAACTGATTTTTACCTGTAGGAGCGAGCTTGCTCGCGATGGTCGCAAGGACGCGGCGGGCAACCTGATGCCCCGCGTCTTCGTTGACCACCAGCGCGAGCAGGCTCGCTCCTACAGGCGATTGCGGTATCGAAGTCGATACCGCAGGTTTGCGATTACGAACCGATGTAGCTGGTTTTCACGACCGTGTAGAACTCTTGCGCGTAGCGACCTTGCTCGCGGGAACCATACGATGAACCTTTACGCCCACCGAACGGAACGTGGTAGTCCACGCCGGCCGTCGGCAGGTTGACCATCACCATCCCGGCCTGGGAGTGGCGCTTGAAGTGGTTGGCGTACTTCAGCGATGTGGTGGCGATGCCCGCCGACAGACCGAACTCGGTGTCGTTGGCCATGGCCAGTGCCGCGTCGTAATCGGCGACGCGAACGACGTTGGCCACCGGGCCGAAGATCTCTTCGCGGCTGATCCGCATCGCGGCTTCGCTGTCGGCAAACAGCGTTGGCGCGAGGTAGTAGCCTTCGGTGTCGCAGGTCACCAGACCACCGCCGCTCACCAGGCGCGCACCTTCGGACTGGCCGATGTCGATGTACTTCATGTCTTGTTCAAGCTGTGCCTGCGAAACCACCGGACCAATGTCGGTACCGGTTTTCAGCGCGTGACCGACCTTGATCGACTTCATGCGCTCGGCCATGGCGTCGACGAACTGGTCGTGGATGCCGGCGGTGACGATGAAGCGGCTCGACGCGGTGCAACGCTGACCGGTGGAGTAGAACGCGCTCTGCACCGACAGCTCGACCGCTTGTTTCAGGTCGGCGTCATCTAGAATGATCTGCGGGTTCTTGCCACCCATTTCCAGCTGGACCTTGGCCTGGCGCGACACGCAGCTGACGGCGATCTGACGACCGACACCGACGGAGCCGGTGAAGCTGATGCCATCGACTTTCGGGCTCTGCACCAGCGCATCACCCACCACGCGGCCGCTGCCCATCACCAGGTTGAACACACCGGCCGGAAAGCCTGCGCGGGAGATGATTTCAGCCAGGGCCCAGGCGCAACCCGGCACCAGGTCGGCCGGCTTCAGCACGACGCAGTTACCGTAGGCCAGGGCCGGAGCGATTTTCCACGCCGGTATCGCGATCGGGAAGTTCCACGGGGTGATCAAGCCCACCACGCCCAACGCTTCACGGGTGACTTCGACGTTGACGCCCGGACGCACCGACGGCAGGTAGTCGCCGGACAGGCGCAGGGTTTCACCCGCGAAGAATTTGAAGATGTTGCCGGCGCGGGTCACTTCGCCGATGGCTTCCGGCAGGGTCTTGCCCTCTTCCCGGGCCAGCAAGGTGCCGAGTTCTTCGCGACGGGCGAGGATTTCAGTACCGACCTTGTCCAGCGAATCGTGACGAGCCTGAATGCCCGACGTCGACCAGGCCGGGAACGCAGCCCGAGCGGCGTCGATGGCAGCATGGACCTGGGTCAGATCGGCCTTGGCGTATTCACCGATGGTATCGGTCAGTTCGGACGGGTTGATGTTGGCGCAGTAATCGCTGCCGGCAACCCACTCGCCGTTGATGTAGTTATCAAAACGCTTTGCATTTGCCACGGAATATTCTCCTCACGCAAAAGGCCGCTGATCACTCAGCGGCCTTGTTAAATCGGGTGTGTTACTGCGCACCTTGCTTGTCGATCAGCGCGGCGAGCATTTCGTACTCTTCGCCAGTCAGATCGGTCAGCGGTGCACGCACAGGACCTGCGTCATAGCCGGCAATTTTTGCCCCGGCCTTGACGATGCTCACCGCGTAACCGGCCTTGCGATTACGGATGTCCAGGTATGGCAGGAAGAAGTCGTCGATGATCTTGCCAACGGTGGCGTGATCTTCGCGGGCAATGGCGTGGTAGAAATCCATCGCGGTTTTCGGGATGAAGTTGAACACCGCCGAGGAGTAGACCGGCACGCCCAGCGCCTTGTAAGCCGCAGCGTAGACTTCAGCGGTTGGCAAACCGCCCAGGTAGCTGAAGCGATCGCCCAGGCGGCGACGGATCGACACCATCAACTCGATGTCGCCCAGGCCATCCTTGTAGCCGATCAGGTTCGGGCAACGTTCGGCCAGGCGTTCCAGCAACGGAGCGGTCAGGCGGCACACGTTACGGTTGTAGACCACCACGCCGATGTTCACCGATTTGCACACGGCTTCAACGTGGGCGGCAACGCCGTCCTGGCTGGCTTCGGTCAGGTAGTGCGGCAGCAGCAACAGGCCCTTGGCGCCGAGCCGCTCGGCTTCCTGTGCGTATTCGATGGCCTGGCGGGTCGAACCGCCGACGCCGGCCAGAATCGGCACGCTGGTCGCGCAGGTGTCGACGGCAGTCTTGATGATTTCCGAATATTCGCTGGCCGCCAGAGAGAAGAACTCACCGGTGCCGCCCGCGGCGAACAACGCCGTGGCGCCGTATGGGGCCAGCCATTCGAGACGCTTGATGTAGCCCGCGCGATGGAAGTCGCCCTGAGCATTGAAATCGGTAACCGGGAAAGACAGCAGACCGGAAGAGAGGATGGACTTCAGTTCTTGTGGATTCATTATTCGAACACCCTGGGTAGCAACATGTGTGTATGTGAGGAAATCTTTCAGCCTGCGCCGAAGTTGTAGGTCATCGTACAACTTAAAAAATAACCGTCAACTGCATTTCATCGTTAACCGGCAATTTTTTCCGGGGTGCTCATTCTGATTTTCGGTCAGTCACACGATGTTGGAACACCATCCAGCCATTGCAGAGCGTTTGGAAACGCCCGGAAAACATCGCCCCCCAGCACGCCTCGAGACCATGCAGTAGAGTTTGCCCAGCGCCGCGAATGGATCGCGGCGATCTTGCGCAAGGAGTGCCAACGATGTGTTTTCCGACCCCCACCCTCCCGCAGTTCCCCGCTCTCGACGCCGATGAGGTTGCAACCGTTACGCTGTCGAGCCTGACGGACTGCCTGATCGTGCGAATCCCGGACCCGCACGATATTCCGCCGAACTGGGAGGTCTATCCGATCTTCGGCGCGGATCCGGAAGACCCCGATTGGCGCGGCGAACAGGAGCCTGCCGGCCTCTGGGACGAGGCCATCGAGGACATGGTCGAGTTGAAAGGGATTGAATTGAGAATCGAAAAAGCCGACCTGGAAACGTACGTGGGTATGCAAGTCGAACTGCGTTACAAATTTGCGGATGAATCAAGCCTGGAACTGAGCTCGGAGCCTTTGCTGGTGCGAATCGAGCGCTAAGCGATTGGATCGTTCCCACGCATGGGAACGATCACGTTGGCGGCTAGCCGCGCTGTGCCTCGGCCTCTTCATGGGCATGACGCAAGCGCTCGCGGCTGTTGGTCAGGTGCAAGCGCATGGCTGCCCGCGCCGCATCGGAATCCTGACGGGCGATCGCGTCATAGATTTCCTCGTGCTCGCGGCTCAACCGGCCCATGTAGTGTTGCTGGTCATCATGAGCCAGGCGCGCCGAGTTGAGGCGTGTGCGCGGAATGATGCTGGTGCCGAGGTGGGTCATGATGTCGGTGAAGTAGCGGTTGCCGGTCGACAGCGCGATTTGCAGGTGAAACTGGAAGTCCGAAGCCACCGCGTCGCTGGCGTGGGCCGCGCTTTCGTTCAAGGCGTCCAGTGCGGCGCGCATCAGCGCCAGTTGCTCGGGGCTGCGGCGTTGCGCGGCGAGACCGGCGGATTCCACTTCGAGGCTGATGCGCAGTTCCAGGATCGCCAGCACATCACGCAGCGTCACCACGGTCGCCGGATCGATCCGGAAGCCGCTCGGGCTCGGGGTATCGAGCACGAAGGTGCCGATGCCGTGACGGGTTTCCACCTGCCCGGCCGCCTGCAAACGGGAAATCGCTTCGCGCACCACGGTGCGGCTGACACCATGGGCGTCCATGATCGCCGACTCGGTGGGCAATTTATCGCCACGCTTGAGCTGACCGTCGCGGATCTGCTCGGACAGCACCGTCACCAGTTCCTGAGCGAGGCTGCGGCGCTTGCGAGGGAGGCGTGGTACGTCGATCGGGTTTTCCATGGTGAACGTCTGTCTCGAAAAATTCGGCTGAATCCGCATCATAGCTCAACGCGGTTGTACGATCACCCCGCCCCAGGGACCGGGTGTTCACGCGGTCACCGTCTGATCCACCAGGTGGCCATTGTCGATACGCACATGCCGCGGATGGAATCGTTTCAAACTGCTGCGATGTCCGACGCTGACGATGCTCAAACCGGGGATCTCGTCGATCAATGCCTGATACAGCGACGCTTCATCCTCTTCATCCATCGCCGAGGTGGCTTCGTCCATGTACAGCCATTGCGGTGCGTACAGCAGTGCGCGGGCGAAGGCCAGGCGTTGCTGTTCACCGGGAGAAAGCATGCGCTGCCAGTGATTGGCTTCATCCAGACGCGCCACCAGATGCGGCAGGCGGCAGGTTTCCAACACGTCAACGTAGCGCTCGTGCGGGTACGTGTCGCCGGGTTGTGGATAACTCAACGCCTCGCGCAGCGTGCCGATCGGCAGATAGGGCTTTTGCGGCAGGAACAGGTAACGCGCCGCCGGCAGACGAATGCTGCCATGGCCCGCTGGCCACAGATGCCCCATCGCCCGCAGCAACGTCGATTTGCCGCTGCCGGAACGGCCGCTGAGCATGACGCGCTCGCCCTCCTCCACGGTCATGTCGGCGCTGGTCAGCAAATGACGCCCGTCGGCGAGGTCGAGGCCCAGGTTATGCACCTTCAGCGCCGCGCCCGAATTCTGCACGTCGATGGCCGGCGCACGCTCTTCGTTGTCGCTCATGGCCTGATGGAAACTCAACAGACGATCACAGGTGGCGCGCCACGCAGCGAGGTTCTGGTACGCACTGATGAACCAGCTGAAGCTCTCCTGCACGTTGCCAAACGCCGAGCTGATCTGCATCAGCTCGCCGAGTTCGATCTTGCCGGCAAAGTAACGCGGTGCGGCGACCATGAAGGGAAAGATGATGGCGGCCTGTTGATAACCTGACGTGAAGAACGTCAGACGCTTGGACACCTTCATGATGTCCCAGAAGTTGTGCCAGACCAGCCCGAAGCGACTGCTCAGGCGACGATTTTCGTTGGGTTCGCCGTTGTACAACGCGATGCTTTCGGCATTTTCGCGAATCCGCACCATGGAGAAACGCAGGTCGGCTTCGAAACGTTGTTGTTGGTTGTTCAACCCGATCAAGCGACGGCCGATCAAATGGGTCAGCCAGCTACCGATCACGGCGTAGACCAGAACGCACCAGAACATGTAGCCGGGAATGGTGAAACCAAGCACGTCGATACTGCCCGACACGCCCCACAGGATGATCGAGAACGACACCAGGCTGACAATGTTGCGCAGCAGGCCAATGCCCAGTTCCAGGGTGTTCGAGGTGAAGTTGTTGAGGTCTTCGGAGATCCGCTGGTCCGGGTTATCGGTATAGCCGCCCTGTTCCAGCTGGTAGTAATTCTTGTTGCCGAGCCAGCGGGCAAAATGCTTTTCGGTGAGCCAGGCTCGCCAGCGAATGGTCAGCATCTGCGTCAGGTAGAGCCGGTACACGGCACCGATAATCGCCACCGCCGCAATCCCGCAGAAATACAGAATCAGCCGCCAGAATGCCGCCTCGTCCTTCTGTTGCAGGGCGTTGTAGAAATCCTTGTACCAGGTGTTGAACCACACCGAGATCCCGACGCTGACCAGCGATAACACAATCACCGCGATCAGCAGGGTCCAGGCCTTGGCCTTCTCTTCACTGCGCCAGTAAGGCGTGATCATCGCCCAGACTTTGCGGAAAAACTGCCCGCGCACCGCATCGTTGACCGCGGAATATTCAGCGTTCTGATTCATGGAAAAGGCTCGATAAAGAAAAGAACACGCACGAACCGATCATAGATGATCGGTTCGGTTTGTCGCGAGGCGCGGCCGGCATTCGTTCAGCACAGGTTCAGCGACGAACGGGGCGCTTCTGCAGTTTGCGCTGCAGCGTGCGACGGTGCATGCCCAGAGCACGGGCGGTCGCGGAGATGTTGCCTTCGTGCTCGGTCAACACGCGCTGGATGTGTTCCCACTGCAAGCGGTCCACCGACATCGGGTTTTCCGGCACCAGGGTGTCGAGGTCGGCGTGCTCGGAGAGCAACGCGGCGAGCACGTCATCGGCGTCCGCCGGTTTGCACAGGTAGTTGCAGGCGCCGCGCTTGATCGCCTCGACCGCGGTGGCAATGCTCGAGTAACCGGTGAGGATCACCACACGCATGTCCGGGTCGAGTTCGAGCAGTTTCGGCAACAGCACCAGGCCGGAATCGCCGTCCATCTTCAGGTCCAGCGCAGCGTAATCCGGGATGTCGGCCTGGGCGATGGTCAGGCCCTCTTCCGCGGAACCGGCGGTGCTGACGCGAAAACCACGGCGAGCCATGGCGCGCGCCATCACGCGGGTGAACGTGGCGTCGTCATCGACCAGCAGCAAATGCGGCAGGTCTTCGCCTTCGACTTGGATTTCGTCACTCATGTTCGTCTCCTCGGGCGACACGGGGCAGGCGCAGCTCGGTGAGCGTACCGCCTTCCTCATGACTGTAGAGTTTCACTGAGCCGCCGGCGCGTGTCACGCTGGCCTTGCTCAAAAACAGGCCCAGGCCGAAACCTTTGCCCTTGGTGGTAAAAAACGGCTTGCCGATCTGTTCGGCAATGGCCAGCGGCACGCCGGCGCCGTGGTCGCGAATGCTGATGGTCAGGTCCTCGGCATTCCAGTCCAGCGTCACCTGCAGCCCTTCGGGGCAGGCATCGGCGGCGTTGTTCAGCAGATTCAGCAGCGCCTGGGTCAGGTCCGGCGGCGGCGCCATGCGCGGCACGGGCCCCTGGCCCAGACGCTGGAAGCGGTAGCTGGCTTCCGGACGCATCAGGTGCCAGCGGTTCAGCGCTTCGTCGAGCCAGTCGGTGACGTCCTGCATTTCCACGGCCAAACGGCGATTGGCTTCGGCCGCGCGCACCAGTTGCTGCAACGTCTCTTTGCAGAGCTTGACCTGATCCTGCAGTACGCTCAGGTCGTCCTGCAGCAACGGATCGGGATGGTCCTGACGCATTTCCTTGAGCAGTACGCTCATGGTTGCCAGCGGCGTGCCCAGCTCATGGGCGGCACCGGCGGCCTGGGTCGCGACGGCCAGCAGTTGCTGATCACGCAGGCCTTCTTCACGGCGGATGGCGCGCAGTTCTTCCTGACGGCGCAGCTCTTCGGCCATGCGCGCGGCGAAAAAGGTGATCACCGCCGCGGCCAGGGCGAAGCTCAGCCACATCCCGTAGACCTGCAGGTTTTCCCGGGCAATCGGGAAGGTTTGCAGCGGATAGAAACGCGCCAGTAGCAAGGTGTACATCGTCAGTGCGATGCCCGACAGAATCACCGAATAGCGCCATGGCAGCGTCACGGCGGCGATGGTCAGCGGCACCAGGTAATAAGAGACGAAGGGGTTGGTCGAGCCGCCGGAGAAATACAGTAACGCACTGTGGATAAACAGGTCGCAGGCCAGCTGCACGGCATATTCGAGCTCGGTGACGGGCCAGGTGGTACGCAGGCGAATCGCCGTGAAGGCGCAGAGCAGCATCGAGCAACCGAGGGTCGCGGCCAGTTGGAACCAGGGCAGGGGAAGCAATTCGAGCCAGTAGGCCAGGCCCACGGAACCGGCCTGGGCGGCCAGCACCAAGGTGCGGATGAACGTCAGCCGCCAGAGGTTCTGGCGAGTCGCGGATGTAATTTGAACGGGGGCGAGCATGAGCTCTCCTGATGAGCGCTCCAGGCGGATCGCACGGAGTATAACCAAGCACGGGGTTGGCAGGCGAAAGTGCGGCAAACGGCCACATGCCAATGATTGTGGCGCCTGCAAGACCGCCTTCGCGGGCAAGCCTCGCTCCCACATTGGAACGCATCACCCTGTAGGACCGAGGCTTGCCCGCGAAGCGGCACACCCGTCTCTGACTGTATAGAAGTTGTAACTGTGCGAACCGGATCATTAACGCTAGAGTCTGATGGTTTCACGCAGGCTCGGACCCAACCCCTGCGCATCGTCCAAGGAGTATTCATGCACACTTTCCGCCGCAGCGCCGCCCTTCTCACCCTTAGCGTCGGCACCGTCGCCAGCCTCCCGGCCCTGGCCGCCGCCGACGAGCTGCACTACAACCAGATCTCCCTGCGCGCCGAAGTCAGCCAGGAAGTGGCCCGCGACCTGATGATCGTGACCCTGTACACCGAAGAGCAAAACACCGACCCGGCCAAACTCGCCGCAGACGTCAGCACCACGATGAACAAGGCGCTGGACCAGGCCAAGCAGGCAAAAGACATCACCCTGCGTCAGGGCAGCCGCAGCAGCTACCCGATCTACGACACCAAGGGTCAGAAAATCACTGGCTGGCGTGAACGCGCCGAACTGCGCCTGGAAAGCTCGGACTTCGCCGCGCTGTCGAAGCTGACCGGCGAACTGCTGACCGACCTGAAAATGGGCGGCATGGACTTCGCCATCGCCACGCCAACCCGCAAGGCCAGCGAAGACGCGCTGATGAAAGACGCCGTGACCGCCTTCAAGGCCCGCGCACAACTGGCCAGCGATGCGTTGGGTGGCAAGGGTTACAAGATCGTCAACCTGAACCTCAACAGCAACGGCTACCCACAACCGTACATGCGCGCGCCAATGATGATGAAAGCGGCAAGCATGGACGCTGCGCCGGTGACGCCGGAAGTCGAGGCCGGCACCAGCCAGGTCAGCATGACGGCGGATGGATCGATTGAAGTGTTGATGCCTTGATCGGGAGGTGGGTCAGTCGGTTTTCGTTGACTGGCCTGCCGCCTTCGCGAGCAAGCCCGCTCCCACAATGGATCTGTGACCAGAGATCCATTGTGGGAGCGGGCTTGCTCGCGAAAAATGCTAACCCGTCACCTCTTAACCAGCGCCTGTATGCCATAACCCAAGGGTCATCCGCACAAACGAGTATTTCCGCGCAACCCGTCTACGACGCTACTCTGAGGAAAATACCGCTGCCCACTTCCTCGGGGACTCCATGGAAAGAACCACCGTCAAACCGCTGCTGCTCGCCCTGGCCCTGGCCACCACCGCGCCATTCGCCCAGGCCGCCAGCACCCTGGTCTACTGCTCCGAAGCCAGCCCCGCCGGTTTCGATCCCAGCCAATACACCAGCGGCACCGATTTCGACGCTTCGGCCGAAACCGTGTTCAACCGCCTCACCCAATTCAAACGCGGCGGCACCGAGGTCGAACCCGGGCTGGCCACGCGCTGGGACGTACCCACCGACGGCCTCACCTACACCTTCCACCTGCGCGACGGGGTGAAATTCCACACCACCGATTACTTTACTCCGTCCCGGGATTTCAACGCCGACGATGTGCTGTTCACTTTCCAGCGCCTGCTCGATCCGGAAAACAGTTTCCGCAAAGCCTATCCCGCCGAATCGCCCTACTTCACTGACATGGGCCTGAACACCACGATCAAGAGCGTCGACAAGATCGACGAACACACCGTGCGTTTCAGCCTGAACAACCTCGACGCCGCGTTCGTGCAAAACCTGGCCATGAGCTTCGCCTCGATCCAGTCGGCCGAATACGCCGCGCAACTGTTAAAGGAAGGCAAAGCCGCCGACCTCAATCAGAAACCGGTCGGCACCGGCCCGTTCGTGTTCAAGCGCTATCAAAAGGACTCGCAGATCCGCTACGCCGCGAACAAGGCCTACTGGAAACCCGAGGACGTGAAGCTCGACAACCTGATCTTCTCGATTACCCCGGACGCTGCGGTGCGTTTGCAGAAGCTCAAGGCCGGCGAATGCCAGGTCAGCGGCTACCCGCGCCCGGCCGACATCGAGGTGATGGAAAAAGACCCGAACCTGCGCGTGCTCAAGCAGGCCGGCTTCAACCTCGGCTTCCTCGCCTACAACGTGACCCACCCGCCCCTTGACCAGCTTAAGGTGCGGCAGGCGCTGGACATGGCGATCGACAAACCGGCGATCATCAAGGCGGTTTACCAAAGTGCCGGGCAACTGGCACAGAACGCCTTGCCACCGGCGCAATGGTCTTACGACTCGACGATAAAAGACGCGCCTTACGACCCGGCAAAAGCCAGGGCGCTATTGAAAGAAGCGGGAGTTGCACCCGGTACCACCATTAATTTGTGGGCCATGACCGTGCAGCGTGCGTCGAACCCCAATGCGCGGATGTCAGCGCAAATGATCCAACAGGATTGGGAGAAGATCGGCATCAAGGCCAACATCGTCAGCTATGAATGGGGCGAGTACATCAAGCGCGCCAAAAACGGCGAACACGACGCGATGATCTATGGCTGGACCGGCGACAACGGCGACCCGGACAACTGGCTCGGCGTGCTCTACAGCTGCGCGGCGATCAAGGGCAGCAACTACGCCAAGTGGTGTGATCCGGCGTACGACCAACTCGTGCAGGAAGCGAAGGTGTCCACAGACAAACAGCAGCGGATCAAACTGTACCAACAGGCGCAACAAATCCTTAAGCAACAAGTACCTATCACGCCGATCGCCAACTCGACGGTGTTCCAGCCGCTGCGCAAGGAAGTCACGGGCTTCAAGATCAGCCCGTTCGGCCTCACTCCTTTCTATGGAGTGGGTATAAATAAGTAACACCTCGCGCCAACCGGGTGCGCCAAGCGCACCGGTTGCACCCGATCAGTGCGCGGTTTGCACCGAAAAAATTACACGCAAACGGTCAAATGCGCGTCAAGTTATACATATGCGACATTAAGGTACGTTCGTGCCACCGTTTAAGGCCTGTAGTCGTTCCGCGTCTTGCATTGGGTATGGCCCCTGCATAAGTATCCGCAGGCACGACTCACGAGGTCGTCCTCACAATTAAAAAATGACAACAAATCATGAGGCCACCATGCTCAAACACGCGGTCATTCCGTTTTTAGTCGGCGCCAGCTTGTTAGCTAGCGCACCTTTCGCCCAAGCGGCGACTAACCTGGTGTTTTGCTCCGAAGGGAGCCCGGCCGGTTTTGATCCTGGTCAGTACACCACCGGAACCGACTTCGACGCCTCTGCAGAAACCATGTTCAACCGCCTGACCCAGTTCGAGCGCGGCGGCACTGCCGTTGTTCCAGGTCTGGCGACCAAGTGGGACATCTCCGACGATGGCCTGACGTACACCTTCCACCTGCGTGAAGGCGTCAAGTTCCACACCACTCCGTACTTCAAGCCGACCCGCGAATTCAACGCCGACGACGTACTGTTCACCTTCAATCGCATGATTAACAAGGATGATCCGTTCCGTAAGGCATACCCGACCGAATTCCCGTACTTCACCGACATGGCGATGGACACCAACATCACCAAGATCGATAAAGTCGACGACCACACCGTCAAGTTCACCCTCAAAGACGTGGACGCCGCGTTCATCCAGAACATGGCCATGAGCTTCGCGTCGGTCCAGTCCGCCGAGTACGCTGCCCAGCTGCTCAAGGAAGGCAAGGCTGCCGACATCAACCAGAAGCCGGTCGGCACTGGCCCGTTCGTGTTCAAGAGCTACCAGAAAGACTCCAACATCCGCTACACCGGGAACAAGGACTACTGGAAGCCTGAAGACGTCAAGATCGACAACCTGATCTTCGCCATCACCACCGACCCGTCGGTGCGTATCCAGAAGCTGAAGAAGGGCGAGTGCCAGATCACTCTGTTCCCGCGTCCGGCTGACCTGAAGGCACTGAAAGAAGACAAGACCCTGAAAGTGCCTGACCAGGCTGGTTTCAACCTGGGTTACATCGCCTACAACGTGATGGACAAGGTCAAAGGCAGCAATGAACCGAACCCGTTGGCCCAGCTGAAAGTGCGTCAGGCACTGGACATGGCCGTCAACAAGCAGCAGATCATCGACTCGGTGTACCAGGGTGCCGGTCAACTGGCGGTCAACGCCATGCCGCCGACCCAATGGTCGTATGACACCACCATCAAGGACGCGAAGTACGACCCTGAGAAAGCCAAAGAGCTGCTCAAGGAAGCCGGCGTCAAGGATGGCACCGAAATCGTTCTGTGGGCGATGCCGGTGCAACGTCCGTACAACCCGAACGCCAAGCTGATGGCTGAAATGCTGCAGTCCGACTGGAAGAAAATCGGCCTGAACGTGAAGATCGTCAGCTACGAATGGGGCGAGTACATCAAGCGCTCCAAAGGCGGCGAGAACCAGGCCATGATCATTGGCTGGAGCGGTGACAATGGTGATCCGGATAACTGGCTCAACGTGTTGTTCGGCTGCGACTCGCTGAGCGGCAACAACTTCTCCAAATGGTGCGACAAGAAGTTCGACGGCCTCGTGAAAGAAGCCAAGCGCACCACCGACCAGGGCAAGCGCACCGAACTGTACAAACAGGCGCAACACGTCCTCAAAGACGCGGTTCCATACACACCTATCGCTCACTCGACGGTGTTCCAACCCATGCGCGATGAAGTGCAGGACTTCAAGATCAGCCCATTTGGCTTGAACTCCTTCTACGGCGTCAGCGTCAGCAAGTAAGAATTAGCAACGGCGACGTTTTTGACGTCGCCGTTGCTTTTTTCTGCCGAGAAGTTAGGAAAAAACCTACATCCATTTCCGCCGAGTATTACGACGGCGGCGTCGGACGCGTTGAACTTTCCTACGAGTCTTTAGGACTTTACGCATTTACTGCCAGACCCACGGCTCATACCGTCGGGATCCGACCAGTTTATGTGTGGGCCCTCGGTTTTGCTGCACGCCATGGTTTGAATCAGCGAGCCCCTGCGTCCGAACACACGACGCTGGCTCATTGAAAATACTTCGAGAAAGAGAAAAGGGAGCGTCATGCGCCATACCTTGGTTTTATCCGCATTGCTGGGCACCGGCCTGCTGGCCGCCACTTCCATCAGCCAGGCCGCCGCCAACAGCCTGGTGTTCTGCTCCGAAGGCAGCCCGGCTGGCTTCGACACCGCGCAGTACACGACCGCGACCGATAACGACGCCGCCGAGCCGTTGTACAACCGCCTGGCAGAGTTCGAAAAAGGCGCCACCAACGTCGTACCGGGCCTGGCAACCCGTTGGGATATTTCCGAAGACGGCCTCACGTACACCTTTCACCTGCGCCAAGGGGTGAAATTTCACACGACGAAGTACTTCACGCCGACCCGTGATTTCAATGCCGACGACGTGCTGTTCACCTTCAATCGCATGCTCGATCCGCAACAACCTTTCCGTAAGGCTTACCCGACCGAATTCCCGTATTTCAACGGGATGAGCCTGAACAAGAACATCGCCAAGGTCGAGAAGACCGGGCCGCTGACCGTGGTCATGACGCTCAACAGCGTGGACGCCGCGTTCATCCAGAACATCGCCATGAGCTTCGCCGCCATCCTGTCCGCCGAATACGCCGACAAGTTGCTGGCCGAGGGCAAGCCAAGCGACATCAACCAGAAACCGATCGGCACCGGGCCGTTTGTGTTCAAGAGCTACCAGAAAGATTCCAACATCCGTTACAGCGGCAACAAGCAGTACTGGGACCCGAGCCGGGTCAAGCTCGACAACCTGATCTTCGCCATCAACACCGACGCCTCGGTGCGGGTGCAGAAACTCAAGGCCAACGAATGCCAGATCACCCTGCACCCCCGTCCTGCCGACGTCGATGCGCTGAAGAATGACCCGAAACTCAAGCTCATTGAGAAACCGGGTTTCAACCTCGGCTACATCGCCTACAACGTGCGCCATAAACCGTTCGACCAGCTAGAAGTGCGCCAGGCGCTGGACATGGCGGTGAACAAGCAAGGCATTCTCAACGCGGTCTACCAGGGCGCCGGGCAATTGGCGCAAAACGCCATGCCGCCGACCCAATGGTCCTACGACGAAACCATCAAGGACGCCGCCTACAACCCGGAAAAAGCCAAGGCATTGCTCAAGGCTGCCGGGGTCAAGGAAGGCACTGAGATCACGTTGTGGGCAATGCCGGTTCAACGTCCTTACAACCCCAACGCCAAGTTGATGGCCGAGATGCTCCAGGCGGACTGGGCAAAGATCGGGCTCAAAGTGAAAATCGTCAGCTATGAATGGGGCGAGTACATCAAGCGCACCAAGAATGGCGAGCACGACATCAGCCTGATTGGCTGGACCGGTGACAACGGCGATCCGGACAACTGGCTCGGCACGCTTTACAGCTGCGATGCCATTGGCGGCAACAACTATTCCCAATGGTGTGATCCGGCTTACGACAAGCTGATCAAGCAGGCCAAGATCGTCACCGATCGTGACCAGCGCACCGTTCTTTACAAACAGGCCCAGCAGTTGCTCAAGCAGCAAGTGCCGATCACGCCTGTCGCCCACTCGACGGTCAACCAGCCGTTGAGCGCCAAAGTCGAAGGATTCAAGGTGAGTCCATTCGGCCGCAACGTGTTCTCGGGTGTCAGCATCGATAAATAACAAACCGTGTAGCTAAAACGCTTGGGGGTGCACTGCACCCTCACGCAAGCGTATTGCCGTAAATCGCCTTATGGGCAACTAGCAAACGTTTGCCTTGCGTGAATGAGTTCCAACAAATAGCCGGACCACCAAAAAAACCGGCATTAAAAAAAAGAAAGTAAGGAGCTTCACCCATGAAACTGAGCAGCACCGCGATATTGGCCCTGGCCATCAGCAGCATCACCGCCACGGCTTACGCGGAAACCCAGAGCCAGGCGTTCACCCCGGTCACCGTGAAAGACAAGAGTGCACAGAGCGAAGCGACCGGCTTCATCGACGGCCAGTCCCTGAGCGGCACGACCCGCAACTGGTACTCCAACGAAGACAAACAGCGTGACGGTGTCTACGAGTACGAACGCCACGGCCAGACACTGGAAGGTTCGCGCCGTATCAACTGGGTTCAGGGCACCATCCTCAACTACAGTTCGGGCTTCACCCAAGGCACCGTGGGTTTCAGCACCGAAGTGGCGGCGTACAACGCGATTGCGCTGGACCGTAGCCGCGAAGACATCAAGGGTGGCTCCAACCGCACCCTGGCCCACTCCAACGGCGACGCGGTCGACCAGTGGAGCAAACTCGGCCTGGCCAACGTCAAGGCACGCTTCTCCAACAGCACCCTGACCGTCGGTCGCCAGAGCTACAGCAGCCCGCAAGTGGACACCATCGGCAACCGTGCGCTGCCATCGAGCTTCCAGGGCGCCAGCCTGAAAATTGGCGAGCTGGACAACCTGGCTTTCGATTTCGCGACCTTTGACCGCGTGTCCCCGCGTATGGAGCAGAGCCAGCAGAAATTCCGTTCCGAATACGGCAACCGCAGCGTGGAGTCCGACCACATCTACACTGGCGGCATCACCTACAACCCGTTGGCCAGCCTGACCACCAGCCTCTGGGCGACCCAGGCCAAGGACTTCTGGAACCAGTACTACTTCGGCGCCAGCCACGTGCTGGGTGACAGCCAGGTGCTGAGCCTGACCACCGGCCTGAACTACTACAAAACCCAGGACGAAGGTAAAAAGCTGCTCGGCGACATCGACAACGACACCTACTCGCTGTCGTTCGGCCTGACTCACCAGGCCCACAGCCTGACCTTCTCGTATCAGGAAGTGAACGGTAACGAGTACTTCGACTACCTGCACGAAACCAACGGCATCTACCTGGCCAACTCCCTGCTGTCGGACTTCAACGGCCCGAACGAAAAATCGTTCCAGATCGCCTACGGCCTGAACATGGCTGAATACGGCGTGCCAGGCCTGAAATTCAACCTCTACCAGGCGCGCGGCTGGGGCATCGACGGCACTCACTACAACGGCAATGGCGGCGTAGAAGGCAAAGGCTACGATGGCATTCAGAGCCAGGACGGTGAACACCATTACGAATACGGCATCGGTGCCTCCTACGCGGTACAAAGCGGCCCGCTGAAAGCCACTGCCATCCGCGCCACCTACACCACCCACCGCGCCAGTGAGCAACAATCCGATGGCAGCATCAACGAGTTCCGCCTCGTGACCACCATCCCGTTCAACATTTTGTAATGCACCCGGCCGAACGGCTGATTCAGCGATGAATCGGCCGTTCGGCTTTTGTCCTCTTAACAGATTGCAGAGGGTTCTTTGATGAAAATGCTTCCCCTACGTGCGGCCATCGCGGCCGCGCTGCTGAGTGTCGCTGTTGGCGTCTCGGCCAAACCGCTGGTGGTCTGCACCGAAGCCAGTCCGGAAGGCTTTGACACGGCGTTGTATACGACTGCAGTCACCGCCGATGCCGCGGCTGAAACCATTTTCAACCGTCTGGCCGACTTCCAGCCCGGCACCACCGAGGTGATTCCCGCCCTGGCCGAGTCCTGGGACATCAGTGAAGACGGCCTGACCTACACGTTCCACCTGCGCAAAGGCGTCAAGTTCCACACCACCGAATACTTCAAGCCGACCCGCGACATGAACGCCGACGACGTGGTCTGGAGCTTCCAGCGCCAGCTGGACCCGAATCACCCGTGGCACAAACAGTCGAGCGTGGGCTTCCCGTACTTTGAAAGCATGGGCTTCAAGGAACTGCTGAAAAACGTCGAGAAGGTCGATGACAACACGGTCAGGTTCACCCTGACCCGCCGCGAAGCGCCGTTCCTGGCCGACATCGCCATGGCGTTCTCCTCGATCTATTCCGCCGAGTACGCCGACCAGTTGCTCAAGGCGAACCAAACCGGCGACCTCAACAACAAACCGGTCGGCACCGGGCCGTTCGTGTTCCAGCGCTACAACAAGGACGCCCAGGTTCGCTTCAAGGCCAACCCGGACTACTTCCGTGGCAAGCCACCGGCGGATGCACTGATCCTGGCCATCGCCACCGACAACAACGTGCGCCTGCAAAAGCTCAAGGCCAACGAGTGCCAGGTCGCGCTGTATCCGAAGCCGGATGACATCCCGAGCATCAAGAAAGACAGCAACCTGAAGGTCGATGAACTCAACGCGATGACCGTTGCCTACATCGCCATGAACACTTCGCACAAATACCTCAGCGACGTGCGCGTGCGCAAAGCCATCGACCTCGCGTTCGACAAGGAAGCGGCCGTCAACGCGCTGTTTGGCAAGGGCAACGCGACCGTGGCGGTCAACCCGTATCCGGACACCCTGCTAGGCTACAACCATGCCCTGAAGAATCCGGCCCTCAACCTGGACAAGGCCCGTGCCCTGCTCAAGGAAGCCGGCGTACCGGAAGGCACCACCTTCACCCTGTTCACCCGCAACGGTGGCGGTCCGACCAACCCCAACCCGATGCTGGGCGCACAGATGATGCAGGCTGACCTGGCCAAGGTCGGGATCAAGATCGACATTCGCGTGATGGAATGGGGCGAAATGCTCAAACGCGCCAAGAACGGCGAGCACGACCTGGTGTCTGCCGGATGGGCGGGCGATAACGGCGACCCGGATAACTTCCTCACGCCTCTTCTGAGTTGCGAGGCGGCCAAAAACGGCGAAAACTACGCCCGCTGGTGTAACGACAAGTTTCAAGCATTGCTCGACCAGGCCCGGGAAAAAACCGATCCGGCCGAGCGTGCAGCCTTGTATGAACAGGCCCAGGTTCTTTTTAACCAGGATCAGCCATGGATCAGCATCGCACACACTAGAATGTTCACGGCAATGCGCAACAACGTAGAGGGTTATCACATTAGCCCCCTGACCACGAATAACTTCGCCACCACCCAGGTGAAGTAAATAAGAAAACTCCCGGTGTCCTTGACCCCAGGGACACCAGGCACGCCTAACCGGCTGATGAGGTACACCACACGATGTTTAGTTTTATTGCCCGCCGACTGGGGTTACTGATCCCCACGTTCTTCGGCATCACGTTGCTGACTTTCGCGTTGATTCGCATGATCCCTGGCGATCCGGTGGAAGTCATGATGGGAGAACGTCGGGTGGATCCCGAAATGCATGCACAGGCAATGGAACGCCTTGGTTTGAACAAACCGTTGTACGCCCAGTACCTGGATTACATCGGCAAACTGGCCCACGGCGACCTGGGGGAATCCCTGCGTACCCGTGAAAGCGTATGGACCGAGTTCACCTCCCTGTTTCCGGCAACCCTGGAACTGTCCATGGCCGCCCTGTTGTTCGCCGGCATCCTGGGCCTGCTGGCCGGGGTGATCGCGGCACTCAAGCGAGGATCCCTGTTCGACCATGGGGTGATGGGCATCTCCCTCGCGGGGTATTCGATGCCGATCTTCTGGTGGGGCCTGATCCTGATCATGTTCTTCTCGGTGTCCCTGGGCTGGACGCCGGTGTCCGGGCGGATCGACCTGCTCTATGACATCGAGCCGCGCACCGGCTTCATGTTGATCGACACGCTACTGGCCGATGACGTCGGGGCGTTCTTCGATGCGCTGCATCACCTGATCCTGCCGGCCATCGTGCTCGGCACCATCCCATTGGCGGTGATCGCGCGGATGACCCGCTCTTCGATGCTCGAAGTGCTGCGCGAAGACTACATCCGTACTGCCCGCGCCAAAGGCCTGTCGCCGTCGCGCGTGGTGTTCGTGCACGGCCTGCGCAACGCGCTGATCCCGGTGCTGACGGTGGTCGGCCTGCAAGTCGGCACGTTGCTGGCCGGTGCGGTCCTGACCGAAACCATCTTCTCCTGGCCCGGCATCGGCAAATGGCTGATCGAAGCCATTGGCGCACGGGACTATCCCGTGGTGCAGAACGGCATCCTGTTAATCGCCTGCCTGGTGATTCTGGTCAACTTCGTGGTGGACATCCTCTACGGCTTTGCCAACCCACGCATCCGTCATCAGCGCTGAGATCACTATTCATGAGCACTCCAACTTCCTCAGTAGCCACCGCCGCGTCGGCGGATCAAAGCCTGCTGTACCCGTCGCCGTACAAAGAATTCTGGCACGCCTTCTCGCGCAACAAAGGCGCCGTTGCCGGCCTGATGTTCATGTTGCTGGTGATCTTCTGCGCGATCTTCGCGCCGTGGGTCGCCCCGCATAACCCGAGCGAGCAATACCGCGACTTCCTGCTGACCCCGCCCGCGTGGCTGGAAGGCGGGCAGATGCAGTTCCTGCTCGGCACCGATGAACTGGGCCGCGACCTGCTCTCGCGCCTGATCCAGGGTTCGCGCCTGTCCTTGCTGATCGGCCTGTCGTCGGTAGTGATGTCGCTGATTCCGGGGATCCTGCTGGGTCTGTTCGCCGGGTTCTTCCCGCGCGTACTCGGCCCGACCATCATGCGTCTGATGGACATCATGCTGGCCCTGCCGTCGCTGCTGCTGGCCGTGGCGATTGTCGCCATCCTCGGCCCTGGCCTGATCAACACCGTGATCGCGATCGCCGTGGTGTCCCTGCCGTCCTATGTTCGTCTGACCCGCGCCGCGGTGATGGGCGAGCTGAACCGCGACTACGTGACCGCCGCGCGCCTGGCCGGTGCCACCCTGCCGCGCCTGATGTTCATCACCGTGCTGCCGAACTGCATGGCGCCGCTGATCGTGCAGGCCACCCTGAGCTTCTCCTCGGCCATTCTCGATGCCGCGGCACTGGGCTTCCTCGGCCTTGGCGTACAACCGCCGACGCCTGAGTGGGGCACCATGCTGGCTTCGGCTCGCGACTACATCGAACGCGCCTGGTGGGTCGTCAGTCTGCCTGGTTTGACCATTTTGCTCAGCGTGCTGGCAATCAACTTGATGGGCGACGGCCTGCGCGATGCGCTGGACCCGAAACTCAAGAACGCCGCCTGAGGAGATTCAAATGTCAATGTTAGAAATCAAGAATCTCAACGTTCGCTTCGGCGACAAGAACGCCGTTCCGGTGGTCGACGGGCTCGACATTTCCGTGGACAAGGGCGAAGTGCTGGCCATCGTTGGCGAGTCGGGTTCCGGCAAATCCGTGACCATGATGGCGCTGATGGGCCTGATCGAGCATCCGGGGATCGTCACCGCCGACGCCCTGAGCTTCGACGGCAAGAACATGCTCAAGCTCAGCAACCGTCAGCGTCGGCAGATCGTCGGCAAAGACCTGGCCATGGTCTTCCAGGACCCGATGACCGCGCTGAACCCAAGCTACACCGTCGGTTTCCAGATCGAAGAAGTGCTGCGCCTGCACCTGAAGATGTCCGGCAAGCAGGCCCGCGCCCGCGCCATCGAGCTACTGGAAAAAGTCGAAATCCCGGGCGCCGCCAGCCGTATGGACGCCTACCCGCATCAACTGTCGGGCGGTATGAGCCAGCGTGTTGCGATCGCCATGGCGATTGCCGGTGAACCGAAACTGCTGATCGCCGACGAACCGACCACCGCACTCGACGTGACGATTCAAGCGCAAATCATGGACCTGCTGCTGGCGTTGCAGAAAGAGCAGAACATGGGCCTGGTGCTGATCACCCACGACCTCGCGGTCGTGGCCGAAACCGCCCAGCGCGTGTGCGTGATGTACGCTGGCCAGGCGGTGGAAGTCGGCCAGGTGCCGCAACTGTTCGACATTCCGGCGCACCCGTACAGCGAAGCGCTGCTCAAGGCGATTCCAGAGCACAGCCTCGGCGCCTCGCGCCTGTCGACCCTGCCGGGTATCGTGCCCGGTCGTTACGACCGTCCGCAGGGTTGCCTGCTGTCGCCGCGCTGCCCGTACGTGCAGGACAACTGCCGCGCGCAGCGTCCGGCCCTTGACCCGAAAAGCAACAGCCTCGCCCGCTGCTTCTACCCGCTGAACCAGGAGGTGGCGTAATGGCCGTCGTACTTACCGCCCGCGACCTCACCCGTCACTACGAAGTGTCCCGAGGCCTGTTCAAGGGCCGCGCGACCGTGCGCGCCCTCAATGGTGTGTCGTTCGAACTGGAAGCCGGCAAGACCCTCGCCGTCGTGGGTGAGTCGGGTTGCGGCAAATCCACCTTGGCCCGGGCCCTGACGCTGATTGAAGAGCCGTCCTCCGGCTCCTTGAAAATCGCCGGGCAGGAAGTCGCCGGCGCCGACAAGGGCCAGCGCAAGCAACTGCGCAAAGACGTGCAGATGGTGTTCCAGAGCCCGTATGCCTCGCTGAACCCGCGGCAGAAGGTCGGTGACCAACTGGCCGAGCCGCTGCTGATCAACACCAGCCTTTCAGCGGCCGAGCGTCGTGAAAAAGTCCAGGCAATGATGAAGCAGGTAGGCTTGCGTCCCGAGCACTATCAGCGTTATCCGCACATGTTCTCCGGCGGCCAGCGCCAGCGGATCGCCCTCGCTCGCGCGATGATGCTGCAGCCAAAAGTGCTGGTGGCGGATGAGCCGACGTCGGCGCTGGACGTGTCGATCCAGGCACAGGTGCTGAACCTGTTCATGGATCTGCAGCAAGAGTTCAACACCGCGTACGTGTTCATCTCCCACAACCTGGCGGTGGTGCAGCACGTTGCCGATGACGTGATGGTGATGTACCTCGGCCGCCCGGTGGAAATGGGCCCGAAGAACGATATCTACGCCCGTCCCCTGCACCCGTACACCCAGGCGCTGCTGTCGGCGACCCCGACCATTCATCCGGACCCGAACAAGCCGAAAATCAAAATCGTCGGCGAATTGCCCAACCCGCTGAACCCGCCGTCGGGTTGCGCTTTCCACAAGCGCTGCCCGTACGCGACCGAGCGCTGCAAGACTGAAGAACCGGCCCTGCGCCTGCTCGACAGTCGCCAGGTGGCATGCCACTACGCCGAGCAATTCCTCGACGGCGCGGCGTAACGGTGACCTGAAAAAACCTGTGGGAGCGGGCTTGCTCGCGAATGTTTCATTACATCGTCGCTGGCTGACAAACCGCTTTCGCGACCAAGGCCGCTCCCACATTGAATTGAGTCGCTAACAAAACCCCTTCTGCTTCCGGGCCGAAGGGGTTTTATTTATCCCGCTGCTTACTTACGACGACGAGGTGTCGTCATCATCGTCATCGGTGTCCGGCTCGTCAGTGGTCGAGTCATCATCGCCTGCGCTACCACCCTGCCCTTTATCGCCCGCCTCCGACTCGGACTTGGCGACCATCATGCCGGTATGCGTCATATGGCCGCTCGAAGCCTGCTCGCCATGCCCTGGGCACTCCGCCCACGCCGCGGACATGCCCACCGACAGCATCACCAAAACCTTAAGCAACAACACAATACGTTGAAAAATGCTCATAGCCGATTCCATCCTTCGCAGGTGCAGCATGAAGCCTGACGGCACAGATTGAATCTAGTCCCGCTCAGCCGGGTTCACCAGTTATGACTCTGATGACGGCCAGGAAATGCCCCGACATCGGCAGACCGCTTTCGCATAAACCCTATGGCAAAAAGTTATTTCAACGCCCTGTAGGAGCGAGCTTGCTCGCGATGGTCGTTAACACTGACGCGTGCTACCGGAACGAACGCGGCGCTCTTGCGTGCATCGCCAGCAAGCTGGCTCCTACAGGTTTTGCGTGAACCCGGCCCTGCCGCACACCACAGAACCCTGCAGGAGCAGGCACGCTCGCGAGGGTCGTCAACGATGACGCGGGGGGCCTGACACCCCTCGGCGCTCTCGGGTGTATCGCGAGCAGGCGCCTACAGGGGAATTGTGTCGCGCAACAAAAAAACCCCGCAGCTTTCGCAACGGGGTTTTGGGTGTCGCCGATCAGCGCTTAGTGATGCTCACGCGTGGCACGGAATTTCACGTCCGGCCAGCGCTCTTCCATCAGCGCCAGGTTGACGCGGGTCGGGGCCAGGTAGGTCAGGTGACCGCCGCCGTCGACCGCGAGGTTTTCCACGGCTTTGACCCGGAACTCCTCGAATTTCTTCTTATCGTCGCAATCGATCCAGCGCGCGGAGTACACGGTGATCGGCTCGTAGGAGCATTCGACCTTGTATTCCTCTTTCAAGCGGCTGGCGACCACATCGAACTGCAGCACACCGACGGCGCCGAGGATGATGTCGTTGCTGCGCTCAGGGAAGAACACCTGGGTCGCGCCTTCTTCGGCCAATTGCTGCAAGCCCTGGCGCAGTTGCTTGGATTTCAGCGGGTCACGCAGGCGCACGCGGCGGAACAGTTCCGGGGCGAAGTGCGGGATGCCGGTGAAGCCCAGGACTTCGCCTTCGGTGAAGGTATCGCCGATCTGGATGGTGCCGTGGTTGTGCAGGCCGATGATGTCGCCGGCGAAGGCTTCTTCCAGTTGCTCACGCTCCGAGGAGAAGAACGTCAGGGCGTCGCCGATCCGCACGTCCTTGCCGGTGCGCACGTGGCGCATCTTCATGCCCTTTTCGTACTTGCCGGAGCAGATACGCATGAAGGCGATACGGTCGCGGTGTTTCGGGTCCATGTTCGCCTGGATTTTGAACACGAAGCCGGCGAATTTCTCTTCGACCGGTTCCACAGTGCGCTCGTTGGCGACACGGGCCAGCGGTTTCGGCGCCCAGTTGACCACGGCGTCGAGCACGTGATCGACACCGAAGTTACCCAACGCGGTACCGAAGAACACCGGGGTCAGCTGGCCGTCGAGGAATTCCTGCTGGTTGAACTCGTGGCAGGCGCCCTGCACCAGTTCCAGTTGCTCGACGAAGCGATCATATTCGTCGCCCAAATGCGCGCGGGCTTCGTCGGAGTCGAGCTTCTCGATGATTTTTACATCGGTGCGCTCGTGGCCGTGACCGGCGGTGTAGACAATGATGTAGTCGTCGGCGAGGTGGTAGACGCCCTTGAAGTCGCGGTAGCAGCCTATCGGCCAGGTGATCGGCGCCGCCTTGATCTTCAGGACCGCCTCGATTTCGTCGAGCAGTTCGATCGGGTCGCGGATGTCACGGTCGAGTTTGTTGATGAAGCTGACAATCGGCGTGTCACGCAGACGGCAGACGTCCATCAGCGCGATGGTCCGTGGCTCTACGCCCTTACCGCCGTCGAGGACCATCAATGCCGAGTCGACCGCCGTCAGGGTGCGATAGGTATCTTCGGAGAAGTCTTCGTGGCCCGGGGTGTCGAGCAGGTTGATCATGTGATCGCGATACGGGAACTGCATGACCGACGTGGTAATGGAAATACCCCGTTGCTTTTCCATTTCCATCCAGTCGGAGGTGGCATGGCGGTCGGACTTGCGAGACTTCACCGTGCCGGCCACCGCGATCGCCTTGCCCATCAGCAAGAGCTTTTCGGTGATGGTGGTTTTACCGGCATCGGGGTGGGAAATAATGGCGAAAGTGCGGCGTTTCGCGACTTCGGCGGCCTGTTTGGTCATGGGAAATCGCCTGGCGGTGATTCAAAAAAGGGCGGCGAGTATAGCGCAAACCGACCGTCACGGACCACCGCTCGCCCCTTGGCGGGTGGCTAAATGCTGCCAGTGATGGAACCTTTTAAAAGGTGAAGGCGTCCACTCACCTGTTACAGCTTTTGTCAGGGGCTGATCAATCAGCCCGTTAGCCTGACGAGGCTGCGCTTATGGCTCGATACGCCGTACGCCCTTTTTGTAGGAGCGAGCTTGCTCGCGATGAACCTTCAGGCAACGCGCTTGCTCAGGGAGCACGCGTTATCGTTGACGTCCATCGCGAGCAAGCTCGCTCCTACAGGGGGACGCGTTAGGCATGAGCTGCTTCTCGCGAACGTTTTGATCCCGGCAGCCAGCAATGGCAGTGCCACACGGAACTGCGTTCGCCGACAAAGAAAGAAAAAAGGAGTCCGCCTGTGGCTATTCGCTATGGCAAAGGGCTGATAGGAGGCGTGCTGGTAATCGCCCTCCTGGCCCTGCTGGTCCACTGGATCGGCATCAACACGATCGAACATTACCGCGACGATTTATTGTTTTACCTGCAAGCCCATCTGGTGCTTGTCCTCGCTTCCATGCTGGCCGCCCTGGTAGTGGGCATTCCCGCCGGTATCGCCCTCAGCCGCCCGACCATGGTGGGTCGCGCTGAACGCTTCATGCAGATCTTCAACATCGGCAACACCGTGCCACCTCTCGCCGTACTGGCCATCGCCCTGGGGATTCTGGGCATCGGCAGCGGCCCGGCGATCTTCGCCCTGTTCCTCGCCTCGCTGTTGCCGATCGTACGCAACACCTACGAAGGCCTGAAAAACGTTCAAGGTTCGCTCAAGGAAGCGGCGGTCGGCATCGGCATGACGCCGGCCCAGGTGCTGTGGCGGGTCGAACTGCCGAACGCGGTGCCGATCATCATCGGTGGCGTGCGAGTGGCCCTGGCGATCAACGTCGGTACTGCACCGCTGGCGTTCCTGATCGGCGCCAACAGTCTGGGCAGCCTGATTTTCCCCGGCATCGCCCTGAACAATCAGCCGCAACTGCTGCTTGGCGCGGCGTGCACCGCGCTGCTGGCCTTGCTGCTCGACGGCTTGGTGACCCTCGCCAGCCGCCTCTGGCTCGAACGCGGCCTGCGCCCGTCTTAAGCCTCGGCAAAGGAAGACTCATGAAGATATTAAGCTTGCTATTAGGCTGCGCCCTGCTGTTCGCCGGAATCGCCCAAGCCGCTGAAAAACCGGTGATCCGCATCGGCGCCCGGGTGTTCACCGAACAGACCCTGCTGGCGGAAATCACCTCCCAGTACCTGCGCACCAAGGGTTACGACACTCAGGTGACCGGTGGTCTGGGCAGCACCCTGGCCCGCAGCGCCCACGAAAGTGGCCAGCTGGATTTGATGTGGGAATACACCGGCGTGTCGCTGGTGTCTTACAACCATGTCACCGACAAGCTCGACAGCGCTCAGTCCTACGCCAAGGTGAAAGAACTCGACGCGAAAAAAGGCCTGATCTGGCTGACGCCGTCGAAATTCAGCAACACCTACGCCCTGGCCCTGCCGGAAAAAACCGCGAAGGCTTACCCCCAGATCAACACCATCAGCGAGCTGAACACCGTGTTGCAGGCGGAGCACAAGGACAATCACCTGGTCGCCCTGGACACCGAGTTCGCCAACCGTTCCGACGGACTGGACGGCATGGTCGACCTCTACGGCATGAACCTGACCCGCGAGAACATCCGCCAGATGGACGCTGGCCTGGTCTACACCGCCCTGCGCAATGGCCAGGTGTTCGCCGGGCTGGTCTACACCACCGACGGTCGCCTGAACGCCTTCAAGCTCAAGCTGCTGGAAGACGACAAGCACTACTTCCCGGACTACACCGCCGCGCCGGTGGTACGTCAGGTTTACCTCGACGCCCACCCGAAACTGGCGGAAGAGATCAAGCCGCTGGCCGAGCTGTTCGATGACGAAACCATGCGCGCATTGAACGCACGGGTCGATGTCGATCACGAAAGCCCTTCATCCGTTGCCGCTGATTTTCTGCGCCAGCATCCACTGAACTAAGGAGGAAAAGACATGGAATTTTTGAACGCCTTTTCCCATCTCGACTGGCCGCTGGTGCTGCACCTGACCTGGCAGCACATCACCCTGGTCGGGATCGCCGTGACCCTGGCGATTGTGGCCGGCGTGCCGCTCGGCATTCTGATGACGCGCTTCCCAACCCTCGCCGGCCCGTTGCAAGCCAGCGCCACGGTACTGCTGACCGTGCCGTCGATTGCGCTGTTCGGCCTGCTGTTGCCGTTCTACTCGAAATTCGGCCAGGGGCTCGGGCCGATGCCGGCGATCACTGCGGTGTTCCTGTACTCGCTGCTGCCGATCATGCGCAACACCTACCTCGCCCTGACCGGCGTCGAGCCGGGCATTCGTGAAGCCGCACGCGGTATCGGCATGACCTTCGGCCAGCGCTTGCGCATGGTCGAACTGCCGATTGCGGTGCCAGTGATCCTCGCCGGTGTACGCACCGCCGTGGTCATGAACATCGGAGTCATGACCATCGCCGCCACCATCGGTGCCGGTGGCCTCGGTGTACTCATTCTCGCTTCCATCAGCCGCAGCGACATGTCGATGCTGATCGTCGGCGCCGTGCTGGTCAGTCTCCTGGCCATCTTCGCCGACCTGCTTCTGCAATGGCTGCAACGCACGCTGACTCCCAAAGGACTCCTGAAATGATCGAACTTCAAAACCTCAGCAAGACCTTCCAAAGCAACGGCAAAGACGTGAAAGCCGTGGACTCGGTAAGCCTGACCGTCAATGAAGGCGAAATCTGTGTGTTTCTCGGGCCATCGGGCTGCGGCAAAAGCACCACGCTGAAGATGATCAACCGCCTGATCAAGCCAACCTCGGGCAAGATCCTGATCAACGGCGAAGACACCACCGACCTCGACGAAGTGACCCTGCGTCGCAACATCGGCTACGTGATCCAGCAGATCGGTCTGTTCCCGAACATGACCATCGAAGAAAACATTGTGGTGGTACCGAAACTGCTCGGATGGGATAAACAGAAATGCCACGACCGTGCCCGCGAATTGATGAGCATGATCAAGCTCGAGCCCAAGCAGTACCTCAATCGCTACCCGCGTGAATTGTCCGGTGGCCAGCAGCAGCGGATTGGCGTGATTCGCGCGCTGGCGGCGGATGCGCCGTTGCTGTTGATGGACGAACCGTTCGGCGCAGTCGACCCGATTAATCGCGAGATGATCCAGAACGAATTCTTCGAGATGCAGCGCGCGCTGAACAAGACCGTGATCATGGTCAGCCACGACATCGACGAAGCGATCAAGCTGGGCGACAAGATCGCGATCTTCCGCGCCGGCAAGCTGTTGCAGATCGATCACCCGGACACGCTGCTGGCGCACCCGGCGGATGATTTTGTCAGCAACTTTGTCGGCCAGGACAGCACGCTCAAGCGTCTGTTGCTGGTGAAAGCCGAAGACGCGGCAGACAACGCGCCGTCCGTCAGCCCGGAAACGCCGGTGGCCGATGCGCTGGAGTTGATGGATGAGCATGACCGCCGTTACGTCGTGGTCACCGATGGTGAGACCAAGGCGCTCGGCTATGTACGACGCCGCGACCTGCACCGTCAGACCGGGACCTGCGCACAGTACCTGCGCGAATTCAACGCCACCGCGGCGTACGACGAGCATTTGCGCATCCTGTTGTCGCGGATGTACGAGTTCAACCGCTCGTGGTTGCCGGTGATGGATGCCGAGCGGGTGTTCCTGGGTGAAGTGACCCAGGAATCGATTGCCGAGTACCTGAGCTCCGGCAAGTCCCGTGGCGGCAAGACCAGCATTGTTTCGCCGGCTGAAACTGCCGTCGCCTGACCGCACGCATTCGCGGGCAAGCCCGCTCCCACCTGGGCCCGCGCCAGTCACAGCATTGTGAAATGACGCAGATCCAATGTGGGAGCGGGCTTGCTCGCGAACAGGGCACCACAAATCCCGCTGATTCCCCGCAAATCTCCCCCTCTCGGGAACATCACACTGTCATGCAGGTCGGTTACATCAGTAGCTGTCCGGGACCGCACGACGGAAGCGTGCAAAAACGCGACATTTTTTGTTGATCTCGAGCCCTTCACGCCCTAAAGTTCGCGCCGAACGTCCATGCTGGAAACGATCCATCCGGCTCAAGTACTGACGACGAGACAGCAAGGCCAAGGGAAGCGTCGCCTCCCATGGCCTTTTTGCTTTCGGCGACATGCCTTGGGAAGTAGGCGAACCAAAGTGGGGATACGGAGGACGTTCATTTGCACCCATTGATAATTTTAGTTTGCCAGTAGGAGTTCCCAGCATGTCGATCAACGTCGAAGACTATTTCGCGCGCGATACTTTCAACAAAATGAAGGCGTTCGCCGACAAACAAGAAACCCCGTTCGTGGTGATCGACACCGCGATGATCAGCCAGGCCTACGATGACCTGCGCGCCGGTTTCGAATTCGCCAAGGTCTACTACGCGGTCAAGGCCAACCCGGCCGTCGAAATCATCGACCTGCTCAAAGAGAAAGGCTCGAACTTCGACATCGCTTCGATCTACGAGCTCGACAAAGTGATGAACCAGGGCGTTGGCCCGGATCGCATCAGCTACGGCAACACCATCAAGAAATCCAAGGACATCCGCTACTTCTACGACAAGGGCGTGCGTCTGTATGCCACCGACTCCGAAGCCGACCTGCGCAACATCGCCAAGGCTGCACCGGGTTCGAAAGTCTACGTGCGCATCCTCACCGAAGGCTCGACCACCGCTGACTGGCCGCTGTCGCGCAAATTCGGCTGCCAGACCGACATGGCCATGGACCTGCTGATCCTCGCCCGGGACCTGGGCCTGGTGCCTTACGGCATCTCGTTCCACGTCGGTTCGCAACAACGTGACATCAGCGTCTGGGACGCGGCAATCGCCAAGGTCAAGGTGATCTTCGAGCGCCTGAAAGAAGAAGACGGCATCCACCTGAAGCTGATCAATATGGGCGGCGGCTTCCCGGCCAACTACATCACCCGCACCAACAGCCTGGAAACCTACGCCGAGGAAATCATTCGTTTCCTCAAGGAAGACTTCGGTGACGACCTGCCGGAAATCATCCTGGAACCGGGCCGTTCGCTGATCGCCAACGCCGGCATCCTGGTCAGCGAAGTGGTGCTGGTGGCGCGCAAATCCCGCACCGCCGTCGAGCGCTGGGTGTACACGGATGTGGGCAAGTTCTCCGGCCTGATCGAAACCATGGACGAAGCCATCAAGTTCCCGATCTGGACCGAGAAAAAGGGCGAGATGGAAGAAGTGGTCATCGCCGGCCCGACCTGCGACAGCGCCGACATCATGTACGAAAACTACAAGTACGGCCTGCCGCTGAACCTGGCGATCGGTGATCGTTTGTACTGGCTGTCGACCGGCGCGTACACCACCAGCTACAGCGCGGTCGAGTTCAACGGCTTCCCGCCGCTGAAATCGTTCTACGTGTAAACGCTGCAGGCATTGAAAAGCCCATGACATGGCCTGTCATGGGCTTTTTTGTGGGCGAGTGGATCGTGCCCCGTCGCTCCTACAGGGGGGTTAATGTCTGTTCGAGTTCGGTGTAGCGCTGGGCGTAATCGGCTGCCAGAGCGCGGATCTGTGGATCGGTGGCGGTCAACAGCGCCTTGCTCGCCACCCGCAAGAAATTCAGGTTGCCGCCAGCCAGCGCCTGGCGTAGCCACGCCAGCGCCTCCTCGATGTTGCCTTCATCCGCCAACACCGCGGCATAGCTGAACTGCCCGCGAAAATCGCCGCCGAGCGCCGAGCGCCGATACCACTCCACGGCGCCCACCCGATCCGCCGGGCAAATGCGCCCTTCTTCCAGATAACGCCCGAGCAGGTTCATCGACTTCGCGTGGCCCAGTTCAGCCGCGCGTCGGTAAAGACTCAGCGCCTGCACCTGATCCTCGACCACACCGCGCCCGGTCGCCAACAGGTTGGCGAAGTTGTACATCGCCCAATCCAGCCCCGCATCGGCAGCGACGCGATAATGCCTCGCGGCGACCGCCGCATCGGCCACACAACCCCAGCCATGCTCATGACAACGGCCGAGCATGTTGCGCGCCATCAGGTGCCCGCCGTTGGCCGCGATCTCGAACCAACGCAGCGCCAGTTGCTGATCCAGTTCGATACCCCGGCCATCCAGCAGAATCTGCCCGAGCAAGGCCTGTGCATCGAGCACGCCTTCACGGGCCGCGATCAAAATCGCCTGGGCCGCCCGCGCGGGGCTGTCCTCGAGCATGGCTTTGAGCCGATCACCGTCGAGCACTTCCTCACGACGCAATTGAAAACTCATACCTCGACCCAGCGACGCAACAGGTTGTGATACGTGCCGGTCAGGCGGATCAATGAGGGATGGTCGGGCATGTCCTGGGTCAGCTGCCGGATCGCTTCGTCCATCTCGAACAGCAGCGCACGCTGGCTGTCCTCGCGGACCAGGCTTTGGGTCCAGAAAAAAGACGCGAACCGGGTGCCGCGGCTCACGGCGTTGACCTTGTGCAGGCTGGTGCCGGGGTACAGGACCATGTCGCCCGCGGGAAGCTTCACCCGTTGCGTGCCATAGGTATCCTGAATCTCCAGCTCACCGCCGTCGTAGTCCTGCGGTTCGCTGAAAAACAGCGTCGCCGACAGATCGGTGCGTACCCGCTCGATACTGCCTTTGGGCTGACGCACCGCGTTGTCGATATGGAAATCGAAACTGCCACCCGCCGTGTAACAGTTCAGCAATGGTGGAAAGACTTTGTGCGGTAATGCGGCTGACATGAACAATGGATTTTTCCACAGCCGCTCAAGCATCGCCGCGCCGACTTCCTTGGCCAACGGATGGCCTTCCGGCAACTGCAGATTGTGCTTGGCTTTCGCCGACTGATAGCCGGCCGTGATTTTGCCATCCGCCCAATCCGCCTGTTCCAGAGCCTCGCGAATGCGCTGCACCTCTTCTTTTGAGAACAAGCCGGGGATGTGCAGCAGCATGGAAAAGTACCTGAAGGCAAAAGGATGGAGATGGTAGTGATTCTTATTGCCAGTGTAAAACCCGCGCGACGAATGAAACATCAAAAACCGTAAGGATAAATTGTAAAGAATGTAAATTCAGTGCGAATAGTAACGTTTCGCAATTGATACATATACGCGTCTACCCTATATTCCGCGGCCTCAAATCCTTGGGGAGGGGAATTCACATGTCACGCCAACAACCACAATTACCGGTCAGTTCACCACGTTTGCTCGCTTCCGCAATTGGCATGGCCATCACCGCCGGCTCCGCAGGCCACATGGTGTTCGCCGCCGAGAAGACCGACGGAAAAGCGCCGAACGGGGCGATTTCCCTGGATGCCACTTCCATCACCGGCGAAGCCCAGGACCAGACGAGCTACAACGTCGAGAAAGCCTCCTCGCCCAAGTACACCGCACCGCTGATCGACACACCGCGTTCGATCACGGTCATTCCGCAACAAGTCATCAAGGACACCGGCGCCCTGAACATGCAGGACGCGCTGCGCACCGTGCCCGGCATCACCTTCGGCGCCGGTGAAGGCGGCAACCCCCAGGGCGACCGTCCGTTCATTCGCGGCTTTGATGCCCAGGGCGATACCTACCTCGACGGCGTGCGCGACACCGGTTCGCAGAGCCGCGAGATTTTCGCCGTTGAATCGATCGAAGTCAGCAAAGGCCCGAACTCCGCAATCGGCGGTCGTGGCGCAGCAGGCGGCACCATAAACCTGGTGAGCAAGAAAGCACATTTGGGCAACTCGCTCGACGGTGGCTTTACCTGGGGTTCGGACCAGACCCAGCGCTACACCCTGGACGGCAACTACCAGTTCAGCGACAGCGCCGCCGGCCGTCTGAACCTGATGAGTCACGAGAGCAACGTCGCTGGCCGCGACAGCGTCGACTACGACCGCTGGGGCATCGCACCCTCGCTGGTTTTCGGCCTGGGCACCGACACCCGGGTGAACCTTGATTATTACCACCTCGAAAGCAACGACACTCCGGACTCGGGCATCCCGTACAGCATCCCGGTCGCGGGCTCGGCGGCCCGTACCAAATCCAACCCGGACAAACCCAACGATGGCGGCGACAGCAGCAACTTCTACGGCCTGAACGACCGCGATTTCCGTAAGACCCGCACCGACACCGCGACCTTCGCCATCGAGCACGACCTGAGCGACGCGCTGACCATCAAGAACACCCTGCGCCACGGCACCAGCATGCAGGACTACATCCTGACCCAGCCGGACGACAGCAAGGGCAACGTCAACAACGGCAGCGTCTGGCGCCGGGCCAACACCCGTGTCAGCAACACGGAGACCACCACCAACCAGACCGACCTGTTTGGTGATGTGTACATCGCCGGGTTCAAGAACAGCTTCTCCACCGGTATCGAACTGAGCCGTGAGGAAAGCCAGAAATCCTCGTATACCGTCAACACCGACTCCACGCCCGGAACTCCAGTTACAACAAGGGATCCAGGCACCCAATGCACTCCGGCGATGATCGGAGCTCCGAGTGGCTACAACTGCACCTCGTTGTCCAACCCGAACCCGAACGACCCGTGGAACGGCGCCATCTCGCGTAACTACGCCGGCACCGACACCAAGGCCAACACATATGCGCTGTACGTGTTCGACACCCTGGAGTTGTCCGAGCAGTGGCTGGTGAACATGGGCCTGCGTTACGACCATTTCGACACTAAATACAAAACCTACACCGCCGCCGGCGCCACCACGGCCAAGGGCGATGACGTCAGCGAATTTGTCACCGGTCAATTCGGCGTGGTCTACAAACCTGCGGAAAACGGCAGCATCTATGCGTCCTACGCCACCTCTGCCACCCCACCGGGCGCCACCCTCGGCGAAGGCCAGGACGGCAACCCGCTGGGCGGCACGCCTGATCGCAGCGGCAACCTGCTGAGCAGCGACATGGAGCCGGAAACCACCAAGAACTACGAAATCGGCACCAAGTGGGACTTCCTCAACGATCGCCTGTCGCTGACCGCGGACATTTTCCGCACCGAAAAAGACAACGCGCGTGTGCAAGTCGACACCACGTCGTACGAAAACGCCGGCAAAACCCGCGTTCAAGGTTTCGAGCTGTCGGCCACCGGTAAACTCACTGACAAATGGCAAGTCTTCGCCGGTTACGCCTACATGGACAGCGAACAGATCGACGGCGGCGCACTGGGCAAAGTCAACGACGGCAACGAACTGCCTAACACCCCGAAAAACAGCGCCAGCCTGTGGACGACGTATCAAGTCACGCCGAAGCTGACCATCGGTGGCGGCGCGTTCTACGTCGACGACGTGTTCGGCAGCGTGGCCAACACCACCATGGTCGATTCCTATGTGCGTTATGACGCGATGGCCGCCTACAAGCTGAGCAAAAACGTGGACCTGCAGCTGAACGTGCAGAACCTCACCGACGAAACCTACTACGACAAGGCCTTCTCGACCCACTTCGCCAACCAGGCGGCCGGTCGTACTGCGTTGCTGAGCACCAACTTCCACTTCTGATGGAAAAACTGTAGGAGCGAGCTCGCTCGCGATGGTCGTCAACGATAACGCGGGACACCAGACACCCCGCGTCGGGTTTGAGTTCATCGCGAGCAAGCTCGCTCCTACAGAAACCGGCGAGGCCCTGTTCATTGAGATGAACGGGGCTTTTCTGCGTAAAAAAGAATGTTTCTCGACAACCCACGGCATAATGCGCGCCGTGATGACAAATTTCGGACGAACAAGGCGAGCGACGTGTTGAAGAAAACCCTGTTCCAGTTGCACTGGTTTTTCGGTATCAGTGCCGGGCTGGTCCTGGCCCTGATGGGCATCACTGGCGCGACGGTGTCGTTTGACGACGAAATCCTGCGTGCGCTGAACCCTTCGGTGTTGCAGGTCGAAAAACAGGTCGCTGGCGTCTTGCCGCCCGCCGAACTGGTGGAAAAAATCGAAGGCGCCTCGGGCAAGAAAGTCGCGATGCTGTGGGTCGAGACCGACAGCGGCAACGCCGCGCGGGTGAATTTCACCCCGCCGCCGGGCGAGCGCCGTGGCGAAATGCGGTACTTCGACCCGTACACCGCCGAATTCCTCGGCGACGCCACCGGCCAGGGTTTCTTCGACCTGATGCTGCAACTGCACCGCTTCCTCGCCATGGGCGAAACCGGTCGGCAGATCACCGGCGCCTGTACGCTGATCCTGGTGTTCTTCTGCCTGTCCGGCCTGTACCTGCGCTGGCCCCGCCAGTGGAACAGCTGGCGCGCCTGGCTGACCCTCGACTGGCGGAAAAAGGGTCGCAGCTTCAATTGGGACCTGCACTCCGTGGCCGGCACCTGGTGCCTGGTGTTTTACCTTTTGGCGGCGCTGACCGGGTTGTCTTGGTCCTACGAGTGGTACAGCAAGGGCCTGACCCGACTCCTTTCCGACGCGCCGCAGAATGAGCGGGTGCGCAACCGTGGTCCGGCGCCAGCCGGCCCGGCGCCCACCGCCGACTACGCCGCCATGTGGAGCAGCATCTACAGCGCCGCCGGCCCAGCACTCAGTGCCTACAACATCCGCATGCCTCCCGTCGCGGGACAACCGGCAACCGTGTATTACCTGCTGAACAGCTCGCCGCACGAACGCGCGCTGAACCAGATCAATCTCGATCCGGCCACCGGCGTTGTCAAAAGCCATGACCGTTACAGCGACAAGAGCCTCAAGGCCCAACTGCTGACCAGCATCTACGCGCTGCACGTCGGCAGTTACTTCGGCATTGTCGGCCGGATCATCCTGACGCTCAGCGCGCTGACCATGCCGTTGTTTTTCGTCACCGGCTGGTTGCTGTACCTCGATCGTCGGCGCAAGAAAAAGCAGATCAAGGATGCGCGCCAAGGTATTGAGCAACCGGAAAGCGACGCACCGGCTTGGCTGATCGGTTTCGCCAGCCAGAGCGGCTTTGCAGAACAGTTGGCGTGGCAAACGGCCGGACAGCTTCAAGCCGCTGGCCTGCCGGTGAAAGTTTCGCCGCTGGCGGATGTCAGCGAACAGGACTTGCGCGACTCCAGCAACGCGCTGTTCGTGGTCAGCACCTTCGGCGACGGCGAAGCGCCGGACAGCGCCCGCGGCTTCGAACGCAAGGTGCTGGCGCGCACGTTGAGCCTGGAAAGCCTGAATTACGCGGTGCTCGGCCTCGGCGATCGCCAGTATCAGCACTTCTGTGGTTTCGCCCGACGCCTGCACAACTGGCTCGGCGCGCATGGCGGCAAGACCCTGTTTGCCCCCGTAGAGGTCGACAGCGGTGACCCATACGCCTTGCGTCACTGGCAGCAGCAACTCGGCCTGCTGACCGGCCAGGCGCCCGTGGACACCTGGCAAGCACCGAGCTACGACAACTGGACGCTCACCCGTCGTGAATTGATGAACCCGGACAGCAGCGGCTCGCCGGTGTACTTGCTGGGTCTCAGCGCCCCGACCACTAGCAGCTGGCTCGCCGGTGACCTGGTAGAAGTGCTGCCGCGCAACTGCCCGTGGGCGATCGAGCATTTCCTCGATGGCCTGGGCATTGATGGTCGAGCCACGGTGACGATTGATGGTCTGACGCAACTCCTGGAACACGCCCTGGCCAGTCGCCAATTGCCGGAAAACCGTGCGCACCTGGTCGGCTTGCACGCCCAGGCGTTGGTCGATGCGCTGGTGCCATTGGCCATGCGCGAATACTCCATCGCCTCGATTGCCGCCGACGGTGTGCTCGAACTGATCGTGCGTCAGGAACTGCATCCCGATGGCAGCCTGGGCGTCGGCTCCGGCTGGTTGACCGAACACGCGTCAGTCGGTAGCACCATCAGCTTGCGGGTGCGCCGCAACAGCGGTTTCCATCTGCCGGTCGAGCCGGTGCCGATGATCCTGCTGGGCAACGGCACTGGCCTGGCCGGGCTGCGCAGTTTGCTCAAGGCGCGGATTGCCGATGGGCAGCAGCGTCATTGGCTGCTGTTCGGCGAACGTAATCGTGAACACGATTACCTGTGTCGCGCCGAGCTGGAAGAGTGGCTGATTTCAGGGGATATCGAACGCCTGGACCTGGCATTCTCGCGGGATCAGGCAGAGAAGATCTATGTGCAGGATCGCCTGCGCGAATCCGCCGACGAGCTGAAGAAATGGCTGGCGGATGGCGCCGTGATCTACATCTGCGGCAGCTTGCAGGGCATGGCGTCTGGGGTGGATCACACGCTCAACGAACTGCTGGGGATTGAAGCCGTAGACCGGCTGATCGAACAAGGTCGCTACCGCCGCGACGTGTACTAACCCTACAGCTGTAGGAGCCGGCTTGCTGGGGATGGCGGGGTTTGAAATCGCCATCGCCAGCAAGCCGGCTCCTACAGGGGAACGACAATGCGGTCTTATTTATTTATAACTTCGCGTTATTTAACGGCGAACTAACCGGGCATGAAACCCTGGAACAATTGTTATTCAAGCGGCACATCTCATTACAATCAATGGCCGAATCCCTCCCGCCTTTATTAACAACACATTGATCACTGGTGCCACTTCGGTAAGCACCGTTACGATCATTATCCCTGCCTGAAAAAACGCATAACACCGACCCGCCGCCGACACCGCCGTTTATGTTGCAGTAATAACCACCGACGATACCCCAGGCTCCGTTGCACAGGCCGGCGCTGGCTTCTTCGGCAATGGCCGCATTCCCGGCCGGTAGGAATAGCGAACAGAAGATCAATGATGCGACTGTCTTCCATGAGTTTGTTTGTTGCTTCCTTATCAACTTCATCATTAACTGCTCGTGCTGAATTGAAAATAAATCCTAAATAAAACCCATTAGAAAAACAGCCACTACAACAAACCAACGTGCACATGTATTGGTTCTAAACATTGCATGTATAGAAATCAAACAGAACCTGAACTTGATGGAGATCACTGTGGGAGCGGGCTTGCTCGCGAAGGCGATTCCACATTCAACAAAGATGCTGTCTGAAAAATCGCTTTCGCGAGTCAGCTTGCTCCCACAGGATCGGGTTCCCACGCAGAGAGTGGAAGCGCTTCTCCTGAAGCACACAACTTTCCAAGACCTTTCCTACAACGTATCTTGTTGCCGCGTTTCGGCTTCGACTCCATAGTTTGGGCTCGCGGAAAACACCGCGAACGACCTTGGCCGGTCGGTGCAGGAACGCTACAGCGTAGCAACACCTCCTCGGGCACTTTGTGCCTGAGGCGTTGTTTCATGGCAGCTGTGCGTGGGACACGTTCGCGTGTGCCGGTTCCTGTACCCGGTCGGCCAACCCGCGTATGGCTGCCACCCTCATCGTTTGGCCGCGAGTGGTGGTAGCTTCCATTACAGGAGTTACATCATGTTCCAAGTCATGCCCCGCTACCTCCCCATTGACACCTACGACGCCGAAACACCGGTGCTCTTCGTCAACACCCACAAAGAACTCAGCGAACTCACCGCCTGCGCCATGCACCGCTTCACCGTGGTTCGCGACTTGGCGGACACGCTGTGCAGCCTGAATCTGAGAAACACCTCCGACTGTGATCTGGTCCGCATCACCCGCGCCGTGCATCTGCTGATGCGTGAGGGCTGCACGGTGCTGGATGTGGTTCAGGCGCGCGCGTTGCAGCGGGAGGCCTCGTACAAGACCCCGGTTTGATGGCGATGCCGATGACGCCTTCGCCGGCAAGCCAGCTCCCACAGCGATCAATGCCGGACACAAGACCTGTGTCCAACGCCTGCCCCAGTGGGAGCGGGCTTGCTCGCGAAGGCGGTTCCACATTCATCAAAGATGCTGTCTGAAAAATCGCTTTCGCGAGCCAGTCGAATCGTCGCACCCGCTAGGGATTCAGGGTGTCAGGCGTTGACGGGTTCTACGGCCAGCTCGACCACCTCCGGTCGTTTGAGCAGCGCATACGCCACCGCCGTCAGCAAACTCCCGGCAACAATCGCCAGCAAGTAAAGCAGCGCATGATTGATCGCATTGGGAATCGCCAACACGAACAACCCGCCATGCGGCGCCATCAGTTTGCAGCCGAAGTACATCGACAGCGCCCCGGTCAGCGCGCCGCCGGCGATGCTTGCCGGGATGACCCGCAACGGGTCTTTCGCGGCAAACGGTATCGCGCCTTCGGAGATGAAGCACAACCCCAGCACCAGCGCGGCTTTGCCGGCCTCGCGCTCGGTCTGGGCGAACTTGCGGCGGGCGATGAACGTGGCGATGCCCAGGCCAATCGGCGGCACCATGCCGGCCGCCATCGTCGCGGCCATTGGCGCATAACTTTGCGAGGCCAGCAGCCCCACCGAGAACGCATAGGCGGCTTTGTTGATCGGTCCACCCAGGTCAACGCACATCATGCCGCCGAGCAGCACGCCGAGCAGAATCGCGTTGGTGGTGCCCATGCTGTCGAGGAAGTGCGTCAGCCCGGCGAGCATCCCGGCCACCGGTTTGCCGACCACATAAATCATCACCAGCCCGGTGAACAAACTGGCGAGCAACGGGATGATCAGGATCGGCTTCAGCGCCTCAAGGCTCTGCGGCAATCGTGCATAACGATTGATCGCCTGCGCCGCATAACCGGCGATGAAACCGGCAATGATCCCGCCGATAAAACCGGCCCCCAGGGTGCTCGCCAGCAGCCCACCGATCATCCCCGGCGCCAGACCCGGACGGTCGGCGATCGAGTACGCAATGTAGCCCGCCAGCAGCGGCACCATCAGCTTGAACGCGGTATCGCCGCCGATCTGCATCAGGGCGGCGGCAAGGGTGCCTTCTTCCTTGAACGCGGTGATGCCGAACACGAACGACAGCGCGATCATCAGGCCGCCCGCCACCACCATCGGCAACATGAACGACACACCGGTCAGCAGATGCTTGTAGACGCCGGTTTTCTCTTGCTTGGCCGGGCCTTTGGCGCCGGTCGCCGCCGTTTCCTGCTTGCCCTCGGCCAACGCTTTATTCAGCGTCGCTTCAGCCTGCTTCAATGCGATGCCGGTGCCGCAGCGGTAGATTTTCTTGCCGGCAAAGCGCTCGGTGGCGACTTCGATATCACAGGCCAACAGCACCACGTCGGCGTCGGCAATCGCGGCCGCACTCAACGGATTGCGCGCGCCGACCGAGCCCTGGGTTTCGATCTGCAGGTCATAGCCCAGACGTTTCGCCGCTTGCTGCAAGGCTTCAGCGGCCATGAAGGTGTGCGCGACGCCGGTCGGGCACGCGGTGATGGCGACCAGGCGCGGGGCGTTTTTCGTGACGGTGGCCGGCTCGACGGGCGCCTCAGGGGCGACATAAACCTGAGCCTCTTCAGCACCGCGTCGCAACACTGCCTCAACATCTTGCAGCGCTTGCGCCGGCGTGCTTTGGAACACACGTTTGCCAACGAATCGCGACATATCGACCGGCGAGCTGGTCACCAGCAACACCCACTCGGCGGCCTCGATCGTAGTCGCCGACAACTGCCGTTCCGGGTGCGCCGCATCCACCACTTCGACGCTGGTGCTCCAGCCCTGGCGCTGCGCCGCGGCGTCGAGCAAACGGGCGCACAGCACACTGGTGACCATGCCGTTCGGGCAAGCCGTAACAATGGCTAACTTCATGACAATCCCTCTTATTGTTCTGTCAGGGGACGGATGCGTACGCCCTGTTCGAGCTGCGCCAATTGCGTCGCGTCACCGATACCGAAACCGATCTGGGTCACTGCCATCGCGGCAATCGCCGTGGCAGTGCGCAGGGTCTGTTCCGGGGTGTCGGCGCTGAGCAAACCGTGGAGCATGCCGGCCAGTAACGAATCCCCGGCGCCCACGGTGCTGGCGACGCTGACCCTGGGCGGCGTGGCATGCATCGCCGCACCGACGCTGAACCAGTTCACACCGTCCGCGCCATGGGAAATCACCACATGCTCGATGCCTTGCGCGTGCAGGCGACTCACGGCTTCGGCCTGCGCCGCGACCGAGGTCACCTCGCAACCGAGCACCTCGGCCAACTCTTCGGTGTTCGGTTTGATCAGCCACGGACCGGCCTTGAGCGCCGCGCGCAACGCTTCGCCGCTGGTGTCCAGCGCGACGTTGAGCCCGAGGTTTTTCAAGCGCAGGACCAACGCCTGCAACCACGCCGGGCTGACGCCTTGCGGCAAGCTGCCCGCGACGACCACCGCGTCATGACCCGGCGCGATCAGGTCCAGCCGATCCAGCAGCGCCTGCTGCGCCACCTCGCTGACCCTCGGCCCCGGACCGTTGATGTCGGTGATGCGCCCGTCGCTTTCCGCGAGTTTAAGGTTGCTGCGGGTTTCGCCGGGGACACGGATAAAGGCGTCGACAAAACCGCGTTTGGCGAACAGCGTTTCGAACGCTTGAAGATTGTCTTCGCCAAGAAACCCGCTGACCGTGAGCTGGTGCCCAAGGTCCGCCAGCACCTGTGCCACGTTGACCCCCTTACCGGCGGCGTGGGTGTGCATTTCATCGCTGCGATTGACCTGACCGGCTTCGAGCCGTGGCAATTGCACCGTCAGGTCCAGCGCCGGGTTGAGGGTCAAGGTGAGGATCCGGGCCATTACAGGGCCTCCACGAGTGCGCGCACTTCACTGGCGCTGCCCACGGCCAAAGCCTGTCGGGCGAGGGTTTGAGTCTGGGTCAGGTCGAGTTCGCGGATGCGCGCCTTGACCTCGGCGATGCTGCGGCCGGACACGCTGAGTTCATCGACGCCGAGGCCGACCAGCACCGGCACCGCCAGCGGATCGGCCGCCAGTTCGCCGCACACGCCGACCCATTTGCCATGGGCATGGGCCGCGCGCACGGTGATATCGATCAGTTGCAGCACCGCCGGGTGCAAGCCGTCCGCCTGTGCCGATAGCGTCGGATGGCCACGGTCGATGGCCAGGGTGTATTGGGTCAGGTCGTTGGTGCCGACACTGAAAAAGTCGACCTCTTTGGCCAGCACCGGTGCGAGCAACGCCGCCGACGGCACTTCAATCATGATCCCCAGTTGCAAATCGGCCACCGGGATTTCCAGGCGCAGCCGTTCGGTCATGTCCCGCGCCTGTCGCCATTCATCCACGCTGCCGACCATCGGGAACATGATGCGCAATGGACGGTTATCGGCGGCGCGCAACAGTGCACGCAATTGCCCTTCCATAATCTGGGGACGCTGCAAGGTCAGGCGAATACCACGCACACCGAGGAACGGGTTTTCTTCCTTGGCGATCGGCCAATACGGCAGCGGTTTGTCGCCACCGACATCGAGGGTGCGCACCACCAGCGGCCGGCCGGCGAGCCCATCAAGGACGCGGCGGTATTCGGCTTCCTGGGTCGCCTCATCCGGCGCCTGGGCGTGGGCCATGAAAATCAGTTCGGTACGCAGCAGGCCGATACCTTCCGCGCCCTGCTCCACCGCGCTGGTGACGCCGGCACTTTCGCCGATGTTGGCAAACACTTCGACCGCGTGGCCGTCGGTGGTCAGCGCCGGTTGATGGCGTTGTTCGGCGGCGGCCTTCAAGCGTTGCTCGCGGCTGTCGCGCTCTTCGATGGCGCGTTGCAGGGTCGCCGCATCGGCATCCACGTGCAGGCGACCGCGCTGGCCATCGAGCAGCAACGGCGTGCCCGGCGCCAGCAGCAACACCGCCGCGCCCGCGCCGACCAACGCCGGAATACCCAGCGCACGGGCGACGATCGCACTGTGCGCCGTGGCGCCACCCCGGGCAGTGAGAATGCCGGCGACCCGGGCGGGATCGAGACGCGCCACGTCGGACGGGCCCACTTCATCCATCACCAGAATGTACGGCTGGTCCGGTTCGCTCGGGGTCTCGACGCCGCACAGTTGCGCCAGCACCCGACGGCCGATGTCACGCAGGTCCGCGGCACGTTCGGCGAGCAACGCATCCTGCAACGATTCCTGTTGCCTGGCCGCGGCTTCGATAACCGTCATCCACGCGGCTTCGGCGCTTTCGCCTTGCTTGAGGCGGCTCTCGACTTCATCGCTCAGTTCCGGGTCGTCGAGCATTTCCTGGTGGGTGATGAAAATCTCGCGAATGGCCTTGGATTGACTGCGTTCGATCAAGCCTTCGATGTCGCGGCGCACGTCGGCCAGCGCTTGCTTGAGACGCTCGCGTTCAATCGCGGCGGATTCTCCTCGCAGGGGGTAATCGAGGGTTTGCAACACCTGAATGTGCGCCGGGCCGATGGCGATACCTGGCGCGGCAGGGATGGCCTGGACCAGGCTGCCGGACGCCGGGGCGAGCAACACTTCGGCCAGCTCGGTGATGACTTCGCGCTGTTGGCTCACGGCGGGCAGCGGCTCGACTTCTTCACCGAGGCCTTCTTCGGTGGCGGCCAACAACGCCGGCAAGGCGTCGGCGGCAATGCTCGGTTCGGCGATGAATTCCAGCACCTGACCACGGCGAGCGCCGAGGCTGAGCAGCTTGCTCAAGCTCTTCACCGATACGGCGCTGTCCTGACCGTCGACGATGCGTACGCGAATTTCACCGTCAAAACTTTTCGCCAGTTGCGCGAGGATCTTCGCCGGGCGCGCGTGCAAGCCGTGGGCGTTGGCCAGGGCAATGCGCGCGCTCGGCCAGTCCGCCGGCAACTCACCGCCGAGCACTTCAAGGACTTTACGGCTGCTGGTCGCGCGGCCCAGTTCATGACCGCGACCTTCAATCAGCAACGCGCACAGGCGCTCCAGCAAGGCCTGATGCGCTTCGCCGAGGCTGGCCAGACAGAACAGCCCGCTGAGCGGCTGGCCGAGGTAACGCATCGGTTTGTCCGGGGTGACGAAGGCCAGGCCCGGACGCTTGACCGTTTGTTCGCTGTGCAGCCACCACAAGCCGTCGCCGAGGGGCAGCGCTTCGACTTGTTGCAACACCGCGGAGAAACCATTGCTCACACAATCCGCCTGGCGCAGCAAGCGGGCACCGCGCCAGACCAGTTCTTCGAAGTCATCGGCCGACACACCGAGGCCGATCATCTGCGCATCCAGCGCCAGTTCCTGCGGCGCGCCTTGCAACAGCTTCAACAAGGCTTCGGCGGAACCGGCGCGACGCAGGGCCTGGCCCAGGTCGGTCTCGCCGAGGGCGCGGGTCAGCAGTTGCAGGAGTCGCAGGTGTTCGTCGGATTTGGCGGCGATACCGATTGCCAGATAGACGATCTGGCCGTCGCCCCAATCCACGCCGTCGGGAAATTGCGTCAGGCGCACGCCGGTGGAAAACACTTGGTCGCGGGTTTCCGGCGTACCGTGGGGGATGGCAATACCTTGACCGAGAAAGGTCGAGCCCTGAGCCTCGCGCGCTTGCAGACCGGCGAGATAACCGTCAGCCACCAGGCCATCGGCGACCAGGTGTCGGGCCAATAACTGCAATGCAGCGGATTTGTCCGCCGCCGATTGGCCCATGGAAATCTGCTCTATGGTGAGCTCGAGCATGCGTTCTCCTTTTTGGCCCCTTGAGGCGCCAGGTATTGTTTTGAATGCGTCAGCTTAGGCGCTTGGTCATGACTTTTGGCGGTTTCGCGGCAGAACCGGCCAAATGCACCTAAAACGTAGAAAATACGCCTGCTGAAACGTTTAATCTAGAGTGAATGGCACGTTACTCGATAATGCTCCCTCGTTGAAGCTCAACCTGTCGGATACGTTACGGCAAGGGTTTGCGCCTTAATCGGGTAGGATTGGCGAAAATGTCGGCCGAAAAACAAGGAAATCCCGAGTTGAAACTCAGTGATATCGCTCAGCTGGCCGGTGTGTCCGTGACCACCGCCAGTTATGTCATCAATGGCAAAGCCGAACAGCAACGCATCAGCAGCGCCACCGTCGAGCGCGTGCGCGCGGTCGTCGAGCAACATGGCTTTACGCCCAACCCCCAGGCGGCCGGGCTGCGCAGTCGGCACACCCGCACCTTGGGGTTTATTCTGCCGGACCTGGAAAACCCCAGCTACGCACGCATCGCCAAACTGCTGGAACAAGGCGCTCGGGCCCGCGGCTATCAGTTGCTGATCGCCAGCTCCGACGATGCGCCGGACAGCGAACGGCAATTGCTGCAACTGTTCCGCGCCCGCCGTTGCGACGCACTGATCGTCGCCAGTTGCCTGCCGGCCGGTGACGACAGTTACCGTCAGTTACAAGCCAAGGGCATCCCGATCATCGCCATCGACCGGGTCATGGAACCCGAGCATTTCTGTTCGGTGATCAGCGATGACCGCGAAGCCAGTCTGCAATTGACCCGCAGCCTGCTCGACCCGCAGCCCAAGCAGATCGCCCTGATCGGTGCACGCCCGGAACTGAGCATCAGCCAGGAGCGCGCGGCGGGCTTCAAGGAAGCACTGGGTGATTTCAAAGGCGAGGTCCTGATCGAGCACGGCGAATCGTTCAGCCGCGAGTGCGGCAAGCAGTTGATGGAAGAGCTGCTACAGCGTCTGGGGCATTTGCCGGATGCGTTGGTGACCACGTCCTACGTGCTGCTTCAAGGCGTGTTCGACGCTTTGCACGACTTCCCGTTGAGAACCCGTCCGCTGCGCCTCGGCACTTTCGGCGATACGCAGCTGCTGGACTTCCTGCCGCTGCCGGTCAACGCGATGGCCCAGCAGCATCAGCTGATCGCCGACAAGGCGCTGCAACTGGCCCTCGCTGCCATCGAGCAGTCCGATTACCAGCCCGGCGTGCAGGCCATCGCGCGAACCTTCAAGCAGCGTATACGCCGGGACTGAACCGTGGAGCTGATCGACACCCACACGCATCTGGATTTTCCGGACTTCGACGCAGACCGTCAGGCGCTGCTCGCCGAGAGCCGCGCCCTTGGGGTGCGGCAGATTGTCGTGTTGGGGGTTTATCAGGCCAACTGGCAGCGGGTCTGGGAGCTGGTGCAAGGCGATCCGGACCTGCATGCCGCGTTCGGTTTGCACCCGGTGTATCTGCAGGAGCATCGACCTGAAGATTTAAGCGAACTGGGTGACTGGCTGACCCGGCTGGCCGGCCACCGGCAGTTGTGCGCGGTGGGCGAGATCGGCCTGGACTACTTCATCGAAACCCTCGACCGCGAGCGCCAGCAAGCGCTGTTCGAGGCCCAGTTACAACTGGCGGTGGACTTCAACCTGCCGGCGCTGATTCACGTGCGGCGCAGCCATGCGACGGTGATTGCCACGCTCAAGCGCTTCAAGCTGAAACGCGCAGGCATCATTCACGCCTTTGCCGGCAGTCAGGAAGAGGCCCGCGAATACATCAAGCTCGGTTTCAAACTGGGTCTCGGCGGCGCGGCAACCTGGCCCCAGGCCTTGCGCATGCATCGCGTACTGGCGCAGCTGCCGCTGCAATCGGTGGTGCTGGAAACCGACTCACCGGACATGGCGCCCGCCATGTTTCCCGGTCAACGCAACAGCCCGGCGCACTTGCCGGCGATCTGTGCGGCGCTGGCCGGCATCATGGCGATCAGCCCTGAGCAACTCGCCGCGGCGAGCACGACCAACGCCCGTGAGTTGTTCTACTGGTAGTCAATCGTTGTGCGCCTTGGCGGCTTCAAGCACCAGCGTGATGTGTTGCCGGTGTCGAGCGTACTGAACCACGATGAAGTAGATCAGAATCGCCACCAGCGAAAAATTCACCTGTTCGAGCACGCTGAGCAGCCCGACCCATTCCATCACCAACGCCACCAGCAGCGCGGTGCAGACCATCACCAGCGTACTCGCGCGCAGCATCGCCACCGAGTCGAGGGACTTGATCCGTTTGATCTGTTTCGGGTCGCTCAGCCGCAAAGCTTTGTGGCAGTGGGAACAGGGGAACGTTTCATTGATCGCAATGGCGTTGAGTTGCCAGGGTGCGAGCAGGTGCGTACTGCCGCAATGGGCGCAGTGGCCCTGAATTCCAGTTGTGATAACGGACATAACCGAGCCTCCTCAGTCCTTAAAGTAGGTCAGGGTTGGGATCATCCTTCATTGAAGACCAAAAGCCAGCGCCTGGAGGAAAATCGGATATTGCCTACGCGGTGTAGAGAATAAGTACGACAGACACTGCGCAAAACTGTAGGGGCCGCTTGCCGGCGATAGCGGTGTTGCCTGCAGCTCCGTCATCGCGAGCAAGCTTGCTCCTACCGGGGTTTGTGCTGCACCGGGGTGAGTCCCGCTCAGACCCGGAAGGCGCTGATCAGCTGTTTAAGCTCCACCACCTGCGCCGACAACACCCGACTGGCGTCTTCGGTCTGGTGTGCGCCCTCAGCGGTGCGCTCGCCAGCGCGGTTGATCTCGACGATGTTCTGGTCGATGTCGTGGGCCACGGCAGTCTGTTGTTCCACCGCGGCGGCAATCTGCTGGTTCTGATCGACGATCATTCCGACAGCGCCGAGGATGTTTTCCAGGGCCTGCTGGACTTTTTCCGACTGCCCGACCGTACCACTGGCCATTTCATGGCTGGTGCCCATGGCCTTCACCGCGGCACCGACACCGTTATGGAGTTTGGCGATCATCTGCTCGATCTCTTCGGTCGATTGCTGGGTGCGCTTGGCCAGGGTCCGGACCTCGTCCGCCACCACCGCGAAACCTCGGCCCTGCTCACCCGCCCTCGCCGCTTCGATCGCCGCGTTGAGCGCCAGCAGGTTGGTTTGCTCGGCGATGCTTTTGATCACTTCCAGCACGCGGCTGATGGACTGGCTGTCGCTGGCCAACTGGTTGATCACCAGCACCGACTGATCGATCTCGTTGGCCAGCGCGGCAATGCTGCCCTGTTGCGATTCCACCAGACCGCGACCGCTGATGGTTTCATCGTTGACGCTGTGGGCGCTGCTGACCGCCGCGGCGGCACTGCGGGCGACCTCCAGTGAAGTCGCCGACATCTGATTCATCGCCGTCGCGACCTGTTCGATCTGCGAGCGCTGTCCCGCGACGGCCTGGTTGCTCTGGGCCGACACATTCTCCACCTGGCCGGCCTGGCGCTCGACCTCACCGACGGTGTGGCCGACCCGCTCGATCAGGTCATGGATTTTCTTCACCGTGCCGTTGAACACCTCGCCCAACTCGCCCAGCTCATCACGGCTGTTGGCGTTGAACGTCACGGTCATGTCGCCGGCCGCCACCTTATCCATCATCGCGCCGAGACGCTTGAGGGTGGTGCGGGTCGAGGCATAGAAGCCGCCGTAGAGGTAAAAAATCAGCACAAACACCACGGACAACGCCACGGCTTGCAGAACCATGTGAGTGCGATTCTGGGCCAGCCGCTGCTGCAACTGGGTGTCGAGGAATTTCAGCGTGGCTTCGTTGAGCTGGTAGGTCCGGTCCATCAGGCCGGTGACCTGGTCGTAAAAACCCTGCCACGGCGCATCCAGGGTGTCGGCCATCACCACCTGTTCTTCGAACAGGTCACTGGCCTTTTTCAACGAGCCCTTGCTGCTGTCGGCCAGGGTCGCCAGGGTTTCACCCGCCGCTTTGCTCGAACCCAACGCGTCCTGCAGTTTCAGCCCGTATTCAGCCTGCAGCTTTTCGATTTGCGCCAGCAACTCATCGAAACGCGTGCTCGACGACGAATTGAGAAACCCCTGCCCCAGCGAAGAAGACCCCAGCGCGCGGCCATCGCCCAGCGCCTGGGTGACGAGCGGAGTGACGTTGGTGATGAGTTCGGTGAGCTGACGCATGTCGCTCTGGTTGTCGCGGCTCAAACCCGCCTGGCTGGCGATGATCTGGCTGAATATCTGTGCGTTGCCCAGCAACTTGCCGATCAGCGCACTTTTGCTTTGCAGGGAGTTTTCCGTTTGCTCGGCCTTGAACGCGGTGATCATCTCATCGCGTTTGCCGTCGAAAACGGCAATCTGCTCCGGATCGGCGGTCATCGCCGTCAGCCCTTGCAAACGGGCCAGAATGCTCTGCTCCAGGGTCGTGATCTTGGACTCGAGATTGCCACCTTTGCCGGCCTGGCCCAGGTAGACGTTGATCTGCACCAGGTTGTTCAGGGTTTCCAGATCCCGTCGCAGGGTCAGACTGCTGCCCAGCAGGTCGAGGCTCTGCAGTTCCACCCGCGTGCCCTGGAATTCACGATAGGAATCGCGCACCAGGTAAAAATTGGTCACCAGCATGGGCACCAGGAACAAAACGCTGATCAGGCTGAACTTCATGCCGAAGCTCAGGCGATTCATCAGTGCGACGGCGGGATAGAGCAAGCTCTTCACTGGAAGTCTCCCTTTGATTTCTTATTTTTATTGGTAGGCACAGACAGGCAGCAGATAGCCACTACTCAGTGCTATCTCTGTATAGCTTAATTCGGTGGGAGGTTTTGTAACTTAAGGTTAACGGTAGACGAACCGGACCTGGCGGCGCCTTGCCGACACCGCCCGTGCAGGAGCCGGGTATTCAGGGGAGGACGGTCCACAATGCGAAACCGGCGTACCAGAGCACCGCCGCGCGCAGCAGCAACTCCCAGAGGCGGTCGAGGCTGTTGATGCCGTCCGGCCCAACCACTGGCGCAGGAATTTCACCGGCCACCAGCCCGACCTTCTCGATCAACTGCGCGGCGCTGATGTTCCAGTTCAGCAACTCGTGGAGCATGACTCGGCTGACCGCGACAAAGTTGCCGACCAGTGCGAAGCTCGCTGCCAGCAAGCGCACCGGTATCCAATCGAACGCATGACGCAACTGTGCCGCTCGCTCGACGACGGCCGGATTTTGCCCGTGAACTTCAGCGAGAGCGAGCAATCGATAACTGAGCGCCGCCACCGGGCCGAGCAGAAAGTACCAGAAAATCACGGCGAAAAAGCTCTGGTAGGCCTCCCACAGCAGATGCCCCTGAACTCGCTCCAGCAGTTGCTCGCCGCTCTCGGCGCAAATGTTCAGATCGCGGTTCGCTACATGCGCAGCGGCTTGCAGGTCTTCCCGACGCCAGGCGTCGCGGAACGGTCCGAGACCGGCGAGCAGATCCCCGCGACCCAGGCTGTAAATCACCACCAGCAAATGCACGGGCAACGCCAACAGGCCATAGGCGACCGGCTCCAGCACCACCAGCAGCAACGCCAACAGCGCCGCAGGCAGCAACACCAGAATCACCAGGATCAACCACGGACGATTGACCAAACGCGGACTGGCTTCGAGCTTGTGCAACTCGCGCAACCAGCCAGCGTCACGTTGAACCCGATGACGCAAGGCCGAGAACTTCTCGATCCATACCGCCAACAGCAACACCAGAAAGCTCATTGTTGTTCCTCTTTACTGGAGCGATGCGCCAGGGCGGCCCGATAACGTGCCCAGTCGAACGCCGGCCCCGGATCGGTCTTGCGTCCGGGAGCGATGTCGCTATGTCCGCAGATGCGCTGCGCAGTGATTTCCGTGTAGACGCTTTGCAGCTGCAAGGTCAGCGCCGTCAATGCCGCATATTGAGCGTCGGTGAACGGCAGATCATCCGTGCCTTCGAGCTCGATGCCCACGGAAAAATCGTTACAGGTTTCGCGCCCGTCGAAGCACGACACGCCGGCATGCCAGGCGCGCTCAAGGCACGAAACAAACTGAGTGACCGTGCCGTCACGCTCGATCAGAAAGTGCGCGGACACCCGCAGGTCAGCGATCCCCTCAAAATAGGGATGCTCTGTGACATCCAGCCGGTTCTGAAAAAAGGCCTGCACCTTGCCGGTGGCGAATTGCGCTGGCGGCAGACTGATGTTGTGGATCACCAGCAGGGAAACTTCGCCCGTGGGGCGCGCATTGAAGTTGGGCGAGGGGCATACCTTCACGCCCTGACACCAACCGCTCGCGGGGTCCAACTGCATACAGGTTCCTTCAACGTCGACTGTGTTGGCGCCCAGTATGCCGCGATAGACCCTCGGCGGCGATCACTTGCCGCGATTGAGACGCCGCAGGTTGCCGATCACCGATTCCAGCGCCCGATCGAAGAGCAAGGTGTCGTCCAGGGTTCGCACCGCGCCACTGCGGAAATCCAGGGCCAGGCCAGTGCGATTGCGCTCCAGGACTTTCATCCCGGTCCGGTCGACAAAGATGTATTTGCCCGTGGCGTCGATGATCGCGGCCAGTTTGCAGCGCAGGGTATTGTCCTCGTCTTCCTGAAACTCCACCCAGCACCCCATGTGCAGCTGATCGACTTGAATCAGCCCCGCGTCGTCCGCTGACAAGCGTACCGCGGACGTATCGGGCCCTTCGTCAGCGGTGCGTAACACGATCTCCTCCTGCACCCGCACCATCACCGGCGCATCGGATTCGCGGCGGGTTGACGGCTCCTGATCCGGACGCTCGAACAGTTGAACATGCAGACTTTCCAGCTCACTGAAAAACTCACCGGTGGCGAACGGATCGAACGCCGAGCTGCTCAACCCGTCGCGCAACGACTTGAGCAACCCGGGCACCAGCGCCAGCAGGCGCAGGCTCGCATCGGGCTCATCGTGACGCTGCACGCTCCAGACCAGTTGGTCCATGGTCTGCACGTCTGCATGCCATTCGGCGGACTGATCGCCATGCTTGAGGCATGTCAGCAGCAAGACCTGGCTCCAGGCCTCCTGGAGGAACGCCACCACCCGCTGCGGCAACACTTTGCCCAGCAACACCTGATTCAAGGCCTTCTCGACGCGCTGCCGGGCCAGCTCGGTTTTGGCGCGGCCCTCTTCGGCGTCGCGGGTGCGTTGTTCCAGCAACTCGCTGCGACGGCGCTCATCGCTGGTGAACGCGAGAAAATCCGCCAGCAGTTCGGAAAAGATCGTCGGGTCGTCGACGAAGTCATTCAACAAGCGCTGCACCACTTGCTCTATGCGCAGGTACAGGCTGTCGCGCTGGTGATCGTCGCACTCGCCCCAGCCCATGGCCGCGGCGGCAATTTCGTTGAGCAGACGACGGGCCGGATGACTGGCGCGACTGAAGAAACTCTTGTCGAGGACGGCTACTTTAAGCATCGGAATCTGCAAGCGGCCGATCAGCGCTTTAAGCGAGTCCGGCAAGTTGCGGTCATCGAGGATGCATTCGAACAGCATGGCGATCAGGTTGATCACGTCTTCATCGGCCACGCCGACCACACGCGATTTGCCGCTTCTGACGCTGACCCGGGTCAGCAGCTGCTCGAGCTGGTTGCGCAGGTCGAAATCGTCATGAGCCGCCAGCGCCGGCACGTACTGCTGGAGGTGCGAAAGCATGCGCAGCAGGTCGCGGGTAGAAATCGGCTGCGCCGGGGCGCTGACCTCCAGTGTCGGCGCGACACTGCCGCGGACGTGGAGCAGCAGCGTTTGCAGCGCCGCGAACACTTCTTGCACGCCCTCGTCGACAGGCAGGTTGCTGGTGTCGGCCGGGGCGGCGTGGACACTGGCTTCGGCACGATCGAGTGCGCGCCGCGATGGCGCCAGCTTGAGATCCGGCAGAATACCGGTGGCGATCAGCAGTTGATTGGCTTCGGAATAAAGCTGGTCGGTGTCGCCGAGCACGTACCGCTCGAAAAGCTTCAGGATGATCAGCTTGACCTTGATCTCCACCCCGAGGTTACGCCCGGCCTGCATGAAATACTCACAGAGCAGCGCCGGGCCGAGGGGATTGTGTTGAGTCAGCAGTTTCTTGCCCATCAGGGTACTGAGGCGTGCGGTCAGTTGGTCCAGGGCAAAACCGTCGCGGTTCAACACCTTGTTGACCATGGCCTCCACCGCCACGCTGCGCTCCAGGTCGTCACTGGCCTGCGCCGCATCGAGCGCCAGTGCCTGGGGCAAGGCCGTCTGCGCCGTTCCGTAATGGGTAAGGCCACCGAACGCCTCGAAGAACTGCTCGAGAAAACTGCGCTCGATGCTTTTGCGCTTTAGGCGCAAGTCGCGCATGGCTTCGAAGAAGATGTTCTGGTCAACATCGGTGCGCGCGCGGTCGGCCATTTCGAACAGCGTGTCGTCAGCGTTATCGAACAGTTCCTGTAACGCATGCCGGAGCTGGAGCGCGGCCTTGTCGCGAACCTGAAGCAGAATCACAGGCACACGGGCGAGCGGCGAATAGGTCGCTTTTTCGGTAGCCGCCTTGTGCAAAGGCACCACATTCGCGTCGTTGTGCATCCTGGCCTCCCTGAAACGGTGATTCCTCGACTCGGTAGGGCCAAGGTACGTCAAAGCTATGACGTCAAACACAAGGCGCATTATCTTGCAAAGAATGTCCCGTTTGCCAGCGGACTCTGCGCGCCTTAATGAAATAGACGTTTCGATTGACCATTGCCTGACGCCAATTGATCAGAGGAATCGACCAAGTGCAGGTGTCAGTGCGATCGGAAGACCTCTCACGCCTTGGGTTGCTCCGCGCCATGCCCCTATAATCGGGCCACTTTGTTTGTGGAGTCCGTTATGCCGAATCTACGTCTCGCCGATCTGACCGCCGAAATCGAAGCCAACGTGCGCCGTGCGTTGCTCGAAGACATCGGCAGCGGCGACATCACCGCGCAGCTGATCCCGGCCGAACGCCTGGCCAAAGCCACCATCATCACCCGCGACGCTGCGGTCATCGCCGGCACTGCCTGGGTGGATGCCGTGTTCCGGCAACTGGACCCGCGCGTAGCGGTGCATTGGCAGGTGCGTGACGGTGAGCGGGTGAAGCCCGATCAAGCCCTGTTCCACCTCGAAGGCCCTGCACGCTCGCTGCTGACGGGTGAGCGCAGCGCCCTGAATTTCCTGCAACTGCTGTCCGGCGTGGCCACGCGCGCGCAATATCTGGCGGATTTCGTCGCCGACACCCAGGTAAAGCTGCTCGATACCCGCAAGACCCTGCCGGGGCTGCGTCTGGCGCAGAAGTACGCCGTGACTTGCGGCGGTTGCCATAACCATCGCATTGGCCTCTACGACGCCTTCCTGATCAAGGAAAACCATATTGCCGCCTGTGGTGGCATCCCTGAGGCGATCAACGCCGCGCACAAGATCGCCCCGGGCAAACCGGTGGAGATCGAGGTGGAAAGTCTGGCGGAGCTGAAGGAGGCCCTGGCGGCCGGTGCTGACATCATCATGCTCGACGAGTTGAGCCTGGATGACATGCGCGAGGCCGTGCGCCTGAACGGCGGCAAGGCAAAACTGGAGGCCAGCGGCGGCATCAACGAAAGCACATTGCTGCCGATAGCGGAAACCGGGGTGGATTACATCTCGATTGGTGCAATGACCAAGGATGTGAAGGCGGTCGACCTGTCGATGCGCCTGAGCCTCTGACGACGAAATGAAAAAAATCGTAGGAGCGAGCCTGCTCGCGATGGACGTTATCGATAACGCGTATTTACTGGGTAAAACGCGGCGCTCTTGAGTCCATCGCGAGCAAGCTCGCTCCTGCAGGTCTGTCAGACCACCAGATTGTTCATCTCGCAGTACTCTTCCCACTCGACGCCCAGTACCTCGGCCGCCTCCTTGTGCAGCGCCAGTCGCGCCGCCTCGAATTCTTCCGGGCTCGAGGTGTACTTGAGCGTCAGCTCCCACGGCTGCAAGCCCTGGGATTCCGCCTCATCCTCGAACGCCCACTGGATCTGGTCTTTCTGATCGTCGGCGGGCAGGTCCTTGATTTCTTCGGCTAGCTGCGGCGACTCAAGCACGTACTTCTGCAGCGCTTCTTCGTGCCGGGCTTCCTGGGTCAATTCTTTTACGGTCATGTCGTTCTCGCTGATCGGGGGAATGGAAGATGGATCTGGATCATCAAGGATCTCTCTGACGCAAAAAACCGTTTGAAGCCCGGTTTGTCTGGCCTTCAGAACCATTCGTGGATCATTTGAAAACTGCAGGGTGGTGCTTCTGCACGGTCCGAATATAGGACGTTTGGAAGACGATTTATATGCACTTTTACATTGAATCTACAAAAACATGCTGAAAGCCGTCGCCGCGCCAACACGGATCAGTGAAGCGTTCATGCGCAACAAATACAGGAATAATTGTGCCCGAGACAGGAATCGAACCTGCGACCTTCGCGTTACGAGTGCGCTGCTCTACCGGCTGAGCTACACGGGCGGTGAGCTAAACCTAGCACCGGGATTGGGGTCGGGCAAATCCACAAATCGTTTCCACTTTTCGCAGACAAAAAAATGCCCCGCAGTTTGCACGGCGGGGCATTTTTCATAACGTTGGAGCGGTCAGGCGTGGGGAGTGATTAAACGCCCGAAGCCTTGGCCGCTGCGACGTCCTTGATGGACAGCTTGATACGGCCGCGGTTGTCCACGTCCAGTACCAGCACTTCCACTTCCTGGCCTTCTTTCAGGATGTCGGTCACTTTCTCTACGCGAGCGTCGCTCAGCATCGAGATGTGAACCAGACCGTCCTTGCCCGGCAGGATGTTGACGAATGCGCCGAAGTCGACGATGCGCTCAACCTTGCCGACGTAGATCTTGCCGATTTCAGCCTCAGCGGTGATGCCCAGGACGCGCTGGCGTGCTGCTTCAGCCGCTTCCTTGGTTTCGCCGAAGATCTTGATCGAGCCGTCGTCTTCGATGTCGATCGAAGCCTTGGTCTCTTCACAGATCGCACGAATGGTCGCGCCGCCTTTACCGATGACGTCACGGATTTTGTCGGTGTCGATTTTCATCGCGATCATGGTCGGAGCGTTTTCCGACAGCTCGGTACGCGACTGACCAATGATCTGGTTCATCTGACCGAGGATGTTCAGGCGCGCTTCCAGGGCTTGGCCCAGAGCGATCTCCATGATTTCTTCGGTGATGCCCTTGATCTTGATGTCCATCTGCAGCGCGGTCACGCCTTTGGCGGTACCGGCTACTTTGAAGTCCATGTCGCCGAGGTGATCTTCGTCGCCCAGGATGTCGGTCAGGACGGCGAATTTCTCACCTTCTTTAACCAGGCCCATCGCGATACCGGCAACCGGTGCCTTCATCGGAACGCCAGCGTCCATCAGGGCCAGGGAAGCGCCGCAGACCGAAGCCATGGAGCTCGAACCGTTGGACTCGGTGATTTCCGACACGACACGGATGGTGTACGGGAACACGTCAGCGGCAGGCAGCATGGCCGAGATCGAACGGCGGGCCAGACGGCCGTGACCGATTTCGCGACGACCGGCGCCACCCATGCGACCACACTCGCCGACCGAGAACGGAGGGAAGTTGTAGTGCAGCATGAACGGGTCTTTTTTCTCGCCTTCCAGGGTGTCCAGCAGCTGTGCGTCACGGGCGGTGCCCAGCGTCGCAACGACCAGAGCCTGGGTTTCGCCACGGGTGAACAGCGCCGAACCGTGGGTCTTTGGCAGAACACCCACTTCGATGTTCAGAGGACGTACGGTCTTGGTGTCGCGGCCGTCGATACGTGGCTTGCCGTTAACGATGTTTTCGCGAACGGTGCGGTATTCGATTTCGCCGAAAGCGGCTTTGACTTCAGCGGAAGTCGGCTGGCCTTCTTCGCCGGACAGCTTGGCAACGACCTGGTCTTTCAGCTCGCCCAGACGCGCATAACGGTCGGCTTTGACGGTGATGGTGTAAGCCTGGGAGATCGACTCGCCGAACTCGGCACGGATAGCGCCCAGCAGAGCAGTGGCTTCTGGCTGTGGAGCCCAGGTCCAGGTCGGCTTGGCAGCTTCGGCGGCCAGTTCCTTGACGGCGTTGATCACCACCTGGAACTCGTCGTGAGCAAACAGTACCGCGCCCAGCATCTGGTCTTCGGTCAGCTCTTTGGCTTCCGATTCAACCATCAATACGGCTTCCGAAGTACCGGCAACGACCATGTCCAGGCTCGATGCTTTCTGTTGTTCGTAAGTCGGGTTCAGCAGGTAGCCGGTGCTTTCGTGGAACGCAACGCGGGCAGCGCCGATCGGGCCATCGAAAGGAATGCCGGAGATCGCCAGTGCAGCCGAGGTGCCGATCATCGCAGCGATGTCCGGATCGGTCTTCTTGCTGGTGGAGACGACGGTGCAGACAACCTGCACTTCGTTCATGAAGCCTTCAGGGAACAGCGGACGGATCGGACGGTCGATCAGTCGGGAAGTCAGGGTTTCTTTCTCGGAAGGACGGCCTTCACGCTTGAAGAAACCGCCAGGGATCTTACCGGCAGCGTAAGTCTTTTCCTGGTAGTGAACGGACAGAGGGAAGAAGCCCTTGCCTGGATCGGCTTGCTTGGCACCGACTACGGTCACCAATACGCTGACGTCGTCGTCAACGGTGACCAATACTGCGCCGGAGGCCTGACGGGCGATACGGCCAGTCTCGAGGGTAACGGTCGACTGACCGAACTGGAATTTTTTGATTACCGGGTTCACGGTGTCCTACCTTCTTTTGTGGCTCTTGGGGAACTTGTCTTCTTGCGAAATTCTTGGGCAATGTCGGGAATCGGCCCAACGCCTGTCCGGTAAAAACGTGTATCCAGATAAAACTTGAGGCTGGGAGCCTGCCGTACGCCAGCGGGAAACCCACTGACGTACGACAGACAACCAACCTCTAGCGCAATCGCTTATTAGCGACGCAGACCCAGGCGAGCGATCAGAGCGCTGTAACGGCTCACGTCCTTGCCTTTCAGGTAGTCCAGCAGCTTACGACGCTGGTTAACCATGCGGATCAGACCACGACGGGAGTGGTGATCTTTACCGTTGGCCTTGAAGTGACCTTGCAGTTTGTTGATGTTGTGGGTCAGCAGTGCAACTTGCACTTCTGGCGAACCAGTGTCACCAACAGCTTGCTGGTAGTCAGCTACGATTTGAGCTTTTTCTTGAACGTCGAGAGCCATGAGGCAATCCTTTTATCAGGAAACTGTTTCAGAAAAACAGTTTCAACAGGCCAGGGACAAATCCCTGTATCTAAAAATGAGTAGTGACCGTGCCTGTTGACAGCCACCCTCGTCCGGTCATTCTGACCGAATCAGTCGACGCGGCGCGATGCGCCCGTCTTCGCTCACTTCACCGATACCGATGAAGCGACCGTTGTGATCCTGTACCCGTACCATGCCGAACTTCGGCGCATCCGGGGCGCGCACCGGTTGGCCGTTAAGCCAGTAGAACGCGCTGTGCTCCGAGAACTGCAACAGTGGCCAATCCAGCAGGCCGCTGTCCGATGGCATCAGGAAGCGGTCGACCGCTTCGTTGCCGCCTTCGGCATGTACCGCTTCCAACTCTTCGAGCGTGACCGTCTGCGCCAGGTTGAAGGGCCCGGCCTGGGTACGTCGCAATTCAGCAACGTAAGCGCCACAACCGAGTTGCTCACCGATATCCTCCACCAGGGTGCGGATATAGGTGCCTTTGCTGCAATCCACCGCAAGCCGCGCAGTATCACCTTCGAAGGCCAGCAATTCCAAGCGCGCAATAGTAACAGAACGCGGTTCGCGCTCCACTACTTCACCTGCACGCGCCAGCTTGTACAGCGGCTGGCCATCACGCTTGAGCGCCGAGTACATCGGCGGTATCTGGCTGATTTGCCCACGAAATTTGGGCAACGCCGCTTCGACATCGGCGCGACCAACGGTCACCGGGCGCTCCTGCAAAACTTCACCTTCGGCGTCCGCCGTGGTGGTGGTCTTGCCCAGTTGCGCCAGGGTTTCGTAACCCTTGTCGGAGTCGAGCAGGTACTGCGAGAACTTGGTGGCCTCACCGAAGCACAACGGCAGTACGCCGGTGGCCAGCGGATCAAGACTGCCGGTATGCCCGGCCTTCTCGGCGTTCAACAGCCAGCGGACTTTCTGCAACGCGGCGTTTGAGGTGAACCCCAGCGGCTTGTCCAGCAGGATGATGCCGCTGACGTTACGACGGATACGTTTGACCTGAGCCACCGATTACTCCTTGGTGTCTTCGGCTTCAGCCGCAACCGGGTGCTGATTGTCTTCAGCCACCGCGCGCTCGATCAGTGCCGACAGGTGCGCGCCACGCACGACGCTTTCGTCGTAGTGGAAGTGCAACTGCGGAACGCTGCGCAACTTCATTTCGCGGGCCAACTGCATGCGCAGGAAACCGGCGGCGGAGTTGAGCACCTTGATGCTTTGCGCGATGTCTTCGGCGCTGTCCTGGCCCATGACCGTGATGAAGATCTTGGCGTGACCGACGTCACGGCTGACTTCAACAGCGGTAATGGTGACCAGGCCGACGCGCGGGTCTTTGACTTCACGACGGATCAGCTGTGCCAGCTCACGCTGCATCTGATCGCCGATACGTTGGGTACGGCTGTATTCTTTTGCCATGTCTTGTTACCTGTTACTGCCCCACGGTGAAACCCGAAGGGTCTGAAAGCGGCAAACGCCCGGCCTGACAAAAGCCAGACCGGGCGTTGCGTTTAGAGTCCTGACGCGTTGCCGCGCATCTGCATGCGGCGGCTTGGCGTGGCCCTTGAAGTGCGCGAGTTAGAGGCTGCGAGCAACCTGAACCTTCTCGAAGACTTCGATTTTGTCGCCGACCTTGACGTCGTTGTAGCTCTTCACGCCGATACCGCATTCCATGCCGGCACGTACTTCAGAAGCGTCATCCTTGAAGCGGCGCAGGGATTCCAGCTCGCCTTCGAAGATAACGATGTCTTCACGCAGTACACGGATTGGACGGTTACGGTGAACAACACCTTCGATCACCATGCAACCGGCGATCGCGCCAAACTTCGGCGAACGGAACACGTCACGCACTTCAGCGACACCCAGGATGTTCTCGCGAACATCGCTGCCCAGCATACCGGTGAGGGCTTTCTTGACGTCTTCGATGATGTCGTAGATCACGTTGTAGTAACGCATATCCAGACCTTCCTGCTCGACGATCTTGCGAGCGCCGGCATCGGCACGCACGTTGAAGCCAAACAGTACAGCGTTGGAGGCCAGTGCCAGGTTGGCGTCGGACTCGGTGATACCACCGACACCGCCACCGACAACACGCACTTGCACTTCGTCGTTACCCAGGCCGTTCAAGGCACCGTTCAACGCTTCCAGCGAACCACGGACGTCAGATTTGAGGACGATGTTGAGCGTCTTCTTCTCTTCCTGACCCATGTTCTCGAAGATGTTTTCAAGCTTGCCGGCGTGAGCACGGGCCAGTTTGACTTCGCGGAACTTGCCTTGACGGAACAGAGCTACTTCACGGGCTTTCTTCTCGTCGGCAACCACGCTCATCTCGTCGCCAGCGTCCGGGGTACCGTCCAGGCCGAGGATCTCGACAGGGATGGAAGGACCGGCTTCCTTGATCGGTTTGCCGTTCTCGTCGAGCATGGCACGTACACGGCCATAGTTCGAACCGACCAGCACCATGTCGCCTTGGCGCAGGGTACCGTCTTGAACCAGAACGGTTGCAACCGGGCCGCGACCTTTGTCGAGACGCGATTCAACTACAACGCCACGGCCAGGTGCCGACGGAGTTGCTTTCAATTCCAGAACTTCAGCTTGCAGCAGAACAGCTTCGAGCAACTCGTCCACGCCAGTACCGACTTTCGCCGAAACCGATACGAACGGGGTGTCGCCGCCCCACTCTTCCGAAGTCACGCCGTGAACCGACAGTTCGCTACGGATGCGATCGAGATCAGCGCCCGGCTTGTCGATTTTGTTCACGGCTACAACCAGCGGAACACCAGCAGCCTTGGCGTGCTGAACGGCTTCAATGGTCTGCGGCATCACGCCGTCGTCCGCTGCAACCACCAGGATCACGATGTCGGTCGCCTTGGCACCACGGGCACGCATGGCGGTAAACGCGGCGTGACCAGGGGTGTCGAGGAAGGTGACCATGCCGCGTTCGGTTTCAACGTGGTACGCACCGATGTGCTGGGTGATGCCGCCGGCTTCGCCAGCAGCTACCTTGGCACGACGGATGTAGTCGAGCAGCGAGGTCTTACCATGGTCAACGTGGCCCATTACGGTCACAACCGGCGCACGGGAGAACGCTTCACCTTCAAATTTCAGGGACTCGGCCAGGGAGTCTTCCAGGGCCGTGTCGCTGACCAGGGTCACTTTGTGGCCCAGTTCTTCAGCCACGAGCTGGGCAGTTTCCTGATCCAGTACCTGGTTGATGGTCGCTGGAGTGCCCAGTTTGAACATGAACTTGATGATTTCAGCAGCCTTGACCGACATCTGCTGGGCGAGATCGCCAACAGTGATGGTCTCGCCGATCTTCACTTCGCGCACGACAGGACCGGTTGGGCTCTGGAAACCGTGGGCGTTGCGTTTCTTCAGCTTGGCCTTGCCGCGACCACCACGACGGAAGCCATCGCTTTCTTCGTCGGTAGTACGTGGCGCAACGCGTGGAGCAGGCGCTTTCTCTTTGACCGAAGCACGATGCGGAGCGTTTTTGCGCTCGCCATCGCCACTGCCGCGACGATTGTTATCGTCGGCACGTGGTTTGTCCGGACGGCGCTGTTCGTTCTGCTTGTTACGAACGTCCGCAGACGGCGCTGGTGCAGCTGCAACAACCGGCGCGCTTTCACGTACAGGTTCAGCAACAGCAGCAACCGGCGCGGCAACAGCGTCGTTGGAAGCAGTTTGCGCAGCAGCAGGCTGGCGACGCGCTTCTTCTTCGGCGCGACGCTTGGCTTCTTCTTCAGCCTTCTGACGAGCAGCATTTTCTACTGCGCGACGTTCTTCCAGTTCGCGTTTGCGCTCGGCTTCGATTTCTTCCGGGCTGCGCTGAACGAAAACTTTCTTTTTACGAACTTCAACACTGATGCTTTTGCTGCCAGCAACACGCAAGGTGCTGGTGGTTTTACGCTGCAGTGTGATCTTGCGTGGTTCTTCCACTTTCGCCTTGTGGCTGCTTTTCAAGTGAGTCAGCAAAGATTGCTTCTCACTGTCAGTCACATGTTCTTCGGCGGCGGTGTGCGGCAGACCTGCCTCACGCATCTGCTGCAACAGGCGCTCTACCGGTGTTTTGACCTCATCGGCCAGTTGTTTCACCGTGACTTGCGTCATGCACTTCTCTCCTCAGGCCGCGCCTAATTACTCGAACCAGTGGGCTCGGGCGGCCATGATCAACTTGCCGGCACGATCATCGTCAATGCCGTCGATGTCGAGCAGGTCGTCAATAGACTGCTCGGCCAGGTCTTCGCGGGTAATTACGCCGCGCACCGCCAGTTCCATCGCCAAATCCTTGTCCATACCCTCAAGCGAGAGCAGGTCTTCGGCCGGATGGGCGTCTGCCAGCTTTTCCTCAGTAGCGATGGCTTTGGTCAACAAACGATCCTTGGCACGAGCGCGAAGCTCGTTGACGGTTTCTTCGTCAAAGCCGTCGATGTTGAGCATTTCTTCCAACGGTACGTAGGCAATCTCTTCCAGGCTGGTGAAGCCTTCATCTACCAGCACCTGTGCCAGGTCTTCGTCGACTTCCAGCTCGTCGATGAAGTTGCGCAGGATGTCGCCAGTTTCTGCTTGCTGCTTAGCCTGGATGTCCGATTCGGTCATCACGTTCAGGGTCCAGCCAGTCAATTGGCTAGCCAGACGCACGTTCTGACCACCACGACCGATGGCCTGAGCCAGATTGTCTGCGCCAACGGCGATGTCCATTGCATGGGCATCTTCGTCAACGATAATTGCCGCCACTTCAGCCGGCGACATTGCATTGATCACGAACTGAGCAGGGTTGTCATCCCACAGGACGATGTCCACACGCTCACCGCCCAACTCACCCGACACTGCCTGGACGCGCGAGCCGCGCATACCGATGCAAGCGCCCTGCGGGTCGATGCGTTTGTCCTTGGAACGGACCGCGATCTTGGCGCGCGAACCCGGATCACGGGACGCAGCCATGACTTCGATCAGGCCTTCAGCAATTTCCGGCACTTCGATGCGGAACAGCTCGATCAGCATTTCCGGTGCGGTGCGCGACAGGATCAACTGCGGGCCGCGGTTCTCGGTGCGGATTTCCTTGAGCAGCGCACGCAGACGCACGCCAACCCGGAAGGTTTCGCGAGAGATGATGTCTTCACGGGCCAGCAACGCCTCGGCGTTGTTACCCAGATCGACGATCACGTTGTCGCGGGTCACTTTTTTCACGGTGCCGGAGATGATTTCACCCAGGCGCTCGCGATAGGCGTCAACGACTTGAGCGCGCTCGGCTTCGCGAACTTTCTGCACAATGACTTGCTTGGCAGTCTGTGCCGCGATACGACCGAACTCGATGGACTCGATCTTTTCTTCGACTACATCGCCAACCTTGGCGCCAGGGTGCGTTTCGGCAACCTTGCTCGGCCAGGTTTCGATGGCCGGATCGTCCAGGTCTGCTTCTTCGACGACCGTCCAGCGACGGAATGTCTCATAAGCACCGGTGTGGCGATTGATTTCCACACGCAGATCGACTTCGTCCTCAAACCGCTTCTTGGTAGCGGTGGCCAGAGCCAGCTCCAGCGCTTCAAAAATTACGTTTGCCGGTACGCCCTTTTCATTGGATACCGACTCAACAACCAGCAGTACTTCTTTGCTCATCGTACGCCTCGCCTTTCGCAAGCCATTGGATCCGCGGGATCCGCGTCTCAGTCAAAACTGGGAATAATGTTGGCCTTGTCGATCATATCGATCGGCAACAGGAACTCATGGTCTTCTACCTGCACCACGACGTCCTGCTCTTCTACACCGCGCAGAAGGCCCTGAAAGTTGCGTCGCCCTTCGAAAGGCGAGCGCAGCTTGATCTTCACTTGTTCACCGGCAAATTTTGCAAACTGCTCAATAGTGAACAGTGGGCGTTCCATGCCAGGCGAGGAAACTTCAAGGGTGTACTCAACGGCGATTGGATCTTCAACGTCCAGGACACCGCTGATTTGACGGCTGACAATGGCACAATCGTCCACCAGCACGCCGCCTTCTTTATCAATATAAACGCGCAACATTGAGTGGCGACCTTGAGCCGAGAACTCAATACCCCAGCATTCATAGCCTAGGGCCACGACCACCGGGGCCAACAAGGCCTGCAACTCTTCTAGCTTGCTCGACACCTGAACCCCCTCGTGCATGTATGTGCATGCTATGCAAAATAAAAAAATGGGCGAAACGCCCATCCTTGAAACGCCGTCGAACAGCGGCGTAGAAAGTGTCCAGCTAACAAAAAGCCCCTTAAAAGGGGCTCCTTAAACTGGTTGCGGGGGCCGGATTTGAACCGACGACCTTCGGGTTATGAGCCCGACGAGCTACCAGACTGCTCCACCCCGCGACAAAGCTGGGGCGGAAGTATACGACCGATCCCTGACAGGGTCAATGTAACCTTCCACCTACAAGAAAGCCCGCAACAGCGGGCTCTCCTGATAATTGGTACCGAGAAGGGGACTCGAACCCCTACACCCTATGGGCACAACCACCTCAAGGTTGCGTGTCTACCAATTCCACCACCTCGGCAATACTGCGTTTGAAACCCTTCTTACTTTTGCTCTTGAGCTGGAGGCACGTCAGTCGCTGGAGTAGCCGACTTTTGCTCTTGAAGCACCGGTACATCATCAGAAGCCGGTTGTTGCTTTGGAACTTCCAACACCGCTGGGTTTGGCAAACCTACTTGAGTCAGCTGATGAGCTTTCTCTTTAGCAAAGTAACCTAACCCCAAGCTGGTTATGAAGAAACCGGCGGCAAGTATAGCAGTAAACTTACTAAGAAAGGTAGAGGAACCTTGGCTTCCGAACACAGTATTTGAAGCACCTGCTCCGAAAGACGCGCCAGCATCCGCACCTTTACCCTGCTGCAGCAATACCAGAGCAACTACGCCCAATGCACCCAGCAGATGAAAAACGACTACGACTGTTTCCAGCATTTTTTCAGTTTCCCGCGGCGCGACAAATCGCACCGAACTCATCTGCATTCAGGGAAGCTCCACCAATGAGCCCCCCATCGATATCCGGCATGCCGAACAGTTCGACCGCATTGGCCGCCTTCACGCTGCCGCCGTATAGAAGCCGCACGCCTTGTGCGACTTCAGAATTCTCTGCCGCCAACTGGGCGCGAATGGCTGCGTGCACATCCTGCGCCTGTTGCGGCGAAGCAGTCAGCCCGGTGCCAATGGCCCAGACCGGCTCGTAAGCAATAATTGCCTTTGCAAAGGCACCGACACCCAGCTCCTCAATGATGCTGCCCAGCTGACGCCCGACAACCTCAAGAGTCTTACCGGCTTCACGTTGCTCGAGGGTCTCCCCCACACACAACACCGGAATCAAGCCACATGCCTGTGCCGCCGCGAACTTGCGAATCAGCATCTCGTCCCGCTCACCCATTATCTGGCGGCGCTCGGAATGCCCGACAAGTACCAGGGAACAACCTGCATCCACCAACTGGCTCGGCGCGATTTCACCGGTCAATGCGCCTTGCAGGGATTCCACCGCAGAGTTCTGCGCGCCGACCGAAATCGACTGGCCTTGCAAGCCATCAATCACTTGATTGATATGCAGGCAAGGCGGGAATACCGCGACATCTACACCGCTCGGCAAGACCAAATGACTCAGGCCGTTGATCAGCTCAGCGACGCTTGCGCGGGTACCGTGCATCTTCCAGTTACCAGCTACCATAGGGCGACGCATGCTGTACCTCGTCGGTCAAAGTGGGCGCAGATGTTACCCAACACAATCATGGCTGGCAAGCCGAATTCAGGCAGAAACTTCAGTAACCAGTTTTGCCAGCTCTTCGGCATAGCCACGGACCTGTGTTTCGTCTTCGCCTTCGACCATGACACGCACCAACGGCTCGGTACCGGACTTGCGCAACAACACCCGGCCACGCCCCGCCATGGCTTGGGTAACACGCTCGCTGGCCTCCTTGACCGACGGATGATCGAGCGGACTGGCACCGCCCCCGAAACGCACGTTGATCAGTACCTGAGGGCACTTGCGCAACGCCTGCCGAGCCTGACCCAGGCTTTGCGAGCGAGTTTTCAGCGCCATCAGCACCTGCAACGCAGCGATGATCGCATCGCCGGTGGTGGTGTGATTGAAGCAAACGATATGGCCCGAGTTTTCACCACCGACCAACCAGTTACGTTCCAGCAGATCCGCGATGACATACCGGTCGCCGACGTTGGCCCGCACAAACGGAATCGACAGATCAGCGAGGGCCAGCTCCAGCCCCAGGTTACTCATCAATGTCCCGACTACACCGCCCTTCAACTGATGTCGCTCATGCAGGTCGCGAGCAATGATGAACAGCAGTTCGTCACCATCAACGACGGCGCCGGTGTGATCGACCATGAGAACCCGGTCGCCATCGCCGTCGAATGCAATACCCAGGTCAGCATGCTCAGCCAGCACGGCCGCCTGTATGGCCCCCATATGAGTCGAACCGCAATTTTCATTAATGTTCAGGCCGTTCGGTTGTGCGGAAAGCACAACGACGTCGGCACCCAACTCACGAAATACGCTTGGCGCTACCTTATACGTCGCGCCATGAGCGCAATCGATCACGATCTTCAGGCCGGAGAAGCTGGTGCCGGTAGGCACGCTGCTCTTGCAGAATTCGATGTACCGGCCCGAGGCATCGTTGATTCGCGACACCTTGCCGATCTTGCTCGACTCAACCACGGTCATCGGTGTGTCGAGCAACTCTTCGATCATGTGCTCGACTTCATCCGGCAGCTTTGTGCCCTTGCCGGAGAAAAACTTGATGCCATTGTCGTCGTGCGGATTGTGCGAAGCGCTGATCACAATGCCTGCCTCGGCATGGAACGTACGTGTCAGGTAAGCAATGGCAGGCGTCGGCATCGGCCCCAGGAGCATCACGTCGGCACCGGCCGAAGTCAGTCCAGCCTCGAGCGCTGATTCAAACATGTACCCGGAGATCCGCGTGTCCTTACCCACCAACACCTTGCAGGCGCCCATCTTGCGGAACGCCATGCCCGCCGCCCAACCGAGCTTGAGCATGAATTCAGGGGTAATCGGATATTCGCCGACCCGACCACGAATGCCGTCGGTGCCAAAGTATTTCTTAGTCATAAGTGCTCCATCATTCTTATTCGGCTGATTCCACTGCAGCGATCATTCGCACCACATCGACGGTTTCGGCCACATCATGGACGCGCAATATACGCGCCCCCTTGGACGAAGCCAGCGCCGCGAGCGCCAGGCCACCAAAAAGTCGCTCTCCGACCGGGCGATTCAAGGCCTGACCAATCATGCTCTTGCGCGAAACCCCGACCAGCAGCGGCCGCCCGAAGACATGCAGGGCTTCCATATGTTTGAACAAGCTTAGATTGTGCTGCAAGTTTTTCGCGAAGCCGAACCCCGGATCCAGAATGATCCGCTCGGCCGGAATACCCGCAGCCGCACACTGCGCTATACGCTCGGCAAGAAAGTCCGCCACCTCCTGGGTCACATCCTGATAGTGCGGATTGTCCTGCATGTCGCCCGGCTCGCCGAGCATATGCATCAGACAAACCGGCAGACCTGTGTCCGCGGCAGCATCCAGGGCTCCCTCACGACGCAAAGCACGGACATCATTGATCAGGCCCGCCCCAAGCCGCGCAGTTTCACGCATGACCGCCGGCGTGGAGGTATCGACCGAGATAATCACGTCCAGCTCTCGATTGATGCGCTCGACGATCGGCGCGACGCGCTCCAATTCCTCCAGCGGCGAAACCGCCCTGGCGCCAGGCCGGGTCGACTCGCCCCCCACATCAATCAGGGTTGCGCCAGCCAACACCATGGCTTCGGCGTGGCGCAAGGCCGCATCGAGCTGGCTGTATTGGCCGCCATCAGAGAAGGAATCGGGAGTGACATTGAGAATGCCCATGACATGCGTCCGGGCCAAATCAAGAACCCGGTTGCCGAAAGGCAACCGGGTCGAGGACAGAACAGAAGTCATTTCAAACCTTAGACGTCAGCAGCTGGACCGCCGATCGGTGTTTCCGGACGCGGATCCTGCACTACCGGTGGTGTACCGGACGTACCGGTGCCGCCCGACCAATCACGAGGCTCGCGGGGTGTACGACCCGCCATGATGTCGTCGATTTGATCGGCATCGATCGTTTCGTACTTCATCAGGGCATCGGCCATGGCATCGAGCTTGTCGCGGTTATCCGTGAGGATCTGCTTGGCCGTGCCGTAGCACTGATCAATGATACTGCGCACTTCGGAGTCGATCAGCTTGGCTGTCTCACCGGAGAAGCTCGCACTCTGACCACCACCGCCGCGACCAAGGAACACTTCACCCTCTTCTTCGGCATACATCAACGGACCGAGTTTTTCCGAAAGACCCCACTTGGTCACCATGTTCCGTGCAATCTGACTGGCACGCATGATGTCGTTGGACGCGCCGGTGGTCACACCGTCAAAGCCCAAGGTCATTTCTTCGGCGATACGGCCGCCGTACAGCGAGCAGATCTGACTGATCAACGCGCGCTTGGACAGGCTGTAGCGATCTTCTTCCGGCAGGAACATGGTCACACCCAGCGCACGACCACGGGGGATGATCGACACCTTGTAGACCGGATCATGCTCAGGCACGACGCGACCGACGATGGCATGGCCTGCTTCGTGATAAGCGGTGTTCTGCTTCTCTTTCTCGGACATGACCATGGATTTGCGCTCAGCGCCCATCATGATCTTGTCTTTGGCCAGCTCGAACTCTTTCATCTCGACAATGCGCTTGCCGGTACGGGCAGCGAACAACGACGCTTCGTTCACCAGGTTGGCCAGATCGGCGCCGGAGAAGCCCGGTGTACCGCGTGCGATGACTGCAGGAGCAACGTCATCGCCCATTGGCACTTTGCGCATGTGTACTTTAAGAATTTGCTCACGACCGCGGATATCCGGCAGCCCAACCACAACCTGACGGTCGAAGCGGCCCGGACGCAACAGCGCCGGGTCCAGGACGTCCGGACGGTTGGTTGCGGCGATAACAATGATGCCGTCGTTCATCTCGAAGCCATCCATCTCCACCAGCAACTGGTTGAGAGTCTGCTCACGCTCATCGTGACCGCCACCCATGCCAGCGCCACGATGGCGACCGACGGCGTCGATTTCATCGATGAAGATGATGCACGGTGCGTGCTTCTTGGCCTGTTCAAACATGTCGCGAACACGGCTGGCACCGACACCGACGAACATTTCAACGAAATCGGAGCCGGAGATGGTAAAGAACGGCACCTTGGCTTCGCCGGCAATCGCCTTGGCCAGCAAGGTTTTACCGGTACCCGGAGGACCAACCATCAGCACGCCGCGAGGAATGCGACCGCCCAGGCGCTGGAACTTGCCCGGATCGCGCAGGAACTCGACCAGTTCGCCGACTTCCTCCTTGGCTTCATCGCAACCGGCGACGTCAGCCAGGGTGGTTTTCACCTGATCTTCGGACAGCAGGCGCGCCTTGCTCTTGCCGAAACTCATCGGCCCACCCTTGCCTCCGGCGCCGCCCTGCATCTGCCGCATGAAAAACATGAATACGGCGATGATCACCAGGATCGGGAAGCTCGCGACCAGGAGTTGGGTCCAGATGCTTTGCTGTTCAGGCTGCTTGCCTTCGACCACCACATGGTTGTCCACGAGGTCGCCAATCAGACCGTTGTCCTGGATTGCCGGACGAATGGTCTTGAAGCTGTCGCCGTCGTTGCGTTTACCGGTGATCACGTAGCCGTCAACCGCTACGCGCTCGACCTTGCCATCCTTGACCTGCTGGATGAAGTCGGAATAGTTGAGGGTCTGCGGCTCGTTAGGGCTGGAGAAGTTGTTCATCACTGTCACCAGGACAGCCGCGATGATCAACCACAGGATCAGATTCTTTGCCATATCGTTCAATTAACTACCCTCTGAAGCAAGCTCCGCTAATGGCGCGCGCTTCGCATGATATTCACCGGCCTAACTTACTACATTACCTACGGCTCTGGCAGGCGCCGTCTGTAACCCTTTGTGAAACACTTTCTACACAATATTCGCTAATGCTCTCGGGGCGAAATACGAAAAACCTATCGCCCCGACGAAAAACCTCGTTTTACTCGTCTCCGCCGCGATAGCCCCAGGCCAGCATGTACTGCTCGCGAGAAGTGCCACGGGAAGAATCCGGCTTGATCATCTGGATCTTGTCGAATTTCTTGCGAGCGTCCTTCAGGTAGACGTCGAACCCTTCGCCCTGAAAAATCTTGATTACAAAATTGCCACCGGGCTTGAGTATCCGAGTCGCCAAATCAAGCGCCAGTTCGCAAAGAAACATGGCTTTGGGCATATCCACTTCGGGCGTACCACTCATATTGGGGGCCATATCGGAAATCACAAGGTCCACCTGCGAATTACCCACGGCCTCAAGGATCCGCGCGAGCACTTCGTTCTCGGTGAAGTCACCCTGGATGAAAGTCACGTCCGGAATGCTGTCCATTTCCAGGATATCCGAGGCAATCAGACGCCCCTGACCACCGATCAGCCGGCTGGTGACCTGCGACCAGCCACCCGGCGCGGCACCCAGGTCGACCACACTCATCCCCGGACGGATCAGTTTGTATTTCTCCTGGATTTCCAGGAGTTTGTAACTTGCACGCGAGCGGTAGCCATCCTTCTGCGCCTGCTTCACGTAGGGATCGTTGACATGTCTTTTCAGCCAACCAAGGCTTGTCTTGGAACGCGCCACTGGGCACCTCGATGATTAGGGTCGTGATTAATTGGGCGGATCAACGAACCCTCGGGTAAAATGGCCGCCATTTTACAGAATCCAGACGTAAGGGTCAGATTATGCCGCTCACTCAAGAGCAGAAGAAACAGTACAAATCCATTGGCCACCATCTGAAACCGGTTTTGATCGTGGCAGACAACGGCTTGACTGAAGGTGTGTTAGCCGAACTTGAACGCGCGCTGGCGGATCACGAGCTGATCAAAATCAAGCTCAACATCCTCGATCGCGAATCACGCCTGGCGTCCATTGCAGAGCTGTGCAAGGTCGGCAAGGCGGATCTGGTACAGGTCATCGGCAAGATGGCACTGATTTACCGCAAGAACTTCAGCGTCAACAAGCAGCTGTCGAACGTCCATCGTTTCAAGTGATGGCAAGGGTCAAGGGTGCGCTTCGCGCACCCTGCCGCTCCATCCAGGCACCGGTTGCAGCACCAGCACCAGCCCGGAAAAACCCAGAATCAGATAGCTGAAAACCTGCCAACGCACGGCGTCCGGCCAAGCAAAGCGGACTGCAAAAAACATCGCGCACCCATACAACGCCATCAGCAGCAGTTGCCCGCGAATATCGCGCCATAGACTGGAAAGGCCCTCGGCCTGAACCAGCACCAAAGCCTGAAAGATCACACACGCTGCGGCGAACGCCACTACCAGCGCGTTCAGCATGCCTGCGATTTCGTCGATCAGCAGCGGCGCCAGACCAATTTGGCCTAGCACCGGCAGCAGACCGATGTGCAGCAGCCACAGGCCACCCACCCACAACATCTGGGTCAGTTGCCAAAGCATGGCGCCCGCACGCAGCGGGCGCCTTCTCTCAGATGTGGCGAACTTCGACAATCTCGTACTCGATAACGCCACCCGGCGTTTTCACGGCGACCACATCGCCCTCTTCCTTGGCAATCAAGGCGCGGGCCAATGGAGAACCGACCGAAATCTTGCCGAGTTTGAAGTCAGCCTCATCCTCACCCACGATGTGGTAAGTGACGCGCTCATCCGTCTCGACGTTAGCGATTTCAACGGTGGTGCCGAAGATCACTTTGCCAGTGTGAGGAATGGTCGTGACGTCGATGATCACCTGATTCTGAATTCGGCCTTCAATGTCACGAATCCGCGCCTCGACCATACCCTGCTGCTCACGAGCAGCGTGGTATTCGGCGTTTTCCTTCAGGTCACCCAACTCGCGGGCCGTGCCGATGTCCTGGCTGAGCTTCGGACGGACGACCTTGGTCAGGTGAGCGTGTTCTTCTTCCAGGGCTTTCGCACCCTGGACGGTCATTGGGTACTTGATCATGCCTTCAATCCTGCGTGTAGATCCTGCAAGCGACGCACGGTCTTCTCGGGACCGAACTTCAGCGCTTCACAGATGGCTTCGCCAGCAGCAATGGTGGTGGTGCAGTAAATCTTGTGCTGCAAGGCATTACGACGAATGGAGTACGAATCGGCGATCGACTGACGCCCCTCGGTGGTGTTGATGATCAAGGTCACCTCATCGTTCTTGATCATGTCGACCACGTGCGGACGGCCTTCGGTCACCTTGTTCACACGGCGCACTTTCAGGCCTGCGGCTTCGATCAGCTTGGCAGTACCGGCAGTGGCAACCACTTCGAAGCCCAAGTTGATCAGATCACGGGCCACGCCTGCAACCAGTGGCTTGTCGTCATCACGCACGCTGATGAACGCAGTACCGCCGGTCGGCAGCACTTCGCTGGCGCCCATTTGAGCCTTGGCGAATGCTTCGCCAAAGGTATCGCCGACACCCATGACCTCACCGGTGGACTTCATCTCTGGGCCCAGGATCGGGTCAACGCCAGGGAATTTGGCGAACGGGAAGACCGCTTCTTTCACACTGTAGAAGTTCGGGATGATTTCTTTGGTGAAGCCGATTTCTTTCAGGGTTTTACCTGCCATCACGCGAGCCGCGATCATGGCCAGGGAAACACCGATGCACTTCGAGACGAACGGCACGGTACGGGACGCGCGCGGGTTGACTTCGATGACGTAGATGTCTTCGCCTTGCAGCGCCAACTGAACGTTCATCAGGCCGACCACGCCCAGTTCCAGGGCCATTTTCTTGACCTGTTCGCGCATCTCGTCCTGGATGTGCGCCGGCAGCGAGTACGGCGGCAGGGAGCACGCGGAGTCACCGGAGTGAACGCCCGCCTGTTCGATGTGCTGCATGATCGCGCCGATCACCACATCAGTGCCGTCGCAGACCGCATCCACGTCCATTTCGATGGCGCAGTTGAGGAAGTGATCGAGCAGCACCGGGCTGTCGTTCGACACTTTCACCGCATCGCGCAGGTAGCGCTTGAGTTCTTCTTCTTCGTAAACGATTTCCATCGCACGACCGCCCAGTACGTAGGACGGACGCACCACCAGCGGGTAACCGATCTTCGCCGCAGCACGAATCGCTTCGTCTTCACTGCGCACGGTGGCGTTTGGCGGCTGACGCAGGTTCAGACGCTCAACCATCTGCTGGAAGCGCTCACGGTCTTCGGCACGGTCGATGGCGTCCGGGCTGGTACCGATGATCGGCACGCCCGCTTCTTCAAGGGCGCGAGCCAGTTTCAACGGGGTCTGGCCGCCGTACTGGACGATCACGCCTTTCGGCTTCTCGACGCGGACGATTTCCAGCACGTCTTCGAGGGTCACTGGTTCGAAGTACAGGCGATCAGAGGTGTCGTAGTCGGTGGAAACGGTTTCCGGGTTGCAGTTGACCATGATGGTCTCGTAACCGTCATCGCGCAGGGCCAGTGCCGCGTGCACGCAGCAGTAGTCGAACTCGATGCCCTGGCCGATACGGTTTGGACCGCCGCCGAGGATCATGATCTTGTCACGGCCCGTCGGCGCGGCCTCGCACTCTTCCTCGTAAGTCGAGTACATGTAGGCGGTGTCGGTGGCGAACTCGGCTGCGCAGGTGTCAACGCGCTTGTAGACCGGGAAGATCTCCAGCTTGTGACGGTGGCGACGCAGCGCCTTCTCGGTAACGCCCAGCAGCTTGGCCAGGCGCATGTCGGAGAAGCCTTTGCGCTTGAGACGGAACATCAGGTCGCGGTCGATGCTGGCCAGACCCAGGGTCTTGACCTTCTCTTCTTCCTTGATCAGGTCTTCGATCTGCACCAGGAACCACGGGTCGATCATGTTCATGCCGAAGATGTCTTCGACTGACAGGCCGGCGCGGAACGCATCAGCCACATACCAGATACGCTCGGCGCCCGGTACGGTCAGTTCGCGCTTGAGGATGCTCATGCTTTCCGGGTTGCTCAGGTCGAGCTTCTCGTCCAGGCCGCAAACGCCCACTTCCAGACCGCGCAGGGCTTTCTGCAGGGATTCCTGGAAGGTCCGGCCGATGGCCATGACTTCACCGACCGACTTCATTTGCGTGGTCAGGCGCGCGTCGGCTTTCGGGAATTTTTCGAAGGCGAAGCGTGGCAGCTTGGTCACGACGTAGTCGATAGACGGCTCGAAGGACGCAGGCGTAGCGCCGCCAGTGATTTCATTCGACAGTTCGTCGAGGGTGTAGCCGATCGCCAGCTTGGCAGCGATACGCGCAATCGGGAAACCAGTGGCTTTCGAGGCCAGTGCCGAAGAGCGGGACACACGCGGGTTCATCTCGATCACGACCATACGGCCAGTGTCCGGGCAGATGCCGAACTGAACGTTGGAGCCGCCGGTTTCCACGCCGATCTCACGCAGTACCGCCAACGAGGCGTTACGCATGATCTGGTATTCCTTGTCCGTCAGGGTCTGCGCTGGCGCAACAGTGATCGAGTCACCGGTGTGCACGCCCATCGGGTCAAAGTTTTCGATGGAGCAGACGATGATGCAGTTGTCCTTCTTATCGCGGACCACCTCCATCTCGTATTCTTTCCAGCCGATCAGCGATTCGTCGATCAGCAGCTCTTTGGTCGGCGACAAGTCGAGACCGCGGGCGCAGATTTCTTCGAACTCTTCACGGTTGTATGCGATACCGCCACCGGTGCCACCCATGGTGAAGGACGGACGGATGATGCACGGGAAGCCGAGGCGCTCAAGAACCGCGTTGGCCTCTTCCATGCTGTGGGCGATACCCGAGCGCGGGCAATCCAGACCGATGGACTTCATCGCCTTGTCGAAGCGCGAACGGTCTTCAGCCTTGTCGATGGTGTCCGCGTTGGCACCGATCATCTCTACGCCGAACTTCTCCAGAACGCCTTCGCGCTCCAGGTCCAGGGCGCAGTTCAGCGCGGTCTGGCCGCCCATGGTCGGCAGCAACGCGTCCGGACGCTCTTTTTCGATGATCTTGGCAACGGTCTGCCACTTGATCGGCTCGATATACGTGGCGTCGGCCATGTCCGGGTCGGTCATGATGGTCGCCGGGTTGGAGTTCACCAGGATGACGCGGTAACCCTCCTCGCGCAGGGCTTTGCAGGCCTGGGCGCCGGAGTAGTCGAATTCGCAGGCCTGGCCGATAACGATCGGGCCAGCGCCGAGAATCAGGATGCTTTTAATGTCTGTACGTTTTGGCATGGGTTTGTCACTCAAATCCGCAGGTCAGTCGGCAAGCCGTCTTGTTCAATCTGTGAAGCCTTGAGGGGGCCACCGGTGTCGGGACCGCCCTCAAGCTTTGCTGCATCAAAGGCGAGCGATCAGCGTCGCTTGGCCATCTCGTTGATGAAGCGATCGAACAATGGCGCTACGTCGTTCGGGCCAGGGCTGGCTTCCGGGTGACCCTGGAAGCTGAAGGCGCTCTTGTCGGTACGCTCGATCCCTTGCAGGGTGCCGTCGAACAGCGATTTGTGAATCGCGCGAACGTTGGCCGGCAAGGTCGCTTCGTCTACCGCAAAACCGTGGTTCTGGCTGGTGATCATCACGACACCGCTGTCCAAGTCCTGGACCGGGTGGTTGGCACCGTGGTGGCCGTGGCCCATTTTCAGGGTCTTGGCGCCAGAGGCCAGGGCTAGCAGTTGGTGACCGAGGCAGATACCGAACACCGGGATCTCGGTTTCCAGCACGTCCTTGATCGCCTGGATCGCGTAGTCGCAAGGCTCCGGGTCGCCCGGGCCGTTGGACAGGAACACGCCGTCTGGCTTCATGGCCAGGACTTCAGCAGCAGGCGTCTGGGCCGGCACCACGGTCACGCGGCAACCGCGCTCGACCAGCATGCGCAGAATGTTCAGCTTGACGCCGTAATCGTAGGCAACCACATGGTACGGCAGCTCGGAAGCGTCGATGGTCGCGTGGCTGTCCGTCTTCAGATCCCAGACCGTCGAACGCCACTCATACTGTTCTTTGGTGCTGACCACTTTCGCCAGGTCCATGCCCTTGAGGCCAGGAAACCCCTGGGCAGCGGCGATGGCGGCTTCTTCGGAGATGTTGTCACCGGCCATGATGCAGCCGTTCTGGGCGCCTTTTTCACGCAGGATGCGCGTCAGGCGGCGGGTGTCGATACCGGCGATGGCTACAACGTTGTTGGCCTTCAGGTAATCGGACAGGGACATCGTGTTACGCCAGTTGCTCGCAACCAGCGGCAGGTCGCGAATGACCAGGCCAGCAGACCATACGCGGTCGGACTCGGCGTCTTCCGGCGTGGTGCCGGTGTTGCCGATGTGCGGATAAGTCAGGGTAACGATCTGTTGGGCGTAGGAAGGATCGGTAAGAATTTCCTGATAGCCGGTCATTGCGGTGTTAAACACCACCTCACCAACGGTTTGACCGTCGGCTCCAATGGCTTCGCCGCGAAAAATGCTGCCATCAGCAAGGGCGAGTATGGCTGGCTTAGTCAAGAAGACCTCCCGTAAATAAAGCCTGAAAGGGCGATCGCAGGTTGTAAAAAAGCGGAGTGACGTATGGACACGTCACCCCGCTTCTTCACTGAATTATTCTGCGCGCTTTTAGTGGACACACTAAAGCTGTAGCTTACAGAAAAAGGCTTTTTTGGTCTACCGCCAATGAGCCTTAAAGGCCGGGGAATGCGACAGGACGTCGCTTGGCGTAATGAAATCGGGCTCCAGCGCCAAGCTGGACCCCGATTTCGGGCGCATCTTAACGCAGGTCGAGCACGTCTTGCATGTCGTAAAGACCAGGCTCGCGACCGTCCAGCCACAACGCTGCACGCACCGCACCCTTGGCGAAAGTCATGCGACTGGAGGCCTTATGCGTAATTTCCAGGCGCTCGCCCTCACAGGCAAACAGAACCGTGTGATCACCGACCACATCGCCACCGCGAACAGTGGCAAAACCGATCGTTTCCCGCTCACGGGCGCCGGTGTGACCTTCACGACCGTACACCGCGACCTTCTGCAGATCACGATCCAAAGCACTGGCAATCACTTCACCCATACGCAGGGCCGTGCCTGAAGGCGCGTCGATCTTGTGCCGATGATGAGCCTCGATGATTTCGATGTCCGCCTCATCGCCCAGCACGCGCGCAGCCATGTCGAGCAGCTTCAGCGACAGGTTCACCCCGACACTGAAGTTGGCCGCGAACACGATCGGAATATCCTTGCCCGCCTCGGCCAGCAATTGCTTCTGCGCAGCGTCCAGCCCCGTCGTGCCGATTACCATGGCCTTGCCCGCCTTACGGCAGAACGCCAGGTTTTTCAGCATGACTTCCGGCAGGGTGAAGTCGATCAATACATCGAACTCTTCGGCGACCGCTTCGACATGACCGGACAGCGGCACGCCAATACGACCCAACGAGGCCAGCTCACCGGCATCCACGCCAATCAGCGTGCTGCCGGGACGCACGATAGCGGCTGTCAGACCGGTCTGCGGCGCGCGTTGCTGGACCGCCTCGACGAGGATCTTGCCCATGCGGCCAGCGGCACCCATCACAGCTATACGTCGCATGCCCACTCCTTACAGATCGCCGAAGAAGCGCTTCACGCCTTCGAACCAACCGGTGGTTTTCGGTGAATGGCTGTTGTCGTCCGCCAGCGAGCTGCGGAACTCTTCCAGCAACTCGCGCTGACGACGACCCAGGTTGACTGGGGTTTCGACTGCCACACGACACATCAAATCACCCGCACCGCCGCCACGCACCGGCGCAACGCCTTTGCCACGAACACGGAACTGCTTGCCGGTCTGAGTCCCTTCAGGGATTTTCAGTTTGACCCGACCATCAAGGGTCGGAATCTCCAGCTCGCCACCCAGCGCCGCGTCGACAAAGCTGATCGGCACTTCGCAGAACAGGTGCTTGCCATCCCGCTGGAAGATCGCGTGCTCGCGCACATTGATCACCACGTAGAGGTCGCCCGTCGGACCACCCTGAGCCCCCGCCTCGCCTTCGCCGGAGAGGCGAATGCGGTCACCGGTATCGACACCGGCCGGCACTTTCACGGAAAGGGTTTTGTATTCTTCGACGCGACCGTCACCGTTACAGGAGGTGCACGGGTCGGAAATGATCTTGCCCTGGCCATGGCAACGCGGGCAGGTCTGCTGCACCGAGAAGAAACCTTGCTGCATACGGACCTGACCAATACCGCCACACGTTGGGCAGGTGACTGGCGAGGAGCCTTTCTTGGCACCCGAGCCGTCGCACGGCTTGCAGTTGACCAGTGTCGGAACGCGAATATTCACGGTCGTGCCGCGCACCGCTTCTTCCAGGTTCAGCTCAAGGGTATAGCGCAGGTCGCTGCCGCGCTGGGCGCCGCCACGAGCACCGCCGCGGCCGCCGCCGAAGAAATCACTGAAGACATCACCGAAGATGTCGGAGAAGTTCTGACCGCCAAATCCGGCACCGCCGCCACCCATGCTCGGGTCGACGCCGGCATGGCCGTACTGGTCGTACGCCGCTCGCTTGCTGGAATCGGACAGCACTTCGTAGGCCTCATTGGCCTCCTTGAACATCTCCTCCGACGCTTTGTCATCGGGATTACGGTCCGGGTGGTGCTTCATCGCCAGGCGACGGTAGGCCTTTTTCAGATCCGCTTCACTTGAGCCGCGCTCAACACCCAATACTTCGTAATAGTCACGCTTTGCCATAAGTCTTTGCACTCTTAAGGACGTCCGGCAAACCTCTCCTGAGCCTCGCCAAACTCGTTGAGCCCCAATACAGGCCCGGACCCAACTCACGTCAATTCAACGATCCTGGTCTTTGATTCATTGGTACTTGCGGCTCGAAAAGCAGGAGCATTCCCGGCCATACCGCCAGCATCCGAGCGCTGTCGCATGCTGTAAAAATTCCTGTACTCCAGACACGCCAACGCGGGAGCAGGCTCCCGCGCGGCGACATCCTACCAGTCACCGCCTCAAGGCAGTCAACCGGGCGACCACTAACTTACTTGTGGTCTTTGACTTCTTCGAACTCGGCGTCGACGACGTCGTCAGCCTTCTCAGCCGATTCGCCTTGCGGTGCAGCACCTTCAGCGGGCTGAGCCTGCTCGGCGTACATCTTCTGCGCCACTGGAGCGGAGACTTTCGACAGCTCTTCAACCTTGGCTTCGATGGCAGCCTTGTCGTCGCCTTTAACGGCGGCTTCGAGGGCAACCACTGCAGCTTCGATCGCTGTCTTCTCTTCAGCGGTCACTTTATCGCCAGCGTCTGCCACCATTTTGCGCGTGGAGTGAACCAGTGCATCGCCCTGGTTGCGGGCAGCGGCCAGCTCTTCGAACTGGCGATCGGCGTCGGCGTTGGTTTCAGCATCGCGAATCATCTGCTGAATCTCTTCCTCGGACAGACCGGAGTTGGCCTTGATCACGATCGACTGGGTCTTGCCGGTGGCCTTGTCTTTGGCGCCTACGTGCAGAATGCCGTTGGCGTCGATGTCGAAGGTCACTTCGATTTGCGGCACGCCGCGTGGTGCTGGTGGAATCTCGGCCAGGTCGAACTTGCCCAGGGACTTGTTCTGCGCCGCTTGCTTACGCTCGCCTTGCAGCACGTGAATGGTCACGGCGCCCTGGTTGTCGTCGGCCGTCGAGAATACTTGCGATTTCTTGGTAGGAATCGTGGTGTTCTTCTCGATCAGCGCGGTCATCACGCCACCCATGGTTTCGATACCCAGGGTCAGCGGGCTGACGTCCAGCAGCAGAACGTCTTTCACGTCACCGGCCAATACGGCGCCCTGGATGGCAGCACCCATGGCAACAGCTTCGTCTGGGTTCACGTCTTTACGTGCTTCTTTGCCAAAGAACTCGGTCACCAGTTTCTGAACCAGTGGCATACGGGTCTGACCGCCAACCAGGATCACGTCGTTGATGGCGCCAACGTCGATGCCGGAATCCTTCAGAGCGATGCGGCAAGGTTCGATGGTGCGTTGAACCAGGTCTTCTACCAGCGCTTCAAGCTTGGCGCGGGAGATTTTCACGTTCAAGTGCTTAGGACCGGTAGCGTCTGCAGTGATGTACGGCAGGTTCACGTCGGTCGAATTGCTCGAAGACAGTTCGATCTTGGCTTTTTCAGCGGCTTCTTTCAGGCGCTGCATGGCCAGCGGGTCACCTTTAAGGTTCATGCCGCTTTCTTTCTTGAATTCGTCGACGAGGTAGTCGATCAGACGAATGTCAAAGTCTTCACCGCCCAGGAACGTGTCACCGTTGGTGGCCAACACTTCGAATTGGTGCTCGCCATCGACTTCAGCGATTTCGATCACGGAAACGTCGAAAGTACCGCCGCCCAGGTCGTAAACGATCACGGTGTGATCGCCCTTCGCCTTGTCCATACCGTAAGCCAGAGCGGCTGCGGTTGGTTCGTTGATGATACGTTTTACGTCCAGGCCCGCAATGCGGCCGGCGTCTTTGGTCGCCTGACGCTGGCTGTCGTTGAAGTAGGCCGGAACGGTGATTACCGCTTCGGTCACTGGCTCGCCGAGGTAGTCTTCGGCGGTCTTCTTCATTTTCTTCAGAATTTCAGCCGAGATCTGTGGCGGCGACATTTTCTGGCCGTTCACTTCTACCCACGCATCGCCGTTGTCAGCCTTGGCAATTTTGTAAGGGACCATCTTGATGTCTTTCTGTACGACTTCTTCGTCAAACTTACGACCGATCAGACGCTTCACCGCGTACAGGGTGTTATGCGGATTGGTCACAGCCTGACGCTTGGCCGACTGACCAACAAGGATTTCGCCGTCGTTGGCGTAAGCGATGATCGACGGCGTAGTACGCGCGCCTTCAGCGTTTTCAATAACTTTGGCTACGCCGTTTTCAAGCACGGAGACGCAGGAGTTGGTAGTCCCCAGGTCGATACCGATAATTTTGCCCATGTTCACTCTCCCGAAACTTTGGATTTGGTTGCCGCAGCAGTGGTGGCTAACTGCGGTAGCACTTAAACGCTTGACTTCTAAATGGGGGCCTTGCGGCTAATTTCAAGCCTGCTCATCAATAGAAGGCGAAACTGGCGCAGGGGCCTTGCTGACCACGACCATCGCCGGGCGCAGCAGGCGACCGTTGAGCTGATAGCCCTTCTGGAACACCTTGAGCACGCTGTTCGGCTCGACGTCGGCGCTTTCCTGCATGGCCATTGCCTGATGCTGAACGGCGTTGAACGGTTCGCCATGCGGATCGATCACTTCCAGCTGATACCGCTTCAGGGTGTCCTGGAACATTTTCAGGGTCAGCTCGATGCCTTCGCGCATAGGGCGGATGCTTTCATCGTCCGGATTGGACAACTCCAGGCCACGCTCCAGGCTGTCGATGATCGGCAGCAAATCGCCAGCGAATTTTTCCAAGGCGAATTTGTGCGCTTTTTCTACATCCTGCTCGGCGCGACGGCGGACGTTCTGCAGATCAGCTGCCACACGCAAGGCCTGATCATGGGCGCCAGCCAATTGCTCTTCGAGCACTTGCACGCGAGTCGCCAGTTCATCACCCGAATCCTGGGCAGCCTGATCGGCGTCGAGGTTTTGCGTATCCACTGTCTGTTCGTCAGCCATAGATTTCTCCTTTCAATTTCGTCCGCGAGCTCAACTCACGCTTCTGTCCCGGTATATGGGGCCGCAAAAATCAGCTTCAAGGGCCCCGTATGATTAACCCTACAAAAAACAGCTGCATTGTCATTCCCTGATGCGCTAACGATTTCGTCGGATCAATCCAATCGAGCTAAGCAGGGGCATTGTCAGCCACAAATAAAACACTGTATAAATAACCAGACCTAAAGCCTGGGAGCGGCCTTTATGCTGGTGCACCTGTCCGTACACAACTACGCCATCGTCGAACATCTCGATCTCGAACTTGATCGCGGTATGAGTGTGATCACGGGGGAAACCGGCGCCGGCAAGTCGATCATGCTCGATGCCCTCGGCCTCACCCTCGGTGATCGCGCCGACAGTGGCGTGGTCCGCCCAGGCGCCGACAAGGCCGATATCCTGGCCACCTTCGACCTGGTCGACATTCCCGAAGCCAGCGCCTGGCTGGCCGAGCGCGACCTCGAAAATGACGGGCCGTGCATCCTGCGCCGGGTCATTACCGCCGAAGGTCGTTCGCGCGGCTATATCAACGGCACGCCCTGCCCGCTCGGTGACCTCAAGTCGCTGGGTGAATTGCTGATCGATATCCATAGCCAGCACGAACACCAGTCTTTGCTCAAGACTGACACTCACCGCCGCCTGCTCGACGAATATGCCGGCGCCACTGACCTTGCCCGCCAGGTTCAGCTCGCCGCCCAGCGCTGGCGCCAGACCCGCCAGGAGCTGGAGCGCCTGTCCAACTCCGGCGACGAGCAGCGCGCCCGTCATCAACTGCTCAGTTATCAGCTCGAAGAACTGGAAAATCTCGGCCTCGGCGAAAACGAACTGGAGCAGCTGGAACAGGAACACAAGAACCTGACCAACGCTGAAACGTTGTTGGGCATCTGCCGACAAGTAGTCGAGCAATGCAGCGAAAGTGATTCCGGCAATGTCCTGAACGCCCTGACCGCCAGCCTCAATCGGCTGTCGAGCGTGAACAATTCGATTGGCGCATTGGGCGAAGCCAGCAGCCTGCTGACCAGTGCGCAGATTCAGGTTGAAGAAGCCGTGGGCGAGCTGAACCGCTTCCTTGATAACTTCGACGCCGACCCCGCGCGCCTGCAATACCTCGAAGAACGCCTCGATGCGATCTACACCATGGCGCGCAAGCACCGCATCCAGCCCACCGAAGTGGCCGAGATGCAGCAACGGCTGCTGGATGAAATTGAAACCCTGAATGCCAACGACGAATCGATCGAACGCCTGAGCGATGAGCTGGCATCTTATGCTCGTCATTATCAGGAGAAGGCTCGAGAGCTTAGCGACCTGCGCCATCAAGCCTCAAGCAGCCTGGCCAGCGCCGTGGAACAGGAAATCCAGCGCCTGGGCATGCCGGGCGGTCGCTTCACCATCGAATTGCGTCCAAACAGCAGTGATGAACTGCTGCCCAACGGGCTGGAACAGGTCGAGTTGTTGGTCAGCGCCAACCCCGGCCAGCCACTGAAAGCCTTGGCAAAAGTCGCCTCGGGCGGCGAGCTGTCGCGGATCAGCCTTGCGATTCAGGTGATCACCGCGCAGACGTCACGCGTGCCGACCTTGGTGTTCGACGAAGTGGACGTGGGCATTGGCGGTCCGACCGCCGAGATTGTCGGCCAGTTGCTGCGCCGCCTCGGCGAACGCGGACAAGTGTTGACGGTGACTCACTTGCCGCAAGTGGCAGCGCAAGGGCATCAGCATCTATTTGTGCACAAAGTGCGTGGTGAGGACGCGACCCACACGGCCGTCTCCAAGCTGAGCAAGAACGATCGTGTCGAAGAAGTCGCGCGAATGCTGGGCGGCATCGACCTGACCAAGGAATCCTTGGCTCATGCGAAAAAAATGGTGGTCACCGCAAAAATCTAGGCATCGCAGAAAGCACGAAGGCGACCCTGGGGTCGCCTTCGCTCGTTTCGCGAACCTGTCAGTTCGCGCGACAGGCTTACTTTTTCTTGCGTACGTACAGCACGAGGTTGTGATCAACCATTTCGAAGCCGTACTTGTCGACGATGGCTTTCTGCAGACGCTCGATTTCTTCGTCGAAGAATTCAATCACTTCACTGGTCTCGACGTTGACCATATGGTCGTGATGCTTGCCGTCGTCCAGCTCGAAGACCGCATGGCCTCCGTCGAAGTTGTGCCGCACCACAAGGCCAGCTGCCTCGAACTGAGTCAGAACACGGTAAACCGTGGCCAGACCGACGTCCTCACCAGCCTCCATCAGCGCCTTGTAAACATCCTCGGCACTCATGTGGCGTTGCTCGGCGGAATCGAGCATTTGCAGAATCTTGACCCGTGGAAGGGTCACTTTGAGGCCGGCTTTGCGTAGTTCGCTATTTTCAACCATGGTCAGCTTTCTCGCGATGCTGCTTCGCAGCTTCTCTTAATGCGGGTATGATCGGCGTTTACGTTGTCCCAGCCAAGATAGTGGAAGTCGCCCACCGATGCAAAACACCAAGCTCTTGCTAACCAGTTTCACCTTTGTGGGACTGCTCGCACTCGCCGGTTGTTCATTCCCCGGGGTTTACAAAATCGACATCCAGCAGGGCAATGTCGTCACGCAGGACATGATAGACCAGTTACGCCCGGGAATGACCCGTCGGCAAGTACGGTTTATCATGGGTAACCCTCTGCTGACCGACACGTTCCATGCCGATCGCTGGGATTACCTGTATAGCCTGCAACCCGGTGGCGGTGAACGCCAACAGGAACGCATTAGCGTTATCTTCAACCCAAATGACCAGCTTGTCAGCCTTTCCGGTGACTTCATGCCAGGCGTGAGCCGGGACGAAGCCATTCTTGGCAAGGACAGCGGCACCAACGTGACCGCTCCTGCCGAGAACGCCGAGAAGCCGAAACCGGAGAAACCGGTCAAGCCAGGTTCGTTGCTGGATCAGATCCAGAAGGACGTGGACGGGGTAGAAACCGTTCCGGTCCCGACGCCAGAACCCCTGGACACCTCGCCGCAATAATTTGCGACGCAATAAAAAACCCGGAATTTCCGGGTTTTTTATTGCCTGACGTTCAGCGAATCACTGATTCCGGGCTTTCGCCTCGGCAGCTTTGGCAGCGCGAAGCCGGCGGACCTCTTTGGGGTCAGCAAGAAGCGGCCGATAGATCTCGATACGATCCCCCACCTGAACCTGGCGGACGTCCGGATCGGTGATCACCTTGCCAAATATCCCGACGGGGCACTCGGCCAGATCCAGCTCCGGAAATTCTTCGCCTATCCCCGAAGCCAGCAAAGCCGCACGCACTGCTGTGCCCGCCGGTATCGATACACGACGAAGCACTTGGCGATCGACCGCGGCATACACCACCTCAATATCGATCACGACCTCAACCATGCATCTGTTTAGCGCGCTGGCAGAACGCATCGACCAGGGTATTGGCGGCCTGATTGAACAACGGCCCCAAGGTCGCGCGGACAATCGGACCGGCGTAATCGAATGAAAGGTCCAGGCTGATCTTGCAGGCTTTATCGGTCAGCGCCTTGAATACCCAGATGCCATGCAACTGAGTGAATGGCCCTTCCTCGAGGTTCATCTCGATCGATTGCCCCGGAACCAGGGTATTGCGCGTCACGAAATGCTGGCTGAGCCCCCCCTTGGCCACACCGACGCTCGCGCGCATGTGCTCGGGCGAACTTTCCAGGACTTCGGCCGACGAGCACCACGGCAGAAACTCCGGGTAGCGTGCAACGTCATTGACCAGGTCATACAGCGCTTGCGCCGGATACGGCAGCAGAGCCGAACGTTGAATATGTGTCGTCATGTAAGCGTCACTTCCACAGCTGGGCGGCAAACACTACGAGAATGCCGATGGGCGCCACATAGCGCATCAAAAACAGGGACAGCGTGAACAACATGGGGTTGCGGATCGACAACTCGTCGCGCACCGCTTCACGCCCCATCACCCAGCCCGCAAACACCACGAAACATAAACCACCGAGGGGCAACATGATCCGTGAGGTGAAAAAATCGATCAGGCCAAAGAAGTTCAGGCCGCCGGCGGCACCCCACTGATAGAGATGAAACATCCCGCCTTCGTTCACGAAAAATTTGGCGTCCCGCCAGATATTGAAGGAAAACACCGTGCCCAGACCGACGAACCAGCAAGTGAAGGCTAGCCAGAACGTCACCCAGGCGCGACTGACTTTTGTCCGTTCAACCAGGTAGGCCACCATCGGCTCCAGCAATGAAATCGCTGAACTCCACGCTGCAATGGCTACCAGCACGAAGAACACGACGCCCATCAACTGACCGAACGCTACGTTACCAAAGGCAAATGGCAGACTGACGAACATCAGGCCAGGGCCTTCACTCGGGTTCAGCCCGGCGGCGAACACAATCGGGAACAATGCCAGGCCGGCCACCAGCGAAACAAAGGTATCAAGCAACGCGACGCCGACGACAGTCCCGGAAATCGAGGAATCCTTCGGCATGTACGCACCGTAGATCATGATCGAGCCTACGCCCACGCTCAAAGAGAAGAACGCGTGCCCCATCGCCGGCAGTAAACCGTCCAGCACTTTTTCCGGCTGGAAGTCGAACATGAAATGCACGCCCTTCATGAAATGGCCGGTGGTCATGCTGTAGCCCAGCAGCACCAGAATCATGACAAAGAGCAACGGCATCATGATGCGCAAGCTGCGCTCAAGCCCGGCGACGACACCTTTGGCAATCACGATGGCGGACAGCAGCATGAAAATCGTGTGCCAAAGTGTCAGGCGCCACGGATCGGCGATCACTTTGCCGAAGTACGCACCGACCTGGTCAGGGGTTACGCCCTGAAAATCGCCACGGCCCATGTCGATGATGTAATCCAGCGACCAGCCGCCAACGACACTGTAGAAAGACAGGATCAACAACGCCGTTATCATTCCGGCGAAGGCGCCCCAGGACCACTTGCCCGAATGCCCCGCCTCCAGCGCCAACACCTTCAGGGCGTTTGCCGGGCTTTGCCGGGCACGGCGGCCGATCAGGGTTTCAGCCAGCATGACCGGCACACCGATCAGCGCTATGCAGGCCAGGAACATCAGCACAAACGCCCCGCCGCCAAAAACCCCGACCATATAGGGGAATTTCCAGATGCTGCCCAGGCCCACGGCCGAACCGGTCGCCGCGAGTATGAAGACCCAGCGGCTCGCCCAACTGCCGTGGACAGAAACCTTGTCTGTCGACATCGTTATCACGTCCAAGCATTGAAAAAAGAGCGCGCATTGTCCGGGATTCAATCAACCTGCTCAAGCACGCAGCATCACCGTAGCCGACTCGCTTGCAACTCCCTATAATGCCGCCCCTATGGCTAAACAGAAGAAACACCCAACAGGGACCATCGCGCAAAATAAAAAGGCGCGACACGATTACTTCATCGAACATCGGTTCGAGGCTGGTCTGGTCCTGGCCGGCTGGGAAGTAAAAAGTCTGCGGGCGAGCAAGCTGCAGCTGGTTGACAGTTACGTGCTGCTCAAGGATGGCGAAGCCTGGCTGCTTGGCAGTCACATCACGCCGCTGACGACTGCCAGCACCCACGTCATTGCTGACCCGACCCGCACCCGCAAACTGCTGCTCAACCGCCGTGAGCTGGAAAAGCTGGCCGCCGCCGTGCAGCAAAAGGGTTATGCCTGCGTGTGCCTGTCCTGGTACTGGAGCAAGCACATGGTCAAGTGCGAGATCGCGCTGGGCAAAGGCAAGAAGGAATACGACAAGCGTGATACCGAACGCGAACGTGACGCCGGTCGCGAGTTGCAGCGTGCGGTGCGCAACAAGGGCAAGGAAGACTAATTCGCTCGTCCTGATGGCGCCATCGTCGGAACGCCGCCCCGGAGCAAGCTCGCGCCTACAGGGATATCACGACCCCTGTAGGAGCGAGCTTGCTCGCGATAACAATCGCACACCCACCGCAAGACTCCCGGCTACATCCCCTTGCGTCGCTCCGCCCGAGCCATGCGCTGCACTTCCTGACGCACCTCTTCCAGCACTTCCTGCACATACAAAATGTGTCGACTGGACACTTCCCGCGCCTGCTCCGCCCGCCCTTCGATAATCGCCATGTACAACTCCCGGTGCTGGCTGATCAACATGTCGCGCGTCTCGGTGCGTTGCTTGTACATGCCACCAATGTTGGTCACCACGTTACGCTTGAGCAAATCGAACAGCCCACGAATGGTGTGCAGCAACACGGCGTTATGACTGGCCTCGGCGATGGCCAGGTGAAATTTCGCATCCGCCGCGCCCTCTTCCGCCCGGCTCACTTCATCGTGACGCGCGTAGCAATCCTGCAATTCATTGAAGGCTGCCGTCAGCCGTTCGCGATCGACATCGGTGGCGCGCAGCGCCGCGTAATAAGCGCAGGACGCTTCCAGTGTGTGGCGAAATTCCAGCAGATCCCGTTGAGCTTCAGGGTTGCTTTCCAGCAGATGCAGCAGCGGATCACTGAAGGTCGTGCCCAGCGATTCCACCACATAGTTGCCGCCACCCTGGCGACTGACCAGCAGCCCCTTGGCCGCCAGTTTCTGAATCGCTTCGCGCAACGAAGGCCGTGACACGCCGAACTGCTCGGCCAGCGCGCGCTCGGCCGGCAAGCGCTCGCCGGCCTTCAGCGTACCTTCGAGGATCATCCCCTCGAGCTGCTCGACAATATCGTCAGACAAACGGCGCTGACGAATTTGATCAAACCCCATAACTCAATTCTCCACGATCCCGACGGCTCGCCGGGCTCTCTATTCTGGCCTATCGGCGCTGTGCCAGCACCTACCAGACGGCATTTGTTCGAGCGGATCACGCGGGCGCCGCAGCGCTTATTCGACAAAAGTTTTAGGGCGGCAAATTGACACACCACCTACAAGGCTTTTACCCTAGCGAACAGCGATTGTAAATTGGTATTACCAATTATCCAAGAACGCTGATCAGTGCCTGACCAACAACAATTAGGGGCCACCCCATATGCAAACCTGGCAACAGCTCTATACCCCGCTCGGCAGCCTCGGCCTATCCGCGCTCGCGGCCGTGATTCCCATTGTGTTTTTCTTTCTGGCGCTGGCCGTGTTTCGGCTCAAAGGGCACGTGGCCGGCAGCATCACGCTGGCGCTGTCCATTGCGGTCGCCATCTTCGCCTTTCAGATGCCGGTCGACATGGCATTCGCCGCCGCTGGGTATGGCTTCGCCTACGGTCTGTGGCCGATCGCGTGGATCATCGTCGCCGCGGTGTTTCTCTACAAACTGACGGTCAAGAGTGGTCAGTTCGAAGTGATCCGCAGCTCCGTCCTGTCGATCACCGATGACCAGCGCTTGCAGGTGCTGCTGATCGGTTTCTGCTTCGGTGCGTTCCTTGAAGGTGCCGCCGGTTTCGGCGCACCGGTCGCGATTACTGCGGCACTGCTGGTAGGACTGGGCTTCAATCCGTTGTACGCCGCAGGCCTGTGCCTGATCGCCAACACGGCGCCGGTGGCCTTTGGTGCCTTGGGGATTCCGATCATCGTGGCCGGGCAAGTGACCGGTATCGACGCGTTCAAGATCGGCGCCATGACCGGCCGCCAACTGCCACTGCTGTCGCTATTCGTGCCGTTCTGGCTGGTGTTCATGATGGATGGCCTGCGCGGCGTCCGCGAAACCTGGCCAGCCGCATTGGTGGCGGGCTTGAGCTTTGCCGTCACCCAATACTTCACCTCGAACTTCATCGGTCCGGAGCTGCCGGACATCACCTCGGCCCTGGCGAGCCTGATTTCCCTGACACTGTTCCTGAAAGTCTGGCAACCGAAACGCGCCGCCGGCCAACACATCGCCGGTGCCGTTTCTGCCTCGGTGGTGACCGCCAGCGCCGGTGGTTTCGGTCAGCCACGCAGCACCGTGGCATCGCCTTACAGCCTGGGTGAAATTTTCAAGGCCTGGTCACCGTTCCTGATCCTGACCGTTCTGGTCACTATCTGGACTCTGAAGCCGTTCAAGGCAATGTTCGCCGTTGGCGGCTCGATGTACAGCTGGGTGTTCAACTTCGCGATTCCGCACCTGGACCAGATGGTGATCAAGGTCGCGCCAATCGTGACCGCCCCGACGGCCATTCCGGCAGTGTTCAAGCTCGATCCGATTTCCGCGACCGGCACAGCGATTTTCTTTTCCGCTTTGGTCTCGATGCTAGTGCTGAAGATCAATATTAAAACTGGTCTGACCACATTAAGAGAGACGTTCTACGAGCTGCGCTGGCCGATTCTGTCGATTGGCATGGTGCTGGCGTTTGCCTTCGTCACCAACTACTCGGGCATGTCGTCGACCATGGCCCTGGTCCTGGCCGGCACCGGTGCTGCTTTCCCGTTCTTCTCGCCGTTCCTTGGCTGGCTGGGCGTGTTCCTGACCGGCTCCGATACCTCGTCCAACGCGTTGTTCAGTTCGTTGCAAGCGACCACCGCGCACCAGATCGGCGTGAACGACGTATTGCTGGTAGCGGCCAACACCAGCGGTGGTGTGACCGGCAAGATGATTTCGCCGCAATCCATCGCCGTAGCCTGCGCCGCGACCGGCCTGGTGGGTAAGGAGTCGGACCTGTTCCGCTTCACCCTCAAGCACAGCCTGTTCTTCGCGACCATCGTCGGCCTGATCACCCTGGCTCAGGCCTACTGGTTCACCGGCATGCTGGTGCACTGAGTCCTGCAAGACAAATCGTAAAAACCGACGCCGGACTGCGATTCCGGCGTCAGCCATTCACAACCCGGTCTGTAAGGCTGCTGAAAGCATTAGGCACTATATTCAGCAGCCTCAGCGGACGGATAACCGGCCGAGAGACACGCCTGATGAGCGAGCTTTTTTACAACGCTGTGCCGAACGCAACTCGCGTCGCACCGCCGCTGCCTCAGCCTCGACAGTATCCCAGCGAAAAACCGTCCCGGGTTTACCTGTTCGGAACCTGCGTCGTGGATTTGTTCTACCCGGAAGCCGGGATGGATGCGATCCACCTGCTGGAACGCGAAGGTATCCGGGTCGAATACCCGCAAGGGCAAAGTTGCTGCGGACAACCCGCGTACACCTCGGGTTACACCGAGCAGGCCCGCACCGTGGCGCGCTCGCAGCTGGTGCTGTTTGCCGGTAATCATCCGGTGGTGGTGCCCTCGGGTTCCTGCGCGGGCATGTTGCGCGAACATTACGCCGACTTGTTCAAGGACGAGCCGGACACGTTGAAACAGGTTCAAGCCCTGGCGGCACGAACTTACGAGTTGGCCGAGTTCCTGTTGTTCGTCTGCAAAGTGCAGCTCAAGGACAGCGGCGAACCGGTCAAAGTGGCGTTGCACACCTCATGCTCGGCACGTCGCGAGATGAACACCCACCTGCATGGTCGTCAGTTGTTGGCGCAACTGGGCAACGTGGAGCGAGTCGACCACAGCCACGAAAGTGAATGCTGTGGCTTCGGTGGGACTTTCAGCGTCCGACTGCCAGATATTTCCGGCGCTATGGTGGCTGACAAGACCCGGTCGCTGAAGGAATCCGGCGCGCACCAGGTACTCAGTGCCGACTGCGGTTGCCTGATGAACATCAACGGCTCGCTGGAGAAGCAAAAGGAAGCGTTGCGCGGTCAGCACCTGGCCAGTTTCCTCTGGCAACGAACCGGAGGCGCTCAATGAACGCTTCCGCGATTATTCCTACGGTTGCCGTAGAAGAAGACTTCCGCACCCGGGCGCGCGAGGCGTTGGGCGACAAGCAGTTGCGAAACAACTTTCGCACGGCGATGGATTCACTGATGACAAAACGGGCAGCGTCCTTCAGCGATGCCCATGAAAGAGAACATTTGCGCGCGCTGGGCAATGCTGTCCGCGCTCGTGCGTTATCCAAGTTGCCCGACCTGCTCGAGCAACTTGAACAAAACCTGACCCGCAACGGTGTGACAGTGCACTGGGCGGAAACGGTGGACGAGGCCAATGGCATCGTCCTCTCGATCATCCGCGCTCACGAGGGGCGGCAAGTGATCAAGGGCAAATCGATGGTCAGCGAAGAGATGGAAATGAATCATTTCCTCGCGGATCGTGGCATTGAATGCCTGGAATCGGACATGGGCGAGTACATCGTCCAGCTCGACCACGAGAAGCCTTCACACATTATTATGCCGGCGATCCACAAGAATGCCGGTCAGGTCGCGTCCTTGTTCCACGACAAACTTGGCGTGGAATACACCAAGGACGTAGACCAACTCATTCAGATCGGTCGCAAAGTCTTGCGACAGAAATTCTTCGAAGCGGACATCGGCGTCTCCGGCGTCAACTTCGCCGTGGCCGAGACCGGCACCCTGCTGTTGGTGGAAAACGAAGGCAACGGGCGCATGACCACCACGGTGCCGCCGGTGCACATCGCCGTCACCGGTATCGAGAAAGTCGTGGAGAACCTGCGCGACGTGGTGCCGTTGTTGTCGCTGCTGACTCGCTCCGCCCTGGGCATCCCGATCACCACGTACGTCAACATGATCTCCGGCCCGCGCAAGGCGCATGAGCTGGATGGTCCCCAGGAAGTGCATCTGGTGCTGCTGGACAACGGTCGCAGCCAAGCCTTCGCCGACAGCGAATTGCGCCAGACCCTGAACTGCATTCGCTGCGGCGCCTGTATGAATCATTGCCCGGTCTACACTCGAATTGGCGGCCACGCCTATGGGGAGGTTTACCCTGGGCCTATCGGAAAAATCATCACCCCGCACATGGTCGGTCTGGCCAGCGTCCCGGACCATCCGAGCGCGTCGTCGTTGTGTGGCGCTTGTGGTGAAGTCTGCCCGGTGAAAATTCCTATCCCGGCATTGCTGCGTCGGCTGCGGGAAGAGAACGTCAAAGCCCCGGACAGTCCGCATCAAGTCATGCGCGGCCAGGGCAGCAAGTATTCGCGCAAGGAACGCTTCATCTGGAACGCCTGGGCCAGGCTCAACAGCTCGCCGACGCTGTATCGTCTCTTCGGCTTCTTTGCCACGCGACTGCGCGCCCTCGCGCCGAGCAACGTTGGCCCCTGGACGCAAAACCACAGCGCGCCGAAACCCGCTGCCCGCTCACTGCATGACATGGCCCGCGAGCATCTGGCCAAACAGGGAGACCGCTGATGAGCGCCAAGCAAAATATCCTCGGCAAATTACGGAAAAGCCTGACAGGCACCACCCCGGTGCCTGACGAGTTCGATGTCGAACTGGTGACCGCGCCCTACACCTACGCGCCCGAACAACGCATCGCGCAACTGCGCAAGCTGATGGAAGCGGTGCACACCGAAATCCATCTGACATCAGACAAAGACTGGCCAGCGCTGCTTGCGCAATTGCTGCGCGATCGCCAACTGCCGAGCCTGCTGATTGCAGCGTCGACGCCTCACGGTCAACGTATCGCTCAACATTGGGCGAACAATCCAGGTCTGCCGACGCTCAAATCCTACGACCGCCCGATTGAGGAATGGAAGGCCGAACTGTTCAACGACACCCCGGCCAGCCTGACCAGCACCCTCGGCGCAATCGCCGCGACGGGTAGTCTGATTCTCTGGCCGACGCGGGAAGAACCGCGCTTGATGAGCCTGGCGCCACCGGTGCATTTCGCCTTGCTCAACGCCAGTGAGATCCACGACAACTTTTATCAGGTGCAACAGGAATTCAACTGGGCACAAGGCATGCCGACCAACGCGCTGCTGGTGTCCGGCCCGTCGAAGACCGCTGACATCGAGCAGGTCCTGGCCTACGGCGCTCACGGTCCCAAAGACCTGGTGGTTTTGATCCTGGAGGACCAATGAGTCTACCGGCGGCTTTCCTACGAGATGTGCAACAACTGATCCCTCAAGCGCGACGTTTCGACGACCCATTGTCGACGTTGGCCTTCGGCACCGACGCCAGTTTCTATCGGCTGATTCCGCAGCTGGTGATCCGCGTCGAGTCTGAAGATGAAGTGGTCGCACTGCTCGAACTGGCGCAGCGGGCCCACGTTCCAGTGACGTTTCGCGCCGCCGGCACCAGCCTGTCCGGCCAGGCGATCAGCGATTCGGTGCTGATCGTGCTGGGGGATAATTGGAACGGGCGCGAGATCCGTGGCCAAGGCACGCAAATCCGCCTGCAACCGGGAGTAATCGGCGCACACGCCAACGCTTGGCTGGCACCGTTCGGGCGCAAGATCGGTCCGGATCCGGCTTCGATCAACGCCTGCAAAATCGGCGGCATCGTCGCTAACAATGCCAGCGGCATGTGCTGTGGCACGGCGCAAAACACTTATCACACCCTCGCCGGCATTCGCCTGGTGCTGGCTGACGGCAGCCGCCTCGACACCGAAGATCCGAGGAGTGTGGCAGCGTTTCGTGAAAGCCACGCAACACTGCTCGAACGACTGGCGACATTGGGCCGCGAGACCCGCGCCAATTCCGAATTGGCCGCGAAAATTCGCCACAAATATCGTCTGAAAAATACCACCGGCCTGTCGCTCAACGCCCTGGTGGATTTTGACGAGCCTGTGGATATCTTGAGCCATTTGCTGGTGGGCTCCGAAGGCACGCTCGGATTTATCAGCGCAGTGACCTACGACACCGTGATCGACCATCCGAACAAGGCGTCGGCACTGATCGTGTTCCCCGATGTTGAAACCTGCTGCAACGCCGTTACGGTGCTGAAAAGCCAACCAGTGTCCGCCGTAGAACTGCTGGACCGCCGCAGCCTGCGCTCGGTGCAGGACAAACCGGGCATGCCGGTTTTCGTACAACACCTGTCGAACAATGCCTGCGCCCTGTTGATCGAATCCCGCGCCGCATCGTCCACGTTACTGCACGAGCAACTGGCGCAGATCATGGCGTCACTGGCCGCGTTCCCGGTGGAGAAACAGGTCGACTTCACCGAAGACCCGCTGGAAAACGCCCGGCTCTGGGCCATCCGCAAGGACACCTTCCCTGCCGTCGGCGCGGTGCGCAAAACCGGCACCACGGTGATCATCGAAGATGTGACGTTCCCGGTGGAACAACTGGCGATTGGCGTGAATCGCCTGATCGAGCTGTTCGACAAACATCACTACGACGAGGCGATCCTTTTCGGACACGCCCTGGAAGGCAATCTGCACTTTGTCTTCACCCAAGGCTTCAACAACCCGGAAGAAGTCGCACGCTATCAGGCGTTCATGGATGACGTCGCGCAATTGGTCGCGGTGGAATTCGGCGGCTCACTGAAGGCCGAGCACGGCACCGGTCGTAACATGGCGCCCTTCGTCGAACTGGAGTGGGGCAGCGATGCCTACCAGTTGATGTGGCAGCTCAAACGCTTGCTCGACCCCAACGGCATTCTCAATCCGGACGTGGTGCTCAGCGAAGACCCGCAGATTCACCTGAAGCATCTGAAACCGCTGCCGGCCGCCGATGAGATTGTGGATAAGTGCATCGAGTGCGGCTTCTGCGAACCGGTCTGCCCCTCGAAAGGCCTGACCCTGAGCCCGCGCCAGCGCATCGTGATCTGGCGTGACATTCAGGCGAAGAAACGCGCCGGCGTGGACACCACCGAACTTGAAGCCGCTTATGAATACCAGGGCATCGACACCTGCGCCGCCACCGGATTGTGCGCTCAGCGTTGTCCTGTAGGCATCAACACCGGCGAGCTGGTGAAAAAACTCCGCAGCCGAACCGCGACGCATACGAAAACCGCCAATTGGCTTGAAGGACATTTCGCCAGCACATTGCAGGGAGCACGTTTCACTCTGCACGTGGCCAACGGTGCGCGAATGATGTTGGGGGCGCCGCGTCTGGCGAAACTTTCGGCAACATTGACGCGCCTGTCCAAAGGCCACGTCCCGCAATGGACCCCTGCCATGCCGCAGCCGGAAAAGGCCATTCGCTTCAGCCCGAGCGTGACGGACGCGCGCCCGCGAGTGGTGTACCTGGCGGCCTGCGTTTCACGGGTCATGGGGCCCGCAGCCGGTGACAAAGAGCAAATGTCCCTGTACGACAAAACCCGCGGGCTGCTGGAAAAAGCCGGTTACCAGGTCGTCTTTCCGGACAATCAGGACAGCTTGTGCTGCGGTCAGCCTTTCGCCTCGAAAGGCTACGCGGAACAGGCCGAGCACAAGCGCCAGGAACTGATCGGCGCGTTGCTCCATGCCAGTCGTGGCGGGCTCGATCCGATCTACTGCGACACCAGCCCCTGCAACTTGCGCCTGGTTCAGGACCTGGGCGATGTTCGACTGGACCTGTACGACCCGGTGCGTTTCATCCGTACGCATTTGATGGACAGACTCGAGTTCACAGCGCAGGAAGCGCCCATCGCCGTGCACGTCACCTGCAGCACCCAGCACCTTGGGGAAAGCCAGGCGCTGATCGAGCTGGCGCGCAAGTGCAGCAAAAACGTGGTGATTCCCGAAGGCATTCACTGCTGCGGATTTGCTGGCGACAAAGGCTTCACCACGCCGGAGCTGAACGCTCATTCGCTACGCACGCTCAAGGATGCGGTGCAACAGTGCAGCGAGGGGATTTCTACCAGCCGAACATGTGAGATCGGTCTGACGCAACACGGTGGAATCGACTACCACGGCCTGGTCTATCTGGTGGATCGGGTGACCCGGGCCAGGGTCATCTGAAGAAAAATAGAACCCTGACGCGCCGCCGTAGTCCACAGATTAAGCCCGGACATCGCCGGGCTTCCCTACTCGGCAGCCCGTCCTGATGGCCAGCAAGTGCCTGGCCCCTCAGTTCAAGGAGATACACATGAAACGTTCTGTACTGTTAGGTCTTTTCGTTACTGCCTCGCTGTTGGCGTCCCCCTCGTTTGCCGCTGAAGACCTCTGCGCGGTCAACCTGAAAACCATTGACAATGCCAAGGCACAGACCCCTCCCGAGATGAGTGACCAGGTCATGGAAAGCGTCAGGCTGGCCAAAGAAGATCAGGCAAAAGGCACTAGCGAAGGGACCAAAGACTGCATCGCTGAGACGGAAAAAACGATCCAGGACATCAAGAACGCCAACAAAGGCGGGAAGTGATCCGAAGCAATGCCAACCTTCGGGTTGGCATTGTTGTTTCTGTTTATACTCATCGCAAAGGCTTGCTGCTGTTCAGCACTCCCAGAGCCTTTCCTGTACCACCGAATTTCTGCGCAGCGTCGTGGTCTTTTAAGTAGGCCCAATCATCCGTGGCTCACTTTCCGACCTCGTCCGAGCCGCCCGCCCATACGGCAGCAACGAGACTACCTGCTCAAGGAGATATCCATGAAACGCACCGCGCTCGCTGGTCTGTTCATGTCTGCTGTCATGTTGGCCTCTCCCGTATTTGCAGCGGACAACACCCTTTGCACGAGCAAGCTGCAAGAGCTGAAAGCCAAAGTGGCTTCACTTCCGGCAGGCTCCGACTACACCACAATGGAAATCAAAAGACTGCTGGCCAGCGCCGAAGCCTCGCACGCCTCCGGGGACGACAAAAAATGCGCCACCGAGGCCACTCAAGCGTTGTCGCTGACACATTGATGACGACTTGGCCAACCTTCGGGTTGGCCTTCTGGGCCACGTTGGCGTACACTGCACAGGCCTGTTGCTCACAAGATTCATCGAGCATCAGGCTCGGGGCCGTTTAGGATTCGACGCCGGTTGCGAAACTTTAGGTGCATGCCGAGTTGGTAACAGAACTCGTAAATCCACTGTTGCAACTACTTATAGTTGCCAATGACGATAACTACGGCCAGGAATACGCTCTCGCTGCGTAAGCAGCCTTAGCCCTGAGCTTCTGGTACCTTCGGGTCCAGCAATCACTAGAGGATGTCTGTAAACTCGAAGTGATTGTCATATAGAACAGAATCGCCGTGCAGTACGTTGTGGACGAAGCGGCTAAAACTTACACAACTCGCCCAAAGCACCCTGCCCGTCGGGTCGCTGAGGGTTAACTTAATAGACACGGCTACGCATGTAGTACCGACAGCGGAGTACTGGCGGACGGGGGTTCAAATCCCCCCGGCTCCACCAAATGATCAAACAAAGACGTCCACGGACGTCTTTTTTTGTGCCTGAGAGCCAGTAAACACGCGGCTTCCAGAGCTTTTCCTGGTCTTTTGAGAGTTTTTGAGTTCCAGCCATTCGGGTATTCCAGACGGTATTCCACCTCATCCGGTGCTAATCTTTGGAATACCGAATCAGTGCCTGAGGAGAATCTCATGCCTGCTCAAAACCTCCGTCTCTCCGATCGACAGCTCAAGGGAGTCAAACCCGCGTCCAAGGATTACGTCCTCACGGACGGTGACGGTTTGCAGCTCCGCGTACGCAGCAACGGCTCGTTGCTGTGGAATTTCAACTACCGCGAACCGGTGACCAAGAAGCGCATCAACATCGGCTTCGGGACCTACCCCGAGCTGTCACTGGCGAATGCACGAAAGATGGCAGTCGATGCCCGCGAGCTGCTCGCTCAGGGCATTGATCCGAAGGTGCAGCGCAATACGCTGAATGAAGCCAAGCGCGCAGAAACGGAACACACCTTCGAGAACGTGGCCACCGCCTGGTTCGAGCTCAAGAAAGACTCGGTCACCCCGGCCTACGCCGAGGACATTTGGCGGTCCCTCACGCTGCACGTGTTCCCCGATTTGAAGACGACGCCACTCACGAAAATCACCGCGCCGATGGTGATCGGATTGCTTCGTCCTATCGAAGCGAAAGGCAGCCTGGAGACGGTAAAGCGTCTCAGCCAGCGGCTAAACGAGATCATGACCTACGGCGTCAATTCCGGCTTGATCTTCGCCAACCCGCTCAGCGGTATCAGGGCAGTATTCAAGAAGCCCAAGAAAGAGAACATGGCTGCGCTTCCGCCCGAAGAACTCCCCGAGCTTATGCTGGAGATCGCGAACGCCAGTATCAAACGCACGACCCGCTGCCTGATCGAATGGCAGTTGCACACAATGACTCGCCCCGCCGAGGCGGCGACTACTCGCTGGGCAGACATCGACTTTGAAAGGCGTGTCTGGACTATCCCACCGGAGCGGATGAAGAAGCGCCGCCCACACAGCATTCCACTGAGTGATCACGCGGTCGCACTCTTGGAATCACTGAAGACTCACAGCGGCCATCGCGAATACGTTTTCCCGGCAGACAGAAATCCGCGCACCCACGCCAATAGCCAGACCGCCAACATGGCGTTGAAACGTATGGGGTTCCAGGATCGGCTGGTCAGCCACGGCATGCGCTCGATGGCCAGCACCATCTTGAATGAACATGGGTGGGACCCCGAACTCATTGAGGTCGCACTGGCGCATGTCGACAAGGATGAGGTGCGGAGCGCCTACAACCGAGCCGACTACATCGAACGCCGGCGTCCGATGATGGCGTGGTGGAGTGAGTACATCCAGAAAGCCGCCACCGGCAGCCTGCTCGCCTCAGCGTATGGCCAAGTCAGAGGCAAGAACGTGGTGCCGATTCGCTAGCGCTGTACAGGCGCAAGTACGGCAGCAACAACAACTGAGCGTTCAAGATTCGGGGCAAGCAGCCTCACTTATCCGCTTCTAAACGCGGGTCCATCCAAACAGGGCTGCAAAGCCGCCCTGTTTGGATGGACCTTACTTTGAAGAGCTAAAAGCCACGACGTTGTCCACCATTTACCACGGACCTCCACCGGTGGATAAGCGTTCTTCAAGTCCAAAGTGGCGCTGAATTTCGAACCTTGACCGGGCTTATCCACAGGCGTAGAACTGGCCGTGCAAGCGCTGTCGATGACAGCAACCCAGGTGGCCCGAACCTTGAAGGCCACGCCGCTCCCGCGGTGGTTACCCCAAAAGGCAATTCGCGTCCGGCAGCTCGCCCGGTCACCTCCCCGGTGATGGATGCTCTCTAATCTCATGGCCCTCGTGCGCCAGCGACACCGTACTGTGCTGCCCTGCAGCAGCCCATCCGCTTGGCCGAATTTTGCGCCAACCTGTGCCCGTCTCTTTCTTCTGGAAAGAGACGGGCACTTCTACCACTGCTGCAGCCCCCATCGCACAAGGCTTTGCGGCATTCCCCCTCGTGACAATCGGCGTGACAAACGCCGATGTCACCAGTAACAGCGCTGTAGATGATGGTGCCGCAGGCCACGGAATGGACTGCACCTGACTGACAGTCAGGCATGCCCCGGTCATCGCACCGCTGCGTTCCCCCGGCTCAGGATCTTCAGGCGCTTGTTTCGTCAGCCAGCGCTGCCTCCACCCGCCCACCGGTAACGGTGTCCAGGAGGCTAGATCATGAGATGCCCTTGCTCCTGGTCGTAAGGAGCCGCCAGTCCTGCGTTAGAGGACATCCCCACAGGTCGCAGGGGCCTTGATCCCTGATAACACTCAGCATTCTTGGCGGGATGACGTGGGGCGAGGATCGGAAAGCGGAGGATGAGGTGACCGACATGGCATTGGTGGGTAGACGCGATGGTCGTAATTTCGGTTACGGCAGGCAATTGAGCTACGCAGGGCCACAGGCGCTGAAAGATATGTTCGGCGGTGGCCATTACGGCACGGTCAAAGCGCACTGTGATCGGTGGTTGGCATTCGTGAAGTGGTGCCGATCTGAACAGGGGCCCGGTATCAATGATGCGCGGCAGATTGATCGGAAGGTATTGGCCAACTATGCGGCGTATCTCCGTGACCTGGTTGGGCGCGGTGGCCTCGCCACCAGCACTGCGCAAAATCGGCTATCGAGCGTTAACAGGACCATGGCGGCGCTTCGCGGTGATCAGTGCGTGAAATTGCCAAGTCCGAGCAAGGCGTTGGGTATGCAGCGCACCGGGGTTCGACACTCGGTGCCGCAAGGCCAGGACCACGAACAGGTTAAGCAGATCGTCGATGCGCTTTGCAGCCATCATCAGCTGCGGGCCGCAGCGATTGTTTTGTTGGCTCGAGCCACCGGCATGCGCTTGCGTGAGGCCATCTTGGCGGACCTGCCACGGTTGAGCCGCGAGGCCAAAGACTTAGGCAAGATAAACATCCAGGATGGCACCAAAGGTGGACGCGCCGGTGCCTCCACACCCCGTTGGATCGGGGTGGATGATCATGTTCGCGATGCGCTTTGGTTTGCATTGCAGGTGTCGCCTGTGGGTAGTCGCAACCTGATTGCGCCAAACGAAAGCTATCTGAATGTTCTGCAGGAAATCGTCCGCCCTGCGCGCGACATCCTGCATGCATACAACCTCAAAGGCATTCATGAGCTCCGAGCGGAATTCGCGTGTGAACGCTATGAGCAGATCACTCAGCACCGCGCACCCATCAACGGCGGCGAATGTTGCTAGATGGATCGGTGCCTTGATCGCGAGGCCCGGCGGCAAATCAGCTATGAACTGGGGCACGGTCGGATCGATGTGGTCGCTGCCTACATTGGAGGGCGGACATGAGTAAACCTTTCGAAATGGAACTGTTCTTGGCTGCCGTGCTGACCGGGTCGCATGCAACACGGCAACGCCATTTACGACAGGCGAAAATTATCCAAGCTGAAATAGCAGAACGCTGGAAGCGAGAGACGCCCTGGGTTTGGCGGCGAAAGCATGTGACTTGGTTTCTCGAACATCGCCTAAATCGACACAGCTATGCAACGCGGTATTACTATTTGCTGACCGTGCGACTGCTCGCTCGTCGATTACAAAAAGCATGGGTTTTCAATCTCTGAGTGAGACCGGCTGCTATCGCCCACCATAGCGACCCTTCGGTCAGGGCCGCAAGGCTGCGTGCCTAAGCAGTCAAGCTCGACGTCGCTGTTAACTGCGCCTTCCCGGATGCCGCCGTGATCGCTAAAAACCAAGACAGCCGCCCGCACCAAGTTGGTGTTCTTCGAACTCCCCGACAGGTCTATGAAGACGAATAGGGGACTGGCTGCGGCCTACAAGCCAATAGTTGGCCTTGCTATAACAGTCATTCCAACACTCCCAATATTGGGTATGGTAACGCTAACAGGTCGCCCATTAAATTTGCCCTCCAACACCCTTAAACTTATCAACAAAAAAAGCAACTTTGTGAAAGACACTTTGTTTTTTTGCCAAATAAGCCGGATTAAGTGGACTCATCTTAGGCAAAACGGAATTGAGCTCAGTTCCATTATCGCTAGCAAACTCCCGCTTTAGTGAAGCGGCGATGTACCGTTTAGCCGCCACTTCATTCAGCTCCTCATCGCTGATCAACTCTTGGGCCTCGCGCCGCTGTTCTGATTGGGCGAAAGAGAAAAAAGCATCGATCACGCTAGCCTTGTCATTAATCCGATCCAGATCGGTCTGGTTGATGAAGTCCACCACCAGGCTTTCTTTGGCGCGATTGCCCAGGCTGGCGCGAATCACCCGGCGCATCTCCTCGACCAGTGCAGCCTTGTCCTTGACCTTCTTGTTCTTCTCGAAGATCAGCTCAAGTATGTAGTCCAGGTTGATTTCCTGGGACTTGAGCAGGTCCACCTCGAACACCACATCGTCCCAGTCGATAATGGACTCGCTTGCTTCGTTACCCGCTTTCTCGCGCCTCAGCCAATCGCGGATGTCATTGTAGGTGGAGCGATAGTCCTGGACCTTGCGCTCGGCAGGCACGCGGATGGTCTGCAGCTCGGCTAGCTTCTCGTCATCCAGGTGGTGTTCGAGCTTGAATGCTTCCACGGCCTGCGGGTCGCTGATATCGACCGTTTGCAGCGCCTTCAGCGCGGCAAACTCGTCGTAGTTCTGCAGCACATTTTCCACGCGTAGGTACTCGCCGAACAACTTGGCGAAGTCTTTCTTCTCCGATTCCTTGATGATGTTGACCGGGTCGGGAAAACGTTGCTCCAGCTCCGTAACCACATCCATAAAGCCACGCCGTGCCTCACCGGTCAGCGTGTCGGTGAAGCCCTCCATGTACTCCTTGTAACTTTTTTCCAGAACCACGTTGCGCGTGTTCTTGTCGCCGAATAGCGTAATAGCGTCGACCGTAGCCTGCTCCAGATCGCGGAAGGTAACTATATTGCCGAAAGTCTTGGTGGCATCGACGATGCGGTTGGTGCGTGAATAGGCCTGGATCAGACCGTGATAGCGCAGGTTTTTGTCGACGAACAGCGTGTTCAGCGTTGGCGCATCGAAGCCGGTCAGGAACATGCCGACCACGATCAGCAGGTCGATGTCCTGATCCTTCACGCGCTTGGCCAGGTCGCGGTAGTAGCTCTGGAAGCCCTTGCTGTCCACACCGAAATTGCTTTTGAACAGCGCGTTGTAATCAGCAATCGCAGCGCTTAGGAACTCTTTAGCAGTGCTATCCATAGCCGACACTTCGAAGCTCTCATCGATGATGTCGCCAATGGCGTCCTGTTCTTCATTGGGGGCGAAGGAAAAGATGGTGGCGATGCGCAGCGGCTTGTCGCTGCCTTCCTGCAGCTTCTGCAGCGTCTCGTAGTACGATTTGGCGGCATCGACACTGCTCACCGCGAACATGGCATTGAAGCCCTTGTTTGCCCCCTGTAAACGATGGGTCTTCTGGCGAAAATGTGTGAGCAGGTAATGCGAGATCTCTCGTATGCGCATGGGGTGGAGCAGAGCCTGGCGGTTCTCCGCGGCGCTGAGCTTCTTCTCGTCCTGCTCGGCTTCCAGAGCCTTGAACTGTGGACGGACATCGTTGTAGTCCACCTTGAACTTGAGCACCTTCTCATCACGGATGGCATCAGTGATTACATAGGAATGCAGCTCGCGGCCAAACACGCTGGCGGTTGTATCGGCGCCCAGCGCATTTTTTGGAAAAATTGGCGTGCCGGTGAAGCCGAACTGATAGAAGCGCTTGAACTTCTTCTTCAGATTCTTCTGCGCCTCGCCAAACTGGCTGCGGTGGCACTCGTCGAAGATGAACACAACCTGCTGGTGGAACACCGGCAGGTCGCCTTCGCTCTTCATCAGGTTGTTGAGCTTCTGGATGGTGGTGACGATGATCTTGTTGTCGTTCTTATCCAGGTTGCGCTTTAGGCCCGCCGTGCTCTCCGAACCATTGACGCTGTCGGGTGAAAAACGCTGGTACTCCTTCATAGTCTGGTAATCCAGATCCTTGCGATCCACCACGAAGAACACTTTGTCGATGAACTCCAACTCGGTAGCCAGGCGCGCAGCCTTGAAGCTGGTCAGCGTCTTGCCCGAGCCGGTAGTGTGCCAGATATAACCGCCGCCCTCGGTGCTGTTCCAACGCTTGGCCTGCCAGGCACTGCGGATCTTCCATAGGATGCGCTCGGTGGCGGCAATCTGGTACGGGCGCATCACCAGCAGGGTATTGCTGACGTCGAACACCGAATAGGTGAGCAGTACATCGAGCAGGGTGCGCTTCTGTAAGAAGGTCGCAGTGAAGTCTTTCAGATCCTTGATCGGGCTGTTGTCGGCCTGCGCCCAGTTCATGGTGAAGTCGAAACTGTGCTTGTTGCGCTGCGTGGTGTTGGCGAAGTAGCGCGTATCGGTGCCATTGGAGATTACGAACAGCTGCAAGTACCTAAATAGCGAATGCTCAGTATTGAAGCTCTCCTTGCTGTAGCGATGCACCTGATTGAAGGCTTCACGGATCGCCACGCCACGCTTCTTCAGCTCCACCTGCACCAGTGGCAGGCCGTTAACCAGAATCGTCACGTCGTAGCGGTTGGCGTAGCTGCCCGCCTGCTCGAACTGCTTGATGACCTGCACCTTGTTGCGGGCTAGGTTTTTCTTGTCCAGCAGGTAGATATTCTGGATGCGCCCGTCATCGAACACGAAGTCATGTACATGGTCGTCGTGAATCTTACGGGTCTTGTCATGGATGCTGTCGCTGAGCTTGTCCAACCAGCTTTCCACGAAGCGCGCCCACTCGGCGTCAGAAAAATCGACGCTATTGAGCGCCTGCAACTGCGTGCGCACATTGGCCAGCAGGGCCGGCATTGTCCTCAGTCCGGTGGGATGCTCATAGCCCTGATTGACCAGATCATGGATGAACTCGCGCTCCAGATCGCCTTCGCTCTGGTAGGTCTCGGCAACTGTCCATTCTCTGGCGTACCTGTCGAGCACGATGAAGGTGTTGGACTCGGCGATGGTCTTGTAATCAGTCATTGCTTGGGGTCTCCCCATGTCCCTGTGCGAGTTCGCTTTCAATTTCCTCCACTGCGGGCAATTGCGACTGCACGGCCAGCGGAATGTCCTCGGTGATGAATGAGCTGACGCCCGTGCGCTCAGACACCTGGCGCCTCTTCTTCCTGTTGCCAATAGCCATAGTTGGCCAGCAGGTGGTCCAGCAGCAACTTGACCGTCTGCTTCTCCTGCGGGGTTGGCTCGGTGACGCTCTCGTTGGACAGCGTGCTGTGGCTGGTGAACTGCATGATGCGGTTCAGGTAAGCCTGCTTGTCGTCAGGCAAAAGCCCCGACCATTGCGGATAACCCAGAAAACTGGCGGTTTTCTCGTAGAGATTGCGCAGCAGGGTGAAGTGATAGCGCTGTACCTCGCCAGCAGCAATCGCCTGTTCGAGGGTCTGCCGCAGATGCAGGTGGTAAGAAAAGCTCTTATTGGAGTCGCCATACTTGACGCCCAGATCAAAGCTGCCGTCATCGAGACGTCCCAGTAAATAGCAGCCCTCTCTCTTGCCACCCTTGCTGAGGCCAAGCTCATTATGCAGCACGTTGAAGAAAAGCGGGCTGTGGGTGGTGATGACGAACTTCAGGTCCGGGGGACTTGCCTTGATCAGCCCTGCCAGATTGACCGCCAATTCGATAAGATGATTTTCATCCAGCGAACTCACCGGGTCATCAATGAATACGTACTCCAACTGATCGAACTCACGCGTCTCACGGTCCTCCGGCTCAGGCACATTGCGCGTGCTGACGACCTGGTCGAGCAAAGTGTAAAAAATGCTCCAGATGAAATTGCTTTCTTCACCCTTGGAGATCTTGAGGTTTCCTGAGCGCTCGTCGTCGCCGCGCTCAAACGAAAAAGTGACCTCCGAAAGATCTTCGCTGAAATGCGGGGTCAGCTTGTCGCTGGTGTAATGCTGAAAATAGCGGACGATATTGCCGTCCTGCCCTAGATCCCGAAGAACGCCGAGCAGCCAATTCGTGAACGAGTTGGGCTGGATTCGCAACTTGGGCTCAGCATCCAGCGCCAAATCGTTATCCCAATAGAACAGATCTTCGGTAAAGGCGCTGTAGTACAGAATTTTGCTGCGAGTCAACGCTGGCGGATCGGAAGCCTCCTCATCGTCACCCCTTGCTAAAACCCTATGCTTGAACTCACGTGAAAGACGCGTCTTGCCCGTGCCGTTAAAGGCATAGATCAGCTGCACCTTCTTGTTCGCGTCTTTCAGCTCTTGGGCAACCTCAGTCAGTGTCTTGCTCATTTCAGACCGCCACCTCTTCCGGCTTGGGGAAGCTCAGCAACAGGTCGCGGTAGTACTCGTACTGTTTCTGGTGTAGCTCAATCTCGTGGGTCAAGCCTTCACTGATGGAGTTGGTCAGTGCGTCGAATTTATCGAGAATCGCAACGATATGAGCTTGTTCTGCGAGTGATGGAAAAGGCAGCTTCAACTGCTCAAACGTTCCAAGATTAATATTGCTTTGCGCGCTACTTCTTTCCTTCCCTTTTTTTTCAAGCGCCCCCTTAGTTGCCTGAAGAACAAACTCAACATATGCAGGGCTAGTTTTACTAGGATCAGCAACAAAGCCTATAACACTATCAGGGAAGCAAGCATCAAATCCCAATATGGAAGTTTCCGCAATGTTAGCTGCAATTGTGATACACAGAGTACCCTTAGGCCATAACTTGCTTTGCTTTAAGCCAAGCTCGCTATATGTTTGACCGTAATTCGTGATAATCCGCGCCGCACCTCTGATATCACCAGTTTGTATAAACGGTATATTGCCCCCGTACAGCTTTTCGTCATTTCTCGGACGATGCTGAGATTTACCCCGCCCAAAATCAAGTGACATCTCGGGCAAGGTCTTCCACTCCACTCCCTCAACTTCAAAACTTAACAACTTTTCGAGATAGTAGTTGTATTGTTTTTTACGGGCATTAAGCTCGGCGGTAAGCTCGACGGTAAGCTCAGCGGCAAGCTGGGTAAAGGTATCCAGTACGCGGACGATTTTGGACTGGATTTGTAGTGATTTTTTGGGATTATCTGGGCAGGGGATGGGAATCCGTATCTTTGCCATATCGGTGGCAGATACGTCGATTACTTTTGTTCCCTTTGCATATTTTCCTTTCTCACCAGCAAACTCGCTCGTCTGGCTGAAGTAGGCAAAGTACTTCCCCAGCAAGCAACTGCCTGGCCTCAAGATAGTTGCATGGCCGCCCGTGACAGCCTGTTGCTCTCCAAGATAAACAAGGGCCTTCCCAACATCCTCAAGGTTCTCGCTAGTATTGGTAATTACCACATCTCCCTGATTGACTTTTCTTAGTTGCCTAGCCAAATCAGGTGATACAAACGATTTTGTTTTTGACGTGGACAAACCGTAATAAGTGTAGATTTGGCCATAGTGAATAGCCGGCACGCCTGTTTCGGTGAAATCCTTTTTTTGTAAGCCGCTGCCCCTAACTAACTCGCCGAGCTCGCTCAGCGCCTTCCACTCCACTGCCACCCCACTCAACAGGCTGTCGATGAAACTAATTTTGCTCATGACTCAGCTTCCTCACCTTCGATCTCTGCGACGATTGCATCAATCTCAGTCCGAAGCTTGGCAATCCGAACGACCGTCTTTTTCAGCTCTACATTGAGCTGGGCAATATTCACCACTTCACTAGTGTCCTTGGCTTTCACATAACTACTAACCGACAGGCTATAATCATTGGCGGCCACCTTTTCCAACGGCATCGACTTCGCGAAGTGATCGACATTCGCTTTGCTATCGAACACCTGCATGATGCGCTCGATATGCGCGTCTTCCAGCAAGTTGTTATTGGTGCCCTTCTTGAACAGCGCGCTGGCGTCTATGAACTGGGTTGTGGTGTCGGTCTTGTTTTTCGCCAGCACCAGAATGTTCACGGCGATGGTGGTGCCGAAGAACAGGTTGGGCGCTAGCGAGATCACCGTTTCCACATAGTTGTTGTCCACCAGGTATTGGCGGATCTTCTGCTCGGCGCCGCGCCGGTAGAAAATGCCGGGGAAGCAGACGATGGCCGCGCGCCCCTTGCCAGACAGGTAACTCAAAGCATGCAGCACAAAAGCGAAGTCGGCCTTGGACTTGGGCGCCAGCACGCCGGCTGGGGCAAAACGGTCGTCATTGATCAACGTCGGGTCGTCGTCGCCGATCCACTTCACCGAATACGGCGGATTGGAGACGATGGCGTCGAAGGGTTTGTCGTCCCCGAAGTGCGGGGCGCGCAGCGTGTCGCCGAGCTGGATGTTGAACTTGTCATAGTTGATGTTGTGCAGAAACATGTTCATCCGCGCCAGGTTGTAGGTGGTATGGTTCACCTCTTGGCCGAAGAACCCATCCTCGATGACATGGGCGTCGAAATGCTTTTTCGCCTGCAGCAGCAGCGAGCCGGAGCCGCACGCCGGGTCGTAGATTTTGTTGACGCTGGTCTGCTTGTGCATCGCCAACTGGGCGATCAGCTTGGACACATGCTGCGGGGTAAAGAATTCGCCGCCGGATTTGCCGGCATTGGCCGCGTAGTTGGAAATGAGGAACTCGTAGGCGTCGCCGAACAGGTCGATGTGACTGGCATCGAAGCTGCCGAACTCCAGCTTGCTCACTCCCTTAAGCACGTCCGCCAAGCGCTTGTTCTTGTCGGCGACGGTATTGCCCAGGCGGTTGCTGGTGGTATCGAAATCGGCGAACAGCCCCTTGATGTCCTGCTCGGAGGCGTAGCCGTTGGCCGAGCTCTCAATGGCAGAAAAGATGCGCGCCAGATCGGTATTCAAGCTGTCGTTGCTGCTGGCCTTGGCGACCACGTTGCTGAACAGCTGGCTGGGGGCAATAAAATAGCCTTTGGTCCTGATGGCGTCATCTTTGGCGGAGGCGATCAGCGGGTCATCATCCTCCATCACCGCGTAATCAACCGCGCTGTCGCCGCCGGTAATGTAGTCAACGAAGTTCTCGCTGATGAAGCGGTAGAACAGGGTGCCAAGCACGTACTGCTTGAAATCCCAGCCATCGACGGCGCCACGCACGTCATTTGCGATGGCCCAGATCTGACGTTGCAGGGCGTTACGTTGTTGGGCACTGGTCATACTGCTTATCCTGTTTCAATACGGTTTTCATGATCATTCCAAAGCATTCGGACCTGACCTGAATCGTGTTATGTGCGTGTCGAGCCGACGTTGGCACAAGGACGCTCATTCTATGTGCTCCCTTCAATTAGATATACTGCCGTAGGCCTTCTTTGCCCCCTACAATCAATAGCATACCCACAAAAACACGCTGACTTTTGCGGCTTGATGACGCAGTGAAACCACCTGCCGTGTGGATGAATGCCGATACCACCTCTCTTGCTCTTTCCCCTGCCAGCGTGAGGATCTGCCCTCTGAGGTTGGGCTGAGGGTAGCTCGAGATTTCGTACGCAGCCCAGTTTGTGCACGTCGCAAACCTGGGCGAGTTAATCCAGATGAGACTTTCTCAAGATCATTCTCGTGACGATCTTCGATTTAAAGATATATCCCGAGACGTCACAGATACCGCACAGCTGAAGGCACGTGGGAATGAGTGGCTCCCCATCTGTGTGGCCGCTGACCGAAAGCTAACCGGTAAAGGTGCCTGCTGATCGAGAGTGGGGCAGATCGCAGAGGTGGACATACGATCGCAACAGTGAATATTCCTGCGAGTGGGGACATCGTACGCGCAAGGGCAACATCAACAGCAAGACGTTTTGCTTGAGAGATTCGTTCCCGACTCCTTTTTGAGGGCGAAGCTAAAAAAGTACCGTCCATCGGAAGCCAGGCTACCTAGCGTTCCAACTGGTATTCCAAGAATCTTTACCAAGAAGTTATTAACGAGAAAAAATAGATACTGACTTGTTTCAACTTACCCCGGCCCACCAACTCAACGAAAAAGACGCCCCACAGACGTCTTTTTTGTGCCTGTAAGCCAGTAAACCCCAAATTCTCATCCCCTCAATCCCCAACCCGCATCACACCCCCAAGTCCAAACCCCATACCCAAAAAGCGACACCGATAGCCTAAAGCCACCCCCCACCCTGCCGATAACCCCAACCATACGCGCAGCCCCCGCGCATACAAACAAATCGACTGTCCTCGCGGCCAAGGCACTACTCTGCTGCTCGGTCGCGTCATTTAAGGAAAAATGACTGTGATCATTGGTATCGACCTGGGCACCACCAACAGCCTTGTAGCGGTCTGGGAGGGTGAGCACGCCCGTATTTTGCCCAACGCTTTGGGCAACCTGTTAACGCCCAGCGTGGTTGGCCTCGACGACCAAGGCCAACTGGTCGCTGGGGATATCGCCCGCGAGCGGTTGAATACTCATCCGCACCTCACGACTTCGCTGTTCAAGCGCTACATGGGCAGCGCCCGTGAGACGTTGCTCGGCGGGCGCGCTTATCGCGCGGAAGAACTTTCGGCGATGCTGCTGCGCAGTCTCAAGGCCGATGCCGAGCGCGCCTTGGGCCTGGCTGTTCACGCGGCGGTGATCAGCGTGCCTGCGTATTTCAGTGATGCCCAGCGCAAGGCTACGCGTATCGCTGGCGAACTGGCCGGTCTGAAAATAGAGAAGCTGATCAACGAACCGACTGCCGCCGCCCTGGCTTACGGCCTGCAACAGCGCAGCGAGGCGACCTTTCTGGTGTTCGACCTCGGCGGTGGCACGTTTGACGTGTCCATCCTCGAGCTGTTCGAAGGGATCATGGAAGTGCGCGCCAGTGCCGGGGATAACTTTCTCGGCGGTGAAGATTTCGATGATCGGCTGGTAGAGCATTTCATTGCCAAAGTGGGCAGCGCCGACCTGCCAGACACGGCACAGCCGGCAATGGCGCAGCGATTGCGGCGCGAGGCGCAGCGCGTTCGCCATGCGCTCGGACAGGCGCAGGATGCGCGCTTTACCCTTCGCGAGCAGGGGCGTGAGTGGAGTCTCGAACTGACCCAAAGTGAACTGGCAGAAATAGTCCGACCTCTGCTGGATCGTCTACGGGCCCCCATTGAACGCGCACTGCGCGACGCCCGGATCAAGGTCGCGGACCTGGACGAAATATTGCTGGTGGGCGGCACCACGCGTATGCCACTGGTGCGCAAGCTGGTCGCGGCACTGTTCGGACGAATCCCGGGGATGCTGCTCAACCCGGACGAAGTAGTCGCCCAGGGAGCCGCTATCCAGGCGGCGCTCCATGCACGTCATGCTTCCCTTGAAGAAGTGGTGTTGACCGATGTATGCCCTTACACCTTGGGGATCGAGACGTCGGTACAGCTAGGTGCCGATTACCAAAACGGCCACTACCTGCCGATCATCGAGCGCAACACGGTGGTGCCGGTAAGCCGTTCCCGTACCGTGTCCACCCTCAGGGACAACCAGAAGGTGGTCACTCTGGGCATCTACCAGGGCGAGAGTCGGCTGGTCAAAAACAACATTTTTCTCGGTGAACTGGAAATTCCCGTGCCACCGCGCAAGGCCGGTGAAGTGACGCTGGATGTGCGCTTCACCTACGACAACAACGGTTTGCTCGAGGCTCAGGTGCACCTGCCGATCAATGGCGACACCCGCCGACTGGTCATCGAAAACAACCCCGGCGTATTGGCCCCCAACGAAATCGCTCAGCGGCTGGCCGCTCTCGAAGCGCTGAAAGTGCACCCGCGTGATCAGCAGATCAATACCTTACTGTTGGCTCGAATGGAGCGTCTTTATCAGGAAAGCCTCGGCGATGGCCGCCAGTACATCGCAGGGCTGGCGAACCATTTCCAGCAAATGCTCGACACCCAGGACGAACGCCAGATACGTGAAGTGCGCGTTGACATTACCCAGCGTCTGACGCGCTTCGAACAAGAGGTCTGAGCCACCATGAACCACTGGCAATTACTGAGTCTGGAGCCGGACGCGGACGAACGCGGCATCAAACGTGCCTATGCGCGGCTGCTAAAAACCCACCGCCCGGATGAAAACCCCGCGGCGTTCCAGCGCCTGCGTGAAGCCTATGAAGCGGCGCTGGCCGAGGCGCTCTGGTGCGCGGAGGCTGATGATAAAGTCGTCTATGCCACGTCGAGCGTCAGTACGCCAAGTCTTGCAAGCGAAGAGGCGGTTCAAGCTCCCGTCCTGGAGCTTGTCGACACCTCAACCGCGGTCGAGCCGCCAGAACCGGCGCTGGGGCAGATGCAGCAGTGGCTGACCGAAGGAAAAGACCGTGAGGTCATGGACGGGATACGCCGTTGGCTGGCCAGCGACTGGCTGCTGCCGTTCGAGCGCCGCGAGCAGTTCGAGCAGTGCGTACTGGACTGGCTTGAATCTGATCCGAACACGTCGCATGTCTTCTTCGATGGCGTATGCAAGGCCATGGGGTGGGACGAAGCCCAGGGCAATCTTCCGTGCGAGTACTGGCGCTGGAACCGACTGATCCAGCGGTGCGAGACGCAAGCCATGGCGCAGACAGTGCGTGCCGAGCTGGCCAGATTCGAGGCCGATAAACTCCATGGCCAGGCAGCGGCCCTGCTGTTGAAACCTTTGCCTGATCATCGCCGTCGCGCAATGGCCGACAGCTTTACCAGCCTCGATTGGCAACGCTTTACCGAGCTCGCGCAAGCCATCGAATATCAATACCCCGAGGTGCCCCAGCATCTTGGGCTGCAACCGCTCGACAACTGGCGGGACTGGTTACCGGCCGAAAGCTATCGCGGGGTCTATCTGTTTCTGTGGCTGGCGCTGTCTGCTGTGCTGATTGCGTCGATGTTCACAGGGAAGAACGGTCTGGAAATGACGGTGTTGATGCCGCTGATGATGCTGTCCTTGATCTGGATCGGCATGAAGGCTTACTACGTCTGGAATTTGCTCGCCGTTGCGGTGGGACAGCTGGATGTGGATTTAAGCCGGTGGTTGCTTCCACGTAGTTGGTACCGACAAAGCGCAGGGCTGTTGCTGATCCGCCACATACTCCCCAGTGCGGTGCCGGCGGCCTTGGCGTGCATCTGGTCCGGCGGTGCCCTGTGGCTGCAGTGGACGAGCCCGGTGGTGGTGTTCGTTGGCGTCCTTTACTTCACGAGCACAAGCTTGAGCGGTGGCAAGCTCTCGATGTGGGCTCGGGCATCGAGAGCCCTCAAGCGGATGGGCGCGCGGTTGCCTTGGCACCTGCTGAAACGCGAAAGCGTGTTGGTCGTGATAGCCGTGGTGGTGATGGCAGCGTCAGTCTATTTTCGTTCGAATGGTCTGTAAGCTGGCTCATCCGCGGATCAGCCCACCTGTAGGAGCCAGCTTGCTGGCTCCTACAGGTGGGCGTGCACAGGCGGATTAACGGGTCGAGAGCATGAACGTGTCGTACTCGAGATCCTCCAGCGCCGTCGTCAACCGGTGCAAACCGAGCAATACACACACCAGCAACGAGAGCGTGAACCCGTAGCCGAAGAAGCTCGGGCCAAGGATCATGCTGAACAATGTCAGCGCCCCGTTCAGCACCGCGAACAGCACACACAACTCCAGCACCACGGTGCGCTTGTCGAGGTAGAAGAACACGTTGAGCAGTGCCATGAACACCACCTGGATACTCACGCCGATCAGGTCGATGTAGAACAGCGGCAGGTAGTAGCTGGAGATGCCCAGCCACTCCAGCAAACGCGGTGCGAACAGAAACAACAGCACCACGGTCAGCCCCTGGACCTTGCAGATTTCCAGCAGGCCCTGACGGATCGACAAGGTCATCTCGGTTTTCAGCGAACCGATGTGCTGCAAGGTTTCGCCCTCACGGATCGCCCGGAACAGCCGGTCGTACCATTCGGCAAAATCGGTTTCGATGCGCACCAGGAACACCGCCATCCCCGGAATGATCGCCAGGTAGGCGAGGAAGATCGGCATGTCATACAGGATCGACGCACGCAGCGGGCCGACCACGGCACTGGAGGTGCCGGGGTTGAACCAGAACAGGAACTTGTCGACCCAGATACCGAAGTTGTAGAAGAAACCGGTGGCCAGCAGGCTGAGGAAAACCTGGCGACGGTCGAGGAAATCGAAGGCGATCAGTTTCTCCGCCCGGTACTCGCGCAGGATGTCGTAGAGGAACAGAAACAGCAGCGTGCTGTGGCCGATCAACAGCGCCAGCAGCAGGCCCGGCATCTGCAGGAAGCTCAGCACGTAAGCGCTCGCCACCATCAGCGTGTAGCCCACCAGCATGACCAGCAGAATGCGGTTATAGGCCTTCATCCCCGAGAGGAAGATGATCACCAGCCACAAGTTGCACAGCACCACGAAGTTCGACAGCACCAGCACCCGGTAGATCAGCGGCTGGTCGAACAGCACGCTCAACACGACGATGCCGAGCACGCCTGCGCCGACGGTCACCAGCAACAGGATGCCCAGCAGGTTGGGGAGGATCTGGTCGTACTTGTGCTCGAACAAGCGGTCCGAGACGAACCGGGTGAAGAACAGCTGCAAGCCACCCGTCAGAATCAGCGACGTCGCCATCAGGTAGGTCACCGTGACCAGAAACTGTCCGACCAACGCATTGGGCAGCAGCAAACCCAGGCTGATGATCCCCACCAGCATCACGCTGATGATCGACAGCACCCACGGCCCGGAGCTGATCAGGCCGGCGTACACATAAGCGTGCAAGGTCGCCGTGTAGGAATCGCGCGAAAGGATCTTGCGCAGTTCGAAGCCAATACCGGCCATTTAACTGTTCTCCATGGCTGCTTGATACAGGTCGCGATAGCGCTGCAGCATCAAGGCTTCGGTGTAGTAACGAGTGACGCGCAACAAGCCGCTGGCCTGGGCGGCCTGCCAGCGTTGCGGGTTGCGCAGCAGTTCAAGGATCGCGGCGCAGGTGGCCTGTGGATCGGCAATCGCCACCACCTGGCCGGCCAGTCCGAGGTCGCGGTCTTCGGCGCTGCCGCCTTCGATCAACTCACGGCACGAGCCCACGTCGCTGCTGACCACCGGTGTGCCGGCAGCCCAGGCTTCGAGGATTACCAGCGGTTGCGCCTCGCTGATCGAGGTCAGCACCATCAGGCCGAGTTTCGGCAGGATGTCCTGAATGCGCTGGAAGCCAAGGAAATGCACCTTGCCTTCAAGGCCCAGGCTGGCCATCAGGCTGCGGCATTCGCTGACGTATTCGGGATCTTCCTCTTCGGGACCGACGATCCAGCCTTCGGCTTCCGGCATCGCGCTGATCACCCCGCGCATGGCCCGCAGGAAGGTTTTCACGTCCTTGATCGGCACCACACGCCCGATCAACCCCACCACCGGCGCGATGCCGGGCGCGCGGGATTGCAGGGCCGCCGTCCACTGCGGCAGGTCGATACCGTTGGGAATCACTTGTGTACGGGCCGGGTCGGCACCGTCCTTGATCTGCCGCTGACGGTTACCGTCATACAACGCGATGATGTTGTCGGCGCTGTTGTAGGTCAGTTGGCCGATACGCTCGAAGAAGCGCACCCACAACGTACGGATGTATCCCGAACCGGCGTCGAGGCTGCGATTGAGCGCCTGACCGGAACTCTCGGCAATCCAGCTGGCCTGGGCCAGGTCGATCTTGCGTTCCTTGGTGTAGATCCCGTGCTCGCTGAGCAAGTACGTGCAGTTCCAGCGTTGCTTGAGGATGCACCCCAGCAGCCCGGCATAACCGGTGGAAATCGAATGCAGCACCCGCGCCCGCGGCATCTTGCGCGATGCTTCGGCGAGCATCAGCAACGGCGACTGCATCGAGCGCAGGGTCCAGAAATAGTTAACGAAGGACGGGTCGGCGCAATGCAGGCGATAGCCCTCGCTCAGCGCTTCCCAGCTGGCGCGGCTGCGCAACACGTCGTCGAGGGTCATGCGGCCCTGGGCGATACAGTCCAGCAGGCGTTCGCCCAGCTCGGGCTCCGGCGCATCCGGGTGATGCAGGAAGCGATAGAGATCGAGCAGCTGTTGCTGATCGGCCTCGCGCGGCATTCCGTGGACATTGGTCGGATGGGTCGCGTCTTCGAGAAACACTTCTTCGATGTGCAGCACGTTCGGCGGCACTTCGTAGCGTCGCGACGGATACGCCGAGCGCTGGCCGCCAATGAACATTACCGAGAAGGTCACGTCCGGCAGGCCGAGGATCATCTGGTGAATCCAGCTCGACACGCCGCCGCGCACGTAAGGCCAGGTGCCCTCGAGCAGCAGACAGATGTCGGCCATCGGCGCCTCTTCCTTGTGAATCATGTCCAGCTCCTCACCAGCTCAGCGAACGGTGGCCGCTGACGGGTTTTCTCGGGCAGTTGCTCGAGCAGCCCGGGGATTTCGTGATAACGCCCGGCCTCGAACGCCAGTTCGGCGTGGAACGGTAACACCTGGGCCGCGCCCATGCCGTTGTCCTGGGCCTGATGCAACAGCACTTCGGCGCGCTCGATATCGCCGCGCTCCAGGGCAATGCGTCCGGCCAGCAAGAACAGTTCGCCGCCCTCGCCCGCTTCCAGGCCTTGCTCGGCGTGTTCGCTGGCCTGGTTCAGCACGTGTTCGAGCACGCTGCCTTGTGCCAGCCCCAGATAGGCCAGCTCCCAATACCAGCGCGCCAGTGTGCCGTGCAGCGCACCAGCGGTCTTCGGACTGGCGCCGACCAGTTGCCCCAGCGCAATCTGGATGCGCAGGTTGATGTCGCTTTCCTGCTTGTCGAGCATCGAGTACGCCAGCAGCCGCACGTCATCGCTTGGATCGCCCAATGCCAGCTTGAGGATCGGCACCGCTTCCTTGCCCGGCATGCGTCGCGTGGCCAGCAACGCGGCCAGGCGCTGATCCGGATCAGGCGCATGACGCAGCACATCCTGCAAACCGCCATCGGCGAAGATCGGTGAATGCAATTGCAGTTGTGCGCGATACGGCAGGCTCGGAATCCCGACCGCTTGCCAGGCCTGCTTGTCGCGTTTGCGCGGCAGGTACAGCGCGGGGAAGATCGATGCGACCACACCGACCGTGCCGATCACCGGCACGAAGAACGCCAAGCTGAAAATGAACAGCGGGCTCCAGGGCAACGGTGCGCGATAACGCGCCGGCAGCAGCAGCCACACCGCGCCACACAACAGCACACACGCCAGGCCGTGGCTGACGGTGAATACCAGCAATTGTTGCAACTCGGGCGCCGAGAGCCACAAGCTGGCCCAGCTACCCGCCTCTAACAACAAGGCTCCGCTAAACAGCCACTTGCTGATCATTCAGGCCACACTCGTTGAACAAGAAATTACGCAGCCCGTTGCGTTCACAGTCAGGCTCCAGATTGAAAGGCAGCACCCGCACACCCAGGCTTTGCAGGTCACTGTCGATACCGAAGTGCTCATGCAACAGCAGGCTGATCCGCGCCAGATACCCTTCGGTGCCTTGCGGGCTGGTCAACGGCAACAGCACCAGCAACAGCTGATGATCGCGGTTATTGCGCACCGGCAAATGCAGATCGAGACCGCGCTGGCTACGCTCCAGCAGGCGCGTCAGCTCGTCGTTGGGCCGGGTCATTTCGAAGGCGAACAGTCCGGCCGGCAGTTGGTGCTTCTCGACATCCACCAGCGAACGCTTGAGCTGCAGGGTGAATTTCTGCGCGTCGGCGTCAGGCAGCTGCAGCACTTGCGGGTCCCGGCGCAACAGGTCGGCGATGTGCCCGGCGAGCAGCGCCAGCAGGCTCAGGGTGCGATCCTGGAAGGCGAAGAACGGCATCTGTCGCACCGCCAGAATCGCCAGCAGGCGACCCTCGGCATCGATCAACGGGATGCACGCCTGCAACGACGAGAACTGTGCGGAGGTGCCGGCATCAATCAGTTCCTGCCGCACGCTGACCAGTTCACCACGCTCCAGGCACAGCTTGACCAGACCGTCATCGACACCTAACGGCCCCATCACGCCGATGGTGGCCAATGCTTCGGGCAAGACGTTTTCTTCACGCTCGTCAACGCGGTACAGGCCAGCCACGCGCAACGCGCCGTACTGTCCGAGCACCGCGACGATCGGGTCCGCCAGGACGCGCAATGCATCGCCGGCGTCCGGCATCACCCGCAGTTTTTCACGCAAGCCCAGCAAGGAACTGCGCAGGCTCTGGTCGCTACCGGCCACGCGCTGTTCCAGCAAGTCATGAGAGACCCGCAGGATCTGGTGCGCCCGGGTGAATTCGTCGAGACGGTACTGGCGGTATTCGTTGGCCATTTGCAGACGCTCCAGGCGCCGCATCCACAGATCGCGAACCTCACCCACCAGCATCCCGCACACCAGCACCCCGACAATGAATGACGGATCAATCTGCGCGTAACCGGAGTGACCGCTGTAGCGCAGGGCAAACATCGCCAGCACCAGCAGCGCGGCGCTGAACAGGCCGCGCACAAATCCGTAGCGCACGCCCAACAGCAGCGGCGCGAGAATCGGCCAGGGGAAACCGCCGTGTATCTGCAACGGGTCTTCGGGGGTCAGCCACAAGCCCAGGCCAATGGCCAGGCCGGTCACCAGAAACGTTTCGAGCCACGACACCGGGCCGCTGGCGCGAGGCGCCAGGCTGTAATCCATGTGGGGAGAATTCATTGCGATCACTCGAACCGAAGGGCGCCGACAAGTTTGTCGAGCACCGTTTGCGCGGTGCCCGCGAGGCTTTCACGGGACCAGCCGGCGCGTGCGCCGCTCTTGCTCCAGAGCACACGACCGCTGCTGGCTTCGAGGACGCGCAGGCTGATGCCGACCGCCGGCTCGCCGTCCAGGCCGTTCTTGTACTGCCACTCTTCGACGCTGCCGGCGATCACGTAATCGAGTTTCTGCTCGCGGGCCCAGTCCAGGGCACCGGCCAGACGCTCATTGTCATCCATCAGCGCTTGCTCGCCCTGGGTGCTCGCCGGGTAAACCCGCGGTTGCAGGCCACGGCTGCTGAGCACGCTGAGCAGGATCTGCTCGCTACGCTCACCGGCCTGCGGGGTCTGCGAATAGTTGATCATCGGCACGATGCCCCACTGCGCGGTGCGCGGCAGGTTCGGGCTGGTTTCATCGGTGAAGCTGGCGCAACCGGCGACGAACAGAACGGCGAGGGCCAGGCCCAGATTTCGAATTACTTGCATACGTTTTTCTCCCGTAGAAAATTCCATGATCAGCGTCCGAAACGCACGCCGTAGCTCACACCCAGTGTTCCGCCAGACTTGCCGTCGCCGCCTTGTGGCGCGGATTGGTAGCCGACAGTCAGGGCCAGTTCGTCACCGCCCAGCACCTCAAAACCGATCCCGGTGTTGAGGCCGTAGTTAAACGTTTGATCCAGCCATTGCCAGCCCGCCGTCACGTCCACCAGCCAGGTGTATTGCGGCTTGGTGCGCACCAGCGCGCCCGGCAGGCCGCGGCGCCAGGAGCTGCCGACGTAGAGTTGGCCGTAACGGCTTTGCAGCAGGTCCCGACTGGTGATCGTTTGCAACTCGATCGGATCGGCAGGCTCCGCCAATCCCGTGTCGGGATCGATTGTCGGCGGCGCAACGATCTGGACAGGCACCTTCACTGGACCGCCGTAATCACTGGACAGGTCATTCAACGGCCGGTCATTCACGTTGTTGTGCTGGTAATCGATACCGCTGCGCACGGTCCAGTTAGGCCCGGCGAATTCCAGCGTGTGGTTGAATTCCATTTTCAACGCCTGGCCGTTGCCCAGGTGATCCCCGGCGCGGGTCGAGAAGGACTTCTGCGCCACTTCCCAGCTGATCTGGTCGCGAGCGGTCAGCCCGTGACGACCGCCGAGCCAGACACTGTCCTGTCGACCGAATGCGCGCATCAGGCCGCTGTCCTCGCTCTTGCGGTGCCAGTCGAGGCCCAACTCGAGTTCATCACTCGGGCTCACCCGCCAGGTCCGGGAAATCCCCAGGCCGTTGCGGTCGTCGTCACTGCGCTGGCTGGTGTCGGCGAACAGTTTGTAGCTGCCGTCCTCGACCGCCCGCTGCAACGTCAGGGCGGCGTTACGCTCCTCACCGATTTGCGATGATTCGACGTCATCGCCATGGTATTTGCCCTGCTCCAGTTCCAGATTGGCGTACCAGTTATCGCCCAGGTTGTGGGCGATCTGCAGACGTGGCGCATCAAACGACAAGCCGCCGAAGTCCTGTTCGCGCCAGGACAACTGAGCCCCTTGCGGCGTAGCCTCGTGGATTTCCACCGCCTGACGCCGCAGTTGTTCACGCACCGCCATCGGCTGCTCGTCATCGAGCGCGGACAGGCTGGTGTCGAGCGCCTCACCCAGACGCCCCAGACGACTGAGCGCCTGAGCACGCTGCGCCGGATTCAGGTCGCTGCTGGCCAACAGGGTTTCGACCTGTTCTGTATTTCGGCTGCGCAAGGCTTGCTGAATCTGCTCGTAACGATCGACTTTCAAACCCTGACTGCGTGCCCACTCCAGCCACGCGTCTTTCTGCGACTCCTGGTTCGTCGCGTCGAGACGCGCCAGCAAACGCTCGAACCACAACTGCAACATGGCCGGCGAGCCGTCCTGCCACTTCAACAGTTCCTGCTGCGCCTTGCGCGGCGAATAACTGCTCGCCATCAGGCGCAACCAGATCGCGTAGCGCTGGGACGACGGCTGCAGGTTTTCACCCTCGGGACTGCGCAGCAACTTCAAGCGCAGACGCTGGGCAGCGTCCTGATAACCGGCGCTGTCCAGTGCGTCGGCATAGGCCGCTCGCACCAGCCAGTCGTTCGGACTGCCCTTGAGGTACATGCGATACCAGGCCAACGCTTCGCTGTCGCGTCCGAGCATCTGGCTGGCACTGGCAAACGGCAGCCACAACAGACGGTCTGCGCGGGCCTGGGCGCGCCATTGGGTCAGCAGCGGCTTGAGTTTGGTGGTGTTGCCCTGATCGACGTAGAGCCACACCAGGCGCTCGCGGAACAGGTTGTCGTTTGGAAAGCGCGACAGCCCCAGCAGATACAGACGCTCGGCTTCATCAGTCTGCCCCTGCTGTACCGCCAGTGCACCGCGCACCGCCAGCACTTGCGCCTGCTCATAAGCGTCCGGGAATTGCTCGGCGTCCTTGAGCAGCGCAACCACTTGCGGCCAGTCTTCCAGCTCCTGCGCTTGCTGCAAGGCTTCGACCAGGCGTTGCGGGTCCCGCCCATGCTGCCAGCTGGCAACCATGAGTTCGAGGGCGCGCCGTGGGTTACTGGTGCGATACAGGGTGATCAACTGGCTTTCGTCGCCGCTGGTCAGCTTGCCGTTGAGGGCGAGCATTTTTTCCAGGGAGACGCGCAGGTCTTCGTCGCGTTCCAGGTCCCACGCCAGCGAGGCCCGGACACGCCAATAATCGGCGTCGGTGATGCGCTCGTCGGCGGCCTGCACCACGCTCCATGCCGCCTCGTTATCGAACAACTTGAGGTAGGTGTTGGCCCAATCGACCTGCTCGGTGGTGTTGAGCTTGAAGCGCTTCGAATAATTCTCGTAAACCTTGGCCTTGGCCGCGAACTGCCCGGTGTTTTCCAGGTTTTGCAGCAACCGCGTCCAGGCCAGACGATGGCTTGGATACTTGCGCAAGTACGCATGCAACCACGCTTCGGCCTGGTCCGGCGTGCCGCGAGATTCGTGGCCGTAGATCAGGGCATCCAGCTCGACGTCGGTGAGCGCGCGTTGCTTCATGATGTCGCCCAGCAACGGAATCGACCGATCAAAATCGAACTGCTGACTCGCCAGACGCCACGCATGTTCGCGGGTTTCCGGGTTTTCCTGCAGTGCGAGCAGGCGAATCCAGTACTCCAGCGCCGCTTCGGTGTCGCCGCGCCATTCACCGAGCTGGGCCATTTGTTCGAGCAACGCAGGATCGTCCGGGTGATCGATGACCAGTTGCTGACCGGTTTCCCAGGCACCGGCGAGATCACCGATGGCCAGGCGCACGTGGAATTCCTTCAGCGGAATTTGCGGGTTGTCCGGTTGCAGCTCTTGCCACTGCTTGAGCACGCGCTGTGCCAGATCGAAGCGCTTGCTCGCGACCGCCACATCGACGCCCTGCTCCAGCCACGGCGCATCGGTTTGCGCGTTGTTGAGCTGCGGCAATTCGTCAGACAGCACTTGTGCCGCCTGGTCACTTCGACCGGCGGACAGCAAGCTGTTGAAGGCCAGTTGGGCAAATTCACGGCGCTCGTCGGTCCGCTGGCTGTCGCGTTTGAGTTGCAGATAAATGTCCGCCGCACGCCCCGGCTCCTCGCCGGCCATGTACCACTGCGCAGCGGATTTGAGCGACTCGTCCCGCAGCGTTGGATCACGTCCGGCGATTTCTTCGAAGACGCTGGCCGCAAAGGCCGGGGCCTGCAACGTCAGCGCCAGCTTCGTCAGGTTCTGCAGCAAAGGCACGGGCAGTTTGCGGTGATCGAAGCTTTTAAGCCGATCGACCAACGCCTGCTGCGCAATCAGATCGTTGCTGTTCGCAGCGACCAGGGCATCCAGTTCGAGACGGTAGTACGCCTGGATTTCCGCCTGCGGATTCGGCCAGGCGTCCAGATGTTGCCGCGCCTTGGGGTAGTCACCGAGACGAATCAACAGGTCGACCAATTGCAGGCGCAGATGATCGTCTTCCGGGTGCGCTGTCAGCAGCAGCTCGGCGTAGTTGGCCGAGACCGCATCGGGTTCGCGGCCATCCGGCTGGAAGGTTTCTTCGCGCTGGAAGGTCGCCCACAGCAGGCCGCCCACGGCGACCGCCACCACCGCCAATGCCCAAGGGTTGAGCAGGCGGCTGCTTTTGGTGACCGAGGAATTAGTTGCAGACGAGCTGACCATTACTCACCTGCTTCATTGGTAATTGAAAAGTCCACAGACCGGCCGAGGCCTTGCCCGCAAAACGCTGGCCATCCACTTCAACCCGGCACGCGGTGGCGGAGCGCACCGAGAACGTCAGGTCGAACTGCCCGGCGAAGGAAAAGCTCACACGTCGATCATCCAGGTAACGCCAGTCCACCAGCGGCAGATTGGCTTCTTCCAGTGCCGGTCGGTCATCCCGATCGGCGCGCAGCACCAGCAGGGCCTTGTCGCTGCTCAAGTGCACATAGCGCCCCTGAGGCAAATCGCGCACGCCGGCAATGCCCTGCGAACGCAGCAGGTCCGGCCAGCCCATTTGTGGGTCAAGGCGCACCGTGCGCAACGCATCCATCCCGCGGACCTGCCACGCGCCGTCGGCGGTACGCGCCAGACTCGCCTGATAGAGGCCGTGAAGACGATCGAGGTAGTCGCTCATCCACAGGGACATCGGCTGTTGCTCGCGCATGTAGCCGTAGATCTCGTGCATGGCCTTGATCGAGGCTTGCTTGGTGCTTGAATAGAAGTGGTAGTAGAGGTGCAGGCCGCGCAGACGTCTTGGGCTGTCAGTCAGTTCGAAGGTGTCGATCACATCGCGGAAACCGTAGTACGGCCCTTTCCACAAGTTGGTATAGAGGTTTTCGTTGATGATCGGCGCGTAATACTGCAGTCCCCCTTCAGTGGGTCGCAGCAACGGATTCAAACCGGTCAGCGACGGATCGGCCTTGGTCATCATGGTCTCGGCGCCGTTGACGTTTTTCAGCCCCGCGTCGTAGGCCAGCTTCAGGGTCGCCGCCGATGGCAAGGCATCGCCGGGCCAGAACACCATCTTCACCGGTTTCTCCGGAGTGGTGAGGTTCTGGTTGATGTAGTCGCGCGAGCCGAAAATCTCGCGGCGAAAATCGATCTTGTCGTAACCCGGAATGGCCATGTTCAAGCCGTATTCCGGCTTGAAGTTTTCGCGTTTCTTCGCCTGTTCAGGTTGCATGAAAAACGGGTGACTGAAGGTGTGAGTCGCCACTTCAACCTTGGGGTTGGCGAAAATCTCGCGGGCAATCGGCTCCAGTTCACGCGCCAGGAACGGGTACATGCCGCGCGGTGAAATCTCGCCTTCAACGATAGACACCGAGGTCAGGAACGGGTTGGGTTTGATGAAATCTTCCAGCGTCTGGCGGCCGGCGTAAGGGGTGCCACGCACTTCGGCGCGGGAGGGGAAACCGTCGCCGTCAATGTGCACCGTAGCGATTCGACGGCCGTTCTCCGTGGTGGTGTCCGGACGCGGTTGCGCAGGCAGACGCAGGCTGGCCTGCAGGAACGCGAACGGATCGAGAATCCAGCGACTGCGTTCGTTGTTCACTTCGAGAATATACGGTGCGAGCGCAAGACCGCCCCATTCGCCCACCGCCACCGGGGTGAACACTTCACCGCCGGCATTGCTCAGCGACAACGCGGCTTTGGGTCCGTTGGGCAAAACGGAAACAGCGGTCAGGTCACGGGATCGGGGCTGCACCGGTGCTTCGAACGCCCCGAGCAGCGCCTTGTCCTGATAGGTAATGGTCAATGCCTGCGTCCCCGGTGGGGCGTCGCGCTTGAGCCCCAGACGCTTGAGCAGCAGCTTGTCCTCAACAGGCAGGCCGCCGAAGAACACCACCGGTACGCGTTCGTCCAGGCGCTTGCCGATCCAGCGGTTGAACGCCGGGCTGTCCTGCGGCGGGCCGCTGGTCATCCAGGTGATGACACCCGCGTACAAGCCGCTGAAGTCGTAATCCGGCATGGAGCTGCTGGCGGGCAGGTAATCCACGCGATAACCAAGGTATTCCAGCAGACCGCCCAGCAAGGTATGCCCGGCGTTGTTGGCCAGATCACCCTCGCGCGGGTCATAGATCATCGCGACCCGGCGTGGCTGGATTTCGATGCTGCTGATGCCCATCGAGTCCAGATCGGGGGTGCCAATGAAGGGGATGAATCCTTCATCACGCAGACGCTTGGCCAGCTTGCGCGCTTCTTCGCGACGCTCCGGCGGCAGGTAGTCGATGGCCACCAATGGGATGCCTTTGGCGCGCAGTGGTTGCATCTGAGTTTCAAGCCACTGCCGATCAGATTCGGACACTGGGCGGTAGCGTTTGGCAGAGGCATCCCAGCCGGCGTAAATGGACTCGACGGCCACCGCAGCGGCAACGCCATCAAGGTCCGGCAGCACTTCAAAGCCACGGTTGAAAAACAGCTTCAGCTTGGGTTCGCGCTGGTGCAATTCACGCAGGAAACTGGCGAGGGCGATGCGCTGCGGTTCCCGGGAGGCTTCAGGCAATAACGTAAAGCTGTCGAGGGTATCGAGGAACAGGCCGGCGTAGCCTTGAGCCTGAAGCGTCTTGGCCGCGCCGAACAAATGCTCACGCCAGGCCGGTGCCGACAGGTCCATGACCTGACTGTCCCAGGAGTCGTTGCGCACAGGGCTGACGGCCTTTTTCAGGCCGGCCTTTTCGATATCCGCCTTGGTGCCGCTGAACTCGCCGACCGACAGGTAGGCGAACGGCTGGCTGCCGAGCTTGCGCAGGGTTTTGACGTCGCTACCGGTCAGGTGCCCCGGCTCGACCACCGCCCAATCGAACTGCGCCAACTCGGAAATCGGCGGTTGGACGGCGTACCAGAACGCCACGCTGGAGGGTTGCGGCAATGCAGAAGCCTGGACGGCAGGCCCGCTGACAAATAGCGCCAAAGCGGCCAACAACCGTTTAGCGGCCAAGCGGACACGCGTCCTGCGAAAAACGATTTCCATAACTCACTCTTGAAATGACTGAACCGAGGCGGCCTGAGCGCCGGACGATGAAAGCGACCGGGTTACAAACTGCGCAGAAGCTGTGCTAATCCGTCGCCGATGGAAGTCGGTGCCGGGAGCGTGAAGCGCTCGAGCAGGCGAGCGTTATTGGCGCGCGAATGGCGTATGTCGCCCTGGCGTTGCGCTTGATATGTCACGGTCAAAGGCTGGCCGGTGGCGTTCCCCAATTCAGTGATCAGATCGTTGAGGCTGGTGGAGCGACTGAGCCCGACATTTACCGCACCGGGGCTCGGCTCGCTCGCCTCCACGGCCTGGACGAGAATGCTCACCAGGTCGCGGACGTAAACGAAATCACGGGTCTGTTCACCGTCGCCAAAAATCGCCACCGGTTTGCGGGCCATGGCCCGTTCCGTGAAGATGCTGATCACACCGGAGTACGGCGATGAAGGATCCTGGCGCGGGCCGAAGATGTTGAAGAACCGCAGGATCACCGGCTCCAGGCCATGCTCCCGGCGATAGAAATCGAGGTAATACTCGCTGGCCAGTTTGTCGCTGGCATACGGCGTCAGCGGCGACTTGGGCGTGTCTTCGTCGATCGCCGAACCTTCGCCATTGTTGCCGTAGATCGCCGCGCTGGACGCGAAGACCACCCGCTTGATGCCGTTTTTCAACATGTGCTCGCACACGTTGAGGGTGCCCACGAAGTTGCTTTGATGGGTGCTGACCGGATCGTCCACCGACGCTTGTACCGATGCGACGGCGGCCAGGTGCACGACGGCGGTGCAATCACGCATGGCTTGCTCGACAGCGACACTGTCCGCCACATCGCCAACCACCAGGTTCAAATTGGCGTTACCGATCGGCAGATTGCCGACCTTGCCAGTCGACAGATTATCCAGCACGCGGACCTTGTAGCCTTTGCCCAGCAACGCTTCTACAAGGTGCGACCCAATAAATCCTGCACCGCCGGTAACGAGTATTCGTCCATCAAGCATGAAATTTCTTCCTGAAGATTCAAACGGACACTCCGTAGGTAACGTCCGCAAAACGGTGACTCCGTGGATCACTGATCCAGGCTGATGGCACTTGGCCTCTCCAGCCTCACACTGCGACATTGCCGAAATCTCGAAGGTTCAAAAAAAAATCGGAAATTCGTTCTAAGCAGCGGCGTTTTTATGGCGCTAGGCCATTAACGGCCGCAGATAATGTGAGATCGACGTCACACTGTCAATAGATTGTCTAATTTGTCGCTAGGCGGTTTTTGGACGCATAAGATAGTCATTTAATTGACACATTCATCGCGCCTCGCTGCTACGACGCACGGCGCAGATGAATTTTTCTTCACCCCGGCGCAGCGCCACAGCAGCTACATTGCGCTCGCTCATTCAAGAAACTACGGTTTGCCCGCCCTCCCGCGGGCTTTTTTTTGCCCGGCTTGCTCGCGATGGTCGTCAACGATGCACGCGGGCTGCCTGAATGTACGCAGCGCCCTCGGGCCCATCGCCAGCAACCTGGCTCCTACAGAATTTGTGTGATTCGCAAGATTTTCGCGGCGTGTTCACTATTTGTTGAGCATTTGCGCCGTATGCTCGCGCGATCCCCTTTCGGCAGCCAGACCCCATGCGCCACGCTTCCTCATTGCTTCTGCTCACTGCTCTGCTGTTTTTCTTCACCTTGGGTAATCACCAACTGCAGGAATCTACCGAGGCGCGGGTCGCCGGGATTGCCATGGAAATGCACCTGGATAACGACTGGGTGACACCGCGGTTGCTGGGCGAGTCGTTTCTGGAGAAACCACCCCTGAGTCTGTGGCTCGATGCCGGGGCGATTCGCGCCTTTGGCGGTACACCCTGGGCCGTGCGGCTGGCGTCAGCCTTCGCCGGTTTGTTCAGCGTAATGCTGCTCTACGCGATGCTGCGTCGGTTTGGCCGGCCCAAAGCGATTGCCTGGACTGCAGGGATATTGCTGGCGACCATGGCCAGTTACTGGAGCAACGTGCGCGGTGTCGGCGAAGACGCCTTGCTCGCTCTCGGCGTGAGCATGGCACTGCTGGCGTTTTTCCATGGGCATCGACAGGCGAGCGGCGGCAATGCATTACTGTTTGCCGCGGGAATCGCCATCGCGACGCTGAGCAAAGGCGTGCTGGGCCTGGCGATGCCTGGCGTGGTGATCTTCGCGTTTCTGCTGGCCGAGAGTCTGATCGACAAACGCCTGAAGATCGCGGACTGGATACGCCCGGCATTGCTGACGTTGCTGGGGCTGATACCCCTGACAATCTGGCTCGCGGTGCTGTATCAGCGCGGCGGCGTGCAGGCTCTAACGGAAGTGCTGCTGACCAACAGCGTCGGGCGTTTCAGCGGCTCCTTCGTCGAGGCGGGGCACTACGAGCCGTTCTATTACTACCTGGCGAAACTGCCGCAGGCATTTCTGCCGTGGAATATTCTGGTGTACCTGGGGCTGTGGCACTTTCGCAAAAGCCTGCTGGCCAATCGTTACCTGTTGTTCTTCACACTATGGGTGCTGGCGCAGTTCGTCATGCTGACGCTGGCTTCGAGTAAACGCACCGTTTACCTGATGTCAATGACGCCCGCAGCGGCAGTCATCGCGGCTGAATACGCAGGCGTTCTATTTGAAAAACTGAAGGGCGCTTCGAACGTGTCGAGCCGTATCGCACGTCATCGGCAAGGCTTGGCCCTGGGAGTCATTGGTGGAGTCATCGTCTGTTACCTCGCCGCGGCCCAATGGATGCTGCCGCACGCCGATCGCACACTGTCCTTCCTGCCGCTGACCGATCAGATTCAGGCAATGCAAACCCGCGGGCAAAACGTTGCCTTGTTCCAGCCCAATGAACGCGTGGGCGGTGCCAGCATGTTCTACACGCAACGCGTGCTCACAGGGCTGGAGACCGAGGCGCAGCTTCATGAGTTTCTGGGGAAGTCGCCCACCAACGTCGCGGTCATCACCACGGACGCGGAACCGGGCCTGCCGCTGAAGGTGCTGAAGGTGATACAGGTCGGCCGCCAGCATTACTACTTTGTCGGGCAGTGAAAGCAGCGCCATCGTGCCTCGCGGGGCCAGCCTGATCATGGGCGTGCGCATTTCTCGCGCACGCCCAGCATGAAGCGTAGGAGCCGGCTTGCCGGCGATGGCGTCCGCTCGCCAATGAAGAGGTTGCCTGACCCACCGCAATCGCGAGCAAGCTCGCTCCTACAGGGGATCTCCGGCGCAGGCATTTGCTGCGTTCGCTGACATCTGTGGCGAGGTCGCGGGGTGGAGGGGGACATCCAGCCGCGCTCGCCCATAAAACGCCAACGCCGTCAGCAAACACGCCAGCCATACGAAAATCCCGGCCCAGAAGGTGTGGGACATGTAGTGCCAGCCTTGCAGAACCCGCGTCGTACCGTAAACGAAACCGAGCAGCAGCGAGCCGTACATCAGCGCTTTCGAATAGCGCCAGCGATAGCGGCGCGCCACGAAGTACAGCGCCAGCATGGTGAACCCGCCCGACGCATGCCCGCCCGGCCAGCAGCGACCGTCACCCGCTTCCTTGAACAGCTGGAAGTTGCTGAACCACTCCACGTGAGCCATTTTCCCGCCGTAAAGCGTGGTTTCAATCGGGCAGTACACGCTGGTGTGCGACTTGAGGAAATGAATCACGCCGGTGCAGATGGCAAACGCGAACACCACGAATAAAAAATCGCGACGATGTTCGTAGGCAAACTTCAACACCGGGGCGACTTTGCTCCGCTGCAAAAAACCACCAAGGCGCGGACGCTTCTGTGGGTTGACCAGCGGCCAGACAAACGACAGCATCGCGCCGATCAAGGCAATTTCAGCCGTCCAGTTCGGGATGATCCGCGCCCACTTGTGGGTGAGTTTTTCAAAGAAATGGACCTGGTCCAGCGGAAAGCTCCGGGTCAGCGGATCAAAGAACAGATTGCTGAACGCAATGTCGATTTTGGTCAGGTCGAACAGCAGGAAAACCAGCGCCGCACAGGCCAGTGGAATGCCGAAATTGACGTAGTAAAAACGCATGCATGTACTCACTTAGGGGTCACCGAGCGCCAATCGGAAGCTTCGATAAAACCGAGCATCCGCGGCGTTTGCTCGGGTTCGGCGATGACAAACAACGAGGCGCCATAGCCGAGGCTGGACGTCGGCCACTTCAGGTCTTTCTCCATCTGCGCCATGCATTCGCTGTGGGTCACCAGGATCAGATTGCGACCCGCCACCTTGTGCGCCAGGGCATCACGCAGCATCGTGCCTTTGCAGGCGATCAACCAATTGTCATTGAAGCCGACCTTGTTGAACATGTAGCTGGCGGTCTGTGCGGTCCGAATCATCGGGCTGTTGTAGATGTCTGCCTTGCCCAGCCCCAACTGCTCGAACTGCGCACCGACACTCACGGCAACATTGCGCGAACGATCGGTGATGCCATCGTTGCCACTCAGGCACGCGGCTTTGGAGTGGTCGCAGCGCTCGACATGCCGCACCAGCACAATCATGTCGCCCTTGGCCCAACTGGATAACAACGCTTGAGCGCCCGTGGCATTGCCATGCGCCAGGTCCGGCACGGCGGCAGGCCGCAGTAGCCAGATCGTCAGCGGAATCACCAGCACGGCCGAGGCCAGCACCACCGCGAAAGTACGATAACGGGCAAGATGGCTCAGATCAATCGAGCGCTTTATCCCGAACAGCCTCAGTCTTAATTCCACATCAGGCCACCTCACCGGCATCCATCACTTGATTCGATGCCACGAGGGTAGAGAGCACGGCGTCGGCGGGGAGTGAAACCCATGTGAAAAAAAGCTTAAGGCGCTCACTGCGACAAAATCCTTTCAGCTCTTGCGATCGCTGCCGATACAAACCTGCTACACACCCCTTGGCTACCAAAAACAACAATCTTCCAGCCAACCGACGACCCAAAAGCGCAACGTTCCTGGAGGAATTTGATGAAGAGCTGGTTCGGCAATATCAGCGTGAATATGAAACTGGGCCTGGGATTTGGCCTGGTCCTGGCACTGACCTGCGTCCTCGCCTTGACCGGCTGGACCAGCCTGGGCAGCTTGATCGACCGCAGCAACTGGATGAGCGACATCACCCAGCTCAATGCCGGCCTGACCAAACTGCGCGTGGTGCGCCTGCAATACATGCTGACCAACGGCGACGAAACCGCCGCCCAGACTGTGCAGACCACCCTGGAGGCCTTTGCCGCACAGCAGCAAGCGCTGCTGGTGAAATTCAAGAGCCCGGAAAACCTCAAGTTGCTCAACGAGCAAGGCACGGTGATCGAGGCTTACCGGACGTCCCTGAACAAAATGCGCAGTGCCTACCGAGCGGGTAACAGCGCGCGCGATGCCATGGGCGCCAACGCGGACACCGCGAACACGCTGATCAACGCCATCAACACCTCCGTGCAGCAGGTGCCGTCGAGCGACCAGCGCTTTGAACAATACCAGGCCATCACCGCGGTCAAGGAAGCCTTCCTGCTGGCCCGCTACGAAGTGCGCGGCTACATGGCGACCACCAACGCCGAGACCGAGCAGAAAGCCATCGGCCAGCTCGACGCGGCCATCGCCAGCCTGAAAACGCTGAATGCGCATTTTGCCGACGCCCACCAGGACGCCCTGCGTCAGCTGGAAACCGCGTTGAACAACTACCGCAGCGCATTGCAAACCTATAAGAGCGCCAGCAACGACACCGTGCAGGCGCGCAAGGAAATGACCGATCAAGGCACCACCATCGTCACCCTCAGCGAGCAGCTGTATCAGATCCAGCTCGACCGCCGCGACGCCGAAAGCGCGCAAGCCCGCACCCTGCAATTGATCAGTACCTTGCTGGCGCTGCTGGTGGGCGTCATCGCCGCGGTGGCCATCACCCGGCAGATCACCGGCCCGCTGCGCGACACCCTGGCCGTGGTCGAGCGCATCGCCGGCGGCGACCTATCCCAGGACGTCAAGGTGACCCGCCGCGACGAACTCGGCGTGTTGCAACAAGGCATCGCGCGCATGGGCGTGACCCTGCGTGACTTGATCAGCGGCATCCGCGACGGCGTCACCCAGATCGCCAGCGCGGCCGAAGAATTGTCCGCCGTGACCGAGCAGACCAGCGCCGGTGTGAACAGCCAGAAGATCGAGACCGATCAGGTCGCCACCGCGATGCACGAAATGACCGCCACGGTGCAGGAAGTCGCGCGTAACGCCGAAGAAGCCTCGCAAGCCGCGGCCGCTGCCGACGGTGAAGCCCGCGAAGGCGACAAGGTGGTCAACGAAGCCATTGCCCAGATCGAGCGTCTGGCCAGCGAAGTGGTGCGCTCCACCGAAGCCATGAGCGTGCTGCAACAGGAAAGCGACAAGATCGGCAGCGTCATGGACGTGATCAAGGCGGTCGCTGAACAGACCAACCTGCTGGCCCTGAATGCCGCGATCGAAGCGGCCCGTGCCGGTGAAGCGGGACGTGGGTTTGCCGTGGTGGCGGATGAAGTCCGTGGCCTGGCGCAGCGCACGCAAAAATCCACCGAGGAGATCGAAGGCCTGGTGGCGGCCCTGCAAAACGGCACGCAACAGGTGTCGACGGTGATGAACAACAGCCGCACCCTCACCGACAGCAGCGTCGCCCTGACCCGCAAGGCCGGTGTGTCACTGGAAAACATCACCCGAACCGTGTCCAACATCCAGTCGATGAACCAGCAGATCGCCGCCGCGGCCGAACAGCAAAGCGCCGTGGCCGAAGAGATCAGCCGCAGCATCCTCAACGTGCGCGACGTGTCCGAACAGACCGCCGCCGCCAGCGACGACACCGCGAAATCCAGCGTTGAACTGGCGCGGCTGGGGAATCAGTTGCAGATGTTGGTCAGTCACTTCCGCTTCTGATACTGACTTTTGCAGTGAATGAAATATCCCTTCGCGGGCAAGCCCGCTCCCACAGTGTCCGTGTCGTGCCGACGTTATCTGGCAAACACAGAACCTGTGGGAGCGGGCTTGCCCGCGAAGGCTATCTAACGCTCAAACACTGATCGCATTGGTAAACACCAACCGATTGCCGAACGGGTCGGCGATGGTCATGTCCTGGCTGCCCCAGGGCATTGCCTGGATCTGCGGGTGCGAGAAGGTGTATTCCTTGGCCAGCAGTTGCTGTTGAAACGCCTCCAGCTCATCGGTCTCGATGCGCAGTGCCGAGCCCGGTGTGCTGTCGCCGTGGTGCTCGGACAGATGCAGCACGCATTCGCCACGGGAGACTTGCAGGTACAGCGGAAAATTCGGCTCGAATCGATGCTGCCAGTCGATCTTGAAACCGAGGAAATCGACGTAGAATTCCACAGCCTTGGTTTCGTCGAAAATCCGCAGGATCGGGGTGGTTTTGCCGAAGCTCATCGCGTTGCTCCCAGACTGGAAAGGCCCAGAGTGTAGCCGGGCTAGTCTCAGCGCTTCGGCTTGATCGCCACTTTCTTTAATTGCAATGTGCCATCACGCCAAGGATTTGTGTTCATCCGGCGTCTTGCGAACGAAACAGAATCTGTAGGAGCGAGCTTGCTCGCGATGGTCGTTAACGATGACGCGGGCTGCCTGAATGACGCGGCGCACTTGAATCCATCGCCAGTAATCTGGCCCCTACAGAGAATTTTGGAGGGGCTGGAAACCGGCGCGCAAATTCCCTTGCCGCGCCAGAAACCGCCCTTCCCGCTTGCCGGTCGCCTGGCCTGCGCTGTAACTCAACACACCATTGACCCACACCCCGTCGATGCCTTCCGCCGCCCGCTGTGGATCATTGAAGTCGGCAACATCACGAATGGTAAGCGGATCGAACAGCACCAGATCGGCCCAATGCCCTTCACGGATTTCACCGCGCTCCTTCAAGCCGAAACGCGCAGCGGAGAGCCCGGTCATTTTGTGTACCGCGGTGTGCAGCGGAAACAGTCCGACATCGCGACTGAAATGGCCGAGCACGCGTGGGAATGCGCCCCACAAGCGCGGGTGCGGGAACGGGTCTTCCGGCAAGCCGTCAGACCCGACCATCGACAGCGGATGGGCGAGGATTCTTCGTACGTCCGCCTCGTCCATTCCGTAGTACACCGCGCCGGCCGGTTGCAGGCGGCGGGCGGCATCGAGCAGCGAAACGTTCCACTCGGCGGCAATGTCCATCAGGTCGCGTCCGCCCAGTTCCGGGTACGTCGTGGACCAGGTGATGGTAATGCGATGCGCATCGGTCACTTGCTTGAGGTCCAGGGTCGAAGAGCTGGCCGCGTAGGGATAGCAATCGCAGCCCACCGGGTGGGTTTTCGCCGCTTCTTCCAGCGACGCCAACAGTTGCGGACTACGCCCCCAGTTCCCGGCGCCGGCACACTTGAGGTGGGAAATGATGACCGGCGACTGCGCGTGCCGGCCGATCTGAAACGCCTCGTCCATGGCCTCCAGCACCGGTTCGAATTCGCTGCGCAAGTGCGTGGTGTACACGGCGCCGAACGCCGTCAGTTCTTCGGTCAGCTGCATCACTTCATCGGTAGAGGCCGAGAACGCGCTGGCGTACGCCAGGCCGGTGGACAAGCCCAAGGCGCCGGCCTCGAGGCTCTCGCGCAACTGCTCGCGCATCGCGCTGATTTCCTCCGGCGTGGCGCTGCGGAACAGGTCGTCGAGGTGGTTGCTGCGCAACGCCGTGTGGCCGACCAGGGCGGCGACGTTCAGCGTCGTGTTCGCCGCTTCGACCGCCGCGCGGTAATCGCTGAAGGTGGGATAAACAAACGCAGCGGCGCCGCCGAGCAGGTTCATCGGGTCCGGTGGATCGCCTTTCAAACTCACCGGCGAGGCGCTGATGCCGCAGTTGCCGACGATCACCGTGGTCACGCCCTGGCTGAGCTTGGGCAGCATCTGCGGCTGACGGATCACCACGGTATCGTCGTGGGTGTGCACATCGATGAAACCCGGCGCCAGCACCCGGCCGGCGGCGTCGATGTCTTCGCGGGCGCGGGCCTCGTGCAAATCGCCGATGCGCACAATGCGCCCGTCCAGAATCGCCACGTCGGCGGCATAACCGGGGGCATTGCTGCCGTCGATGACCAGGGCGTTGCGAATCAGCGTGTCGTACATCATGTCAGTCTCCCAGCGGCAAGTGATCGTCGCCGCCGCGGTAATCGTCGAGGGCGAGTTTGATCCGCCGCAGACGTTCTTGATTGTCTTCAGGATTGGCCAGCGCCAGCTCCGTGGCAAGCACGTCGATGGCCAGCAGCATGCCGTAGCGTGCCGCCGTGGGTTTGTAGATGAATGAAGTTTCAACACCTTGCAGCGGCAGCAGTACATCGGCCAGTTGCGCCAGCGGCGAGTCGGTCCGGGTGATGGCCACGATTCGTGCGCCGTAATTGCGCGCCAGCGCGACGGCTTCGAGCAATTCGGGGGTGATGCCGGTCAACGAACAGACGATCACCGCGTGCTCGGTGCCGAGGCTGGCGGCAGTGACGCGCATCATCACCGGGTCGTGACACACTGAAATCGGATAGCCGAAGCGCACCAGCCGCACTTGCAGCTCATCGCTGCACAGGGTCGAGCAGCCGCCCATGCCGAACGCATGGATCATCCGCGCCTTGCCCAGCAACTTCACCGCATCGGCAAAGCGTGACTCATCGAATGCCGACAGGTGCTGGCGCAAGGTTGATTCGATATCGCCGACGATCTGCCCATAAAACGCCGACTGCTCAGGCGTGCCCGCCGGGTCGAGGAAGCGACTGCCGACGCCGCTGGCCTGGGCCAGTTGCAGGCGCAGGTCACGCAAGTCCCGGCAACCGACGGTACGGGCGAAACGCGACAGCGTGGCGGTGCTGACTTCCGCCCTCTGCGCCAGCTCATCGAGACTGGCGGCCGAGGCAAATCCTACGTCGTCGAGCATCAGCCGGGCGATTCGTCCTTCGCCGGCGCTGAAGGAATCCTGACGGGCGCGGATCTGGTAGAGGATGTCCATGGCGGGCGGCTCCGGTTAAATCAGGTAGGAAAGACCCACGGTCAGACCGAAAGCGACCACGGAAATCAGGGTCTCGAGCACGGTCCAGGTCTTGAAGGTCTGGGCGACGGTCATGTTGAAGTATTCCTTGATCAACCAGAAGCCGCCGTCGTTGACGTGGGAAAAGATAACCGAACCCGCACCCGTCGCCAGCACCAGCAATTCCGGATGCGGATACCCCAGACCGACGGCCACCGGGGCAACGATGCCCGACGCGGTGGTCATGGCCACCGTGGCCGAGCCAGTGGCGATGCGCATCAACGCGGCGAACAGCCAGCCCATGATCAGCGGCGACAGGTGGAATTCATGGGCCAGGCTGACGATCTGGTCGGTGACCCCGGCGTCCACCAGAATCCGGTTCAGACCGCCGCCGGCACCGACCAGCAAGGTGATGCTGGCGGTTGGCGCCAGGCATTCGTTGGTGAATTTGAGAATCGATTCACGGTTGAAGCCCTGCGCGATGCCCAGGGTCCAGAAGCTGAGCAAGGTCGCCAGCAACAGCGCGATCACCGAGTTGCCGATGAACAACAGGAACTGGTTTAAGCCGCTGCCCGGCGTGGAAATCAGGTTGGCCCAGCCGCCGAGCAGCATCAGCACCACCGGCAACAGGATGGTCGCCATGGTGATGCCAAACCCCGGCAGGCGATCGCGCGGTTCGCGCTCCAGGAACTGGCGCTCCAGCGGGTTTTCCGCCGGCAGCTGAATGCGCGGCACGATGAATTTGGCGTACAGCGGCCCGGCGATGATCGCCGTGGGAATGCCGATCAGAATCGCGTACAGCAAGGTCTGCCCCACCGACGCCTGATACACCTGCACCGCCAGCATCGCCGCCGGGTGCGGCGGCACCAGCGCATGCACCACCGACAACCCGGCGACCATCGGCAGGCCGACCATCAGGATCGAGACGCCCACCCGCCGCGCCACGGTAAACGCAATCGGCACCAGCAACACAAAACCGACCTCGAAAAACAACGGCAGCCCGACCAGGAACGCGATGCAGACCATCGCCCAGTGCGCGTTCTTCTCGCCGAAACGGTCGATCAAGGTCCGCGCCACCTGCTCGGCGCCGCCGGACTCGGCCATCATCTTGCCGAGCATCGTGCCTAGCGCCACCACCAGCGCAATGTGCCCCAGGGTCTTGCCGACCCCCGCCTCGTACGCGCCGACCACGCCGGACGCCGGCATGCCGGCGAGCAACGCCAGGCCAATCGACACCAGGGTGATGACAATGAACGGATTCAGTCGGTAACGGGCGATCAACACGATCAGCGCAATGATGGCGATGGCGGCATACACCAGCAGCCAATAGCCGAAGGACAGGGTCATGCGGTACTCCTCGAGAGGGTCACGTCGAAAATTTGTGAAACTCTTAAAACATTTCGAGACGTGATATTCAAACGAGGTGAAAGTAATTTTCGTGGAGGGGTAAGGGGTGTCGCTTAGGGATATGCGAGGTCGGTGGATATGAAAATTCGGGGGGTGGATTTTCATCCTGCGCCACCTTCCCCTGTGGGAGCGAGCCTGCTCGCGATGGCGGCGTGTCAGTCACCTCATTGTTGACTGATGCGTCGCCATCGCGACCAGGCTCGCTCCCACAGGGCTAATCACCAGGATGGGATCGTCTCAGTCGTGACTGACCCGCGCGCGCTTGAGCAGTTTCTTGCAGCGCTCGGACAAGTGCAGCACCCGCAGGTGTTTGCCGGCCTTGGCGTAGCGCTCGCGCAAGGTCTTGAGCGCGGCGATGGCCGAGTAGTCGACGAAGCTCAGGTGACGGCAATCGATCGTCACCACGGCCGGGTCATTGGCGGGGTCGAACTGGTTGAGAAAGGGCGTGGTCGAGGCGAAGAACAGCGTGCCATGCAACCGGTAAAGCTTGCTGCCATCGGGTTCGAGGTGGCTGTCGGCATACAGTTCGCGGGCCTGCTGCCAGGCGAAGTTGAGCGCGGCAATGATGATCCCGCACAGCACGGCGGTGGCCAGATCGGTGAACACGGTGATCACCGTCACGGCGACGATCACCAGCACGTCGTTCAATGGCACCTTGTTCACCACCCGCAGCGAAGCCCAGGCGAACGTTTGCTGCGACACCACGAACATCACCCCGACCAATGCGGCCAGCGGGATGCGCTCGATCAGCGGCGACAGAAACAGAATGAACAGCAAAATCAGCACACCGGTCACCACCCCGGACACGCGACCACGACCACCTGAGCTGAGGTTGATCACCGTCTGACCAATCATCGCGCAGCCACCCATGCCGCCAAACACCCCGGAGACCATGTTGGCCGCGCCCAGCGCCACGCACTCGCGATCCGGGAAACCGCGGGTCTCGGTGATTTCGTCGGTCAGGTTCAGGGTCAGCAAGGTTTCCAGCAGACCGACCAGCGCCATCAGGATCGCGTAAGGGGCGATGAGGCGCAGGGTGTCCAGGTTCCACGGAATGTCGGGCAACGAAAAAGTCGGCAGGCCACCGGCGATGTGCGCCATGTCGCCCAGCGTGCGGGTCGGCAGCCCGAGCAGGTAAACCGCCAGCCCGACACCGAGAATCGCCACCAGCGCGGGCGGCACGGCACGGGTCAGGCGCGGCAGCACATAGACGATCGTCATCGTCAGCAGCACCAGCCCGGTCATCACATACAGCGGCGTGCCGCTGAGCCAGGTGTCACCGTTCTTGAAGTGTTCGAGTTGGGCCAGCGCGATGATGATCGCCAGGCCGTTGACAAAGCCGAGCATCACCGGGTGCGGCACCATCCTGACGAGCTTGCCCAGTTTCAGCAGCCCGAATGCGAGCATGATCAGGCCGCCCAGCAACACGGTCGCGAGCAGGTACTGCACGCCGTGCTGCACCACCAACGCGACGATGACCACCGCCATCGACCCCGCCGCCCCGGAGACCATTCCCGGACGTCCGCCGAACAGCGCGGTCAGGGTGCAAATGATGAAAGCGCCGTACAGCCCCATCAATGGATTGAGGTGGGCGACCAGGGCGAAGGCGATGCATTCGGGCAACAAGGCGAAGGAAGTGGTGAGTCCGGCCAGGACATCGGCGCGCAGATGTTTTGCTTTCATGAGGGAACCGGGCACAACGGGGAAAGAAGGGAGCGGATGTTACGGAATCGAGGACGGCCCGGCCAGTTGCGGTGCAGCGTAATACGCCTTCGCGAGCAAGCCCGCTCTCACCCTTGACCGAGTTTGGCCTCGGTCTGATGTGGGAGCGGGCTTGCTCGCGAAGAGAGCAAAGCGGTCTACAGCGAACTCAAATCATTTCGTCCCGAATCCACTCAACCACCGAAGTGCGCTTCGGCACCCAGCCCAGCAACTCTCGTGCATGCTTGCCACGCACCCGGCTGTTGGAGCCCAGGCCGTAGTTGGCCATTTCATAACCCCATTCGGCTTCGGCATCTTTCAGCGGCCAGTCCTGCGGCTCGCCGAGGTTCAACGCCTGGGCAATCGCCGTGGTCATCTCGATGAACGACGCTTCGCCACTTTCGACGAAGTAGAACGTGCCCGGTACGTTTTTGGTCAGCGCCAGCAGGTACAGGGCCACCACGTCCTCAATGTGCACGTTGGACCAGATGTTCTGGCCAATGCCGACGTGCCGAACAACACCGCTTTTGCGTGCCTGTTTCAGCAGACGTGGCAGCTGCACGCTGTCGCGTTTGACGCCAAGGCTGTGGCCGTAGATCAACGTGTTGCAGATCACCGCTGAATTCACCCCGTCCTTCGCTGCGGCGAGGATCAGGTTGTCGATCGCCACCCGGGCCGCCTTGTCGACGGTCGGTGCCGGCAGGCTGTCTTCGAAATAAACGACGTCACTGGACTTGCCGCCCGAGGCATCGCCGACGATGCTCGAACCGCTGGTGTGCAGAAACACCTTGTTGGAACCACGCAAGGCGTCGAGCAAGGCTTCGACCGCGCCGCGATGATCGCTGCTGGCGGCATTGATCACCGCATCGGCGGCGCGAGCCTGTTCGGCCAATAGTGCGCTGTCGTCAAGAGTGCCGATCACCGCGGTGATGCCCAGCGCACTCAATTCGTTGACTTGTTCAGCGTTGCGCACCAGGCCGGTGACCTTGTGCCCGGCCCGAACCAGGCCAGTCGCGATAGAGCCACCGATGAAACCCGCGGCGCCGGTAATGAATACGTTCATGGAGAAACTCCCTGCGTGAATAAGTGATGGAACGAGTATCAAGCAGTCACGACGGTCGAAAAATCCCCGTTGACCCAATTCACTCTTGCGCAGGAGTCACGAATCAGCCCTTGAAGTCCGAGTTGGCATAGACGGCCAACTTACCCTGGATGAAGTCCAGGAAACATTGAATCCGCAGGGCCAGTTGCGAGTTGCGGTAGTACACCGCGTTGATCGGCTGGCGATAGCCGCTGTTGAAATCAGCCAGCAACACCTTCAAGCGCCCGGCACGAATGTCGTCGATGGTCATGAAATGCGACAGGCTGGCAATGCCCTGGCCTTCCAGCGCCAGGTGCCGGATGGTCTCGCCGCTGGAGGCGCTGATCGACGCCTGGATCGGCCAACGGTCACCGTGCACATAGCGCAACGGCCATTGATTGAGCCCCTCGTTATGGGTGAAGCCCAGCAGCGCGTGCCCGCTCAGATCCTCGACGGCCATCGGTGTGCCGTATTGCTCAAGATAAGCCGGGCTGGCGACGATGTGCAGCGGGCTGCAACCCAGCGAACGGGCATGCAGGGTCGAGTCAGCCAAGGTGCCGATGCGGATGGCGATGTCGGTGCTTTGCTCCAGCAGGTCGATGATCAGGTCGTTGCTGTTGAGTTCCAGCTGAATGTCCGGGTAGAGCCGGCGGAACTCGTCGATGTAGGGCACGATGGCGTGCAGCATGAACGGCGCCGCGGCATTGATCCGCAAGCGTCCGGACGGTGTTTGCTGGCGCGAGTTGAGGCGTTCTTCGAGCTCGTCCATCTGATCGAGAATCAGCTTGGCGTGCTCGAAGAAATACTTGCCTTCCTCGGTCAGGTCCATGCGCCGCGTAGTGCGGTTGATCAGTGTGGTATCGAGCTTGGCCTCCAGCCGCGACAGCGTGCGGCTGACCGCCGACGGCGTTTGCCCGACCTGTTCGGCGGCTGCGGAAATCGACCCGCATTCAATTACGCAGACGAAAATCTGCAGTTCATCGGATCTGGCTTTCACCGGTGTTCCTTATGTCTTTTGCGGGGTTCCAGATACCGATAGTAGCCGAGGCTTATGCCGGCAGGCCAAACAGCGCTTTCAAATGCTGTTCATACCGCGCCACGTCGGCCTCGATGTTCGGGCGTTTCATCACGTCGACGGCAATGAACGTCGGCAAACCGGTCATGCCAAGGAACTCGTTGGCCTTGTGGAACGGAAAGTACACCGCGTCCACGCCCTTGCCTTCGAAGAAGTCGGTCGGGTCGTCGAAGGCTTGCTGCGGGGCGTTCCAGGTCAGCGACAACATGTATTGCTTGCCTTGTATCAGGCCACCGCTGCCGTACTTTTGCGAAGCGTCGGAACGGGTGCGGCCGTCGCTGGCGTACAGGCTGCCGTGGCCTTCGGTGAAGACTTCGTCGATGTACTTCTTCACGGTCCACGGCGCGCCCATCCACCAGCCGGGCATCTGATAAATGATCACGTCAGCCCAGAGGAATTTGGCGATTTCTTCGGCGACGTCGTACCCCTGGTCAATAAAGGTGGTTTTCACGTCGACACCGCCGCGATCCAGCACGCTCAGCGCAGCTTCGTGCAGGGTGGTGTTGTAGCGGCCATCGGAATGCGCAAACTGTTTGCCGCCATTGAGCAACAGGACTTTTTTCATGAGAAGTCTCGGAAGGGTCAGAAAATGGATGGCGGCAGGTTAACCATCGGCCTCGCGCGGAATAAGCCCTGAATTCACAAAATTCATTTGATCAATACGCACGAATCGATAAGGGATTGTTGCCATAGACTGACGCCGTTTCTGCCCCTTGAGGAAGTTTCTGATGAGTGAATTGCAAGGCTTCATCCTGCACGCCAAGACCCGCCCGGAAAAATCCGACGCCTTCGAAGCGTTTTTCCGTGGCTACGTGGAAGCCAGTCGCGCCGAGCCCGGCTGCATCGAGTACCACATGCTGCGCGACAAACAGGACCCCACGCTGTTTATCTTCTTTGAGATCTGGCAATCCAAGGCGCACCTCGACGTGCACTCCAGCCTGCCGCACATGAAGCAATTCCTTGAGCAACGCGATGAATACCTGGAACGGGATTTCGACATCCGCGCCATCGACATGCTCAGCCCGTCGTCCGCTACCCGTTGATCAGCAGGTGGCCGCCGAGCACGCCGAGGCCGATGAAAAACACCCGCTTGAACAAGGTGGCGCTGATCCGCTGACGCAGCCATTGGCCGAGCAACATGCCTAGCACCGCCGGGATCAACGCCAGCAACGACCCACTCAACTCGCCCCCGCCCAATGCCCCGCGCCACAACAGGCCGGCGGCGAGGGCCAGGGTCGATACGGTGAACGACAGGCCCAACGCCTGCACCAGCTCATCCTTGCTCAAACCCAGCGCTTGCAGATACGGCACGGCCGGAATCACGAAAACCCCGGTGGCCGACGTGATCACACCGGTCAGTAAGCCGCAGAGCGGACCGAGCCAGCGTTCGGTGCGGCTGCCGACGCGAAGGGTCGGCAGGAACAAGCCGCTCAGCGCATAGAGCAACAGCGCCGCGCCCAACCCCCGAACCACCCAGTGACCACCGGCCATGCCGATCCACAGCGTACCGGCGCCGGTGCCGATGAAGATCGCCAGCAACATCGGCCACAGACGTTTGACCAACCCGCGCAAATGTCCGCCGAACGCCAGTTGCCAGACGTTGGTGAGCGTCGCGGGAATGATCAGCAGCGCTGCAGCCTGCGACGGCGCCATAGCCAGGCCGAGCAAGCCCATGGCGATGGTGGGCAGTCCGAGGCCGATGACACCTTTGATCATGCCGGCCAGCAGGAAGGTGACGATGACCATCAGTGACAGGGTCAGGCCAAGGTTTTGGTAAAACGCGGTGAGTGTATTCATGGGCTTATCCTGAGCCCGGAACGGCTGGATGAAAATCTGCCATATACTGAGGGTGCCTTTTGTTTTGGCAGAGGCTGAAGGTTTTAGTGGGTACTGCTGGCCTCTTCGCGGGCAAGCCCGCTCCCACAGGGATTTTCGTCGTGCACCAAGCCTCCGCACTCCCACGACCACTGTGGGAGCGGGCTTGCCCCCGAGAGGCCGTCCCCGACAACCAACACTCAAAGGCTGTCCCCATGCACTTCGACCTCACCGACCTGCGCCTCTACCTGAACACCCTCGACACCGGCAACATCACTGCCGGCGCCGCGCGCAGCCACTTGTCCCTGGCAGCAGCGAGCGCGCGGATTCGGGCGATGGAAGCTTCCCTCGGTATCGACTTACTCGAGCGCGGCCGTCGCGGCGTGACTCCCACGTGGGCGGGCAAAGCCTTGGCGCAACACGCAAGGCTCCTGCTGCAACACGCCGAACGCATGCAACTGGACCTGGCCGAATACGCCAAGGGCGTCAAAGGTCAGGTGCGCTTGCTGTGCAATACCACGGCGATCACCGAGCACCTGCCGGAAGTGCTGGCCGACTTCCTGTGCCGCCATCCCAACCTCGACATCGACCTGCAGGAAATGCCCAGTCTGCGCATCGTTCACGCCCTGCGCCAGGGGGCGGCGGACCTGGGCATCGTCTCCGACGCCGTGGACACCCACGCCCTCGACACCCTGCCCTTCCGCGATGATCCACTGGTGCTGATCATGCCCCGTGACCATTCCCTGGCGAACGGAGCGACACCGGCGTTCAGCGACACCCTGGCGCACGATTACGTCGGCCTGGCCGCCAACAGCGCCCTGGCGGTGTACCTCGAAGAACAGGCGTTGCACGCGGGAATGCGCCTGCCAATACGGATTCGTGCGGAGGGGTTCGACGGCGTGATACGCATGGTCGCGCGAGGTGCCGGGCTGGCGATTGTGCCGCTGGCGGCGATCCAGCGCCGCGGCGCCGATCAATCCTTCAAGTGCTTCACCCTGGGGGAAGACTGGGCCCGGCGAAAACTGTTGCTGTGCGCCCGTTCATTCGAGGGCCTGCCCGGTTATGCCAAGGCCCTGCTCGACGCGTTACGCCCTGCAGACCATTGAGCAGCAACGCTCGGTATTCCAAAGCGCTGGGCCAGAGTAATATTCGCCCTTTCAAATCAGGCCTGGCCACAACAACCAGAAGGGAAATAGATGGCGGATGAAATCGTGCAACAGGCAACGCTCAAGCGGGGATTGAAAAATCGGCATATTCAGCTGATTGCCCTGGGCGGTGCTATCGGGACGGGGCTGTTCCTGGGCTCCGCCGGCGTGCTCAAGTCTGCCGGACCGTCGATGATCCTCGGCTACGCGATTGCCGGTTTCATCGCGTTTCTGATCATGCGCCAGTTGGGCGAGATGATTGTCGAAGAACCGGTGGCCGGCTCCTTCAGCCACTTCGCCCACAACTACTGGGGCAGCTTTGCCGGCTTCCTGTCCGGCTGGAACTATTGGGTGCTGTACGTGCTGGTGGGCATGGCCGAGCTGACCGCCGTCGGCAAGTACGTGCAGTTCTGGTGGCCGGAAGTGCCGACCTGGGTCAGCGCGGCGGTGTTCTTCGTGCTGGTCAACCTGATCAATACGCTGAACGTCAAAGTCTTCGGCGAGATGGAGTTCTGGTTCGCGATCATCAAGGTCGTGGCCATCATCGGCATGATCCTCCTCGGCTGCTACATGCTGTTCAGCGGCACCGGCGGCCCGCAGGCATCGGTGAGCAACCTGTGGAGCCACGGCGGCTTCTTCCCCAACGGCACCAACGGTTTGCTGATGGCGATGGCGTTCATCATGTTTTCCTTCGGCGGCCTGGAACTCGTCGGCATCACCGCGGCTGAAGCCAGCGAACCGCGCAAGGTCATCCCCAAAGCCATCAACCAGGTGGTTTATCGGGTACTGATCTTCTACGTTGGCGCACTTACCGTGCTGCTGTCGCTGTACCCGTGGGATCAGCTGTTACAGACCCTGGGCGCTTCGGGCGATGCCTACAGCGGCAGTCCGTTCGTGCAGATCTTCGCCCTGATTGGCAGCGACACCGCCGCGCAAATCCTCAACTTCGTGGTGCTCACCGCCGCGCTGTCGGTCTACAACAGCGGCGTCTACTGCAACAGCCGCATGCTCTACGGCCTGGCAGAACAAGGCGACGCCCCCAAGGTGTTGATGAAGCTGAACAAGCAAGGCGTACCGGTGCTGGCGTTGGGCATCTCGGCGCTGATCACGCTGCTGGCGGTGGTGGTCAACTACGTCGCGCCGCATGAAGCGCTGGAGCTGCTGTTCGCTCTGGTGGTCGCCTCGCTGATGATCAACTGGGCGCTGATCAGCCTGACCCACCTCAAGTTCCGCAAGGCCATGGGCCAGCGCGGCATCGTCCCTGGCTTCAAGGCCTTCTGGTCGCCGTACACCAATTACCTGTGCCTGGCGTTCATGGCGGTGATCATCTGCGTCATCTGGATGACTCCACCGGTCCGCGCCTCGGTGTATGCGATGCCGGTGTGGGTGTTGCTCATCTACGGCTGCTACCGGTTGCGCATGGCCCGGCATCGGAACCTGCCTGTGGCTCAATAATCGCGGCATAAAAAACGCCCCGACATTCCATGAATGCCGGGGCTTTTTTGTGCGCATCGTCCTCTGAGGAGCGAGCCGTTTGCATGGTCGCGCGTTTCTGGACACCTCGATGTCGAGCACAGACAACTCGCACCGGCCCAACACCGTCAGGATGCGCCTTCAGCTCTCCCGCCCAATGTCCGGAGTCATCATGACCGCAAACTCACCGATTACCGTTCTTCGCGATACCCACCCGCTGCCGGTGCTCGACGCCTGCAAATGGGAAAAGCTCGAAGGCGATCCGCACACCGTCAACCTCAACGCCTACACCAGCGAAGACGGCAGCAAGATCATGGGCACCTGGATCTGCACGCCGGGCAAGTGGTATGTGGAATACGTGAAGTGGGAATACTGCGATTTCCGCGAGGGCTACTGCATCATCACGCCGGAAGGCAAAGAGCCGATTCACCTGCGTGCGGGGGATATTTTCGTCATCGAACCGGGCATGAAAGGCACGTGGGAAGTGGTGGAAACCGTGCGCAAGTATTTCGTGTTTGCCTGATGCATAAACGCAGGGAGTCACTGTGGGAGCGGGGGGGGGGGGGGGGGGGGG
>NZ_JANLOD010000035.1 GCF_025466085.1 Pseudomonas sp. 14P_8.1_Bac3
ATCAGGTGTTTGTCCCGGCCCCGACCCTCGACGACGCCTGGCACACCGAACAAACGCTGGTCACTTACCGCTACAACGAACGCGGTCAGCTGATCGAAGCCACTAACGCCGCCGGTGAAAGCGAGCGCTACGACTACGACGAACAGCACGTCATCCTGCAGCGGCAACTGGCCGGTGGGGCGAGTTTCTTCTGGGCGTGGGAAAGGTCCGGCAAGGCGGCGCGATGCATCCGTCATTGGGCCTCGTTTGCGCAGATGGAGGCGCGTTACGTCTGGGATGACCAAGGCCGCGTCACCGTCCACAACAGCGATGGCAGCGAAGAGGTTTACCAGCACGATGACCGGGCGCGGCTGGTGCGCCAAGTCGGCCTCGATGGCGGGGAACACCTCAAGGCCTATGACGATCAAGGACGGTTGGTCGCCGAGCAGGATCCGCTCGGGGCCGTCACTGAATACCACTACGACGACGTCGGACGGCTGGTAGCACTGATTCCGCCGGAAGAGGCGCCGACGTCCTACGAGTATCAGAACGGTTTTCTGCACGCCCGCTCTCGCGGTGAGGCGGTGTGGACGTACCAGCGCAACGCCCAGGGCGACATCACCGCAGCCACCGATCCCGACGGGCATGTCACCCACTATCACTACGATGACCAAGGGCAACTGCTGTCGATCCGCTACCCGGACCACAGCCGGCAGGTCTTTGTCCGCAATGCCCTCGGGCAACTGATCGAAGAAACCTTGCCCGACGGCGGCCAGCGGCGCTTTTCCTACGATGCACTGGGTCGGCAGCTGACCCGCCAGGATGAACACGGCGCCGTCACCCGCTACGCCTGGGACGCCGTTGGCCGACTGATCCAGGTCACGCTGCCGACCGGCGCCACTCGCGCCTTCAGCTACAACGCCTACGGAAAAATCACCGCCGAACGCGATGAGCTGGGCCAGGTCACGCGCTTCGAGTATGCCGATGATTTGCACCTGGTCAGCCGCCGTATCAACCCGGATGGCTCGCAGCTCACCTATCGCTACGACCACGCGCAGCTGTTGCTCACGGACATCGAGAACGAATCCGGCGAACACTATCGGCTGGACTACACGCCCAACGGACTGATCCGACAGGAAACCGCCTTCGACGGGCAACGCACGGCGTATGCCTACGACCTCAACGAGCAACTGCTGGAGAAGACCGAGTTCGGCGCTGACGGCGCGCAACGGGTCACCGCTTATGAGCGGGATTCGGCAGGGCGATTGCGGGTCAAGACCCTGCCCGATGGCCTCCAGGTCGAGTACCGCTATGACACGCTGGGCCGGCTGATCCGTGTCGATGACGGTCACGATCACCCGCTGGAATTCGAGTACGACGCACAGGATCGCCTGATCACCGAGCATCAGGGTTGGGGCACGCTGCGTTATGGCTACGACGCCTGTGGCCAGCTCAAGCGCATGCGCCTGCCGGACGGCAGCAAACTCGATTATCACCACGAAAAGGGCGGCGCGCTGAGCGCCATCGACCTCAACGGCGCGCGACTCACCACCCACCAGTTTCCCTTCGGACGTGAACAGCAGCGCCAACAAGGCCAGCTCACCAGCCAGTACCACTACGACGAACAAGGCCGGTTGCAGGCCCACGCGATCAACCAGCCCACGCGGCCGCTGTACATGCGCCATTACAGCTACGCGGTCAACGGCAACCTCGC
>NZ_JANLOD010000016.1 GCF_025466085.1 Pseudomonas sp. 14P_8.1_Bac3
TATGGGATTCAGGGTCGGTCGACGGTGTTGGTTTGGTTACGCAAGCATGGTCGGCAGGACTGGAGCCAAGGCGCCTCCATTCGCTCCCAGAGGACCCGGCCGATGGACGAGCCCAATTTGCCATTAACTCCCGAGCAGAGAATCAAAGAGCTTGAAGAACAGCTGGCACTGGCCAATCAGAAAGCCAAATTCTTCGAAGACGTGGTCGATGTGCTGAAGAGTGACTACGGTGTATCTATCGTAAAAAAGCGGCCCGGCAAGTCGTTGCGCAAACCCAAACCCTGAGTGTCAGCAGGGCTTGCCAGTTTATGGGAATCAGCCGCCAAGCCTATTACAAACGTGATCGGGTCTATCGGGCTCGGGTTGAGCAAGATCAGCAGCTCATCAAGTTTGTACAGGAGATTCGGGTGCGCCAACCCTGCTTAGGCACCCGCAAGCTGCAATCACTGATGCTCGCGAAGCACGACAAGCCGCAGCTGCATGTCGGTCGAGATCGTTTGTTTGAAGTGTTGCGAGAGCACCGACAGTTGGTACGCAGGAAACGGGCCTATCACAAAACCACCGATAGCCATCATCACTTCCACTGTCACCCCAACCTGCTCAAACCGGGACCGCAACAAGTCGTCGCAACGGGCCCGGAACAGGTCTGGGTGGCCGATATCACTTACCTATCCAGCAAGCGTGATGAGCCGGTCTACCTGAGCTTGGTAACGGATGTCTACTCGAGAAAAATTGTCGGTTACCACGTGCATGACAGCCTGCATGCCGACTCGGTAGCTCAGGCCTTACGCATGGCGCTGAAGACGCGCCTAACACGCCAGAAACTGGTTCATCACTCAGATCGAGGTGTGCAGTACTGCTCGGCGCTGTATCAAAAGCTCCACGCCAAGCATGGCATCACTTGCTCAATGACCGATGGCTATGACTGCTACCAAAACGCCTTGGCAGAGCGGGTCAACGGTATCTTGAAAACAGAGCTCTTGCTCCACCGGCCGACCGACCTGACGCAAGCGGAGCAAATGGTGCGTGAGGCGATCTTGATCTACAACCAAGAGCGCCCGCACCTGTCCTTAAAATACAAAACGCCCGATGCGGTGCATCGGGCGTTAGGGTGAAACAGGTGTAAACCTATTTCAGGACTAGACA
>NZ_JANLOD010000042.1 GCF_025466085.1 Pseudomonas sp. 14P_8.1_Bac3
CGCGCCGCTGGCAGGTGTTTCGCCGCTACAGGCATTGGAGGCCTCCCTCGCCAACCCGGCGCTCGCATCGCCTGGGACTACGTTGTCGCCAGGGCAGGAATCGGATGAGCTGGAGGAAGAGGAGGAAGAAGTCGAGGAGCAAGGCATTACGTTGCGGATTGGGGTGTTTTTTGATGGCACCGGGAATAACCGCTCCAACAGTGAAACGGTGGCCGGGTGTTATGCGCGGGATGTGAACTTGCTGGAGCAGGCCGAGGATATCCAGCAGTTTTGTCAGAAGCATGGGTATACCCCTGACGGCGGCACGCCGGATAACAGCTTTGGCAATGACACGAGCAATGTGGCCAAGCTGTATGACCTGTACGCCGATGACAGTCAGCGGCAACTGGCTGATGAAGAAACCATAGGTTACATCTCGGTGTACCTGGAGGGCATCGGTACTCGCAGTGGCGGAGCGGATGCACTTTTTTCACAGGCGACCGGTTTGGGCGAACAGGGTGTATTGGCGAGAGTTGCGCAGAGTCCAGCAGGCATTCTGACTGAAATTCAACAATTCGCATGGGCAAATCCCGACCGAGAAATTACATCTATCGAGTTCGATATTTTCGGTTTCAGTCGAGGCGCCGCCGCGGCTCGGCACTTTGCGAATGAGGTCATGAAGGGCAACGACAGTATTCTGGCCTCGGCCCTGACGGATGCTCCCGGTCTTGTGAAGGACTTCAACTGGCATGCCAATACGGACGTCTCTATCAACTTCATCGGCATCTTTGATACCGCTGCCGCAGTAGCGGGTATTACCAACGGTGATCTCAGCGTCCACGACGCCATAAACCCTGGCGTCAATCTGTACCTGGCC
>NZ_JANLOD010000003.1 GCF_025466085.1 Pseudomonas sp. 14P_8.1_Bac3
CGCCAGGTACAAGTTGACGCCAGGGTTTATGGCGTCGTGGACGCTGAGGTCACCTCCGGCAATGTCTGCTACTGCGGCAGCGGTATCAAAGATGCCGATGAAGTTGATGGCGACTTCGGAATTGACGTGCCAGCCAAAGCCGGCAACAAGACCGGGAGCATCCCTCAAGACCGAGGCCAGAATACTTTGATTGCCCTTCATGACCTCATTCGCAAAGTGCCGAGCCGCGGCGGCGCCTCGACTGAAACCGAAAATATCGAACTCGATAGATGTAATTTCTCGGTCGGGATTTGCAAGTACAAATCGGCGAATTTCAGCAAGAATACCTGCTGGACTCTGCGCAACTCTCGCCAATACACCATGCTCACCCACACCGGTCGCCTGTGAAAAAAGTGCATCCGCTCCGCCACTGCGGGTACCGATACCTTCCAGATACACCGAGATGTAACCTAAGGTTTCTTCATCAGCCAGTCGCCGTTGACTGTCATCGCTGTACAGCTCATACAGCTTGGCCACGTTACTCGTGTCGTTCCCATAGCTGTTATCCGGCGCGCTGCCGTCAGGGGCATACCCATGCTCCCGACAAAACCGCTGGATATCCTCGGCCTGCTCCAGCAGGTTCACATCCCGCGCATAACACCCGGCCACAGTTTCACTGTTGGATCGGTTATTCCCGGTGCCATCAAAAAACACCCCGATGCGCAACGTAATGCCTTGCTCCTCGACTTCTTCCTCTTCTTCCTCCAGCTCATCCGATTCAGGCCCTGGCGACAACGAAGTCCCAGGCGATGCAGGCGCCGGGTTGGCGAGGGAGGCCTCCAATGCCTGTAGCGGCGAAACACCTGCCAGCGGCGCA
>NZ_JANLOD010000029.1 GCF_025466085.1 Pseudomonas sp. 14P_8.1_Bac3
TGTCGACGGCGACCACATGACGACGGTCGTAACGCAATAGCAAGGCGCGGCCGGCACCGTTGTCGAGGCGTGTGATGCGGTCGTGGCGGTCGCGGCTGATGTGCAAGCGGTTGTCATAAGCGTCGCTGATCGCCGTCAGCCGACCGTTGCTGAAGTGATGGAAACGCGCCGGGTCGCCGGCCTGGGCGAGGATCAGTTCGTCCGGCTCGTCACCGAGAAAAATCGCCGCGCGCGAGAGGCTGTTGTGGATGGCCGGGCGTTGCAGCGTCGGCAGCGGGAAGGGGGTGCGACGGTTTTCGTGGTCGACCCAGATGACACTGTCGCCATCGATGTCCAGCCGATGGGATAACGAATGACTCCAGCCGAAACCCAGCTCGCCATCGATCTCCACCGCGCTGGTGCGATAGAGCCGGGTGAAGGCGAAGGGCAGGACGCCGTCCAGCGCACCGTCGGTCAGGGTCAGCAGTTCTTCGCCGGTGACCATCGACACCGGGCAGTTGTGGGTGGCGGTTTTATCCGCTGAATCGACACTGTCACCGTTCGGATTTTTCGCTGGCGCGGGAACGTCGTCGTGGTGTTCGGTGTGCTTGAGGGTGGTGTTGCGCCGGGCGTTCCAACGCAGCTGCACGCCGCCGTTTTTGACACTCGGTGCCACGCTCCTGACGGCGACTTTCTTGTACCGCTCGACCACGTCCATGACGCTATTGATAATGCCGAAAATCGCCTTGACGAAGCCCTGGAT
>NZ_JANLOD010000025.1 GCF_025466085.1 Pseudomonas sp. 14P_8.1_Bac3
AGTCGACGGCGACCACATGACGACGGTCGTAACGCAATAGCAAGGCGCGGCCGGCACCGTTGTCGAGGCGTGTGATGCGGTCGTGGCGGTCGCGGCTGATGTGCAAGCGGTTGTCATAGGCGTCGCTGATCGCCGTCAGCCGACCGTTGCTGAAGTGATGGAAACGCGCCGGGTCGCCGGCCTGGGCGAGGATCAGTTCGTCCGGCTCGTCACCGAGAAAAATCGCCGCGCGCGCGAGGCTGTTGTGGATGGCCGGGCGTTGCAGCGTCGGCAGCGGGAAGGGGGTGCGACGGTTTTCGTGGTCGACCCAGATGACGCTGTCGCCATCGATGTCCAGCCGATGGGATAACGAATGACTCCAGCCGAAACCCAGCTCGCCATCGATCTCCACCGCGCTGGTGCGATAGAGCCGGGTGAAGTCGAAGGGCAGGACGCCGTCCAGCGCACCGTCGGTCAGGGTCAGCAGTTCTTCGCCGGTGACCATCGACACCGGGCAGTTGTGGGCGGCGGTTTTATCCGCTGAATCGACACTGTCACCGTTCGGATTTTTCGCTGGCGCGGGAACGTCGTCGTGGTGTTCGGTGTGCTTGAGGGTGGTGTTGCGCTGGGCGTTCCAACGCAGTTGCACGCCGCCGTTTTTGACACTCGGTGCCACGCTCCTGACGGCGACTTTCTTGTACCGCTCGACCACGTCCATGACGCGCTCGAGGATGCCGAACATCGCCTTGACCAACCCCTGCAC
>NZ_JANLOD010000038.1 GCF_025466085.1 Pseudomonas sp. 14P_8.1_Bac3
GGTGGTGAAGCGTTTTGCCGTGGGGTTCCGCACGCGCACCAGCACCGTCACACGCCGCGACTACGACTTTGAACGCCCGACCCGGCTGCTGGAAAGTCGCTTCAGGGCCGAGTTCCTTCCCGAGCTTGAGGACTATCGCTATCCGCTGCTGATGCAGACGGAAAAACAGGGCAAGCAGGGCGTGCGCCAAGCACTGGAGCGACATCGCCGCGACTATCAGTTGGCCGAGGGTGAAAGCGACCAGCCGACGTTGCGCAGTGGTCATCTGTTCAACCTGACGGAGCATCCGCGCACAGCGTGCAACGCGCTATGGCTGTTGCTCAGCGTGACGCACCACGGCAAGCAACCTCAGGTGCTTGCCGAGTCGCTTTCCAGCGTAGCCGACACCGACGACGATTTTACCCAGGGCTACCGCAACAGCTTCAGCGCGATGCCCGGGGATGTGTTTTATCGACCGCCTCTGCCCGCACCCAGACCCACGCTGGTGTGCCAGACCGCCCGCGTCACCGGACCGGCCGGCGAGGAGATCTACTGCGATGAATACGGTCGCGTGAAAGTCGAATTTCACTGGGACCGCACCGAGCGCAACAGCGAACACAGTAGTTGCTGGCTACGGGTGGCCTCCCGTTGGGCGGGCGAGGGGTTCGGTGCGGTGATCCTTCCGCGTGTCGGCATGGAAGTGGTCGTGACGTTTGAGGAAGGCGATCCGGACCAGCCGCTAATCAG
>NZ_JANLOD010000044.1 GCF_025466085.1 Pseudomonas sp. 14P_8.1_Bac3
AGTGGTGAAGCGTTTCGACCTGGGGTTCCGCACGCGCACCAGCACCGTCACACGCCGCCACTACGACTTTGAACGCCCGACCCGGCTGCTGGAAAGTCGCCTCACGGCCGAGTTCCTTCCCGAGCTTGAGGACTATCGCTATCCGCTGCTGATGCAGACGGAAAAACAGGGCAAGCAGGGCGTGCGCCAGGCCCTGGAGCGACATCGCCGCGACTATCAGTTGGCCGAGGGGGAAAGCGACCAGCCGACGCTGCGCAGCGGTCATCTGTTCAACCTGACGGAGCATCCGCGCAAAGCGTGCAATGACCAGTGGCTGCTCGTCCGTGTTAAGCACGAAGGCAAACAACCCCAATCGCTGGAGGAAGCAGGCAGCCAGGACAGTCCCGCCGACGGCTTCACTCAGGGCTACCGCAACACCTTCACCGCGATGCCCGCTGACGTGTTTTACCGCCCGCCTCTGGCGCCTCGAAAAACGCTGCTGGTGTGCCAGACCGCCCGCGTCACCGGCCCGGCCGGCGAGGAGATCTACTGCGATGAATACGGTCGCGTGAAAGTCGAATTTCACTGGGACCGGACCGAGCGCAACAGCGAACACAGCAGCTGCTGGCTACGGGTGGCCTCCAGCTGGGCGGGCGAGGGATTTGGTGCGGTGACCATTCCGCGTGTCGGCATGGAAGTGGTCGTGACGTTTGAGGAAGGCGATCCGGACCAGCCGCTGATCAC
>NZ_JANLOD010000046.1 GCF_025466085.1 Pseudomonas sp. 14P_8.1_Bac3
GGCGCAATGTTTTCCGGCAGCTGATGCGCGTAAGCGGCATTGTCAGCGTTCAGGACTTTGCTCACGCCAGCGATTTTCGCCGCGGCTTCTGCCACAGCGCCAGCGCCCTGGCCTGCAACCAGAACGTGGATGTCGCCACCGATTTTGACCGCGGCAGCCACGGTGTTCAGCGTGGCCGGGGCCAGCACTTTGTTGTCGTGTTCAGCGATTACCAAGATAGTCATGATTAGATTACCTTCGCTTCGTTTTTCAGTTTCTCGACCAGTTCAGCCACCGACTTGACCTTGATACCCGCGCTGCGTGCAGCAGGCGCTTCGACTTTCACGGTCTTGTTGGTGGAGGCGGTGGAAACGCCCAAAGCGTCCGGAGTCAGCACTTCGAGAGGCTTCTTCTTGGCTTTCATGATGTTCGGCAGGGACGCGTAGCGCGGCTCGTTCAAACGCAGGTCGGTGGTGACGATGGCCGGCAGTTTCAGGGAAACGGTCTGCGCGCCGCCGTCGATTTCGCGGGTGACGGCAACGCTGTCGCCGCTGATTTCGACTTTCGAAGCGAACGTGCCCTGACCGTAGCCGCTCAATGCAGCGAGCATCTGGCCCGTCTGGTTGTT
>NZ_JANLOD010000056.1 GCF_025466085.1 Pseudomonas sp. 14P_8.1_Bac3
CGCCAGGACGTTGCGGTGGGCAATGGCCACGCCTTTGGGTTTGCCGGTGGAACCGGAGGTGTAGATCACGTAGGCGAGGTTGTCCGGTGTCACGCGTGTGCGCGGCGCGTCCGATGGATAACTGTCCGCGGCGTCCATCAACAGCACTTGGGTGCCGCTCGGCACCTGCAATTGCGCCGCGATCGTGGACTCGGTCAGCAGCAGCAACGCACGGCTGTCTTCGAGCATGTACGCCACGCGCTCGGCCGGATAATCCGGGTCCAGCGGCACGTAGGCGCCCCCGGCCTTGAGCACCGCGAGCAAGGCCACCAGCAACTGTTCGGAACGCTGCATGGCCACGCCAACGCGCACTTCCGGACCGACGCCCGACTCGATCAGCCTGTGTGCCAGACGGTTGGCCTGGGCGTCGAGTTCGGCGTAACTCAACTGTTGAGTGCCGAAGGTCACCGCCAGCGCGTCCGGCGTGGCGGCCGCTTGTTGCGCGATCAATTCATGAAGGCACAGGTGGTCGGCGAAGCCTTCGCCACTGCGATTCCAGTCATGAACGATGCGCTG
>NZ_JANLOD010000006.1 GCF_025466085.1 Pseudomonas sp. 14P_8.1_Bac3
AGGGATTGAAGCGATCCGGGAATGATCGGTTGCCGTCAGGCCGCCACTGCGAACAGAGCGTCAGCCGGCTATCGGCAAAGGCTTCGACATGAATTCATTGATCCGCGAGCGCAGCCAGCGCTCCGCCGGATCGTTGTCGTGCACGCCGCTCCAGGCCATCGACAATTGCGCCGCTTCGATCGGAAACGGCGGGTCTTCGGCGCGCAGCGCACAGCCCTCGACCAGCGCGCACGCGGCGTAATCCGGAACGGTGGCGATCATTTCGGTGCCCGCGAGCAAGGCGCGCAAGCCGCTGAACTGCGGCACGCCCAGGACCACGCGGCGGCTGCGGCCGACCTTGGCCAGGTCGAGATCGATGTTGCCGCTCAGGTCCCCGGAGAACGACACCATGGCATGGGGCCGCTCGCAATATTCGTCGAGGGTCAGGGTCCCCGGCCGTTTGTCCCCGCGCAAGACCTTGCAGGGGATGTCGCGCAACTTCTTGCACTTGGCATTCGCCGGCAACTCCGTGGTGTAGCTCACCCCCACGGAAATTTCCCCCGAGGCGAGCAAGGCCGGCATCAGCAGGTAGTTGGCGCGACGCACCACCACGACGATCCCCGGCGCTTCCTCCTGCAATTGCCGCAGCAACGGCGGAAACAAGCCGAACTCGGCGTCGTCCGACAGGCCGATGCGGAACACATCGCAACTGGTGGTCGGGTCGAATTCCTTGGCGCGGCTGACCGCCCCGGAAATCACATCCATCGCCGGTTGCAGCTCCTTGAGAATCGCCAGTGCCCGCGCCGTCGGCTCCATGCCCCGGCCGTTGCGCAGCAGCAGCGGATCATCGAACAAATCGCGCAAGCGACCGAGGGCCGCGCTGACCGCCGGTTGGCCCATGAACAGTTTTTCAGCGACTCGGGTCAGGTTTTTTTCGAACATCAAGGCCTCGAAAATCACCAACAGGTTCATGTCGACGCGGCGCAGATCGTTACGGTTCATAGGCACGGCTCCTGGGTGTGTGCATCGGACTTTACTCGATCAGCTGCACGTTGACCGCACAAGTGGCGATGCAAACGCCCGCCAAAGTAACACCGATTCTGCCCGTGTCCCTGCGTGGAAAATTGCAGCCATGTGCTGAATCAGAGCGGTTGTTCACCACCGCGCACCGACGGAATTAACAACGTTTAACTCGCCTGCCAGCGCCACGGGACCAAGAATGAAGCTCACCGACACGGATATTCGTCATGGCCCATTCTCAGCAAAACGCCGCCCGTACGGCTGTCACTGAAGCGCCGAAGAAGCACACGGGCGGCCTGACCCCGTGGCGAGAAAACCTGGCCAAGCGGCTGATCCTCGAGCGGCTCGGGGAAACCATCGAAGTGACGGAACTGGCCAGTGCCTGCGCACTCTCGCGCAGCCATTTCTCCCGCGCGTTCAAGTGCAGCACGGGGCTGTCGCCACAGGACTGGATCCGCCAGCAACGCATCGACCGCGCCAAGCAGATGATCCGAAGCACCAACCTGAGCCTCACGCAGATCAGCCTCGAATGTGGCTTCTGTGACCAGGCGCACTTCTGCCACATCTTCACCCGCAGCGAAGGCATCAATCCATTCGCCTGGCGCTGCCGCACGGTGCGCGCCCTGCCCCGCCTTTAGCTGCCCGGCTTTTCAGCGATGGTGATCTTGCGGGCGCTATCGCCAGCAAGCCGGCTCCTACGGCTTGTGGACTGTCGGCATTCAATGGCCAGCGGTGCCTGAAGACGACGGATGCCCCATGCGCTCGGCCAATCGCGCCACTCGCTCACCCAGTTGCGCGGCAGTGCAACGGTCTTCTGGGGGTGGTGCGAGGTCGGGAGACTGCTCGACATTCGATTGCGCCATGGCGCCAAGCGAGCTGCCCAAGCGATTCAATTGCCCATCGAACAGGCCAGTGCCGGAGCGCGCCGGCAGCACATCGAGGCCGACCCAGATCATCGAATGCTGCGCGGCGAACACCGCCATTTGCAGCAGCGTGTTGAGTTTGTCGCCGCACAGGCAGCCGGAATTGGTGAAACCCGCCGCGAGCTTGTCGCGCCAGGGCTGGGCCAGGTAGAACGCCGCGGTGGCTTCCATGAATCCCTTGAAGCGGGCGGAGGCGCTGCCCATGTAGGTGGGCGCGCCGAAGATGATCGCGTCGGCGCTGTGCAAACGGTCCCAGTTCTGATCCACGTCCTCGACCGAAATCAGCAGGCAGGTGCTGCCCGGGTGCCGTTCCACGCCTTGGGCCACGGCTTCAGCCATGACCCGGGTGTGCCCGTAGCCACTGTGATAGACCACTACCACGTTGCTCATTCCATCGTCCTCTTGACGAATAAATCCCTTTACAACAAGGCCAGTCGAGCGCGGCTCCTGCCAGACCAAGCCCGCTCCCACGAGATCTGCGTACCAGCCTGACCGATGGAAGTTGAAGCGTTAGAGTTTTGGGCGTAGACCAGACCCAGCACGAGTTAAACGTTGTTAATTTTCCCTGGCGCGCCAAAAGCCTCGGCGACGTCTTTAATGGTGTTGCAGCCAATAAACACGGAACTCATGCACTGAGACGGGAAACCCCCAGTCCGGCTGAATACCCAGGAGTCAGTCGGCGGCACATTGCGCTGATCGGCAAACCTGACGAATATGCGCGAAAGCCGCGTACCAGACGGCTGCAAGCAGGAGCGACGTTTTGACCCTTGACCCCGCACAGGCCATCCATTTCGGCCCCTACCGGATCTATCCCGGACAACGTCTGATGATGGAGGCCGACCAGCCCCTGCGCCTGGGTCGGCGAGCCATGGACATTCTGCTGATCCTGCTGCAACACGCCGGGCAGGTGGTCAGCAAACAGCAACTGATTGCCGGGGTCTGGCCGAAAAGCGTTGTCGAAGACATCAACCTGCGGGTGCACATGGCGGCCTTGCGCAAGGCGCTGGGCGACGGCCAGAACGGACAGCGCTACATCGTCACCGTGGCGCAGCGCGGCTACAGTTTCGTCGCGCCGTATTCGCTGGAGCACACCGAGCAACCGGCAGCGGATGCGGACCCAGCGCCCAGCGGCCACAATCTCCCCGTGCGTCGAACGCGGATGATCGGCCGTCAGTCCCTCGTCGACAGCCTGGTGGCCCAGTTGTCACGCCAGCGCTTCATTACCCTGATCGGCCCCGGCGGGATCGGCAAGACCACGGTGGCCCTGCGTGTCGCCGAGCAACTGATCGGGCACTATCGCGATGGCATTCGTCTGCTCGACCTGGCGCCGATCAACGACCCGTCGATGATCACAGCGCACCTCGCGACCTTGCTCGAACTGTCGCTGCATGACGCCGAACCGATGGGCGGCCTCGCCGCGTTTTTGCGCGACCGGCAAATGCTGCTGGTGATCGACAACTGCGAGCACCTGCTCGACGCCGTCGCCCTGCTCAGCGAAAGCATTCTGCGTGCCGCACCGCTGGTGCACATTCTGGCCACTAGCCGCGAAAGCCTGCGGGCTGAAGGTGAATACGTTCAGCGTCTGGAGTCACTGGACCTGCCCCCGCCCATCGCGGTGCTCGACCGCGCCCAGGCCTTGACGTTTTCGGCCTTGCAGTTGTTTGTCGAACGAGCGATGGCCAGCCACGACAGTTTTGAATTGAGCGATGACGAACTGCCACTGGCGGTTGAGATCTGCCGGCGTCTGGACGGTATTCCGCTGGCCATCGAACTGGCAGCAGCGCAAGTCAGCGGCCTCGGCCTGAGCGGCCTGCTGACGCAACTGCAAGACAACCTTCGCCTGCTGACCCAGGACTGCAATACCCAGCTGGGCCGGCACCAGACCCTGCGCGCCACGCTGGACTGGAGTTTTCAGCTGCTGAGTGCCTGCGAACAAACCTGTCTGCGCCGACTGGGCGTATTCCGGGGTGGCTTCACGCTGGAATCGGCCGCGGCGGTCATCGTCGGTGAACACATCGAACCCAGCGAGGTATTCGGCTCGATCACGCAACTGGTGGCCAAGTCGCTGCTGAACGTCGAAGTCGGCGACGAGGAAGTGTTCTACCGTCTGCTCGACACGACCCGAAGCTATGCCCTGGAAAAACTCGACCAGACCGCCGACCTGCCGGACACCCGGATACGGCACGCCGAACGTTGCCTGGCCTTGATGAATCAGGCTCAGCACGATTGGGAGCTGATCCCGACGGGCACCTGGATCGAGCGTTATGCCCGGGGCCTGGAAGACATTCGCGCAGCCCTTGATTGGGGGTTGAACGGGCAAGGGCCGCGGGCCCTGGCGATCCGCCTGACCGCGACCTCTACGCCGCTGTGGCAGGAACTGTCGCTGCTCAAGGAGCACGGCGTCTACGTACGCAAGGCGCTGGCCCTGCTGGACATCGCGCCCGAGCCCTGCCCCAAGCTGCAAATAGCCCTGAAGCTGGCGCTCGGCAGCTCCTGCTATCACACCCAGGGCGGCACGGCGGAAACCATCGAAGCGTTCGTCAGCGCCAGGACCCTGGCCCGACAGTGCAACGACATCGCCGGCCAACTGCGAGCGGTGTCCGGGCACATGGCGGTCAACCTCAGTTGCGCCCATTATCAAATGGCTTTGGAGCAGAGCCAGCAATTCGACCGCCTGGGGTTGCACGGCGATGCGCTGTTATCCCTCAGCACCCACCGCCTGCGAGTGCTGGCGCTGCACTTTGCCGGGGACCAGTCACAAGCGCGGGTGAATGCCGAGCAGGTCTTGCAGCGCATGGCCCAAAGCGGCCACCTCAACCGTTTCACCCATGGTTTTGGCGTGCAGTACGACCAGAGCGTCGCGTCCCTGACGATTCTGGCACGCATTCTCTGGCTGCAAGGTCAGCCGGAACAGGCCTGGCGTACCGCGCGCCAAGCGTTGGACATCGCGATCCAGATCAACCATGGCACGTCCATCTGCTACACCCTGGCGCTGGCCGGTTGCCTGATCGCTCACTACAACGGCGATACCCGCACGGCGCGCGAACTCTTGCGCCTGCTGCTGGAACAAGCACAGAAACACTCGGTGCTGCTGTTCTACACCTGGGCCCGACACTATGCGCAGGTGATCGACCGCGCCGAAGCGCACTTGCCGCTTCAGCCGGGCGTGGGGTTGATCAAGGACATCATGGTCACCCTGGACAGCGGTTTCGTCGACGACGCCTTGTTGCTACGGGCGGACACCGGCAGCGCAGGCTGGAGCACTGCGGAAATCCTCCGGGCCAGGGCGGATGCGCTGCGGGCTGAGGGTTGCCCGTTGAAAACAGAGGCCGCCGAGGCGGTGCTGATCCGCGCGTTGAACGTGGCGAAACATCAGGGCGCCCTGGCCTGGGAACTGCGCAGCGCCACCTCGCTGGCTCAGCTGTGGCAGCGCCAGGGTCGGCATCGGCAGGCCCACACGCTGCTGGCGCCGATCTACAACCGTTTCACCGAAGGTTTTGCCATGCCGGACCTGAGGAAAGTCCGCCAGCTACTCGACGAGTTGCAGGGCCACCTGCCCACTTGAAGTCCAGCGCGTGCGGCTGACGTACTGGGCGTAGCGCCGCTCGACAGTGCGCAGCTCGCCGCTGTCTTCAAGTTTTTCCAGGGCGTAGGTGCGCGTGGTGTTGAGGAAGCGGTAGCGCGGCAGGCCACTGCCCTGCTCCCGTGACAGCAACGATTTGCGCACCAGGCTTTCCACCCCTTCAATCAGGCGTCCCGGCAGCAGCGCCGCGCAACCCAACACGCCCACCGCCGCGTCCAGCGTAAAGGCCTGTTTGAACACCGACAGGCGCTGCAACACGGTTTGCTCCGAGGGGCTCAGTTGCTGGTAGCTCCAGTCCAGCGCCGCCTTCAACGTCTGATGCCGTGGCACCGCAGTGCGCCGGCCCTGGGACAGCAGCTGGAAGCAGTTGTCGAGTTGCGCCTGCAAGCCGACCAGCCCCAGCGCATCGATCTGCACGGCGGCCAGCTCGATGGCCAATGGCAATCCGTCGAGGCGACGACAGACTTCGCGCACCACCTTGAGGTCTTGTTCGCGCAGCGCGAACCCCTGCTGACGGGTGCGCGCGCGACTGACAAACAGCTGCACCGCCGAATACCCCATCACCTCGGCCACACTGTGCAGTGCCGACGCTGGCGGCACCGCCAGCGGCGGTAGGTGCTGCACCGTTTCCCCTTGCGCTTGCAGCGGCTCGCGGCTGGTCACCAGCATCGACAGCCGCGGCGCCGATCCCAGCAACTGTTCCACCAGTGACCGGCAGCGCGCGTGCAGGTGCTCGCAATTGTCCAGTACCAGCAATGCATGCCAGTTCGCCAAGGATGCCAGTGTCGAGCCAACCTGAAGTTCCAGGACACGGATCACGTGATCGACCACTTGCTCGGGGTCATCGATCGCCGCCAGGTCCACCAGCCAGACGCCATCCCGATAATGCTGCAGGAGCAGTTCGGCCACGCGCAGCGCCACGGTGGTCTTGCCGATGCCGCCGGGACCGACCAGGGTCATGAGGCGCCGAACGGGCAATTGCCGGACCAGGCTGCCGACCAGGGAATCCCGACCGGTCACCGGAGTCAGCCGTGCCGGCAGATTGTGCTGATGTTTTTGCACGGTCTCGACCGAGACCCGCGTGCCCGCCGGGGCGTGCGCGACGGGGGCGATGAAGCTGTAACCGCGCTGCGGAACGTTGACGATGTAGCGCTGCCCGTTCTGCCCGTCGCCCAAGGCCCGACGCAGGGCGGCAATGTGCACGCGCAGGTTGATTTCCTCGACCACCGACGTCGGCCATACCTGCGCGATCAGTTCGTCCTTCCTGACCACGGCGCCCGCGCGCTGGACCAGTACCTGCAAGATGTCCAGGGCCCGCCCGCCCATGCGCAGCGGCCGGTCGCCGTCGAGGATCAGCCGTTGCTGCAGGTGGAACGCGTAGGGGCCGAATTGCAGCACCGCATCGCTGTGCAAATCTGTGACGCTGTTCATGCACGTTCACGTGCGCAAACCCGGGGCGACTCAATGAATGCCATCATCCATCACGCGCCAGGCTCCCGCACCTCCATTGCAAAGAGTTCATCGGTAATCTTGGCAGGCCTTGGTGACGGAACAACTACCGCGAAGGGAGCGCCACAGCCATCTCGGTGCGCGCAACGGACATGACGGCGCTAGCTGAACTGTTCGCGGTACTGAAGCGGGGTCAGGCCAATTTTCTCACCGAACAGAAAGCGCATGTGCCGGACACTGCCAAAGCCACTTTTGAAGGCCACGGTCTTGAGCGGCAACTCGCTGGTTTCCAACAGGCTTCTCGCGCGGTCGATGCGCGCGCTTTGCAGGAACTCCATTGGCGTCATGTTCACTTCCCGGGCAAACACCCTGGCGAAATGCCGCGGGCTCATGGTTGCCAGGCTGGCCATGCGTTCGATGCTGAACCCTTCATCGAGGTGTTCGAGCACGTAGTTCTGCACGCGGGTTATCGGCGTTTCGTGAGGGGCCACCGTCGCCATCAAAGGACTGAATTGCGCCTGCCCGCCCTGCCGCTTCATCACCACCAGCAACACCTTGGCCACGTCCTGGGCGACTTTCTTGCCGTGGTCTTCGGCGACCACCGAGAGCGCGAGGTCGATGCCCGCCGTGACGCCGCCGGAAGTAATGAGGTTGCGGTCCTGCACGTAAATCTGATCGGTCTCCACCGTTGCCTTCGGGAAGCCCTTGATGAGCCGTTCGGTGTAATGCCAGTGCGTGGTGACGCGATATCCGTCGAGCAGGCCGGCATGCCCGAGCACGAAGGCACCGGTGCAGATCGAGCCGTAACGGTCGGCACGCTTGACCGCGTCCTTGAGCCAGCCGAGCAGCGGCGGATGTTTTTCGTTATAGGCACCAGGACCGCCGGGCACCAGCAGCAAGTCGTAGGCCTTGTCCGCCTGATCGATATGCACATCGGCGTGCACGTTGACGCCGTTGGAGGCACGCAGCGCGCCCTGCACGGTGCCAATGGTCGACAGTTGATAGTGATCGTCCGCCGGCAAATAACGATTGGCGATGGAAAACACCTCCATCGGCCCGGCCATGTCGAGCAGGAGAAAGTCGGGGAACAGCACCATTGCCACGGTTTTCATGGGTTACACATCGCTGAAGTCAAAGAAGATCTACCGGCTGACACAATCCTTCTGTGGGAGCGGGCTTGCTCGCGAAGGTGATGTGGCAGTCACTCATCTGGTTGGATGTGCCGCCGCCCTCGCGAGCAAGCCCGCTCCCACGGGGATTTGTGTCCGGCGCCTTGCATTATGGCCATATCCCCTATCGGCGTTAGAGAAGAATACGAAATTCGTCATAAATAATTGTCAACTCAAAAGGGACAGCATTTCAATTTCCATCTACTTATTGCATCAAACGATAAACATTAACCTTCTCCTCACTCGGACGAATCAACGTCCCCACAGGAGATTTCATCATGCTGACCCTTCGCAAAGCTTCCGATCGCGGCTTGGCCAACCACGGTTGGTTGAAGTCATTTCACACCTTCTCCTTCGCCAACTACCGCAACCCGAAAGAGCAGGGTTTTTCCGACCTGCTGGTGATCAATGATGACCGCGTCGCGGCCGGCAAAGGCTTTGGCCAGCACCCGCATCGCGACATGGAGATTTTTTCCTATGTGCTCGAAGGCGCGCTGGAGCACAAAGACACGCTGGGCACCGGTTCGGTGATCCGCCCCGGTGACGTGCAATTGATGAGCGCCGGCAGCGGCGTGGCGCACAGCGAGTTCAATCACTCGGCCACCCGTGGCGTGCACTTCCTGCAAATCTGGATCGTGCCGGACGTCAGCGGGGCCAAACCGCGCTATCAGCAAGAGCATTTCAGCACCCAGAAAAAACGCGGACGCCTGCAACTGATCATCTCCCCCGAGGGCAAAAACGGCTCGCTGAAGGTGCGTCAGGATGCACGGGTGTATGCCGGGCTGATCGACGGCAAGGAAAGCGCCACGCTGGAACTGGCGGCCAATCGCTACGCCTACGTGCATGTTGCCCGTGGCAGCGTCGAACTCAACGGCCTGCAATTGAATGAAGGCGATGGTGTGCGGGTTCGGGATGAGCAGTTGCTGAGCTTGAGCAATGGCGTCGATGCGGAAGTGCTGGTGTTTGACCTGCGTCCGCAGGAACTGCCGGAAATGCCTTGATGGATTGATGCACTGATTCCCTGTAGGAGCGAGCATGCTCGCTCCTACAGGAACAGGAACAGGAACAGGAACAGGAACAGGAACAGGAACAGGATCGGGATCAGGCGAACTCCGCGACAATCTCTTCGATCACTGCGCGCACCCTCGCGGTGTGCCGCAGATCGGCATGCGTCACCAACCACACGTCATACGGCGCCGGCCGTGTGCGCTCCGGCCACAGCCGGACCAGCCCGTCCCTTTCGCCCATGTACACCGGGATTTCCCCCAGCCCGATTCCGGCGGCAATCGATCGGCGCACCAGCAAACTCGAACTCAGGCTCGACACGATGCGGCCGCGCCCCAGCGGTTCCGACACCAGGGTCATGTCCTTGTTGCCCTGAAAGTACGGCTGATACACCACCAGATCATGCCCCTCGAACGCTGAACCCGGCGTGGGTACGCCGTGGGCGTCCACATAGGCTTGCGACGCGAACAGGCCGACCGGCCAGCGGGCGATGCGCCGGGCGATCAAGTCCGGGTTGTCCGGCCGGGTGTTGCGCACGGCGATGTCGGCCTCGCGTTTCGCCAGGCTGAGAATCTGCGTCGAAGCATCCAGTTGCACCCGCACATCCGGATGCTTTTCATGCAGACGCGCAATCGCGGGGATCAGGAAGTCGATGGCCATGGAATCCGTGGTGCTGACGCGAACGATACCGGTCAGGCGATCGTCGAGCCCTTGAATCTGCCGCTGCAATTCCAGGGCGGAATGCTCCATTTTCTCCACCGCCTTCAGCGCTGCTTCGCCGACGGCGGTCAGCGCGTAGCCCTCGGACGTGCGCAGGAACAACGTCGCACTCAAGGATTTCTCCAGCGCCGTGATCCTGCGGCCGACGGTCGCCTGGTCAATCCCCAGTACCCGCGCGGCGCCACGCAGGGTCGTTTCACGGCACACCGCTAAAAACACGCGGGCGTCATCCCAATTCATAGCGTTCTCCCATGATGCATATACGCATCACTATAGAGCGAATTCGCTGCGCTAATGCATCAATAAACAGGGATAAGCTGGACACCTGCGATAAACCTACAGGAGAGCTTCCATGCTCAACACATCAACCACCCCGCGCGGCGCGATCTGGCTGCCGATCTTCGCCGGCCTTTGCGCCAGCCTGGTCAGCATTGGCCTGGCGCGATTCGCCTATACACCGTTGATTCCTTCGTTGATCCAGGCGCACTGGTTTTCCGCCAGCGACGTGGTTTACCTCGGCGCCGCCAATCTGGTCGGCTACCTGCTCGGTGCGCTGATCGGCCATCCGCTGGCCCGTCGCACGTCCAATCGCACCGCCCTGCGCCTGATGATGCTGGCAGTGACGCTGTCGTTTTTCGCCTGTGGCTTTCCGTTGTCGGTGAGCTGGTTCTTCGGCTGGCGTCTGCTCTCGGGCGTTGCCGGCGGTGCGATCATGGTGCTGGTGGCCGCGACCGTCCTGCCCCATGTACCCGCCGCGCGCCGTGGCTTGGCCAGCGGTGCGATCTTTTTGGGCATCGGCCTGGGCATTGCCGGATCGGGAACCATCGTTCCACCGCTGTTGAGCCTGGGCTTGCAGGACACGTGGTTCGGTCTTGGCCTGCTGGCACTGGTGCTAACTGCCGCCAGCTGGTTCGGCTGGCCATCCACCGCGCACACGCCACCCTTGGTGCCAGCCGATGAAATATCCACAGCTCCGACTGATCCTGCTGTTTATCTGTTGTTCGCCCAATACGCGTTCATGGCGGCTGGTCTGGTGCCGGCCATGGTGTTCCTGGTGGACTATGTCGCCCGTGGTCTCGGTGCGGGGGCGCACGTCGGTGCGCTAATCTGGGTGATGTACGGCATCGGGGCGATCATCGGCCCGGTAAGCTACGGTTTCCTGGCCGACAAGCTGGGCGCGCGGCTGAGCATTCGTCTGGTGCTGGTGGTGCAGGCAGTCGCGGTCGTTTTGCTGTCGATTTCCAGTTCGTTCACTGCGCTGGCGTTGCTGGCGGTCATCCTCGGTTCATTTCCGCCAGGTATTGTGCCGCTTGCGCTGGCCCGGGTTCACGAACTGCTCCCGCAGCATCATCAGCAACAGGTCGCCTGGAGCCGCGCCACGGTATCGTTCGCCACATTCCAGGCGATTGCCGGGTTCGCCTATTCGGCGTTGTTCAATGCCAGCGGCGGCCATCATGGGCTGCTGTTCATCATTGCCGCGGGTGCCATTGTCGTCGCATTGTTGCTGGAACAAGGCATGCGCCTTCTAAGCACCCCACCTGTGGGAGCGAGTCCACTCGCGACAACGGCGCACCGGGCAATGAAATGAATCATTCACTCACTCATGCGATCCCAGTTACAGATGACTTTCTTACAGGACTCTCACATGACACTGCCTACAACCATGACCCTGATCGAAATCAGCCAATCCGGCGGCCCCGAGGTATTGAAACCGCGCCAGGTGCCGGTACCCACCGTGGGTGAAGGCGAAGTGCTGATTCGTGTGCACGCCGCCGGGGTCAATCGCCCGGACGTGATTCAACGGGCCGGCAAATATCCGATGAAGCCCGGCATGAGCCCGATCCCCGGCCTGGAAGTGGCCGGTGAAGTGGTGGCGGTGGGTAAAGGCGTCACCGAGTTCATTGTGGGTGACAACGTCTGCGCCCTGACCAACGGCGGCGGTTACGCAGAATATTGCATCGCCCCGGCCGGCCAAACCCTGCCGATTCCCGAAGGCATGGATTGGGTACACGCGGCGGCGGTCCCGGAAACGTTCTTCACGGTGTGGGCCAACCTGTTTGACATAGGCGGCGCCAGCAAAGGCCAACGCGCGTTGATTCACGGCGGCACCAGTGGCATCGGCACGACGGCGCTGATGTTGTGTCGCGAATTCGGCGTCAAGGCCTTCGCCACGGCCGGCAGTGAGGAAAAGTGCGCGACGATCCGCAAGCTGGGTGCCGAGGCGATCAACTATCGCGATCAGGATTTCGCCCAGGTGATTCAGGAAAAAACCGCCGGCAAAGGCGTCAACGTGATCCTTGACATCATGGGCGGCTCGTACCTGAATTCGAACATCTCGGCACTGGGCATGGAGGGGCGCCTGGTGATGCTGGGCTTTCTCGGCGGGGCCCGTGCCGACGACGTCGATTTGATGGCGATCATGGCCAAGCGCGCGACCCTCACCGGTTCGCTGCTGCGCCCACGCACCCGCGAAGAAAAAGCCTCGATCGCCGAGCAATTGCGCGAGTACGTCTGGCCGGTGCTCGCCGCCGGGCGGTGCCTGCCGATGATCGACAAGGTCTATCCGCTGACCGACGCGTCGCAGGCCCACGCGCGGATGGAAGCGGGCGATCACATTGGCAAGATTGTGCTGCAGGTAACTTGAGTCGACACAAAATCCTGTAGGAGTGAGCTTGCTCGCGATGGTGTGTCAGGCGCACCTGTGTAGGCTGACCCACCATCGCGAGCAAGCTCGCTCCTACAGGAACGTGTTGGACGGCCGTCGAAAATGTTCCCGCCTCCGGCACGCATCTGTTAAAAACCGAACTTCAGTCATTTACCGGTAAAAAGACCCATGCCCTCTCCTCTGCTCACGCACCTGCGCCGACGCTGGCTGGCGCTGCTGTGCATGGCCGTGCTGATTGTCGGCCTGCCGGTGAGTTGCGGCGTGCTCCAGCATACCGAACGCGAACTGCTGTTCCGCATCGAACCGGGCACGGCCGGCTGGTATCGCGGTTTACCGAACGACGTCCAGGAATTCGACATCAAGCCCGCCAATTTCAAAGGTGGGCAAAATCTGCATGCCTGGTGGTGGCCCGCGGCGCGGCGTGATGCGCCGTCGATTCTCTATCTGCACGGCGTGCGCTGGAACCTCACCGGCCAGGCGTTTCGTATCGAGCAGTTACGCGCCATGGGCTATTCGGTGCTGGCCATCGACTACCGCGGATTTGGCCAGAGCAAAGGAGACCTGCCGTCGGAAGCCAGCGTGTATGAGGACGCCCGGGCTGCCTGGGACCGCTTCAAAACCATGCAACCGGACCCGAACAAACGCCTGATCTACGGCCATTCCCTCGGTGGTGCCGTGGCCATCGATCTGGCCGCCGACCTGGCGGCCCAGGCGAAAAAAGACCACGTTGCCGTCCCGGTGCGCGGTCTGGTGATCGAGTCCACCTTCACTTCGCTGGGCGACGCGGTGGCGCAAGTGGCCGAAAGCAACCTGCCAGTGAAATGGTTGCCGGTGCGCTGGCTGCTGTCGCAGAAATTCGACTCCATCGACAAGATCGTCGACATCGACATGCCGCTGCTGGTGGTCCATGGTCTGGCGGACCCGTTCATGCCCTCGCGGTTCAGCCAGCAATTGTTCAACGCCGCCAATGAACCGAAAAAACTGTTGCTGGTGCCCGGAGGGACGCACAACAACAGCATGAGCCTGGGTGGCACTCAATATCGCCAGGCACTTGAGGGCTTGATGAAAGCCAAACCACCGCAAATGGCCGGCCCCGCACTGACCCGCGGCGCTCAGGACTCCTGAGCGTTAGCGATAACCTTGCGCCTGCAAATTGAACAACTGCGCGTAACGCCCGCCCGCGCTGACCAGACTGTCATGGTCGCCACGCTCCAGAATCGTCCCCTGATCCAGCACAATGATGTGGTCGGCATTGCGCACGCTGGAAAAACGGTGGGAAATCAGCAGCGTCATGCGGCCATCCGTGTGCTCGCTGAAATGCTCGAACACCGCCGCTTCCGCCGCCGGGTCGAGTGCTGACGTCGGCTCATCCAGAATCAGGATATCGGCGTCACGGCGCATGTAAGCGCGGGACAAGGCGATTTTCTGCCATTGCCCGCCGGACAGCTCCTGCCCGCCGGCAAACCAGCGGCCCAGTTGCGTGGCATAGCCGCGATCCAGCCGCTCGATGAAGGGCGCGGCCATGCCCTCGGCGGCGGCCTCCTGCCAACGCTGTTCATCGCTGAACGCCAGGGTGTCGCCTACGCCAATGTTCTCGCCGACGGAAAACTGATAGCGGATGTAATCCTGGAAAATCACCCCGATGCGCCGACGCAGCGCGTCTTCTTCCCACACCTGCAAATCGCTGCCGTCCAGCAGGATGCGCCCCTGATCCGGGCGATACAGCCGGGTCAGCAACTTGATCAGCGTGGTCTTGCCCGAACCGTTTTCCCCCACGAGCGCCACGCTGTGCCCAGGGACCAGGTGCAGATCGATGCCCTCCAGCGCCGCGCGACTCGAGCCCGGATAACGAAAGCCGACGTTCTCGAAGCGCAAGCCATCGCCGGGCACGGCGCCTACGGTGAGGTGCCCGGTGTCCGCGACGACGGGTTCGGCCAGATACTCATAAAGGCTCGACAGATACAGACCGTCTTCGTAGAGACCGCTGATGGCACTCAAGCTACTGCTCACCGCGGTCTGTCCCTGCTTGAACAGCACCAGGTACATGGTCATCTGACCGAGGGTGATGCTGCCGTGAACAGTGTCGACCACCACCCACGCATAGGCCAGATAAAACGCCCCCGTGCCCAGCAACCCCAGCACGAAACCCCAGCCATCGCGGCGCAAGGTCAACCGGCGGTCCTCGGCGTAGAGACGCGCGAACGTCTCGCGATAGCGCTTCAACAGCAGCGGCGCGAAACCAAACAGCTTGACCTCTTTGATGTAGGCTTCGTGGGACAGCAGCGTCTCGATGTAATTCTGTTGCCGGCTCTCCGGTGCACGGCGGGTGAACAACCGGAAGGCATCCCCGGAGAAGTGCGCCTCGGCGAAAAACACCGGGAGTGCGCCGACCACCAGCAACACCAGCGCCCACGGGGAGAAATGCACCAGCAACACGCCGAAACTGATCAGCACGATCAGGTTCTGGATCAGTCCGAGGGACTTCATGACCAGCGCCAACGGCCGGGTCGACGCCTCGCGCCGAACCCGAACCAGCTTGTCGTAGAACTCGGAATTCTCGAACTGCACCAACGACAACGTCTGGGCCTTCTCCAGAATCATCGTGTTGACCTTCTGCCCCAGTTGCACCCGCAAAAGTGATTGCTGAACCGACAGCGCCCGCTGCGTCCCGGATAGCAACGCGAGCACGCCGGCCTCGAACAGCACGTAACGCACCACTGGCCACAACGGCGCACTGCCCTGCTGCGCGTGCAACTGCATGGCGAACACCACGGCATCGACGATGCGTTGACCCAGCCAGGCAGCCAGCGCCGGAAGTACGCCCGCGATCAGGGTGGCCAACACCAGACCGAGAAACAGCCCGCGAGAAGTGCCCCACACTAATAACAGGGCGCGCCTGGCCTGATCGAGCAGTGACGTGAATCGATTGAGAGCAGCAGGCATCCCTAATTGTCGCGCCGAAATGAGCGCTCAGAACCGTTGTCTACGGGCGGTGGACCCAAGGGAGGCTTGGGTCGCCGAGACACAGGCTTACCGTTGCTATCAAACGTGGGCTTGTAGCAAGGAGGCATTTCCTGAGGGGCTCTGCTCGTCATACTGATCACCATTTTGCTCTGAAAATTCGACCCACTGAACACTCGAAGCATCGATAACAATAGCCTCGGCGCCGATTTGAAACTCCTTACCCGCGACGTCGAGCCAACTGGGATGCTCGATCACAAACTGCCCTCTTGTCGGCTCGGCCAGCCATACAAGCGCCTGTTATCCAACAATTGCAGTACGACAAATCTTGGCCTTGTTGAGAAAGCACTGTACCACTGGCTCGGAAAGGAGGTTTGCCTGGTTATCTTCACTTTTCTGAGCAAGCCGTGCAGCTTGTCACTGCTCGATATGTAGCAGGACAAAAATCCTAACAACACCGCCATCACTCCCGAGAGCAAGGCCTCTGAGTTCCTGTCCCAAACACCCAGTGAATAAAAGCGTTCGCCTATCAACAGAAACAACGCGCCCAGTCCGACAACCAGTGACTGAATCACAAACGTAAAGATGAGCGCCCGGACGATCTGCCCGAATGTGTCTGGTCGCTTGAATGCGGTGACGGAGTAAAAGATCCAGGCAGCCAAAGAACCCGGGATTAAATATTGAAGTAACGGAATAATTTCTTTAACCAGATCATCCATGATTCTGTTTCCAGTGCCTGATTCGACGCTTTCCCAATAGAAATACCGCACCCCGAGAACATCTGCCAGCGGGCTAAATCACCTCGTAGTCACAGAAAATTTCAGAGGAAAACCTTGTTGCTTTCTCCCGCAAGTGGCACCGAATAATCTGACAAACTTCGAATCAAAATCTCACGTTACGCCTGAAACCGCGCCCGATACCGCCCCGGACTCTCCCCCGTCCACTTCTTGAACGCCCGATGAAACGCGCTCGGTTCCTGAAACCCCAGTTGCTCGGCGATATCACCGATGCTGGCCTTGCTCTGGCGCAACTGTTCAAACGCCACGCCGCGCCGTACCTCGTCCTTGATCTCCTGGTACGAACATCCTTCCCGCTCCAGCTTACGGCGAAACGTGCTGGGGCTGAGGTGCTGTTCCAGCGCGAAAGCCTGCAAAGTCGGCCACTGGCTGTAATGACTGCTGCGCAAGCGTTGGTGAACCTGCGACGCCAGACCGTGCTGGTTGCGGAAGCGAATCACCAGCCATTGCGGAGCGGTGCGCAGGAAGACTTTCAGCGAGGCAAGGTCCTGAACCACCGGTAGGCGCAGGTAATGGCTGGCGAATTCGATTTCGGTGCGCTCGGCGCCGAAAGTCAGGTTGGGCCCCCAAAGCAAACGGTCATCGCTGAGAGACACCCGCGCATGACGAAAGTCCGCTCGGTCGATGGGGATGCGCCGCCCGCCCAGCCAGCACAGCAGGCTGATCATCAGCACCAGAAACGTTTCCTCGCCAAAACGGGCGAGGTCCTCGTTTTGCGCCTGGGTTTCCAGGCTAATGACCGCACGTTTGCCGCGCACCGTCAGCGTGCCGCGAAAGTCACGCAGGAACAGGGCGAAGTTGCTCAGGCACTGGCGCATGGCCTTGTGCAGGTCGGGTTCCTGAATCAGGGCGCGGCAGATCAGGGCAAAGCTGCCGGGTAGCATGCCGTGGGAATCGAGGCGGAAGAATTCGTCGTTCAGCTCGCGAATCTGAATCAGCCACAGCGCCGCAAATGTACTGGCCGGCACCCGCGCCGAGGGCTGCCCGATCAACGCCGGGTCGATACCCGCCTCTTCCAGCGCCGCCTTCAGTCGCTGCGGATCGTTCCCCAGCCCATGGATCATCGCCTGCACGAAGTAGGCGGCCACCGAGTCCTTTTCCCGCATCTGAACGCTTCACTCCCCATCACCCGAATGGCAAAAAACACCAGCACCGTTGAACAGTTTCGGCATAGGACAACCGCCCTGCCGGTTCTAGACTCGCGGCAATAGTACGCCTTCGGTCGCTGTGTCGGCCAAGGTATCGCGTGGTTTGATCGGAAGGACGGCTAGATGAATCTGCAACACATGGGCGTGATCGGCGCCGGCACCATGGGTAACGGCATCGCGCAAGTCTGCGCCCAGGCCGGCTTCAACGTGACTTTGATCGACATCTCCGAGAGCGCCCTGCAAAAAGCCCTGGCGACTGTCAGCAAGAATCTCGATCGGCAAGTGGCCAAGGGCACCCTGACCGAAGCGCAAAAACTCGCCACCCTCGACAAGATCCGCACCAGCACCGATTACGGCAGCTTGCAGACCGTGCAACTGGTGATCGAAGCCGCCACCGAAAACCTCGACCTCAAGCTGCGCGTGCTGCAGCAGATCGCCGCGCAAGTCAGCGCCGACTGTGTGATCGCCTCCAACACCTCGTCGCTGTCGATTACCCAACTGGCCGCCAGCGTCAGCCAGCCTGAGCGGTTCATCGGCCTGCACTTCTTCAACCCGGTGCCGGTGATGGGCCTGATCGAAGTGATCCGTGGCCTGCAAACCAGTGACGCAACCCACGCCCTGGCGCTGGACATGGCCACCACTTTGGGCAAAACCGCGATCACCGCCGGCAACCGCCCGGGGTTCGTTGTCAACCGGATTCTGGTGCCGATGATCAACGAAGCAATCCTGGTGTTCCAGGAAGGCCTGGCCAGCGCCGAGGACATCGACGCCGGCATGCGCCTGGGTTGCAACCAGCCCATCGGCCCGCTGGCGTTGGCGGACCTGATCGGCCTGGACACCGTGCTGGCGATTCTTGAAGCTTTCTACGACGGTTTTAACGACAGCAAATATCGCCCGGCGCCACTGCTCAAGGAAATGGTCGCCGCCGGTTACCTGGGACGCAAAACGGGGCGCGGCTTCCATGCCTATGCCTGAGCGCTGCTCACGTTTCGCCGAATACCGGGACAAGGTGCTGGAGCTGTTCGCCAGCAAGGGTTTCGGTCAGGTTGGCATGCGCGAGCTCGCGACGTGCCTGGGACTGGCCCCGGGCTCGCTGTATCACCATTACCCCAGCAAACAGCACTTGCTGCTTGACCTGATCGAGGAGTTCTACGAAGAGTTGTTAGCCACCCTGGGGCGCATCGAGCAACAGGCGCCGGCGAAACGCGACCGGCTCAACAGCCTGATCCGCGCGCATTTGAATCTGCATCGGGAAATGCCCTGGCATTTTCGCCTGGTGGAACGCGACAGCGGCTGCCTGAATGACGATCAGCAGGTACGGGTACGCCACTTGCGCGAGCAGTACGAGCGCAAGCTGCTGCAGATGCTCGGCACCAAGTCTCGCCTCGACGAACCGACGCAACGGGCCGCTGCGCACGCCGTCGGCAACCTGCTCAACAGCGCCCCGAGCTGGCTGGCATCCCACGCGCTGGACGAACATGTACACGATGAAATGCTGGAAAGTCTGGTGACCGGCGCCATCGAGCGCTTGCTGCGCCCGTCGGCGCCCCGGGCAGTCGCCTGACCGGGTCGTTGCGCGAAGCCATAAGCCGCGTCGCCGCAATAGGAAAAATGTCTAAACGAATGTTGCGCATTCCCCCCTCTAACGCTTTGCTGATGGAGCCCGACCATTGCAGAGCCGCAGGTGAATCCCGCCTTCCTCTGCCTCCTCATAACAACGGGGGTCAACCATGAAAATCAATCCCTACCTCATCTTCAACGGCGACTGCAAAGCCGCATTCACCTTCTATGCCCAGGCCCTACAAGGCCAGCTCGACGCCATGATGACGTTCGGCGAAAGCCCGGCACGCGAGCACGTCCCGGCCGACCTGCACAACCTGATCATGCACACCCGCCTGTCGGTGGGCGATCAGGCAATCATGGGGTCGGACACCACACCCGACCGCCCTACCGATGACATGGCGGGATGTTCCGTCTCGCTGAATGTCGACAGCATTGCCGAGGCCGAGCGCGTGTTCACCGCACTGGCCGAAGACGGCAGCGTACAAATGCCCCTGGAAGCCACGTTCTGGGCGGCGCGCTTCGGGATGCTGGTCGATCGGTTTGGTGTGGCGTGGATGGTCAACTGCGAAAAAGATCAGTGAATTCCAAGGCATGAAAAAGCCCAACCTGAAAAGGCCGGGCTTTCTGGAAACGCTCATTCAATCGATTCAGAGCTTCGCAATCGATACCTCGGTGGATTTCACGAACGCGATGACTTCGCTGCCGATCTTCAATTCAAGGTCACGCACGGAACGGGTGGTGATCACCGAGGTGACGATCCCGGACGCGGTTTGCACGTCGATTTCGGAAACCACCTCGCCTTCGACGATTTCCTTGATGACGCCCTTGAACTGGTTACGGACGTTGATCGCTTTGATGGTCATGTTGAGGCTTCCTGTGTGATGTCGAACGCATCCGATTGGATGGGCAGGCGTTTAAAGTGCACCTCGCGGGAAAACATTAAAAGGAATATATAATTATCTATTTATAGCTTTTAGGAATATCAGAACTTGCTTCTGGAGTCGGGTTTGGGGATGGTGGCGATTTTGCGGACGCCATCGCAGCAAGCCGGCTCCTACGGATCGGGGGGCTCGCGCAAAATCCGTAGGAGCCAGCATGCTGGCGATGGTGTCAAAGGCGACGCGTTCATCCAGGCAGCACGCGTTATCGTTAACGACCATCGCGAGCGTGCTCGCTCCTACAGGTTTTGTGTCGTGCGACAGAATCGCGGTGGGTTACCACTGGTAGGTCGCGCTCGCCTGAACCGTGCGTTGGGCACCGTACCAGCACCAGGAGTAGGAATAGCAGGACGCGACGTACTCTTTATTGGCGAGGTTGCTGGCGTTCACCGCCAGGCGCAGGTTGTCCTTGAGGCTGTTGATGTTCGGGATGTCGTAGTGCACCGCCGCGTCGACCAGCGTGTAGCCCGGCACCTTCAGCGTGTTGGCGGTATCGCCCCAGGACGAGCCGACGTAACGCATCCCGCCGCCGACACCGAAGCCTTTGGCGACGCCGTCATGGAAGGTGTAGTCGGCCCAGACCGACGCCGTGTGGCGCGGCACGCCGTAGGTGGTGGTGCCTTTGGCCGGCAGGGCCGGGCCCACGGCGATGTCGGTCAGCGGCGCGTAGCTCACGGTGCTGTTGGACTGGGTGATGCGGTTGTCCAGGTAGGCATACGCGGCGGTGATATCGAGGTTGTCGTTGAGACTGGCCTTGCCCTCGAGTTCGAAACCACGGGAGCGCACTTCGCCGCTCTGTTCCTGGCAACGGCCGGTGCCGCACAGATGCGTCGGGTCCGGATCAAGCGTCGGTACGTTGCTCTGGCGCAGGTCGAAAACCGACGCCGTGATAAAGCTGTTGCTGCCCGGTGGCTGGTACTTGATCCCCACCTCGTACTGCTGGCCCTCGGTCGGTTTGAACACCGAGCCGCCATAGCCGGTGCCCGACTGCGGCTCGAACGACTCCGAATAGCTGACGTAAGGCGACAGCCCGTTATCGAACAGATAGACCAGGCCCACGCGACCGGTGAACGCCTCGCTGTCCAGCGAGCTTTTGCTCTTGACCTGGTTACGCAGGTTCAACGTGCTGTTTTCGTTGGTCGCCCAGTCATACCGCCCACCCAGCAGCAACACCCACTGGTCCCACTTGAGCTGGTCCTGGAAGTACACGCCCTTCTGCTGATTGCGCTGCGTCGCATCGGAGGTGAATGCTGGCGTGACCACCGGAACGCCATACACCGGCTCGAAAATGTCCTGGATCGGACCGACGCCGAACCCGGATTTGGTATCGGTGCTGGTGTTCTGGTAATCGCCGCCAAACAGCACGGTGTGCTGCACCGGCCCGGTGTCGAATCTGGCCTGCGCCTGGTTGTCCAGCGCGTAGGAATCCAGATCGACATCGGTAGCAATGGTCGAGCGATTCAAGGTGCGATAGTCGGCGCGCAGGTTGCTGCTGTAGAGGCTGCGATACACGCCTTCGCTGCGCAGATAACGCGCGTTCTGACGCAGGGTCCAGACGTCGTTGAGGTGATGCTCGAACAGGTAACCGATGGAGAAATATTGCCGGTCGCTCTTCTCGAAATCCTTGTCGCCGTCATAGAAATCGACGTCGATATCACGGCCGATCGGGCTGTCCAGCACCGAACCCCAGGCCGGCATCGACCCGTACGACGCGGCTTTCGGGTCTTTCTGGAAATGCCCGAGCAAGGTCAACGAGGTGTCTTCGCTCGGACGGAAAGTGAACGCCGACGAGATCGCCTGACGGCGAGTCTCGGTGTGTTCCAGTTGACCGTCGGCATCGTCGTACAGGCCGGCGAGGCGGTAGGAGTAAACCCCTTCATCGTCGATCGGGCCGCTCAGATCGAAGGTCGTGCGCTTTTTGTTGAAGGTGCCGTACTCGACCCCGATTTCATGGAACGGCGTGTCCAGCGGCCGCTTGCTCACCATGTTCACCACGCCGCTGGGGCTGGCCTGGCCGTACAACACGGACGACGGGCCCCGCAGGATGTCCACGCGTTCGAGGTCGAACGAATCCTTTTGCGGCGAGGCATCACGGCTAGCGGGCATGCGCAGGCCGTCCAGGTACACCGCCGGGGAAAAGCCGCGAATGGTCATCTGGTCCAGGCGCGAGGCGGTGGAGCCACGGGATTCCGGCACCACCGCAGCGGTGTAACGCAGAATCTGGTTGAGGCTCTCGGCACCCTGGGCACGCATCTGGTCCTTGGTGACCACGGAAATCGATTGCGGTGTTTCGTTCAGCGGCGTGTCGGTTTTGGTCGCTGACAATGAGCGTGTCGCGACGTAACCCGCCACCGGGCCGGTCGGGCTTTCGCTGGCGTAGGCACCGCTGATGTTGGTGGCTTGCAACTCCAGCGAACCTTCGACCGCTGCCGGTGCCGGCTCGATGCGGTAGCGCGTGTCCGACAGCGCGATGGCGTTCAGGCCGCTGCCTTGCAGCAACTGCGCGAGCGCAGCGCCGATGCTCAATGATCCGCTCACACCGTCGCTGCGTTTGCCGCGGGTCAAGGCCGGATCGAACGCCAACACCAGGTCCGCCTGCTCGGCCAGGCTGTTCAGCGCCTGGCTCAAATCCCCGGCGGGAATCGAAAAACTGCGCACTGCGCTGGTGTGTGTACCCGCAAGCGAGGGGTCAGCCGCCAACAGCGGCGCCGCGACAAAAGCCATCGCCACTGAAAGCGCCAGTGGGTGCAAGGGACGAGCAAAGCGTGACATGGGAAATCCTGCGAAAGGGAAGGCGTTACTAACCATGACGGCCATGTCGGAAAAACAGACAAGGAATGCGAGCGATTTGCATTAATAAATTTCTGACAACGCCTGCAGCCCCTGTAGGAGCGAGCTTGCTCCTACAGGGGTTTTGAGGGGTTATCGAGGTTTGACGGTGACCAGAAAGTCGGTGAAGTGCTCGACCTGGATCGGCAGGTTGTCCGCCAGCGTCGCCAGTGCTGCATCGGTGTCGTCCAGGCGGAACACGCCGGACACCCGCAGCCCTTGCAGCGCCCTCTCGTCGAAACGCACCATGCCTCGGCGATAACTGGCGAGGGCCTGGAGTACTTCGCTCAAAGGACGGTCATCAACCTTGAGCAGGCCTCGGGTCCAGGCGTCCGGATTGGCGTTGCCGATTGGCTGCGGCGTTTGCACGCGGCCATTCCGGAGGACGGTCCGCTGCCCCGCCGCTACGTTCACGGTTTCACCACCGTCAGGTTTGGCGGCCACCACCGACTCCAGCACGCTGACCACCGTCGAGCCGTCCGCCTCACGCTTCACCAGATACCGCGTACCCAACGCCGTCGCGGTGCCTTGATCGGTGCGCACCACAAACGGCCGCTTGGCGTCCTTGGCCACGTCGACCCACATCTCGCCGGCCAGCAATTCGATGACCCGCTGCTGCCCGTCGAACTTCACGTCCAGCGCCGAACCGCTGTTGAGCTGAATATGGCTGCCGTCCGACAGCGCCACCTCGCGCCGCTCCCCCACGCCGGTGCGTTGATCGGCGAGCCACACCGGCATGTTGTCCAGGCCGATCCAGCCACAGAACAACACGCCCAGCAGCGCAACGACCTGGGCGCTGCGCCCCGAAACCGAAGGCCCCGACCGCGCAAACGCCTGCTTGAGGGCAACCCGCGCGGGCGCCGCCGGAAGCTCGTCGAGACTGCCCCACACCCCGCGCATGCGCTCCACCGCGATTGCGTGACGCGGATCGGCTTCGCGCCAGACGTTGAAGGCCTGGCGGTCGGCGTCGGTCGACAGATCATCATCGTGCAACAGCGTCAGCCAATACGCCGCCGCGCTGATCATTTGTTCTGACGGTTGATCGATCGCGCTCACGGCTGCTCCGCGCCGTACAAGGTGTGGTAGCAATGCACGAGCGCGCTGGCGACGTAGTTCTTGACTGTGCTGGCAGAGACGTTCAGTTCGATGGCGATCTCGCTGTACGTCAGGCCGTCGAGCCGACTGAGCAGAAACGCCTCACGGGATTTCGCCGGCAACCCGGCGAGCATCACGGCGATTTTTTCCAGGGCCTCCAGCGCCACATGAATCGCTTCAGGGTCCGGCATGCCGGCGTCGTGCGCCTGGATTGCCAAAGCTTCGAGGTACGCCTGCTCGATGCGCCGACGCCGGGCGCCATCGATCAGCAAGCGCCCGGCCATCGTTGCCAGAAACGCTCGAGGCTCCTTGATGGAATGAGGGTCAGCGAGGGTGAGCACGCGAATGAACGCGTCATGGGCCAGGTCCGCCGCGCGATGCGAGCAGCCGAGCTTTCTGCGCAGCCAGCCGTGCAGCCAGGAATGGTGGTGGCTGTAGAGGTCGGTGAAAGTCCGCTGACGACGGCTGAAGTCGTCATCCGCCACGGAAAAATCGCGCATACGCAAAAATTTCTCAAATAAGAAAGATTACCAGTAGCGCGAACGATGACAGCAAAACCTTGGCAGGGCAAGCGACGAAAAACCGCAAATTGAACGCTACTGCGCCGGCGCGACCATGCGGAAGCGGATGTTGATATCGTCCGACACCACCGTGTCCGCGAACTCACCTTCGCCGATCTTGAAGTCGCTGCGTTTGAGGATCAGTTGGCCATCGAAGATGCCGATGCCGCTCTCGGCTTTCAGCAGCACCGGCACGTCGACCACGTGAGTGATGCCCCGGAGCGTGAGGTTGCCGGTGATCGAATAGCGGTTTTCACCCAAGGCTTTCACCGCGGTCGACTCAAACGTGGCCACGGGTGAATGGACCGTGTCGAACCAGGCCGGTTTTTTCAATTCTTCGTTGGCGTCACTGCTGCCGGCATCGATGCTGTCGAGCTGGATCGTCAGCGCGGCGTGGGCGGCCGTGGGATTTTCCGTGTCGAAATCCAGCGCGCCCTCGAACCGGCTGAACGTCCCGTAGACCCGCGAACTGAACTGGTTGTAAGTAAAGGACAAGGTGCTGGCGGTCGCGTTGACCTGCTTGTATTCGACGGCATGGGCGCACGACATCACGCCAAAGCTGAGCGCGGCAACCCAGGTGACGGAACGCGACAATCGAGGATTCATGGGAGTCTCCGGGCGTGCGCACACAGGCCCGCCACAGGTGGACTAAAGCAAAGATCCGGCGTTTTTGCCACAGTGCGCACCGCATGCGATCACTTGTGAATCAAACCGATGGCACGCCAGGCGCATCCCTGCCCGCCTACACCAACCGCTCAATCTTCTGATGCTTCCACACCAGTTTGTAATACAGCGTCTGCAACACCAGCATCCCCAGATACGCCACCGGAAACGCCATCCACACACCCTGCAAGCCGAACTGCCCGTCCAGCACATACGCCACCGGCAACTGCACCCCGAGCACGCAGACAATCGAAATCGCCATCGGCACCAGCACCGCACCGCTGGCGCGCATGATCCCGCCGACGATGGCCTGGAAGCCGAACACCAACAGGCTCCAGAGCATGATGTGCAGCAAGTGCTCCGCCATCGCCCGCGTGGCGTCCTCGGTGAGGAACAAGCCCAGCAACCAGTGCGACAGCAAATAGCCCAACAACACCAGGCCACCTGTGAGGCACACGTTGATCAACAACCCCGTGCGCAGAATCGGCCCGATCCGCTCAACCCGCGCCGCGCCAATCGCCTGGGCGCCGAGAATTGACGCGGTGATCGCAATCGACAACGCTGGAAACTGCACGTAATTGACGATCTGCGTTACTGCCCCATACGCCGCCGTCGCCTGCGAACCGTGCTGGTTCACCAGCGCCAGAATCACCAGTTCCGACAGCGACAGCACCACCATCTGCAACCCGGTCGGCAAACCGATGCGCAACACCTTGCCGAGAATCACCCGATCCAGGCGCATCGCCGCAAACATTTCCCGATCCGGCGCCAACGGATGCCCGCGCCGAATCAAGCGCCACGCCAGCCACCCCATCGCCGACAGGTTCCCCGCCAACCCCGCATACGCCGCACTCTGAATCCCCATCATCGGCAACCCGAGCCACCCCCGAATCAACGCCGGCGTCAGCGCCAACCCGATACACGTCGACACGATCAACGCCACCAGCGGCGACACCGTATCGCTCACCCCGCGCAGCAACTGCGTGAACAGCACGTACACCAGCAACGACGGCATGATCCACATCATCACGTGGGCATACGCCACCGCGTCGTCCAGCACATCCGCCGGCGTGCCCAACCCCTGCAAGGCTGGCCGCGCGAACACGCTTCCGAGGATCGCGGCGACCAGCCCGATGATCGCGCCCAACAGCAAGGTCGTGCCAGCGATGGTCTTCACCAGATGCGGCTCCCGCGCGCCCCACGCCTGGCCGATGAGCACACCCGCCCCCGCGCCAAGGCCGATGACCAGGGCGATGAAAAAAAACACGATGGGAAACATGCCCGACACGGCGGCCAAGGCTTGGGTACCGAGCATTTGGCCGATGTAGATGCTGTTGACGGTGCCTGACATGGATTGCAGGAAATTCGACAGGACCATCGGGGCGAGGAAAAGCAGGTAGGTTTTCCAGAGGGGATGTTGGGTGGTTGGGGTTTGCATTCGGTGGATGTCCAGCTCGGCTGCGGGGTTGGGATTCTAGAGGATAGCGGTAGCGGCGAGAAACAACGTGAAAGGAATGTCAGAGGCGGTATCAAAGTTTCCCACGACCTGGCGTGTAGGTCCTAGGACGGCATTAAAGTTCCTACAAAAAACTCGGAATTCGCCACCCTTCCTGGATGTGTTGGTGGGGCTTATAGTTTGGCCCGTCGCCCACATGGCGGCCAGGTTTGGCGACCTGTTATACGAGTGCGAGGGCGCCTGCTCATTTGCAGGCATCAACGCATCTGCAAAACCGCTGTACTATGGCGGTTGTGCGCGGGAGACCTTCGGGTCTGCCGGTTACTCGTTTCCGGTTCGCCAACCTGCGCACAACTGCCCCCCTCTTCGTTTGGCGACGAATTGTTGGCCGTCTCAACAAACTAAACGAGGCTTCAACCATGGAAAGATACATGCCCCTCACCGGAATCGACCTGATCCCGGCTTCCCTGCTTATTGATACCCAAGCCCCACTCGACGTTCTGCAAGCCGCAGCCGACTCCCGAATTCGGACGGTGACGCAGGTGCTGGAAAATATTGCCTATCGGGCAGAGCTGGGTTGCGACACGGTGGTGTTGAAGGACTTTTGTCAGTTGCTGGCCATACCCTTGCGGGATGGGTGCGATTTGATGGATGTGGTAGGGCGACGGTTGCGTGGGCAAGTGAAGGAATAAATGAAAACGGGCGCTAGGCGCCCGTTTTTTTATCTGTCGGCATGGAGATTCGAGACTTTACAGTCTGCTATTAATCTGTCCGCTTTCGGCCAAAAGCGGTCATTCATGGAGCGATATTTTCCCGGAGTACATACAGAAGCTATCAACAAAAAAACTTTTAAAATCATTGGTAGTACCTTATCTCAAACAACGCTCCTGTATCACATTCAACGTTGGTGTTTACAGTCGTACTCACTGAGCCAATATGTGAAAATAATGTAGTCCAGGGTGACCACGTGTAAGGCGGTGCAAGAAAATTAGCGGTCCCTATACCCCCATTTATCGACACACCACAAAATCCCGGGCCTTGAGACTGTGCTCTAACCTCAACGTTTGCAACGGAGTTAGACGTAGTGATAGACATGCCGTTAATCAATGGAAACGTGCTTTGGACATCAAATACAGTAATAGCATCCTTCATCAATATTTTATCTTGTTCCACTAGAAGCTTAGCCATAATCCCGGCCTTATCGGAATAGACCTCCTCTGTCGGCTGTACGCATGTCTTAGCTGGATCTGCAATGGCAGTAACAATGTCCTTCCTGTTATCCTTCAATCCCTTCGCATTCCATATTTCTCCCGAAAGCTTTAGCGTTCGACTTTGCTCGCTAGGTACAAGCTTTGAAAGCTTACCTACGGCGATAGTCGGCGACCCCGCACTTCCATCAACACGCTTTAACGCCGTAAAATTGATATCTGCATCTAATGTAACAATTCCATCGAACCGAATAAACGCGTTCGACACCTCGCGTTCCAAGATGACCTGGTGCGTGTGCATAGGGGGCAGATCAAAGGAAATTGCCTGAGTTGTGGTTACGACTGTTTGAAGATTATTGCTCTGTGATTCAGAACTGCGGATACTAAAGTTCGTATTTTCTTGTCTCGACATTGAAAATTGTACCGCTTTCACAGGCACCTGTATCGAAGATGTAAGCGTTGCACTGGTTCCCTCAGTAATATCTGTAGATTTGGTAATAGCTATACCTTCAGACGTAGACACAGAAATTGTGTCCTGTATTTTCGTTGGCTCAGGGCCGCAGTTCACATACTGGCGTATTGCTCGAGTAATTGTAGTAGGAATTGCCGCCGGGATCGGATCTGAGTAGCTGCTGTCCACTGAAATACTTCGCACATTATTGAATTTCAAGTCACATTTGAATATGGCATTGAGGAGTTGTGGTCCCGCTATATCACCATTTTTCAAGCATCGCATTGACCCATCGGAGCCAGGCATTGGTAATTCACCAATAACGTTGAACAAAGAGTCATTCAGTGCTTGAGTTAAATCTATTTCATTAGCTAATACTGTTGAACTTGCTGTTAGTAGTGTAAAACACATAAGAACATTGCCGTTCATCATGGTGCCTCCCGAGGCAGTGGCTTACCGACCGCTAGATCGAAGCGTAGCAGGAATAGCTGAAGTCTCGATCACCTCCGCTGAATAGGCTGCCGCTCAAAAATGTTGATCGCTCTACCGCCAATTACCTTAATCAATAGTTTTCCGACCAAATTTAAGCGTACGGCCAACGCGCCTGGCCCTGTTGAGCCGCAAACCTTTCAAGCGAGTCGAGGGCACGAGAAGCGTCTTGATCATCAGCCGATGCGCGAAAGCAGGCTCGATTGAGGGAGATTTGTGCGGAGTACCTCTAATAGCCACATGCTGGGTCACTATCCCAGGCAGCCAGATGCCAAGGACCAGCGAGTATTTGCAAAAACTAACCATCACCTTTGGGTCGGAGAGCGACGGTCTGGCGCAGACCGTCGCAGTGGATAATTACACGTCTGTCTGCTCTGCCATTTCTAGAGCATCGTCTACCTCGATACCCAAGTACCTGACCGTCCTTTCGAGTTTCGTATGACCAAGCAAGAGTTGAACTGCCCTCAAGTTCTTGGTCCTGCGATAGATCAACGAAACCTTGGTTCGCTGTAGCGTCTGGGTACCGTACATCGTCGGGTCAAGTCCGATGGCTGTTACCCATGCTTTAACTATTCGAGCGTATTGCCTGGTGGAGAGATGATCTGAGTCATGTAATCGCGTCGGGAACAGAAAGTCCTCACTGCGAAGATGCGCCTGGCGCATCCAAGCCTCCAGAACTGTTCGTATTTGCTCAGTAATTTCAAACTGCACTGGATGTTGAGTTTTCTGCTGCACCACGATGGCCCGTGACGAAACATGCTCCCCATGCGCAATGTCACGTACTCGTAGCTTGGTTAATTCACAGGCACGCGGTTTGCTGTCGATGGCCAAGTTGAAGAGGGCCAGATCCCGTGTTTACTCCGCGAGCTGAAGCCTGACCCAAATGGGCCAGATATCTCTCACTCGAAGCGGGGCTTTCTGCCCTCCAAGCTTTCCCTTGTTCCAAGGCTGATGGCGATGTAAAGCGATAGTGCTCATGGCTTGTCCTCCGGGTTGAAGAAGGACAAGGGTGGATCAGTCGCATTGCTTGGACGTCGCTAATCGACCCAGATCGGCCGATGGGTACTAAGCTTATCGAACGGTGCCTTCCAAAACAAAGCGGCCGCTCAGTGGTTACTATTGGCAAAGCGACGAGTTGGCCACCAAAAGCAAGGAAATTGCTTGCAATTATTTTATTTGAATGGTCGATTTTTAATAATAAATTGAGGGTCCGACGCATTGGGGATCGCTTCGATAATGTCTCCATACATAGATTTAACAATTGCTTCATCTAATAATCCAAAAGAAATCAAATCTGACGCAATAGTGACCGTCATCGGATCTCGGACGAGATTCATATAACGTGCGTTGCTGTCCGCCAGGAATTTCAAGCAACCATCTTGCATACTGGGAACATGTTCAGAAACCCATTGCTCCAATGATCTACGTAATGCCCGCTTCCGCGCTCCGACTGCACGAGAGTCATATTCAATCTGTAGATTTAGAAGCGAGTAAGTCTCGCTCACAATGAAAGAAATTGTGGTGATATTTTCCATCGCCAAATGGACGGCAATAATTAAATCGTCAGCCGGCATCGTGTCGGAAAAAAGTTCAAGACATGTCTGCGCCGCTTGCCAGTCAGCATAAATCTCCTCTCTGAAATGGTCGTTTTTTGAAAGTTCGCAATGCAATTCGACTGTACGCTCATGAGATTCAATAATTTCATTGCGGAGCCGTTCTCTCATTTTTACATCGCGAAGGCGATCCTCATCAGTTTTTATATTGTGCGCGTGAGGAACAGGGTTTCCGTGGTACTGAAATGATAGATCGTCAAGATACTGTTCAAGTACCTTCTCGACGTCGATATCGCTAACTTGGAGCACAAAATCGAGTAACCAGTCGATCGCGGTTTTATCAATGTTTGATAAAGCCCAGCTGAGATGTGACAGTTCATGCGCAATGATGAAAGCTTCTTGAACGTGAACGGAAAGCAATCGTTTGGCCCGCAACTCGATTGTTTCGTTGCTTTTATATCCGTGCGATCGATGGTGGGCAGTTGAATATAAACATGCAAGCGTCACCGCCACCTCGTTCTCGCCGCAATAAGACGCCGTTTCTGACATGATACGAAAAACCATCGATTTTGCATCTTCCGGAGACTCTGCAGAATAGAAAATTCTCGACAGCTCGTTGATCGTTTGCCCTAGGTATTGATCGCAGATCAGAATTTTGGAGTTTTTGAAAGAAACCAATTGCGTCTGCTTGTTTAAGGTGTTTACAACTAGTAACTCTGGAAAATCAAATTCATTGAAAGAGAATCCCTTTAAGATCTCGACATATATATCGAGATACGCTTGAGCTAAGGACTCAGACACGTCATTGTTGATCTGCCTCGTTGCGACTATATAATCATCAATGTTCATATTTAGCTTTGATGTTCGTTGATTGCAGCCAGGATGCGCTTCACTTCATCTTCCGAATACCCCTTAATTTTAACACCCTTGTAAGTTACGCTTTTGTGTTTCTTAGATTTGATAATCTCCACGATGATACTTTTAATTACAGGTATTGCGATGCCGGCCGCCGAAATCACAAGCGTCCAATGCGTCATCGCCCCATCAATGGCGCGTCCATCGATTATCGAAATCTCGTCTGGATACTTTTCTGCTAATTCGTCCAGCGCTGCTCGCTCGCCCATTTCGAAGTCGATTGCAATCATGTTTTTTTCCCCATGAAGATTTCTATTTCTAATGTGATCTGGTGGGGGTGCGAGCTTCCCGTACGAACATGGTTAGACTCAGTCGTCGGCCCCGAGTCTGAGGCAGGAGATCTACACGTGCAGGTGCCGGGTTGTATTTTCAAGAGGAGTGCTCCTTGAACCGACTCAACTGTTGTCGATTAAAGCTAGTTGTCGAGAGATCGCACGTCAAGGACAGACTCCGTGAGGGGCACAACCAGAAGGATTGTCCCCGATACCCGACGGTCAAGGAGGGCCGCCAATAACGCACAGCGACGGATGTTTCAATGGAGGTTCGCGCGCCGCTGTTGGGTCAAGCTATGCAGACTTCGACGTTGTTAAATTTCGGCCCGGCGTTCGTTGCAATGAAAAACTATGGCGACGGAGGCGGCGTTGTCGACTTGCTGTTCTTGCACACAGTTGGCGTCAAAAGCGTTGACTCGTTCCATCGAGCGTATGACCTAGACAATCAGGCAACAGCCTCTTTGGTTGCGCCTGCAGGAAATCAATTACTACCCAAGGGCCCCGATAGGCCCAATGACTGTAAAGGCCGATACCCGTGCGTTGACCGTCGGGCAGATGTCGTAGTGGACCAGCCGGTCAAGTGACCGCTGCATGGATCTGGCGAACGGCAGGAAGTGGTCGATGGCAACCGATCTCTCCACCCCCGCATACGGGAAAATCGGTCATATCGGTAAGACTCAGCAGGCAAACGACTCCGATTGCTAATTCTCCGCGTGCCAGCGGTTGAATGCCCGTCGTCCCGCAGCGCGCCCCATGACATCGCAATTCCCGCGCCGCTGGAGCCAATGAAATCGCGACGGCTCGCAGTAGCCCGTATAGATGTCATGCGACATGACTCTTCGGGCAAAATAAATCGGGAAGCACGCTTGGCGCTGCTCGCTAGGCAGTAAAGACGACTGGCTAGTCAATCATGAACTGGCCCATCAGGAACATCCCGGCTACGGCCAGCACCACCAACCCTGCCGCACAGGTCCACTCGGCTTCGGGAGTGTGAGCCAGCCATGCGCCGCTCGACGGGTACCTTCCCAGCGTGGCCAGCTTCACGACCGGCCAACCAAAGGGAAAGCAGACGCCTCGGAAAGCGACTTCGATGAATATGTCCAACATGGGTGCCGATCCCTGATATGCAGTGGCTAATGGAAAGCAATCGTGAGTAACTCGGAGGATAGCCTGTAAGCCAAGAGGGTTACCCGTTTTCGCTCTGACATTTCGACTGGATACGCACCGACGTTGACGTACAGATTTTTCCTACAACGCGACGGAAAAAATGTGAAGACTCATTGACGTTTCTTTCCAAAAAAAAACCACCAGAGCCCTTTAAAACCGCGGCTTTGGCGACAATCAGAAATGTGAAGGCATTTCACGAAGAAACGCCCCCACCTGACCTTACTTGCTCGCAAAGGAATGCCACGTGAACGCCACCCTCGCCCTCCAGCCGTTATTTCACATGCTGATCTGGCTACTGCCGCTGATGCTGGTCATGTCCCTATTGAAACCCCGTCTGTTCAAAGGCTGGATCGGCGAGCAACTCGTCCGTTTCTTCGCCCACTTGCTCCTGGATCGTAAAATCTACCGTCGCCTGCACGACGTAACCCTGATCACCCCAGACGGCACCACCCAAATCGATCACGTCTTCGTCTCGCCCTTCGGCGTCTTCGTGCTGGAGACAAAGAACATGGGCGGCTGGATCTTCGGCGGTGAAAAACAGGCGCAATGGACGCAGCAGATTTACAAAAAACGATTCAAATTCCAGAACCCGAACCACCAAAACTACAAGCACCTGAAAGCGCTGCAAGCCGTGCTGGAGATCGAGCCTGAGCACGTGCATTCGGTGATCGCGTTCGTCGGCGGGAGCACGTTCAAGACCGAGATGCCCGCCAATGTCACCCAGGGCATGGGTTTGGTTCGCTACATCAAGTCTTTCCAGCAACCGGTTTTCAGCGAAGCGCAGGTAACGGCCATGCTGGACACCTTGCAAGCAGGTCGCCTGGCGCCGACGCTCGCGACGCGGCGTGAGCATGTGCAACGTCTGAAACAACGCGATGACCCCTCAGCCTCGCGGCTCTGCCCGCGCTGCGGCAGTGCGCTGGTGGTACGAGCCTACAAAACCGGTAGCAGAATGGGCCAGCAGTTTTGGGGATGCAGCACCTACCCCAAGTGCCGGACGATGCAGCCCCTTTCACCACGCGGTTGACCATTCTTCCCGGCGGAAATGTTCGCCGGCCTTGGTGTGAGTTCTGCCCAGCGACTACTGAGCCACTCTCATCGGGTTCCCGAACCTGCTCAGATAAGTCTCGCCAAACTTGTACGACGCGTAATCGGTCATGTGCCCAATGTCGCGATACAGCGGAATGCCATCCACCGTGGTCTCACAAGCTCCGCCGTCGCACTGAATATCCTTGGGATCGATCAGAACGAGGTTCGGGTATTCAACTTTTAGCTGAGCGAACACTGAATTGATCCAAGGGTTCTCCAAGTCTTCTCGGGCCACCGTCTTGCAAGACTCACTGCGCTCGATGCTGCCCAGCTGTCCTCGCATCACATAGCGCTGCAACAAGCACTCGTTGACGCCCGGCGGCATCGGGTACATGGCTTTGAGGAATATCGGTACGGCACCTGAGGCTTCGATGGCATTCAATGCGTGGCGAATCGCGAATTCAAAACGTTGATGAGACAGCTCAGGACCGCGGGGATCTTCGGGGCGGGTCAAGATGGAAGCGTCGGCGTAACTGTCCCAGATTTGCCCGATCAGCACGAATTTGTAGTGATTCTTCTTGATCAGTTCGTAGTAGCTCGCCACGTTGTCGTGACACTTCTTGTAAACAGCGCCTTTGGATTTACTCCAGTCGTACAAATAAATATCTGGCAGGGCCAGGCAGGCCGAATAACTTCTGGCAAGTACCGAAATGTTCGCGTCCTTCGCCAAGGTGTCGACGAAGCCCCAATATTGGTTGGAGAACGAATCGCCCATCAGGAGGGCTTGAGCTTTCGCGTGAGGCGCCCCGAGGACGCAACGCGTGTCAGCGTCCTTGCTGGCGCCCCCCAAACATTCCGAACGCGCTGGAGGGGTCATCGCCTGGAGCTTGTCGAAGACCTCCGCCATGTCTGATCCAAAACGCTGCGGCCATCCCCCCTTGGAAACACTCAAGGAATAAAGCGCGGACAGCGCAATGGCGGGTAGCCCGATCAGCAAACCGAGGGTCATCTTCAAACCAAGCTTGGGCTTTCTAAACTTGCGCTCGATCGTGACATACGAAAGCGCGGCCAACGCAAAGGTCAAAACGAAATAGGCGACGGTCAGCGCCGTGCTGTGTTTAAAGCCCAGGTAGCTGCTGGTTGCGAGGACGGGCCAGTGCCAGATGTACAGCGAATACGAGATGGTGCCGATGTACACCAGCGGTGGAAAAGAAAGCACCTTGGCGGTCATGCTCGCTTCAGAACCATTGCGCCAGAGCAACAGTGCCGTGGCCAAGCAGACGACAACGGCGTGGTAATCCGGGAAACCCAGCAGGATCTGTTCACGGGTAGCGCAGTAAAACAGCGCAATGACCGCAGCGACCCCAAGGATATGGTTCCAGATTGAATTGAGCTTGAGCTTGTCAGCGCTGAATATCACGGCGCACGACCCGATCAGCAGTTCGAAAATCCTCGCGGTGAAGAAGTAGTAGCTTTTGTCCGGGAACTTGCTCGACAGGTACAGCGACAACGCGGTCGCCCCTAACGTCAGGCACAGCACGACGGCTTTGAATGCCGTTGGCGGGCAGTAGCGCCGCAGCAGCCACACGCCTAGCGGCAGCACCAAATACCACTGCCATTCAATAGCCAACGACCAGGTGTGCAGCAGCAGGAGGCTCGACGTATCGTCAGCGGCATAAGCGGTCGTGGAGCGTTCGAAATACTGGTTTGAGAGGAACAGCGAGGTGTAGCGCTCGCTTTTCAGGAATTGAATGAAGTCCTGCGGCAGGTAGAAGAATGCCGCCAGTGCCAATGTCACCAGCATCAAGGCAATCATCGCAGGCTGCAGGCGCCAGATGCGACGCGAGTAAAAACCGGCAAAGGTGAATGAGTTTTTTTCGATTGATTTCAGAATGATCGAGGTGGTCAGGTAGCCCGAGATCACAAAAAAAATGTCGACACCAATAAATCCGGACGGAAACAAAGACAGTCCGCCATGGAAGATCAGTACCAACAGGACGGCAACCGCTCTCAAGCCATCGATGTCGGCTCGATATGCAAGAGAGGAGGTTGCGCCGGGAGAAACCTGAACACCGGGCCTGCTTCCGACCTTTGTCAGCGAGTCATTTTTCAACTTGACTCTGTCAGCAACCGCTGAAACGTCCGTATTTTCTAACACTGGTAACTGCCCTGACCCGCTTCATTTTTGCGTGCGAGTGTACGTCAAATCGGGCGCTGGAGCCCTACCCTCCACCCCACAGAACCCGCAAAGCCTCCTTTAAATGGCAGAATCCCCCTAACTTGACCGTTTTGGTGACGCCATGCTTCGCATATTTGAACAACGACTCGACCCCTTCCCGCCCGACGAGGTCGCGCCGCCACCCGCAGGCCTGGCTCGGTTTCTGTGGGCGTGTACGCGGGGAGCGCGCGGTTACATTCTTGCGTTTGCGCTGCTCAGTGCCGCGGTGTCGATCTATGAAGCCTGGCTGTTTTCTTTCCTCGGTCAGGTCGTGGATCTGCTCTCGACCTGGCAGGCCGGCGGCGATGCGGCGGCACAGGAAAGTCGGGTGTTGTGGGGCATGGGCATCGTCATGGTGGCCAGTATCGGGCTGGTGGCATTGCGCACAATGGTGCAGCACCAGATATTGGCGATCAATCTGCCATTGCGGCTGCGCTGGGACTTCCACCGCCTGATGCTACGGCAAAGCCTTTCGTTCTTTTCCGATGAGTTTTCCGGCCGGGTGACCACCAAAGTGATGCAGACTGCGCTGGCCGTGCGCGACGTGCTGTTCACCCTGATCGAGATCGCTCCTGGCATCGGTGTGTATTTCATTGCGCTCATCGCACTGGCCGGCGGCTTCGCGCTGAAACTGATGCTGCCTTTCGTGGCCTGGATCGTGCTGTTCGCGCTGGCCATGGTGTACTTCGTGCCCCGCTTGGGGAAAGTCGGTCAGGAACAGGCCAACGCGCGCTCCTCGATGACCGGACGTATCTCCGATGCCTACACCAACATCACGACCGTGAAGCTGTTTTCCCATTCCAATCGCGAGGCGCACTTCGCGCGCGCGGCCATGGAGGATTTCAAGCAGACCGGCTTTCGCCAGATGCGCCTGGTCAGCCAGTTCGAAATCGTCAACCAGGCATTGGTGGTGGGGCTGATCATGGCAGCGGGCGGTTATGCGCTGTGGTTGTGGCACCTGGGCGAAGTCGGCACGGGGGCCGTGGCGGCGATTACCGCCATGGCGCTGCGCATCAACGGCATGTCGCACTGGATCATGTGGCAGATGACCTCGCTGTTCGAGAGCATCGGCACGGTGCAGGATGGCATGGCCACCCTCACCCGCGGCCCCAAGGTGCAGGATGCGCCGGACGCGGGCGTGCTCGTCACCTCCGGCGGCGCGGTCACCTTCGACAACGTGAGCTTCAATTACAGCGGCGAGCGCCAGGTGCTCGACGGTTTGAGCCTGAACATTCGTCCCGGCGAAAAAATCGGCCTGGTGGGTCGCTCCGGCGCGGGCAAATCAACGCTCATCAACCTGCTGTTGCGCTTCTATGATGTCGACAGCGGGCAGATTCGCATTGACGGGCAAGACATTGCGAACGTGACGCAAGACAGCCTGCGCGGCGCCATCGGCATGGTCACCCAGGATACGTCCCTGCTGCACCGCTCCATTCGCGACAACATCGCCTATGGCCGCCCCGATGCGAGCGACGAACAAGTTCGCCGCGCCGCGGCCAATGCCCAGGCCGATGGGTTCATCAGTCAACTGAGCGATCGCCACGGCCATACCGGTTACGACACGCTTGTGGGGGAGCGCGGCATCAAGCTGTCGGGTGGCCAGCGCCAACGGGTCGCGATTGCCCGGGTGATGCTCAAGAACGCGCCGATCCTGCTGCTTGACGAAGCCACCAGCGCATTGGACTCGGAAGTCGAAGTGGCCATTCAGGAAAGCCTCGATGAAATGATGAAGGGCAAGACCGTGATCGCCATTGCCCATCGGCTGTCGACGATTGCGGCGATGGATCGACTGGTCGTCATGGATGATGGACGCATCATCGAACAGGGCACCCACGCCGAATTGCTCGCCAGGAACGGCGTCTATGCGCGGCTCTGGCAGCATCAGAGCGGCGGATTCCTGGGTGAGGATCAGGGGCTGGCCGAGGCGCTGGAGCAGGAATGAACGTGTTGGGGAAGACTCTGCTGAGCTCACTCGTTTCAAACGGTCAGTTACTCACGCCTGCCCCGGCAGAACCGATCGTCCCATGGTGGAGCTTCACTAAAACAGTACTGGCCGTGACTGCACTGTCGTTGGTGCGTGATGGACTGGTCGGGTTGGACACCCCGTTATTTGGCCAACCTTACACGCTACGCCAGCTACTGCGACATGAGGCTGGTTTAGGCGATTATGCAGAACTTGCCGACTATCACGCCGCCGTGGCGAACGATGAGACAGCCTGGCCAGTCACGGAAATGATGCAGCGCCTTGAAGGCACTCGACTTCGCTACAGTCCAGGAACCGGCTGGCGTTACTCGAATGTCGGCTACTTGCTCATCGGCCAGCTTATTGAGCGAGTCACTGGGCTGGCGCTTGAAGAGGCAACCAGCCGTCGTGCGCTGAGCCCCTTGGGCCTTTCGAGTGTGCGTTTCGCTAAAACGCGAGCAGATTTGCAACAGACTTACCTTGGAAGGACGTCGGGTTATGATCCCGCCTGGGTCTATCATGGCTTGCTCATTGGCCCGATATCGCAAGCGGCGTTATTCCTGGATCGACTGCTCGCCGGGGACCTTCTGCCCACGGCGTTGCTTCAGCAACTGCAGACGGCGCGAGCATTGGGCGGCCCCCTCCCCGGACGCCCGTGGGTAGCACCGGGATATGGCCTCGGTGTCATGCAGGGCTCAATTGAAGGTGGATGGACCCTATGTGGACACACGGGCTGCGGGCCTGGAAGTGTCATTGCCGTTTACCGAATCGGCGACGCCGAAGCCTCGGCGTGTTGCGCTGTTTTTGAGACCGGCGCCAGTGAAGGCGCCGTCGAAGCCCTCGTTGTACGACAGTTGCTGCAAGCGCTGCGACAGAGTGCTGGCGACTCCAGCGAGTGACCGCTTCGGGCCGTTGCAGCAATTTGCGAAAGGCGACCATCGGCCAAAGCGGACATCCACCGCCTCATAATCAGGCTTAGCGACAAAAGTTATACGGGGCGGTCAGGTCCGGGTTTAATGCCGGTGCTTGCCCGCAGCCACGTTAGCGCCGACTCAGTACGCCTGGCGGCACTATCCAATCAAGGAAGATACGATGTTGAAAATAGCGTTTGGCGCCCTGCTATTGACCTGCCTGGCTACCCTGGCCGTCGCAGACGAAAATCCTGTCGGCTTTCACGCCTCCACGCTGGCGGACCCGCACAATGACCGCGCACTGGAGATGGTCGTCTGGTACCCCAGTGCAACGACCGCCGCCGCGCAATTGATCGGCGATGATGCGGTGTTTGTCGGTGCACCTGCCGTCCGTGACGCGCCGCCCGCTGCCGGCAAGCATCCACTGCTGGTGCTCTCCCACGGGTACAGGGGTAACTGGAGCAACCAGATCTGGCTCGCCAGCGCGCTGGCTCACAAGGGCTATATCGTCGCCGCAATCAATCACCCTGGCACCACCACGCATGACCGCAGCCCTCAAGCAGCGGCGCAGTTATGGCTGCGGGCCGATGATGTGCGCCGGGCCATCGATAATGTCATGGCTCACGCTGAAAAATTCGGCGTGGTCGCCAACGACAGCATTGCAGTCGTGGGCCATTCACTCGGCGGCTGGACCGCACTGGAAATCGCGGGTGCTCGTTTCGATCCCGACCGCTTCGCCCAGGACTGCAAAGCCCACCCGCAACTATCAAGCTGCAGCGTTTATGAAAAGATAAACCCCGCCAGCACCTCGGCATCGAAAACCGCGTTGGCCGCCGACTTGCGCGATAAACGCGTCACGGCAGTGGTTTCATTGGACCTGGGCCTTTCTCGGGGCCTCACCGATGAAAGCCTGGCGGCCCTGCCGATCCCGACGCTGGTGATCGCGGCTGGCGCTCCGTCGCGCGAACTTCCCGCTGAGTTGGAGTCCGCCGACCTGGCCAAGCGCCTGCCTGCGGGGTCAAGCCGTTACGTCGAAATCAGCGACGCGAGCCACTTCAGCTTCCTGTCACGGTGCAAACCTGGCGCGGAGGTCATGCTCGAAGAGGATGTGCCGGGCGACGGCATCATTTGCCGGGATGGCGACAGCGCTCGCCCGCGTGAGGTGATTCAACAGCAGGTTACGTCGCTGATAACGGCGTTTCTCGCGCCGTCATCTGGCGATAAAGCAGATAGCTTGTAAATTCGGCGCTTCGGCCAGGCACCGCTCAAGGCTCTTCAAACGGGCGCTGGTAGTGCCCGCCTTCATCGTTGCCTGTTACCTGGCGGTCTCAGGCTCATGCAACTTCCGGTAACTTGGCAATCACCTTGATTTCGAACTGGAATCCGGACAGCCAGGTGACACCGATGGCGGTGGCAGTGGGATACGGCGCTTCGCCCCAATATTCCGCCGCTACAGCCCAGGCGCGTTCGAAGTGGGTGTGCGGGTCGACCATGAACACGGTCACGTCGATGACATCGCTGAAGCTGCAATCGGCTGCGGCGAGGATAGCGTTGAGGTTCTGGAACGCGAGGCGCACCTGGTCATCGAGTTCCGGCTCGGGCGAGCCATCGGGCCGGCTGCCGACCTGGCCCGACACGAACAGCAAGCCGTTGGCACGGATTGCAGGGGAATAGCGGTGCAGCTCGTACAAGGCGTGGCGGTCAGGTGGCGTAACAACGTCGCGAATAGTCATCAGGGCATTCCTTCAAAAGTGTTGGCGAAGGCGGCCACTGTAGGATTTCCGCCGGTCGCGGATAAACGAGCAGTTCGCTAAATGACTGTTTGCATTCGCCAAACAATGGAGTTCCCGATCGATCGCACTGTGAGGGTCCAGCGCTCGGCACTTGGCATCAATGCGATCCGGGCGACCCAGCACCTGCGATTAATTGATGTTGAATCCAAACTGCCGCGTCAGCAGCTTCTCCTTCCACTCCCCTTCCCTGACGATGATCTCGGTCGGTCCCGCCGCGGATGAAGACACCTCCAGTATTGCCACTTGAAACTCGTGTTCCTCCAGCGCCTTCAGTCCAATATTTCCGCCATGGCCGGTCGCAAAATATTCCTGCCAGCGCCCCCAGAAACCGTCCGAGCCATAAGCAGAGCCGACATAGAGTCGACCGGTTTTAAGGCACGTCAACGCGTACACACCCCGAACCACTGAGAGCGCTGTGCGCCAGGAGAAAGGGATCGAACTCATTTCACGCATCGGCCAGCGAAACGAGCCGAACCCCGGAAAGGGTGGCTCGATAGCCACTCGGCGCATCTCCAGCACTTTTTTATCCTGGTTGTCAGCACGCTGCACCCAAGTGCGCAAACCGAGTCCCCATTCAATCACCAGCCGCCCGATATAATCGCAGAGGCGGTCATCGGGCTGCATGCCGTACAGGAGCCATCCGCTGACATCCTCACCTGACACCGGGTCTTTCGTTCCTACCGGCACGGTGGACTCACCGACAACCCGATAAAGGCCCACGAACAGCGTTTCGTTAAGCGGTGTGGCGACAAACGCTGCCACCCAGTCGGCATTGCTGAAAACGTCCCTTGATTGGATCGATTGGTACGCCTCGAATCGGCCGTCGCCAGCGACCCACAGGTCGTAGGGTGTTTTACCACGCGATGCGCGTTGGTCCTGATGCCGAACGAGACGGACCCTGGATACATCCAAGCCTATGCTGTTCAAGAAAAAGTTGAATGTGACCACGCTGGATCTCTTTTTGGGGGCGATGGAATCGATGCGTATTGCTGATGATACATCGCACCAGCCTACCCGATATCCAGGGGAGTTCATTACGCGGGATTGAAATTCTGGCGGACTGCATCAGTGATGAGTCTTCCGTTCAACAGCTCATCTTTTGCCACAAGCGTCGGCAGACAGACAAGGCGGTTGCTCTCGACAGCCATACCTCGTGTACTACCTTGAGTTTTCATTCATGACACATGACTGTTGATTGCCGGCCAAGAAAAAAACCCATGAAAGATTTACCTCCCTTCGCCACGCTGCGCGCCTTTGAGGTTGCGACACGACATGCAATTCCGAAAGATCGGGGCTAGGCATAATCTTTTCAACGAAATAGTAATGGGTCAATCCGTCATTATCGGAGCAAACGGTCAGGATACGAGAAGGACCTGAATACCCCGAAGTCAAAACCCCTTAAACGCGTTGAGCTTCTAGCACCCGGCTCAACCCGAGAGTTAGAACATCCTCTCTGGGAGATAATGCGAAGCAGATGCCGCCCAGGAACGCAATACCTAGGGTAACGTAGGAAGAGGCTTCGATAGACTCAAAGTCGCTTTGGTCAATCCACCACGGCATAGCGCTCACCAATCAGAACGTGCAATCCCTGCCCTCTCAACTTCATTTCGTTCTCGGCGCGCTTCAACGGTTCCGAGGTCAAATACCAGATCGCTTAACACCCACCTCTTGATTTTTTGTGATCAAACCAACGAATTCTTCACGGTCCGTCGGGCAAGCTTTCGATTTAGTCAGCCATGCTTTGAAAATCAGCCAGCAGATTTATCGACCTTAATTTCACCACCCTGCGATGCCCAGTGAGTGATCAATTGAAAAGCACAACTTCCTCCTCGATGGTTGCAAAACGTTCGTTGCTCAGAAGTGTTGTGCGTTGCTCAACCGTCACCTGCGTTCTTCTGCTGATCGCTGGGGCGTACTGGCTGTGTACGCCACCATCGCCTTATGTTCCGCTGAGCGGTCTGGACCCTGCGTCGGTTTCGATGATCGCTGTGGGCGATCAAGGCAGCGGTGACCTGCAGCAGTGGCGGGTGGGGCGGGCCATGGAGCGGGTCGCATCCAATGAGGGGCGGCTGGACATGGTGGTGTTCCTGGGCGACAACTTCTACGGCAAGTCGTTAGCCAGTACCCATGATTTCAACTGGCAAACCAAATTCGAGCGTGTCTATTGGGGCCACTGGCTGAGTCATGTGCCGTTCTACGCGGTGCTGGGCAATCATGATTACCCGGTGTCGCAAAAGTATGAGATCGAGTACGGACAACAGCGCAAGGGATCGGGCCGCTGGCAGATGCCAACGAACTTTTACATCAAGGATTTCGGTGAAGTCGACGGGCGTCCATTGGTGCGAATAGTGTTCCTTGACACCTCGGCGCCGCGTGAAAGTTTGCAGCAGCAAATCGACTTGATTGATCAGGCGTTCCAGATGCCGGGGCCGGCGCCGGTGTGGCGAATCGCTGCGTCCCATCACCCGGTGCGCAATCAGGGCCAGCATGGCGAGGAGTCGGATCTGGTTGCCAGGCTTTTGCCAGCGTTGCAACGCAACAACGTGGATCTGCTTTTGTCAGGCCATGATCACAATCAGCAATTGCTGTTGCGTGCTGGGGAGCCCGCGTGGGTCATCTCCGGTGCTGGAGGCCAGAAAATCTACCCCCTGAATACACCTACGCCGGATAGCCTGTTCTCCGCAGCGCGGGCCGGGTTTGTCAAACTCGATCTGAATCCCAGTCAACTGCGCCTGGCGTATTACAATGATCGTGGCGACTTGGAAGCTGGCTATCGCTGGGACAGAGACTGCCAGTGGATGGCCAAAGGCTGCTTAATACCCGAGGAGTCGCGAGGGACCACAGCGCAGTTGGCACAATGAGGGTGGATAGGCTGGCAATTACGCTGGCCGAATCTAAAAGGCCGAACACGGCTACCGATGAAGCATGAGGAGTTGCTCATTCTGCAATGAGAGGACTTCGCTTTAATCAAAACGTCGTATCGCCTAGGATGGCGCATGCCCTATCACATCATCCTGCTCGTCCTCTTCGCAGCACTCTTGCACGCTGGCTGGAATGCCGCGTTGCGCGGCGGCGCCGACAGACTTTGGTCGATGACGATCATGTGCGTGGCGGTCGCGATCGTCAGTGTCGTCATGGCCTTGTTTTTGGAGGCGCCGGCCAAAGCCAGCTGGTTCTACGCGGTACTTTCGGCGGTGCTGCACGTTGGCTACAACTTGTTCCTGGTGCGCAGTTACAAGGTTGGCGACCTGGGACAAACCTATCCCATCTCACGGGGCTCCTCCCCTATCCTGATTACCCTCGCTGCGTCGGTTTTTGCCGGGGAAACGGTCGGCGCGGTCGCGATGTTCGGCATTTTGCTGGTGTCAGGCGGGATCATTTCGCTGGCCTTCAGAGGGCGCAAGCTCGCCGTTCCCAGCCTGCCCTATGCCTTGGGCACCGGCTGTTTCATTGCGGCTTATAGCGTCACCGATGGCATTGGCGTTCGCCTGTCCGGCGCACCGATGGCCTACACGGTATGGATGTGTGCCTTGTGGGGCGTCCTGATGCCGTTGGTCTACATCGGCGTGCGCGACGCGAAGAGTTTGTTTACCTTCCGGCCCGGGTTCATCGCCGCCTTCGTCGGTGGGCTGGTTTCACTTCTGGCGTATGGCATCGTCATCTACGCGATGTCCGCCGCGCCCATGGGAGCGGTCTCGGCACTGCGTGAAACCAGCGTGTTGTTTGCGGCGTTGATCGGTTATTTTTTCCTGGGAGAGACACTGACTGTCCGAAAGATCCTGGCCTGTGCGGTAATCGCCGTCGGCACGATCATCATTGGCTGATGGCAGGCTCGCGACTCAGCCTGCCGTATTCCGTTACTCCAGGATTACTTGCCTCTGTTTCCGACATTTCTATCTATTCACGTCTATGTCTAGCTCGTTCGAGTCGGGTGCATAAGGGTACGTCCCGATCCCATCGCGACAAGACCTCAGCGAAAGACTGAAGCGGCTTTTCATGAGACCTGTCGAACTTTCCACTCCCGTAAAACTCAGATTCTCCTCCAGTGAAGAACCAGGCGGAAAACTGTCCGAACAGTCATGATTCCGGCCTGAAGTGCTAAATTGTCCTATGCAATGCCAATCCCTAATGGCCCCAGGCGGCCCCAGCAAGAGCGATTTACATGCTAGCAAAGGAACGACAGGTGTTTGTGCCACCCGTGCTTCAAGACCTGCGAGCTGGCACTGCCGAGCTGCATATCGCACTGGAAAAGCGCCTGCCTTTTTTCTCCGACACCCTTGATATCCGCGGCTTTGAAAAGCTGATGCAGGCCTACTACGGCTTCTATCAGCCACTGGAAAGCGCATTGCAGCGCAGCGACACATTCCCCGCCGATTTTGATCTGTCACCCCGTCTCAAATGCGAAACCCTACGCCGGGACCTGCACGCCATGGCCTCATCGGCCGACGTGCTGCAAAGCCTGCCAATCTGCCAGCAATTGCCAATGATCGACTCTTCTGCCGCGTGCCTGGGCGTGTTGTACGTGCTGGAAGGCGCGACCCTCGGCGGGCAGATTCTTCGACGGGAAATCGCGACTCGCCTGGATCTGCATGCCGACAACGGCGCGGCGTTCCTGGACGTTTATGGCGCGGCCACCGGACGGCGCTGGCGTGACTTCATCGACTACCTGGGCGTTCGCCCCATGGATGCCACCGAACGTGCAGCTGTTGTCACCGCAGCACAAACTACATTCAGCTGTTTCGAGCGTTGGCTCGAACGCCGAGAGGTACTGGTATGACTCCGCAAGATAAAGAAGCCTTCGAAGAACTGTTGGCCAACTGTGCCGACGAACCGATCCGCTTCCCTGGCGCGATTCAGCCGCACGGGTTGCTGGTGACCCTGAGCGAGCCGGCGCTGGAGATCATCCAGGTCAGCGCGAACGTCGAGACCTTGCTCGCCCGCGACCCGTTACGTCTCATCGGCAAGCCGCTGGCGGAGCTGATCGGCGCAGCGCCTGCCGAGGCCGTGCGTGAAATCCTCAATCACCCGCCCTTCTCCGACGCCCCGCCGCTGCTTTTGCAGCTCAACGGCACGTCGTTCGAAGGGTTGCTCCACCGCCATGAAGGCGTGTTGATCCTGGAACTGGAAATCCACGTCGAGAACTTCCAGCCCTTCAACGTCGCCGGCATCAACACCCATCTCGGGCGGATGCTCCAACGCCTGCAAGCGGCCACTTCCCTGCAGGCGCTGTACGACATCAGCGTGACGGAAATCCAGGCCATGACCGGTTACGACCGGGTGCTGATCTACCGCTTTGAAGAAGAAGGTCACGGGCAAGTCATCGCCGAAGCATCCAACCCAGCCATGGAAGTATTCAATGGCTTGTTCTTCCCGGCATCGGACATCCCGGAGCAGGCCCGCGAGCTGTATCGAACCAACTGGCTGCGGATCATCCCCAACGCCGATTACCAGCCAGTGCCATTGGTGCCGAAGCTACGCCCGGACACCGGGACGCCGCTGGACCTGAGTTTCGCCACGTTACGCAGCGTTTCGCCGATCCACTGCCAGTACATGAAAAACATGGGCGTGTTGTCGTCCATGAGCATCTCGCTGCTCAAGGGCGACAAACTGTGGGGGCTGATCAGCTGTGGCCACCGTCAGCCGCTGCACGTGCCCCACGAACTGCGCATCGCCTGCCAGACCATCGGCCAAGTGTTGTCGCTACAGATCAGCGCCATGGAAGCGCTGGAGATCAGCCGCCAGCGTGAAGAAAAAGTCGAGGCGCTTGCCTTGCTCAATCAGGCGATGATCGATTCGCCACAAAACGTGTTTGACGGTCTGGCCACCCAGCCCGAAGTGCTGATGGCGCTGACCCGTGCCGGTGGTATCGCCATCATCGAAGACAACCAGCTGCACCGCTTTGGCAATTGCCCTGAGCCCGAAGATATCCGCGCCCTGCACAAGTGGCTGCAGGACAACGGCGAGCCGGTGTTCGCCACGCATCAGCTGTCCACGGTGTATCCGCCTGCCGCACACTTTCAGCAAACAGCCAGCGGCGTGCTCGCCATGAGCCTGCCCAAACCGGTGGCCAACGGTGTGATGTGGTTTCGGCCAGAGGCGAAGGAAAACATCAATTGGAGCGGTGATCCGCGCAAGCCGCTCGACCTGGAAAACTCCGACGCCGGATTGCGCCTGCGACCGCGCACCTCGTTTGAAATCTGGAAAGTCGAGATGGCCGGGATCTCCACCAAGTGGAGCCACGGCGATGTGTTCGCGGCCAACGATCTGCGTCGCTCCGCACTGGAGAACGACCTCGCCCGCCAGGTGCGACGCGAGCAGGAAGCGGTACGCGCCCGAGATGAACTGGTGGCGGTGGTCTCCCACGATCTGCGCAACCCCATGACGGTCATCTCGATGCTCTGCGGCATGATGCAGAAGGCCTTCAGCTCCGACGGCCCCCACACCTCGCGGCGTATCTCCACGGCCATCGACACCATGCAGCAAGCGGCCGGCCGCATGAATACGCTGCTGGAAGACTTGCTCGACACTTCAAAAATCGATGCCGGACGCTACACTATCACCCCGCAAAAACTCGACGTCAGCCAGATGTTCGAAGAAGCGCAATCGCTGCTCGCGCCGCTGGCGATGGACAAAAACATCAGCATTTCCTTCGAGGCCGACCCCGATCTGCGCGTCCACGCCGACCCCGAACGGCTGTTCCAGGTCCTCTCGAACCTGGTCGGCAACGCCATTAAATTCACCCCCCGCCAAGGCGTCATCGACGTCCACGCCAAGTGTGTTGGCGATGACATCATCTTCACCGTGCGTGACAGCGGCGAAGGCATTCCCCAGGAGCAACTGCCTCATGTATTCGACCGCTACTGGACGGTGAAGGAAGGCAACCCGACCGGCACGGGTCTTGGTTTGTACATCACCCAAGGCATCGTCGAAGCCCACGGCGGACGGATTTTCGCCCAGAGCGAGCCGGGCCAAGGCGCAGAATTCTGCTTCACCGTGCCGGTGTTCAGCGAGGGCGCGTGAGTGAGGTTTTTGCCGGGCGGCGGCTGATGGGTGATCGCTAGGCTTTATGAGAGGCAGTGCCCTTCAATGCTGACAAAGAAGGGCCTGCACCGTTTTGTGTCTTGTCCTGTGACCGCTTCAGGCGGACAAAAAACTCTTCGCCACCCAACCTGTCAGCAGCAAAATTTCCAAGTGTTCAATTAATGAACAATCTATGACAAGCCATGTGCACTGGGCTTCCTGGACCGTTATCCACAGATATACACACCCATTCTGTGGATAGCTTTACCCTTTCAAATCACACCGCCCTCACCGCGTCATACGCCAGTCGAGCAATCGCAGGCAGCACCTGCGTGCCTTCGGACATCGCCTGCCCTTGGGTAAACACGGCCAGGGTGAACGCCTGGTAATGTCCCTCATGATCCAACGGCAGCTCTACGTAACCAAGGTCGTGGCGGCGATAGCTGGCCAGCGGGTCTCCCGTCCAGCCGGTCCAGCCGGCCTTGGAGTAAAGCGTGGCATCGCTGGGCAGGTTCGCACCGAAATAGCCGTTTATCTGCGCCGCAGGTTGCGCGGCGAATTCGGCGGTCAGCGGCCGATGGAAGCGTGCGGTCATGCGGCGGCAACGTTCGGGTGACGCAACCGTGCCGTTGAACAGTTCGAACATCAGCCGCGCCGCCGCATTGCTGCACAAGCGATTGTGGTTGTTGCCACCGAAGGTCACGAAGGCTTTTTCCCGGCCGTAACGCTCGTCGTCCATCAGCTTCTGGCACAGATTGATCTCCGCCAGCTCTGGCCACGCCAGAGACTGAAAATAGCGGTTAACCGCTTGCCGCCGATTGGCCCAGAGCGTGAATTCCTCGGCGGACAACAACGTGTCGCCGGTGGTCTGCGTGATCAGGTCAATGACGTAGTTGGTCGCGGTATTGCTCGACCAGATGATCATGTCGCGCATCGCTCGCTCAAGATCTTCATGGGGCTGCACCTGACCACTCGCCAGGCAGGCATCCATCGCCACCAGATAAAACGCCTTGACCACGCTGCACGGGTAGAACAATTGTTGCCCGCGATAGGCGAAACCTTCTGGCCGATGGGCTCGGCCCTCCTGGGTCAGGCGCTGCGGATGCAACAACAAGGTCACCCCCAGGCCGTCTGCGCTCAGCCCTGCCGAGCGGTAATCCTCGAGGGCTTTCTGGACAAGAGTGTCCCCCAGGTCCTGGCTGCGAGGGGTGGTGTCAAAGAACATGGCGAGACGTCTCCTGGTCAAAAGCGCTGAGCTGCGGTTGGTACGGATGTATGCACCGCACCCTGTGGTCGGACGGGTATTCATCAAGTGCCGGAATCGCCGCTCGGCACGCGGCCGTCACTCGCGGACAACGGCTGGAAAAGGCGCAGCCCGGTGGCGGATTGTGCGGGTCAGGCAACTCGCCCTCCAGGCTTGGCGTGAGGTTGCGCTGGTCCGGATCCGGTAACGGAATCGCCGATAGAAGCGCCCGGCTGTAGGGATGCATCGGCGTATCGAACAGGGTGTCGGCGTCGGCCAGTTCCATCATCTGCCCCAGGTACATCACACCGATGCGCTGACTGATGTGGCGCACCACGTTCAAGTCGTGGGCAATAAACAAAAACGCGACGCCCATGGTTTCCCGGATCTCTTCGAACAGATTGATGATCTGCGCCTGTACCGAGGCGTCCAAGGCCGACACCGGTTCATCCGCAACGATCAATTCCGGGCCCACCGCCAACGCGCGGGCGATGGAAATCCGTTGACGCTGGCCGCCGCTGAACGCGTGGGGCAAACGATCCTTGAGCCTGGGTGGCAAACCGACGGTGAGCAACAGCTCATCGATACGGTCATCACGCTCCGACTTGCTCGCCCCGATGCCGTGCACCTTGAGGGTTTCACCCAAGGTTTGGGCCAGCGTCATACGCGGATTCAACGACGAATAGGGATCCTGAAAAATCATCTGGATCTTGCGACTGATCGCGAAGCTGTTGCCCAACTCACTGATGGGCCGACCGCGCCAGAGTATTTCTCCGGCACTCGGTGGGTGCAGGCCCACCAGGCAGCGCCCGAGTGTGCTCTTGCCGCAACCGGACTCCCCGACCACACCCAGGGTTTCCCCGGCGGCGATGCTGAACGACACATCGCGAACCGCATGCAGTCCGCGCGCGGGAGCACCGGATAAAAGATCGATCAAGCCTCGGGGCTTATCAAAACGCTTGTGCAGATGCCGGACTTCCAGCAACGGCGGTTCACTGGACTTCACCATGGCAACTCCTCCTGACGGATGCAGGCACTCTGATGATCCGTACCGAATTCGCGCAACGCAGGCTCCTGTTGCGCGCACCGCTCAGTGGCAAATTCACAACGCGGACGAAAGCGACAACCTTGCTGCGGCTCGGCCAGGTTGGGCGGTGCGCCGGCGATCGGCTTGAGCTTGCTGCGCTGTCCGGCATGACTGGGCAGCGCGGCGAGCAGCGCGCGGGTGTAGGGATGCAGCGGGCGTTTGAACAGGGCACGGGTGCTGCCGATCTCGACGATCTTGCCGGCGTACATTACGGCTACCCGATCACAGGTTTGCGCCACGACACCTAGATCGTGGGTGACCAGCAACACCCCCATGCCGGTTTCATCGCGCAGGCGCAACAGCAGCTTGAGGATCTGGTCCTGGATGGTCACGTCCAGCGCGGTGGTGGGTTCATCGGCGATCAGCAAGCGCGGCCGACAGGCCAGGGCGATGGCGATCAACACCCGTTGACGCATGCCGCCACTGAACTCATGAGGCCAGGCTTGCAGACGCTGCTCTGCCGACGTCACACCGACCAGGCGCAACAACTCGATGCATTCCTGGCGCAGTTGCGCGCGACTCAACGTGCGATGTCGACGCAGACCTTCAGCGATCTGGTCGCCGATGCGCATGGTCGGGTTGAGGGCCGTCATCGGGTCCTGGAAAATCATCGCCAGCTTCTCGCCGCGCACCGCCATCATCTCGCGATTGCTCAGGCTGGCCAGGTCCTGGCCTTCGAGCAGAATCTGCCCGCCGGCGATCTCCACCGCGGCGCCACCAAACAGGCGAATCACCGAACGGCAGGTGGTGCTTTTGCCACAGCCGGACTCGCCTACCAGGCCGAATATCTCGCCTGGCTGAATATCGAAGCTGACCTGGTCAACCGCGGTAACCCGCTGCTGGAATCCGGGAAAGCAGGTGCGCAGTTCTTTGACTTGCAACAGAGGCGCTAGGGATGGGTTCATGCTTTTGGCCTCAGAAAATTATCCAGCCCGTCACCGAGCAACGCGAAACTGATGCCCACGTAGACAATGGCCAGCCCTGGAAACAAAGAGATCCACCAGCCATCGAGAATGAAGTTTCGCCCCTCGGAAATCATCACGCCCCACTCCGGGGTGGGCGGTTGAATGCCCAGGCCTAGAAAGCCCAGGGAGGTGACCGCGAGAATGGTCAGCACCACATCCGCCATCATGAACACGATGGCCGGGGTGATCACATTGGGCAGCACGTGCCGCAAGACAATGCGCAGATGGCTGTAGCCCAACACCTGGGCGGCTTGAACATATTCCGCACGCTTCACCAGCAGCACTTCGCCGCGCACGATGCGCGCAAAGGAAATCCACACCACCACCGTGAAAGCGATGTACATGTTGCCGACGCTTGGCCCCAGCGAGCCGACGATGGCAATCACCAGCACGTAGAACGGAAACGCCCAGAGGATATCGACCAGACGCATCAGCACCGTGTCGACCCAGCCGCCGAGGTAGCCAGACACCAGGCCAACGGTGGTGCCGATCAGGAACGGCAGAATCACACAGATGCTGGCGATCTGCAGGTCGATGCCAATGGCATGCACCACCCGCGAGAACACATCACGACCCAGGTCATCGGTGCCAAACCAGTGCTCGGCCCCCGGTGGCAGCAAGGCAATCGAGAAGTCCACTTCCAGCGGGTCGCTGTGCAATAACAGCGGCCCGAGGAAGCCCGTCAGCAGCAACAGCGCGAGCAGCATCAGCCCCGCTTGCAGCGAGTAATTGCGGGTTAAACGTTGCCAGGTTTCAGCACTGAGAAATCGACTCATGACAGTTTCACCCGTGGGTCGGCGATGACGTACGCCAGGTCCGTCAGCAGATTGATCAGGACGACCAGGACCGCGAAGGTGACGGTCAGGCCTTGCACCATCGGGTAGTCCCGGGCGCTGATGGACGACACCAGCAAATTACCCAGGCCCGGGATGGCGAACACCGATTCGATCACGACCGTGCCACCGATCACCCAACTGGTGTGCACGCCGAGTACCGAGATGGTCGACAGCAACGAATTGCGAAAGACATGGCGCAACAGCAAGGCGCTTTGTCCGATGCCTTTGGCGCGTGCGGTGTCGATGTATTCGGCGGACAGCACGCCAATGATCGAGCTGCGCATCGAACGGATGGTCAGCGCGGCAGTGCCGAGCGCGACGACAAAAGACGGCAGGAACAAGTGATGCAAACGGTCGAGAAAACCGTCGCCGTAACCCGACACGGGAAAAATCGGCCAGTAAATGCTGAAGGCCAGCACCAGCAGCACGCCGATCCAGAACGCCGGCATCGACATCGCCATCACGAACAGCACTTTGATCAAGTGATCGAAGAAACCGTTGCGGCGCAACGCGCTGAGAAATGCCAGCGGCACGGTCATCAGCAGCGCCAGCACGGTGCTGTAGCCGACCAGCGCCAGGGTCGCCCAGAGTCGTTCCCAGATCAGTGGACCGACCGCCGTCTTGTAAGCGATGGAATTGCCGAAACTGCCTTGCAGGCAATCCTTCAAGAAATTCAGGTACTGCAACCAGACCGGCCGGTCGAGCCCCAGTTGGGTCGTCAACCGGGCAATCTCTTCGGCGCTGCCACGGTTACCCAGGATAAGCGTTGCCGGGTCACCCGGCATGACCCGCAACAACAGAAACGCGATCAGCGTGATGCCCAGCAAGACGGGAATCAGCTGCAATAATCGCGAAAAGCAAAAACGTAATATCTGCACGTACGACCCCACATCAGTCGGCTACGGCCACGGTGGCCAGAAGCGCCACAAACGCCAGGTCATGGCGTTCGTGGCGGGTTCGTTTACTTGACGCTGACGTCTTCGAGGCGGTAGTTCGAGGTCGGCAGGACCTCGAAGCCTTCGACGTTCTTTCTGGCGGCGTAAGGTGCTTTCTGGTGGTAAAGGAAAATGAACGGCGCACCTTCATGGACCCGTGCTTCGATTTCCTTGAACTGCTTGCCACGCTCTTCGCCGTCGGGCGTGCTGCGCTCCAGTTCGTAAAGCTCGTTCACCCGGGCATCTTTCCAGCGGGTGTGCATGGCGTCAGCCCGTTCCGGATTGACCGAGGTGAAACCCACCAATTGGTCAGGGTCGAGGGTGTCGCTGGTGGTAAAGCTCAAGGCCATTTCGTAGTTGCCGGACTTGGTGGTGCTGAACTGCGAGCTGCTTTCGATCAACTGCAGTTCCACTTCGACACCGATTTTTTTCAGCGAGTTTTGAATCACGCTCGCCACCTGGCGATGGGTGGCGTCACCGGAAGCCACGAGCATTTTGGTTTTGAAACCGCCTGCCAGACCGGCTTCGGCGAGCAGTGCCTTGGCCTTCTCGGGATCGAACGGGTACGCGCTGATATCGGTGTTGTTATAGACCATGACCGGCAGCGGCGACGTCGCGACAGTGCCGTTGCCGCGCAGCACCCCTTTGATCAGCCCGGTCTTGTCGACAGCGTAGTTCAGTGCCTGGCGCACGCGTATGTCATCGAAAGGTTTGACCTGGGTGTTCAGCTGGATCAGCTCGGTGCGCAGGACGTTGGCGAGGCCGACGTTCAGGTTGGGGTCACGCTTGAGCTGCTCAATCTGGTTGAACGGCACACCGACAATGGCATCCAGTTCCCCCGCCTGCAAACGCAGGGCACGGGCGTTGTCATCGGCGACGATATTGATCACCGCGCTGTCCACCTTCGGCTTTTGCGGGTTCCAGTATTCGGGGTTCTTGTTCAGCGCCATCTTCTCGCCCCGGCGCCATTCACCGATCACGAATGGACCGCTGCCCACCGGTTTGTCGAAGAACGCATCACCCTGCGCCTCCACGGTTTTGCGCGGCAGAATCGACGCGCTCCACATCGCCAGATTGCTCAGCATCGGGGTGAAGGGTTTGTCCAGCGAAAGCATTACCGTGTGTTCATCGACAACCGTGAAGCGGGTGATCGGCCGGAAGAAACGTCCCCAGTCCGATGTTTCGCTGGCCGCGCGCTTGAGGGAAAACACCACGTCCTCGGGCGTCACCGGTTCACCGTTGGAGAACTTCGCAGTGGGGCGCAGATGGAAGGTGTAGTCCTTGCCGTCGGCCGAAATATCCCATTTCTCCGCCAGCCCGGGCTCCATGCTTTTACCGTCCGTACCCGTGCGTACCAATTGATCGAAGATCAGAAGCTCGGTCCAGATCGCCGGGTTGTCATTGGTATGGATAGGGTCGAGCGTCAGTGCATCGGCCGAGATACCCAATCGCAAGGTGGATGCCAGCGCACTGGCATCAGGGAGCAGCAGTGCACTCGCGCTGGCCAGTAACAACCCACAGGCCAATCGCGTTTTCCCACCGAACAAATCAATTTTTTTCATCGTTTCGCTCTCTGTTTTTATGATTAATCAGGGTCGTATTGCGCTGCACGTTACGGGCCACACGGGCCTTCGATTTGAAAAATCAACACACCTTGCTGGCCTGGAACGGTATCAGATTAATCGCCGGCTGCTCGCCGCAGACCAGCGACGCCAGCGCCCGAGCGCTGCCACACGCGAGGGTGAACCCCAACGCGCCGTGACCCACGTTGAGCCAGAGATTGCGCAAGCGTGTGACGTCGATAATCGGCTTGCTCAGTGCGGTGGCCGGGCGCAAACCCGCCCAGGGCCGAGCGTTCGAGAGGTCCAGATCGGGGAAGGTTTCACGCACCTGTTTTTTCAACAACTCGATGCGCAACGGATCGATGCGGTCATTACCAGTGCCCATATCGACCATCGCCGCCACCCGCAGGGATTGTCCCAGTGGCGCATAGACGACCTTGCGCGCACTGTCGGTGACGCTGATGCCGGGCACCCTGCGTACACTCTCTTCGGTCAGGGGGATGTCCAGGCTGTAACCCTTCAACGGGTACAGTGGCAGGTGAATCCCCAGATTCCTGAGCAACGGCCGGCTCGCGACGCCGGAGCAGATCACCACGCCATCCACCTGCAGCTCGCCCTGGGTGGTCGCCACCGCGGCGATACGCCGGCGTTCACGGCGCAATTCCACGACTTCGGTGTTGAACAGTGTCTCGACCTGCCCTGTCGCCATTAGCCGGTCGAGCAACCCTTGGGTAAACAGCCGGCAATCGCCGACCTCTTCACTCGGTGTGTGGATCGCCCCGGCCAGGGACGGCCCGATATGGGCCAGGGTGGGTTCCAGCGCCAGGCACTGCTCGCGGCTCAGGCCATGCTGTTGCGAGCCGAGCGCCGCCTGGAACGCCACCTGCTGCATGCCGGCCGCCAACGATCGGCTATCGCGGTACACGATCAGCTTGCCATTGCGCCGGTAGTTGAATTGCAGGGCATCGCCGACCATCAACTGGTGGACGAGCTCACGGCTGTAGTAGGACAGTTCGAGCAGCTCGGCGGTGGTTTTACGGCTGCGACCCAGGGTGCAGGCCCGCATGAAATTCAGGCACCAGCGCCATTGATGAAGGTCCAGGCGCGGGTGGAAACGCAACGGTGAATCGGCGTTCAGCAACCAATCGGGCAAGTTGCCCAGTACCCCTGGGCCGGCCAGTGGTGCGACGTAGCTGTAACTCAACTGTCCGCCATTGGCGTAACTCGCGCCCTGGGCGGCCGCCTCAAGACGATCGACCAGGGTGACCTTGAGTCCCTGACGGGCCAGATACCAGGCCGTAGTCACGCCCACAACGCCCGCACCGATCACACATACATGCATTGCCGCTATTCCTGACGTAGCCGGCTCGCTCACTACGAGTCCGTGGTGGCATTGTTGACAGCCGCAAATGGCACCGTCCAATATCCATAGCGACCGTATCCATAGCCTGGGGTTATGGGGCAACACTTGAGGCAAGCATGCGTCTACGTCACATTGAAGTGTTCCAGGCAATACGCCTCACCGGCTCGGTCAGTCGTGCCGCCGAGATTCTGCGCATCTCCCAGCCTGCGGCGAGCAAGACCTTGCAGCACATGGAAATGCAATTGGGGTTCAGTCTGTTCGAACGCGTGAAGGGTCGCCTGCAACTGACCCATGAAGCCGAACTGCTCGGGCCGGAAGTCGAGAAAGTATTTCGCGAGTTGGAAAACGTCAGGCGTCTGGCGCGTAACCTGCGCCAACACCCCGAAGGGCTGCTGCGCCTGGGCTGCGTACCGAGTCTGGGGCTCAGCCTGCTACCCCAGGCCATCGCACTCAGCCGCGCCCGGCAGCCGGGTGTGATGATCGATTTGCAGACCGGCCACACCGCCGGGTTGATCGCCAGCCTGCTGGCACGCGAGATCGACATCGCGATTGTCTTCAACCCCTCGCACCACCCCGGCATACGCAGTGTTTCTTTGGGCGAATCCGAGCTGGTCTGCCTCAGCACCGACCCCGATACCTCGCCCCTGACCCTGGATAACCTGACCACGCAAAGCCAGATCCGACTGCCCCAGGATGACCCGCTCGGCGGCTTGCTGCCGTCACTGCACGAGACTGAACTGCCGCACGCAGACAGCGCCATCAAAGTGCAGACCTACTACGTTGCGTGCGCCCTGGCACAGGCCGGGTGTGGTTACGCCATCGTCGATGCCCTGACGGCGCAGGCCATGTTGCGGCCGGGTTGCTTCATCCGTCCGGTACGCCCGCGAATCCCGTTCAAGCTGGCGGCGCTGGTGCATGAGTCCAACACCTTGTCGAAGCTCGACCACAACTTTATCGAGCTGTTGCAAACCCTCGGAAGCCGTCTGGACCTCCCGATGCACAGCAGCACTGAATAACCTCAGGTTATGGATGCTCCCCTACCACGCATTGGTCAGCGCGGGGGTAATCCTCTAGGGTGTCGGGTCCCTCTATCGTCAGGAAATTGCCATGCCGATCAAACGACTGAACGTTAATTCACGACTCAGCGGCGCTGTGGTCTTTGGTCCGCAAGTGTTCGTGTCCGGGCAAGTGCCCGACAACCGACAAGCTGATTGCGCGGACCAAACCGTCGAAGTGCTGGCGAAAATCGATGCGCTGCTGGCTGAAGCCAACAGCGACAACAGCCGACTGCTCAGTGCGCAAATCTGGCTGAAAGACATTGGTCGCGACTTCGCTGCCATGAACACAGCCTGGAGCGCCTGGTTGCCCGAGGGCTGCGCACCTGCGCGAGCCACGATCCAGGCTGACCTGGCCAGCCCCGATGTTCTGGTTGAAATCATGGTGACGGCCGCGGTCAGGGACTGAAGGCTGCTGATAGCGGCCGCGTTTCGGTGGTATCCGGGCGCTGTCGGCTAAAGACCATCGCGAGCATGCTCGCTCCTACAGGGTTCTGTGGTGTGCGACAGGGCCGGGTTCACGCAACACCTGTAGGAGCCAGCTTGCTGGCGATGCACGCAGGTGCGCCTTGCCTCACGAACAGGCTGCCAAATGGGGCCTCTCGGGAATTTCTTTATCTCGGAAACGCGGCTCCCAAGCAGAAATGGAGTAGCATCCCATTAGCTTGGTTAAACAGATGTTTTTTCGGATCAGGGTCGCATTGTGGAAAAGCTAAAACGCCTTCAAAGTGGAATAGAAGGGCTCGATGCTCTGCTCAAGGGCGGCCTCGTCGAGGGTGCTTCATACATAATCCAGGGACGCCCAGGGTCTGGAAAAACGATCCTCGCGAACCAGCTTGGTTTCCATCATGCGAAAAACGGAGGCCGGGTTCTGGTCGCCACACTGCTGGCCGAATCGCATGACCGCCTTTTTCAGTTCCTCTCCACGCTTAGTTTCTTCGACTCTTCCAAGGTGGGTGCCGAAATCCAATTTGTCAGTGCGTTTGACACGTTGGAAAACGAAGGCCTGGATGAGGTAGTAAAGCTGCTTCGACGCGAAATAAGCCGTCAGAAAGCCACGGTTATGGTGGTAGATGGCCTGCTTAATGCGCGCTCAAAGGCCGAATCACCCATCGACACCAAAAAATTCATCTCAGAGTTGCAAGGGCACGCCGCTTTCGCCGGTTGCACAGTGCTGTTTCTGACCAGCTCCCGTCTCGACGATGGCAGCCCCGAACACACCATGGTCGATGGCGTGATTGAAATGGGTGAAGAGCTCTATGGCACCCGCTCGGTACGCCGTATTCAACTGCGTAAAACGCGCGGCAGCGGGGCGATGACCGGCCTGCATGAGTGTGAAATTACCGATCAGGGACTAGTCGTTTACCCGCGAATCGAAAGTCTCTACAGCCACCCTACTTCCCCTGATAGCGCCGACATGACGCGCATTCCCAGCGGCATCGATTCGCTGGACACCATCTTGGGCGGTGGCCTGCACAGCTCCAGTGTATCGCTGGTCATGGGACCGTCGGGCATTGGCAAAACCACGCTTGGCCTTAAATTCCTGGCCGAATCGACAGTGGATGCTCCTGGCCTGCATTTCGGCTTTTATGAAAGCCCACAACGCTTGCGCCTCAAGGGCCTGTCACTGGGTATCGATATTCAAGGCATGGAAGTTAGCGGTGCGTTGAGTATTGCCTGGCAACCGACCACCGAGGGACTGCTCGATGCAGTCGGTGCACGACTGTTGAGCATTGTCGAGGAAAGAGGCATCAAGCGCTTATTCATCGATAGCCTGAGCGGCATGACTCGAGTCGCGACAAATCCGGCACGGGTGACCGACTTTTTGAGTGCACTGATGAACGAGCTGCGATCGAGGGGCGTTACCGTATTTGTGTCGTGGGAGATGCGCGATTTATTTGGCTCGGAGGTCAGCTCACCGAATTCGGACTTGTCCAGTATCGTCGACAACCTGATGTTGATGCGGTTCTTTGAAAATCACGCTGAACTAAGCAGGACGCTTTCGATTCTCAAAGTACGTGACAGCTCTTACGATCCTTCTCGTTTTGAGGTCGTCATCCGTGATCAAGATGTTTTTCTGAAAAAGCCGTCAAGGCATGAACCGCCAGTCGCCACTGAATCATCGCCTGGTACACATGCTTAAGCCTTCGAGCGGGTTGAATTGAAATGACCACCATCCTGGTCGTCGACGACGAGTATCTGATCGCTGACATTCTCAGCTTCGCGCTGGAGGACGAGGGGTTCATGGTCGTTAAGGCCAGCAACGGTCAAAAAGGTCTCGAGGTGCTGGACCGAGAGCGTCCAGCCTTGATCATTACTGATTTCATGATGCCGGTGATGGATGGCCAAGAGTTCGCCACAGCTGTCCGGGCCCTTCCATCAGCCAATCATTTACCGATCATTTTGATGAGCGGCGCTCAGGCGCACATAGGCATGCAAAGGCCGGATCTGTTTGACGCTGTGTTGGCGAAGCCATTCAACATCGATTTGATCATTGCCGAAATCAGGAAGCTCCTGTCTTCTGATTGATCAGAACATGACGTCTCGGCGACAAGCGTCATGTTCGTTAACGATCAGTGCCCCATCACTTCATCCAGTGCCTGCTCGAGGGTGCTGACCGTGCGCTCGATATTCTGCAGCTTTTCGAGCCCGAACAAACCGATGCGGAAGGTCTGGAAGTCGGCCGGTTCGTCGCATTGCAACGGCACCCCGGCGGCGATCTGCAGGCCGTGACTGGCAAATTTCTTGCCGCTCTTGATATCGGCATCATCGGTGTAGCTCACCACGACGCCAGGGGCCTGGAAGCCGGCTGCGGCCACGCTTTTGATGCCTTTGCCGGTCAACATCGCCCGCACCCGATCGCCCAGGGTCTGTTGTTCGTCGCGAACCTTGTCAAAACCGTAGGCTTGCGTTTCTTTCATCACTTCGTTGAATCGCGCGAGGGCATCACTCGGCATGGTCGCATGGTAGGCATGTCCGCCCTGCTCGTAAGCCTGCATGATCTGCAGCCACTTTTTCAGGTCGCAGGCGAAGCTGCTGCTTTGCGTCTGTTCGATGCGCTCGAGGGCCAAAGCGCTGAGCATCACCAGGGCGCAGCAAGGCGAGGCGCTCCAGCCTTTCTGCGGTGCGCTGATCAGCAGGTCGACTGCGCATTGCTGCATATCGACCCAAATCGTGCCGGAGGCGATGCAGTCCAGTACGAACAGGCCACCCACCGCGTGCACCGCGTCGCCGACGGCCCGCAGGTAGTCGTCGGGCAGGATAATCCCTGATGAGGTTTCAACGTGGGGGGCAAAGACTATCTGCGGCTTCTGCGCCTGAATGGCTGCCAGCACTTCGTCCAGAGGCGGCGGCGCGTAGGCCGCCTGGCGACCCGTATCGACCGGTCGGGCTTTGAGCACCGTGGTGGCCGCCGGGATGTTGCCCATCTCGAGGATCTGGCTCCAGCGATAACTGAACCAGCCGTTGCGTATCACCAGGCATTGCTGGTCGGTGGCGAACTGTCGCGCCACCGCTTCCATGCCGAATGTGCCGCTGCCTGGAACCACCGCCACCGCCTGAGCGTTGTAGACGTGTTTCAGGGTTTGGGAGATGTTCTTCATCACCCCTTGAAATGACTGCGACATGTGGTTGAGTGAGCGGTCGGTGTAGACCACTGAATACTCGACCAGCCCCTCGGGATCGATACTGGGATAGAGCTTTGACATGGGGTGACTCCTTTGACAGAGATCTTGGTGGTATCGACCCTGCCCTAAGCCCTGGCAAATGACAAGCTGCTCAATGATCTCGCGCGGCGGACAAAGCCATAAACGCGGGGCTCACGGAGCTTTGCCAGCATTGTCAGCGCTACGTGTTCAGGCAAGAGCGCCCAAAGCGTATCGAGAGGTTCACCTGAAAAGCTTTTGCACGCTTTGGAATGCGGCACTCATCAAACGACACGGGTTTCACTTTCAAATGGACAGACGCAATCCTGGGTATGAACTGCAGGATCGAATGACTGCCCGAGGCTACCAGGTGCGCTTTATCTCACCGCGAAAGATGTTCCGTTACCTCGATCACATTCAAAGCGGCACCGTATCGGCAATGGGCGGTTATGCGCGCAATCACCGCAGGGTTCGGATGTATGAACAAATGACCAGGGGGAAACCCTGAGGGGGTAGACCCGCATGCAGGATTGCACGTGCGTTCTTAGTCATAACGATTACGTCGACATTTACCCATCAAGTTCCCGCATCGGGTGACGATTAAAGTCGCGCTGCCTGCAGACGCCGCAACGAAGCCTGGACCGGTGGTTGCGGCGTGCATACCTTTGCGGTAGACGATCAACAACAGCCCACCGAATTACCCTAAGGCATACGTGACTCTTCAGTGCCGACCACTTTTTCCAGAAGACTCTCCAGGCTACGCAGTTCCTCCGTCGTGAGGCATTCCGTGAATTCATTCATCGCGGCAGCCTCCATCGGCGGAAACATTGATCTCAATGTTTCGCCTTTGTCGGTCAGCATCAGACGCATCTGGCGTCGATCTTGACCGTCCTGGCTACGGACGATCAGGCCTTTGCGTTCAAGGCGATCCAGCATTCGCGTCATCGAAGCGCTGTGAATGGACAGGTGTCGACACAACGCGACCGCCGTGTCATCGCCGCGACAAATAATCCGCAGCACTTTGAGTTGTGCCGCGGTTATGCCAAGGGGCAGCAGGTGCCGATCCAGCAGCCGATCTTTCAACGCGGCAGTCTGCCCAAGCAATACTCCGAGGTGAACGGTCTTGAAACTGGCGGCAGAAAAGTTGGCCATGTGTTCCCCTCCTCCAATGCGTGGGCAGATCGTTGTGTAGCTTCGTGCCGCAACGAAATCAATCAGTTATCGGGCACCAGCACCTTTTGAATGGCCGGACCGATGATCCTCACCAGCTCTTCATGTTCTGCGGCAACCATCATCGGCACGCCAATGATGCGGCGACTGACCACCATGCCGACCAGCAAGGAAGCCGCGAGGCCGGATCGCAGCTTCGCTTCAGGTTCGAGATGCTCGTGAGTTCCACCCAGCAATCGCGATTGAATGAAGGCGCGTAACTGATCGCGGGCCTGGTCGTTGACGAACGCGCCACGCAGCGTGGCCATCAACGGTTCCGACTCTTCCGGGATGCCCTCCCATGCGGTGAGAAACGCACGCACTACTCGCTCGCCCAAGTGTTCGTCCGGCCCTTCATAGAGCGCGTCGAAACGCTCCAGAGCAGAGGCAGGGATCGCCATCACCGCAGCAAAGAGTTCGTCCTTGGAGCGGAAAAACTGCATGACTTGAGCCACATCGACTCCCGCGTCAGCCGCAACCAGACGCATAGTCGTGCCGGCAAAACCATCGCTGGCAAAACGCGCACGCGCTGCTTCGAGCACCAGATGCCGCGTGCTATTGGGCCCCGGTCGACGCCCACGACGCGGCGCAGGGGTGGTTTCTTTCTTCATAGTCATATCCAAATTATTACGAAACATCGTCCATATCAACGACTGTTGAATTAATTTCCTGATCGCCGTACCTTACTGGAATCGATCCCATAATCAAGAACAATAAGGAATCCAGCATGAGTCTGTCTCCTGCACCTGCACTGAGCCCCGTATTGACAGGTATTTTTGCCGGCCCGATCGCCGGACTCAAATACCAGACCCCTACGCTCTCCGGCGTGACCTCCGCCAATGGCGAATTCCACTACCGCGCCGGCGAAGCCATCAGCTTTCGGGTCGGCGGGATCGTGTTGGGCGCCCTACAGGCCGCGCCGCGCCTCAACCTGGCGCAACTGGCCAATCGTGTCGACGGCAAGATCGACAAGCTACTCGATCCGTCGGTCACCAACCTCGCCCGCTTCGTCCATACCCTGGATCAGCAAGGCAACATCGAGTCAGGCGTCAATATTGCGCCCGTGGTGCACGAGCTGATTGGCACAACACCCATCAATTTCAGCCCTCCCGTGATGCCGATGGGCCAAGGTGGCGTCGTCGACTTCGCCAATGATCCGACTTTGCTGCTGATCCTCGAAACGCTGAACGCCACGCCCGGTGTTTTCACCGACAAGATGCCACGCACGCTGTGCGATGCCGCCACCAGTCGTAACGAATTGCGCCGCAATATTCGCGGCATCATCAAAATGACTGATGTGCGTATTCCATTGCGCGACGGCTCTTACGTTTGTGCCGACGTTTTCCGCCCGGCGGATCCGGGCCAATACCCGATCGTCATGAGCAAGGGCTTTTACGGCAAGAGCTTTTATCACGACTGCATTTGCAACGAGGCCGACGTCCTGCGCAAGGAGCAAATGGAGGATCGTTATTTCTCCGGCAATCCGGATGGCGCCCAATACGAAAACCACGAGACCGTCGACACGTCGGTCTGGGTGCCGGAAGGCTACGTGTGCATCCGCGTTGACGCGCGTGGCGTGTGCAAAAGCCCGGGCCTGCAAGCGCCCTTCAGCGTTCAGGAAGCCGAGGATTATTACGACGCCATCGAATGGGCAGGCACTCAGCCTTGGTCCAATGGCAACGTCGGTTTGTGGGGAATGTCTTACCTGGCCATGGCGCAACACAGCGTGGCCAGCCTGCAGCCTTCGCACCTCAAGGCGATGATCGCGCAAGGCACCGATGCCGACATTTACAACGAGGCCTTGTACGGCGGCGGCATTTTCGGTTCCGGTTTCTGGAACTGGTGGTGGAAGATCTGGTCGGGCAACAACCACTGTGGCGAGCGCCCGGAAACCGACTGGATGGCCCGCGTGCTGGCGACACCGTTCAACGACATCAACGCCTATGGCCCGCGCGGCAGCATCTTCATGCGTCCGGACATGAGCAAAGCCACGGCGCCGGTCTGGATCGTCGGCCCGCAAGTTGGCGCGATCATCCACCAACTCGGCAGCAGCGAAACCTACATCCGCTCCACCGCGGCCAAAGCGAGAAAATTCGATTTCGCCGATGCCTGGTTCCCGGACTCCTACAGCAACAAATCGATCGCCGAACACATGCGTTACTTCGATTACTGGCTCAAGGGCATCGACAACGGCGTGATGGAAGAAGCGCCGGTACGGGTTCAGGTGCGAACCGGCAACGGTGCCCACTTCGTTCTGCATGAACACGAATGGCCGATTGCGCGAACCGAATACCGCCGCTGGTACCTGGATGCACGTCCTTCAAACTGGCAGAACGATAGTCGTCGTGCCAACGTGCTACGCATCACCGAATCGGTGCCAACAGAGCAAAGCCGCGCCGAGTACGACGCGCACCTCGATCTGGGCACGCCAACCCTCGCGCCGGCAGGCTCCAGTGACGGCACGCCACGCTGGTCGACCGGCATCTCGTTCGTCAGCGAGCCGATGAGCGAAGACATGACGCTCGCCGGCTACATGAAGGTCGGTCTGTGGGTGGAGTCCACCAGCGAAGACATGGATGTATTTGTCTCGCTGCGCATTCTCGATGAGCAAGACCGGGAGATTCGCTACGAATCCGTGGTGCTGCCGGTGGATCCGGTGCACATCCACCCGGTAGGGCATGGCTTGTTGAAAGTGTCCCGCCGTGCGCTGGACGCCGAACGCACTACCGAATATTGGCCGGTGCACACCCACCTGGAGAAGGACTGCGCGCCGCTGCAGCGAGGAGACATCGTGCCGGTCGAAATCGGCCTCAACCCGAGCACCGCGAGGATCCGCAAAGGCTGCCGTCTGCTGGTGGATATCCAGCCCTATGCGCCGGCCGGCGTACCGGTTCGTGCGTATGACAAGAGCTATCACGTCGATGCTGTGAACCGCATTTACACCGGGCCGGAGTACCCGAGTTTCCTGCAACTGCCGATCGTTCCCTGACCGATCAAGCGTTTTAGCCTTGAACGGAACCATGGTGTTCACCTGACGTAATGAGGTGAACACCATGCCCCCAATCAGTCAGTGGCGGTTGCACACTTTGGCGGTGGCAGCAGCGTGTGCTGAATCGCCGGGGCAACCACCGCCACTAACGTTTCCCGATCGGTTGCGGCAAGAATCGGCACGCCGATGATTTGCCGCCCGGTCACAATCCCCACGAGCATGGACAACGCAAGGCCTGCGCGCAGGCGAGCGTCTTGCCCAAGCGATTCACCTGCGCCTGCGATCAACCGCGACTCAATGTAGTCGCGCAGTTGCAGACGTGCCTGCTCGTTGACCATCGCATTTCTGAGCATCGCCATCAGCGGCTCCGACTCCTCTGGCGCGCCCTCCCACGCCTGTAGGAACGCGCGAACCACGCGCTCTCCGAGGTGCTCGTCGGTGCCGGTGAAAACCGCGCTGAGCTTCTCCAGAGCCGATTCCGGGATATTCATTACCGCCGCAAACAGCTCGTCTTTAGAGCGGAAAAACTGCATGACCATGGATACGTCAACGCCGGCATCGGCGGCGACGCGGCGTATCGTGGTCGCACCGAAACCGTCGGTGGCGAAACGCGCACGTGCGGCTTCAAGCACCGTTTGACGACTGTTGCCCGAGCCCGGCCGCCGCCCCGTTTTGATTTCTCGGGCATCCGCTGTGGTGGGTTCTGCTGTGGTTTTCATGGCGCCGGTATTCCCTGTGCGTAGACATTTTTCTTTGTTCAGTGTGTCGAGATACATGCTATACATAAAAACTCAACACGTGTTGAGTTAATCAGAAATCAGGCCTACACTCGCGCCGCTGCACTGCGCAATACCAAGATCTGCACTACAAGAGGACCTCTACATGAGCGATACCCTGCAGACTTTTACCCACGCCACGGCGTTGCACGCTGACGGTAGCGGACACGATGTCCGCATGCTGCAAACTGGTCTGTTTTCCGGTCCGGTCGCCGGCCTCAGGTATCAGACTTCCACCCTCAGTGGGCTGACGAACGAAAACGGTGAGTTCCACTACCGCAAGGGCGAGCGAGTCGCCTTCCTGGTAGGCAACACGTCGATCGGCTCTGCACTCGGCGCACCACGCCTCAATCTGGCAGACATCGTCAGCCGCGTGGACGGCAACATCAACAAGCTGCTTGACGCCGGGCTGACCAACATTGCCCGCTTCCTCTGCTCGCTCGACCGCGATGGAAATCTGGACGGTGGCATCTGCATCGACCCGGCAGCACACGACATTATCGGCAGGTATCGCCTCAATTTCCGCCACGATATTTCGTTTGCCGGTCTCGCGCTGAACCCGGTGCTTGAGTTTGAACAGGATCCCTTGATCGCCTCTGTACTCGCTGAGCTTTCGGCCGCTGGTGTCTTTACCGATCGTACACCGCGCCAGCTCTGTCATGCGGCGACTGCACGCAATGAAATCCGGCGGAATATTCTGGGCATTTTGCGTTTCAAAGACGTCAGGATCCCCCTGAAAAACGGCCTGCACGTGTACGCGGACGTGTTCCGTCCAGCCAAGCCAGGCCGCTTTCCGGTCATCATGAATTGCGGCCCTTATGGCCGGGCGTTCTATCACCATTCGATTGCCGATGATGCCGATTTCGCCGCCCACGAGGACCTGGAGGAGCGCTATTTTCACGGCAATCCCGAAGGGCAAGTCTTTGAGAATCACGAAACGGCCAATACGGTGGATTGGGTTCCGCATGACTATGTGCTGGTGCGCGTTGATGGCCCTGGCTCGGGCAAAAATCCAGGAACACTGGCGCCCTTTGGCATAGAGACGGCCGAAGCCTTTCGCGATGCGATTGATTGGGCGGGAGTGCAGGGCTGGTCGAACGGCAACGTCGGGCTGTGGGGCATGTCGTACTACGCGATGAGCCAGCACGCAGCGGCAAGCCTTCAGCCGCAGCATTTGAAAGCAATGATCGCCATTGGCACCGATGTTGATCTGTACGATGAGGTCGCTTACACCGGGGGCATCCTCAATGAGGAGTTTTTCAGCCACTGGTACAAGGCCGGCGTACTGGCTGCGGTGTGTGGTGAACCCACCGCAGTCGACTTTATCGGCATGCTCAAGGAGGCCACGTTCAAGGACTCGGATACCACCAAGGCATTCGGCCCGCGCTCCACGATTTTGATGAACCCGGACATGAGCAAAGTGAACGTTCCTCTTTGGGCCATCGCCTGCACAACGCACATGGCGCACTTCCATCAACTCGGCAGCAGCGAGGCCTATCTGGCCACGAACACGGCGTCCAAGAAGATCGATTTCTGGGAAGACTGGTTCACCAAAGCCTATTCGCGAACCGCCATCGCCGACCATCGGGCTTTTTTTGACCATTGGTTGAAAGGCATCGACAACGGCATCATGGACACCCCTCCGGTGCGTCTTGAGATTCGAAGTGGAAACGGCGCTTCCTACATTCAGGAAGAACACGAATGGCCCATCGCAAGAACGGACTATCCGCGATGGTTCTTCGACGCGACGCCATCGGACTGGCAAGGTGACGAACACCGCGATGACTTTCTACGCCTGACGTTGACCCCTCCGGTCGTCCACCGCAAGGCAGATTACTCCGCGCAAATTCCGTTGCCGCTGCGCACGGGGATACCGCCGTGTTTTCTTCCCGTTAAACCACCCTCAGTACTGGAAATCTGGAAAACCGGCCTTTCTTTCATCAGTGAGCCAATGACGGAGGACAAGGTGTTCGCCGGGTATGGCAAAGCGAAGCTGTGGGTGTCTTCCACCAGCGCGGACATGGACATCTTCGTGAGTCTGCGTGTACTCGATGAAACCGGCCAGGAAGTCGACTATGCCGGCCCGACCACGATGGGCATGAACGTGCCCAACTACCCCTTGGCCAAGGGCTGGCTGAAGGCATCCCATCGCAAAGTGGATGCAGCGCGTACCACCGACTACACGGTCAAGCACACGCACCTCAAAGCCGACTATGCACCGCTTGAAAGCGATGAAGTGGTGATGGTTGAAATCGAGATCATTCCCAACACAGCGTTGATCCGCAAAGGTTACCGCCTGCGTGTGGATATCCAGCCTTTCGATGGGGTCGATCACGGCCCTCGGCACGGATACGACAGTGCCTACCACGACGGCGCACGAAACACGGTCTACACCGGGCCGGATCGCCAGGGTTTTATCCAGCTACCGATTGTTCCAGCGAAAACGTAGTTGCACCTCTAACAACAATGAATACGGGAGATAGCCATGACGCTCGAAGAACTTGCCGCGCGCACCGAAATTCACGATGTCCTGCTGCGCTATTGCCGTGGCCTGGACCGGATCGACATGTCACTGGTACGCGGCGCCTTTCATAAAGACGCCTACATCCACTTTCCAGAAAGCCTCCATGTCGGAGGCGCCGAGGGCTTTTTTCAGTTCCTGACGGATGAAATGCCCCGATTTGATCGTACTCAGCACTTCCTGGGAAATAGCCTGGTCGAATTCGATGGCCCCGAGATTGCCTACGTCGAAACCTACCTGCAGGCTGATCACGCCGCTTCAGAGCGTCACCACTGGAGCGGCGATACGGTTAAATTATGGGCGCGCTACTTTGATCGATTTGAACGCCGCGACGGCGTGTGGCTCATTGCCGAGCGTCGGCTTATGGTCGACTTGATGTACCGCTATCCCAAGGGAAACTGGTTCGACGATCATCCGGACGCTTCCGGCAGTCCCCGTGACGGGACTGATCGGGTACTGCGCAAGGTAGCCGGGTTTTCGGGCACGCCGATCGCAGATCGGTCACTCGCAGACGCTTGACCGACGATCACCAGAGGGGCAATGCCCCTCTGGTCCTCCCCCTGAAAACCCCCTTGATTACTGCAACCGGCGAACCGCCGGTTGGTTGCCAAACCGAAAACTGCCCAGTAACTGAATATGCTCCTGGGTCACCTGTTGGATTGCACTGATCGCCGCCACCATCAGCGCTGAAGGCGTTGGCCGCGCCGGTTGCACCAACAGCAACTCCAGCGTCAGTCCGGCACCGGCAAAGGGGTTGATCCTGAAGTCTCGTTCTGCGGGTTCAACACTGAAATCGTGGACGAATAGCAGACCGGGAAGAATCGCCATCCACTCGCTCTGCCTGATCAGGTCGAGCGTCGCCAGCACAGCGTCGAGCTGGTAACAGGGGCCCGGCCCCGACAGCGCGTCCAGCTGTGAACCGATCCACTGCGCATACTCGCGACTGTCAGGTGCCAGCAGCTTGAACCCTGTCAGCTCGTCGAGCTCAATGAACTCGCCATGCTCGAAGCCACTGTCATGGGTAATTGACGAGACCAGAAACGCAGGTGTGGCGGCAAACACGGTCGTGGACAGATCCGCCGGTGGCTGCGAAATCGACGGAATGATCGCAAAGTCGAGTTCGCCGGCCCGGACCCTGTCGATCAGCATATTGCTGGGAGCATCGATCACCGCGATAGAAGCGTTGGGGTTCTGCGACATCAGGCGCAGATAGGCCGGCGCGAGCTGATAGGTCGCCAGTGTCGGCGTTACCCCGAATCGGACTTCGCCGGACAGGCCCTGCTCGAAGGTGTCCAACGCCAGCAGAGCCTTGGAATTGGCCGCCACCACCTCCAGACAATGCTGGTAAAACGAGGTGCCCGCCGCGGTAGGCTCTACACCTTTCTGCCGGTCGAACAGCTGTACGCCGAGCATTTCTTCGATCTGTTTTATGTGCTGGGAAATGCCGGACTGAGTGGCGAACTCACGTGCCGCCGCGGCAGTGAACGATCGTGTCTCGTACACCGCCACAAACATTTGCATCTCCCGCAGACCGGGCAGCGAGTCATTCATGGCGCGGTCTCTCATTGAAGTCTGCGTTTGACGACTGCTCGCCGTGGGCGATACGGATCGGTATCGCGTTGATTTCTTCGGTGGCTTTCTTCAAAAACTCGATGAAGTTCCGGGCAATCGTCGACAAGGGTTTGCGCGCCGGCTCTACCAGCAGCATTTCGTCCCAGAGAATGGGATCGGCCAGCGGGTTAAGCGTGAAGCGCTTGCGGCGTAGATCGTCGGCGATAAACAGCCCGGAAATAATCGCCGCCCAATGGCTGGAGCGCACCAGATCCATGGCGCCCAGCATGGACTCGAACCAGTTGAGGCGCTGCACCACATGCACCTTGTGATCGATCAGGTATTGCTCCAGCAACGGCCGTCGCCCGATCGGCAGCACCAGGTGCAAGTCGTTGATGTCGCTGAGGCGCACCGGTTCGCAGTGCGGCAAGCCTGAATCAGGCGAGGACACCAGAAACGCCGGCGTTCTCGTGAACAACGATGTACTCAGCCCGACCGCCCCGCCACCGCCGTCGTAAGACATGCGTTGAGTGATGGCGAAATCCAGCATTCCACGGCGTACAGCGGTCGCGATCACGCTGCCGGCACCTTCGGTAAGGTGAACGGATACGTTGGGATACGCGGCTTCAAAAGCCAGCAGTGCGCGGCTGAACACCGAACGCGTCATGGTCGGGATCATGCCTATACGCAGCGAACCGTCAGAGGGCTCCGCGCGATGACCGACCGCGTTGCAGGCGCTTTCGTGCTGACGCAGCAACTGCACGCATTGCTGGTAATAGGCATGACCGGCGGGGGTGGGGATAATCGTGCGGTCACGGGCGAACAGCCGCACACCCAATTGATTTTCCAACTGCCGAACGTGCGCAGACACACCGGACTGTCCCAGCCCCTCGCGGCTGGCAGCGACAGTGAAGGAGCCTTCCTCGTACACGGCAACAAACATGCGGATGTGCATCAACTTGGGGAGCATCATGCGCGGAATAGTCTCTTGTTATTGCTTGCTGAACACCGTCAGCAATTTATAGGTGGCTCGTACTCTATCCATATCGGGAATGGCTTGCCAGCCCTGATCCAACCCCGATGAACAGGAGCAAAATCAGCTGTTCCGGACAGGCGAAAGAAGGGGTTAACGAGGGAGACAACGGCAAGACTGCGCTTGCCGATCGTCCATTAACCGGAGGATGCGCTTCAGCAGGTTTTCATCATGCCGCCATCGACAGCCAGCACCTGTCCCGTCACGAACTGCGCATCCTCACTGGTCAAAAAGAGCATCGGCCCGACCATATCGTTCGGCACCGCCATTCTTTTGAAGGCCTGTAAATTTACAATGCCATCCCGTACGGCGTCGGGTATGTGACTCGTGCCCGGAGTCGCGGTCAGCGCGGGTGCGAGGGTATTAACGGTAATGAAGTCCTTGCCCAAATCATTGGCCAGTCCTCGGGTAAAGCCAATGACGCCCATCTTGGTTGCCATGTAATGGCTGACGCCGACGGCGTTGGTGACGATCGATGTCGAGGACACATTGACGATGCGCCCCCATCCATTCGCTCGCAACATCGGCACGAATACTTTTGCACTTAAAAACATACTGTCGAGATTGATTTCAAACGTGCGCCGCCAGGTTTTGAATTCCAGATCATCGAAGTGCACATTGGGATAGATCCCGGCGTTGTTGACCAGAATGTCGCAGCGACCGTATTGGTTTTTGACCAACTCTCCGGCAGCGATCCAGTCGGCTTCCTGACTGACATCACAATGAATGGCGATGGCCTTGCCCCCAACCTCCTCGATCAGCGCACAGGTTTGCGAAAGGTCGGCGATGTCCAGCAGGGCCAGGGCGGCGCCACGCTGTGCCAGTTGAATCGCCAGTTCCTGGCCAATGCCCTTGGCCGCGCCAGAAACAACGGCGACTCGATTTTTATGGGTTTGCACGGCGTCTACCCCAAAAGTTAAAGGCTGTCGTTGCCCGCCGCACAACACTATCGAGTAGCGCGGCAAGGTCAGGTTTAACCACCAAAACGCGGCTCTGGCAGCCCTTGCACACCCAAACCACGAACGGCGAAAAGACTCCCGCGCATCACGTTGTCACCCGGATAGCGTGGCAACGGTGGTTTGGCCATCGAAGTGACAAACAACGTATCCATGTCAGGCCCGCCAAAGTTGACGCTGGTGATCTTCTTCACCGGCATGTCGATGACCCGATCGAGGCTGCCGTCCGGCGCAAAGCGGCACAACTTACCGGCGTAGACCTGAGCATTCCAAAGATAGCCTTCGGCATCGACCGTCGAGCCGTCGGTGGTGGTTGTCTCGGTAAAACCTGCTTTGGTGAAGGTGCGACGATTGGCGATGCCGCCGGTTTCGAGGTCGTAGTCATACGCCCAGATCTCACCTGAAAAGGTATCGGAGAAATAGAACGTCGAACCGTCAGGGCTCCAGCACGGCCCGTTGGAAATCGCAAAACCTGAATCGAGCGTATGCACCGACAAATCCGGGTCAATGCGAAACAGCGTGCCATCGGCGAAGCCCTCGCGGGTGTCCATGCTGCCGACGATGAAACGCCCACGCGCGTCGACCTTGCCGTCATTCAGGCGGTTGTGAGGCTTGTCTGGCTCGGGATTGATGATCAGCTGTGTCTCGCCCGTGCCGAAGTCGAGGAAGTGAAACCCCGAGCCCAACGCCACAATGGCACCGCCAGTACGGCGCAGCGCCATCGAACCGATGGTGTCGGGCATCTCCCACGTGCGCACCTCGCGACCGTCAGCGGTGCAGCGATGAACGCGACCGCCGACCACGTCGATCCAGTACAGGCGCTGCTCCTGCACATCCCATACAGGGCCCTCGCCGAGAGTGGTTTTTACGTCCACCAGAACATCGATCTGCATGTTATCTCCTGGATTTTCCTGAACGGAATGAGGCGATCCGACCCAAGCTGAACCGCAATATTGAGCGGAACTGCTTAAGCTTTTGGTGGTTCGGCGATGGTGATGAACACGCCGTAAGGGTCTTTGAAGCTGAACCAGGTCATGGTCAGGTTTTGCCCAGGCTTACGGATGATGATGTCCTTGGGCTCGCAAACCACTTCGACACCTTCGTACGCGCTGATCTTTTCAAAGGCTTCGCGAGTGTTTTCAACCAGCAGTGCAAGACGGGTAATCCCGACCTGATTCATCAAGTCGTAAGGGCCATCGCCGATGATGGTTGCCGGCTTGGTGTACTCGATCAGGTTGATTTCCGTGGCGTGCCTGGCATCAGCACCTGCGGTGAGGATGTGATGGGCGTAAATACTGATCTCATCTTCGGCGAAACCCAGCAGCGGGCCATCCGCTTCATCGGTTCTGGTTTCAAAGGTCGAAACAAAACCCAGTACATCACGGTAGAACTTGAGGGCCTGATCGACGTCCGGGACAGTGATGCAAACGTGAAGCAGTTTTTTAACCAGTGCGTTCATGACTTTTACCGCCCTTTGATTAGCCGTTCCAGGTGTTAGTGAGGTCGTAACGAGTCGCCCATTGGACGTCGTACACCTTGTCGCCCCAGGTCTTTGTCTTGTCTTCACCCGCTTCAATGCGCGACGGGCTCTTCATCCAGTCTTCGAATTTTTCCTGGCTGTCGAACTCATAAATCGTCAGGTACGTCGGGCACGGCTGGGTGGTTACGCCGACGTGATAGGTCTCCTCGGCCAGTTTGAAACGACTGACTTTTCTCACGCAGTCACCCTGCATCAACATCGGTACATGCACGTCGTCGTACCAAACATTGAACTTGTCTTCGTCTTCCGCTGAGCAATTGATGCCCACTGTCCAGATAACGGTCTGGTCATTCATGGTTAAGTTTTCCAATATAAAAAGTTGCTGTTCGCCAGAGCCCCACAATGGAATTTCGGGCAATAGAAACCCCAGACCACTTCCGTCAAACAATCGGAAGTGGATCCGTCATTGCTGTTGACTGATTACTTTTTGGCGATGGCTTCGAAGAACCGGACCTTGCCTTCTTCGCGATGACTGCGCAGCGTGTGGGTGGTCATCACCGGGTGCTGTTCATACGCGGGCTCAGGGACATTCGGGTTGCCTGTCCAGGAAATCAGCCGGCACACACGATTGCTGATGCGCCAGCCTTTGTCGGTGCGCACCAGAATATCGTCGTACCAGCCACGGCCCACCCAGTCAGGGCCACCCACTGCCGAATCACGGGATAACAGCCAGTCGCCGTAGGTCAGCGCGTAGGCCGTGTCGCCTTCCACGTGTACGCAGGAACCGGTCATGGTGTGCATGTGATTGGTCAGCGTTTCATGGAAGTCCTTGAAGGCGAACTTAAGCGCACCGACCGACTTCCAGACGGCGCCGGCCGGCCCGAAATCAGCGTGGGCATCTTCGGTAAACACCTCGTCCAGCAAGTCCCAGGCGTGAGCGTCCAAGGCGACGCCATACAGGTTGATGACGTCAATAATGTCGGACTTGTCTTGTGTGACACTCATTTAAATTCTCCGATTTTTCCGAGTAATAAATTCTACAAACACGGTTTACTTGCAGTACTCAATGACTTCCAGAACGTTGTCGAACGGGTCTTTGAACGTCAGGATCTTGAATTTGCCGCCGGTAGGCGCGATCACCACCTGTGGCTCGCAGAGGAAAACGATGTCGCCACGCGCCTTGAGCTTCTCATGAATGGCATCGGTGTCGTCTACACCGAACGCCATACGGTTGATGCCGGCGTGGTTCAGCGGCGCGGAAGCGTTTTTGTTGACCACGGTTTTAGGCTCGACGAATTCGATCAAGTCGATAACCGTGGCGTTTTCCTTGTCCTTGCCTACGAGGTGGTCGGCGTGGATTTCAATGATCTGGTTCGGGAAACCGAGGATTTCACCGGGCGCCCTTTCGTGGCGCAGCTTGCCGATGGACTCAAGGCCGAGCACGCCACAGTAAAACTCAAGTGCGGCATCGATATCAGCGACGGTGATGCACACGTGAAACAGGCGATTGATATAGCGATCCATGGTGTTTCCTTATTTTAGGTGGTGTGAAAAATCAGGTTGGTCAGTCACGGCAGGCATCGTTCGAATACCGGCTTCTCAGGTTTTCTCGCGGGGATAGGCGTCGATGTCGCCGGTTGCGGCGCTTTATCGGTCACTTCGACGACGGCACCGACGCGTGCGCTGGGCAGCAGAAACCGCGCCAGTGCCGGGATCAGTACCAAGGCGCCGAGCATGTTCCACAAGAACATGAAGGCGAGCAGCAGGCCCATGTCCGCCTGGAACTTGATGGTGGAGAAATGCCAGGTCGCGACCGCTGCGGCCAACGTGACGCCAGTCAGCAACACCACGCGGCCGGTGAACTGCAGCGCCGTGGCATAGGCTTGTTTCAACGTGGCGCCGGCACGCATCTGCGCAAGCGTTACGCTCAACACGTACAGCGCGTAATCCACGCCGATGCCAACGCCAAGGGCGATCACCGGCAAGGTCGCCACCTTGACGCCCATGCCCAGCGCGACCATCAACGCTTCGGCCAGAATAGACGTGAGCATCAGCGGCAGCATTGCCACCAGCACCGCTCGCCAGGAGCGGAAAGTCACAAAGCACAGCAGCGCCACTGCTCCGTAAACCATGAACAACATCTGGTACCAGGCTTTGTGAACCACGATGTTCGTGGTGGCGTCGATCCCGGCGGAACCAGCTGCCAGCAGGAAGGTGGCGTCCTTGTCGTTGTTTTTGGCGGCGAAGCGCTCGACCAGGTCGACCACCTGTTGCAGGGTCTCGGCCCGGTGATCACGCAGGTAGGCGTACACCGTCAGCAAGTTACATTCTTCGTTGTACAGTTCGCGTGGCGCTCGGGCGGTGATGGTGTTGAGCATGCTCTGGTTGCTGGACAGGTCGTACCACAGCGGACTGCCCTCGTTCATGCCGACCATCAGGCGCCGTTGCAGGCGCGCAATCGACTGAGTGGATTCCACGCCCGGCAGATCCATCAGCTCCCATTCGAGTTGATCGACCCGACGCAACACGTCGTACTGACTGCAGTTGCCCTCGGAAGTCTTGACCATGATCGCGAAGAGGTCATTGCTGGCGCCGTAGTTGCTGGTCAGGTAGCTGACGTCGCGGTTATAGCGCGAGTCGGCTTGCAACTCCGGAGCTCCCGGGTCGAGGTCGCCAACCTTCAACTGAGTGCCGACGGCAACGCCAACCACCGCCAGAACCACGGCTGTGCCGATTGCTGCCGTGGCACGCCGTCCTTCGGTGAACCGCACCAGCCAGACAAAGAACGCACCGCTCTCCCCCGCTGCGGTGGCCGATTCCCGGCGCACGGCGCGTTCGGCGGCTTTACGGCTGACACCAACGTAGCTCAACAGCACGGGGAGCAAGATCAGATTGGAAATCACCAGGACCAGCACGCCGAGGCTGGCGGCGATGGCCAGTTCGCGGATCACCGGAATGTCGATCATCAGCAGCACCGCGAAACCAACGGCGTCCGCCAACAGTGCAGTCAGGCCAGCGAGGAACAGGCGGCGGAAGGTGAAACGTGCTGCGACATAGCGGTGCGTGCCACGACCGATGTCCTGCAGAATACCGTTCATTTTCTGCGCACCATGGCTGATGCCAATGGCGAAGATCAGAAACGGCACCAGCATCGAATACGGGTTCAGCGAGTAACCCAGCAGCGGCAGCAGGCCCAGTTGCCAGAGCACGCCGGTCACCGATGTAATCACCACCAGCGCGGTGCTGATCACGTCGCGGTTGTACAGGTACACCATCGCCGCACAGATGATCAGTGCGATGAAGAAGAAGCCGATCACCTCCTGCATGCCGTCCATGAGGTCGCCGGACAGCTTGGCAAACCCGGTGATGTGAATGGCTACCTCGTCACTGCTGTACTTGGCGCGCAATTGCTCAAGCTGCCTGGACAGCGCCGCGTAGTCCAGCGGTTTGCCGGCCGTGTCATGTTCCAGCAGCGGCACCTGAATCACCGTCGAGCCGCCGTTGACCGCGACCAACTGGCCGATTTCGCCCGAGCGTTGCACGTTCATGCGCAACGCCTCGATCTTCGCCGGCGAGCCGTCGTAGTGCGCCGGGATCACCTGCCCGCCGTCCAGACCGTCTTCGGTCACGGCCGTCCAACGCACGTTTGGCGTCCACAGCGATTTCATGAATGCGCGATCCACGCCCTGCAGGGTGAACACCTCATCGTTGATCTGACGCAGCGTTTCCAGATAGCGCGCGTTGTAGATGTCGCCCTTGCGTGCCTCCACCGCGATGCGTACCGAGTTGCCCAGGCCCGTCAGCTCTTTTTTGTGTTCCAGGTAGTTGGTGATGTAAGGGTGACCGGTCGGAATGGTCTTTTCGAAGCTGGCATTGAGCTTCAGGCTCAGCGCGCTGAAGCCCAGCAGGACGGTGACCAGCACGCACAAACACAGCACCAGGATGCGGTGGTTGAACACGGCGCGTTCGAGCGCAGAGCCCGAGTGCGGATCAAAATCTTCGAGCCGGCAAGCTCCGGTCTCAGCAGGTGTCACTGTGTTCATTTCATTGGACTCTTATAAGGCGCATCGAGTGAGCGTGCAGGCGGATGTCGTCAACCAAGCCGGGACACTCCACCCATGCTGGTGGCCACCAGCCCACCGTCTGCGGCTTCGACCAGCGAGGTCAGCGGCACGCGTCGCGGCAGTTGCTGTTCGGCGAAATGCGCGCCGCCATCGCGACTGGCAAGCACTCGCCCACCCTGCGCCAACAGCATCACTCGGCCATCGCGCAGCTCGACGCTGGACAAAATCGTTAACGGCGCCGCCAGTTCGATGGCGTTCACGGTTGTACTTCCCGGGTCGATGCGGCACGCAGCCCCCAACAGCCCGGCAAAAACAAAACTCCCACCGCGCGTGGCCGTTGCGGTGAAAAGGGTCCGTTCGGAAGGTGCCGCCAATGCGGTGAAGCTCGCGCCATCATCGTCGCTGCGCATCAGCACGCCCTGCTCGCCCGCTACCACCCAGGTTTTGGCATGGTGGGCAACCGCATACAGATGCATGCTCATGGGATTGGCCAGACGCTCGCGGCAAGGCGTCCAGGTTTTGCCACCGTCATCGGTGCTGGCGGCGAGGCCGAAGGCGCCCACCACCATCCCGTGCAACGCGTCGGCAAAACAGATCGACAGCAGCGGTTTGTCTGCACCATCATCCACCAGGCGCTGGGCCTGCTGGACGCGGTGCTCGCGATCGCCATCGGTGTCGGGCAACGCCTGCGCCTGAACGAGACTGGCCGTTGCCAGGGCGATTCCATCGGTCTGAACAGACCAGTTCTCGCCACCGTCAGAGGTATGCAACACAACGCCACTGTGGCCAGCGATCCAGCCCTGACGGGCATCGACAAAACTCGCTGATGTCAGCGTCACACTCACCGGCACGTGGGCCTGGCGCCAGTGTCGACCGCCGTCGTCAGACAGCACGACCATGCCGCGTTCGCCCAGCGCCACCAAGCGGTCACCGGCCACCACCACGCGGGTCAGCACAGCCTGTGCTGCCCGTGGGGTCATGGTCGCCGGTTGGCCGAGCAACCCAGGCATGGCTGCCGAAGCGAACGCCACCGTGGTGGAAGCCAGCGTTGGGGCCAACAACACCTGCAAACCCACACCCAACCCCACCAGCAACAGCCCGCGACGGGATACGTCGACGCCTTCATTGTTGTTGTTATTCATACCGGTCATCTCATCAGGTTCATCGTTCAAGCGAGATACAGTCTTTAGCGAACGCCCTCTCCAGACAGGGACTCAGGCGTGAAGATGCGGTCTGGCAACGTGGCCTTGAGGTCGACTTGTTTGTCGCGCGGGAAATAGGCCGAGGCAAAGTAGCCGCCGCCGATCAGGTCGTACGACATATAGCCCGCGACGATGGTGCCGGGACCTGCCGGAAATACGGTGGGCAGGTTGTACGTCACTTTCCACAGTTGCCCCTGGGCATCCCAACGTTCGCCGGCGACAGCGATCCAGGTGTCCTCATCCAGATAAACGCGCAGGCGTGGGATGACATGGCGCTGACCGGCCTTGAGCGTGCCTTCCACCACCCACACCCGATGCTGCTCGAAGCGCACGAAATCCGGGTTGACGGTCTTTTCAGACATGAGCTTTTCCAGCGACGGCGCCTGGTGATAGCTGTTGGTGTTGTACGGCACGTACATTTCTTTCTTGCCGACCAGCTTCCAGTCGTAACGACCGATGGACGAGGAATACACTTCGACTTCGTCGAAATTGAGGATGCCACCCGCCACCGGGCTCGGTACGTCGCAGCAGGTCAGCGGCAGACGACGGACCCGGCGCTGGCCGGTCAAATAGACCCAGGTTTTCGACTCGATGTCGTTGATGTTGACGCGTTGCAGCAGGATCTCACCGGCACGGATCGGCGGGCCGGAAGTGTCGACGCGACGCACGACAATGTTGGAGCCGGCGGCCTGCCATTTCTCCAGATTGCTGTTCTGGTCGTAGTAAGGGAACGAACTCTTGGCGACGTTCTGCGAGACCGGAATCACTTTGCCTTCCGGCGTCACGCGAGCCAGGCTAGGTGTGGTCTGGTAGCTCGGGGTTGTCCATCGCAGCAGGTGGTTCCAGATCGCCTCTTCGCCGTTCTTCGGAATCGGGAACGGGATGCCGCCGTAGGTGCCTTTCGGGAAAGGACCGAGTTCGCCGGACGGATCCATCGTCGCCCGGGTAGCGTTGGCTAGAGTGTTGTCATACACCCATTGCGGCGCTGCTGCGGTGCGCCGGGTCGGGAACACTTGAACGTTGAAGCTGGGGAACCGCTTCAACAGGCCCAGGGTGCCTTCGGTCAGTTTGTCTTTGTACTGATCGGCGTTCTGCGCCGTGATGGTCAGCAGCGCTTTGTCCTTGGAAAACAGGTCTGGAATCGCCGCCGACGTGGCAGAAGCATCGACCGGATAACCGCCCTCCCATGGAGGAATCGAGCCGTCCTTGTTGCCGGCACGCTCGGCACCCAGCGGCGTCAGTGTGGTTTTCAGTTTGGCAGCTTCATCAGCCGAAACAGCAGCCTGGACGACCGGGGCTGTCAGTGCGGCGCACGCCAAAGCCAGCAGCGTCATGCGAGTGAACATGGTCATTATTGTTTTCCCTTAGAAGGTGCGACGCAGCGAGACTGAGACGAAATCACGATCTTTCAAGGTCTGCGCGAAGGTGTACGTACCGTTGACGCTCGGGTCCGTCGAGGCATACGTGGCGGTGTTTTCGCCACCGTAGTAATGGGTGTACGCGAGCGTGAAATCCCAAACGGTCAGATAGTTGCCTGCCAGCGTGAAGGTCATGTCGCCGCCATTGTCAGGCCCCATGATCGCCACGGGTGATTTGCCATTGTTGTAGCCAATGGTGAACGAAGGCGTAAGGTCCAGGCCGTCCAGCACGTTACGCTGCGGCAGCGCGTACAACGCCCGGACCGCTGCGGCGCGCCGATCCAGGCCCGGATCCATGGCATTGCAATTACGGGTGCAACTGGTCAGCTGGTTGTAGGCCACTTCCATGCTGAAAGCGGGCTCGTCGGACAGGAAGTTGCGCGGCATGCTCCAGATCATCGATACGTTGGCGTGGGCCGAGTTGCCGATGGCATAAAACGCGTGGTTGTTGTTGTCCGCCTCTTGGCTTCCAACCTCCACCGGCAGGCTGGTCAACGGCGTGTCGCGACGGACAGAGATCTCACCGGCGTAGTTGATCGTATCCACCGTCGTGGTGGCACTGATGCCGAACGCCTTGATGTCTTCGGGATACACCCATTGATACGTCCCGAACCCGGCGCCTGTGACAGGGGTGCGTCCTGCGTGTGAATAAAGCACAGGCGTTTTGGCGTGGTAGCGGATCGCATAGGCACCGAACTCCCAGTCGCCCAGCTGCGTGCGCAATCCAAGACCGAACTGGCCGCTGTCTTTGGCCTTGATGTCCGCACCGCGCGACAAACCGATGCCCGGTATGCCCGGTGCAAAGCGAATTCGCTCGCCGCCATCGCCGATGAAGTCGTTGACGGAGAAGTAGCTGCCGGCAGCCGGCAGGCGCGTCGCCTCCCAATCGTATTGGTAGTAACCCATCAGGGTCAGCGCTGGCGAAAACTGGATCTGGCCCGAGAACTGGCCCACCGGCCTGATTATTTCCTTGGTGGTCGATCCAGGTACCGAAGATGCCTTGACCGCATCCACCGGAGACTGGGTACCGGCAATGGCGTTGGCGCCAAAGAACAGGCTCTCGCCCCACAGCACGGTGTGTTGGCCCAAACGGCCACTGACTCGCGCGTCGCCGACGTCGGCACCGCCAAAAACGAAGGCGTCGAGTATCTCGGCTTTGCGACCGTGCAAGTCGCGAGTGTCATGGGTGAAATGGTCGCTTGGCACCGACAGCGAGTTGTTGGTCGCCGGCGAGTTGTTGTCGTTTTTCTGGTTATAGACGTCGTCGTACCAGGCGGCGCCGCTGACTCGCAGACCGTAATTATCGTGAATGACCAGGTCCATCTCGGACAACACATCGAGACGATTGGAAATGAGCCTGCCCTTCTTGAAATTACGGTCGCCATCGTCGGCGTTGAGCGCTGCAGGGCCCTTCCCGCCACCAGGCGTGGCAGGAACGTTTTGGGTCAGCGTGTCATCCTGATCCTTCAGACGCATACCGGCAGAGTATTTAAACGTGTTGTCCCAACGCAGTTTGATGTCAGGGTTACCCACATCAATCGGCGCGGCCAGCGTCGAGCCTGCCGCCATCAGGCTGGTGGCAACCAGCACGGAGCGAAGGCTCTGGCGGTACAAAACGTCGTGCGGCACTGCAAATCTTATTTTTATTATTTGCATTTTTGCTACCTAGAGAGATTGTGTGACGCATGAACTCCGGTTGCTGATTTGCCCGATCACATGAACATCGGCCAGTCTCAGCGACCCACAAGAAATGCCTCCCATGAAGTTGTGGTACCGGTTTGAATTCATGCACGGACGAATCGTTGTGCAGGCAACACAGAGTCGTGGTTCGAGATGGGTTTTGTTGTCCTCAGACCTGACTGTGTATCTGTGTTGGCCCGAGTATATGCAGGCCCTTTTCGGCCTGAACAATGATAAAACCCGCTACACCGCAGCCAGAAAACTGATGGTTCAGTCAGGGCGCCGGTCCTTCAGGGGGGAGGCGCAAAGAGGCACGGCTGCGACCGCCGGGTTGGCGGACAGAACGGGGGCAAAGGTGCTGAACATTTGACGGGGATGCGTGGTCGCTGTGGTGGAGCCGCTTGCTCCCCCCACCACAGGTTGTGTGTCGAATTACGCGATTTTGTCGCTGGTCAGGTGCATTGCCATTTTGTCGAACAGCAGCTTCACCCGCGTCAGTTCCAGTCGCTCTGTCGGCACCATGATCTTCACCCAGCGCTCCACCAGCGGGAACTGCGCCAGCACAGGAACAAGCTCCCCCGCCGCCAGGGCATCGGCAACGATTGGCAGGGCCAGTTGCACAATCCCCTGGCCATCGCGGGCGGCGGCGCACAAATAGCCTTCATCATTGGTGATGAGCACCGGGTGCACGTCGACCTCTATGCGTCCTTCTGGCGAGTTGAATGCCCAGATGGAACCGGCGAGGGAAAACGACAGGCAAGGATGATCGATCAGGTCACGGGGATGCAGCAACGCTTCGCATCGCCCGAGGTAAGACGGCGCAGCGCACATCACCCGGGGAAAGGGCCGGATAACTTGCTCCACAACGTCCGAGTAGGCCATCTGGTCCATCCCGACCGAGATGTCGAAGCCCTCCTCCGCCGGATTGCCGCCTCGGTCAGACGCAACGATCTCCAACTGAACGAGTGGATGCTCCGCACGGTAACGGCTGAACAGGTCGCCAAGGCCCTGACGAATAAGCACCGCGGGAGCCTTGATCCTGATCGGGCCTTCGATGCTGCCAGGGCTCAATATCGCGCCGCTGGCCATGTCGCTGTAAGCGCGTAACAGCTGCCGTGCGTGGGTCAGGTAACTTTGCCCGGTGTCGGTCAGCGTCAAGCGGCGGGTGGAGCGGTCGAAGAAAGTCGTTTTGAAATCCCATTCAAGCTCGTCAACCCGCTTCATGATGACCGAGGGTGAGGTGTACAGCGTACGCGCGGCGGCTGAGAAGTTACCGGTGTCGGCGGTCACGACAAAAGCCTTCAGCTTCAACAGCATGTCCATGGGTGGAGCGCTCAAAATCAGGTGATGAGTTCAGACTCGACCGCACGACGGATTTCGACCTTCGACCACAGGCGATCGTGGTGAGCCTGACAACCCGGACCCAATGAGCCGATTCCGTTGAGCACACACCAGTGCTCAAGATAGAAAAGCGCAAAATCCGCGATGGTCATTTTCTCGAATAGCCAGTCTTTGCCGTCGATCTGTCGTTCCGCCCGGTCGAGCCCGGCCTGGAATATCTTCAGGCCCTGCGCCCTTACAGCCGCGTGGTCTGATTCGCTCGGCGCGAACTTCTCCGGCCGGCGAGCGCGAGTGTAGCCTTGCATGTGCACGGTAGATACCAAATATTCGGTCATTTCCAGCACGCGAATCTCACCTTCGATGTCCGTAGGAATCAACGCCCGTTCGGGATTTGTACGGGCAAGGTAGAGCGCGATGACCGGGAATTCCGTGAGCAGCGATCCGTCATCGCGAATCAGCGCGGGGACTTTGCCCTTGGGATTGATCTGCGTGTACGCCTCGAATTCTGACGTGCCCGCGCGCGCTGCTTTTTCGATCTCGAACGGCTTGCCGATTTCCGCGAGCAAGGCATGGATGCCGATCTGGCAGGCACCGGGCAAAAAAAACAGTTTCATAAAACATTCCTTATTGTGAGGTCGGCATGGCAAGCACGGTGACTAGATGATGAACGTTTCGAGGACGCCGATACCGTCGACGCCTGCCTCCACCCGGTCGCCCGGTTTGAGGTACCACTCACGCGGATCGGGCTTGTGGTGCAAGGCCACGCCTTCAGGCGTACCGGTGCTGATCAGATCGCCAGGCACCAGGCCAAAACGCGACCAGAACGCAACCATCTCCGGAAAACCAAAGATCAGGTCACGGCAGTCGGAGTGCTGACGCAACTCGCCATTGACCTTCAGCCACAGCACCAAGGCGTTGGGATCCGGCACTTCGTCGGCGGTCAGAATGTACGGGCCGATCGGCCCGAAGCCCGGGAAGTTCTTCCCGAGCATGATCATGCCGTTCTGCATCTCGCGCAGCTGCCATTCGCGCGCCGACAGGTCATTGAAAATGGTGTACCCGAAAATCGCGCTGGCCGGATCGATGTCGCTGCGCGCGTCAATCGCCTTGCCCAACACCAGCCCGATCTCGACTTCGTAGTCGAAATCGAGCACATCGTCGGGCCGCTTCACCTGACTTTTGTGCGGAACCAGCGTGCGCCCGAGCTTGATGAAGCCGCTCGGAAAATCGCTGTGCAGCTTGCTCGCGTTGCCGGCATTCGCCTTCATCGACTCCAGCTTGTGCCGCCCGAAATTGCGCCCGGCGCAAAACACCGATTTCTCCGGCACGGGCGTCAACCACTCAACGGTATCCGGATCATCCAGCCAGATGAAATCCTGACGATCTGCCGCCCAGGCGAGCAACTCGCGGGTAGCGTCCATCGCCTGTGCGCCGCCCTCGATCAATGCCATTACCGAGGCTGGCGTGCCGGGACCACCCCGGACGGCGGCGGCCTTGGCAACATCAACGAGCAGTTCACGGCCCGACACGGCGGTGACGATGCCGAGCCGCTCTGGCCCCGCTGCAGATTGGTAGCGTGCGATCTTCATGCGTCGAGCCGGGCCAGAAGGTGCTTCAGCACTTGCACTTCGCTCGGGTCCAGGTTGCCTTGAACATCGGCCTCGCTCGATTTGCGTATCGCGATAAGTTCCAGAACCGAGAGCCGGCCTTCGGCGGTCAGCCTGACAGCGATTTGCCCGTTGCCGGAATCGACCTCGTGAAGCAACCCGCGAACGATGAGTTTCTGAATGATAGTGGCGGAAATTCCCTGGCCTCGGACTTTCTCGCTACGCGCGACGATCTCTGGCATGCACAGACCGTCTTCACGACCGATAATGCTCAGCACCGCGTACTCCTCGGCGGTCCACTGCCGGGATTCAAGTTTTTCAATCACGCTCTGGCGGGTGCGCAAGTAGGCATTCGAGACCTGGTACAGCAAATCATCGGAAGACAGGTTGCTGAACTCGTCCGCCGACTCGACTGCTGCAATGGTTTGCTTGGGTAGCAACATGCCGTATCGACCGCCATGAAAGACCAGCGGCTTGCGCGCCGAGTGGCCAAAATCGACAATTTCGCCGACGAAGATGACGTGATCCCCGCCCTCGTACTGATAGGCCAGTTTGCAGGTGAAGCGGGCCATGCAGTCGGGCAACAACGGGACACCGTCCGGCCCCCGATCAAGTACAAGCCCTTCGAAACGGTCGACGCCCTTGCTCGCAAAGCGCGACGACAGCGCCTCTTGATCGGCGGACAGAATATGCACGGCGAAATGCCCGCTGTTGCGGAAGGCATCCATATTCAAGGATGTCCGTGCCAGGCTCCAGAGCACCATAGGCGGATCCAGCGACACCGAGGAGAAGCTGTTCGCGGTCAAACCGATGTCCACGCCGCCGGGCCCAACAGTGGTGACAATCGTCACGCCAGTGGCGAACGACCCGAAAGCGTCCCGCAATGCACGGCCGTCGAAACCTGGGCCGGCCTTGGTGGGGCCTGGTTGTGTTGCTGTCTGTGTAGTCACTTTCAATACCTCCCATCTCTTGATCGATACCGTCTCGCTGCACAGGAGCCACCGAAGTGACCCCGGCGACACTAGCGGGCGGCTCTGGCTCGAGCCTTATCCGCCAGGTAGGTCTCAAGCGTCACCAACGGGCCCCGTTCGTGGTCCAGTTGTTTCGTCGGGATGTCACTGAACGGGGTCGTCTCGTTGAACCAGCACTCCTGCGGCGGCATGCCCCAGCGCAGCGCCAAGCCGGGCTTGCGCACGTCCCACGCAACTGGCTCGACCTCGATATCGATCAGCAGGTAGTGATCACAAAACAACTCGACCCGATGGCCATCGGGATCGCGCAAATACACGAACAGCACGCCGGCCGGGCCGTGGCGTCCGGGACCGCGCTCGACGACATCGCCCATGCCCAGATTGCCGGCGATGTCGCAGGCGCGCAGGATGCTGTGGGAGTCGGAAACGGTGTAGGCAAAGTGGTGCAGGCGCGGGCCCGGATTCTCCAGAAACACGATGTCCTGAGTGCCGGGCTTGCGGAACATGAACGTCGCAATCAGCTTCTCATCCAGCGCCATGTATTCGGAGATGCGGAAACCCATTTCTGCGTAGAAATCGGTCTGCTCCTGCACGTTCGGCACTTGAATCTGGTAGTGGTCGAAGCGCATCGCCGCGCCGCCCTTGAAGTCCTGGAACTGCGTGTACACGCGCGGCGTCGTGGACATCGTGGCGCAGAGCTGCACCGGCGTTCCGGCCGGGTCGTTGACCAGCAGCGTGCGGCCCTGATGCGGTACTTCGATCCAGCGTGCTGGCAGGCCTTTGGATTTATAGAAGTGCGCGGCCTTGTCCAGCTCTTCTTCGGTGTACACCCGGAAGCCGATCGCTTCGGCGGCATGCTCGCCGTCGTGGCGCTTGATCACCAGACTGTGGTGGCAAACCTCTTCCAGACCGCGGAAATACAGGGTGTCGGCGTCGCGTTCGGTCAGCACCAGGCCAATGACCTGTTCGTAAAAATCGCGACTGGCTTCCAGGTCGCGCGAAGTGATGACGGTGTGACTCGAGCGAGTGATATTGAACGGCGGGTAATAGACCGGTGTTGGCAATGGCATGTCAATTCTCCTGATGTCTTTTCAGAGCCGAGTGAAATCGGCCTCGTTGCTCAACTCGAGGGGGCCAGTCAATCGACCGGTCATGTTGTACCAACCAATATTGAACAGCAGCGCCACGCTCTGCTTTTGCCCGAGGCCGTGGTAAACGTCTGCCCAGACCTTGTCGCTGACCTGCGCCGGCGCGCGGGTTGCGTCGCGAGCCAGGCGCAGCACGGCCTTCTCCAGATCGGAGAACAGCGGGCTCTTTTCAAAATCCCACAGCGCTTGCATCTGCTCTTTCAGAACGCCTTCCTTGAGGGCTCGATTCCAATGCGGATCGTGTTCGTAATGGGTGCCCATGGTCTGGCACGCCATGACGATGGCCATCTCGCGCAGTTTCGGATCAATGCCACAGCCGTTGCGCACCGCGTCGGCCATGGGAATGAATACGTCGAGAATCTCCGGGCAAGTCGCCAGAGTGCGAAAGATCTGCGCATTCGGCGCGTGTCCACGCTTGGCGCGCAGCAGCGCAAAGGCTTCGGGTTCGTCGTCGGGGGTGGGCAGCTGGATACGAGGCATACAAAACTCCGCACATTATTATTTTTTGGTCAGCTGCCGCAGCGATACGGCAGCCCTGGTTTACTGGCCGTTGATGCGCTGATCCCATTCGCTATTGCGATCAAGGAACGCCCACACACGGTCTTGCGCCTCGCGAGCACCGGGATAACGCTCACCGCGCATCTGGGCGTTGCGCCATGGATCGCCCGAGAAAAATTTCTCGTACAGGTTCTGCCGGCCGGCAAACGACGAGCAGGAGGCATCCCACGCCAGGCGCAGCAGTTGCATCTTGCGTTCGGCGGGAATGTCGGCCCCGGCGCAGTAGCGTTCGATGGCCGGACCGTTTTCGCTGTAGAGATCCTCGACCGTTGGCGCCACTACCACGTTGCCGGCGCCCAGCAACTGCAAGATTTCCAGTGCACGGGCATGCATCGCCGGGTACTGGGCGCGCACCACATTCAGCGGCTGCTCATACGGCACAACAGTACCGCCGGGGCCCGGCACGCAGTCGATTTCAGCGACACGAATCATCGCGCGCAACGTTTCGACGTACGCCACCAGTTCGGAAAGCTGAACCATCACGTTGGGGAAACGGCTGTGGTTCACTTCCGTCAGGTTGTAGGCGATGCCCAGCAAGAACTCCATCTTCGCCAGTGAACGCGTGGCGGACTGGTGCGAACCATGCGGGCCGGAAGGCGACTTCATCGCCGACTCCACTGCTTTGATGCTGCGGTACATGAACACCCGTTCCCACGGGATAAACGCTTCTTCGAACCACAGCACGGCGTCCATTTCGTCCATGCGTCCGGTCAGCGGGTCGTTGGCGAACCGGCCCTTCGCAGGCAGCGAAGGACGGCAAATCATCTTCATCCCGGGGGTGTCGATCGGTGCCGCGAAGCCCACCGCGTAGGCTTCGGCATCCGCCACCAGCGGGAATTTTGCTGCCGCCGGCATGATCAATACCTCGTTGGCCAACGGACCGAGGGTGGCTACCGAACGCGCGCCCGACACGTAGATGCCGGCATCGGATTCGCGCACCACGCGCATGACCATGTCGCCCGGCTGCTCGAACATTTGCAGGCGCTTGTCAATGTCCGGCGACACCAGCGAGTGCGTCAGCGCGAGGTCGTTTTCGCGGATGAACTCATGGTATTTGCGGATGTTCTGGCCGAATTGCTCACCGCCAGCGGCGAACAGTTCATACGCCGACGCATGCGCGCTGACCATGACATTAAGGAAGTCCGGTGTGCGGCCCATCATGCCGCCAACAGCGTCCATCCAGGTCTTCATCATTTCCCGGCGCAGACGCAGATCGTCAGCCGAGCGCGGCAACATGAACGAGCGACCGACGCGTGCACCGGAGGTCGGTGATTCGAAGGTCATCTTGTCCTGCAAGGCGGGATCGCATTGGATGTCATACAGATCAGCGATGGATTGAATCGCGCCACGGAAACGGCGATCTACCGTGACGTCCTTGATGCGCTCGCCATCAATCCAGACGGAGCGACCGTCTTGCAGCGAGGCGATGTAATCGGCGCCGCTGCGTACTCCGTTGCGGGCTCCACTCATGGCCATCGGTTTTTTGTTTGCGTTATTTTCCATGGGTCATGCTCCTGCATTTGAAACGTTTGGCCTGCGGCGGGAATACCCTGCGCAAGGCGAGTTCGGCTGCGGTTTCCACACCTCGATAGTATTGAGATGGGCCGCTTTTAAGAATTTGTGAATGGGCCGAAGAGTTGTTCCGAAATAGAAAAGACGACGCTTCAGATCCCGGGCCCAAACTCCGCCGCCAAGGCCAGAATGTTCCGCGCCCGCGCCATTACCGGCGCGTCGATCATCCGGCCATCGAGCACCACCACCCCGCCGCCGGCCGCGTCACCGAGTTGGCAAACGGCTTGCGCCCATTCGATGTCCTGCACCGAGGGCGTGAAGGCCGCAGCGGCTTCCGTGACCTGACTGGGATGAATCAATAGCTGGCCACTGAACCCGTGCCGCCGCGCACGAGCGGCGTACCGGGCCAGACCGGGTTGATCTCCGATGGCGGTGAACACGCCATCGACCGGCGCCGGCAATCGTGCCCGTTTGCTCGCGAGCACGAGCATCGCGCGCCACGGCAGGAACACCAGTTCTTCTGGGTCTGATTCGTCGGGGATCAGATCGAGTTCGACGGCCAGATCCAGCTTGCCGAACATCAACCGCGCGCAACCCGGCGCGCTGGCGATAGGCGCCAGGGCATCAAGGCCTTGCACGGTCTCGATGATGCACAACAGCGGTTTGCCGCTGACGCCATGGGCGTGCTGCACCTGGGCCGCGTTGTCGGCTTTTGGCAGCATCACGGCAACGATCCCGGTGTGACGGCAGGCTGCCAAATCATCCTCATGCCACAGCGTGTCGGCGGCATTGATACGCACCGTCACGCGCTCATCGGGATGCTCATCCAACCAGGCCAGCAAGGCCAGGCGCGCCGCTGATTTATCGAGCGGTGCCACCGCGTCTTCGAGATCGACCACGACAACGTCGGTGCCGCTGTTCAGCGCTTTGCCTATGCGTTCCGGGCGGTTCGCCGGCACGAACAGAAAGGTACGTGCCCGCGCCAGATTCAATTGTCGAATCGCCATCACACCACCTTCCTGTCGCGCAGTTCATCGGCGCGGTCGGCGTAACCCAGTTCACGAAGAATGGCGGCGGTATGTTCCCCGAGGGCGGGCACCGGGCCCATGCGCGCGGGATGCTCACCGCCCATGCCCGGTGGCTGCAGCGCGGGTATCGGGCCTGCGGGCGTGTTCACGGTGGTCCAGCGCTGACGCGCGGCGAGTTGCGGATGGTTCCAGATGTCGCTCATGGTGCTGACATTGGCATTGGCGATGTCAGCGGCGTCGAGGCGGGCCATGACGCCATCCGCGCTGAGGCTGGCGAAGCTCTGCTCGATCAATGTGCTCAAGACTTCCCGGTTGGCGGTGCGCAGGGCGTTGCTGGCAAACCGCACATCCGTGGCGAGTGCCGCGTCGCCCAGCAAACGCTCGCAGAACACCGCCCACTCGCGTTCGTTCTGCAGGCCGAGCATGACGGTACGGCCATCGCCGGCACGGAACGGCCCGTACGGATAAATCGTCGCATGGGAAGCACCGGTACGGCGCGGCGGCTCCTGCCCTTGATAGGCGTAGTACATGGGGAAGCCCATCCACTCGACCATCGCATCGATCATCGCGATCTCGATGCGCCGGCCTCGGCCGGTTTTGCCGCGTTCGATCAGCGCCGCAAGGATATTGGTGTAGGCGTACATCCCCGCCGCGATGTCGGCGATGGAAATGCCGGCCTTGACCTGTTCTTCCGGTGTACCGGTGATCGACAGGAACCCCGCCTCGCTCTGAATCAGCAAGTCGTAAGCCTTCTTCTCGGTGTATGGGCCGCCCTCGCCGTATCCCGAAATGTCACAGACGATCAGCTTCGGGTTGTTCGCAGACAGTGCTTCGTACGAAAGCCCCAAGCGGGCTGCCGCGCCCGGCGCAAGGTTCTGCACCAGCACATCGGCTTCGGCCAGGAGCTTGATCAGAATCTCCTGTGCCTCGGGTTGTTTCAGGTCGAGCGCAAGGCTTTCTTTGGAGCGATTGACCCAGACAAAATGCGAGGCCAAACCCTCGACGCGAGCGTCATAAGCGCGGGCAAAATCGCCGCTGCCAGGACGCTCGACCTTGATCACCCGAGCGCCCTGGTCTGCCAGATGACGCGTGGCCAAAGGCGCTGCGATGGCGTGTTCGAGCGAGACCACCGTGATCCCTTCTAGCGCAAGTACCGGTTGGGTATTAGCCATAACGGAGTCCTCAGAAAGAACGCGGCAGCCCGAGCAAGTGCTCGGCGACGTAGGAATAGATCAGGTTGGTGGAGATCGGCGCGACCTGGTACAGCCGGGTCTCGCGAAACTTGCGCTCAATGTCGTATTCATTGGCGAAGCCGAACCCACCGTGGGTTTGCAGGCAAACGTTGGCGGCTTCCCACGACGCCTTGGCCGCAAGGTACTTGGCCATGTTGGCCTGGGCGCCACAGGGTTGGTGCGCGTCGAACAGCTGGCAAGCCTTGAAGCGCATCAGGTTGGCGGCTTCGATCTCGATGAACGCGTCGGCAATCGGGAATTGCACGCCCTGGTTCTGCCCGATCGGACGGTCGAACACCACGCGTTCGTTGGCGTAGTTGACCGCACGCTGCATGAACCAGTAACCGTCGCCGATGCATTCGGCGGCGATCAGGGTGCGCTCGGCATTAAGCCCGTCGAGGATGTATTTGAAGCCCTTGCCCTCCTCGCCAATCAGGTTTTCCTCAGGGATCTCCAGGCTGTCGAAGAACAGCTCGTTGGTCTCGTGGTTGACCATGTTGGGGATCGGCTGCACGGTGAGGCCCTTGCCGATGGCGTCTTTGAGGTCGACGATAAAAATCGACATGCCTTCAGACTTGCGCTTCACCTCGGTCAGCGGCGTGGTGCGTGCGAGCAGGATCATCAGGTCGGAATGCTGCACCCGCGAGATCCAGACTTTTTGCCCGTTGACCACGTAGCGGCCGTCCTTCTTCACCGCATTGGTCTTGATCTTGGTGGTGTCGGTGCCGGTGGTAGGCTCGGTGACCGCCATCGACTGGATGCGCAACTCGCCGGCCGCAATCTTTGGCAGGTACTTTTCTTTCTGCGCGGTGCTGCCGTTACGCAACAGTGTGCTCATGTTGTACATCTGGCCATGGACTGCGCCGGAGTTACCACCGGAACGGTTGATCTCTTCCATGATTACCGATGCCTCGGTCAATCCCAGGCCCGAGCCGCCGTATTCTTCCGGGATCATCGCCGACAGCCAGCCCGCGCTGATCAGTGCATCGACAAAGGCTTCAGGGTAGGCCCGCTGTTCGTCGATCTTGCGGTGGTATTCGTCCGGGAATTCACTGCACAAGGCTCGGACGGCGTCGCGGATTTCCTGGTGTTCATCGGGGGCGTACAGCATGGTCATGTCGGTTTCCTGTCTTGTCTGTGGTGATCGCGGCGCAGCAGTGCCCTTGGCGCTTCTGCACAGCCGCACCTTTTTTTAAAAACGCTTGGGTTCAGTCGAACGTGACTTCAGCTTTCATCGTCGAGCGCCTGTTGCAGTCGGTCCAAAGATCGGCGCTGCCCGGGCCGGTAAGCTGGCCGCACACGGCAAAGTCCGCCGTGTCGAACAGCGGGCCGATCGCGCGGAAAGCAAAGTGTCGTATGCGCTTGCCCGGGTGCGCCGCGCGAAAGGCCTCGAGCAGCAATGTCGCGGCCAGCGGGCCCTGCACGACGAGGCCCGGATAGCCTTCTTCCCGGGTGGCGTAGGGCTTGTCGTAGTGAATGCGATGGCCGTTGAACGTCAGTGCTGAATAACGGAACAGCAACACCGGGTCCGGATGGATCAGCCGGCGGAATTCGCCGCGACGCTCTGTCGCTTCGCCGGCCAGGGGCGCTCCTTCAGGCGTTGGCTGGCGGTAGACGATGTCCTGTTCCTCCACCACGCACACACCACGCTCACCTGCAATCTTGTGTTCGACGGTGACAAACAGCAGCTCGCCATTTCGGCCGGATTTGCGCTCGCAACGCAGGATGCGCGAAACCCGGGTAACGGCTTCACCGACGCGCAGCGGCTGCTCGAAGCTCAGGCGTCCGCCTGCCCACATACGATTAGGCAGATTCACCGGTGGCAGGAAACCACCGCGAAGCGGATGCCCGTCGACGCCGATTTCGCGGTGTCGGGCATTCGGCGAGAAATACACCCAGTGCCACAAGGGCGGCAATTCAGCGCCTTCCTGCAGGGTGTCGGAATCGAGGTCGAGCGTCGCTGCCAGCGCTTGCGCAGTGCGTTGATCGATGCGGTCGCTACGCAGTTCCTCGCGGCCCACCCAGTGGCTCAAGTCCGCCAGAGTCGCCTCATTGCAGGGATTCATGGTCATCTCCTCCTTCACGTCTCTTTACGACGTGCCGCCGGCAAGTCGGTGCAACTGCCGTGGGCAACTTCAGCCGCCATCCCCACGGTTTCACCCAATGTCGGATGCGGGTGGATGGTTTTGCCGATGTCCTCGGCGTTGGCGCCCATTTCGATGGCCAGGCACACTTCGCTGATCAGATCACCCGCCCCCGTGCCGACGATGCCGCCGCCGACCACGCGATGGGTGTTGGCGTCGAACAGCAGTTTGGTGAAGCCTTCATCGCGGCCATTGGCAATCGCACGGCCAGAGGCAGCCCAGGGGAAAACCGCCGCATCGACCTTGATGCCTTGGTCTTTGGCTTCTTGCTGAGTCAGACCGGCCCAGGCCACCTCGGGGTTGGTGTAGGCCACACCGGGGATCTGCAACGCATCAAAACGGCTGCGCGCCAGTTCGGCATTGTTCAAGGCTTCACCCGCCGCCACTTCAGCGGCGACATGGCCTTCATGAACGGCTTTATGGGCCAGCATCGGTTGGCCAACGATGTCGCCAATCGCGAAGATGTGCGGCACGTTGGTGCGCAGCTGCTTATCGACGGGGATGAAACCGCGCTCATTGATAGTGACGCCGGCCTTGTCGGCATCGAGCTGGTTGCCATTGGGTTTACGTCCGACCGCGACCAATACCAGGTCGTAGCACTGCGGTTCTGCGGGCGCTTTTTCACCCTCGAAGGTCACCCGGATGCCCTGCTCGCTCGCCTCGGCTTTCACCGTGTGGGTGTTCAACATCAGGTGATCGAAACGATGGCTGTTGTGCTTTTCCCAGACCTTGACCAGATCGCGATCCGGGCCTTGCATCAAGCCGTCCAGCATCTCGACCACATCGATACGCGCACCCAGCGCCGAATAAACCGTGGCCATTTCCAGGCCGATAATCCCGCCGCCCACCACCAGCATGCGTTTCGGCACCGCCCTGAGTTCCAGCGCCCCGGTGGAGTCAACGATGCGCGGATCCTGCGGCATAAACGGCAACTTGACGGCCTGACTGCCGGCGGCAATCACGCACTGTTTGAAGCGAATCACCTGCTTCTCGCCCGTTTGTTCCTGGCCGGAACCCGAACAAAGTGCGACCTCGAGACGGTGCGGATCGAGAAAACGCCCGACGCCGCGCACGACCTCGACACTGCGCCCCTTGGCCATGCCGGCGAGGCCACCCGTGAGCTTGTTGACCACCGATTGTTTGTGCGCGCGCAGCTTGTCGATATCGACCTGTCGGGCACCGAAGTCGATACCCAATGACGCCAGATGCGGAACTTCCTCCATGACCGAAGCGATATGCAGCAGCGCCTTGGAAGGGATGCAACCGACGTTCAGGCAAACGCCGCCCAATGAGGCGTAGCGCTCGACGATGATGGTTTTCCGGCCCAGATCCGCCGAGCGGAATGCAGCGGAGTAACCGCCGGGGCCGCCGCCGAGCACCAGTACGTCGCACTGCAGCTCAGCGCTGCTGGCGGTTGCAGCCGTTGCTGGCGTTGGCGTTGGCGTTGGCCGAATCGCCGACTCATTCGATTCCAGCGTCAACAACACCGCGCCTTCGCCGACCTTCTCGCCAACCTTGACCCGTATTTCCTTGACCACACCGGCGGCAGACGACGGCACATCCATCGTCGCCTTGTCGGACTCCAGCGTGCAGATCGGGTCATCGACTGCCACCACATCGCCAACCTTGACCAGTATTTCAATCACCGGCATGGCGGCGGCATCGCCGATACCGGGTAGCTTCACTTCAATCACCTGACTCATGGGCGTTCCCTCACAGCGTAATTCGACGGAAATCTGCCAACAGAGCCGCCAGATGCTGAAGGAAGCGTGCTGCCGCCGCGCCGTCGACGACGCGGTGATCCCATGACAACGCCATGGGCAGAATCAGTCGCGGCGCGAAGGCGTTGCCATCCCACACCGGTCTGATCTGCGCGCGGGTGACGCCGAGGATCGCCACTTCCGGCGCATTGATAATCGGCGTAAAACCGGTGCCGCCAATGCCGCCCAGGCTGGAAACAGTGAAGGTTCCACCGCTCATGTCGGCGGGGCCCAACTTGCCGTCCCGGGCTTTACGCGCGAGCTCGGCGCATTCGGTGGCGATCTGGCCAATGCCTTTTTGATCGGCATCGCGAATGACCGGCACCACCAGACCGTTCGGCGTGTCAGCGGCAAAACCGATGTGGAAGTACTGTTTGAGGATCAGGATCGGCTCGCCGTCTTCGTTGCCCAGCGAACTGTTGAACGACGGGAAGGCTTTCAGGGTGGCCACCGCGGCCTTGATCAAAAACGCGAGCATGGTGTACTTGATCGAGTCCTTGCCGCCCTCCTGATTGAGCTGCACGCGAAACGCTTCCAGCTCGGTAATGTCGACTTCTTCGTTGTTGGTGACGTGCGGGATCATCACCCAGTTGCGCGCGAGATTTGCGCCGGAGATCTTTTTGATACGTGACATCGCGACCTTCTCGACCGTGCCGAATTTGGCAAAGTCGATGTCCGGCCACGACAGCAGATTGAGTCCACCGATTTGATCGGCACGTGGCGCGGAGCTGTCCAGGCGCAGCAGAGCGTCTTTGACGAAGCGCTCGATATCTTCACGAAGCAGTCGCCCACCCTTGCCGGTGGCAATCGCGCGGCTGACATCCACACCCAGTTTGCGCGCATAGCTGCGTACCGAAGGGCTGGCGTGGGGTTTTGGGCCGGAAATACTCACCGCTGGCGCAGGCGCTTTGGCGATGGTTGGCTGCGGGGGAATGTCGACGACAGGGTCGGCCACGGCCGGGCGCCTGACGGGCAGTTGCGCAACAGGCGCTTCATCAATCGCCATCTGCATCGTGAGGATCGAACTGCCCTTGGAAACCCGATCGCCCTCCTTGATCGTCACCGCCACAACGGTGCCGGCGCCAGGGCTCGGCACGTCCATCGATGCCTTGTCCGATTCCAGCGTCAGCAATGGGTCATCGAACGCCACTTTATCGCCCGGTTTGACCAATACCTCGATCACCGGAAGGTCTTTGAAATCCCCGATGTCAGGGACATGGATCTCTCTTATTTCACTCATGACTTACCGTCGCCCAGAAATAGATCCGTTGCGGGTTCACGCAACGGAGGGAGCGCTCATCGAGCGCATGGGAAGAGAACACCGGTCAGCAGGTCCACGGCGCCGGGCGATCACCCTTCAGCCCGTAACGCTCGATCGCCTCGGCCAACACCTGGCTCGGCAAACGACCGTCACGCACCAAACCGTCCAGCGCCGCCAGCACCACTTGATGACGATCAACTTCAAAGAAGCTGCGCAGAGCGGCGCGGGTATCGCTGCGGCCAAAACCGTCGGTCCCCAAGGCAATGAAGCGCGCATCGACATAGCTGGCGATGAGCTGCGGCCAGGCGCGTACATAGTCGGAGGCGACAATCACCGGCGCATCGCCGGCGAGGGAAGCGCACAGGTGACTAATGTGCTCAGGCTCGGCAGGATTCAGACGATTACGGCGTTCCACGTCCCGCGCTTCACGAGCCAATTCGCTGAAACTGGTGACGCTCCACACTTCGCTGGAAACCTGCCAGTCGGCGGCCAGCAGTTCGGACGCCGCGATGACTTCGCGCAGGATCGTCCCGGAGCCCAAAAGCCGAACAGACCCACGCGATGCCGGTGCATCCGTCACGGCGTAGCGGTACATGCCGCGAATGATTTGATCTTCTACGCCGGATGGCAGTGAAGGTTGGGCGTAGTTCTCGTTCATCACGGTGATGTAGTAAAACTCGTCGACGTCACGCTCCATCATCTGGCGCATGCCATGATCGACAATCACCGCAAGCTCACCCGCGAAGGCCGGGTCATAGGCGCGGCAGTTGGGCACGGTGGCCGCAACCACATGGCTGCTGCCATCCTGATGCTGCAGCCCTTCCCCACCCAACGTCGTTCGCCCGGCGGTGGCGCCCAGCAGGAAACCCCGTGCACGTTGGTCAGCTGCGGCCCAGATCAGATCGCCGACGCGCTGAAACCCGAACATCGAGTAGTAGATGTAGAACGGCAGCATCGTCTTGCCGTGGGCGCTGTAGGACGTCGCGGCGGCGACCCAGGAAGACAACGCACCCGCTTCGGTGATGCCCTCCTCCAACAGCTGGCCATCACGGGCTTCACGGTAATACAGCATTGAGCCGGCATCTTCCGGTTCGTAGAGCTGCCCCAGCGGCGAATAAATACCGATCTGGCGAAACAGGTTGGCCATACCAAAAGTACGCGCTTCGTCCGCGACGATCGGGACGATGCGCGGCCCCAGATCCTTGTCTTTAAGCAAACCGCCGAGCATGCGCACCACGGCCATGGTGGTGGACATCTCTTTGCCGTCAGCCTCGAACGCGAAACGTGCATAGTCAGCGAGCGCGGGGATTGCGATGTGTTCTTTACCCTTCTGCCGCGCCGGCATGTAGCCGCCCAGCGAAGTTCGGCGCTCACGCAGGTAACGCATTTCCTGGCTGTCTTCGGCCGGGCGATAGAAGCGCAGTTGCGCGACGTCATCGTCCGAGAGTGGCAGCGCGAAACGGTCGCGGAACGCCTTCAGCGCATCGATATCGAGCTTCTTGGCCTGGTGCGAGGTCATCCGAGATTCACCGGCGCCGCCCATGCCGTAACCTTTCTTGGTTTTGGCAAGGATGACGGTCGGCCGGCCCTTGTGCGCCTTGGCTGCGGCAAACGCTGCATGCAGCTTGCGGAAATCGTGACCGCCGCGCTTCAGGGCGTCGATGTCGGCATCGGACATGTGCGAGACCAGCGCTTTGATCTCTGGATCCTGCTGGAAGAAGTGCAGCAGATTGTAGGCACCGTCCTTGGAGCCAAGCGTCTGGTATTGACCATCGACGGTCTGGGCGAAGCGTTGCAGCAAGGCATTGTTCGTGTCCCGTGCAAACAGCGGATCCCAGTCCGAACCCCAGATGACCTTGACCACGTTCCAGCCGGCGCCGGTGAACAACGCTTCGAGTTCTTGAATAACCTGACCGTTGCCACGCACCGGTCCGTCCAGACGCTGCAAGTTGCAGTTGACGATAAAGGTCAGGTTGTCGAGTTTTTCCCGTGCCGCGAGCGTGAGCCCGGCGATCGATTCGGGCTCGTCCATTTCGCCGTCACCAAACACGCCCCACACATGACGGTCGGCGGTTTCGGCCAGATTGCGGTGTTCGAGGTAGCGCATATAGCGCGCTTGATAAACCGCACTGATCGGACCAATGCCCATCGACCCGGTTGGAAATTGCCAGAAGTCCGGCATCAACCACGGGTGTGGGTAGGAACTCAAGCCGTTGCCGCCCACTTCCTGGCGATAGTTGGCCAGTTGCGCCTCGGATAGCCGGCCCTCGAGGAACGCCCGGGCGTAAACACCCGGCGCCGAGTGCGGCTGATAAAACACCAGATCGCCGCCGTGACTTTCGTCGCGGGCACGGAAGAAATGGTTGAAACCGACCTCGAAAATTTCCGCGGCGGAAGCATAACTTGCGATATGCCCACCCAGATCCCCATAGGCCTGGTTCGCGCGCACCACCATAGCCAATGCATTCCAGCGAATGATCGACGTGATCCGTTCCTCGACAGCAAGGTCCCCTGGGTAGGGACCCTGCCGTTCAATCGGAATTGTGTTCCGATACGCCGAGTACGGGTGCACATGCGAGGTGATGCCAAGTGCTCTTGCGTGTTGCTCTAACTGTTTGAGCAGAAACTGGCCGCGCTCGGAGCCGCCATCGCGCACGACGGCCTCCAGCGACTCCAGCCACTCCTGCGTTTCATCCCGGTCGATATCCAGTGACGTCAACGACCCAGGGATCGAATTTTCATTTAGCGAACTCATATCTGCCTCCACTCTTGTTGTTGTTTGCTTAGAGATGAACCGACAGAACGTGCCGCCGTACTCAGCCTCATGACCGCAAATGAACTCATTTCAAGACGCCGTGCGAAAACCGCCAACGACCGCGTTGAGCGCACCGCCCATCTGTTCCAGGCCGCGCACCGAGGCGTCCAGCAAGCCGCTGGCAGCGGTGCTTTGCTCAGACACCGCGTGTACTCGTTGCAGGCTTTCGCCAACCTGTTCGGCCACGGCGCTCTGTTGTTCCGCCGCCGCCGCGATCTGCTGACTCATCTGCTCGACCGTTGACACCGCGGCCGCGATTTCCTGCAACGCTTGTGACGCCTGTGCGGCAAGCACCACGCTTTCGCCGGTCAGCACGTGGCTGCCTTGTAAGCGACTGGCCGCCTGCCCGGCGACAAGCCGCAACTGTTGAATGATGGTGGCGATGTCGTCCGTTGAGGTTTGCGTGCGCCGCGCCAGGTTGCGCACCTCGTCGGCGACCACGGCAAAACCGCGACCGTTCTCACCGGCACGCGCCGCTTCAATCGCCGCATTGAGGGCCAGCAGATTGGTCTGCCCGGCCAGGGCACTGATCACGTCGAGTACCTTGCCGATCGCCGCACTCTCGTTGAGCAACAAGCCCATGGCCTCGGAACATCCGCTCATTTCCTCCGCCAGATGACCAATCTTGGTGGAAGCCTGATGCACCAATGCCTCGCCTTTGCGCGCCTGACCATTGGCCTGCTCGACCGCGTGCAGGGTTTGACTGGCGTTGCGCGCGACGTGTTGGGCCGTCGCGGCCATCTGTTGCATCGCGGTGGCCGCCAGTTCTGTTTCTTCACGCTGCGAGACGACGCCTTGGCGCGTACGCTCGGTGACCTGCGCAAGACTGTCGGCGGCGTGGTTCAATTGCCCGACGCCTTGGCCAATCCGGCCGATCAGCCCACGTAAGCTTTCCAGCATGACGCCGACGCTGCCGAGCAACTGCCCGAGTTCATCACGGCGTCCTGCGGCATCAATCTGCGCACTGAGATCGCCGGAGGCCACGCGTCGGGTCAGTTCAACCGCCTGACGCAACGGTTGCAGGATCAAGTGGCGAATCAACAGGCTGGCACCGACGCCCAGGGCAAGCGCCAACAACACCATCCCCGTCAGCAACCGCGATACCCGATGGCTCATCGTCTGCGACGCTTGAACCTGTGTGGCGCGAACCTCCCCAAGCAACTGACTGACCTGGCCGGCAGCGACATTCATCGCCGCCTGGCTATCGCTGGTTTGCTCGCGGCTCGCGGCGTAACCGTTGAATGCGGTGCGGTATTCATCCAGCGCTGCACGGGCCTGAGTCAGCGATTCGCGCTCGGAACCTTCAAGGCGCAGCTCGAGGTTTTCCATGTAAGAGCGCAACTCGATCACCCGCGCTTCCCAGGCGTTACGATCCTCCGTACTGCCTTGCAGCGTGAAGTAGAGTTCGCTGTCACGCAGGTTCGCCAGCTTGTCGCGCAGCGTGGAGGCTTGCTCCAGTTGCAGCATGCGCACCGCGTCGGCCGGCTGCGCCCGCGAGGCCAAAAGGTTGACCGCGTCGAGTTGATCGAGCATCACCACCGTGAATCGCTCGCCCACCACTTGAGCCAGTTGCTGCATGCGCAGGCGAGCCTCGCGGGCATCGCGCTGGGCTTGGGCATAACGTTCGAACTGGGCGAGATAATGGTTAACGGCTTCTCTGGACGCGCCCCGCCCGCTGTCCATCCGGGACTTTTCCAGCAACGCAACCAGCTCGGCGGTAAGCCCGGCAACCTTGTGGGCCTCGTCCTCGGCCAGGTTCAGGCCGAATGCTTTGACCGCGACCTGCGCTTGCAAAATCAGCGATTCAACGGCGGCGACGTCGTTCATCCTGCTGGCGCGTGTTTCGAGCACGGTGAAGGCGTAAAACGCCGTCGCTGCTACGGCCAGTGTCGACAACAACACCAAACCAAAACCCAGCCACAGCTTGCTGCCAACCGACAGGTTGCCGAGTGCGCGGCCCATCACCGGAACGCACCTTGGCACGCTGGCGAGGCCAATCTGAACCCGAACGGAAACGGCAGAGAACACCACGGCAAACTGAGCATATGAGGGCTTCTTGTTGTTGTTTTTCTGGATTCAGAGGCGCTGCATTTCGTACGTTTAGAGCCTATCGCGTAGGCATGTGGCTCGGCCAATGGCCAATAAAGATGGGCGTCAGTTGAAACGCTAATAGGGTTGAGTTTGCGCGTGAGCCGCCGCATTGCACGCGCGGCTCAGGGACAGAAATACGCCGTGAGCTTCAATCAGAAAGCGTTTTCAGACCTTCCTTGAAACTCGCGTATTCCCTGCGGACAAATGCTTCGAACGTGGTCGGCGCACGGCCCAACAGAAAGGACAACACGTTGGCGTTACCGACAAAGTCATGGTTGCTGTAATGCGTGGCTATCGCGAGGTTCATCCGCAACATATGCTGAAGCGCTTCGGGCTCCAGATTGCCGAAACGTTCGCGGACAAACACCTCGACGTCGAAGCGTTCGACCTTGATCTCGTGACCCACCACTTGCGAAGCAACGGCGCCTATTTCGTGCGCAGTAAACCGTCCGGGGCCGACCAGCTCGTAGGTGGCCCCGCCGTGACGCTCGCGCTCAGACAGCACCAACGCAACCACGTCGGTAAAGTCTTCCAGGTCGACCATCGACTGGCGTCTGTCCAGTGACCATGCCAAGCGGAACACGCCTTCCTCGAACACGGCTTTCAATCGTGTAGGCAGCATGTAGTTGGCGGGTTGCAGAATGGTGTATTCGAGTCCGGAGCACAGCAGGTGTTCTTCAATGTCGCGCTTGATCTGGTGCTGGATCAAGTCGCTGGCGATGGCGTGTAGCACCGAGCTGAACACAAAGTGGCCGACGCCTTCTTTTTTGGCTGCATCGATCATGGCGAAACCTATTACGCGCTCGTCGTGATGCAGCGTCGGGCCAATGTGATAGACGCTTTTGACGCCCTTCATGGCCTGGGCAATAAACGCCGGATCGGCAAGATCGCCAACCAGAACCTGTTGCACATCGAGCTTGCGCAGTTGCTCGGCGGAGGATTCGGTTCTGACGCAAGCCCGTAGTTGATGGCCGGACGCGAGTAGTTTGGGCACCAGCCGTTTGCCTTGGTTACCGTTGGCCGAGGTGATAAGGATCAATGGATTTATCTCCTGAAAGGAATCCATGGCGCGATCGATAGAGAGTTTTCAACGCCACAGGTGAAGTGCGCCCTGCCCTTTGAGGAGCACGGCGCATACCAGGATCAGCTGAGTTTGACGGGGAGTTGCAGGTAGGAGGCGTGTTCGCCGCCGGTGTGAATCACGTGTTCGCCGCTGTTGGCGCCGGTGTATTCGGCAATGCCGGGCATCATCGTGCCCATCAGGTTGCGCGAGCTGATGACGAAGCGCAGCTGTTCGCCGGGGTAGAACTTGATGCCGAGCGGCAACAGGTCGATCTCGACATCGACGATCTCGCCCGGTGAGAGTTTTTCCACGCGGTCAAAGCTGTGGGCCGGTACGTCCTCAGTTGAAAGCTTTTTATCCAGATGCCGCGCCGAGACACGCAAGCGGCCGTCCGAGCCTTTGTAGCGAAGGATGGTCGCGCCGTGATCGGTGAGGTCGTGAATCATCGCGCTGTGGTTAGGCGTGGTGAACTGCTGTAGCGGCGTGCCGTAGGCATCGAGTTTCTGCACCAGCACAAACAAGTCCATGTCGTCGGCGCCTTTGGCTTCGACCCAAAGGTGCGCTTTGGGATAACCGACCAGCTCGGTCGCCTGATCAAAACGGGTAATGAACGAGACCGCATTCGGATTGTTGGCGACGCCATAGGAGACCGCGACATCGGCCGCCGGTGCTTCGGGGGCCAGCGTGCGGGAGCGACCGTCGAGGTAGAACCTGGTTGATACCGCCCCTTGCGGCGGGAACGCTTCAGCGGCGACGTTGACCTGATCGCCGCCTTGGAAGTCGTGCACGGCATAGCGCACGCGCGGGGTGGATTCCCAGTCGTTGGCCTGGCCTTTGAGGTAACGGTCGAAGAAACGACGCAGGTCGTCGACGTTCGCTTCGTCGTAGTAATCCGGCCACTCTTGAGTGTTGTGGATACGCAGCCATTTGTCCTGCGAAGCGATTCGCCGCCAGGCGCGGAAGGTGCCGGCGGTGTGCAGGGTATTTGAATAGCTGGCGACGATGTACGCCGGCACATTGATGCGCGAGAAGTCGGGGATTTTGTTCTCCCACAGCTCGTTCATCAGCGGGTAGCGTGCGGCTTCAGCGAGGATGTCTTCTTTCTGGTTCTTGCCGAAGAAGCTGCCGTTCTGCAACAGACCGGCGAAGGCGAGGTCCGGCATGCCGCCGCGCAACACCAGGTCGCGGTACACGTCGCTGACGCCTTCCCACGGGTTAATGGCTTTCAGTGCAGCAGGCTGCTCGGCAGCGGTAAACCATTGCGAAACGGCCAGGTACGAAGTGCCGCTCATACCGACATTGCCGCTGCACCATGACTGCTCCGCGAGCCAGTTAATCAGGTCGTGGCAATCGCGGCCGTCCTGACGATCCCAAAGCACGCTGTTGCCTTCGGAATCAACGCAGCCGCGAATGTCAGGGTTGCAGATCGCGTAACCGTTGGCGCACCAGTACGCGGGATCCGGCGCTTCGAACTTGGCGAGCCCGGACACCACGTTGTTGTTCAAGCCGACCAGGCCAAACACGCCCATTACACTCGCGGAAGTGCCCTGCCCTTTGCCATAAGGACTCCACGCAATGATCACCGGCACCTTGTCGCTACCGGCCGGGCGGAACACGTCGACGTAAATCGTCACGCCATCGCGCAACTTCACCGCAACGTCCTTCTCGAACACGATGTCGACGGGGATCGGGCGAAACTGCGGGGCGATCTGAAAGCCCTTTTCCAGGGTGCGGATGCGCGGCTCAAACGCGGTCAGCAGGCCGGTTCGGGCGGGAGGCAGTGGCGTGGAAGGTGTGTAGATTTTCTGCGTATCACTCATGGAGAGTCTCTCTTGTCTGTCGCCGATAAAAACCAGGGCCCTATTGATCCTTGATACATCGAGGTTCAGAAAAACAGCGTGAAACTGGCTTGCAGGTTGAGGGCGTCTTTGACGTCCGGACTGAACGCCGGGTGTTCGACGTAGCTCAGTCCCGCGCGAACATACGTGCCGGCGGCAACGCGCATGTTGTAAGCGAGCGTTGTCGATTTCGAGTCGTCGGCATTGGACACATGGAACGTATCGAGTTTTTTGTTGGCGTCATCGCTGTAGCTGGTGTAGCCGTATTCCAGCATCACCATGTCGAAAGGACGCGAGTCCAACGGGCCTTTGGCAAACACACGGAAGCCGTAATAAAGGTCAAACAGGTTGCGATCTTCAGGCGCGGTCATCCAGGTAAAACCGGCGTACAGGCCACGAGAGGCGATGGCGCTGTCGAATTGATAAAACTGGTAGTCGCCCAGCACGTAGCCGGCGTAGTTGTCATCACTGCGCTCGTTGCTGAGGAACTGGGTGTATTCCGAGGTGTTGTGAATGTACCCGGCACGCAACCATGCATATGGGGTGCCTGGCGCAGAGGCGCGCTTGTAGCCGAGCTCATCGATGTACAGCGCGCCAGCGTGATCGACGTGCAGATCGAGTTCGCCCAAATGGCGGTCAATTTCCGGCCCCATGCCGTCGGGGCTGATACTGCGTTGAACGCCGAACTTGTTATAGAAGTTGCCGAAATTCAACGTCACGTTGGCCGCCGGGCTGGATACTGGCGCGTGGCTCAAGCCCACTTGAAACGGAATAACCGCTTGCAGGCCCTGAGTACCGCCCACCAAGGTGCCGCCGGTAAACGGGCCGATGAACTCCAGGTCGTTGGGCAGCACACCGATTTTGAATTCGACGGTTTTATCCCACAGGCTCTGGTAGTACGCGATGCGCGTATAGCTGAACTTCGATGACGGGTTCACTTCATCCCAGCTGGAGTAGTAACTGCCTACCCCGAAGATGAACTGCCCATTGTCGAGACCGACCCGCCCCAGATCGTAGGTAAATCCGAGCAGCAGATTTGACGAGTATGTCGGGCGCTCACCGCTATAGGCTTGCGGTTTGTGGCGGTCGTGATCGAGGTAGTTATTGGCAAAGGTGGTCATGTTCAGCATGTTGAAACCGATCCCGTGATCAGCCAGATCACTGCGAAAACCACCCGTGTCACCCAGGATACTTTCCGACGGTGGCGGCAGTTCAGTCAGTTGGCCGTGCTCAACCAGTGCATCGATCTTCGCAAACTGTTTTTTACGTTCGATGATATGACCCAGCAGCTGGCTGTCGGGCAGGGCCTTTTTCGTAGCCGCCTGATCAAGCCCTTGTGCCGACTGCTTCAATTCCGGGGCAACCTGGCCAACGATGTTTTGCGGCGTTGGCGTTGTTTCAGCACGAGCATTCAGCGAGTGAGCCGCCCAGATGGCCAAAACTGCCGCCAGCGTCACGCGGATAAATTCAGGCGCGTGCTTACGGATTCGGTTCGTCCCGTTGGGATGGGGCCGCATACAGTTTCCTTTTATTTTTATTTTTGGTGGTCATTAACGTTATAGCCGGCCCCGGCGCAGGCACGCACGGTGGCCGTATTGTTCGGTTTTGCTAGGTGGCTTCAGGTGCGATCACACGCTGTGGCTGATTCGGCGACTTGGCAGACAGGCATAACAAACCAAACGCCGCGACCGGGAGTATCGGAAACAGCATCAACCCTGTGCGGTACGAGCCGCTTTTATCGAACACCATCCCCAGCACGAACGGGCCGATAATGGCGCCCAGCAGGGTCACCGAAAAGGCACTGCCAAAGATCCGCGCATACGCCAATTTGCCAAATCGGCGGGAAATCAGATAACCGAGAATGTCGATCTCGGCGCCCTGGGTCGCGCCAATCAGGAAGCTCGCCGCCAGCGCCCAGTTGAGCCCGTCGAGCAGCATCAGAAAGCCAACCAGCTGACAGGTGAGGAAAATTCCGGCCACGGTGCGGGTGTGCAGATGATCGAGCAACGCGCCGCCGAACAGTCGCCCGAACAGCGACCCGGCAGAACCCGCCGCAACGATGCCGGCAATTTGATTGGCGGACGCGCCCCAATCCGAGAGCATCGCCGGCAGATGAACGCTGGCACCCACCACGCCAAACAGCACCAGTACAAACGCCAGCGAATACAGCCAGAAATCACGGGTTGCCACGGCCTCCCGCAAGGTCAAACCGACCACCTCAAGCTGGCTTTTTTCCGTGCGGCGCTCGGCTTCCGGAATCGGCCCGTTGTTGTCACGCACAAACAGCGCGAGATTGACCAGACCAATCGCCAGAGCCGTTACCCCGGCCACCAAAAACGCCTCGCGCCAGCCGTTCAATGCGATGTTTTGCGAAATCAGATAGGAGAACGCGCCGGTACCGACCGCAAGGCCCGACGAAGTAATCGCAAAGGCCAGTCCCAAATGTTTATCGAACCAGCGCTGGGTCAAAAACAGGAAGGCCGGGTAACTCGCCAGATTGCCGAACGCCACACTCAGCGCCGTGATCGCAACAAACGCGGGAAATGAGTGAATGAGCGACAGGCACATGTAGCTGCCGCATCCGAGCACCGTGCCGACCAGCGCGACACGGCGCGCGCCAAAGCGGTCAACGAGGATGCCAGCCAGTGGCATCACCAGCGCGTTGCAGATGGACGCGACGGAAATGATGATCGCAAAATCGGTACGCGACCAAGCGAACTCGGCTGTCACCGCCTTCATGAACAGGCCCAACGGAATCAGCAGAATGGCCGGCGACGCGATGCTCATACCGAGAAAACATCCAACAAGTACTGACCAACGTTTCATCTCTTGTGTCCTTATTATTGTAATTGCACGCGCGCTTGGAGCTGTGGGTCGATGACGCGACGGATTCGCCTTTTTCACGAGCCTACGTCCACAAGCAATTTATATCAACAGCAGTTGAGATAAATGGCAAGAGAAAGGATGGGCGGAGTGCGATGATCGAAAAACAGCGGGCAGCCGCGATGAGTTGATCGTCAACGTTTAAGTCAAAAATCCGCGGGGAGAAGGCCTACATTTTTATGGCGACACTGTCATCGAGATCGGTGGGATGCGTGTCGAAGTTGGGGCGATCGGCTTTTCAGCATCTTCGGTAAACAAAGCGACAGCGATGTCGTTTTGACCTGTTTTCAATGCGCGGTCGACGAACGGCAGGTCGCCGTCAAAGCGTCCGCCACCCTGCAGACCATCTCTCGCGATACAGGCTCAGTCGCGCTCCGACAGACGCCGCAACGCAGACTGAACGATGGACGACACCGTTATCCCAGCAGCGCGTGCTTCAACACCGAGTCAGTCGTGGTCTGATAGTGCCCGGACAGCAACTCGCAAGCCTTATCGATGTCTTTGGCCAGCGCAGCGTCCGTCAACTGGCGATGTTCGTTGGGCACGTCACGTTCAGTGCTGTCGGCATAGTGCATCGACAGGAAACGATAACGCGCCGTCTGGTCCCGCAGAGACGTACACAAGCGCAGCAATGTGGGCGAATTACAGCTGGAAATCAGCGCCTGATGGAACAGTTCATGGGCATTTTCCCATTCCGGCTTGAGCAGGCGCTCCGGGCCTTCGACGATGGCCAGGCGATCAAGCCGGTGATGAGCCGCCAGCACGCGACTCTCCCATTCCACGTCACCCTGACGTATCGAATCCGCCAGCGCTTTGCACTCGACATGCAAACGCACAGCGGTGATGTCGGCGATTTCCGCTGCTGAAATTCGGCCAACACTGAAACCCTTCTGGTCCGCCGCCGAAACGAAGCCGCTGCTCGCCAGGCGCGACAAGGCTTCACGTAACGGAATCACTCCGACTTCGTACGCGTCGGCTAATTCCTTGAGGCGTAGACGGCTGCCGGGGGCCAACTGGCCATTGATGATGTCCTGACGAATCCTGGCTTCGAGTTGCGAGGCCATGGTGCGCTTTTCAGCGGGTGCCGGAGTTTGCCAGTTGATCAGGGGGGAATTCACGGTCGACTCCTTTACGTTGTGTCAGCACGAATCATACACAACCCATAAAATTTCTCACATTGATGAAAATATATATTTTTTGTTGACGGTATATTTTTTTGGTTCTAGCTTTATGACTACGCGGTCGGCTGCCATTCCTCCCGGCCTTTTCAATCCAACAAGAGAAACCGTCATGCGCTACGTCCGATTCCTCAATCAAGGTCAACCTGTCCTGGGTGTCGTCACCACCGAAGGTGTGCGTGTACTGGGGGCCGAATCGCTCGAGTCACTCCTGGCCCGCGGCGTCGACCTGACCACTCACGGTGCTGAAGCCAACGGCGCGCTGGTCGAGATCGCTGAAGACGCTTATCTGCCATTGATGGCGAGACCGACCAAAATCGTTTGCGTGGGTCTTAACTATGCCGACCACACCAAAGAATCCCCTTACGCCCAACCCACTTACCCGACCCTGTTCCCGCGCTGGAACTCCAGCCTGACGGCTCACAACAAACCGCTGGTTCGTCCACGCGTTTCCGACACGCTCGATTACGAAGGCGAGATGGCCGTAGTGCTCAAAAGCGGCGGTCGTCACATTCGCAAGGAAGATGCGCTCAGTCATGTCGCCGGTTACGCGTTGTTCAATGAAGGCTCGGTGCGTGACTACCAGTTCATCTCGCCGCAGTGGACCGTGGGTAAAAACTTCGATGACACCGGCGCGTTCGGCCCGATCCTGGTGACCGCCGACGAATTACCGGCAGGCGGCAAGGGCTTGCTGCTAGAGACCCGGGTCAACGGCAAGGTTGTACAATCGGCCAACACCAACGACATGCTGTTCGACGTAGCCACCATCATCTCGACGCTCAGTGAAGCGGTGACACTGGAAGCGGGCGACGTGATTGTCAGCGGAACCCCGGCCGGCGTTGGTTTTGGCATGAATCCAAAGGTGTACCTCAAGGCTGGCGATGTCGTAGAAGTGTCCATCGAGGGCATCGGCAAACTGGTCAACCCGGTGGTCGACGAAGCCTGACAGCAACCCTTGCTATCTCGCGCAGGGCCATCCTGGAGCCCTGCGCGCAACAACTACAATAATTAAAAATGGAGGCAATCATGAGCGTGTCCCATGGTGTGCATTCAATCGATCACTACGCGCTGAACGTTCCGTCGCTCGACGAAGCCTGCCAATTTTTTGAAAGCTTCGGCCTCGATGTGGAGCGTCAAGTGGATCAACTCCTGTTGCGGGCCGCCGACGGGCACGTGTGGGCTAAAATCCTCCCCGCCGCCGCAAAATCCATGGCGTACCTGAGCTTCAACTGCTACGAACAGGATTTCACCGCGCTGTGCCAGCAGATCGAAACGGCGGGTGGGCGTTTTGAAGATCATCCCGGCGCCGGCATCTGGTTCCGCGACCCGGATGGCAATCTGTTGCAGGTCAAGGTCGGCGAAAAAACCATGCCCGACCAGAAGGCCGCCCACCTCGGCAGCAGCACACCCGCCAATAATCGTGGCGCAACCACCCGCGATGACCAGGCCCGGATTCGCCCGCGCCGTCTGTCCCATGTCCTGCTGTTTACCCCGGACGTCATCGGTGCCCTGCACTTCTACGACCAAGCGCTGGGCCTGAAGCTTTCCGACAAGTCGCTGGACATCATTGCTTTCACTCACGCGCCGCACGGCTGTGATCATCACCTGGTGGCCTTCGCCAAAAGCAGCGCCAAAGGCTGGCACCACGCGGCGTGGGAAGTAGGCAACATCAATGAAGTTGGCGCCGGCGCCGCACAGATGGCCGCTGCCGGTCACGCAAAAGGCTGGGGCACCGGTCGTCATTGCCTGGGCTCGAACTACTTCCATTATGTGCAGGACCCGTGGGGCTCGTTCTGCGAATACTCGGCAGACATCGACTACATCGACCCAGGCGTCGAATGGCCCGCCGGCGATTTCCCGCCGGAAAACTCCCTGTACCTCTGGGGGCCGGACGTGCCGGACAACTTCGTTTTCAATACTGAAGCCGATACTCCGGCACCGGCCTGAGTCACCGCTAACCAACCTGACTTCCTGCATCGCGCGATTCCACTGAAACGCGCGACGGGCCCGGCCATGTCCGGAAATCATTGCGCAGTACACGAGGCACAGTCATGAATCAGCACACTACAGTCGATGTCGCCATCGCCGGTTACGGCCCTGTCGGCCAGACCCTGGCCATTCTGTTGGGTCAGATGGGTTATTCGGTCGCCGTATTCGAGCGCTGGCCCGCGCTTTATCCCCTGCCGCGCGCAGTGTTTTACGATCATGAAATCCGCCGCATTTTTCTTTCCATGGGGCTCGGCGAAGAGCTGGCAAACATATCCCAGCCGTCGGCTCGGTATCAGTGGTTCAACGCTGACTGGAAAGTGTTGGTGGAAATCGACTGGTCAGCCGAGTCCATCAGCGACGGGCCATTCGGCTACCTGTTCAACCAGCCATCGCTGGAAGCCGCACTGGACCGCAAGGCCAAGAGCATCGGCACCGTGCAGGTTCATCAGGGCTGGGAAGCCACTGCGCTCAAGCAAGACGCCAAAGGCTGCGACATGGTGCTCAATCGGGTGATTCGCCAGGACGGCAAATTCTCGCTCGGCGAAGAGCAGCAAAGCGTCCGCGCTCGTTACGTGATCGGTGCCGACGGCGCCAACAGCTTCGTGCGCCAGTCGCTCGGCATTGAATGGCAAGACCTGGGCTTCCAGGAAGACTGGCTTGTGGTCGACCTGCAGCCAAAACCGGGGGTGCAACTGGACGTGCCGGACATCGGCCAATGGTGCAATCCCGAGCGCCCGACCACCATGGTGCCCGGCGGTCCTGGTTATCGTCGCTGGGAGTTCATGCGCCTGCCGCACGAGACCCTCGAAGAACTGCAAGACACCCACAAAGTCTGGTCGCTGCTCTCGCGTTGGGTCACGCCGGACACCGCCGATCTCGTGCGCCATGCGGTCTATCAGTTCCGTTCACGCATCGCATCGAACTGGCACAGCGGCCGGGTGCTGCTGGCCGGCGACGCCGCCCACGTCATGCCACCGTTCATGGGCCAGGGTATGTGCTCGGGAATCCGCGATGCATGGAATCTGTCATGGCGTCTCGACTTGCTGCTGCGCGGCCTGGCCGACGACAGCCTGCTGGACAGCTACACACTGGAGCGCAAACCGCAGATCCGTGCGGTGATCGAAGCGTCCATGGCCATGGGCAAAGTGGTCTGCGTATCGGACCCGGTGAAAGCCGCCGAACGTGACGCGGCGTATCTGAGCGGCAACGTGGCGCCGCTTCCACCGTTCCCCGGTCTGACCGATGGACTTTTGCAAGAGGAAGGTCAATTGCGCGGCATTCTCGGGGTTCACGGCTCGATTGAAATCGGCGGCAAGGTCGGGCGCTACGACGATGTCATCGGCCGTGGCTTCCATTTGCTCGTCAGCGGCGATGAAGACCCGCTGGCCCAGCTCGATACGCAACTGCTGACCTTCATCAGCGAGTACGACCTCAAGGTCGTGCGGCTGGCCACCGTTGCCGACAGTGCCAAGGGCATCTATCGCGACGTGTCCGGCAAGTACTTGCAGTTCATGGCCGAGGCCGGGCTCAAGGCCCTGGTCGTGCGCCCGGACTACTACTGCTACGGCGGCGTGGCCGAGCTGTCGGCACTGCCGAAACTGCTCGACTCACTGCGCCAGCAGTTGCAACAGAACACCCGCCACAACGCTGTCGATCACGACACGGAGGCCTTTCACGCCTGACACCGATCTGCCGGGGCACGGACGCCCCTCCCCTTTAGAACTCTGACAATAAAAACAAGAGACAGACTATGCACACCATCAAAGTGAAAACGCTTGGTGCGGTTCTGGCCGCCTTCGCAACGCTCAACGCTCACGCTGCAGAAACCCCTGATACCGGCGAAGGCACGCTGTTTCGCAGCCTGTTCGGCGACACCCTGGAAAAAGACTACGGGATCACGGTCTCCGGGCTGTTTGACGTCGGCTACTCGCGCAACAACCGCTCGACCCACGACGAACGTCAGGATGGCTTGAGCAATCTGCCGCTGGTGGGCTTCGCCGATGAAGGCCTTGAATGGGGCGGCTTGCACCTGTTCGTCGACAAGGCGCTCAAGGGCAACATGATCCCGCGCATTACTCCCCTGCCCGGCCCCGCGCCGACCGAAGCGTCCTTCGGTTTCACCTTCGAGATGAACTACGGCCGCAATGCGCAGTTCGCCCGTACGCAAGGCTGGGATATGCATTGGGATGTCAACTCACCGGGAGACGACAACCTGGCGAAGGCCCAGCGTGACAAACAGAAGTTCCTCGCCATTCCCAACATCGCAGCAACCGCCTATCTGCCCTACGGCCCCGGCATCACGGCGATGGCCGGCGTCTTCGGTCCGGCGCTCGGCTACGAAATTCCGCCGAACATCCGTGCCGCACGCAACCCGTTCGCCAGCAAGACCTACGCTTTCGTCAGCGAGCCCGGCACGGTCGCCGGGGTCTTGCTCGGCACGCGTCTGTACAACGGCGAGTCGTCGATCCTCGGTGCCGAACTGGGTGTCGTCCAGGGCTGGAACAACCTGCAGGACAACAACGACACCAAGTCATTGATGGGCGCCGTGCGCTGGCGCACCGCCGATATGCAGACCTGGATCGATTATGAATTCATCCTCGGCGATGAGCAGAACGACAGTTTCAGCGATGTGCAGGCGCCGACGTCGCGACTGGTTGCAGCAGACGGCCAATTCAAACAGCAGCACTCGCTCAACGGCTGGCACCGCTTCGATTCGAATTGGTCGATGGGCGCCGAAGTGGTCTACGGCCATCAGGGCGGCGACGGCAAAGCCAGTACCGTCGACATCATCAACGGTCCCGGTTTCGATGGCGCGCATTGGTGGGGCGCCAACGCCGTGCTCACGTATCAGCAACGACCGGACCTGTCGTACTCGGTACGCGCCGAGCATTTTGCCGACCCTGACGGTTTCATCCTGCTGCCCGCCTCCACCGCCCGCGGCAACTTCAACGCCGTTACCGCCGGCCTGCGTTATGACCTGAACAAGTACATCTCGCTGCGCCCCGAAGTGCGTTACGACGTGTTCGATGGCAACGCCGACGATCACCCTTTCGGCAATGGGCGTGATCGCACGCAACTGACCGGCCTGGTGGAAGCGCTGATCTATTTCTAAGCCCCCGGCAGCCGGTGCTGCCTTTTTCAACTCCATCCGAGTAACAACCATGAACAACAAAAAGCACGCGTGGGATGTTCGCTACGAGATTAAAGCGGTGGCCATGCTGGCCCTGGGCTTCGGCCTGGTGGGCCTGGATCGTTTCATCATCCTGCCGCTGTTTCCGGTGATGATGAAAGACCTCGGCCTGGACTATCAGGACCTCGGCAACGTGACCGCCGTCCTGGGCCTGGCCTGGGGCATTTCTTCGATTTTCATGGGACGGCTGTCCGATCGAATCGGACGGCGCAAAGTCCTGATCCCGGCCGTGCTGGTGTTTTCGTTGCTCGCCGGGCTTTCCGGACTGGCAACCGGCATTGGCGGCCTGATGCTGATTCGCGCGATCATGGGCATCTCCGAAGGCGCCTTCACGCCGACGGCACTGGCGGCCACGGCGGAGTCTTCCCACCCTGCCCGACGCGGCATGAACATCGGCATCCAGCAGGCGTTTTTCCCGATTCTGGGTTTGGGTCTCGCGCCGATTCTCGCCACGCAGTTGCTGCTGGTGGTGCCGTCCTGGCGCTGGGTATTCGTGATTGTGTCGTTGCCAGGCTTCCTGCTGGCCCTGGCCATGTACCGCCACCTGCGGGAAACCCGCGCCGTAGCACCGAAAAAAGTCGAAAGCCGCACCAGCGCCGCACATCCGGGCTGGCTGGATGCCCTGCGCTTTCGCAACGTGTGGCTGAACATCGTCGGCATGTTTTGCATGCTCACGTGCCTGTTCGTCATCAGCGTGATGATGCCCAACTACCTGATGGACTATTTGCACCTGCAGGTCCAGCAGATGGGCTTTGTGATGTCGGCGATCGGCCTTGGTGGTTTTCTCGGGCAGTTGATCATGCCGGCGGTGTCGGACCGTATCGGCCGCAAACCGGTGGTGCTCATCTCGTTCGTGGCCACCGGAGTCTTTCTATGGCTACTGATGGGCACCGGTGCCGAACCGCTGAAACTGTTCGCGCTGCTGTTCCTGACGATCTTTTTCAATTTCAGCATGATCTGCATGACCGTCGGGCCACTCACCAGCGAATCCGTTCCAGCGGCCCTGACCTCCACCGCCACCGGTCTCGTGGTAGGCATCGGGGAGATTTTTGGTGGTGGCGTAGCGCCGGCCATTGCGGGTTATATCGCCCAACATCACGGCATCGAAAACACGATGTACCTGGCACTCGGCGCGGTCCTGGTCGGGTTGCTGGTCGCCACCTGTTTGCGCGAAACGGCCCCTGCACGGGTTCCCGCGTCTGCCGCCAGGGGCATCGACAGCGTTTGACCCAATCGCGCCTCTCGGGAAACGACAGGATGTCACCGGACTGCGCTTTGCTAAGCCTGCAGTCTTAGCGCACTGATGATAAACGCATGAAGGCTGTTGACCGCTTTAGATCCCCGAGAGGCTCGGCTACGCAGAATCGAAACGTCCATAGGTTCGATGTTTCCCAAGCCGTGCTCGCTACTCAACACCTGAAGCGATGGAGGCACGCAGCACTGCGTAATCACGGCAATCGCGAGCCCACCCTCAACCGCGGCGATCTGGCCAGCAAGGCTGGAGCTGTTGTACACCACCTTGAATTGACGCCCTTGCTTGGTCAGTGAGTCGACCGCATTAAGCCGAGCCAGGCTCGCACTTTCGTAAACGGCGATAGGCACCGGGTCTCGCCGCCAGAGTTCGAACTGCGGTGAGCCGACCCAGACCATCGGCTCCTTGAACAGATAGGTGCCGCTTTGAGGCGAGTCCCTGGACACCAGCGCAAGATCAAGATCGCCACTTCGCACACGCGGGATAAGCGCAGTCGACTGTTCACAGGTCAATTCTATTTCCACACCTGCGTAGCGCGGCGAAAAACGCTTCAGGAGCGGCGTGAGATAACGGGCCGCGTAGTCCTCCGCCACGCCAAGGCGAATGCGTCCGCTCAACTCTTCACCGTGAAACGCGGCCTGGGTCTCGGCGTGCAATGCGAGCATGCGACGGGCGTAACTCAGCAGCGTCTGGCCGTCCGCGGTCAGTTGTAGGTGCCTCGGGCCGCGATTCAACAACTGCCGGCCCAAGGCAGTCTCCAGTTTCTTCATCTGCATGCTGACGGCAGACTGCGATCGGTTGACCTCGTGCGCCGCACCGGATAGCGACCCGGCATCCACCACGGCCACGAAGCACTTGAGCCAATCGATCTGCAAATCACTGGCAGGCATCGCTGTTCCTCTATTCGTTAATCGAATGGCTAACACAAGAATTATGCGCTTTTCATGGTAGCCGTTCACCTCGCAAGATGCTGGCCTGACTCAACAAAATACTGGACTGATCATGCCGTTTGAGACCTGGTTGCTCTATCTGATGACCTGTTGTGGCATAGCGGTGGTGCCCGGTCCCAATGCGTTGTTGGTGCTGACCCATGGCGCCATCCATGGGCGTCGGAAAACGCTGTTCACTATCACCGGCGGCGTACTCGGCTTTGCTATCGTGCTGTCGTTTTGCGCCTTGGGGTTGGGCGCACTGATCCAAGCCTCGGCCACCGGGTTCACAGTGTTGAAGGTGGGCGGCGGGCTCTACCTGATCTGGCTGGGTTTCGGGCTGTGGCGCTCGCCGCCCGTCAGTCTCGAGATGACCGGCCCTACACGCTTTCGGCCCTGGTCGCTGTTCCGCCAAGGGCTGGTCTCCGCCATTTCAAACCCCAAGGCACTGCTGCTATTCACCGCGTTCATTCCCCCCTTCCTGGATCCGCACAGAAGCATCATCGCGCAGACAGCGGCCATCGCGCTGACCTATGCGGTCGTAGAGTTCGTCGTCGAGTATCTGGTGGCGAGCGCTGCGCACCAGGTCAGGCCCTGGCTAGCGCGAACCGGGCGCCGGTTCAATAAAGTCTGTGGCGGTTTTTTTGTACTGTTCGGCTTGGCGTTGCCCATTCATACGTGAGAGCCCGGGAACGTCATGAAGCGCTCAAAGGGGGCGACGGGCCGCACACTCTGGACATGGAGGGCGCGAATGCAGGGGCCCGATCTCGCGTTGCCTTGCGGCATTAAGGATAAAACCTATACAAGAACTACCATGACGTACAATAAAAAGCGTTGTCCGTTGACGCCCATTGCCCGCACATGAATCGCAGCCTGGCGGCGAGGAATTCCAATGAACAAGACTCACCGACTCTGCCTGGTCTTGGGCGACCAGTTGTCATTTGACCTGGCCTCATTGAAGGGGCTGGATCAGCAGCGCGATACGGTTTTGCTGGTGGAGGTGATGGAGGAAGCCAGCCATGTGCCCCATCATCCGCAAAAAATCGCATTGATCTTCAGTGCCATGCGCCATTTTGCCGAGGCGTTGCAGCAGCGTGGCATCCGCGTGCAATACGTCACGCTCGATGACCCACAAAACAGTGGCTCGGTGCCGGGCGAGTTACGCCGCTGGCAGTCGCTGTTGCAAGCGGATGAGTTGCACCTGACAGAATGCGGTGACTGGCGCCTGGAGCAGTCGCTGAAAGACAGTGGCTTGGCGATCGAGTGGCATGCCGATGGCCGTTTTCTCTGCAGCCGACTCGAATTCGCCTCTTGGGCCGAAGGCAAAAAGCAGCTGCGCATGGAGTTTTTCTACCGTGAGATGCGGCGCAAGAGTGGTCTGTTGCTCAACGGCGACGGCAGTCCGGTCGGCGGCGCCTGGAACTTTGATGTCGAAAACCGCAAGGCATTGCCCAAAGGCGTAAGAGCGCCCTCGCCCCTGCGCTTTCCGGCCGATGCGATCACCCGGAACGTGCTGGCGCTGGTCGCAAAAAACTTCTCCGCCCACTATGGCGCCCTCGACACGTTCGATTATCCGGTCACCCACGCCGAGGCCCAGGCTTTATGGGACTACTTCCTCGACTGGGGCTTGGCAGCGTTCGGCGACTACCAGGACGCGATGGCCAGTGATGAACCCTTCCTGTTTCATGCGCGGATCAGCGCTGCACTGAACATTGGCCTGCTGGATCTGCGTCAGCTGTGCAGCGACGTCGAGGCGGCGTATTGGGCGCACCGGATTCCACTGAACGCCGCCGAAGGCTTTATCCGCCAACTCATCGGCTGGCGTGAATACGTTCGGGGCGTCTACTGGCTGAAAATGCCCGACTACGCCAGCGGTAACCTGTTTGGCAACAGCAGGCCGCTTCCAGAATTCTATTGGACGGGCGAGACAAAGATGAACTGCATGGGTCAGGCGATCGGCCAAAGTCTGAAACACGCCTATGCCCACCACATCCAGCGGCTGATGGTCACCGGCAACTTTGCGCTGCTGGCCGGCATCGCCCCGAATCAGATTTGCGAGTGGTACCTGGCGATCTACATGGACGCCTTCGACTGGGTCGAACTCCCCAATACATTGGGCATGGTCATGCACGCCGATGGCGGTTACCTCGGCTCCAAGCCTTACTGCGCCAGTGGCCAATACATCAAGCGCATGTCTGACTACTGCCGCAACTGTGCGTACAAAGTCAGTGAAAGCACGACGGACGACGCCTGCCCTTTCAACGCCCTCTACTGGCATTTCCTGATGCGTCACCGCGACCTGCTGCGTAGCAACCAGCGCATGGGCATAGTCTACAAAAACCTCGACCGGATGACTGAACCCAAGCAGCAAGCGCTGTGGGATCGGGGACAAAAACTGCTCGCCAAACTCGACGCAGGTCAGTCGTTTTGAAGGACTGACTTCATCGGCGGGAGCATTGCAGGTACTCCCGCCTTCCCCTGGGTTCAGACCGCCGCATAACTATCCACTACCCGCCGATACTGGCTGGGTGAAGCGCCAATATGCTGACGGAAAAACCGGGTGAAATGACCTTGCTCAGAGAACCCGAGATTCTCCGACAACAGGCCCAAGGTTCCACTGCGTTCACGCTCCAGCCAGGCAAAAGCCCGGCGCATGCGCGCATCGTTCAGCAGCAGTGTCGGGGTCATGCCGGTATCTTTCTTGAACAGCGCAAAGAAGTGCGCTCGAGACAGACCACACGCCCGCGCGGCGTTATCGATCGGGTTTGAATCATCGAGGTGCTCAAGCAACCAGGCGGTGCCACGGCGTACGCGCAATTCGCACTGACGCCCCACGTGATTGTCGAAACCGAGAGCCTCGATGGCATTCGCCATACCACCGAGGTGTGGCACCAGGGCGAATTGCGCGAACGCCTGGCACGCCACCATGGGACCAATGTTAGACGCTGCAAACCAACAAGGTGTTTGAACTTGATCGTAACGGGCAGACGACGACGCTTTGATTCAGGCCTGGCGGATCTGGACCGGCGCGCTGCGACTGATCGCTGACACTGCCCTGATCACCCAATCACCCTCACATACACCGCCCGATCAACATTCCCCCCCGACAGAATCACCCCGACCTTTTTCCCCTCCATCACGCCACGCTCCTGAATAAGCGCCGCCAATGCCGCCGCCCCTGCCCCCTCAGCCAGGTTATGGGTATCGGTGTAATACACACGCATGGCCTCGGCAATCTGGCCATCGTTGACCGCCACGATGCGCGCCGCACCCGCTGCGTAGATGGCGAAGGCTTCGGGAATCGGTTTGCGCACCGCGAGGCCGTCGGCAAAGGTATTCGCCGAAGGGGTTTCGCAGAGGTTGCCGGTTTCAAACGATAACTTGGCCGCCGCAGCCTCCGTGGAGACCACGCCCACCACCTGCGTCTTCAGGCCCAGCGCATCGCGGGCAGCGATGACCGCGCAAATCCCCGAGCCGCAGCCGATCGGCACGTAGACGGTATCGAGGTCCGGCGCCGCGGTGAACAGCTCCAGCGCATAGGTGGATACGCCTTTGACCAGCTCGGTGTGGAACGGTGGCACCAGGTAGAGGTCCTGCGCTTGCGCCAGGCGCGCGGCCTGTTCACGGGCTTCATCGAAGTCGCGGCCATACTCGACCACTTCGCCGCCGAAGCCGCGCATGGCGTTGTTCTTTTCTACCGAATTGCCTTCCGGGACGACGATCAATGCGCGCAAGCCCAGTGCGCTGGCCGCCAGGGCCAGGCTCTGGCCATGGTTGCCGCGGGTGGCGGTGACAATGCCTTTCACGCCAGGGTGTTCGCGTTTGAGCCAGTGCATGAAGGTAATGCCACCGCGCACTTTGAACGCACCGGTCGGGGTGTGGTTTTCATGTTTGACCCACACCGTGCAGCCCAACCGCTCAGCCAGCAACGGCCAGGCGTACTGAGCGGTGGCGGGCATGACCTGGTAAACCTGGCGAGCCGCTTGTTCGATATCGTCGCGTGTCAGGGTGTACATGAGCCGTCTCCTTGAGGTTTTTTCCCAGTCTAGGCAGAAGCGCCACCCGTTGGCTTTCAAAAAACTGACCTGACTTTTGCCCCGCCTCCCCCTTACTATGGTGCTCATGAGCCATCGAAATCGCCCGCAGCCACCGCTTAAAGCCGAACCGGTCCGCCGCGTCGAAGCCGGCCCGTGGGCGATCGAGTTGTTGCCCGGTTCGGCCTACGCGACCCGCTATGTCGCGAGCCATCCGGCGATCGGCTTTGCCTTCGACAGCCAGCGAGGTGTGCATGCCATCGGCAGCGACCGGGTGCAGCCGTTCGTGGCGACGCCTAACAGCCTGGCGTTCGTCCCGGTGGGTTGTGATGTGTTGTCCGAGTCGTCCAGCGGCGGCGAATACCTGCGAGTCGTGCACACGCAGGGCATGGAACTGATCGGCGACCGGGCCTTCAACAATCGCATCGATCCACAGGCCAGCCTCCTTGCGCTGCGAATGCGCAGTGCGCTGTTGCGTGGCTCGGTGGATGACGATTGGGAGGCGTGGGCACTCGCGTTGACCGAACGCGCGCAGGATCACCAAGCCTTGTCGGCATCGTCCCGAAGTTCAATCACCGCCAGCCGCCTGCACCTGCTCGATGAGTTCATCGACGCTGGCCTTGAGGGTCCGCTGAGTGTGCAGGCGATGGCGGGATTGCTGGAGTTGTCCGAAGGATTTTTCATGCGTGCGTTCAAGCAGGCGACGGGCAAAAGCCCGCACAGTTACCTGATCGACCGACGCCTGGCCAAGGCCCGTGCGCTGCTGCGCGACTCAACCGCCAGCCTGTCGCAGATCGCGCTCGCCTGCGGCTTCAACTCCCAGGCGCACATGGCCACCGCCTTCAAGCAACGCCTTGGCGTGAGCCCGGCGCAACTGCGCAAAGGTTAGATGGCAGGGTATTCATCGAGCGTGTCAGGCCAGGCCGACAGCACCTGAAAACCGTCTTCGGTGACCGCGACCATGTGCTCCCACTGCGCCGACAGTGAGTTGTCCCGGGTGACGACCGTCCAGCCGTCGGCCAGGGTTTTGACGTGGCGCTTGCCCGCATTCAGCATCGGCTCGATGGTGAAAATCATGCCGGCCTTCAGCTTCAGTCCTTGCCCCGGATAGCCGTAATGCAAGATCTGCGGTTCATCGTGATAGACCTTGCCGATCCCGTGACCGCAGTACTCGCGCACAACGCTGAAGCCGTCCCTTTCCGCGACCGTTTGAATGGCATGACCGATATCGCCCAATGTGGCGCCGGGGCGCACGACGCGAATACCGGCGCACATGGCTTCGTAGGTGGTCTTGACCAGACGTCTGGCCTCCGGGCTCGGCTCGCCGACGAAGTACATGCGACTGGTGTCGCCATACCAACCGTCCTTTTTCACCGCGATGTCGATGTTCACGATATCGCCATCCTGCAGCACGGCGGCCGAAGGCAGACCATGACAAACCACCTGGTTGACCGAGGTCAGCACGGTTTTCGGGTAGCCGAGATAGCCGATGTTGCCCGGAATGGCTTTCTGCACGTTGACGATGTAGTCGTGGCAGAGCCGATCCAGTTCATCGGTGGTCACCCCGGCTTTCACATGGGGGGCGATCATGGCCAGCACCTCGGCCGCCAGCGCTCCGGCAGCGCGTGACTTGGCGATTTCCGCCGGGGTCTTGATCGGGACGTTCACCTTCATTTCCTGGCTCCGGCTGCTGCCTGACGTTGCGGGCTGGCCGAGTCGTCCGCAAGAGCGCAGAGCTTTTCCAGGTCCAGACCACCTTCCAGTTCGGCACGAATCAGCAGTCGGCAGATATCGCTGTGATCAAGGTTGGGGTGTAATTCCGCCAGCATGCCGATGCGCATCCAGTGCTCGGCCTGAGCGTTGATCGAGCGACTGAGCGCATCACTGGCGACTCGAAGGTGCTCATGCATGTCTTCTGAAATTTTAACGATACCCATGGGACCCACTATATGAAATGCATATGGATCGTATATTAGCGATTTTTAGTGTGAAATCAAATTTTCGGGATGGTGGGCTGGGCTCCTCCGCTGAAATCTGACGCTGTAGATTCTTGCATTGACATATCGGTAAATGTCGATATTCTCGGCCTCATGGAATTACTCGAAATATTTAAAGCCCTCTCAAACCGTACACGCCTTGAAATCTTGAAAGGTTTGAAGGATCCGGCCAAGAACTTCCCTCCGCAGGATGAAGGTGACGTTCATACGGTGGGCGTCTGTGTCAGCAGTATTCAAGAAGGCGTCGGACTGTCGCAGTCAACGGTGTCCGATTATCTGGCGACGCTGCAACGAGTGGGCCTGGTCGAAGTCCGGCGCATCGGTCAGTGGACCTACTACAAGCGCAATGAAGCAAACATCCGAGTGCTTGCCGAGATCATAGGCAAAGAGCTGTAATTTTTTACCGCGACACATCGACAAATCCCGATATCCCTTTTTATCGAACCGAGGAGTGAACATGGGCTGAGTTCGTAGGGAAAGAACCGTGAATTTTTTTACTACTGTATATCGAGAAATCCCGATATCCCTTATTACCGAAACGAGGATCCATCATGAAAGCGCTGATACTCACATCATTTGGCGGCCCGGAATCGTTCGAACTTCGCGACGTGCCCAAGCCAGTACCGCACACCGGACAAGTCCTTGTCCGGGTCCACGCCACCTCCATCAATCCGCTGGATTACCAGGTGCGCCGTGGCGATTATGCCGACCTGGTGCAACTGCCAGCCATTACCGGGCATGACGTATCCGGTGTTGTCGAAGCCGTCGGGCCGGGCGTGACGACCTTCGCTCCAGGCGATGAAGTCTGGTACACCCCACAAATATTTGACGGGCCAGGCAGTTATGCCGAGTACCACGTTGCGGCCGAAAGCATCGTCGGCAAAAAGCCGCCCTCGCTGAGCCATCTTGAGGCGGCCAGCCTGACGCTGGTCGGCGGGACCGCGTGGGAAGCACTGGTCGTGCGAGCGACGCTTAAAGTAGGAGAAAGCATTCTGGTCCATGGCGGCGCGGGAGGCGTCGGGCATGTCGCGATCCAGCTGGCAAAAGCCATGGGCGCAAGGGTGTTCACCACCGTGCGCGAAGCAAACGCAGACTTCGCCCGAAGCGTGGGGGCCGATGTGATCGTCGACTACGAAAAGGAAGATTACGTCGATGCCGTTCTACGGGAAACGGGTGGCCGCGGAGTCGATGTGGTGTTCGACACCATTGGCGGCAACACATTGTCGCGTAGCCCCGAGGTGCTCGCGCAACTCGGCCGTGTCGCCACGATCGTGGACCTTGCACAGCCTCAAAACCTCGTTCAGGCCTGGGGCAAAAACGCTAGTTATCACTTCGTGTTCACCCGACAAAACCGCGGCAAGCTGGATGAGTTGAGCGCATTGATAGCGCGGGGTCAGCTGCGACCACATGTTGGCGCCGTCTATTCCCTGGCTGACATCCCCCTGGCCCATGCGCGGCTGGAAAGTCCCAACAACGGCCTCCAGGGGAAAATCGCGATTGCGATCGAGCCATCGGCTCATGTCGTCAGCGCGTGTCTTTAACCGTTTAACTCACTTCAAGGATCGCCATGATTTATGAAATCGCTGTGCTCCCCGTTCACAAAGCACACATTGAAACGTTCAGACGCGCATTTGCCGAGGTTGCTCATTTGCTCAGTCGCGCAAAGGGTTACGGCGGCCACGTGCTCGCGCAAGGAATCGAAACACCCCAGGTATTCAACCTGATCGTGCGATGGCAATCACTCGAGGATCACACGCCCGGCTTCGAAGCGAGTGACGACCATCAGATGTTCATGAACGGCCTGGAGGCCTATTTTTCGGACGAACCGACGGTCTACCATATCGAGGGAGAGGCTTTTACCACCGGCCCTGAGTTGTAGCGATCGGATTTGATCTGACAGTTACCCGCTTTGAAGCCTGTGACTGTCAGGTCAAGGTCGGCTGTTCGTCAGGATGATTTTATCGATCCAGATGTTCTTGTCACCGTCAGCTTCAAGTCGCTTTCGGGCGCACCGATGACACTCCCCAGATAGCTTCCCAGGGGTGCGGCCACGACCGTTGCCAACGCATTGCCGCCGTTGAAAATTGCCAGGGCTTGGGCACGCTATGGGACGGGACCAGGCGCATGGCCATTGCCGCCGACATCGACCAGAACCCGCCAATCACCACGCCGATCAGTGCCCGGCCCACCATGTACACCGTTTAGTTTGCTACGGGTCAGTTGCAGCGTTTCCAACACGCCGCAATCGGCCCAACGTTTGGTCTGCGACGACCCTTCAACTTCCCGAAAACCGATCCCGGCTGTTCGTTAAATGCAGCACCATCGCTGCCCGCGCCGCATCGGGATCCTGGCGCTTGATCGCGTTGAATATCGCTTCATGCTCCAGGTTCGCCACGTACCCCAATTGCGAAAAGTCAGCGCCACCGCGCTCGTCGACCTTCACCTGAGTACGCGGGATCATCGCGTTGCCCAAGTGCTGCATGATCTCGGTGAAAAAGGTATTGCCGGTAGCCTCGGCAATCAGTTGATGAAAGCGCTTGTCCTCCTCCACGCAACTGTCGTTATTGGCCAACGACGCCTGGTAGTCGCTCAAGGCCTGACGCATACGGGAGAGTTGATCGTCGGTTCGGCGGACCGCTGCCAGCGCAACGGCCTGTACCTCCAGCCCCAAACGCAGCTCAAGCATGTTTCTGACACTGGCCACGGTGTCCACATGCAGGCGCAGTCCTGACCGCGATTGCTGCTCCAGCACAAACGTCCCTATGCCGTGCCGTGTTTCCACGAGCCCGGAAGCCTGTAGCTTGGAGATAGCCTCCCTGACCACGGTGCGGCTCACGCCATGCTCGGAAACGATGGTGCTTTCCGAAGGCAGTTTTTCGCCGGGGTGTAATTGCCCGAGCAAGATGCGCTGTGTCAGCGCTTCAACCAAGCCTTGAGCCAGATTAGCGGAACGTCTGCGGACCGGAACCCCACCTTCACTTTGCATTTTTTTGAGTCCGAAAAAGTTAGCTTTCAAGAGCTTAACACCTGCCAAGGGGTTGCTGGCTAACGTAGGCGTGCTCTGCCCAGCCTACGAGCAATTTCGTTCAACTTGTATGACAACATATCCCATAAGCATCGCTCGCCCGGTAACTGTCGATCTCTCCGTATGCGCCACCCTGCTGATCTCCTTCACAAAAAAAAAAGTGAAATAGCTAGCAACTACGGAACCAAAATAGCTTAAATAACTTTTATCAGCTTCCATTATGCAAACAAAAACAGATCGCCGCATTGTGAAGAAAAAATTCAACTTGTATGATGTCTATCAACGTGACGCATCAGGCATCTCAACGAAAACAAGCGATACAGCCATCGGCATCACGCTCAAACCCGCATAAAAATAATCAGTGGGAGATTTGAATGGTGAACAATTCAAGCAATGCATCTGTCGTTCCAGAAGGTGACTCGGTACTCGCGCGCGCCGTGAGCAAAGTGAAGAGGCATGTCCTGCCACTCTTCGTCATCATGTTCATCCTCAACTACATCGACCGGGTCAATATCGGTTTCGTGCGCACGCACATGGAACATGATCTCGGCATCGGCGCTGCGGCCTACGGGCTGGGTGCTGGCCTGTTCTTCATCGGCTACGCCCTCTTCGAAGTGCCTTCCAACATGCTCCTGCAAAAAGTCGGAGCGCGCATCTGGCTGACCCGGATCATGTTCACCTGGGGCATCGTCGCCACGATGATGGCGTTCATCCAGAACGAAACCCATTTCTACATCCTGCGCTTCCTGCTGGGCGTCGCTGAAGCGGGCTTCTTTCCCGGCGTGATTTACTACTTCACTCGCTGGTTGCCAGGCGTCGAACGCGGCAAGGCCATCGCCATTTTCCTCAGTGGTTCCGCGGTTGCTTCGCTGATTTCAGGCCCGCTGTCCGGTGCCCTGTTGCAAATTGAAGGCTTCGGTTTTCACGGCTGGCAATGGATGTTCGCTATTGAAGGCCTGGCCTCTGTGGCGCTGGGCTTCTTTGTCTGGTTCTGGCTTGACTCCAAACCGCATGACGCCAAATGGATGAGCCTTGAAGAACAGGATGCCCTGGTGGACGCCATCGAGCAGGAGCAGCGTCAGCGCGAAGCGCTGACCACCGTCAAACCAACCATTGGCAAACTGCTCAAGGATCGCCAGATCCTGCTGTTTTGCGCCTTGTACTTCTGCATTCAGTTGACCATCTACGCCGCCACCTTCTGGCTCCCCAGCATCATCAAGAAGATGGGCGACCTGACTGACGTGCAGGTGGGTTTCTTCAACTCGATTCCCTGGCTGATCTCGATCATCGCCATGTACGCCTTCGCTTCGCTGTCGGGCAAATTCAAGTTCCAGCAGGCCTGGGTCGCGGCTGCGCTGTTGATTGCAGCAGCCGGCATGTTCATGTCCACCAGCGGCGGGCCGATCTTCGCCTTCGTCGCCATCTGTTTTGCCGCCATTGGCTTCAAGTCCGCCTCTTCGTTGTTCTGGCCAATTCCCCAAGGCTATCTGGATGCGCGGATCGCCGCCGCCGTCATCGCACTGATCAACTCGATCGGCAACCTGGGCGGTTTCGCGGCACCGACAACCTTTGGCTTCCTCGAACAGACAACCGGTTCGATCCAGGGTGGCCTTTATGGCCTGGCCGGCACCTCGGTGCTCGCCGCGATCCTGGTGTTCTTTGCCAAGACTTCGCCAACACCATCAGCCCTGCTGACGCCGCCGACGCCCCTTGCAACAGGCGCGACCGTCAGCAAATAACACCCCACCCTATTGATTGCTGAACAACCTTATCCGCAGGAACCTGCCATGAACGCTGAACACGCTGCCAACACCACCCGAACACCTGTCGTCACCAGTTTTCAGGTCGTACCCGTCGCCGGCCACGACAGCATGCTGTTGAACCTGAGCGGCGCCCACGGCCCGTTTTTCACCCGCAACATCGTGATTATCAAAGACAGCTGCGGTAACACCGGCGTCGGCGAAGTGCCGGGTGGCGAGCGCATACGCGAAACGCTTGAAGACGCTCGTAGCCTGGTCATGGGCCAGCCCATTGGTCAGTACCAACGCATCCTCAACCAGATGCGTAGCACCTTTGCATCGAGAGACGCCGCCGGTCGCGGCCTGCAAACCTTTGACCTGCGTATCGCTATTCATGCGGTGACGGCCATGGAAGCCGCCCTGCTCGACCTGCTGGGTCAATTCCTCGAGGTGCCGGTCGCCGCGTTGCTGGGCGAAGGCCAGCAGCGCGATGCGGTGAAGATGCTCGGCTACCTGTTCTACATCGGTGACCGCAACGTCACCGACCTGGCCTATCGCAACGAGGCCGACGCTGAAGACGAATGGTTCCGAGTGCGTCACGAGAAGGCCATGACCGCCGAAGCCGTCGTGCGCCTGGCCGAAGCAGCGAAAGCGAAATACGGCTTCAACGACTTCAAGCTCAAGGGCGGCGTGTTGAGCGGCGATGAAGAAATCGAAGCGGTCACGGCGCTGGCTGAGCGTTTTCCCGATGCCCGTATCACCCTCGACCCGAACGGCGCCTGGTCGCTCAAGGAAGCCATCCGTTTGTGCCGGGACCAGCATCACGTGCTCGCCTACGCTGAAGATCCCTGCGGTGCGGAAAACGGTTATTCAGGCCGCGAAGTGATGGCTGAATTCCGCCGTGCAACGGGGCTGAAAACCGCCACCAACATGATCGCGACCGATTGGCGCGAAATGGGCCACGCCATCCAGTTGCAATCGGTCGACATCCCGCTGGCCGACCCGCACTTCTGGACGATGCAGGGCTCGGTCCGGGTTGCTCAGATGTGCCACGAATGGAATCTGACCTGGGGCTCTCATTCCAATAACCACTTCGATATCTCGTTGGCGATGTTCACCCAAGTGGCGGCCGCCGCACCCGGAGAAATCACCGCCATCGACACGCACTGGATCTGGCAGGACGGCCAACGCCTGACCAGGCAGCCGCTGCAGATCGAAGGGGGCTACGTCAAGGTTCCGACCCAGCATGGCTTGGGCGTAGACATCGACATGGACGCCGTGGCCAAGGCGCACGAACTGTACAAGGGCATGGGCCTCGGCGCGCGGGACGACAGCGTCGCAATGCAGTTTTTGATTCCGGGCTGGCGCTTCGATAACAAACAGCCTTGCCTGGTGCGCTGATCCACAAAGTCACGCTCTCGACGCAAAAAAAATGAACCGCTTTTGGACGCGCTCGCCTAACGATCAGCGTGTGGAGATTTCCGCAGGCATTCTGCCAATACCGGCATACTCGCAGAGGTGGTCAACGTGGCTAAAGACGAAAAGAAAAGCAAAGGTGAGTCTTCAAAAGCCAGCAAGGATTTGAAAGACAAAAAATCATCACCGGAAAAGAAATCAGCGGCGGCGTCGGCTCTTTCGAAATCTTCCGATAAGAAAGACAAGAAAAAAGACGCCGAACCAAAGAAATCTGCAAAAAAAGCTGACAGCAAGCCCGAAAAGGCCAAGAAATCAGAGAAGGCTGAGAAGGCTGAGAAGGCTGAAAAGCCGGCGAAAAAGAAAAAGTGATGTCTGCGGTGTGCTAGGGCTTTACGCCCTAGCCGCTTCACTGCGTTGCCTTTGATAGCTGTCAACGTTGAAGTAACGTCAACTGTTCAAGTGCAACCCCTATGCTCGCTCATTCATGTTCACTTCCGGTGTGGGTTGGCGGAAGCCGCGTGTCAGCCAAACAAGGTACATCACGCCAATCGCCAGCCAGCCAAGCCCGATGGTGATCGCTGTCGTGCTCAGTTGGCTGACCAGATAGAGGTTTACGCCCATACCCAGCAGCGGAAACAGCAGATAACCCACCAGCCCGAGTCGGCAGGTTGAGCGATTGCGGCAGAAGTAACAGATGACACACAGATTGACTGCGGTGAATCCGAGGAACGCGCCGAAGTTGATGAATGAGGTTGCCATTTCAACCGTGGTGTTCAAGCCGATCAACCCGATGACACTGGTAAACAGCACGCTGAAAACCGGTGTACGGGTTTTCGGGTGCAACGTACCGAACAGCGGCCTGGGCAGCACATTCGCCCGCCCCATGAAGTACAGCAAACGGCTGGTGCTGAGCTGCACGATGAGCCCCGAGGCAAACCCGGAGACGATGAAACCCAGGTTGAGCCAATCTGCAAAACCACCCCCGCCGACTTCAACGGACGTCAGGTAGGAAGCGATCTGCGCGTCCACGAACACGCCGCCGGGGTGAACCAATTGCATGATGTACGCCACGAGCGCAAACAGCAGCCCCGCCGTGGCCATCACCCAAACCACCGCCCGTGGAATGTTACGTGCAGCGTCTCGTGTGTCCTCGGCCATGGTGGTGACCGCATCGAACCCCAGGTAGGAATAGGCTGCCACTGCGGCGGCGGCCGATACACCGACGAGCGTACTGCTGGTGTTCCATAGCGGCTCGGTCAGGGAAACGGGTGGCTGATGCAGCAGATACTTCAGACAGAACACCACGAACAACAACACCAGGAGAATGCCCAGTCCGGTCAGCAATTTGTTGGTTCGATCAGCCAGGCTCAACCCCATGACGTTGACCAGGGTCGTCAGCACGATATTGACCAGCATCCAGCCCCACACGGGGATTGCCGGGAACTGCACGTTGAGGAAAACCGATTGGACCAGCCAGGCGACCATGGGCATGAACAGGTAGTCCAGCAAGACTAACCAGCCAACCAGAAATCCGCCTTGGCTACCCAGCATTTGCCGAGCGTAAAAATAGGCTGAGCCGGAAACAGGAAAGAGCCTGGCCATTTTGGCGTAGCTCAGTGCAGACAAGAGCATGGCACCGGTTGCCAGCAGGAAAGCGCTGGGCGCAGTACCGCCGCTGACGTGGGCGATGACGCCGAAAATGACCAGCACCAGGCTGGGCGCCATGTAAGCCAGACCGAACAGCACCACGGAGGTGAGGCTGAGACTTGCGGTCAAATTGACGGGTTTGTGAGCCATCTCAAACCTCCCTTTCGAGCGTCAGCGTGGAGAGGCGGCCGGGAGGGGCTTCGTGGGGTTCTGCAACTGCATTGATCACGGCGGGTTTCCTGTCGTTGATGAAAGCGGACGCAGCCAGCCGGGCTGCACCGCTTCGGATTGGGCTCAATAGCGGTAGGAGATGAACATCTCGATGGCGCTGAAGTCGTCGTTACCGTAGGTTTCGCGGGCCGCCGCCAATGGCTTGACCCAGTTGTACGAGACGCTGGTGTAAACGCTGGGTGTCGGGGTCCATTCAAGGAATACGACGTTCTCGTCGGCGAAGCGTCGATCGCTGACTGCGACACCATTGAGCATCTTTTCATCCAGATCGAACTGGTAATGAATGCCGCCCAGGCTAACGGTGGGCGTCAGGTGGGTGCGCATAGTCCACTGACTGACGCGCTCATTGCTGTTGAACAGCAGATAATTGCCGACTACGTCGCCAATCAGCCAGGTACCCCAGTCGACGTAGCCCTTGCTGAGCGGGTCCCAGGCTTTCTTTTTGGTATCGGTGGGGTCGTCGTCACCGGAGAAGTACGCATAGCGGTAACTCAACAGTGGCTGCAGCGGAAACGAGGGGAACGCATAGTCAGCCTGGGCGTACCAGGCGCGGGCATCGTAGTCGACACCAGCACCGCTGCCGCGCTCGACTGCGTACTCGCCATGCAGCGTCAGGTCATCCAGACCGGGCACCTTGCCCTGCAACGCACGCAGGTTATAGACCTGCATGCCCTCGCGCGGGTTCTGGATATTGGCTTCGCGGTCCAGTGAATTCACCTTCATCGCCATGGCCCCCAGCGTCACCGCACCGGCCAGGTCGTAATCGACGTTCAGGCCGTTCATGCGAAAGTCACCGAGATCGTCGTCCGTGCGCAAACTGAAGGCCTGGGCGCTGAGGCGATCATGGCTGTAACGGACAATGGCGGAATCGCGGAATGCTGTTCGCGGGCCAATCCAGTACGCGGCATCGTCAAAGAAATCGAGGTTGCCATCCATGACGATGAACCCTGTGCCGACCTTGAAGTCCTGCCGTCCGGCGCTGAACGTCCAATCGCCCTTGCGTACACCGGCGTAGAACGCTTCAACGGCAAGGTCATGGTCCGAACTGCGGGTGTAGCCGCCGGCGTCGCCGTCACCCAACGTGGCAGCCCCGACCGCCGACGCGCCACCGAATACTTCAAAGCCCGGATAGAGCTCATAGTTGAGGGTCATTCCGGGTTTCAGGTACATCTCCTGCCAGTCGGCACGCTCGCCGGTGTTGCGGCCGTTGCGCAGGTCTACACGCCCGGAACCAAAGTTAACGTGACGGGCGTTGAGGCTGGCCGCGCCAGCGGCCAGGGTCGCCTCCCCTTTGACGTCGCCCGCGTCGAATGCATACCCCGCAACGGCACATTGGCTGATCAACGCGCCGAGCGCCGAAAGCGTCCGCAATTGGGTGATGAAGGACATACTGATTTCTCCCGATTATTCTTGTTGTATGGCAAAACTGCTGGCGGCGAACGGAGCTCCCCGCGATTCGCACGCACGCGCCAACCTTCAGGCCCGACGGCCCGAAACGAGGGTTGATGTAAGCGGTGAACGGTTGAGTGTGGAGGGCCCCTTTCGGGGCCGTTCAGTCAGCCGAAGTCAGGCGACCGATGTACCTCTTGCCCTTCCAGCAGGGTGAGTAACACTTGGGTCTGGGCGATGCTCCCGGGGTCGATTTCAAACAGATTGCGGTCGAGCACAATCAAATCAGCGTACTTGCCGACGCTGAGGCTGCCGGTGCAGTCATCGCGCCAAGCCGCATGGGCCGCATTGATCGTGTAACCACGGATCGCCTCTTCGATGCTGATGCGATGTTGCGGGTTGTGAACCGGGTCGTCGGGATCGGCCCCCACGTTTTGACGGGTGACGGCCGACTGCAAGATCTCGAACGGATCATAGGTACTGACGCCCCAGTCGCTGCTCATCATGCACGTCACGCCTTTGCGCACGAAGGCGCCGATGGGGAATACCCATTGACTGCGCTCCGGGCCCAACATGGCGTCGGCGATGGCGTCGGCTTCGGGTTGGGGTTGAGCCCACAGGGGCTGGAAATTAGCCAGAATTCCCAAGGACGTGAAGCGAGGAATGTCTGCCGGGGCCACGACTTGCAGGTGTGCCAGTTGGTGGCGCGAATCCCATTTGCCATTTTGTTGCCAGGCATACTCGATCCCGTCCACGGCGGCACGTACTGCACCGTCACCAATGGTGTGAACGTGCAACTGGAATTTCTCCCGATCAAACGCCGCGAAGCAGCTGTTGATCTGGTCCTGGGTAAACATCAACTCGGCATTCCCGCCTGTGTCAGAACGTGGTTCGAGGAACACCGCCGTACCGCTTTCCAGCACACCGTCGAGGAAGAACTTTGCCGAATGCAGGCTGACCCGGTCCCCCTGATAGGTCTCGCGCAGGTCCTTGAGTTCACGAAGTTGCTCGTCCAGCGGCTTGTGTGCGAAGACTTTCGAGGTGGCACGAACCCGCAGCGTCAGGTCACCGCGATCATGGGAGGCCTGATAGTTCTTCATGTAGTTGCGATTGACCATGGCATCCAGCACACCGGTGATGCCGCGTCGGTTGAACGCCTTGCTGTAGTGCCGCATGGCCTCCAGGTACTCGTCGTCCGTGTACCCGGGTGCGATGCGGTTCATCGCCCAGATGGCATCCTCCAACAGCCATCCCTTGGGTGTGTCGTCGGTATTGCGCACGTAGCTACCGTTCTCCGGCTCGGGGCTGCCCGCGGTTATCCCGGCGATCTTGAAGGCGGCGCTGTTGGCCCAGCCGTTGTGGTAATCGTTGGCCAGCATCAGTGCCGGGCGCCCTCCGGTCACGCTGTCCAATAATTCCTTGGTGAGTTCATCCGGACTGAACAGGCTGGAGGAGAAACCGACGCCACGAATCCAGGCCTTGTCGGGATGGCGTTCGGCGAACTCGCGAATGGTCGCCAGCAGTTCGTCAAGGTTGCTGGCGGCGTACAACGACGCATTGTGGTAGAGGTCGGCACTGCTGAGTTGAAAGTGCACATGGGTGTCTTGCAACCCAGGCAGCATCAATTGTCCTTGTGCGTTGATCCTGCGCGTATCGACACCCGCCATGCGTTCGATGTCCATGTTATCGCCCACGGCCACAATGCGCCCTTGATGCACGGCAATGGCCAGGGCCCTGGGCAGGCTTGGGTCCATGGTGTGGATGTCAGCGTGAGTGATGATCAAGTCTACTGCGCGGGTCATGGCAACTCCGGTCATTGCTAGGGTGGTCAGGCGAAGGGTTGGGGGGCGGTACTCAGGTGCCACTTTTCACCTTGCTCCAGAGTCGCGTACGCACGCGTTCCAGTTTGAGCGGCAACGTTTCGAGGGGGTATAGCGTCGCCATGACTTCTTTGGTCGGGTACACCGCCGGGTTGTCCCGCAACTGCGGATCGATGAAGGCCGAGGCGTCCTTGTTGCCATTGGGATAGCCGACGTAGTTGGAACTCTTGGCAATCACTTGCGGGCGCAGCATGTAGTTGATGAAGTCATAGCCCTGCTGCGGGTGGGGGGCATCCTTGAGTAGCACCATGTTCTCAAACCAGACCGGGGCCCCTTCTCGCGGAATGCTGTAGGCCAGTTTGACGCCGTTGTCGGCATGGTCTGCCGTGACTTTCGCGTTGTAGACGGAGCCACCCCAGGCGACCACGGCACAGATATCGCCATTGGCCAGGTCCGTGGTGAATTTTGAGGAGTCGAAATAGCGGATGTAGGGGCGGATCTTGCGCAGCAAGGCCTCGGCCTTGAGGTAATCCTCGGGGTTCTTGCTGTTCGCTGGCAGGCCCAGATAATGCAGCGCGATTGGCACGATCTCTACGGGTGCATCCAGCATCGCCACGCCGCACTGGCTGAGTTTCGAGATGTTTTCCTCTTTGAAGATCAGGTCCCAGGAATCTACCGGAGCGTTCGCTCCCAGCAGTTGTTCAACCTTGGTCTTGTTATAGCCAATGCCTGTCGTACCCCACATATAGGGGACCGCGTAGCGATTGCCCGGATCGTTGCCTTGAAGTTTTGCCAGTACCTCCGGGGCGAGGTGCGACCAGTTGCTCATACGGTCACGATCCAGTTCCTGGATCACTCCGGCCTTCGTCAGGCTGGGCAACAGGTCGTCAGGCACCATCACCACGTCATAACCGGTGCGTCCCGCCATCAACTTGCTTTCCATCACTTCGGCATTGTCGAAGGCATCCCAGATCAACGAGATACCTGTATCCGCCTGGAATTCCTTTGGCGTTTCCGGTGCGAGGAAATCGGACCAGTTATACAAGTGCACACGCGGCGCCTCGGCCCACGCGACACCGAGACTGGTACCGAACAGTGCGACAAGGCTGAACTTCATCAAGCGGGGAAATTTCATGGGATGCTCCTGGCTGGTTGCACATTCTTGCCGAACGCGCCATCAGCTGACGGTTGCTGAATTATTGTTATGTGCTGAGCGAAGCCGGCGGATGTAGCGCCTTGCTTAAGGAATCAGCAGTTCGCGTCGGCCATCCGGATGATCGATACGCTCCCCCGGTAACTGGAAGCGCTGGTCCTTGCGGTAGTCGTAGAGGGCTCTGGCATCGGCCAGTTGCGTCATGTCCAGCTCGATCACATGGCGGCTTTCCTGGCGCCCGCTCTCGAGCAATACCTGCCCGAAAGGATCGACCACGGCACTGCCCCCGGCGAACACCGTATCGTCATCACCCTGGCCGACGCGGTTCACCACGACAGCGAACACCTGGTTTTCCTGGGCACGGGCAGTGATCGAGGTGCGATGCACGTGACCGTAAGGTTCCATGTTGCCATCGGTGACCAGGATCAGTTCTGCGCCAAGGGCCGCCACGGCCCGTGCAGTTTCCGGGAACTCGGTGTCGTAGCAGATCAACAGACCGATGCGCACCCCACGCCATTCCACGGTGCCGTAGCGATCGCCGGGTAATACCAGGCCAGGCTCGGACACCCAGAGATGAGTCTTGCGATAGCTGAGTCGAATACCTTCAGGGGTGATGAAAAGCGTCGTGTTGTAAAAATTCCCCGCGTCGTTTTCGATCAGCCCCACCACCACGGCCACGTCATGCTCATACGCAGCCTGCTGGATGGCCTGAATGTCAGGGGCATCCAGCGACAGTGCCTGTTCGGCAATGTTCTCGTAGTTCAGGAAACCGGTGATCTGCGCTTCGGGAAACAACACGATGTCGGTGTCAGGCGCGCATTGAGCGATAGCATCCAGCGTGCGTCGCAAATTGTGCGCGGTATCACCATCGCGCCCCGCCAGTTGTACGAGTTCAAGCTTCATATTCGGACCTTGTTATCAGGGTAAATCCCGGTCAGGAAGTAAGTGACTTTTGCAAAAGGTCGATGCAATTATGCGTTTTGCCAGCGAATTTCCTATCACGTCGAGTGATTAACCCCAGGGGGTATGCATGACACCAACGCTCCAGGACTTGGCCTGGCACCGCTCTGCCGGCCAACTGATCGAACATCTGGACAAGGCTGATTTCTGGCGAAGCCTGAGCCGCTTGATCGGCGAATACGTTCCGGTCGACACCTGGGCGGTGCTGCTGTTCAGCGACGGCCGGCCTTTTGCCTTCGCAGAGAGCCCCTATCAGGGCGAGGGACCGGACCCTCTGTTCCACGATTACATCAAGGGCCTGTATCTGCTCGACCCCTTCTACATCGCCAATCGCGAGCAGCCCGCCACCGGACTGTTCCGCTTGGCAGACGTGGCACCGGAGCGCTTCAAGGAGACGGAATACTACGAGCGCTACTTCACCCATTACGTAGAGCAGGACGAATTGCAGTACAACGTGCAACTCGATGAGGCCCGTAGCTTGTGCCTGTCGTTGGGAAGCCGTCAGATGTTCACCCCGGAACAGATTTCACTGCTGGACATGATCCGCCCGTGGGTAGTCGGCCTGATGCGCCAGCGCATGTTTTTCGAAAGCGCGATGGCAGAAAGCGTCCCTCGCCAGGCGCCGCGCTGGCAGGACAATCTGGAGGAGGCCATGGTGCGACTGGGCACTCCCCTGACCGCCAGAGAACTCGATGTGATTCGTTTGATTCTCAGTGGCTGTTCGAACAAGGAAGTGGCCAGCAAGTTGAGCATCTCGGCAGAGACCGTCAAGGTCCACCGCCGGCATGTCTACACGAAACTGAACATCAAGTCGCCGCAAGAGCTGTTTTCACTGTTCCTCAAGGCGCAGGTCGAGACGCCGGGTGGGGAGTCGACGTAGCCGGTTTGACCTCGTTGCGCCGTGCTCAGGGGATTTGATCGACTCAGCACGTCGACATCGCGAACGTGATAAACCCCGTGGTCAACGTGGTGAACACCAGCCCGAAAAAAAACAAACCGTCGGCAATTCTTTCCAACAGGTGGTTGCGCTTCGCTCGCCGGGTGCGTAACGCCCAATAAGCGATCAGACAGGTCACCAGGTAGATGATCGCATTGATCGCCAGCATGCTCTGCCCCATAACGTCTTCCTGGCGGATATTGATCACCACCCGCAGGATTCCGACTACCGTCAGGCACACCCCGACCATCGCGCCGGATGAGTTGAAGATGTGGATGCAAATATCGTCATCGAGTTTGGTGCGACGGTCATTCATTCCATCACCTCGCGTGCCGCGCGGATAACTGTCTCGCTCATTTTCCAGTCTCTTTGTCGATTCGTTTCGGCCCGGATTCCATCGCGCACTCGCGGTGGAATCCGACTTTCCGATCAGAAGAAGTGAGTGAAACGAAGCGCGCCTTCGCCCATGCGGTAGCCGTCTCCGGACTGTCCGGTGTAGTCGAGCCGGACTTCCGAGTGTGCGCTGACCTTGAGGTCGACACCGGCGTTGTATTGGTTCAGTTGATGCGGCGTGGCCATTTCGCTGTTGAACGATTGCACACCGTCGCCCGAACCGATCAGGCGCATATCGGTGTTCCAGTTGTCGCCGCTGTAGAACGCCTTGCCCACGGCCACCGAAGGTTTCACCTCAGCACCGTTGCTGAAGCGCAGGTGCTCACCGATTTCAACCATCGGCGAGGCCGAGAAGATCGTGCCGTTGCCGGCATTCACTTTCAGGCCCAGCACCCCGGCGTCGGACTCCTGGAAGCCATCGGTATGCACGTTGATCGCATGCACATCGACGTAAGGTTTGACGTACCAGTTGCCCCCGTCGACCAGATAGGACGTACGCGAATGCAGACCGATGTTGTAAGCATCGAACGAGCCCTTGGCGTCGAGGTTCTGATTGCCGACCTGCAAATGTCGGGTTGACTGGTACTTGCCTTGCGAGGCATCGACGGAACCGCTGAAGGTCCACGGGCCAATCTCGCGCTTGACCACCGCGCCGAGGCTCAGCCCATTGTCAGTGACGCTGCCGACGCCGCTGGACGCCGACTCACTGCCATCGTTGTAAGCCGCCGAGCCGCCGACCCACCAGCCGTCCGCAAGCTCGTGCTGGCCGCCCACTTGCACCACATGTTCGTTGACCCGATAGGAGTCGTCGCTGCTGTTGGCATGGGTGGTCTGATCATCGACGCGCGTCCAGACACAGTCATGTTCATGCTTGTCCGAATCGAAGTCGCGCTCATCCGGGCATGTGTTCATGCGGTCGACGAACGACTCACTGGCGGTCAGCCTTGCGACGCCCACCATCTGCAGCGATTCGGCACTCAGCCCGGACAGTGCCGCGCTATATTGTTGCGGATTTTTCACCTGGTCCAGCGCGCTGTAGAGCGGTGCCAGCGCGGTCACGCCGCTGTCGAAGTTGGCTTGCAAATGGTTCGCCAGTTGCTGGGCGTTGCGGCTCAGGCTCGCCGAGCGGGCGGCGCTGGAGAACTGCGCATTCGGCGTTACCGACAGCGTGTTGTCGGCCAGTTGCGACGTGTAGCTGTACAGGTAATTGGAGTCGTCCTGCACGCTCAGATTGTTGACGGTCAGGCCCTTGGTCGCGGAGATGACCTGTTGGGTCGATGAAGCCATGGTCACGGGCGCCACTTTCAACGTGCCGCTGAGATTCGCCGTGCCATCGACCAGCAGGGTGGAAGCCTGGCCACCGGCGAAATCAATGTGGCTGACCAATGTCCCGGTGCTGGCAAGATTGCCGTTGAGCCGCGTACCGGGGGTGAAAATATTGCCACTCTGCAGACCGCTACCGACCACCAGTGTGCCCGGGTTGATAATCGAACTGGCATAACTGATGCCACCCAGCACCGGTGCCCAGGTGCCGTCGTTCTCCAGCGTCCCCTGGCCCAGACGCAACGAGCCGTTGAGCGTCCCGCCAACATTGTTGTTCACGTTGACGTCATTGCGCTGCGTAACCACCGCGTACGAATCACTGCCAATCTGCCCGCTGTTGGTCACCGTGTTGCTGGTCGCATTGCTGTTGATGACGATCGCGTCGGAGTGGCTGCTGTTGACCGTGCCAGACACATCGACATTGACAGCGTTGGCCGACGGTGCGGCGCTGTCGGCATTGACAAAGATGGCCGGCGCGTTGATCCCGGTGGTCGTCACCGCCCCTTCGACTTTCACCGTGACCGGTCCGGAAGTGCCCTGTCCCCCAGCGGTGCCCATGTAGAGCACGCCATCGCTGGCGACCAGACCGCCACCGCCGCCAACACTTTGCGCAAAAATGCCGGTGGCGTTGCTGCCGGTTGTCGCGACGCTGCTGCCCGCCTTGACATCGACCTGCACCACACCGCCATCGCCCGTGCTGCCCAGGTTCAACAGGCTGCGATTCTGCGGCGTGAAGGCGCCAACCGCGCTACCCGTCGTCGACAGGTCGCCGGCCAGCAATCCGCTGCCGCCGACACTCTGGGCGATGACACCATAGGCTCCGGCACCCGCGGTGGAAACATCGCCCAGCACGGTGACGCTGCTGGATTGCCCATTGCCGGACAGTCCATTGGCGATGGCGAAGTAGTTTTTCCCGCCCGTGGCGGCGGCACGAACCCAACCGCCGCCACCGCCAATGCTTTGCGCGACGATACCGTGCGCATCGAGGCCGCTGGTCTGGACGTTTTGCGCCATGACCAGCACCGGGCCACCGTCGCCGCACGCCGCGGCGGTGCCACCGCATGCCTGTACCGCCGATTTGCCGGCCAACTGGAAACCGCTCATTTGCAAACCACCGGTGCTGACCGCTCCCCCGGTTTGCGGGTTGGTCGCGGTGTCATTCAACGTCACCAACCCGCCGCCACCACCAATGCTCATGGCGGCGATCCCGGCGGCGTAACTGCCGGTGGTCGAGACGAAAGTCGCCGGGCCTCCCGTCAGGGAAGGCATGCTGTAAACGGCCACGGCCTGGCCATTACCGGTGGCGCCGGCATTGCCGCCCAACTCGACGTTGAGCGTCTGCAACTGATCGGTCGCACCGGGAATGCTGGTGGTCGTGAAGCCGCCCGTGCCGCCGCCACCACCGATGCTCGCGGCGAAGATGCCCAGCGAAGCGCTGCCCTCGGTCTGAATGTTGCCCTGGTTGATAACGCTGACCTCACCACCGTTTCCGGCACTGCCACCCTGCCCGCCCACTGCGATGGTCGCGTTGAGTTTGCTCAGGTCGGTGCTGGAGTTGTTCGAGGCCGCCACCATCCCGCCGCTGCCACCGCCACCACCGACACTCATGGCGTCGATGCCGTCGGACATCGGGCCCAGGGTATGGATCGCACCTGCCGCGGCGTTGGTAACGTCGACTTCCTTACCGTCGCCACCCGCGCCGCCCTTGCCGGCGAATCCACCGCCGATGTCGAGCGTGATGCTCAAGTCGCCACCGCCGTCGCCACTGGCCGGCGGCGTGGCGCCGTTGGCACTGTTGTCCTTGTAATAGCCCTTGATCAGGTCGACCACATTCTGCACGCCCTTGTCGAACAAACTACTGGCGCTGGGCACGAAGCCCATCGTGTTGTTGCTGTAAGTGGTGACGACGCTGGGCAGGGAGTTCTGCAAATACTTGAACAGTTGCGTCTGCGGATCATCGCCACCGCCCGTGGAGGCGTTCCCCCCTGAACCTCCGCCGCCACCCACGCTTTGTGCGTAGATCCCCGCCGCGTCGCCACCACCGGTGACGATGGTTCCGGCGTTGTTCACCGTCACCGTGCCGCCGTCGTTGCCGCTGCCACCATTGCCGCCGACCGCAACCCTGGCATTGAGTGTGCCGGAACTGCCATTGGCCACCCCGGCGCTGCCGTTGCCGCCACCACCGCCAATACTTTGCGCAAAGATGCCGCGCGAACCATCGGCCAGAGTGATGATCGCGCCCGTCTGGGCGTTGTTGACATTGACGTTGCCGCCAATGTCGCCAGTGCCACCACCACCGCCGATGCCCAGTTCCAGTTCACCGGCCTTCTTGCTGTCGTTGTCGGCGAACTGCGAGGTGTCGCTGCTACCCGCGCCGCCGTTGCCGCCGCCACCGCCGATGCTTTGCGCAACAATTGCATCGCTGTCGCGAGCCATGGTCCAGATCAGGCCGTTGTTGTTGGCCGTCGCCGTGCCGCCGCTGCCACCACCGGCCCCATCGCCGCCAATCGCCAGATTGATATTGAGCGTCGAGCCCTTGGTGCTCAGTTGGGTGGAACTCGAGTCGCCGCCGTTGCCGCCGCCACCGCCGATACTTTGTACCTGCAAGCCATGGGAACCGGCGCCACTGGTGACGATCGAGAAATTGTTGGTGCCGGTGACGTTGCCGCCATCGCCACCGGCGCCACCCTTGCCACCCACCGACAGGTTGAAGTCCAGCGACGGTGCCTCCGAGCTGTTGATCAGTTGATAGGCCGCCGCCTTGCTGGCGCCGCCGTTCCCGCCGCCGCCCCCCACGCTCAATACTTGCAAGCCAAAAGCATCGCTGCCCTGCGTAAGGATCTGGCCGTCATTGACCGCCGTGACATCCCCGGCATTACCGCCCTTGCTGCCATCGCCGCCCACGGCCAGCGTCACATCCACTTGCGCCCCGGCTTCGAGCGAGCTGGCGGAGCCGCCGTTGCCACCGCCGCCGCCGACTGCCATGGCCTGCATACCAATGGCATGTGCCCCGGAGGTCTGAATCACGCCGTTGTTGGCGGCAGACACTTGCAGCGTTCCGCGCTGGCCGGCAGACCCGCCGCTGCCGCCCTTGCCACCGATGGTCATGGCGAATGCACCACCCACCGTCGATGACGCGTTCCCCCCGGAGCCCCCGCCGCCGCCGACGCTGATCGCCGAGATACCGTCCGAGCGATCACCGCTGGTGACGATCACTGCACCGGGCAACAACTGGCCATTGGCATCAGCAAAATCGCCGTTCTGTACAGTGACGGTTCCACCGGTACCGCCGATCTCACCGTTGCCACCGACAGCGAAACCGGCCAGTACGCTACCCGTGCTGACGTCACCACCCGCGCCGCCGCCCCCGCCGATGCTCTGCGCAACGATGCCGCTGGCGTCATTGCCCGTGGTGGTGATGGTGGTTTGCGAGGCATCGCCGGCAGTGCTCGAGTATGTTTGCACGGTGACGCTCGAGCCGTTGCCACCCTCGGCACCATTACCACCCTTGGCCTTGAACGGCGAGCCGGCGCTCGCGCCATCACCACCAGACCCTCCGATGCTCTGGGCCAGAATGGCCGGCGCCGTATGACCCGTGGTGCTGACATTGATATCGCCCAGGGTCACTTGCACTGCGCCACCCGACCCCGCCGCCCCACCTGGTCCGGCGATGGCGGTGGCACCTTGAGCGGTGCCACCCATTCCGCCGTCGCCACCAAAGGACTGCGCCGCGACCGCCGCACTGAGAAACGATGTTTCGAAACTGTTGTTCAGGGGCAGGTTGACGATCTCACCCTGTCCGGAAATCGGCGAGCCGACCGCGGAAATCAGCCAACCGGGATTGTGCGCCTCCCCGGTGATAGTGGCGGTGACGCTACCGCCATTGCCGCCCGTACCGCCCACGCCGCCATGGGCTGTACCGCCACTGGCTTCCGCTGACGACCCGGCACTACCCTGACCGCCCTGGCTGAGCAAGACAATGCCCGAGCCACCGGAGACGAACGAGGCCGTGTGGGAAACCAGCGAAACCGCACCGCCATTGCCGCCGTTACCGCCCGCCCGACCATTCGCATCGCCGACGGTTTTGATCGTTTGACCGGATCCGGAGTAGTCGGGATTGGAGTCGGCACCGGCGCCGCCAGTCGAGGTCACCAGCAAGGCCGTCGGACCAGGCTTATTGCCGTTCGCACCTTGGTGGCTGACGATGCTGCCGGCCAGATTGACGTCTACTTCACCGCCGTTACCACCGGATCCGGCCGTACCAGAGATGCCTTCGGCGGCGTTGAAACCGCCACCATAGCCACCTTGCCCGCCGGTGCTTTGCACCGCTACCGCCGCAGGGCCGGTGCTCGAACTGCTGACTTGCGAGCCTTGGCTCATGGTCAACGACAACGTGCCTGGCGTGCCGCCCAAACCGCCGGCCCCCGCTGCCGGCCCGCTGTTGCCGCCTTCGGTGCCGTTGCCAGCACCACCCGCGCCACCGGTCACGCCGAGGCCGAGCGTCGAGCCCGCACCGCCATCGGTGAGCAGGGTGCCGCCGTTGATCTGCACGGCCAGTCCGGGGCCGGCCGGAGCCGGGCTGCCGTCCTGCGGATTTTTGTCATCTCCGCTACCGGCAGCACCGGGCTGCCCCGTCTGATTATTGGTGTAGGCGCCCTGTTGCCCGGTCGGCAACACGACGGTCTGGGCCAACGCAGGCGTTGCCTGCAACACAACACTCAGGACCACCGCCAGTGGCGTCAGGACGAACGGATTCAAGCCGGGCAGCCGGAAGCCGCCAACATAATTCGGGGACATTTGATATTTACCTTGGAGTGCCCGTGGAGCCGGGCTGAGGCGCTCATGATAAGAATCAGCGCGCGCTTTTTGGACTCGCGTTCTCCAAGGTTTGAATCAAGCGCAAAAGATCTTCCGGATCAATACGTTGCCCAGCCAGCGGCGTTTCACACAGCACCGCCCGCGCAAAATTAACTCAGGTTTTGACGCTATCGATTGGACTCAGGTGAAGTTGACCACCATCCGCACCAAGGCATCTTCAATGGCCTGGCGACTGCCAGGCTCAAGGGTCTGCGGGTCGTTGAGCATGGCGCGCAACACGCCACTGATCGCGTGCGTCAGCACAAAGGCGTCAGCCTCATCGAGCATGCGCCGTTGCTGAGGGGCGTCCACCAGGCCAATGTCGGTGAAGTACTGAATGATGGCTGCGCGCAACTGCGGCAACGGCGTGCCCGCGCCCCGACTCAGCAGGTAATGCATCAACACCCCATGCACCCCGGTACGCCCGCCATAGGCGTTGACGATCGCACGGATCACCGCACGAACCCGCGCCCCAGGCGCCACAGGTTCATCGCTGCTGATGACGGTCATCACCTCGCGGGTCAATGCACCCAACTCGCGCAGCGCCAACTCATCAAGAACCCGCTGTTTGTTGGGGAAATACTGATAGAGCGTGCCGATGCTGACGCCGGCCAGTTCGGCGACATGGTTGGTGGTAAAGCCCTCGATGCCGTCCCGCTCGAGGATCCGCCGTGAGGCCTCCAATATGAGTTCGACCTTGACCTGGGCCCGTGATTGCGAGGGCAACCTACGGTCATCCGGCTGATTTTCCTTTGTTTTTTTTGCCAAGAGCGCGCTCCCGAAAGGCGAGTACAGGCAGGCGAAATGTCTACCTATTATGGCAGCCATATCGCAACCAACAGGTGACACCGTGAATCACACACCTCAAGCAACAGAAACAGAGCAAAACCCGACCCGTCGCCTCGGCATGACCTACCGCTTCAACGACGAGCACATGGATCTGTTCTTCATGGCCGCGTTGAGTTGGGGGCCGGCCGGCGGCCTGGATGTTGGTCAGGCTTTCTACATCGCCGAGACGATCACCGACGGTGACCCGGACAGCTGGGTCAATGCCTTTGCCCAATACGGCGACTATCTCGATCAACAAGCCAACACCTGGCACGCCAAAGGCTGGCGGCGTTCCGCCGGCGAAATGCGCCTCAAGGCGTTTGCCAGCTATCGGTCTGCCTGGCAATTCGCAGGGCCTGGCCAACGTTTCAGCGAGCTGTATGCCCGCCATCAACGCGCCTTCGCCTTGGCCATCGACGAACTGCGGCTACCCGCCACACGTTTCGAAATCCCGTGGAAACACGCCAGCCTGCCGGGGCATTATTTCGCCAACCCGAACCCGGACGCCCCGTTGGTACTGGTGATTGGCGGCGCGGACACCTGCCATGAAGACCTGTTCTTCACCGTCGGCCGCAACCTGCTGGAGCGCGGATATTCCGTGGCCCTCGCGGACTTGCCCGGCCAAGGTGACTTGCAGGCGCAAGGTCTGTATTGGGAAGCCGAAGCGGAGAAGCCAATAAGCGCCATCATCGACCAATTGATCGCCCGCTTCGGTGCCCGTCCAGGCCGAATTGCTCTGCTGGGACTGAGTCTGGGTGGTTACTTCGTCAGCCGTGCCGCCGGGTACGACACCCGTCTGGCGACCGTCATGGCCAGCACTCCCCTGCATGACGCCGGACTGCTGTTTGCCCGTTCGGTGCAAGCTGCCGCCGCACACCAGGGCAGTGCTACGTTTTCTGCGGCCACGTTGCGCAGTCACCAGACCACCTTCTGGAAGGCCGGCGCGCGCACGCCCTCGGAACTGATCGACCGCACGTGCACCCTGCGCGCCGATCCGGCTCGGGTCTCCGTACCGTTTCTATCCTTGCTCGGCGGCGGCGAATCAGACCTGTTCGCCGAACAGGCGCGAACCTGGCATGCAGCCATTGCCTCCAAGCACAAATCATTGATCGAATTGCCCGAACAAACCGGTGCGGACGGTCATGTACAGGTCAACAATCGGTTGCGCCTGGCGCAAGAATGCTGTGGTTGGCTTGATGACTTGTTCGCGGTAGATGCCGAGCGATAATTGCCGGTGATTTGCATGTCCGCCCACTGGGACGAAACGACACTGGCCGAATCCAGCCGCTATGGGCCCATCGAATGCTTACGTAAACCCTTCAGCGGAGAAGATTTGCTGAGCGCTGTCGAGTCTGCACTTCAATGGAAGCGGTGAAAGCCTTAAACGACGGCAAGCCAAAAATACGCCTGAAAGTGGCTTGTGTGAGTACCTGAACCTGGTTCAAGGCTATGTAATCTCAGGGAAGATCGCGGACGCAGCCCAACCTATAACACAAGCCGATTCAATCGGACTTTGACTCGCAAACCTTTCTGGTTGTGTTCATCTGAAAAGCTAAGCGTGACACTTGCATCATTCCGACTGGCTATCGTCCTGACGATAGACAAACCCAGCCCTGAGCCGGCTTCACCGGTGCCCAGGATGCGGTAAAACGGATCGAACACCAGCGCTTGTTCTTCAGCGCTGATGCCGGGGCCGGTATCTTTGATCTCGATGAGCACGCCCTGCTCCTCCGGTTCGACACTCAAGTTGACCTGACCGCCCGCCGGGGTATAGCGGATGGCGTTGTCCACCAGGTTCTTGATCAGGACGAACAGGTCCAGTTCGTTGATGACCGCCTGCACGTCCGCAACGCTTTCCACGCCGAGATCGATGCCCTTGTTCTCGGCCAGTGGCAGCAGGTCTTCCAGCACGCGGCGAAACACGGCGTGCACTGAAACGGCCGTCTCGGCCCGTTGCGTGACGGATTGTGCGGCGGCCAGGGCCAGCAGTTGTTCGATGAGATTGCGACTGCGCTCGATGCCCTGAGCCAAGGGTACGAAGTTTTGCCGGACCGCCTCTGACATCGGCGTGGACGACAAGCGCTCCGCTTGCAGCGACAGTGCCGTCATCGGCGAACGCAGTTCATGGGCGGCATCGGCGATAAACCGTCGTTGCGTTTCCATGGCCTGCGCGACACGCTTGAGCAACCGATTGATCGCCACCACGAAAGGCCGGATTTCGCTGGGCAGGTGCTGTTCATCGACAGGATGCAAAGCCTGCTGGTCGCGCTGATCGATCTCCGCCGAGAGCGTCGCGATGGGACGGAACAACTTGCGCACCAGGTCGCCAACCACCAACAGCAGCACCGGGAACAGAATGAGAAACGGCAGCAGACTGCGCCAGGCGCTTTCCCGCGCTTCCTTGTCGCGCACGTCGACCTCTTGCGCGACCACGATGCGTTCGCCTGTCGAAGTGGTCCGGACCAGCGCGCGAAAGTTTTCCCCGGCGATGTTCAGCGTCGACAAACCATCGGCCAGGGTCACCGGGAACGGCAACGGAACGCTGGCGTCGTCATTGCCGGTCGCGTCGGCGCTGTCGGCCAGATACTGCACGGTAATCCTCGACTCTTCGTCGTCGCCCACGATCCGCTCGGCGCCGGGATAACGCAAAGTCATGTGCTGACGATCGAACAGCACCGCCACCTGGCGCAAGCTTTCGTCCTGCATCTCGTGCGCTTCGTTGAGCGCCGAGATGAACGCGAACCCACCCGCCAGCAAGGCGACGATGAGAATGGCCAGCGACAGCGTGATGGACAGCCGAAACTGCACCGAATCGCTCAAACGCCTTTTGAAACCATCCATCCCATCCCCCTGACGTTCTTGATGATGTGGTTCCCCAGTTTTCGCCGCAACGCGTGAATCAGGAACTCCACGGCGTTGCTTTCCACTTCGTTGCCCCAGCCGTAAATCCGGTCTTCCAGTTCACTGCGCGAAAGAATCGCGCCCGGGCGGATCAGCAGGGCCTGCAACAGCGCGAATTCACGACTGGAGAGTTGGACATCGCTGACGTCGGCGGTGGCGGCACGCTTGGAGACCAGGTTCAACGACACCTCGCCGTTATCCAGCAACGATTGCGCATTGCCGCCGCGCCGGCGCAATACCGCGCGCATGCGTGCCAGCAACTCGGCCATGGCGAAGGGTTTGAGCAGGAAGTCATCAGCGCCGCCATCGAGCCCGCGCAGACGATCATCCAGACCATCGCGCGCGGTGATGATCAGCAGCGGCACAGGGTTGTTGCGCGCACGAATGGCATCCAGCACATCGAGCCCGTCCTTGCCCGGCAGGCCAAGGTCGAGCAACACCAGGTCGTAGGTTTGGGTATCCAGCGCCGCTAGCGCGGTGAGGCCGTTTTTCACCCAGTCGGTGGCGTAGCTCGCATCCTTGAGCGCAGCTTCGATGGCATCCCCAATCATCAAGTCATCTTCGACCAGCAGAATCCGCATGCACCGCTCCGACAAAAAAGGCGCGACGGTCATCGCCGTCGCGCCTGTATTGAAGCACTTGAACCGGCGTTTGTCCGCCGCCGGTTCCGCGCCGACTTACTGCTGGCCTTTCATCGCATCGAAAGCCTTGAGCAGATCGTCCATGGCCGCCTTGCAGTCAGCCTGCTTCGGCGCACTGGCACGCAAGGCGTCGAGTGCGCGGTCAATGGCTTTGTCCAGCACGTGCCAGTCAGCGGCAGCGCGGGGCTTGATGCCGGCTTCGGCGGAATCCCATGAAGTTTCCAGGTCCTTGATGCGGGTCTTGGCAGCGGGCAGGTCGTTTTTTTCCACCAGCGCGCTGACGTCGGCGGCGATGCTGCGGAACCCGCTCAGATCACCCAGTTTCGAGCCGGACTGCGCCGGTGCGCTCATCGAACTGGTCGGGGTGCCGACAGTGGCTTTGTCGGCGGGTTTCGAGCAGCCGGCCAGGCTGCCGAGCAGCACCAGAGACGAGATGATCGCGACGTGACGAAAAGTCGTTTGAAAGGAGCGCATGTGAGATTCCTTGATAGGTGTTTGAAGGTTATTGAATGGCGGTTTTACGGTTGCCAAGACTGATTTGCGCGACCGCCACCAACAGCACAATCACGGTCAGGAAGATCGCGGAGGTCCAGGCGGCGCCCATGCCCAGGCCGCCGTAGGTCTTGGCCTGGGTCAGCAAGTCGCCGAGGGACGCGCCGAACGGACGGGTGAGGATGTAGGCGATCCAGAAGGTCAGCACCACGTTGGCCCCGAGGCGCCAGGCCAGTAGCGTCGCCGCAATCAGCGCGCCGAAAATCACCGCACCGACGGTGAAGCCCAACCCCAGTGCTTCCGTGGCCAGATCGCCGGCGGCGGTGCCCAAGGCAAAGGTGCAAAGCACGGTGGACCAGTAGAAAAGCTCGCGCCGCGGCGTATTGATTTCGCGAATCGACAGGTTCTTCTCCAGGGAGAACCAGATCAGGAAATTCAAGGCCAACAGCGCCGAGAACACCGCCGTGCTGACGTAGAGGCTGATGTCGAGCATGTCGGTCATGATGTCGGTGATCTGCGTGCCGACGATGCTCACCAGCACCACGGTCAACCAGTAGATCCACGGCGAATAGGCGGTTTTGCGCATTTGCAGGAACAGCGCGCCACCCAGCAGCAGCGCCATGCCGATGGTGGTCCAGCCAGCGCCGAACCCGGCGTCCACGGCCAGGAAGTCGGCACCGGTTTCACCCACGGTGGTCGATAGAATCTTGATCACCCAGAAGGCCAGTGTCACTTCGGGGACTTTGTTAAGCCATCCGGCTTTTGCGGGATTCATGTGCGGGTTGCCTCTCCTGAACAGCGTTGAACTTGCGTAAAGGAGAATGTACGGACGGAAACTTAGCTGAGACTGAGGGCGGTGGAGTCTTTGACAGAATTGCCACGTTGGAACGTCCATTTGCAAAAAAATTTGCGCAATACATATGGATATCCATATATTCGGCTACCCATATGTAACTGGTGATGTACATGATCACGCCCCCAGAAGTATTCAAGAGCCTGGCTGACGAAACCCGCGTCCGCGCCACCTTGCTGATCGCCCATCAGGGCGAGCTATGCGTGTGCGAACTGATGTGTGCCCTCGATGACAGCCAACCGAAGATCAGTCGCCACCTTGCCCAGCTACGTAGCAACGGGTTGCTGCTGGATCGCCGCCAAGGGCAGTGGGTTTATTACCGTCTCAATCCCGATCTTCCCGCGTGGGTGCACGAAATGCTGCGGGTGACGTTGCAAGCCAACGCGCAGTGGCTGGAACACAACGCTTCCCGCCTGCAGAACATGGACGGGCGCCCGGTGCGCAATGTTGCCTGTTGCTGATTGCCTGAACGAGTGAGCCGAGACCGATGTGCCTGATCTGTACACCCTCCCTGTCGGCGCTGGCACGGCGCCTGAGCCTTTGATGTCCGCCAAGCGGAAGGAGCCATTCATGCGAGTCCTGTTCATGTGCACGGCCAACAGCTGCCGCAGCATCCTCTCGGAAGCCATGTTCAACCACCTGGCGCCGCCGGGATTCGAAGCGGTAAGTTCCGGGAGCTTTCCAAAAGGCCAAGTGCTGCCGCGTAGCCTGACCACGCTGCAGCAGGCCGGCATTGCCACGGAGGGTTTGAGTAGCAAGGGCAATGACGCCTTCGTGGACAACCTGCCGGATATCGTCATTACCGTGTGCGACAAGGCGGCCGGTGAAAGCTGCCCCGTGTATTTCGGGCCGGCGCTGAAATCCCATTGGGGTCTGGAAGACCCTTCCGACGTAGTGGGTGACGAAGCCGCCGTCGACAACGCTTTCCGCGCCACGCTGGCGCGCATCGAATTACGCTGCAAAGCGTTTCTCGACCTTCCCTTCCACAGCCTCAGCCGCGATGAACTCAAGCGCGAGCTGGGCAGAATCGGCGCTCTTTGAGCGGGAGCAAACATGACAGACCACCTGCCCCACCTTGACCTCAACCTGTTCGACGACGCGCACGCCATGCCCCGCGCGAGCGAGCACAAGCCACGCATCCTGCTGCTCTACGGCTCGACCCGCGAGCGCTCGTTCAGCCGGCTGCTGGTGGAAGAAGCTGCGCGCCTGCTGGAGCACTTCGGCGCAGAAACCCGCGTCTTCGACCCCTCGGGGTTACCGCTGCCCGACGATGTTCCGGTGGATCATCCCAAGGTTCAGGAATTGCGCGATTTAGTGCTGTGGTCGGAAGGCCAGGTGTGGTGCTCGCCAGAACGGCATGGTGCGATGTCGGCCGTATTCAAGGCGCAGATCGACTGGATCCCCCTGGCCCTTGGCGCCGTTCGCCCGACACAGGGCAAGACGCTGGCGGTGATGCAGGTCTGCGGCGGTTCGCAGTCCTTCAACGTCGTCAACCAGCTGCGCGTCCTGGGGCGCTGGATGCGCATGTTCACCCTCCCGAATCAGTCTTCGGTGCCAAAGGCCTACATGGAATTTGACGAGGCCGGCCGAATGAAACCTTCGCCGTTCTATGACCGGGTGGTCGATGTCATGGAAGAACTGGTGAAGTTCACCCTACTGTTGCGCGACCAAAAGGAGTTTTTGGTGGACCGCTACTCCGAGCGCAAGGAAAGCGCCGAACAGCTCATGGTACGCGTGAATCAGCGTTCAATCTGAGGTGGTTATGTCGATCGAAATCAGAACGGCCCAGCTTGAAGATGCATCAGCCATCCAGGCTATCTATGCGCCCGTGGTTACCGACACCGCGATCTCTTTCGAAGAAGTGCCCCCTACTGCCGAAGAGATAGGGCAGCGCATCGCCGCAACCCTGCAGGCTTATCCGTATCTGGTGGCAGTTCGGCAAGGCCAGGTGGTCGGTTACGCCTATGCCAGCCAGCACCGGGCGCGCGCCGCGTACCGCTGGGCCGTCGACGTCACGGTCTACATCGCGGAAAGCGAACGTCGCACAGGCGTGGGCCGCCGCCTCTATGAAGCGTTGCTGCCTATCCTCGCCCGACAGGGCTATCGCTCGGCCTACGCCGGTATTTCACAACCCAACCCGGGTAGCGTCGGACTGCATGAGCGGCTTGGTTTCCGCCACATCGGCACTTACCCGAAGGTCGGCTACAAGCTCGGTCAATGGCACGATGTGGGGTACTGGCACCTTGAGTTGGGGGCGAGGACATGTCCGCCGGGTGAGATATGTCCGTATTCAGAGATAGTGGATTGAATGTTCGTGTTGGTTCGATAGCGAGTGCTCGTGAGTGCTTGCTTTTGGCCGTTTTCTTTCCGTCACGGGAGGCAAAATTGCCAATCTGAAGACGCAAATGAAAGAGCTTCAGGCGATCGAAATCCAGCTCAACGAATCGCCGGATAAACAGGTCTCACTGACCGATCCAGACGCCCGCTCCATGATGACGCGTGGCACGGGAATTGTCGGCTACAACGTGCAAACAGCGGTCGATACCCAGAACCATTTGATCGTTGCTCATGAGGTCACCAACTTCGGTTCCGACCGCGATCAACTCAGCTCGATGGCGAAGCTGGCTCGCGATGCCATGATGGCGGCGTAAAACCCCGATTTTCTCTGCCCCAGAAGGCGCTAAACCGCTACATAACCGCTTTGGAACTTCAGTAATGCTTATCACGGAAAACGCGTGGTAATCGCATCGCCCAAGTACGCCTGGTTGACGCACTCGATATACGAAGGCGTTTTTACACACTCTGGGCCAGAAGCAGACGTTCATGAAGATCCATGACCGTCGTTCGGGAGTTATAGGTGGTCGAGTGAAATACGAAAAAACGATACCTGGTTTTCATGCCTTTTCTGGCCGAATCACGCGCCTCTGCTAGATTTCTATCGATGTGTTTACTACCAGAAACACGTCTTTCAAAAATTCCACAGCAAGGAAGCGTCTTCATGACCAAGCCCCTTCAATTCACCCTTTGCCTGCTCGCGACTGCGATGTTTTTCGGTGCGACCACCGTACACGCACAGAGCGAACCGGAGGCTCAGGTGTCCGGCCCTGCAGCGGATGTAAAGGTGACCGAAACCTATGTGCGCATGATGGCGCGCGAGGCGTATTTCTGGGGCTGGCCTATGGCCAATATCTATAACCGGCGGCTGAAATTCAAAGATCTACCCGAAGCCGGCCTGATGGGCGGGATCGTGCCCGTGGCGCCGATCAATCATCTGTCGATGCTCACCGACTACATTTCGCCTGGGGAACGCCTGGTCGCCTGCCCGAACCAGGATGTGGTCTACGGCGCCGGCAGCATTGCGCTGGATCTGGAACCGGTGGTCTTGCAGGTGCCGGATTTCGGCGACCGGTTCTGGGTGTATCAGGTCGTGGATCTGCGCTCCGACAGTTTCGCCGAACTGGGCAAGATGTATGGCACCAAACCCGGTTTCTACCTGCTGGTCGGCCCGGACTGGAACGGCAAGGTGCCTGAGGGTATCACCCAGGTTTTCCGCGCAAAAACCAACACCGGTTTCGTAATTCCACGAGTATTTCAGGACGATACCACCGGAGATCGCAAGGCGATTCAGCCGTACCTGTCCGGCATCGATATGTACCCGGTGTCCAAGTACGACGGCAAACTCAAGCAGCGTGACTGGAGCAAGTCGCCGAAATTCCCGGCAGAAGCGGCAGGCGCTGAAGAAACCCGTTGGGTGCTCCCGGAAAAATTCTTCGATGAACTGCCGGCACTCCTCAAGGACGCCAAGCCATTGCCCGGCGAAGAAGCGCGTTATGCGCAGCTGTCGGTGCTGGCGCAGATTGCGCAGCGTGATCCAGAGCTGAAAAAGGCCATGATCGACGAGGCGCAAAAGTCCGATGCCGAGGTGGTCAAGCCACTGTTGCAGTTCCGCAACTATGGCAAGCAGTTGCCCAATCACTGGAGCACCATCGACAACGGCGCGGCGTTCGGCACCGATTACTTCCTGCGCACAGCGGTGGCCCGTTCCAACATCTTCGTCAACAAGCAGATCGAGACCAAATACTTCTATCAGGACCTGGACCAGTCCGGTGCGCGCCTCAATGGCGGCCAGCGCTACAGCGTGACGTTCGCCAAAGATGCCTTGCCGCCGGTCAAGGGTTTCTGGTCGCTGACCTTGTATAACGAACAGCATTTCTTCGCGGAGAACCCGCTGGGCCGTTATTCCCTGGGCACCAAGAACAAATCGCTCAAGCCCAATACCGACGGTTCGCTGACGCTGTACGTGCAGAGCGAATCGCCAGGTGCCGACAAGGAAAGCAACTGGTTGCCCGCGCCCAACGGCGCCGACTTCTCGCTGTACGTTCGGGCCTATTGGCCTGACACGGCGGCAATGAACGGCCAGTGGACGCCGCCAGCGGTGGTCAAGCTCAACTGAAAACAGTGCCCATATTTATCTTCAAACTGCGCCACATAAGGACATCCCATGAGCAGCTTGCGTAACACCCTGACCGCCCTGGCAGTGGCGGTCTCCCTCAGCGGCGTCGCTGATGCCGCCACGCGTTACGAAGAGCTGGCCAACCAGCCCTTCGAAAACGGTTTCCCAACCGAGGCCACCGCCCGCAGCCTGATCGACGAGCTGGTTTTTCAGCGTGCCGTGCAGTCGTATCTGTGGTCGTTGCCAGCCATCAACATCTGGTCGATGAAGGAGGCGTCGGAGAAACAGTTCGGTGCCGGCTACAACATCCTGCCGACCTGGAAGAAACGCATCAACGCCAAGACGCTGGTGACCACGCCGAACTCTGACCTGGTCTACGCCATGAGTTATCTGGACCTGGCGAAGTATGGCCCGCTGGTAGTGGAAGCACCGCCCGGCGTGCAGGGCATGTTCGATGACTTCTTCCAGCGGCCGATTGTCGGTCCGACCATCGATGGCAAGACCTGGCGTGGCGACGTCGGCCTGGCCGGTCCTGACAAGGGCAAGGGTGGCACCTATGTGTTGCTGCCGCCTGGCTATACCGGCCCGGAACCCACCGAGGGCTTCGTCTACCGCTCGCGCACCAACAACGTGTTCCTGTTCTGGCGCACCTTCTTCAAGGATCCGAAAGACCTGAGCGTGCCGGTAGCCGAAGTCGAGCGCACCAAAATCTACCCGCTGGGCAAGAAGGATTCGGCGCTGCCAATGCAGTTCCCCGATGCCACCGGCGCGCCGATCAACATGCTGTTCCCCGAGGACGGTCGTTACTTCGATCTGCTGTCGCGCTTCATCGAAGCCGAAGCGGTCGACCCAGCGGACATGGACATGCGCGGCTTCCTGCACACCATCGGCATCGAAAAGGGCAAGGCCTTCGCTCCGGATGCCGAACGACGCAAACTGCTGGATGAGGCGGCACGCACCGCGTTCAAGATGAGCAAGGTGGTCACCAGTCATCTGCTGATGAAAGAGCCGGGCGGCCTGTACTACACGGATCGCCAGTACGTGAACACCTTCGCCGGGGAAAACACCGAGTTCCAGGCCAGCGGTACGTTCACCAACCTCGAACAGCGTGTGGCGTTTTTCACATCTGCGTATTCGGACAGTCCGGGCATGGTGATGAACATGGTCGGCGCCGGCGCCAAGTATCCCGCCACCACCCGGGATGCCGAGGGCAAGTTCCTCGACGGCGCCCACACCTACAAGCTCAATCTGCCGGCGAATGTGCCGGCGGCGTTGTTCTGGTCGGTGACCGCCTACGACAACCTCACCGCCTCCGGGCTGGACAACGGCCAGCCTTTCCCGTCGCTTAACCAGATGGACAAACCGGCGCAGAACAGCGACGGCTCGACCGATATCTACTTTGGCCCCGAATCACCGGGTGAAGGCAAGAACTGGATCAAGACTGTTCCGGGCAAAGGTTTTCTCGTGATCGTGCGACTGTATGGGCCGAAACAGGCATTTTTCGATCAGAGCTGGAAGCCCAGCGATCTGATTAAACAGTAACGATGAACCGCATTGCCCCGTTATTGAACGGGGCAATGCGAACTAGTCGTGAGAGACAGGCCGAGCCATTCTGGCGAGCCTTCAAACCGGCCGGTTAAGCATCAGTAAACGTGCCGCCAGAGCCGTCATGACCGCAGCGAAGCTATAGGCACCAAGGCGTTTAAAGCTAATGCCTTCGCGAAGACGCCCATGCAGCCGGCCGGCGCAAAGCCCGAGCAGGGTATGGAAGATCAAGGCGATCAGCGCAAGCAGCAATCCCAGGACCATCAATTGCGAGGTGACGCTGCTGCCACCGACGGTGACGAACTGCGGCAGGAACACCATGAAGAACAATAGCGCCTTGGGATTTAAGAGGCTGTTGAGCGTGGCTCGGGCGAAAATCTTGCGCATCGAAGCCTGTGTGGCTTGAGTATCCGTATCCGCATCGGGAGCTTTCAAGGCCTGCCAGGCCAGCCACATCAGATAACCAGCACCGGCCCAGCGCAGCAAGTCAAACGCCGGCGCCCAACTCATTACCAGCGCACCGAGACCGGTGCTCACCGTGATGGTCATGAGTACATCGGCGAGGGTTATTCCCAAAGCGGCGGCAAGACCGGCTCGCCAGCCGTGGGCGACGGCATGGCTGGTCACGATAGCCATGTTGGGGCCGGGCACAATCAGCAACAGCAAGGCGGCGACAATGAATAGGTAGAGGTTAGTGGCGTCTGGCATGTTAGATACTCCTCGGAGGAGGAGTCATGCTAACGGCGGTAGCCAGGCACAAGCAGATACAGTGGGGATGGATTTGGTCGTTACAGTCTGGCGTGGAGAGGTACAAAACAATCCGTTTGAGGGGATTTTTAAATCAAGTTGGCCTTAATGATTATAAATGTGGAGTGGATGCTATCGGCCGAAGCTGACGGCCGGACTGACCGCTCAGGGTCGTTTTCTGCCTGTCGCGACCGGCAGAAAACCACCCAAAGCGGTCATGCAGGGCAAGCAATTCTCCCGGTGCTTAGTTCAGCCCTTTCAAGCGCACTTTTGCCCTTTGCACCGCGGCCATTTTTTCAGGCCGCTTCATGCGTTTCCATTTTCTAATGTCTTCCTTGCTCCGCCCACAACTCACACACAGATCCCCTTTCAGTTGGCACACAGAGATGCAGGGATTTTCGATTTCTTTAGCCATCGTCAATAACCTTTAGCCAGACGCTTATGCCAATCACCACCATGAATGCGCTGGCATTCCTCCTCAGAGTCAAGGCGGACGTTGCGACCTGAAAGGTTCAGATCGATGCCGGCCTCATTCAACGCGATGCCCGTCAGCTCAAAGACGCGAGCCTTCGCATAAGCCTGGGCGAGCTTTTTGTCAGCTAGGGTTTCGAACACCCAGATCACCTTCAGGGTTTCAGCCAACGCGTTCAGGTCAGCAGTGTGAGTGAGCCAGGTAAAGCCTTTGATCTCACCTTTTGCGGTTTCGCACGCTTCGGTCAACTTGGTTATCAACCGGCGTTCGATCAGCGCCAGTTCACGTTTCCCTGTAGGCATCGCAAGTTCCTTTGGAATTAATGGAGGGAATGCCCTGAATCAGGCCAGTCTAAATTCGACCGTTAGATGGCTGATTTCGTGAACCGGTTTGAGACGTTCACGAATGCTGTCGGCGCTCGCAGTGGCTTCACCAAGGACACTGACGATGGCTGCATGAGCTTGTGGTCCGACTCGCCAGACGTGCAAGTCCGTGATGGTGGCATCTCCCGGCTTTTCAACCAGCTCACGGATTTCCTCGGCAACGTGTTCATCTGTCTGATCCAGGAGGACACCGGCTGTGACGCTCATCAGGATCCAGGCCCAACGCGCGATAACGATGGCGCCGACAATGCCCATGACCGGGTCCAGCCATACCCAGCCGAGGTACCGGCCGGCGAGCAGTGCTGCAATGGCCAGAACCGATGTCAGCGAGTCGGCGATGACGTGGACGTAGGCCGATTCCAGGTTGTTGTCATTCCCGTGATGGGAATGGCCATGATCGTGATCGTGATCGTGATCGTGCCCGTGGCCGAGCAGCAGGGCACTGAGAATGTTGACGACCAAACCAGCGATGGCGATGAGCGTAGCGGTGCCAAACTGAACTTCCGTTGGCTGCAACAGACGCATGACAGACTCAACGCCGATACCCAGGGAGACCATACCGAGTATCAGCGCCGAGGCGAACCCGCCCAGGTCACCGACCTTTCCGGTACCGAAACTGTAGCGCTGGCTTGAAGCGTGGCGTTTTGCGTAACCATAAGCGGCTGCCGCGATGCCCAATGCGCCGGCATGGGTTGCCATGTGGAAACCATCGGCTAGTAATGCCATCGAGCCGGTGATGTAGCCGGCGGTGATCTCGCCAACCATCATCACAACGGTCAGTGCCACGACCCAAAGCGTCCGCTTGGCATTTTCGTCATGCGCTGAGCCAAGGAACACGTGGTCGTGCGTGTAGTTGATGTTCGTGCTGCTCATGAGTGTGTGCCTGGCTGTGTTCACTTGGAGTAACGGCGAATAGCTTCTAGAAGCTCTTCGACGCCCTTGCTTCGCTCCTCTTCACTGAGCGCGGGGTTCGCGACATGCTCCCGCGCGTGATCCTCGATGATTTCTTCCATCAGGCCGTTGATGGCTCCGCGAGTGGCAGCAACGAGGTGAAGTGTTTTGGCGCAATCGAGGTTCGACTCCAGTGCCCGTTCTACGGCCTGAATTTGTCCGGCGATGCGTTTAACACGCTTGAGAAGATCGTCTTTGTTTGCTGCGATATGACCCATCGGATACCCCCCCTACCTATGTTTCGCACATAATAGGTATACCCCCTATACCTATGCAAGGATCGGCGGACAGAGGGATCATCTACGGCTCGTCAGGGGAAAAGAGATAGTTCAAATACGAGGGGTGCGAGACGGCCTGGACCGTCCCCTTTTGGCCCGAAAACGGACGCCAAGGCGTCCGTTTTTTTGTGCAAAGAACGGCTATTGATCGCGGCCTGGCAGTTGATCAGGTGCAGTCCGCAATACCGGTTGCCTACCTGGCGCCACCTCAACCGCTTCGCCGAAGCTGGCCTCCACGATTGCCGTCTTCTTGCGCTGACCGCGAGAATCATAGGCCTGCCGACGCTCAATCCAGCGACGCAATGCCAACAGCAACGCACTGACAAACCCGTACATCACGGTGACGATAAACGCCGATTGCAGCAGCGACTGCGGCGCGAAGCTCGATATCTGCTGTGAGCGACGCAACAACTCTTCGTACGGAATGATGTAGCCCAGCGACGTGTCCTGCACGATCGCCAGCACGGAACTGACCAACGCTGGCAACATCAGCTTCAGCGCCTGTGGCAATACCACCCACATCATCGCTTGATGGTCGCGCATGCCGATGGACAGCGCGGCCTCCCTCTGCCCGCGTCCCAACGAAAGAATACCCGCCCGTACCACCTCTGCCGTCATCGCGCTGTGATGCAGGACCATGCCAAAAATCAGGTAGCCCAGGGCTGACCAGTGCAGCCCGATCGAAGGCAGCAGGATGACGGTAAACAGAATCAGCAACAGCAGCGGCACCGCACGGAAACAGCCAATGTAGCTCGCTGCCAATGTGCGCACCCAGAGCCGGTTCGACAACCGCGCCAGCGCCAGAGGTACGGCAAGGCTGAAGGCCAATACCGTGCTGATCATCGCCGCCAGCAAGGTGGCCACCATACCGTCGAACAGGAACTTGACGGTGCCCGGATGCAGGAAGATTTTCCAGCGATGGGCGTCGAACTGACCGCTCGCTTCCAGGCGATGCCCGACCGCATACATCAGGCCGAACAACAGGACCACGCCCAACACCGAGATGATTCGGTTACGGCGTCTGGCCAGCGGGCCCGGCGGTTCGTAAAGCAGGTTATCCGCGCTCATCGCAGCACCGCCATTTTCTGCTCGAGGAAGCGGAAAAACAGACCCGCTGGAAGGGTCAACAGGAAATACGCCGCCATGGCACCGAGGAAGGTCGGCACGGCCAGGGCGGTGTCGAAGTTGATTTTTTGCGCGGTGTACGTGATGTCTGCCACGCCGATCGCGGCGCCGATGGCGGACGCCTTGATCTGGATGATGAACAGGTTGCCCAGCGGGGCGATCACCGACTGCACGGCTTGCGGCAAGACCACTTCGCTCAGTATCTGGTCGAAACGCATGCCGATACTGCGGGCCGCTTCAATCTGCCCGATGGGCACGGTGTTGATGCCCGAGCGCACCACCTCACAGATCCAGGCCGCGCTGTACAACCCCAGGACCAGCACCGTAGAGGTGAACAGCGAATACATGAAGCCCAGCTTTGGCAGGCCGAAAGTGAACAGCAGCAACAATGCCAGAAGCGGCATCATGCGCATGAGTTCTACGTAACTGCTGGCAAACCAGCGAAAGGGTGGCCAGGGGCTCACCCTCATGATTGCCAGAAGCAGTCCGAGAACGATCGCAATGGCAAAGGACAGCAGGGTCAGCTGGACGCTGACCGCAATGCCCCCCAGGAAGCGTTCGATATACGACATCAGGTTCGCCTCTGCCTTTCTTTACTGTTCGATCACGGGCACCTGTGGCGCGCCCAACCCTTCTTGCAGATCCTTGCCGTACAGGTCCTTCCACTGGCCACTCTTGATGGAAGCGCTCAGCTGATTATTGAGCCATTCACGCCACACCGTATCCTCCTTGACGACGGCAATGCCGTAAGGCTCTTCGGTGAACGGCGCCCCGACCACGCGCATTTTTCCGGGTTGACGCATGGACTCGCCGACCAGCGTTGCACCGTCGTCGACATAGGCGTCGAAACGCTTGTCGATCAGCCCTTCGACACACGCCGAGGCATCGCTGAACGTCACGATCTTGGCCGTAGGCGCCAACGGCTTGAGGTTGCGTTCCACGGTGGTGCCGCTCAGGACGCAGACCGTCTTGCCATCCAGGTCGGCGGTTTTCTTGATCGAATCGTCATCCGCGCGGACCAGCGAATCCTGGCCGGCGAGATAGTACGGGCCGGCGAAGCCGATGACCTTTTTGCGCTCATCGGTCACGGTCATGGTCGCGATGACCATGTCGACGCGCTTGTTTTCGACCAGTGGAATACGGTTTTCCGGTGTGGTGCTGACCCATTCGATGTTGTCTTCGGACCCGGTGAGTTTCTTCGCCAGCATCCGGGCCAGGTCGGCCTCGAAACCTTCAACCTCCCCGGTCATGGGGTTGCGCGACGAAAACATCAGGGTATTGAGCGAGCTGCCCACGACCAGCTTGCCGCGCTTCTGCACCTTGGCCATGGTCGAATCGGCCGGGAATTGCTCAACGGTGGAGGCCGATGCGTACGAGGCGAAGATGCAGGAAGCCAGGAGGGAGACGCCGAGGGAAGCGATTCGATTTAAGCGCATGGTGGTGATCTCTTGTTCTTGTGATGTTGTTGAGTGAATCAGTGTGCAAGGACCTTGGACAGAAACTCGCGGGCGCGCTCCGAGCGGGGGGCGCTGAAAAATGTCTCGGGCGGAGCGCTTTCGACGATCCGGCCGGCGTCCATGAAAATGATCCGGCCGGCGGCGGAGCGCGCAAAGCCCATTTCGTGGGTGACGACCACCATGGTCATCCCGGTGCGGGCCAGATCGACCATGACCTTGAGCACCTCGTTGACCATTTCCGGATCGAGCGCCGACGTGGGTTCGTCGAACAGCATCACGCTGGGCTTCATCGCCAGTGACCGGGCCAGCGCCACACGCTGCTGCTGACCGCCCGACAGCTCGGCGGGATAGGACTTGGCCTTGTGCGCCAGGCCGACCTGATCCAGCAGTTTCAAGGCCCAGGCGTCAGCCTCCGGGCCGCGCATGCCGAGGACTTTTCGCGGGCCCATCGCGACGTTCTGCAACGCGGTGCGATGGGAAAACAGGTTGAAACTCTGGAAGACCATGCCGACCTTCGCGCGCATCTTCGCCAGTGCCCCGCCCTCTTCCGGCAAGCGCTCGCCGTGCAGGAAGATATCGCCGGTGGTGACGGTTTCCAGGCGATTGATGCACCGGCACAGGGTCGATTTGCCAGAGCCCGATGGGCCGATGATCACCACCACCTCACCCGGCTGGACCTCCAGGTCCACGTCGAACAGCACTTGCTGAGTGCCGAAAAACTTGTTCACCGCGCGCAGGGAAATGGCAGGGGTTTGTTCAGTGAGTGATTGAGCCGATTGCATGGTTTCTGGTCTGCCTCAAAGATCTGACACGTGCCTGGCCGGCACCCCGAACTAGACGAACTTCAGTTGCACCGTGGCTTTCAATTGGCCGGCACACCAACCGTTGTAACTTCTCAACACCGGATCGGCCCAGGGCGCCAACAGCGGATTGTCGCTGTCCTGATCCAGCACACCGAGTTGCTTGAGCACGGCAATGGTCACTGCGAACACGCTGGCGAAATCGCCGTCGCTGACCTTGACCGCCACGCCCAGGCCACGGCTGCGGATGCCTACCGTCTGCACGCCATCAGCACCGGTTTTCGCGACCCAGTCGCCATTCGAAGCCAGCGTGATGCCCAGGTCGGCGCGTCCCGTGCCCGAGACCATTTCCGGATGGCCGCGCATGGCATCAAACAGCCGCCGCAATACCGGATCGAGGCTGGCGTCGCCACCCCCATCAGCGCTGGCCAACCGCGCCCACAACAGGGCCAGGCGCGACAACGGCATGCCCAGGTTTGGCGCGTTGCAGCCGTCGATGCCGGTCCAGAGCTGATGTTCCGCCACCCCGGTCAATGCCGCGACCACCCGCTGGATGTCGCGCTGCAAGGCGTGTTCGGGGTCAAGATAGGTTGCGTTGGGCAAACCATGCAGGCGGCAGTAGGCGAGAAAACCGCTGTGTTTGCCGGAACAGTTGTGGTGACGCTGATCGTAGCGAAAACCCTGCGGCGGCAGATTGTCCACCGTGTAGAAATCGGGCAGATGGCAACCACACCCCAGGTCGGTGGAGGTTCGCTCGATTTTCGAAAGCATGCCGCTTACGGCGTTCACGTGTGAGGACTCGCCCGAGTGACTGGCGCACATGATGGCGACTTGCTCGTCGGAGAAGCCGAAGTGCTCGACACCGCCATCACGCACGAACGGTATGGCCTGGAACGGCTTGAGCGTAGAGCGGGAAAACATCATGGAACCGGGATCGCCGGCGTAGGCGAGCAAACACCCTTCGTTATCAACGACAGCCACCGACCCCCAGTGGATACGCTCCACATGTTCGTTTCGGGTAGCAATGGCCAATGGCACGTGTGCGGGAAAATCCATGGTGGTCTCGATACTCCAAAGTTCGCCGCGGGGACTGACAATCCTTTCGGGCGAAGACGTGGTCGGTTGGATGAACGACGTGCGCACTTCGATCGAAAATGAGTCTATATTCAAGCAAATACTGATGGAATATCGCGAAACAGAATTCGGTTTTGCACACAGCGCAAAGGCAAAAATTCCAACATGACGTCTGAAACCGCACGTATCGATCACCTGGGGGTCATGAGAGCACTGGTCAAAGTGGTCGAATTGGGCACCTTTTCCGCCGCGGCCCGAGAGATGCATGTCTCCCCTTCCACCCTGACCCGCATGATCACGACGCTGGAAAAATCCCTTGGCACGCCGCTGCTGCATCGCACTACGCACATCGTCGCCCTGACCGAGGCCGGCCAGATCTATCACGCGCGGGCGTTGTCGATGATCGCGGATCTGGACGACACTCTGCGTGTCGTCAGCGATCTCAACCTGGCGCCGAGCGGCCCCTTGAAACTCGTTTCGCCGGTGGCCTTCGGCAGACGGTTCCTCGCACCGCTCATCGCGCCCTTCCTGCAGATGTATCCGGGTATCCAGATGGACCTGCGGCTGACCGACAACCACAACGACATGATCGTCGGTGGCTTTGATCTCGATATTCACGAAGGCGAAAATCATCTGGAGAACCTGGTCGCCTACCCGATCTGTCGCAACGATTCATTGCTGTGTGCCACGCCCGACTATCTGGAGCGCAACGGGTCTCCGGCGACCCCTGCCGAACTCAGCGCACACAACTGCCTGATCTACCTGCACCCCGACAGCGATCCCCATTGGTACTTCACCAAAGACGATGTTAAGCACTCGATTTTCCCCAAGGGCAACCTGCAATCGGACAACTCGGAGCTGCTGCTCGAAGCTGTTTGTGGCGGCCTGGGCATTGCAGAATTTGAGATCTGGCTGGTGCGTGACCTACTCTTGAGCGGTGAACTGCAAATTGTGTTGCCGGAATATCGATTCGTTAACTCACTGACCGGAAAGCAAATCTACATGGCGTACCTTCCCAATCGTCGTTACTCGACGAAAGTCAGGGTGCTGCGCGATTTTCTTGAAGACCGCCTGAAGGGCATCGGCGAACTGCCTCCTGAGCTTTTCAAGTGAGGCCTTCGCTACCTCATTCGACGAAGCAGGCGTGGGGGAGCCAATCCCGCTGACGGTGCCGGGCCGTTCGCGAACACTATTCAATGACAAGGAGTTTTGATGCAGCCATTCACCCTTCGTAGTGCGCAGCCAGGCGATGGTCAGGCGGTCTTCGATGTCACCCGGCAATCGATTGCCGGGTTGGCCAACGGACGGTATACCCCCGAACAACTCAGCGGCTGGATGGGCGACAGAACGCCGGCGTTCTACGAGCAATTGATCTTGCGCGGGCGAATGGTCGTCGCCGTGCACCAGGACAGGATCGTGGGTTTTGTCGATTCGGAACCGGGCGAAGTGACGCGGTTGTTTCTCTTGCGCGAGGCCTCCGGGACGGGACTTGGTGCGGAGCTACTCAAAATCGGCATCGCCAACGCCCATGCGCCGGGCTTGCGCGTCATCAAGGTGGAGTCAACCTTGAACGCTGAAGGCTTTTATAAAAGGCACGGTTTTGTGTCACGCACCCAGGGTGTTTTCAGCCATGGCGTGGGCGGACAACCTATCGGCATTGTTCATATGGAGCTTGAGGTGGAGTGAGCACAGTTACACCCGCCAACACAAAACCTGTGGGAGCCAGCCTGCTGGCGATGGACTCCAGCCCGCCGCGTTCATCCAGGCAGCACGCGTCATCGTTAACGACCATCGCTGGCAGGCCAGCTCCCACAGAGGCCGGTGTCGCACGGCAGAACCGGGATCACGCAAAAACCTGTAGGAGCCAGCCTGCTGGCGATGGACTCAAGTCCGCCGCGTTCATTCAGGCAGCACGCGTCATCCTTAACAAGCCAGCGCCTACAGAGGAACGGGCGAAGGCAACGCCATTCCGCTGTGCCATGCCTGCAGGTTGGCCATCACCAGATCCGACATCGCCTGCCGGGTGTCGAGGGTGGCGCTGGCCATGTGGGGGGTGAGTATTACATTGTCCAGTGCCAGCAAATCGGGGTCAGGCCGAGGCTCGTTCTCGTAGACATCCAGCGCCGCGCCCGCCAGCCGTCCTTGCGCCAGCGCCAGTGCAACGGCCGCCTCGTCAACAACGCTGCCACGGCCCACATTGATCAAGTATCCATCGGGCCCCAACGCCTCCAGCACCTGCGTATCCACCAAGTGATACGTACCGGCACCACCGCCCACGGCAACTACCAGAAAATCCACCGCCGCGGCCAACTCCACCGCCGTTGAGTAATAGGCATAATCCACGGCCTGGGGCCGGCGCCCGGTGTAGGCAATGTGCATGTCGAATCCTGCAGCCCGGCGGGCAATCGCCGCTCCAATTCGGCCCAGACCAATGATGCCCAGACGCGCACCGCTGACTTTACGACTGAACCGAAAAGGCCCATCTGACCAGGCGCCCGAGCGGGTGAACTGGTCGGCTACGCGCAGGTTGCGCGCAATGCCCAGCAGCAACGCCATGGCGAAGTCAGCCACGTCGTCCGTCAGGACATCGGGCGTATGCGTGACCTCGATACCACGCTCACGCGCCGCTTCGACGTCGACGCCGTCGTACCCCACCCCAAACACCACAATGATTTCCAGGGCCGGAAGCCGGGCCATCAATTGTCGGGTGACCGTGGATTCACCATTGGCCACCAGTGCGCGAATGTCTGCGGTCGCTTCGCCCGAACCGGTGCCCGCTTCGTCACCCTCCACCACCTCATAGGCAGCCTGCAACGCGTGGTCGAGCATGGCGGGTAGTCGGGCAATTTTAAGGAGCCTTGGCTTCATCGAGACCTCGTGAAATGTTGACCATTGCAGCCGGCACCGAACTCGGTTTGCGGGCCAGATACAGACCTAATACTCCGCCCGCCAGCAACGCGGCACTGACCAGGAGCAAGGCATAGTCGTAGCTTTGGGTGGAGTCTTTGATCCAGCCCATGATCGGCGGCAGCCCGAGGCCGGCAACGTTGGCAATGGAGTTGATCAATGCAATCGACGCGGCCGCGGCGGCGCCGGAAAGGTACTCGGTGGTAGTCGCCCAAAACACCGGCGTGGCCGCCCAGTTCAAGCCCACCGCTACCACCAGCAACGCGTAGGCCAGCCAAGGGTTACTCGTCGCCACGGCCAGCGCCAGCAATACGCCGGCGAGCATCAGTGGCAGGCCCAAGTGCCAGCTGCGCTCGCGCTGGCGATCCGAATGGGTACCGTTGAAATACATGAACACGCAGGCAAACAGGAACGGCAACGCCGAGAGAACGCTGACGGTAAACGATTCCTGCCCGGACACCGACTTGACGATTAACGGCAGAAACAGCGTGATGCCAATGGTGCCGAACGCTTGCAGCAGCCAGAACAGACTCAACAGCCAGACCTGGCGACTGCGAAACGCCATCTGCCAACCCGCATGATGAGAGATCGGCGACTTGGCCTGCTCGGCGGCAATCGTACGGCTCAGCCATTCTTTTTGCTCTGGCTTGAGCCAATGCGTGGTGTGCGGAGTGTCTGGCAGATAACGCAACACCACGATGCCCAGCACGACCGCAGGTATCCCTTCCAGCAGGAACAACCAACGCCAGCCGCTCACACCAAAGTAACCGTCGAGGTGCAGGAAGGCTCCGGAAAGCGGCAGGCCGATCACCGAGGCCAGCGCCGCACCAATGTAGAAAAACGACATGGCTTTGGCCCGATCACTGCTCGGGTACCACTGCGACAGGTAATAGATGATCCCGGGCGTAAATCCGGCCTCGGCAGCACCCAATAACAGGCGCATCCCGTAGAGCTGATTCGCGCTTTGCACCAGGCTCATGCCAGCCGCCACGATGCCCCAGGTGATCATGATCCGCGCGATCCAGCGCCGGGCGCCAACTCGCGTCAGGATCACGCTGCTCGGAACTTCGAGGAGGATGTAAGTGAGGAAGAATAAGCCGACGCCTATTCCGTACATTCGAGCGGTAAGGCCTAGCTCCGCATTCATCTGCAGTGCGGCGACGGAGATGTTCGACTTATCGATGTAAGCCACCATGTAGAGCAGCATCAGAAACGGTATCAACTTGAGGTTGAGACGCTTCATGGTGCTGGCGTGCAGGCCAGTATCCAGCGAAGGCTTGGGCATTTGACTTCTCTATTTGTTGTTATGAGGGGGGTCAATGTTTATGGATCCACCCTAAACGAGAAATGCGCCATACTCAACATGTGATTTATCAACCCATATATTGGGATTTGATCATTCTTGCTTGCACCCTCCTGTCAATCGCCTGGATGACCAGGTGTGGCAACAGCGCTGCGGGATGGGGGGGTAAGTGAAGGGCGCTGCTATGGCGGAGATTCGCTTCCGCCGCCGACCGGCATTGGGTCGATCGCAGGCTGGCAACAGTGGAGGATTTTAGCGGGTGTCCATCATTTCATGGGCCTGCTGCCCGTCGCCAGCGTCACCTCTGGGCTGGGTTCGCGACGGCCAGCGGCTGCAAAGCGCCGACTTAACTGACGCCCAAATCGGATACAGGGCTTTTCAATCAAGTACCAGGACATACTGGCCAACGCGAGTGAAATGGCAATCGTAACGGCCTGATTGGCGTGAACGCTGAAGTTCGGGAATTCGGTGGCTATGACCTGTTGTATTGGCCAGCCGAAGACATAAACGCCATACGAAAAGTCGCCGGGGAGCCGCAATGCCTTGATCGGTTCGGTGGTCATCAGCCAAAGCGCAGTCATCAAAAAGGCCGGATAAAACACAAACTGGAACGCCGACCCATGCCGGAAAATCCAGGCAAAGAGGATTAGACCGGAGACCACGCGGATATTGATACTTGCCTGGTCCTTGTAAAGCGCAAGCAGCGCGCCGAAGGCGAAAAAGGCCGGGAGGCGACCGCCAATGTCGACGTTCATCAGACCAATCAGCTGAACTTCTTCTGGAAAAAACAGTGAAGTGACCAGTATTGCGATGAGCACCACCGTGGCGAAGGGCTTATGCCGGAATAATCCGCAGAGCCCGGCTGCCAACAACATGGCATACATCATGAGTTCATAGCGGATCGTCCAGATGGATCCGTTGGTTAGCGTGTACTTGCTATGTTCAAACACACCGGGCAAAGAGTATTCGACATAGGGATGCCGAAAGATGGCTGCGAAAAGGGGAGTGTCCGCAAAGTAGCTATGCAGCGGGAGTGTGGTGAGCATCGGTCCAAGCAGCAAGATGCACGCGGCCGCGCTGACGAAAATGGCCGGGAACACCCGAAAAAACCGCGCCAGTATGAAATTGAGGGGCGAGCTGTTGTTTATCCAGCTGTTCGTGACAAGAATGCCGCTCAGGAAAAAGAAGAACTCAACGGCCAGCGATCCCGAGTAGTCAAATCCCAGCAGACCGCCGATGGGCTCCGTTGTCGAGGGGCCTGGGACCAGCGCGTAAGCATGTCCCCAGATGACCGCACAGGCAGCGACGAGGCGCAGCAAATCCGCGTTGTTATTGTCCCTGAGCAAAGCGTGATTCAGCTTCATTGAATGGCTCCCGAAATGTGTGCGCCATCGCAGGGACCCGATAACCATCGCGGCAATTTTTGCCAGTCGTGGTCGCTGTGTCCGATAAGGCCTGAGTGTAGACGCCGCATCGGCGCGACTGCTGAACATGAAAATAAAGACATGTTCGATCGCGTTTTCTGTCGCTGCCGACTTACCTGGCTCTCGGCCTGATCGTGATATCCCCTCGCGCGCGGTCCGGGCCTAAAGGTTTCGGTGGCTAGGCCGATTCAAATGGACTTGAAACCCGGATATCGACGAAGGACCGTCCATGCACTCCCCTTTTGCCCCCGGAAACACAATTTCCTCGACCTGTCCCAGTCTCCGGATACAACGGAGCACCGTCTCGGTCACGCCGCAATAACGAAAAACGTCGACAACCCAAACGAACATACGCGTCCGCTTTCACGATGAATGGCGGGTGCGGCAAGGAGCTGTTTGCTGTGAACTCACTATTTCGCCTGGCGGCTGTCGCCGTCGCTGTGACCCTGTCCGGTTGTGCCCTTCAGGGCAACGGAATGGCCGATTACTACAAGCGCGTCGCCGCCGAGCGCCAGGCACAAAACCAGGCGATGACGACCCGTATCCAGGCCCGGCCATTGCCATTGGATAGCACGATCAAACTCGGCCAATCGGCCGTATTGACGGTGGATGTACCGGCAGACGGCACCGAGCCGGCCACCCAGGCTCGTCTTTTCGCTGGCTGCGATTCGGCGAAATTGGCCATGGAGTATCGACACGCCAAGGACTGGACCAACGCTTATACCTTGCCAGCCGACCCCGCGCGGAACACCGCCCAGCAGCTGTGTCAGGCAGTTCGGGACAGCAGCTGGAAACAGCTTCCCGGTGACGGCGAAGACGTCTTGCTACTGGATCCGGGCACCCTGGGCACAGCGAATGCTCGACGCTCGATATGGACGGGCATCGACTACGGTCGCATCCGCCTGGATGAAAACGAAGCGAAGCCCTACGACAAACAGCTGGAGCGTGTCGACGTCGACTGCGCGACCCGCCAGGTCAGCACTCGCCTGGTTTACCGTTTAAACGGCCAGACGCTGCTGCCACCTCCGCTTCAGCCGCTTGACACTGCCTTGGCCAAAGAACAAACGGCCCGGTTGCTGGGTGCGGTGTGCGCCGAACCCGCCAACCTGGCACAACTTGCCGCGCCCGCCGTCCGCAAAAAACTGCCGCCGAACATGCAGACACCCGAGGTGGCGGCACCGCTGCTGACAGCGATAAGCGCCCTGCCTCAGGGGCAACCGGCCCACACGCTCAGCCATTTGCAGTTCACGTACACCGCCTCCTCCCCCATCGTGCCAGGCGCGGTGATCAAAGACGGCCCGATGGACCTGTATCTGCAAACGGGCCCGGCCCGCGGTCTATGGCGCCAGCAGGCGACGGGCGCTTTGGGCAGTGAGCGCGTCACCATTCGTTGGCGCGGATTGATCGAGCTCGCCGCGACGAGCAGCACTCAACTCGCCAGCTCCAACAAGCAAAGCACGCTCACCGGCATCGATCTGGATGGCGACTGGCAAACGCTCAAACCCGGCAGCGAGATCGCCTACAGCAAACGTTTTACCGACAGCACCGGTAAACCGTTCGTGCAAGATTTTGAATGTTCCGTGGGTGAATCCTTCCCTGCCACACAGAAAGTCGCCTCGCTGCAAGGGATGGCACGCAGTGTCACTTGCGCCATAGACAACGCGCTGAAGACAAAAAATGTGTACCTGTACCTGGAGGCCTATGACCTGTTCGTGGAGACCTCGGAGACCTCCATACTCATGGTTCAGGCCAATACGCTGAAGGCCGCGGAATAGCGCGGTCTTCAACAGGACAACAGCCATATGCCTCTATCCCGCTCACCCCATTGATAAGGACATCCCGCTCGATGAAATTGCCGTCCCCTGCTCTGCTGCTCGTGTCCACCCTGCTCCTGCCCACTACCGCGCAAGCCAGCGATGCCGCGCTGACCGAAACACTCAAGGCCTTCACCCGCTGCGACGCCGGTTTCTTCGCCAGTTTGAACGGTCACCGCGATGCCTGGAGCGCCGTGGCGCCGCTCAAGCAGGAAAAGGATGCGGCGTGGATCACCGTCAAAAACCGCGGCAGCAGCCCGGAAAACTCAGTGCCTCTGCGCGGCGCACCGGTCGTTGCCGGCCTGAAGCTGTTGTCCTACGTCGACGAGAGCAGCGACCTCGGCCAGATGGGTCATTACTATTACTGGGGCTTCATTGTTGAAGGCGGCATCGACGAAGTGGCCAAGCGTCTCGCACCGCTGATGGAGCAACCCGGGCAACTGCAAAATCTGGGCTCGTCCTATGTACGCAGCGAGCTCAAGGTCCGTGACCAATGGCGAGTCATCCCGCCACAACCAGGCTCGCCGCCGGGTAACAAACGTGTAGAGCGCGTCTTGATCGTCGAGGCGGAAGGCAAACAGGGCACGCAGTCGCGGGTCAATTGTTCCCTGCAGGGTGCCGTTGACGGTGCGATGCTTGGCCAACTGCGCCCGGACATCGCGCCGACCGATTATCCTCAACCACCACCGGATACGAGCATCGCCGGTGTCGCCGTCCCGGACGACGTGCTCAAGCGCCTCGACTCACCGTTGCTCACGCCGAAATTCAAAACGTTGACCTACACCTACGCCACCCGGACCGGCAATGCGATCAAGGATCGCCCCGTGACGGTTGAGTACACCGCAGACGGCGGTTTGCTGAAGAAGAATGAGATCTACAGCGAAGCCTTTCACGTCGAGCGCCTCACCCAGGCAGGCCTTATTCAGTTGAAATCGAAAATGAACGGCGTGGGTGATGGACGCGTGTTGCTCACCCGCGAACTGGAGGTCAAGGCCCCGACGAGCTGGAGCCCCGGCCAGACGTTGAGCGCACGCCTGGTCATGGAAGAAGTGCCTGCCCGGCCAACCGACAAACCGATGAAGCTGTCGACAACCTGCACCGTGGGTCAACGCTTCCCGGCCCGGCAAATATTCGCCTCGCTGACCGGCGATGCCATCGCACTCGAGTGCGATCAGGGCACCAGCAAAAATTCCAGTGCCTTTATCGAGGATCTGGGGGTGGCCCTGACACTCGAGTCGACCTCGGAGAAATCCAAGAGCGTGTACACGTTCACCGCTGTGAATGTTGTGCGTTAAGGCCTGCGCACAACCAAAGCCGGCCAGGAAGCGACACTGGCCGGCATTGGAACTGCCGGGAACCCGCACGCTCACCCGTGCAATACAACTTACCGCTATCGCCAGCAAGCTGGCTCCTACAGGGTTCGGCGTGATCCCGGTGCTGTTGTCGCACCACTGCAGTTGTTTAACCAGGCAATAACTAAAGGTTCGCAAATACGGATTTAACCAACCTTCAAACGATAGGAGCATCCGGGGCCATGACCTCGCTCCTGCGCTTGATCCTTCGCCAGCTGCACCCTTCCTGCTCGAAGGTGCGAGCCTGTCCGCGTCAAAGTCCCCTGCTCCCCGTCATCCTGGCCTTTTGGGCGCTGTGGCATTGCCGGCATGCGCGCCCGCCCGATGGCGCCCTCCCGTTGATTTGAATTCGCTGGTCGAACGCGGCCAGCCTCAAGCGGTTCATCCTCGATGCCAACGACGTGTCTCGTCGCGATCCGGGTTTGAACTGCACCGACTGTCCACACAGATCAAGCGCCGCCGCGCGAGCCGCGGCGCCGCACACAGGAGCGAATCCATGACCGCCTTGAATAAAGCCGTCATCCCCGCCGCCGAGCGAACGCCGTCCTACTACAGCGCAACGCTCAAGCATGAGACCGACTACCCGACCTTGCAGGGTGAAATGAGCGTTGACGTCGTCATCATCGGTGGCGGTTTCACCGGCGTTGCCAGTGCGGTTGAACTGGCCGAGCGCGGCCTCAAGGTTGCCCTGATCGAAACTCACAAAATCGGCTGGGGAGCCAGTGGCCGTAATGGCGGCCAGGTCACCAGCAGCCTGTCCGGCGACGAGGCAATGCGCAAGCAGATGCACACATCGCTGGGCACGGAAGTGGACAACTTCATATGGCGCCTGCGCTGGCGCGGCCAGGAGATTATCGAAACCAGGGTCGCCCGGTACGGCATCGACTGCGATCTCAAGCACGGCCATCTGCACGCCGCCATGAAACCCGCCCACATGGACGAACTGCGCCGCTTCCATGATGAGGCCCAGCGCCGCGGACTGGGCGACGCCGTCACCTTGCTCGACCGCGCCGAAGTACGCACCCACCTGGCCAGCGACCAGTACCTGGGCGCGCTGAAGAACACCCGCAACCTGCACCTGCACCCGCTCAACCTGTGCATCGGCGAGGCCCGCGCGGCAGAAAGCCTGGGCGTGTTGATCTTCGAGCACTCCGAAGTGCTGGAGATCGTCCATGGGGAACGCCCGGCGGTCGTGACAGCACAGGGTCGAATCAATGCCAGGCAGGTGATGCTGGCCGGTGACGTCTACCACCGGCTGGAACCCAAACAGCTCAAAGGCAAGATTTTCCCGGCCATGGGCGGCATCGTGACCACCGCGCCGCTGGGAGACCTGGCCCGACAACTCAACCCGCAGGATCTGGCCGTGTATGACTGCCGGTTTGTCCTCGATTACTACCGCATGACCGCCGACGGCCGCTTGCTGTTCGGTGGCGGCGCCAACTATTCCGGACGTGACTCACGCGACATTGCCGGCGAACTTCGCCCCTGTATCGAACGCACCTTTCCACAGCTCAAGGGCGTGGACATCGACTACCAGTGGAGCTGCGCCATGGGCATCGTGGTCAACCGCATCCCCCAGCTCGGCAAGCTGTCGGACAACGTCTGGTACTGCCAGGGTTATTCGGGGCACGGCATTGCCACCAGTCATATCATGGGCGAGATCATGGCCGAAGCGATCACCGGCAGCCTTGGCCGCTTCGACACCTTCGCCAGCTGCAAGCACATCAAGGTGCCGCTGGGCGACATCTTCGGCAACCCGATGCTGGCGGCCGGCATGTGGTACTACCAGATGCTGGAGAAACTGCGCTGAGGCCCTGCGCGATCCCGCTTCGCGGTGCAACGTGTGAAACACCCGGGCACACAAGCCTCCCGGGTGCCCACCTCCCGAGGCGTCACTTTTCCCACGCGGCCTTGGGAATCAGCAAGCCGTGGTTACCGTTGTAGGCGGCGCGCTCGGGTTGTTTCCATCCTTGTAGCAGTGATTCGTCGAGCCGGTAGATTTCCACACCCAGCGGGCGGCAGACCTTCAGTGGATCCTCCGCGTCAGGCCCCCACATCGGCAGTGACAGGTCGCCACCCGGGCAAGTGGACAGTGCGCAGAGCAAATCGATTTCCGCGAAGAACTCCAGGTAGTCGCCCTGTTTCGCCGGGCAGGCCTTCATGAAGTACATGTCGTCGTGATTGAGGCCGGTGCACTGGAAGATGTTCAGCACATCGTGCACATCGAATTCGGTCAGGCCATGGGGTAAAACGGCGCGGGTGAGGTTCGAGTGGCAATGGTGGTGAAAATCCTCGCCGGTGAGCATCTTGTTCACGTAAGGATCGCAACGGGTGCCCAGCAGATCGTGCAACCGGCCGCCGTTTTCGTCGATCCCGTAGTCGGCCAGGCTGTCGTCGGTGATGGTGACCATCGGCCGCAGGAACGGCAGGTTCGACCACAATCGGTCATACGTGGTGACGTGCGCGCCCTGCAATTGGCGGGTACGGGACGCCCACATGCGTTCGCGCGGATCATTGGCGTTCCAGACGTTGAAGTCGCCGACCTGCGGGCCAATGGGCGTGGTCACACGAAACACCTGACCGGCCGACACCTTCCAGGCGCGACCGGTGCGAATCGGCACTTCGAATTGCTCGATCAGCGTGCGCCCTTCCCGGCTTTCGCGCACCCGGTCATAGAACGCTTTGTCGACCTGTAAGGCGGCACCTTTGCTGACCTGATAAGCCGCTGGATAATCCTTGTACATGATGAATCCCTCTTTTTAGTGTTTGGGGAGACTGCGCAAAACCAACGGTGTGCCTGGCAACAGGCCTCCGCCGATCATATCGCCATACCGTTCGAGGAATGAAGCGGCTGGGCGGCCACTCAGGTTGCGTTTGCGCCGCCCCACTTGGAATTGCGCAACACGCCCTCATTACATGGCTATACCCAACGTCCCCGCGGGGAAGGACACACCATGACCAGTCAAACCGAAACTGCCCTGCTCGCTGGCGGCTGCTTCTGGGGCATGCAGGATCTGCTGCGGCGCTATCCCGGCGTGCTGCATACGCGAGTCGGCTACACCGGCGGCGATGTGCCGAACGCCACTTACCGCAATCATGGCAACCATGCCGAAGCGATCGAGATTGTCTTCGACCCTGCCGTGATCAGCTATCGGCAGATTCTTGAGTTCTTCTTCCAGATTCACGACCCCAGCACACCCAATCGCCAGGGCAACGACCTGGGCCCCAGCTATCGTTCGGCGATCTATTACCTCAGCGAACAGCAACGCGACATCGCCGAGGACACCGCGGCCGACGTCGACGCGTCACGCCTGTGGCCAGGTCGAGTGGTCACTGAAATCGAACCGGCGGGACCGTTCTGGGAAGCAGAACCGGAGCACCAGGATTACCTGGAACGGATACCGAACGGCTACACCTGCCACTTCATACGCCCGAACTGGAAGCTGCCGAAACGCGCCTGAGTGCCGGACGGGTGGCATCCGGCCGCGCCGCTCTGTATTGCACCGGCCATGGGCCGGTGTCGCTCAGTCCTCAACCTGCGACAGCGGCCTGGCCACCTGCTCCAACGCTCGGCGCTCCGCCGCCACGCCCCACACCGCTTGTACCACCGCCGCCACACCCATCAGCGCAGCACCGATCAGGTAACCGATCAACAGACTGCTGCGCTGCTGGGTCTGGATGAGCTCGCCAAACAGCATCGGCCCGATAATGCCGCCCAGCCCGGTGCCGAAGGCGTAAAACACCGCGATGGCCAAGGCGCGGATTTCCAGCGGGAAGGTTTCCGACACGGTCAGGTAGGCCGAACTGGCGGCTGCCGAAGCGAAAAAGAAGATCACCATCCACGCCGCGGCTTGCTGGGTGACATCCAGCCAATCCTGCTCGAAGGCATAGCCACTGAGCGCCAGCAATATTCCGGACATCGCGTAGGTGAAACTGATCATCACGCGGCGGCCGATCACGTCAAACAGGCGCCCCAGCAGCAGCGGTCCGCAAAAATTGCCCAGCGCCAACGGCAAGACATACCAACCGACATGCTCCGCAGGCACCTGGTAAAAATCGGTGAGCACCAGCGCATAAGTGAAGAAGATCGCGTTGTAGAAGAAGGCCTGCGCGGTCAGCAGGGTCATCCCCACCAGCGCCCTGCGTCTGAAGCGGACGAACAGGGTATGGAAGATCTCTGCCAGCGGCGTATGGTCCCGGGCGTGCAGGCGCAGGGGTTTGCTGGTCACCACCGGCAGCTCATGGCCCTGCTCGCGCAGGCGCGCTTCGATGCCTTCGACGATGCGGCGCGCCTCCTCCTGGCGACCATGGATCAGCAGCCAGCGCGGACTCTCCGGCAGCCACAGGCGCATCACCAGGATCAACAGGCCCAGCGCCGCTCCGATGCCGAAGCACAGGCGCCAGCCGAGGTCACCGCCGACGACGTGCGGATCCAACAGGACAATCGCCCCGCCGGCGCCAAGCGCTGCGCCCAGCCAGAATGTGCCGTTGATGGTCAGGTCGACCCAGCCGCGAAAGCGCGCCGGGGTGAATTCCTGGATGGTCGAATTGATCGCCGTGTATTCGCCGCCGATGCCCATGCCCGTGAGGAAACGGAACAGCAGGAAGCTTTCCAGGTTGAACGAGAACGCCGTGGCCGCGGTGGCGCCGACGTACAGCCATAACGTGATGAAGAATAGCCTGCGCCGCCCCAGGCGATCGGTCAGCCAGCCGAACACCAGGGCACCGAGCACGGCACCGGCGATGTAGAGGCCGCCGGCCAAACCAATATCGAAGTTGCTCATGCGCAGGTCGGGACTGACCTTCAGCGCACCGGACACCGAGCCGGCCAGGGTCACTTCCAGGCCGTCGAGCAACCAGGTGATGCCCAGCGCAAACACGAGCAAGGTGTGGAAGCGGCTCCACGGCAAGCGGTCCAGGCGTGCTGGAAGATCGGTTTCGAACACCGCGCCCGGCCCTGGGCTAATCACCGGATGAACGCACCAGCAGCGCTTCATGCGCCTCAATGGACGGAATGGCTTCTTCCATGCGGCGGCTGTCCAGCCAGCCTCTGGTCCGGCTGACATCGAAAATCTGGCCCTGGTCCATCAACGCCAGGATGAGCTGGTCTGAAACGCGGTAGCGTCCACAGTCCGGACAATCTCTTTCTTCCCACGGACCCTGGCACTGAATCCGCTCCGCGGTACCGACGCAAATCAGACAATTCATTGCGCTCACCCTTTTTATTGTTATCGACGATCCGTCGTGCGTGGCGTGGGACAACTGACGCATAACGCGCAGTCGTATGGCGAGTCCACTTGAGACACCTAGCCAGTCGACCCGGCAGACGCGACAAAAGTTCGGTATGCAGAGGATGCCTTGGCCGCCGGAAAACGATTTATGTGCTTTCTTCAGCCAATTTGTAAAAAAGAATTTCAAAGAATCGCTGTGGTCCAACGGCTCTGTCAGTCACCACACAAGAGCTTGCCATCATGACATTCGCAACATTCTGCCAATCCCTTTCCAATCGGGCGGGTAGTCCAAAGACCTTTCTGACGGCTGTCGTTCTGATCATTGTATGGGCCTGCACCGGGCCACTGTTTCACTACAACGACACTTGGCAGCTGATCATCAACACGTCGACGACCATCATTACCTTCCTGATGGTTTTCCTGATTCAGAACACTCAGAACCGCGACAACGACATCTTGCATCTGAAGATCGACGAACTGATTCGAGCGACCCAGGAAGCGCAAAACGCCACGTTGTGCCTGGATAAAATGGGCACGCGAGAATTGAGAAAACTGCGTGAGCAATACAGCTCGTTAGGCGGTGAGGCCGGCCAGATCAATTTCGATGACATTAAACAGAACGATTCATCTTCAACCGCTGCGGCCGCTCCAGCTGAATGAACGTTTCTTGTGCAGAAGCGAGCTTGCTTGCGACAGTCTGAAGAATAACCCGCGTTTTCCGGCTTGACGCGGCGCTCTTGAAACCATCGCGAGCAAGCTCGCGCCTACCGATCAGCCTTTGATGAACGCCAGCAGGTCTTCGTTGATGACCTCAGGGTGCGTGGTGCACATGCCGTGCGGATAGCCTTTGTAGACTTTCAGCGTGCCGTTCTTGACCAACTTGATGGACAACTCGGCAGAGTCGGCAATCGGCACAATCTGGTCGTCGTCGCCGTGCAGGATCAGCACCGGCACATCGATCTTTTTCAAGTCTTCGGTGAAGTCGGTTTCCGAGAACGCCTTGATGCAGTCGTAGTGAGCTTTTGCGCCGCCCATCATGCCCTGGCGCCACCAGTTGTCCTTCACGCCTTCAGAGACTTTGGCGCCTTCACGGTTGTAGCCGTAGAACGGGATAGGCACTTCTTTGTAGAACTGCGCGCGATTGGCGGCGAGCGCTGAGCGGAAGCCATCGAATACGTCCAGCGGCAAACCGCCAGGGTTGCTGGCGGACTTGACCATGATCGGTGGCACCGCGCCGATCAACACCGCTTTCGCGACATTGCCAGCGCCGTGCCGAGCGACGTAGCGAGCCACTTCACCACCGCCGGTGGAATGGCCGATGTGCACCGCCCCCTTCAGCTTCAGGTGAGCGACCAAGGCTGCAACGTCCGCAGCGTAGGTGTCCATCTCGTTCCCGGTGGCCGTCTGCGTCGAGCGTCCATGACCACGACGATCATGGGCAATCACTCGATAACCCTTGGAAACGAAAAACAGCATTTGCGCGTCCCAGTCATCAGAACTGAGCGGCCAGCCGTGGTGGAAAACGATGGGCTGACCGGAGCCCCAGTCCTTGTAGAAGATTTCGGTGCCGTCGCTGGTGGTGAAGAAACTGGTCATCTTATTCTGTCCCTCTTTAGCCGTAGTAGAAGTGGCTGCCTGAGCAACATTGCTGCCCATGACTATCCCCGAAATCGAACCGGCAGCCAGCGCCGTGGCGCCGACCTTGAGTACCTGCCTGCGTGAACTCGATGGAGCGTTGTACTGATCGGACACAGAACCTCCTTCTCTCGTCATTGCACGAGAGTCAGACTCAGGACGATGGCTCAACAAGTGAGCGTGGATTAATGCTTACAGCGGTGGTGAAAATCGTAGAGCAGCCCCGGTATTCCGCCAAACGCCTGTAAAACTGGAGCGCTGGAGACACTAAGCCAGCCATAAATTCCAGCTTAGCGCGCGTTGCGTGACGCAAATTGTATGTACGTGCGGTCAGGTTCGCCCTCCGCATCGACCCCAAACGCCAACGCCGCCTGCATCGCATGTTGTTCATGCCTTACACGAGCGCCATTAACAATCTACTGTGAAGGCCTGTGTCATGATTAATCCAGAATTGTCCATTGCGCTCCACGTGACCGCAGCCAGCAAACGACGAGGTTTGTTCCATGAGCAAAGCACCCTACGTTCCGCCACAGGTCTGGAAAAATGACGCCCCTTCTGGCGGCCAGTTCGCCAGCATCAACCGCCCAACAGCCGGGCCGACGCATGACAAGGTGCTGCCAGTCGGCGAGCACCCGCTGCAGCTTTACTCGCTGGCCACGCCCAATGGGGTGAAAGTGACGATCCTGCTGGAGGAGCTTTTGGCGCTCGGGCACAGCGGTGCCGAGTACGACGCCTGGCTGATCCGCATCGGTGAGGGCGACCAGTTCTCCAGCGGTTTTGTCGAAATCAACCCGAACTCGAAGATCCCGGCGCTGCTGGACCGCAGCGTGGAGCCGGCAATCCGTGTGTTCGAGTCCGGCTCGATCATGCTTTACCTGGCGGAAAAATTCGGCGCCTTCTTGCCGACCGATCCGGCAGGCCGCACCGAAACCCTGAACTGGCTGTTCTGGCAGATGGGAGCGGCGCCTTACCTGGGTGGCGGGTTCGGGCATTTTTATGCTTATGCGCCGGAGAAGTTCGAGTACCCGATCAACCGCTTCACCATGGAAGCCAAACGGCAACTGGACGTCCTCGATCGCCGACTCGGCAAAAGCCCGTACCTGGCCGGCGACAGCTATACCATCGCCGACATCGCGGTCTGGTCCTGGTACGGCCAACTGGTCAGGAACGACGTGTACTCGGCCGCCGAGTTTCTGTCTGCGCACGAATACACTCACGTGCAGCGCTGGGCGGAGGAAATTGCCAATCGGCCAGCGGTCATCCGTGGCAAGCGGGTCAATCGCACGTGGGGCGATGAGGCGAGTCAGGTGCCGGAAAGGCATTCGGCCGACGACTTGAACTGACGCGCCGTTTGCCGGCCAGACGGGGTGCGCACGTGATTCAATGCGGCGCGCCTGAATCCATCGCCGGCAAGCCGCCCCCCGCAGGTTTTGTGTCTATCCCGGTTCTGTTGCACCACGCAAAACTCTGTAGGAGCTGGCTTGCCAGCGATGGCGCCCGAAAGAGCCCGGAATAAATCCGGGCTTTCGCCCCGGCAACCTGAGCCTCACTTATATAAGCCGGTCTTTTGACCTGACTTGGCACGGCCCCAGATCTCTCATCCGACAAAAGCAGCCCCTCGACAATCCCTTCCAGTCGATGATTGCCTGGCCTTGCGTGCCCGCGACGTTCAATACGCAATCCGACAGGTCAACTACCGCTCCCGCTCATTCGCAAAGTCCGCCGCCGCTCGCAGCTCGTCGTTGGCCTGGCTCAGCAATTCTTTGGCCCGCTCGGCATGGCCGCCCAAGTGTGAGTTATTGTCCCGTTGCGCCTCCCCCACCAATCGCCACGCCTGGACAATGTGCTCTTGAGCGTCTCGCAAGTTGCCGTGGCGATTACCGATATCCACGAAGGGCTGATCGGCCTGACTGGCACATCCGAAGATCAACGCTGCGCTAAGAACGCTGCCCACAAGCATCCGTTTCCTGATCATCACTGAGTCCTCTTGCTGATTAAAGCGAAGACGTTATCGGTCAGAACCAGCGTAGGCTCAGCCGCCAGCGACGCCACTCACCAACTGGACAATCAGATATTCGGTGCATCGATTCAGGAAATGCCCTTTGACGTTGTAACAAGCAACGATTATCAAAAAATGCTGTTCATCGGATCGGCGTTGCATAACGGATCCAAAAACTTGCGCGTCCCTGGCCCTGTCCTACACTGCGAAAGTTGCGCGCAAAAACCTCTCAAAGCCGCGTAGGTCGTGGCTTTGCGTATTGCGCGGTGTCTTCTGATCACCTTCGGCAACGCACCGGCGGACTGCGCATGCAGCTCATCGACAAGCTACCCAAGGTCGCGATCATGCCTAGAGCTTTCAGCGTCCGCCCTTTTGCACTCTGCGTCAGCGTGGTCGCCTTGGCGTTGGCCGGTTGTGCAGCACAGCAATCCATTGAGCCTGCATCGCAACCCCTGCGCCAGAATCCGGAATTCACCTACGATGCCAACGGTGTCACCCACGCCACGCTGACAGCGGCCCAACAGCAGGTCAACGTCGGCAACGAGCGCTACGTGTCCCTGGTGTTCAACGGCGACTACGATTCGCCGCTGATTCGAACCCGACCGGGCGGGACCATGGCGATCAGCCTGGATAACCGCATGGACGAGATCACCAACCTGCATTTCCACGGCATGACGGTGTCGCCCCTGGACGAAGGCGACAACATTTTCCGCATGACTCAACCCCATACGGTCGCGCAGTACAACGTCAAACTGCCAAAAGACCACAGCCCCGGCGCTTACTGGTATCACAGCCATTTCCATGGTGGCTCCCAGCGCCAGGTGTCGGCCGGGATTGCCGGACCGATCCTGGTCGACGGCATGCTCGATCCGTTCCCCGAACTCAAGGGCATAAAGGAACAGGTACTGGTCCTGCGTAACTTTCAAAAAACCCTGACCGGCAAAGTCGCCAGCGACATCATCACCAGCGCGCCGTCAATTCGCACGGTCAACGGGCAGGAAGTGCCAATCATCGATATCAAGCCCGGGGAAACCCAGCTCTGGCATTTCATCAACATTGCCGCCAACCAGTACTTCCGGATTCGCATCGATGGCCAGTCGATGCAAGTGCTGTCCCGGGATGGCAACACCGTCACCCGGCGGGTCGACGCTGACCAGGTGCTGATCGGACCTTCGGCGCGTTTCAGCGTGCTGGTGGTGGGGCCACCAGCCGGGACCTACACCGTCGAGACCGGCTCCGGCGATACGGGTCCGGCTGGCGACAGTTACCCGGCGGCCAAACTCGCGGTGTTGCGTTCCAGCGGTGAGCGGGTCGCGACCCGGCAGATCACCAGCGCCTATCCGCCTGCGGAAGACTTCAGCAAGATCGCGGTGAACAAGACGCGGCAGTTCGCTTTCCAGGATTCCGACACCGACCCCAATGCGTTCCTGATCAATGGCACCCGCTTTGAACTGGACCGGGTCAACACCACAGTGAAACTCGGCGACGTGGAAGAGTGGCGCCTGTTCAACCCGTCACAGGAACTGCACCAGTTCCATATCCACCAGGTGGACTTTCAAGTCACCGAGATCAACGGCAAACCGGTGGAATTCAGCGGCTATCGGGACAACGTATTCATCCCCGCCACGGGTTCGATCACCATTCGAATTCCGTTTCGCGACCCGATAATCCTCGGCAAATTCGTCTATCACTGCCACATCCTCGAACATGAGGACGGCGGCATGATGCAGGCGATCCAGGTGGTCAAGCCCGAAGACTACGAGAAGGCGGTCAAGCTCGAACCGCTGGGCGGGCTCTACGGCGAAAACAATCAGTTTTGTTCCTACTTGAGCAACACCGGACAGGAGCCGAAAGCATCCCGTCCGCTGACCCAGCCGTTGATCAAGTAACAGGGGTGGTGCCATGAGCAACTATCGCTTGGCTGTGGTTTTGCTGGGATCGGTGTGTGCCGCTGAGTCTGCGCTGGGCGATGACGGTCAGTACCCCAACGTCGGCATGGATTACGACGCGACCTTCCAATATGACCACGTGCATTCCGACTCGCCCCAGGGCGGTAACCGCAACAGCACGGACGCCTACCCGGACATCAACACCACGTTCTACTTCCGCTTCACCCACGACCAGCAGATACAGCTCGCCACCGAGATCAATCCCATCGAAGGGCCGCAGCCCGGCCAGAAGCGATTTTTCGAAGACGTAGGACTGGTGATCAATGACCTCAACTACTACCAGAACAACGCCAACTCGGCCTTCAGTGTCGGCAAATACCACGTGCCGTTCGGACGTGCGCAGGATCAGGCGCCGGGTCTCTACACCGAAGATTTTGTCGCCACTTATGACCTCGACGGCATGCTCGGCGGTACCGTGGCGTATCGCTTTTTCGATCAGCGCCTGGGCATGATCGAGCCCAACGTCAGTGTCTACACCGCCGACAATTCGTTTCTCGGCCGACCTTATCTGCGTCATGGCGAGAAGCTCCAGCGCAGCGACGGCGGCCCGTCGAATACCGGGAAACTCGACTCCTATGCGGTGACGGTGAACTGGTTGGCGATTCCGGCAGTGCCCTATCTGGAAATGCAGATCGGCTACATGTTCAACAAAAAGGCCGAGGACGAGACGCAAGCCAATCCGCCTGGCGAAGACGATGAAACCATCAAGATCGCCTCCGCCCGCTACATCTGGGCCTATGCGCCGAGCACCGACCTTGAGCAGACGCTGGCAGGAAGTTACTTTGACATCGTGCCCTTCATCGAATTTGCCGACGTCGACAATGAAGATGGCATCAAAGGCAACGACACTCGCTATCTCACCACCGCGCTGACCTTCGATTTCGGCGACTGGGCCTTGGGCGCGACCCGCACCGATAAGCATCGCGAATCGACAGGTGGTGCCGATCGCCAGGACTACCTCAATGAACTCAGCCTGACCTACAACATCACCGGCCAGATCAAGCTCGGACTGTCCGCCGGCACGCAGAAAGAAGACGGCCAGATGTCCGAGCTGGTAGGCCTGGCGTTGACCTATTCGGGAGGTTTGTAAGCCATGAAATGGTTAGCCACGCTGCTGTTGATGGGGCTGGCGACCCAGCCGATGGCTGCCGCCCGCACCGATATCGGCGGGCCGTTCCAACTGACCAATCAGAATGGCCAGCGGGTCACCGAACGCAGCTTTGGCGAACCCGCGTTGCTGTACTTCGGCTTCATGACCTGCCCGGCCATTTGCCCGACCGATCTGGCGAAAATGGCCCGCATCAGTCGGCAGCTGCAGCAACAGCAAGGCATCAAGGTGCGGCCGATCTTCGTGACCATCGACCCGGAACGCGATACGCCCGCCAGACTCAAGACTTATGTGAACTACTTCGCCAGCGACTTCGTCGGATTGACCGGTTCGCCGCAGGAAATCGCGCGCATCACCGACGCCTATCACGTGTATTACAAGAAAGTGCCGTCCGGCGATGGCCAGTACATGATGGATCACTCGACCATCCTGTTCCTGCTCGACAGCCAGGGCCGCTACCTCAAGCATTTCGGTCGCGGCCTGGATGAGAAGGAAATCGAGCAGCAGGTGGTCACGGCACTGGCGGATGCAGCGGCGGGACGCTGACGTCGGTGACTGCCCTGCTCTCCTCTGCGGACCTCACTTGGGCCAGAGGTCAATCGGGAAATATTTCTCCGAGATCTGCGCGTACTTGCCCGAATCATGCAACTGCGTGAGCGCGTCATCGATGCGCGACTTGAGTGCCGTATCAGCCTTGCGCAAACCCGCCCCGACACCCAGACCGTACAGCAGTGGGTCCATCCTGACGCTGCCGGTGCCCTTCTCCTCGAAGGCCAATCCGTCCTGGGACTTCAGAAAATCGATGTCACCGAGTTTATCGAGGAACATGACGTCGATGCGGCCGGCAATCAGGTCGGCATTGCAGTCGTCCTGGGTGGTGTAGATCCGCAGGTCCGAGGTGTTGCCGTAAGCGGTGCGGATGAAATCGGCGTTGGTGGTCGAGCCCTGCACACCGATGGATTTACCCGCCAGGCCTTCCGGGGTCAGCGTCAGATTGACATTTTTTGCAGCGACGAAAACTCCCGTCGTTTCGTAATAAGGCCGCGAGAAGGCGATGACTTTCTGCCGTTCCGGGCTGATCCCCATGGAGTTGAACAGCACGTCGAACTTGTTGGAAAGCAGCGCTGGAATAATCCCGTCCCAGGCCACTTCCTTGATCTCGCACTGGGCTTTCAACTGCTCGCAGAGCGCGCGAATCAAGTCGGGCTCGAAGCCGGTGAATTGGCCGGTGGGTGTCTTGACCAGAAACGGCGGATAGGGCTCCGCGGCGACACCAAAACGCAAGGTTTCCGGGGCTGCGCTGGCCGAGGCCGTGAAGGAACACAAGGACGTGCCGATTGCGGCCAGCAAAGCGAAATTGCGCAACATTCGTTTCATGATCGATCCCTTTTTTTGGAGGACAGTAAACGGAACGGTTCAATTGCTTGCAACGATGAAGCCTTTCTACGCCTGCGGCACGGGCAACGGCATCCAGCCCTGAATGGCTGGCCAGTCCGGTTCGAGGGCGGCAAAACGGGACAGCGAGAACGTCGACAAATCGGTGAAGCTGCACGTCCCGTCAACGACGAGATCGCGAATGGCATGACCGCTGGCCGGCGAAAGTCCGAAACCGACACCGGACATTGTCGCCACCGTGAGGTTGTCCAGCGCGGCGGGACGATCAATGACGGGGCGGCCGTCCGGGGTGTTTTCGATGAACCCGGCCCAACTGCGAATCACCCGTTTATGGGCGACCTTGGGGAACAGCTCGGCGAGGCGCCTGGCGATGTTGCATTGCAACGGCGTCGATTGCGCGCGGGTGCCACGCAGGTCCGCGAGTTCGACCCATTCGTGCGGCCCGCCGCCGTACGCGAGGTTGCCGCGCAGGGTTTGCCGGCCATACAAACCATTGCCATCCACACCGCCGACCTCAAGCAGCGGCAATGGCTCGGTGACGATCATTTCTGCACGCGCGGTGACCAGCGGAATGTCTACGCCGACCTGAGCGGCCAATTCACCGGTATACGGGCCAGCGGCAATCACCAGGTGGTCGCAACTGATCAGTCCTTGGGGGGTGCGCACGCCGGTCACACGCTCGCCCTGCCGTTCGATACCGAGGACAGGCGTGTGCTCGAGCACGCGTCCGCCGAGATTTTTCAGCGCCCAGGCGTAGGCCTGCAAGGTGCGATGCGGGTTGGCGTGACCGCCAAAATGGTAGTAGTAGCCGGCGAGCACGTTATCGCCGGCAAACGGCACAAGGTCGCGCACCTGTTGCGGGTCCAGCCGGTCGACACGCAAGCCGTAGTACGCGGCTTCAGCCACGACTTTTTCATCGAGTGCAATCTGGTGTTCGGTGAGGTCGATGCTGATGCGGTCCGGGCGATACTCGGTCGGGTAACCGAGCAATTCGTCCATCATCGGCCAGAGCCGCTGCTCCTCGACAAACAGCGGGCTGTGGTGATGCGAACAGCCGCCGCCATTCCGGCCCGAGGCGCCAAAGCCAATCAGGCTGGCTTCGACGACGAGCACGTCGATGCCTTCGCGAGCCAGCCACCACGCTGCGCTCAACCCGGTCACGCCGCCACCGACGATGACGACGGAGGCTCGATTGGACGACTTCATAACTGCCTGCATGGTGTCAGCCCTCGCTGTGCGGTGGAGTGGTTTGCTGCGGATGCCTGGCGACGGTCTGCTGCCCGGTGCACAGCCAGAACGGCGTCCACTGCGACGGCATGTCGAACCAGGCGTCCCAGCGGTTGCGCATCTGCGGCGTTTCCTCGATCTGCCCGATCTGCTGCAGCGACAAGGGGCGGACCGGCGGGCGGAACGAGGCCAGGGCGATGTTTTCGACACTGACGTCGGCGCCAATACCGAGCAAAGTCGCCACTTGTTCACGGCAACGGCGTCCCTGGCACGGGCCCATGCAGGCGCGGGTCAGGCGCTTGGTCACGTCCGGGTGGGGCGAGTCGTTTTGCAGGCCGTTTTTCAAGGCTGGATCGGCGGGTGTCCAGTCCAGGTAACGCGGCGGCTGTTGCCCCAGGATTTCGTTGGCGGTCACCTCTTCGCAGAGGCAAACGAACGGTTCGTTCTGTGCATGGACCGTCGACGCGCGCACCCAGGCGGTGCGATGGGCGGTGATGTCGCAGGCAGGCTCGTCGGGCGTCGGAGCGAGTTCGATCCGGGCGATCTCGACACCCAATGCGGCCAGTGCGGTACGCGCGGCGATCCGGCCTTCGCGCCGGGCAATGCTGTCGTCGAGGCTTTTCGAGGCCCAGACGCCAGCGCAATCCCCGGCCGTCAGAATGAACGGCAGCGACGTGCGTTGCGCAGCGTCCGTATCGGCAACGTGGCCGCCGCGGTCGGCCTGAAATGACGTGGTGCAGCCGGCCGCCTCGATCAGCTCGATGGCGGGAATGGCAGCAACGCCGAGCAGCACCGTGTCGCAGTCGATGTCGATCAGCGCCCTGCCAACCGGGCGCCCGGCCGTATCGACGGCCACCGCAGTGATGCGCTTGACGCCGAACGCATCCCCGGCTGCTTCGCGAATCACATGCCCGGTCAGCACCTGAGCGCCTTGTTCGATCAGCAGATTGAGCAGCGCGGGATCACCGCTGACGCGACCGGCCTGCTCGATGATGGCAACGATTTGCACGCCCTTGCCCACCAGCGCATGCGCTGAAGCCAACGCTTGCGTATCGCTGCCGATGAGCACGGCACGCTGGCAGTCCAGCGCCTCATAAACCGTCGCCAACCGCTGCGCGGCGCTGACTCCCATGACACCGGGGCGATGCCAGCCGTCGAACGCGAGGCCCATGTCGCGCCGCCCGGCGGCGACGATCACCTGCTTGAAGCGCAGCAGATACGCGTTCTGTTCATCGGCGAGGCCGGCGATGGCGCCTTCGATCCACGCCGTAGTGCGCTGTTGTGCAAACAGCCCCCAGGCCGCCGTGCCGAGGCGCACGTCGACACCCGCGTCGAGCGCCTCGGCGATCTCCGGACGGACGTCAAGCAAGGTCTGCAGCACGCTGTTGCGATTGCCGACCGCAGCGCCCATTCTTCCGCCGAAATGCAGCGGCACCTCCTCGCCCATGGTTTCGAGGGGGACAGGATTTTCGTCCACCAGCGTGACCCGCAAGCCCTGGCCGGCGGCGGTCAAGGCGGCAGCAAGCCCCGCCGGGCCAGCGCCGACGATCAGAATGTCGGTCTCATCGTTGATCGGCGGCGCCTTGCCGGCCACCGACGCGGGATCGTAATAGACGTTGTGTGTGTGAGGTGGTTTCACTATGTGTCCCCCGAGGCAGGCGTGAGCGTTGACGACTAGAACAGCGAAGAAGGCGGCTTGACGTCGCCTTCGGCGAATCGCGACAGGCGCAGCTGGCGCATGTCCAGCCCCGGATTGCCGGTGGTGATCCAGTCCGCAAGGGTTTTACCGACGATCGGGCCCATGGCAAAACCGTGACCGCAGAATCCGGTGGCGACGGCCAAACCCAGCGGCGACGTTTGCGCGTCGATGACGGGAATGCCGTCCGGCAAGACATCGATCGCCCCCGCCCAGCGGTCGGCAATCTGCGTGTTCACCTGTCCGGGGAACGCGGCCTTGAGCGCGCGCATGGCGGTGGCCAGGCCCTTGTCATTGGGTTTGATCAGTGGATCTCGCCGGTGAATCCCGGCGCCCAGCCGCGACGCTTCCGACCACGGCATGCGCTGATGCAGGTCCGTCAGGCAGGCGCCGTTCAGATGGAAGCGAAACGATTTGCGCTGCGCCCACAGCGACGGCGCATACCAATGCAGTGCGCGCAGATGGCCCAGCGTCATGTCGACGTCGACATGGGCGTCGTCGGCGATGTTGAAGCTGCCATCCAGCCGTTGCCGAAAGCCTACGCCGTTGGCGATCGTCGAGATGCCGCTCAGGGCTGGCCCGGATGTCGTGCGCGCGACCGTTCCGCGGACCAGTTGTTGCGGCAAGTCGATGCCGAGCAGCTTCAGCAGGCGGAACGTGGTGACGCCCGCGGCGCACACCACGGTGTTCGCTTTCACGTAGCCGCGCTCGGTTTCAACACCGACGACTTGGCCGGCAGCAACATCGATCCCTCTGGCCCCACACTGTTCGACGATGTATGCGCCCCGTTCACGGGCGCGCAGGGCAAAGGCACGCGCCACCAGCGTGGGTTCCGCCTGACCGTCGCTGGCGGTGAACAGGCCGCCCAGTTGCGGGACGGCGTAGCCCGGCAGCTTTTTCATCACCTCACGCGGCGAGAGCATCACGGTATCGACGCCAAAGCTGCGCGCCACCGGGAGCCATGATTCGTAGCCGTCCCGTTCAACCTCGTTGCCCGCGACAAACAGGCAGCCGTCATTACGCCAGCCCAGGTCGGTCTGCAGTTCGCGCTCGAGCGAGCGCCAGATATCGATGCTGGCTTGCATCAGTGGCACTTCGGCTTCGTCGCGGGATTGCTGGCGCACAAAGCCCCAGGCTCGCGACGACTGCTGGCCGGCCAGCGTGCTTTTTTCGAGGAGCAGAACCCTGGCGCCCGCTTTGCTAAGGTAGTAGGCGCACGCACACCCCATCAGGCCGCCGCCGATGATTGCCACGTCGACTTCACGAGGCAGGCCGTCGTCTTCAGGTGCCGATGCGCGGGCAAATGCCGTTTCTGGAATGTTCATGAGGGAAACCGTCAGGTTGAAAATGACACGTAGCGCCGCGTCGTGATTTCAGCCAAGAATGTGCGCCGGACCAGCGAAATGACAGTGATGTATCTGCATTAATTCCATGCGAGGAGCGCATAGACACATGAGCCGCCAACTGCCATCCATCGAGCTATTGCAGGCCTTTCTGACGGTCGCGAAGACCGGCAACTTCGGCCAGGCCGGTGAGCTGCTCAACCTCAGTCAGAGCGCGGTGAGTCGTCAGGTTGCGCAATTGGAGTCGCGGGTGGAAACCCGTCTGTTCGACCGGCACACGCGCAAAATCGTCCTGACCGCCGAAGGCCGGGCCCTGGTGCCGGTGGCGGAGCAAGTCATCGGTTTGTTATCGGATGCATCGCACATGCTTGCCACGGTGGGGAGAAGCGTCAGCCTGCGCGCGCACCCGACCATGGCGGCGCGCTGGTTGATTCCGCGCCTGACCGCATTTTATCAGGTGCATCCGGAGGTGACCGTCAGTGTCGACACGGTGTATCACCGCTTCCCTGACTTTGCCTTTGAATCGATCGACGCCATGATCGCCTACGGCACCGCCACCTGGCCTGACTTCGAAGCGCTGGATCTGTGGGAAGAGGAATTGATCCCGGTGTGCTCGCCGCAATTGCTCACCGGGACGACCCCGGAGGCGCTGCTCAAGACGGCGCGACTGGTGGATTCAAGCATGGATCGCCTGGACTGGCGCCGCTGGGACGAGTACTACCCGAACTCGACGGGCACCGATAACCCTCACCTGACGTTCGATACCCTGGAGTCCGCCATCGTCGCGGTGAAATGTGGCCAGGGCATCGCGCTGGTCGACGCCGTGCTCACACAGGATGAATTGCGCAGCGGGCAACTGACGCGCGTGCATGCCGGCCGCATCGTGACCGGCGGGCGCTACACGCTGGTCTATCCGAAGCGGGTGAAACGCTCCAGCGGCTTTTGCGAATTCCTCGGCTGGCTGGAACAGGAAATGGCCGCGAGCAGCCACTGACAACGGCCATCCCTGTTTGATTTTTGTCGCCCCACCGCAAATCCCCTGTAGGAGCGAGCATGCTCGCGATAGCGCCCTCGCAGCCAACAAATCCGTCGCCTGGCCCACCGCGATCACCAGCAAACACTAACGCCCAATCGCCGCCTCAATCGTCGCAATATCAATCTTGACCATCTGCATCATCGCGTCGAACGCGCGCTTGGCCTTCACTGGATCGGGATCGCTGATCGCCGCGGTCAGCACACGCGGGGTGATTTGCCACGACAGGCCCCATTTATCCTTGCACCAGCCGCAGACGCTTTCCTGGCCACCATTGCCGACGATCGCGTCCCAGAGGCGGTCGGTTTCGGCCTGGTCGTCGGTCGCCACTTGAAACGAGAACGCCTCGTTGTGCTTGATCTCCGGCCCGCCGTTCAGGCCGAGGCACGGGATGCCCATCACTGTGAACTCGACAGTCAGCACGTCGCCCTTCTTACCCGCCGGGTAGTCGCCGGGGGCGTAAAAGACTGTGCCCACCGCGCTGTCCGTGAAGGTCTTGGCGTAAAACGTCGCGGCGTCCAGGGCGTCGCGTTCGTACCAGATGCAGATCGTGTTTTTGCTGGTCATGTGGGTTCTCCAACCGTGGGTTGAACACTTCAGTCTAGCCAAGTGGGGCGGAACGCCGACGACAGCGGCGGTTATCATCCATTCCCTGATTGATAGTCGAACGAGCCCCTGCTAAATCGACAGGACGAGATCCAGATGACCAGCGCTGCGAAAAATAGTCTCAAACGCTTACAATCGCGCCCTTCCACCGCTAAACAGGCAAACCAGTCACGCTATGGCGCTCGACCCTCCAACGATGTTGACTCTTTCGATCGCCCTGGCAGCGGCCGCCGCGCTGTACCTGGCGATCGAGTGGCGCAGCGTCCGTGAACCTTCGCTGCTGTTCTGGAGCGCGGGGTTTGCCACGATTACCCTGGGCTCGACCCTCGCCCTGCTGCGCGGCAGCGGCCTGTTGCTGATCGGCATCTGGTTCGCCAACGGCCTGCTGGTGACGGCGCACTGGCTGTTCCTGCTGGGCGTCGCGCGGTTCACCCAGGCGCGCCTGTCTCCGGCCTGGTACCTGATTTTCGTCGCCTGGCTGGCCATGCTGTTGCTGCCGGACGAACCGTCGTGGTCAAAACTCATGCTGGTGGCCAATTCGCTGCTGGTCGCCCTGCCCACGCTAATGGCCAGTTTCCTCCTGCGACCCCACGGCCGCTCACTGAGTGTGGGCGCGGTGCAGCTGCGTTACGTGTTGCTGACCCACGGCCTGTTTTACCTCATCAAGGCGATATCGGTGGCCCTGCCGGGCACCCTGATCGATCTGGCGGCTTTCCGTGGCGAGATTATTCAGATTTCACTGGTCGAGGGCGCGATGGCGATCATGCTGATCGCCCTGTCGATGACCGGCACCGAGCGCTACCGCCGGGAAGAACGCATCGCCCGGCTGGCGGCGCGCGATCCGCTGACCGCCCTGTACAACCGCCGCGCCCTGGAAGTGCGGGCCCCGCGTTTGCTGGCGGAGGTATCGAGCACTCGGCCCGGTGCGCTGCTGCTGATCGATATCGACAATTTCAAGCTGGTCAACGACTTCTACGGCCACACGGCCGGCGATCGTTTGCTGGTTTCGCTGAGTGAGATGATTCGTTCGGCCCTGCCTGATGGTGCACTGGCGGCCCGGTTGGGCGGTGACGAGTTCGTTATCCTGCTGAATGACGCATCGAGCGAGCGGATCGTCGGGCTGGGCAGCGCGTTGCGTGACCAGTTTCACCAGGCCGCCTCACAGACCTTCGTCACGCCTGAACCGGTGACCCTGAGCATCGGTGCCAGCCTGTTCAACCAGCCGCCTGCGAGTCTGGCGGCCCTGATTGAACAAGGCGACGCCGCGCTGTATGAATCCAAGCGCGGCGGACGCAACAGCATCCGTCTGGTGGACCGGACCCAGGCGGGCGACGAACTGCAGCGGGCACGCTGATCAGCTCCATACCCAGGTATGAATGATAGCGTCACAAATACCGCGTATCCTGTCCGGCATTTAGCCTCTCAATACGGCCTTTTTCGAGCCCTTTGCCAAGGAAGAACAATGATCATTGCTTCAGCGTCAACAAATGCGGCGATGTCTGCCTATACCGCTGCCGTCGATACCAAGGCCACCGCCGATGCGCAGCAGCGCGTCGCCCAGGATGATCAGGCCAAGGCAACCAACGAGGATTCGGTAAGCCTGTCGACGACCTCCACCGATTACAGCAACTCGATTGCCGGTAACGCGCCGTTCTTCCCGGTTCGTTCGGGGATGAATGCCGACGCATTGGTCCTGGGTGCCTCCAAGCCGGGCGCGGTGTCCAGTTCCAAGGACAAGACCTTCGCCGAAGTGGCCGCGGATGCCCGCAAGCGCATGGATGAAAAGTACGCGCTGATGACCGCCAGCGGCAAACCCTACACCGGCAGCGATGAAGACCGGAATGCGCTGATGGGCGATCTGGATCGCCGCTCGCTGAACGCGGTTGCGACCAATCAGGGCGGATCATTCACGGCGCAGGAGCAAGCTTCGGCACAAGCCTTGATGCGCCAGCAAGCCCGCCTCGCCACCGGTTACTACAGCGGCCCGGCCGATCAGCAAAAGAACTGGAAAGACCCGTTCCTCAATGACCCTTTCGGCCGAGCCAGCGCCGCCCTCGATTTCATGGACAACATGAGTCCCGAAGAAAAAGCCACGCCGGAGTGGCTGTCGCAGCACCTATCGCTGGAAGCTGCATTGAACCAGAGCGGCGGCACGGATCCCGCCGAGAAAAAAACCGGGCACTTCCACAACCTCGCTGAAATCCTCGCGGGCATCGTGACGGACGGCTCTGACGAAGAACAGTCCAACGCCGCCAAAAACACTGATCCAAGCGCCGAGATTCTGAAAAAGCTGCAATCAATGACGGCCTGACGCCTGTGTTCCTTGCTGCGATCGGACCTTGAATCTGGCGCAGTCGTCGAGGCCGCCCTCGCTGGCAGGCCAGCTCCCACAGGGGATGGTGGTGGGCACGGCACTCAGACACGACGCCAACCCACTGTAGGCGCTGGCTTGCTGGCGATTGGGCCTTGATTCTGGCGCTGCGGTCTCGTACGAATTCCGGGGTGGCACCCTACTCTTCCCGCCCTGTGCCTTCACGGTCGTGCTCATAGCGTCGGGTGAGCGGAAACGCTGGTAACCAGGATTCGCGCCGGCTGGTCCAGCTTTCGTACGTGGGCGTCAGTTGGTCAGGGGCATCCAGGGATCCCAGGTTCACTTCCACTTCGTCATCACTGCGATTGAACACCGAAGAGCCGCAGCGCGGACAAAAAAACCGCCCGGCGTAATCACGGGTCTCGCCCTCGACTGTCACCGCACGCTCGGGAAATATCGCGGAGGCGTGAAACAGCGCCCCATGATGTTTGCGACAATCAAGACAGTGGCAAAGCCCCACCCGATAGGGACGCCCTGACGCTTCAATTCGGACATTGCCGCACAGGCATCCGCCCGTGTATCGGTCCATGCTGCGCCTCCTCTGAAATCGAACAATCCAAGACTGATAACGATAGCAGTGTCCACTGGTCGCACCGAACTTGCTCTATAGACGCTTTATGCCTATTTTTGAATCTATAGACTCAAAAAGAGGTCATAAACATGGCCGTTGCCCTCCAGCAACAAGCCTTTACCAAAAGCCAGTGCGTCACCGGCCTGCGGGCGGCTGTCGGCATCCTCGAAAAATGGTCGGCGTCCAGCGATCAGGCGTGCCGTATACTGCGCATCTCCCGCAGCACCTACACCCGCGCGCGCCAGCGGGATCCCGACTGGGCGGTGGCACTGGATGCCGACCAGATGCAGCGCATCAGTTTCGTCCTCAACATTCACGCCGCCCTGCGTCTGGTGTTCGATAACCCGGAAAACGTCTACGGCTTCCCGTCGATGGCCAACAACAACGATTTTTTCAATGGCCGCTCGCCGCTCGAGATCATGGCGCAGGGTGACATGATTTCCCTGTATGAAACCTTCCGCCGCATCGACGTGCTGCGAGGCGCGCAATGGTGAGGCTGGGCGACCTGGCCACACTGGCCGGCGAGCCAGTGCAGGCCTATCGGCTGGTCAATTCGAAGTTTCCTCCGGTGGCGTTGTTCGATGACGTGGCGGACGCAGACGAGTTCGAGGTGCTGTACCAAATCCAGGAACTCACCAACCCCCGGCTGAACAATGAAGTCGGACGCCTCGAGCTGATTCGCCGCAGTGAAATCCCGTTCGGCATTCCCGGCTGCTCTTACGCGACCGCGCCGTTTACCCACGTCAACCCGGCGGGTTCACGGTTCAGCGATGGCAGTTTTGGGGTGCTGTACCTGGCGGACACGATGGAAACGGCACTGGCTGAAGTGAAACATCACCAGAGCCTGTACTGGTCGAACGTCCCGAGCCTGAATTACGAGCGCTTCGTTTTCCGAGGGCTGTCCTGCGCGTTTGTGGAGATCGGGATGAAAGATGCGACGTCCATTTCGATGACCGACCCTGTTTATGATCCCGGCGATTACACCCATTCCCGTCATTTGGGGAAGTCAGTCAAAGACGCAGGTTGCCCAGGGTTGCGTTATCACTCGGTGCGAATGCGCGGCAGTCACTGCTGGGCATTGATGACGCCGAGACCGGTGCAGTCAGTGATTCAGGCCGCGCATTACGAGATGGTGTGGAATGGCCAGGTGACGAGCGTCAGTCAGATCAGGGAGGCTTGATTGGGGGGGACTGTGAAGGTATCGCCTCGTATCGGGACGCGCTGTTCGTCTGATCAGCCGAATTCGTCATTGGGGCATGGGTCCAAAAGGCATCAGCGCTAACCCGCTCCGGAGATCCTCCATGGCCAGCTCACCATCGACACAAACCCTGCTACTCGAACCCAACGCCTGGGTGCCGAACAACCCACACCTGCCGGTACTGATCTACCCCAAGGCCATTGCCATCCGGGGCAGCGACCCGGGTGCACTGTTCGAGAAGACCTTCAAGGCCAATGGCTGGCCGCCCCAGTGGCGATACGGGATCTATGACTTTCATCACTATCACAGTGAAGGTCATGAAGTGCTGGGCATCGCCCGAGGTCATGCGCACTTGATGTTGGGGGGGCCGGGCGGTCACGAGCTGGAGGTCCGCGCGGGTGATGTGTTGCTGCTGCCGGCAGGAACCGGCCACTGCAACCTCGGTTCCAGCGACGACTTTTTGGTGGTCGGCGCTTACCCGCCGGGGCAGCACGCCGATATCTGCCGCGAAGCGCCGAGCGTCGCGCAACAGAAAAGCATCGACACGCTGCCGTTTCCCCAGCGCGATCCGGTTCAGAGCGAAGATGGCGCGGTCGGCCAATACTGGGTCAGCCCTGAGCGCTCGCCCTCGACTGAACCCTAGGGCATGTGGAGATCCGAACGATCTCCACATGCCCTGCTCTCACGTGTGATGAATGTCCCGATCCTTTGTTTCCGGCATGAAGAACGTGCCGAGAATGGCCGTCATCACCGCGATGACGATCGGATACCACAGCCCGTAGTAGATATCCCCGGTGGCCGCGACCATGGCGAACGCCACCGTTGGCAGGAAGCCGCCGAACCAGCCATTGCCGATGTGGTACGGCAGCGACATCGAGGTGTAGCGAATGCGTGCCGGGAACAGTTCCACCAGCCAGGCGGCAATCGGGCCGTAGACCATGGTCACGTAGATCACGAGGATCGTCAGCAGCAACAGCACCATCGGGTAGTTGGTTTTGGCCGGATCAGCTTTCTCGGGGTAGCCGGCGTCCTTGAGGGCGGTGCCGAGGCTTGCAGTGAAGGCATCGTTGCGGGTCTTGAAATCGGCCGCCGGCATGTTGCTGCCTTCGAAACTCTCGACCACTTTGCTGCCGATACGAACCTGCGCCACCGTGCCCGGCGCGGCTTTTTCGTTGGTGTAGGGAATGGCGCGCTTCGCCAGTACCGTCTTGGCGAGGTCGCAGGAGCTGGTGAATTTGGCCTTGCCCACCGGGTCGAACTGGAACGAGCACTGATCGGGATCGGCGACCACCGTAACCGGATTTTTCTCCTGGGCGATAAACACGTCGGGGTTACCGAACTGGGTTAATGCGTGGAAGATCGGGAAGTAGGTCACCGCCGCCAGAATGCACCCGGCCATGATGATGCCCTTGCGCCCGATGCGGTCGGACAGGCTGCCGAATATCACGAAGAACGGCGTACCGATCAGCAACGAACCGGCAATCAGCAGGTTGGCGGTCTGCGGATCGATCTTGAGGGTTTGCAGAAGGAAGAACAGCGCATAGAACTGCCCGGTGTACCACACGACCGCCTGGCCAGCAGTGCCGCCGAGCAGCGCCATGATCACGATCTTCAGGTTGTCCCAGCGCGCGAAAGATTCGGTCAGCGGCGCCTTGGATGCCTTGCCCTCGGCTTTCATCCTCAGGAACACCGGTGACTCGCTGAGTTGCAAGCGGATGTACACCGAGACGATCAGCAGCAGGATCGACAGCAGGAACGGAATCCGCCAGCCCCAGGCCTCGAAGGCTTCAGTGCCGAGCACCGTACGGCACGCCAGGATCACCAGCAGCGACAGGAACAGGCCGAGGGTCGCGGTGGTTTGAATCCACGAAGTGAAGAAGCCGCGCCGGTTCTTCGGTGCGTGCTCCGCCACATAGGTCGCCGCCCCGCCGTACTCTCCCCCCAGTGCCAGGCCCTGCAACAGGCGCAGGGTGATAAGAATGATTGGCGCTGCCACACCGATGGTCGCGTAGCCGGGCAGAAAACCGACGACCGCGGTGGAGATGCCCATGATGACAATGGTGATGAGGAAGGTGTGCTTGCGCCCGATCATGTCGCCCAAACGGCCGAACACGATGGCGCCAAAAGGTCGTACGGCAAACCCCGCGGCGAACGCGAGCAGCGCGAAGATGAATGACGTGGTCTCGTTGACACCCGCGAAGAAATGCTTGGCGATGATCGCGGCGAGGGAGCCGTAGAGGTAGAAGTCGTACCATTCGAATACAGTGCCCAGGGACGAAGCAAAGATGACCTTGCGTTCCTCCTGGGTGATTCCGTGGTTGGGCGAATTGCCCGTGGTGGTGTCGATTGCGGCCATGAGTCTTCTCCGTCTTGCTCTTGTTGTAGGCCGAAGCACCTCACTACCACTGCCGCACCCAGGCCCTGGGGCTGAAGTCATCGGACTACGGAATGCACAAAGCCTGGCAACAGGCTGACCGCCTCACATCACTGCACGGTTTCCTGAAGCATAATCACCTTCGCGCAGATATCCACTCGCCCGCCTGTGCAGACTCGAACGGATGCGCAGGACCCGCCCCTCTGCCGCCGTATTCAAAAAAGAAGCCCGGCACCATCCGCCGGGCTTTTTCGGTCCGCGCTGATCAAGGACGGCCTGCATGGCCAGGCCTTGATCCGCGCCACCGGGGATTTGTGCATCGTAAATCGGTGACCGTTCTTCGTCGGCCGTTCCATCAAGGCTGTACGCTGCTGACAGACTGCGCGCCCTTCTCGAACATCGCCTCGAAACGCGGCTTGTTGGCAGCGTAATAAGCGGCCACCACCTGGTCGGCAGAGCTTTGACGTGCCTGCATCATCAGCGCTTCCAGGTCCGCCTGGGGCACCGAGTAATGGGCGAAAAAGTACGCCACTTCCGGGTACTCCTGGCTGAAGCCTTTACGCGCCATCGCGTGAATCTGCTCGGCGCCGCCAAAGATCTTCTTCGGATCGTCCAGGTAACGCAGTGGGTACTTGGAGAACATCCAGTGCGGGCTCCAGGCATTGACCAACGACCACTTGCCGCGTTTGAGGTTGCGGTCCAGTTCGTTGAGCATGCCGGCTTCCGACGAGGCCACGAGCTTGTAACCGTCGAGCTTGTACTCCTCGATCGCCTTCACCGTGAGCTTGTACTGGCCATTGCCGACTTCCGAGGTGAGGATCTTGCCGTCAAGCCTGGCCCTGACCTCCGGCTTATTGAGGTCTTCCACACTCGCCACTTCGCTCACAGGCACCGACGTCGGCACCGTCATGCCGATACGTCCCTCGTAAAGCACACCGAGGTCTTCGAGCCGGTCCTGGTATTTGTCGTAGAACGCCTTGTGGGTGATGGGCAGCCAGACCATCGGGATCAGGTCGATGTTGCCGTTGGCCAGCGCCTGGAACTGAATGCCGATGTCGGCCATCACCAGTTTCACCGGCTGCTTGAGGTGTTCCTGCAACGCGGCGGTGGCGAGCTTGACGGTGATTTCGGTGTCGGACCAGTTGACCCAACCGATGCGCACGGGCTTGGGTTCGTCCGCGTGGGCCAGCGCCGCGGTGGCTCCGAGCACCAGTCCGAGAAGGCAGGCACAGGCTGTATTTCGATACGAATGAGCGTTCATCAGGCGGCTTCCTGTTTTGCGGTGATTGGCAGGTTGTCTTCGGCTTCCCAGCACCCTTTCAAGCCTGATCTTATCGGCGGCTTTTGGCTCGCGCAAGCAAAATGTACATAGGTGTCTACGGTCATTGACACCTATGTACATTTACCCTAGTTTCGTAGTCGCCGAGCCTGATGAAGCCCACTTTGGAGCGCACCACGATGTCCAGCGATCCCCTGCTGCAACCCTATAAGATCAAGCACCTGACCCTCAAAAACCGCATCATGACCACCGCGCACGAGCCGGCCTATCCGATCGACGGCATGCCCCAGGCGTTGTATCGCGCCTACCACGTCGAGCGGGCCAAGGCCGGGGTTGCGCTGACCATGACCGCTGGCTCGGCGGCGGTGTCCCGCGACAGTCCCCCGGTGTTCAACAACGTGCTTGCCTACAAGGACGAAGTGGTCAAATGGATGAAGGACCTCACCGACGAATGCCATGAACACGGCGCCGCGGTGATGATCCAGCTGACTCACCTGGGCCGGCGCACGCGCTGGGACAAGGCCGACTGGTTGCCGGTGGTTTCACCGTCCCACCGTCGTGAGGCGTCGCACCGCTCATTCCCCAAGAAGATGGAAGACTGGGACATCGAGCGGATCATCAAGGACTACGTCGACGCCGCCGAACGGATGAAGGCCGCCGGGCTCGATGGCCTGGAGTTGCAGGCCTACGGGCATTTGATGGATCAGTTCTGGTCACCATTGACCAACGACCTCGACGGCCCTTACGGCGGCTCGCTGGAAAACCGCATGCGTTTTACCTTCGACGTCCTGCGTGGCATTCGTCAGCGCGTCGGTGAAGATTTCCTCCTTGGCGTGCGCTACACCGGCGACGAAATGCTCCCGGGCGGCTTCAACGCCAGCGAGGGCTTGCAGGTGTCGCACCTGCTCAAGGACAGCGGACTGGTCGATTTCCTCAACGTGGTGCGTGGCCACATTGACACTGATGCGGGCCTGACCGATGTCATTCCGATCCAGGGCATGCGCAACTCACCGCACCTGGATTTCGCCGGGGAAATCCGCGCCTCGACCGGGTTCCCGACCTTCCACGCGGCGAAGATTCCCGACGTCGCCACCGCGCGCTACGCCATTGCCTCGGGCAAAGTCGACATGGTGGGCATGACCCGGGCGCACATGACTGACCCGCATATCGTGCGCAAGATCATCGAGAAGCGTGAAGAGGACATTCGTCCCTGCGTGGGCGCGAATTACTGCCTCGACCGGATCTACCAGGGCGGCGCGGCCTATTGCATTCATAACGCCGCCACCGGTCGCGAGACCACGATGCCCCATGACATTCCCAAAGCCGGGCGCAAACGCAAGGTGCTGGTCATCGGCAGCGGCCCTGCCGGACTGGAAGCGGCGCGGGTGGCCGGGGAACGCGGGCACGAAGTCACTGTGCTGGAGGCTGCGGACCAGCCGGGCGGGCAAATCCGCCTGACTGCCCTCAGCGAGCGTCGCCGGGAAATGATCGGCATCATCGACTGGCGCATGGCCCAGTGCGAGCGCCTCGGCGTTAAATTCCACTTCAATACCTGGGCGGAAGCCGACACCGTGCTGGCCCACGAGCCGGATGTGGTCATCGTCGCCACCGGCGGCCTGCCTCACACCGAAGTGCTGAGCCGTGGCAATGAGCTGGTGGTGTCGACCTGGGACATTATTTCCGGTGACATCAAGCCCGGCCGCACGGTGCTGATTTTCGATGATGCCGGCGACCATGCCGCCCTGCAGGCGGCCGAGGTCATCGCGCAAAGCGGCGCCACCGTAGAGATCGTCACCCCTGACCGTGCCTTTGCACCCGAGGTGATGGCGATGAACCTGGTGCCCTACATGCGCAGCCTCCAGGACCTCGACGTGACCTTCACCGTCACCTATCGGGTCGACGCGGTCGAAAGACGCGATGGCAAGCTGGTCGCGATATTCGGCAGCGACTACGGCCAGGTTCACAAGGAGCGCATCGTCGACCAGGTCGTGGTCAACCACGGCACCCTGCCGCTGGACGATCTGTATTTCGAGCTTCGCCCGCTGTCGAGCAACGGCGGCGCGGTCGAGCAGCACGACCTGATCGCCGGTCACGCGCAGCGCATCGTCACCCATCCCGAGGGACGTTTTCAGCTGTTCAGGATTGGTGACGCCGTGGCCGCTCGCAACACCCATGCGGCGATCTACGATGCGTTGCGGCTGGTCAAGGAAATCTGAACATCCACGCCTCCTGCTGCCGGGTCGGAGGCATTTCCTGGCAAGGCGAATCGGCGACTACATCCCCCGACGAGCCACCTCCGCGCCGGCCTGCAAAGCCCGGCCAACGATGGCGTCAATGTGCTGATCGTCCATCGATTGCAACGCTGCGGCCGTCACGCCCCGGTAAGCCATCAACGCGTCAATCATGTGCAGGGGATCACGACTGGCAAGCAGTTGACCCCCTCCCACCACGACACCGTGGGCGGCACGATGCGCGATCGTGTCGGGGACCCCCGCCGCCACCGCCTGACTGACCAGCGCCTTGTACAACATCGCCGGAAAGGCCGGCCCCGTACCGGACAATGCACTGAGGTAATCAATGCAGTCCTCATCCGGCACTTCGTCCGCCGAACCGACGCACTCGAACAGCCGTTGCAGCCACTGGCGATCCGCTTCGCCCAAGTCGCCCGCGCTGAACCAAGGGGTGTACGACTGCCTGATTTCCACCATCGCATTCGGCATGGCGCGCACCACATTCTGCGCGCCGGTGACGGTACGGATCGTGTCCGCCGTGATCCCGGCCATCAGTGAAATCACCTGCTTGCCCGTGGCATCGATCTGCAGCTCGCGAAACTGCTCGGGCCGGATCGACAGCATCACCACCTCACTGAGGTCCACCAGCGCCTGGTTGTCCGCCAGCACCCGCACCTGCGACCCGAACGTGCCGGTGCCGGAGCGGTTTGAAATGAGCAAACGGTCCGCGGTGATGAATCCGCTCTCCAGCACCGCATCGGCGATGGCACGTCCCAACCAGCCGGTGCCGCCGATGATGCCCAGGGTTTTATTCGGCATCAGGCGTGGCCTCTTCGAAAGTGTCGACCAGCGAGACGAACACACCGGGCTCCTTTTCCGCATAGCCGAACTTGCCGAAGAACCGGTCGAGTTCGCGGCGCTTCGGCACCTTGCCGGTGAAGACGTTGACGTACTGCGGAATTCGCCGGAACCGCACGACGATGTCCTCCGTGGTTTTCATCGAGATGTAGCCGATCTGCGTGAGGTAGATGGTCCGGGCCCGCGCATCGGCGGCGTCGGCCTCGAAACCAAAGCGGCGGAACATGGCGGCCAGGGCAGTGATCCGCGCCTCGTCGGCGGTGGCGATTTCGCTGGCGACTTCATCGGACTGCAACGCCCAGCTACGCACGGCGAATTCAAACTGCGAGTCGAACAGCTCCGGGTTCACCCAGCATTCGAATACGTTGAGGATGGCCTCGGAAATACTCTCGGCATAACTCTCGCACTGGCTGATCAGCCCGCCGGTGTTCTTGTCCCGCCACCGGGTCAACAGCGCCGCGAGCAGTTGCTCCCGATCCTCATAGAACCAATAGAAACTGGTGCGCGACAAGTTCAACCGCTTCGCCAGCGGCATCACCCGCACCGCGTCCACGCCGGATTCCTTCAAAGCCTCGTAGGCGGCGTCCAGCCAGCCATTGACCGAGCCACGCCAGCCCGCGTCCTGGGCCTTGGCCCGCGTCTTTCCCGTCTGTGTCATCGCCGGGCTCCATCCTGATCTGAAAATGTCACCCCACTCTACGCGTCCGCCTCTTCTGCGTACACAGAATGTACATCAACGTACAGTTTGACGACGATCACTGCGGCTGAAACGTCTGCAAGTAGGCCAGCACATCCTCGACTTTCTCAGGATCGCTGAGCCCCCAGAAAATCATCCGCGTGCCGGGCACCACTTTTTTCGGTGCTTCGAGGTACGCCGTCAGCGTCTCGCGGGTCCAGACGATGCCGGCGGATTTCATCGCGTCGGAATACTGGTAGTCCGTGGTGCTGCCCGAAGGACGGCCGAAGATGCCATTCAGTTGCGGGCCAAAGGAGGCGCGTGCCGACTCGCCGACCTGATGGCAACCGCCGCATATCCGCGTGAACAGTTTTCCTCCGGCTTCAGCATCACCGGCTGCGGCCGCGGGCATCGCGAACAACCCTGCGTTGAGCATCAGGGTCAAGGTCAGTACGGCAATTTTCATCATGTGCGGCTCCAGATCAGATGGCGATGGCGCAATCGCAGCCTAACTGAAACGACAGGTTTCGATCACCCGAACTTGCACAATCCAACAGTAGGCTAAGCTGTGAACAGCTTATTGCTCACGATGCTCGCTTCTGCAGGGTTGTGGTTTTTCTGGAGAGCGTCTGCAACAGCTATCTCAGACAGGCCCAACCTTTTCACGCAGGAATGACGTGATGACCGAGCCCCTCCTCAGTTTTGACGCGCTGAAACGCGCGGCTGCCGCTGGTGAAATCGATACCGTTCTGGTCTGCATGGTCGACATGCAGGGCCGCCTCGTCGGCAAGCGCTTCCAGGTCGAGTTTTTTATCGACAGCGGCCATGAAGAAACCCACTGCTGTAATTATCTGCTGGCCGACGACATCGACATGGAACCGGTGCCGGGTTACGCCGCGGCCAGCTGGAGCAAAGGCTATGGCGACTTCGTGCTCAAGCCCGACATGTCCACGCTGCGCCGCGTACCGTGGCTGGAGGGTACGGCGCTGGTGCTGTGCGACGTGCTCGATCATCACCATCGCAAAGACTTGCCCCACAGCCCGCGGGCGATTCTGAAGAAGCAGGTCGAGCGCCTGCGCGAACGTGGCTACACCGGCATGTTCGCCTCGGAACTCGAGTTCTATCTGTTCGACGAAAGCTACGAGGCGATCCACCAGCGCAACTATCACCAGCCGAAAACCGCTGGCCATTACATCGAGGATTACAACATCCTCCAGACCACCCGCGAGGAGCCGGTGCTGCGGGCGATTCGCAAGCATCTGCAGGCGTCCGGCATTCCGGTGGAGAACTCCAAAGGCGAATGGGGACCCGGCCAGGAAGAGATCAACATCCGTTACGCCGACGCCATGACCATGGCCGACCACCACGTCATCATCAAGCATGCCTGTAAAGAAATCGCGGAGCTGCAAGGCAAGGCGATCACGTTCATGGCCAAGTGGCGCTATGACGCAGCAGGCTCAAGCAGCCATATCCACAATTCGCTGTGGGACAAGAACGCGAAAAAACCGCTGTTCTTCGACGCCAAGGCCGAGTTCGGCATGTCGAAACTGATGCGTTCGTGGGTGGCCGGGCAGCTCAAGTACGCCAACGACATCACCTGTTTCCTCGCGCCCTACATCAACTCGTACAAGCGCTTCCAGGCCGGCACCTTCGCGCCGACGCGGGCGGTGTGGAGCCGCGACAATCGCACTGCCGGCTTTCGTTTATGTGCCGAAGAGAGCAAATCCATCCGCATTGAATGCCGCATCGGCGGCGCGGACCTGAACCCCTACCTGGCCTTCGCTGCGTTGATCGCCGCAGGCCTGGCGGGGGTCGACGAAAAGCTCGAACTCGCGGCGCCGTTCGAGGGCGATGCCTACGTCGATGAGCATTTGCCGGAAGTCTCGAAAACCCTGCGCGAGGCCTGCACCGCGCTCAAGGGCTCAAGCATGTTGCGCGAGGCGTTCGGCGATGAAGTGGTTGAGCACTACGTGCACACCGCCGAGTGGGAACAGAAAGAGTACGACCGGCGAATCACCGACTGGGAACTGCAGCGCGGCTTCGAGCGCTATTGAGACGATCATGACGGTTCAGCTCATTTCGCCGGTCGATGGCCGGGTCTATGTCGAACGCGAGTGCGCCGACGCGGCGCAGATTGACCACGCCCTGACGACCGCCACGTCTGCTCAGGCCTTGTGGCAGCAGCGGCCACTGAGCGAACGCGCGGCGTTGTGCAGTGCCGCCGTGGACGCGATGCTGTCGATGCAGGCTGACATCGTGCCGGAGCTGGCCTGGCAGATGGGGCGCCCGGTGCGTTTCGGGGCCGGGGAATTGCGCGGGTTTGCCGAACGCGCGCGCCACATGATCGCAATCGCGCCCGAGGCATTGGCCGCGGTGGAACCTGAGCCCATCGCCGGTTTTCGCCGCTGTATCAAACGCGAACCGCTGGGCACGGTGCTGGTCGTCGCGCCGTGGAATTATCCGTACCTGACGGCCGTGAACACGATCATTCCGGCGCTGATGGCCGGCAACAGCGTGATACTCAAGCACGCCACGCAAACCCTGCTGGTCGGCGAACGTTTCGCCGAAGCCATGCGCCGCGCCAGGCTGCCCGAAGGCTTGTTTCATAACCTGTTGCTCGACCATCAGCAGACGGCCGAGATCATCGGGTCGGGCCGTGTGCACCAAGTGAACTTCACCGGTTCGGTCGAGGCCGGCAAGGCGATGGAAGCCGCCGCCATGGGCCGGTTCATCGGCATGGGCCTGGAACTTGGCGGCAAGGACCCGGCCTACGTTCGCGCCGATGCCCACCTGGAACACGCGGTGGAAAACCTGGTGGATGGCAGTTACTTCAACTCCGGGCAGAGTTGCTGCGCGATCGAGCGCATTTATGTCGACCAACACCTCTTCCCGGCGTTTGTCGAACGTTTCGTCGATTTGACCGGGCAATATGTGTTGGGCGATCCGTTGCACGAAGCCACGACACTGGGTCCGCTGGTGTCGCCCAGCGCGGCTGGTTTTGTCCGCGGCCAGATCGCCGAAGCGCTGACCCAGGGCGCCACGGCGCTGATCGATCCGAAGGCATTTCCCGCCGATGCGCCGGGTAGCGCCTACCTGGCGCCGCAGGTGCTGGTGAACGTGAACCATCGGATGTCGGTGATGCGCGACGAAAGCTTCGGCCCGGTGGTCGGCATCATGCCCGTAGCGGGCGACGACGAAGCCATCGCGTTGATGAACGACAGCGCGTTCGGGCTCAGCGCGTCGCTGTGGACCCAGGACCTCGCCGCCGCCGAACGCCTCGGCAACCAGATCGTCACCGGCACGGTGTTCATGAATCGCTGCGATTACCTCGATCCCGCGCTGGCCTGGACCGGCGTAAAAAACAGCGGACGCGGCGTCACCCTGTCGCGCCTCGGTTACGAGCACCTGACCCGCGCCAAATCCTTTCATCTGCGCCACGAGGTGTAGGCCATGAACCTGACTGGAAACTGGAACTACCCCACCCGCATTCGCTTCGGGGTCGGTCGCATCGCCGAACTGGCCGAGGTCTGCCGCAGCCAGGGTATTCAGCGACCGCTGCTGGTCACTGACAGCGGCCTGGCGCGCGCACCGATCACCACCGCGGCGCTGGAATCGATGCGTGCAGCGGGGCTGGGCGCCGCGCTGTTCTGTGACCTCAAGCCCAACCCGGTGGAAGCCAACCTCGCGGGCGGGCTCGACGCCTGGCGCAGTGGCCAGCACGACGGCGTGGTCGCCTTCGGCGGTGGCAGCGGGCTGGACATGGGCAAGCTCATCGCCTTCATGAGCGGCCAGACCCGACCGGTGTGGGATTTCGAAGACATTGGCGATTACTGGACCCGCGCTGACGAAAGCCGGATCGCCCCGGTGATTGCCGTGCCGACCACCGCGGGGACCGGTTCCGAAGTCGGCCGCGCGGCGGTGATCATCGATGAAAGCACCCACACCAAGCGCATCATCTTCCATCCGAAAATGATGCCGCAGGTGGTCATCAGCGACCCGGCGCTCACCGTCGGCATGCCGGCTAAGATCACCGCCGGCACCGGCATGGACGCGTTCGCCCATTGCCTGGAAGCCTACTGCGCCCCCGGCTTTCATCCGCTGGCCGACGGCATCGCGGTAGAAGGCATGCGCCTGGTGGCCAATGCCCTGGTGCGCGCCGTGCACACCCCTTCGGACCTTGAGGCGCGCGGGCAAATGCTCGCGGCCGCGGCGATGGGCGCCACTGCCTTCCAGAAAGGCCTTGGCGGCATGCACGCCCTCGCCCACCCGATTGGTGCGTTGTACGACACCCACCACGGCATGACCAATGCGACGCTGATGCCCTATGTCCTGACATTCAATCGTGCGGCCATTGAAGAACGCATCACGCGCCTGGCCGCTTATTTGCAACTGCCCTCCCCGGGTTTCGACAGCTTCCTGGCGTTCGTCCTCAAGCTTCGCAAGGACATCGCGGTGCCCCACTCCCTGTTCGAACTGGGGGTGGACGACAAACAGGCCGACCTGATCGCCGACATGGCGCAGGTCGACCCCTCGGCCGGCGGCAACCCAGTGCCGCTCGACCGGGACGGCGCAGCGCAGATTTTCGCAGCGGCATACGACGGCCGTCTGTAGGCGCGAGCCTGCTCGCGATGGACTTGAGGACGACGCGGGGTGTCAGGTTGCCCGCGTAATCGTTGACCTCCATCGCGAGCAGGCTCGCTCCTGCAGAAAACCAAGGCCGAGCCTACGGCGGCTCAGTTCGGCCTGTACCCAACCTGAAGGGGCACACATGATGAACCCAGCAAGCCAGCCCGGCACCGACGCGCACGACGAGGACGTCAAGGTGCTGCACAGCATGGGCTATGCCCAGCAACTCTCGCGACGAATGGGGGTTTTCTCCAACTTCGCGATTTCCTTTTCGATCATCTGCATCCTCTCCGGCGGTATCAACTCACTGGCCCAGGGCACCTCGGGTGCCGGCGGTGCGGCGATTGGTATCGGCTGGCCCATCGGCTGCCTGATCTCCGGGGTGTTCGCCCTGGCCATGGCGCAGATTTCCTCGGCTTACCCCACCGCTGGCGGCCTTTATCACTGGGGTTCGATTCTCGGTAACCGCTTCACCGGCTGGCTGACCGCCTGGTTCAATCTGTTGGGGCTGGTCACCGTGCTCGGCGCCATCAACGTCGGCACCTACTACTTCTTTTTCGGTGCCTTCGGCCCGGCCCTCGGCATGGAGGACACCACCACGGTCAGGGTGATTTTTCTGGCGATCCTGACCGGCGTCCAGGCCTTGTGTAACCACCTGGGCATCGGCCTGACGGCGAAGCTCACCGACTTCTCCGGCTACCTGATTTTCGCCACGGCGCTTGCGCTGACCATCGTCTGCCTGATCTCGGCGCCCAGTTATGAATTCGTGCGGTTGTGGACCTTTGGCAACTATTCCGGCGAAGCGGGCGCCAGTGTCTGGCCACAGGTGTCGAACAGCTGGGTGTTCATGCTCGGCCTGCTGCTGCCGATCTACACCATCACCGGTTACGACGCCTCCGCGCACACCTCCGAAGAAACCCGCAATGCGGCGATGTCGGTGCCACGCGGGATGGTCATGTCGGTGATCTGGTCATTGCTGTTCGGCTGGGTGATGTTGAGCTCGTTCGTGCTGATGCTGCCGAACATGGACGACGCGGCGAAACAGGGCTGGAACGTGTTCTTCTGGGCCATGGACACCCAGGTCAATCCCACCATCAAACTTGCGCTGTACGTGGCGATTTTCATCTCGCAGTTTCTCTGCGGGCTGGCGACCGTGACCTCGGTGTCACGGATGATCTTCGCCTTCTCCCGTGATGGCGGCCTGCCCTGCTCGAAAGCGCTGGCCTCGGTGTCCCCGACCTATCGCAGCCCGGTGGCGGCGATCTGGACCGGCGCAACCCTGGCGGTATTGTTCGACTGGGGCTCGTCGGTGATTTCGATCGGCGCGACGCCGGTGTACACCATCGTGGTGTCCTGCACGGTGATCTTCCTGTTCTTCTCTTTCATCATCCCCATCGTGCTCGGCCTGTTCGCCTACGGCACCGCGAAGTGGCCAACCATGGGTCCGTGGAACATGGGTCGCGGCTTGTATGCGCTGTTCGCCATCCTCTCGGTGCTGTCGATGGTGGTGATCTTCATCATCGGCATCCAGCCACCAAACGACTGGGCGCTGTACATCACCATCGGCTTCCTGGTACTGACGGCGATTGTCTGGTTCGGGTTTGAAGCTAGACGCTTTCAAGGCCCGCCAATGGGCGATTTGATCGTCAAGCGCCAGGCGGAAATTGCGGCGGCTGAGGCGGCGTTGAATAAGCGGGTGGGGAGCTGATCTATCCGCAGCTGGAAAGGCCCCGGAAACGGGGCTTTTCCATGTGCGCGTACAAACGTTTCTACTTGAACAGTTCGGAATGACTTCCGAGATCAACGAATGTGATCAGATCGCAACGGGTGTGCTCATGGATCATCAAGAAGTCACCACCCATGTGACACTCTCTGAATCCCGTCCAGTCTCCCGTCAACCCATGATCAAGATATTCGGCGGGCAACTGTTCCCCAAGAAAAAGCATGACCATTACTTGGCGAACTTCATTCATGTCACGCCGGCCGGCACGCTTGTAGCGCTCCCACGACTTTTTGAATTGCGATGTTTGCGCGCACTGTCTGGGCAGCTCAGCGCGCTTTGGCTTCCTGTCCGGTTTCGCCATCAGCATCCGTCAACATGTCGTCGATCGAGTCGAACCGCTGGCGAATTTCTCGTGCCTCCATCATCGCACGCTCCGTTTTTTCCGACGGTACGCGTATCTCAAATGGAAGGCCCTGAGTCGCCACGACCTGACGAAGAAAAAGACGCATGGCGTCACTGATGCTCAGGCCGCAAGCGTTCAACACTTGCGTAGCACGTGCCCCGCCGCTTCTGAACGGTCATTCGCAACCATGAATAAAAAACGAACCTGTAGGAGCCGGCTTGCTGGCGATGGACGCCAGTGCGCCGCTTACGTTCAGATAGCCCGCGTCGTACTCGAGTGCATCGTCGGAACGCCGCCCGGAGCAAGCTCGCGCCTACAGGGTCAGGTGGTTTTGAGGCTTACTGAACGTTCTTCAGCTTGACCACATCACCCGACACCTTGGTGGTGTAACCGGTCAGGACCCAGGCCCAGAACCAGTTTTCCTGCACTTGGGTGTTGATCAGTGCATCGCCGCCCTTGGCCTTGATGGCCGCGTCCTGCGCGCGTACGAATCGGCTGTTCTGGCGGATCGGGATGACGCCGAACAGCAGCAGGCCGGTGGCGCTTGCTTCGCTGTGGCCAACCACGGTGTATTGGCTGGCGTCGTATTGCTGGGTCTTCATTGGTGCACCGGTGCAGCCGGCGAGAACCAGACCGAACAGGGAAACGGCAACCACTTTGCTGAGGTAATTCACTGTGTAACTCCATGAGTAAACGCCCGGGATCCATCTCTCGAGCGGCGCACACTCTACCGGAGCTGGTGGCCGATTGGTATCACGCCAAGCAAACCGGCATCCGCCATGGCTGAGCAGCGCAACGCTCACGCTGAACCCGTCGCCCGACGGGCCTGTCGAGCCGGTCCTTGACCGCTTGCACTGGCCACCACCCCGTCATTGGACATACCATGCCGCGAATTCAGCCTTCAGACGTTTCCCATGATCAGCGCCAATTTGCGTAGCCATCTCGGCCTTGGGTTTGCCGGTTTGTCGTTGCTCATATCAAGCGAAAGGCACAGGCCGGAGTCAGGTGGCCTGACGTACCCTCATGACGACTAGAATGCACACCTGTTTCGAGATAAACGATGTCCCCTTTACCTTCAACAAACGGCGGTAACAGCATGATCGAGGTCACCGAGGTTTCCATAGCCGACCTGCGCGCGGCGCTCGAATCCGGCCAAACCACAGCGGTTGAGCTGGTCCAGGCGTATCTCGCCAGGGTCGACGCCTACGACGGCGCCGACACCCCCACCGCGCTCAACGCGGTTGTGGTGCGCAATCCCGAGGCACTCCAGGAAGCGCAGGCTTCCGATGCCCGTCGAGCAAAAGGCCAGACCCTGGGACCACTCGATGGCATTCCCTACACGGCCAAGGACAGTTACCTGGTCAAAGGCCTGACCGCCGCGTCGGGCAGCCCGGCCTTCGCCAACCTGATTGCCTACCGCGACGCGTTCACCATCGAACGGCTGCGCGGCGCCGGGGCGATCTGCCTGGGCAAGACCAACATGCCACCGATGGCAAACGGCGGCATGCAGCGCGGGGTCTATGGCCGCGCCGAGAGCCCGTACAACGCGGACTATCTCACCGCGCCGTTCGCCTCCGGTTCCTCCAACGGCGCAGGCACCGCGACGGCTGCGAGTTTCGCGGCCTTCGGGCTTGCCGAAGAAACCTGGTCAAGCGGTCGCGGCCCGGCGTCGAACAATGGTTTGTGCGCCTACACGCCTTCACGCGGAGTGATCTCGGTGCGCGGCAACTGGCCGTTGACCCCGACCATGGACGTCGTCGTCCCCTTCGCCCGTACCATGACCGACCTGCTCGAAGTCCTCGACGTGGTCGTGGCAGAAGACCCCGATACCCGCGGCGACCTGTGGCGCCTGCAACCCTGGGTGCCGATCCCGAGCGTGACCTCGGTGCGCCCCGCTTCCTACGCCGAACTGGCCGTGAAAGCCGATGCGCTCGCGGGCAAACGCCTCGGTGTTCCGCGCATGTTCATCAACGCCGATCCCGAGGCCGGGACCAGCGATGCGCCGGGGATTGGCGGCCCTACTGGCCAGCGCATCCACACCCGTCCTTCGGTGATCGCGCTGTGGGAAGCCGCGCGCAAGGCACTCGAAGCCGCGGGCGCCGAAGTGATCGAAACGGACTTCCCGCTGGTGTCCAATTGCGAGGGCGACCGTCCGGGTGCGCCGACGGTGTTCACCCGCGGTCTGGTATCGAAAGAGTTCCTGCACCATGAGTTATGGGACCTGACGGCCTGGGCGTTCGACGATTTCCTGCAGGCCAACGGCGATCCGAAACTGAACCGCCTCGTCGACGTCGACGGCGCGCTGATTTTTCCTCACGACCCGGGCACCCTGCCCAACCGCGAAGGCGACCTGGTTGCCGGCATGGACGAATATGTGCGCATGGCCGAGCGCGGCATCACCCCGTGGGATCAGATCAGCAGCGTGCCTGACGGACTGCGCGGACTGGAGCAAACCCGGCGCATCGACCTCGAAGACTGGATGGACACGCTCGGGCTCGACGCGGTGCTGTTCCCGACCGTGGCCGACGTGGCACCGGCGAATGCCGATGTTGATCCAGCGTCCGCCGATATCGCCTGGAGCAACGGCGTCTGGGTCGCCAACGGCAACCTCGCGATCCGCCACCTTGGCGTGCCAACCGTCACCGTGCCGATGGGCGTCATGGCGGACATCGGTATGCCGGTCGGGCTGACGTTTGCCGGTCGGGCCTATGACGACTCGGCGCTGCTGCGCTTTGCGTCGGCGTTCGAATCGACCGGGACGAAGCGCCTGATCCCGCCGCGTACCCCGCCGCTGTCGGCCGGTCAGTCATAAATAAAAACGGGATTGGCGTGCAGGCGCCAATCCCGTTTTTGCATCGGGCCCGGAGCGTCATCGCCCGTGGTAATCCTCGCCCGCGACCGCACGCGAATAAGCCTCGTCGCCCTTCGTTCGCAAGTCTCGCCACTCCTCCCAATCGATGATGCCCTGGCGATCCATCTCGTCCGCCTGGCGAAGCAGCTCCTCATGATAGGCATCCGGGCAGTCCATGCGCAGCGAGCAGTTTTCCAGCGCGCGGTGCCAGGCATCGAGTGCCTGAAGTTTTTGCTCTTGAGCTCGGGTCAGCAGGTTTCTGAATGAGTTCATGGCGGCGGCTTCCACAGTCGTTTCTACATGGAGCCACCGGGAACGGCGCAGGTTCAGCAAAGCCGACCAGAGGCAAAATTCTCGCGGTTTCTGACGGTCGTTTCGCGGGAGAAAAATAAACTTTTCAACAACTTCACAGCCCCCGAAAATCTCTTTGAATTTTTTTTGACGCGCTCACTCATTTGACTATGAGCAAAAGGAGCGCCTCATGAATCGCACTGATCTTTACGTTATCGAATACCTGCTCCACGGGGAGCCAAAGTCATTCATCATCCGGGCGAAAACGATGCGCAACGCTGATGCCTGGCACTGGGCGAGTTGTGACGCCGGCATCGCGCCGATTCCGAAACCCGGCAGGGCACCGCTGAAAATGGTGTCCAAACCCCAGGCGGAAAAGTATGGGGTCACCGACGTGAGATGGCGCGAGTCTGCCACGCTGGATTGGACGGAGGTGTCGACGTCGTGAGGGCGCCGGGCTGTGGCTCAGCCCAACGCTGTATCGAGAAACATCATCACCCCGAAGCCCAGCATCAGCCCCAGTGTCGCCGGCGTTTCGTGGCCATTGCGATGGGTTTCGGGGATGACTTCATGGGAGACGACGAAGATCATCGCGCCCGCAGCAAGTCCCAGCGCCACGGGGTAACCCAGCGCGAAACTCGTCGATATGCCAAGACCGAACACGGCCCCCAACGGCTCCATCAACCCTGACCCGACGGCAATCAACGCCGCCTTCAGCGCGGAAATTCCTGTGACGCGCAGCGCCAGCGCGACCGCCAGTCCTTCGGGAATGTCCTGGATTGCGATGGCTGTGGTCAGCGGCAAACCTACCTTCATGTCGCCGTTGGCGAAGCTGACGCCGATGGCCATGCCTTCGGGCAGGTTATGCAGGGTGATCGCCAGTACGAACAGCCAGACCCGATTGATCCGTTGCGCATCCAGGCCTTTGCGTCCGCTCTGCTGATGCTCATGGGGGACGAAGCGATCCAGTCCGACCATCAGCGCCACGCCAAGTCCCAACCCGACCACCACGACGCAGGCCGCGAGCAGCTTGTTTTCGCAGATAGCCTGGGCGGCGTCGATGCCGGGGAGGATCAGGGAAAACGAACTGGCCGCGAGCATCATGCCGGCGGCGAACCCGAGCATGATGTCCTGGGTACGCGCGGCGATGTCGCGCAGCACCACCGCGATGATCGCGCCGAGCGCCGTAGCGCCGAACCCGGAAAGTCCACCGAGCAGCGCAAAATGCAGGTGTTGTTTGTTAGCCCCGGTGAAGGCGCTGTAGCCACTGAGCAGCAACAGCAGCGAAACGCCCACCAGGGTCGACCAGAATAAAATCCCCAGCCAGCCGTGCTTTCCCTGTTCCAGCCAGGATGCTCGGGTAGACGGCGAAGGCTCGGACATGAGGACTCCTATTTTCCATTCCGACGCGAGCGGTTGCTGGCCGGTGCAATCGTCAGCACTTGTCGCGTCAGTCGCGATGCTTCTCGCTCGAAGGCCACCGCCGTGGCGCTGAACAACCGGGAAAATCCTCGTGGAGCATCGCCAGACGAACCCCTTGAATTCGAAATCATTTCGTTCACCTCGACCCTTTCAATGAAAAAAAAACCGCACGCCAGAGGGCGTGCGGTGATCCTCGTCACAGCTCCGGTTTGCCCTGAACACCCGCACCCAGATCCGCCCCCGTGATGGGATTGCTTTCCGGGTCGGACATCGTCCGCGCCTTCATGTCCATCAGCAGCGTTTCTTCATCGGCGCTCAGTTGCACACTGGCCGTGCCGTCGCCGCCGTCGACCGCCGGCATCGGATCTTCGACGTAGTCCCAGTCCTCGCCCTGATTCCATGGCCCACGCATGCTGCCTTCGCCCTGGGACAGGTTGAAGTAGACGTTGGTGAACTCGGGCATGCCGGGCAGCTTGCCTTGGGGGAAGTTCGGCTGGATCGCGTGCAGCGCTTTTTCGAAGGACAGTTGATGGGCAATCTCACGGGTCATGAGAAACCCCAACGCCTCTTTCACGCCCGGATCGTCAGTGACATTCATCAAGCGCTCGTAGACGATTTTTGCCCGCGCCTCTGCCGCGATGTTGGAGCGGAAATCGGCAGTGGGTTCGCCGATGGTGTCGACGTAAGCCGCTGACCACGGCACGCCGGCCGAGTTGGTCAGTGGCGCACCCGCGCCGTACAACAGGCTCGTGATGTGCGAATCGTTACCGGCGCCGTTGATGGCGCGGTACAACTCGCCCTCCTCTTCCACGCCTTCGGCCAGGCGACCCTTCGCGCCTTTGTTAAGCATCACGATGATCGAACCGACGATCTCGAGGTGACTGAGTTCTTCAGTGGCGATGTCCATCAGCAGGTCCTTCCTGCCCGGATCATCCTCGGCCAGGGCTTGGGTGAAGTAGCGCGATGCCGCCGCCAACTCGCCCTGGGCGCCGCCGAACTGTTCGAGTAAAAGATTGGCCAACCCTGGATTGGGTTGCGCCACGCGTACGGTGTATTGAAGTCGCTTGTTATGTAAGAACATGACGAATCTCCTCAGGCCCAAAGACGACGTAACCATTCGACGGTTGACCGAATGCGCCGCCCACAACTATCTGAAGCTGAGGCTCGCGGGAAAATTTTAAAAAAAATGTGGGCTGGCGACCGGCGGCGCAGAACCGCCTTTTCCGGCACCAGTCGTCGCTCTCCAGACAAACGATTCAAACTTTTATCAGCGTGCGGATCTCAACCGTTGTCGCAAAATTTTGCGACTGGATTTGCGTTCGATTACCGCAGGAAAAAATCTCGAACTCGGCGGTGGCGGCCGCATCCAACGTGTAAGCCAACGGAGGTATGCGACATGAACAATGATGACCGTGACAACGCACTCGAATCGCAGGCAACGTCAAACGCTCCGCCGAGGGATTCGTCGGGCAAACCGGTGAATGTGGTCGAGCGGGATTTACAAGACAGCGACGATGCAGCGCAAGGGGTCGATGAAATCATCACGCCCTCTTCCACCCGGACCAAGGAACAGGATGCCGAGGAGCTCAACCGAAAAGTAGACGAGATAGAACGCAAGGTGGCTGACGGTAACTAGCCCTTGGCGTGAGTATTTTTGTTGCATGGGAAGCGGGAGGCCAGTATCAGGCCTCCCGCTTTTCAGTTTTTACGAAGTGCCAAGACCCTGTGAAAGGTCTGCAGACGTCCCGGATGCGCCACGCGGCTCGCCCTTGGACATGACCGGCGCGTCCGCATGATCCGTGGTTTTGGTGACCGTATCGCGCACCGCCTCGAAACCTTCCCGAGCCTGTTGCTTGACCTTGTCGGTGAGGTCCGCGCTGGTCTTGCCCAGGTAGCGCTGCTCGGTCGCTGTCGAAGGAAACGCCGCACCGATCATGGCACCCAGCGCGATTCCCGCGGCGGCCACCATCAACGGTTGCTCCTTGAGCAAGTGACTGAACTGATCGCTCAACACCTGCGTATTGCGCCGCAAACGATCGCCGGCGTCATGCACGGCGTGGCTGATGTTATCGCTGGCAGCACCGAGGTTATTGCCCAGGTGCGCGGCTTTGTCCTTGACGCTCTGGTAGCCGTCCTTGAGGGTGTCAGCCGTCTGGTGCAAATGCTCGCGCGCGCCGCTGATGCCATCGGCCAGGCCGTCGGCCCACTCGCCCACGGTGTCCTGGTCGGGGCCGGTACGATAGCCGGCAGGACGCGGTACAGGCGGACGATTCTGGCTCATCATCAACCAGAGCAAGCCGACTGAAGTCAGTACCGCCGGGACCGGGTTATTGCGCACGCTGGTGCCAAGGTTGGTCAGGAAGGTAGTGCCGTTGCTCTGCATCAAACCCAGCGCCTGATCGAACATCTGACCGGGGGTGAACTTACTTTCCAGGGCATCGACGATGTTGCCGATACTCGCCCGCTGCGCATCGATTTCACGCTCGATGGTTTCCGGGCTCTTGACGGTTTCGGTGATGTATTCATTGTTCATGAGACTTTCCTCCGCAGCGCTTCCTGGTCTTTGTTCAAGGCGTCCAGCGTGCGTTCAGGCTTGAAGTGGGATGGCTCGAACTGCTTTTTGCCGGACTGCAGCATGGCGAACCCGACGATCATCACCACCACACCGACAATCAACGCGGCCAGCCACGGCGCCATCACCATGCTCAAGCCGTAGACCGCGGACATCAGCAGAATGATGAACCCCGCCAACAGCACAATCGCACCGCCCGCGACCCCGGCGATGCCGGCCTTGAGGGTGGTGAGACTGGCCTGCAACTCGGCTTTGGCCAGCGCCAGTTCCTTGCTGAACAGCTCAGGCACTTCGCGCGAGAGCTGCCGCAACAGGCCGACGACCGAGGCGTCATGTTCAGGCGCGGGTATTGGCCTTGTGCCTGGAAAATCGCGATCTTCTCTGTTCATCACAGTGCTCCTTTGAAGGGGGTCGAAGCGGGTGTGGAGGTCGAAGCGAAATCGGAAGGGTGATCCGGTTCACTCGACGATGCGGGCGTGCTGCCCGGGCCTTGACCGCTGCGTGGCGGCACAGAAGTTTCATAGGGTTGATGAGCGCCAAATCCGCCGGATGGCGGCATCGAGTGACCCTCGGCGGGGTCACTGGAACGGCTGACGGTCGATGCCGGGGCGCTGCCTGCCTTGAGAAATCGCGACAGACCGAAGCCCAACGCGATGCTGCCCGCGATGAACAGCGCCGGATTGTTACGCGCCAGGTCCGCGCCATCGTGCAGCAACTGCTCGGCGCTTTTACCGCGCAGGTTACCAGCCAGGCCGCTCATGGAATCAGCCATGTCGGCGAGGTAGTCGGACATGCCGAGGGTGTCCTTGCTTTCCAGCTCGGACACCACGGATTTCGCCCCTTTGGCCAGTGCTTCAATCTGATCGGCGGCAGTGTCGCGGTACTGCCCGAACTGCGCGTCCGCCTGTTGCCGTGCCCCACTGAGTGCTTCGGTGACGTCCTCCTTCACGTGTTGAAAATCATGCTCCGGTCTTGCGGAACCTGGCTGACCTGCGCTGGTGTTATTTGAAGTATTCATGTCGTCCCTCGCCTTCTGGATGAAAAAGCGTTATCGGGTGCGCCACGAAAAGCCCGCAGCTCCCCCTCACTGCAGATGACGGAAGGGCATTGCGGGGAGTTCCAATGGAGTGATGAGTGATCGGGTGGGAGACCTGTAGGAGCCAGCTTGCTGGCGATGCACGCAAGCGCGCTGTGTTCATTCAGGCGGCACGCGTTATCGTGGATTTTCATCGCGCCGGGCCTGATTTTCTGCAGCAATCCTGACAGACTGGCCGACCAGGGATGAACGTCCGGCTCATACCCAAAGAGAGGGAAAACCATGATCACCTGTTACCTGAAATACGTCCTCGACCCCTACCAGATCGAAGCCTTTGAACACTATGGAAAGCTCTGGATCCCCCTCGTGGAGAAATTCGGCGGCCAGCATCACGGCTACTTCCTGCCGTCCGAGGGCGCGAACAATATCGCCCTGGCGATGTTCAGTTTTCCAAGTTTTGCCGACTACGAGCGCTATCGGCAGGACTCGCTGAAGGACCCGGATTGCATCGCCGCTTTCAAATACGCGATGGACACCCGATGCATCCTCAGCTACGAGCGCAGCTTTTTCCGCCCGGTGTTTGGTGATCGGACACAGCAGCCGGCCTGATTCCGAGTCGGCAGCGCCAAGGAGACACCGCATGCGAACGTCCCGCAAAACCTGGCTGCAATCACTGCTGCTCCTGTGCCTGGCCACCTCGGCCAGCGCCGAGCCACGCCCCGAGCACATGGTCTACCTGCGCACGATTGACCCGACCATCGAGCAGGACATTCGCTATGCCAGCGCCCATAACTTCACCGGTCATCCCCTCGACGGTTACGCCGCGGCCGAGTGCCTGTTGACGCTGGACGCGGCAAAAGCGCTGGCCAGGGTGCAGGCGTCATTGCGCGCGCAAGGCTATGGTTTGAAGGTGTTCGACTGTTATCGGCCGACCCGTGCCGTGGCAGATATGGGCCGCTTTGCCACGGAGTCCGGTGACCCGCGCAAGGCCGAGTTCTACCCGCGGGTGGACAAGCAGGACTTCTGGCGTCAGGGCTATGTAGCGCGGGTGTCGAATCATTCCCGTGGCTCGACCGTGGACCTGACATTGACCGGCCCGAAGGCACTGCCCGCCGAACACTGGACGCCCTCGGCTGCGCAGGTCGATTGCACCGCGCCCTATGCCCAGCGCTGGCATGACGGCGCACTCGACATGGGCACCGGTTTCGACTGCTTTGACGAACGCGCACACACCGCCAGCCCGGCGATCAACGCGACCGCGAAAGACAATCGCCAGCGCCTGGGCAGTGCCATGGCAAAAGAAGGCTTCGCGGGGTATTCGAAAGAATGGTGGCACTTCACCTACACCGCTGCCGGGGAACCCAACGACGTCATGGATTTCCCGATTACGCCGCCCGGCGTCAGCGAAGCCATTGAGGCCAGCCATCAGTTGATCGTGGTCACCAGCAAAAACTGGGACGACCTTCAGGGCACTGCCCAACGTTACGAACGGGACGGCAAGGCCTTTCGCAAATACGGCGATGCCTTTGCCGTGGTGCTCGGCAAAAATGGCATGGGCTGGGGCCAGGGTTTGAGCAGGGTTGAACCGGGCGACGACCCGGTGAAACGTGAAGGCGATGGAAAAGCACCGGCCGGGGTGTTCAAGCTGGGAACGGCATTTGGCTACGACGACAAGGCCGCCAGCCACCTGCCCTACCTCGCCCTCACGCCGACCACCGAGTGCGTCGACGACAGTCGCTCCGCCCGCTACAACGAACTGGTCGACGGTTCGAAAGTTTCAAAGGACTGGAACAGCTCCGAACGCATGCGCAGCGAAGAAGGCTATCGCAAAGGCATCTTCATCGAGCACAACACCCCAGCGTCCGCCGCCGCGGGTTCGTGCATCTTTTTCCATATCTGGCGCGGCCCGACGTCGCCGACAGCGGGCTGTACGGCGATGGATCGGGCAGACATTTCCCGACTGTTCGACTGGCTGGACCCGCGCCAATCTCCCCTGCTGGTGCAAATGCCCGAAGCGCAATACGAGCGCTTTCGTGAACGCTGGAACCTGCCGAAGCGGTGACCCGTCAGCCCTGCTTCAAATCCAGGCAATAGGTGTAATAACCCGTGTCGCGCACGTAGGCCAGGGATTCATACAAGCGTTGTGCGCTGTGATTGTCGGTGGCGGTTTCCAGTGTCATGCCCTTGGCGCCGGTCAACACCGCGAAGGCGCGTGCGGTGTTCATCAGCTGGGTGCCGACCCCACGGCCCCGAGCGGCGGGCGCGGTGAACAGGTCGCCGAGGAGCCAGGTGCGGTGCGCGTCGATAGAGGAAAACGTCGGAAACAACTGGACGAAACCCAGCGCTTCGCCAGCGGCATCCTGGGCGAGGAAGATCACCGACTCGTCCCGGGCAATGCGCTCGGCGATGAACTCGCGCGATTGCTTCAGGTTAGAGGGCTGGCCGTAGAAACCTCGATAGGCGTCGAACAGGCTGGCGATTTGGTCAAGGTGGGAGGCGTCGGCGCGATGAACCTGGACATCCATGAGAGCGGTCTCCGTGAAGCGGCGGTGGTGTGTCGGGAAATGTCGATAAACGGCGTGATGATCAGGCTGCTGACCGTCAGGTAACGCTGATGATCCTGTTCACCGGTGCCGAAGCGCAGGACTTCGGGTGTCGACGTGGTGACGTAGAGCGTACCGAACATCCAGTCCCACAAGGACAGATTGATCGCGAAATTCCGGTTGAAATGGTGCGGTGCATCGCTGTGGTGAATCTGGTGCTGGGCCGGGCTGTTCAACACATGTTCGAGCACCGGGCCGAACGACAGCCAGACATGGCTGTGACGCAGATTGGCCGCCAGGGCATTGAGGATGAATACCACATAGGTCACGCCAAACAGGGAATAACGGCTGATTTCGCCGCCACAGGCGTACCAGAACAGGCCGGCATAGGCGCCGATGCCGATAATCGCCGACAGCTTTTCGACAATCTTTTCCACGAAGTGAACCCGGCTGGCCGTCGCAGGCACCAGCACGGGCGCCGAATGATGGACTTTGTGAAAAGCCCACAGCCATCGCGAATGAAAAGCACGGTGCGCCCAATAACTCATGAAATCTTTAACCAGGAAAACTCCGAGACCGTAGAGCAAGGACAGTGCGAGGTGTTGCTCCACTTGGGTCCGCGCGCCCCACAGGTTGCTGAAGAAGGCGATGTAGTCGCCAGAGCGCAGGACCAGTGGGTCTACCAGCGCGACGACGGGCAACACCAGCGCAACTTTGAGAATCGCCCGCACGAAGTAATAGCGGTAATCGAGCAATGCCGAACGATGGAAGTACACCCGACGCCCGCCGATGAACTGGCCGAATGACCGTGCGTCGGTGAGGCCGCGCTGCTCTCTGAAGCGAAACAGAGCGTAGGCGATGCTGTAGGAAGTGAACAGAAACACCAGGCCCATACGGCCATTCAGGTCAAACAGACCGAGAAACTGGCGGGTGACGGGCTCGATCAGCCACTCGATCAGGCCGTTATAGAGCAACTCAAGCGCATCCACGAATGACTCGCCTCCATCGAAGCAAGGGCATCAGAAATCGGTCGGCAGTCGACGACAGGTGAGTAAGTGTAGCCCGCACCCCGTCCTCTGCACGTCCCCTCCTTTACCGTTTTCTCTAAGACCAGGCATTCGAACGGCGCGACTGGCCGCATCGCTATATAGTTTTGTATATTGCGCAACTCAAATCGCCAAGACACCGCCATGAGCCGTATTCGCCAGCACAATCAGCACCTCATTCTGGAGGCCGCCAGCGCAGAATTCGCGGCCAAAGGCTTCGATGCCACCCAGACGCGGGACATCGCCGCGCGCGCCGGGGTGCCCAAGGCGAATCTGTATTACTACTTCCACAGTAAGGAAACGCTGTACGCCAAGGTGTTGCTCGGGTTTGTCGAGCCCTTGCTTGAAGCCTCGGCGGCGTTGCGCGAGAGCGATGATCCGGTGACGGGATTGCAGGCCTACATCGCCGCGCGGATTCGCATTGCCCGGGAACATCCGCACATTGCCAAGGTGTTCAGCGGTGAGTTGCTGCTGGGTGGCCGGCAATTGCCGGAGGAATGCCGGGACCTGCTGTATGCCGAGGCGCAGCGCAACGTCGAATGCCTGCGCAGCTGGATCGATCGTGGATTGCTGGCCCCGGTAGATCCGCAGCACTTGATGTTGTTCATCTGGTCGGCGACGCGCACCTACACCAATCTGGGGTGGCAGATGGCGCATATCACGGGGCGACAGACACCGGATGACCGGGATTACCAGCGGGCGGCGCAAACGATTACGCGGTTGGTGCTGGAGGGGGTGGTGCCGGACGGGGGAGCGAGAACGAAGGGGCTGATGTTTGCGACGTGAGGCGCTTAGTGGTGGCGCCCGTGAGATCACCATCGCCAATAAATCTGGCGCCCGCACAGAACAACGTTAAAACCTGATATCCGCCGCTGGCTTCACATCAATCCGCGCCACCGAACCGGTCAAATGCGCCAGGTCCTTGTTGTGCTCGGCGATGATGTCTTCGGCGGCAAGATTCCCGTTGTCGACGGTGGAATGAGCATCAGCCGCCAGCACCACGTCGTACCCCAGATTCAGCGCCTGGCGCACGGTGGCGTTGACGCAGTAATCAGTTTGCAGACCACAGATGACCAGGCGTTCAAAGTCCTCTTTGGGCAGCAGCTTCTGCAGGTTGGTCTGGTAAAAAGAATCCCCCGTGGTTTTGCGCACGCGCCAGTCCTGCGGCGAGGTGGCCAGCTCTTCGGCCAGTTGCCAGCCTGCGGCGTTATGGGCGAAGGCACCTTCCGATTCTTCATGCTGGATCAGCACCACCGGAATCCCGGCCTTGCGGGCGCGAGCGCTGAGGTCGTTGATAGTGTCAATGACGCGCGCGATCTCGAAACACTCGTACTCGCCCGCGCAGAGCGCCTGCTGAACGTCGATGATTAACAATGCGGTGGTCATGATTCCTTCCTTGAAATGTAGGGAGGGCGGAATGAATCCGCCCCTGGCACTGCATAGAATCTGCCATTAATAACCGAGCGACAACCCGGTGTTGCGCCGTGGATCGTTCGCCCCGTAGAAGCGGTTCTTGCCCACCGGCTTGCCTTCCAGCGAAGGCGCGCCGACCAGGATGGCCGCCACGTGGTTGGCGTCCTGCGGGCCGGCGAACTTATGCCCCCAGCTCTCGAGCATTTTTACCGTGTCCGGGCTGGTGGTGAAGGTCTCCAGGTTGGTCTCTTCCGGCAGCCATTGCTGGTGGAAACGCGGCGCATCCACGGCTTCCTGGATGTTCATGCCGTAGTCGATCACGTTGAGGATGGTCAGCAAGGTCGCGGTGATGATGCGGCTACCGCCCGGCGTACCGACCACCATCACCACTTTGCCGTCCTTGGTGACAATGGTCGGGCTCATCGACGACAGCGGCGCCTTGCCGGGTGCGATGGCGTTGGCCTCGCCTTGCACCAGGCCGTACATGTTCGGCACGCCGATTTTCGATGTGAAGTCGTCCATCTCGTCGTTGAGGATGACCCCGGTTTTGCTGGCCATGACGCCGGCGCCGAACCAGTCGTTCAGGGTGTAGGTGACGGAGACTGCGTTGCCCCATTTGTCGACGATCGAGTAATGGGTGGTGTTGCTGCCTTCGTGGGGCGCTACGCCGGGTTTGAGATCACGGGACACACCCGCCTTCTGCGGATTGATCGCCGCGCGGATCTTGGTCGCGTAGTTCTTGTCCAGCAGATGCGCGAGCGGATTCTTAACGAAGTCCGGGTCGCCAAGGTAGCTGTTGCGGTCGACATACGCGTGACGCATGGCTTCGATCTGGTAATGCATGCCCTGCGCCGAGTGGTAGCCCAGCTCCTTCATCGGGTAACCGTCGAGGATGTTCATGATCTCGCAGATCACTACCCCGCCGGAGCTTGGCGGTGGCGCCGACACCACGTGGTAGCCACGGTAATCGCATTCCACCGGGGCCAGCTCGCGGGTCTTGTATTTGTCGAGGTCGGCCTGGGTGATGATGCCCTTGTTGGCCTGGCTGGAGGTGACGATGGCGTCGGCCACCCAGCCTTTATAGAAACCGTCGGCGCCCTTCTCGGAGATTTCCCGCAGGGTCTTACCCAGGTCTTTCTGCACCAGTTGCTGCCCGACCTGCATCGGTTCGCCGTTGCTCAGGAAAATCGAGCCGGAATCCTTGATGTCCTTCTTGAACACATCGGTGGCGTATTCCAGCAGATCGACGTCGCCCTGCTCCAGGGTGAAGCCATCTTCAGCAAGCTTGATGGCCGGGGCGATCACTTCCTTGCGCGGTTTGGTGCCGTATTTGCTCAGCGCCAGTTCCATGCCGGACACCGTACCCGGCACGCCGACCGCGAGGTGGCCTCGGGTGCTGAGGTCAGGAACGACGTTGCCCTCCTTGTCGAGGTACATATTGGCGGTCGCGGCCAGGGGCGCTTTTTCGCGGAAGTCGAGGAACGTCTTGCGTCCGTCCGCCAGCTGGATGGTCATGAAACCGCCACCCCCCAGGTTACCCGCCGCGGGATACACCACCGCCAGCGCGTAGCCGACCGCGACAGCGGCATCCACGGCGTTGCCGCCGTTCTTGAGCACATCGACGCCCACGTGGCTGGCCAGGTGCTGAGCAGTGACCACCATGCCGTTTTCGGCGGCAACGGGGGCGACGGAGGCGGCGTGCGCGGCCAGGCAGCTGAGCGCCAATGAGGTCGCGATGAGCGATTTGGCAAAAGGTTCGAACTTCATGAGTCGGTCTCTTTTTTGTTTTTAGGGTCTGTAAAAAGCAGAGAAAACGTTCAAGAGCAGTAGGCAGTATGGCTGGGATTGCGTATTGCGCCTCCCCGATGAGGCAGTATGCTTGCCTTCTGTTCAGCACTTTCCGGAGTTCGTCGGCATGACGTACACCTGCATCACCATGGCCTCCCCGGTGGGCGAGCTGAAGCTGGTCGCGAACGGTTCGAGACTGGCGGCCATCCTCTGGGAAAACGACAAACCGAATCGAGTGCGGCTCGGCCCGATGAGCGAAGCCCCGGACCATCCGGTCCTGATTCGCGCCCGACAGCAACTGTCGGAATACTTCGCGGGCACTCGCAATCGATTCGACCTGGACCTGGATTTCACCGGGACGGAATTTCAGAAGAAGGTGTGGCAGGCGCTGCTGACCATCCCCTTCGGCGAGACACGCAGCTACCGCCAGATCGCCGAGCAGATCGGCAGCCCGGGCGCAGTGCGGGCGGTGGGTGCGGCGAATGGCCGGAACCCGATCTCGATTGTTGCGCCGTGCCATCGGGTGATTGGGGCGTCGGGGAAATTGACCGGGTTCGCCGGTGGGCTTGAGGCGAAGGCGTTGTTGTTGACGCTTGAAGGTGGGCTGCGTGGCGAAACCGGACGTCTGGAAGGTTTTTGAGGTGTGCAGAAGCAGCCAGGTCGACGCTCGCGATAGTTGTTAACGATGGTGCGGGAAGACTGAGGGACCGTGGCGGTCTCGGGTTTTTCGCGAGCCTGCTCGCTCCTACAGGGAGTGCGTTGCCCTGGCAGCGGTCAGGCGAAGATGTTTTTCATCGCCGCATACTGCAACAGCATGATGGTCTTCGCATCGCAGATCTCACCGAGGTAGAACGCTTGCAGCGCGTCATCGAACGACCACTCCAGCACGTCCAGCTCTTCGGTCTCTTCTTCCAGCCCGCCCCCATCGCTGACTTTCGATGAAGCGTCGTATTCGGCGATGAAAAAATGCAGCTTCTCTGTCACCGATCCGGGGCTCATGTAGGCCTCGAACACCTTCTGCACGTGGTGCACGCGATAACCGGTTTCTTCCTCCGCTTCATCGCGGATACGCGCTTCCGGCGCGGCGCCTTCGAGCAGGCCCGCCGCCACCTCGATCAGCAACCCGTCGTGACCGTTGACGAACACCGGCAAACGGAACTGACGCGTCAGCACGACGGTTTTCTTTTCCCGATTGAACAACAGAATCGCCGCGCCATTGCCCCGGTCGTAAACTTCGCGGGTCTGGCGCTGCCACTCACCGTTGTTGCGCAGGTAATCGAAGGTGATCTTCTTCAGCAGGTACCAGTCGTGGGACAACACCTGGGACTCAATGATGTTGACCCGTTCGGCTGTGTTCGGCATGACAAGGCGTCCTAATAGCGTCAGAGGACGCCCATGGTAGACGGAAAAACGTTTTAGGAAAGCTGCGCCTTGTATTCCTTCTCATACTGCCCGGCGAGCGTTTCTTTCTGCTTGTCGTCGAGCAGCTTGCCGGCCATCTGGAAGAACTTCTGCTCTTCCTCTTTCAGATGGTGGTGGACCTTCTCGGACAGCTTCTTGGCGGTCGCCAGCCACGCCGGGCTGGACATCTCGGTCTCGTCGAGTTCTTCCATCATTTCGTCCATCTCGTGATGCTCGGAAATCGCATGGCGGCTGAGGTCGACGCCATTGTCGAATTCCATCAAGGGAATGTAGAAGTGCCGCTCTTCCGCGGTTTCATGCGCCTGAAGCTCGGACTTCAACCGCTTGTACGCCTCGACCCGCTCCGGGGTGTCGCCGCTGGTCTTGATCAATGCATCGGCGTAGGTGCGCTGGCGGTCATGGCTTTCGCGCAAAGCTTCAAAAATGTTCACTACTGGCAATCCTCATCGGCCGCGTTCTGGAATGACGCTGTAAAGGCTAGACATCTGCGCGCTGGCGACGGTTCCTCAGCCAGACAGGGATAGAACAATCGTCGCGACCCGGATACGCTCGTCCCTCACCGCCATAAGGATGTAGCTGATGACTTTGAGCATTGAACGGTCGCAAAACCCGACCCTGGAAGAACGCGAGGCGATCCTCGCACCACTGCGGGCTCATAACGTGGCGCAAGCGGGGGACGGCAAGTCAGAGCTGCTGGCCCTGCTGGTGCGCGATGACCAGGGCGCGGTCCTCGGCGGGTTGTATGGCCGGTTTTTCTATCAATGGTTGTTCATCGAATTGCTCTCGGTGCCGGAACACGCCCGGGGTCAAGGCATGGGCTCGAAGCTGATGGGGATGGCCGAGGAGCTGGCGCGAGAGAAGGAATGCGTGGGGATCTGGCTGGACACCTTCGATTTTCAGGCGCCGGCGTTTTACCAGAAGCTTGGTTATAGCGAGTTGGGGCAAATCGTTGATTATCCGCCGGGGCATCGGCGCCACTTCTTCCAGAAGCGCCTCGACAACGCATGACCCTGTAGGAGTGAGCTTACTCGCGATGGACGTCCAGGCACCGCGTTCATCCCGACAGCAAGCGATATCGTTATCGCCCATCGCGAGCAAGCTCGCTCCTACAGGAGGTTTAGAGGCAAGTTGCCAATGCCGCCAACCGGCGCTTGGCCACGAAATCGTCATGCTGCGCGTAGTAGCTCAACGCCGTGCCCGACGCATCCGCTGTAATGTCCACGAAGGACTCCGCCGAGCGCGTGTAAACGGTGGACCCGCCCTTCTTGCCCGGCTGCAGATACGCCCCCGCATCGACGCCGAACACGGCTTCGTCCTGCCAGGCGAACTGCACGCACTGGGCGACGACTTTTTCCGGCTTGTCCGAAGTCAGGGTTTTGTACGGGGTGCCGGTACGGGCGTCGTTCATGGCCGAACCCGCGCATCCCGCCAGCAACGTTGCGGCCAGGGCCACCATCAGAATTCGCATTGCATGTGCTCATCAAGAAAAAAGCGGACTGTATCACTGTGAGCGTTCTGCTTTACTTCATTTATACCGCGACACCGCGCAACGATTCGCGCACGCTGTCGCGCCACACGCCGTATCGGCCTTATTTCAGGCCCTTTTTTCTGGAACATCCATGACACCCAACGCCGAGTTCTACAAACCCACCGCCGAATATGCCGACAAGCTGATCAGCCAGATCGGTCAGACGCCGTCCTGGATCGCCAAGCGAATCGGCGTCACCGACAAGCGGATTCGTTACATCCTCGACGGCGAACGCACCGTCAAGGGCGAAACCACACCGATCCAGATGACCTACCCCGAGCAGTGGGCGCTGGAATGCCTGGCCGCAGCGGCCAAGGCCAGCAAGAAGCAGTCTTCGCAATCCATTCTCAAGGAGTGACCATGGCGGCAAGCGAACAGCAACACGAACAGGCGCTGAACAGGTTTCTCGATGAGCGCCCGCAATTGCGCCACGAACTCGACAACCTCAACCCGCTGCTGGCCCAGGCCAAGGGTGAGACAGCGGCGCAGTTCCGCGACGAACGTTTGCATGAAGCGTTCGAAGCCGAGGCGGAACGCCTGGGATTGTTTGCCTGGGAACTGACCCTGCAACTGACTGCGGCAACGCCTGAAGACTACGAAACTCAACGCCTGGAGGTGCACCGGGAAGTGGCCGAAATGGCGGGGATGGACTGGCTGGAGTATTGCGAGTTATATGGATTGACTCCCTAACCATCGCCGCTCAAGGATCCTGCCGCCGATGCTGCCGTCATCGTTCACGCCCCGCGCCAGTCCGGGGCATTTGCATACCCAAAAATGGCGCGGGCGCATCGGCATGTCGCTGGTGGCCGCGCTGTCGGTGCTCGCCGGCATGACCGACGCCATCGGCTTCATGGCCAGCGGCGACTTCGTTTCGTTCATGAGCGGCAACACCACCCGCCTCGCCGTGGCGATCAGCGACGGCGACCTGGGCCTGACCTTGCGCCTGCTGCTGCTCGTGGCGACGTTCATCCTCGGCAATGCCTTGGGCATCGTCGTCAGCCGTGTCGGCGGGCGGCGGGCGTTGCCGTTGCTGCTGTGCATCGCCATGTTGCTGTGTGCGGCGGCGGCCTGGCCTTATGACGAACAACTGCCGGCGCTGCTGGCGGCGATCATCGCCATGGGCATGCTCAATGCCGCCGTCGAAGAAGTGAACGGCTTGCCGGTCGGCCTGACCTACGTCACCGGCGCCCTGTCGCGCTTCGGCCGCGGGCTGGGACGCTGGATGCTGGGCGAGCGGCGCAATGGCTGGCGGGTGCAATTGATCCCCTGGACCGGAATGTTCGCCGGCGCGGTGCTGGGTGCGGTGCTGGAACATCATCTGGGGCTCAAGGCGTTGTTTGTCAGCGGGTTGCTGGCGGGGGCGTTGGGGGTGCTGTCGTTGAAGATTCCGCGGCGGTGGCAATTGGGGTATATGCCGCGATGAGTGGTTTGGCACATTCATTCTGATGTTGCCTGGCCGGCCGCTTTCGCGAGCAAGCCCGCTCCCACAATGGGCGGGTGTCGTGCAAGACAGTTGAATCCAGCCCAAAACCTTGTGGGAGCGGGCTTGCTCGCGAAGGCGGCCCCTCGGTCCCGAACAAAACCCACTTCGCCGCCCCACCGATAAAGCTTTATCATGGCCGCAGTTTCGCTGATCGAGTCCGTCATGAAGTTCGCCATCGCGCTGTTTTCCGCCGCCCATGCGCCCTCCTCGCGCCGCGCCTTGCTGTTCGCCCAGGCCGCGCTGGCCGGCGGACATGAGATTGTCCGGTTGTTTTTCTACCAGGACGGCGTCTACAACGCCTCCGCCAGTGTGGTCACGCCTCAGGATGAACAGGACCTGCCCAGGCAATGGCGCACGTTCGTCACCGAGCATCAACTGGACGGCGTGGTCTGCATTGCCGCGGCCCTGCGCCGTGGCGTGCTGAACGAAGAAGAAGCCGGGCGTTATCAGCGCGAAGCCGTTGCCGTCGGCGCGCCGTGGGAATTGTCCGGCCTCGGCCAGTTACACGATGCGGTGCAGGACGCTGATCGGCTGATCTGTTTTGGAGGCGCGTGACATGGCGAAATCACTGCTGATTATCAGCCGCCAGGCGCCGTGGTCCGGGCCGAGCGCGCGGGAAGCGCTGGACATCGTCCTCGCCGGCGGCGCGTTCGACCTGCCAATCGGCCTGCTGTTTCTCGATGACGGAGTGTTTCAGCTTGCAGCGAAACAGGACGCCAAGGCCCTGCAACAGAAAGACCTGAGCGCCAACCTGCAGGCCTTGCCGATGTTCGGCGTCGAAGACCTGTTCGTCTGTGGTGACAGCGCCGCTGTACGTGGTCTCGACCCCAACGGCTTGTCGCTGGAAGAAGCCCAAGTGCTGGCAGCCGACGAAATTACCGCACTCATTGACCGTTACGACCAGGTGATCACCCTCTGATGTCGACTTTGCATGTGTTGTCTCATTCCCCGTTCAGTGACGACCGCCTGACCAGTTGCCTGCGCGTAATCGGCGCGAACGATGCGCTGCTGCTCACCGGCGACGCGGTCTACGCGTTGCAAAAAGGCACCGCGCCCTTCGAGGCGCTGAACGCCCGCGCTCCAAAGCTGTTCGTGCTCGCCGAAGACGCCCAGGCACGCGCGCTGCCGGTGCCTGACACGGCCAAGGCCATCGATTACCCCGCCTTCGTCGAACTGTCGGTCCACTACGACAAGGTCAACAGTTGGTTATGAACGCACTAAGGGTTGGCGCCCGCGCCATCGAACTGGACAAGGACGGGTTCCTGATCGAGCTGAGCGACTGGTCCGCCGAGGTCGCCAGCGCCCTCGCCGCCGCCGAAGACATCGAGTTGAGCCCCGAACACTGGGAGATCCTCGACCTGCTGCGCAGCTTCTACGCCGAGTTCCAGCTGTCCCCGGCCACCCGCCCTCTGATCAAATACACCGCGTTGAAGCTCGGCGCGGAAAAAGGCAACAGCCTGCACCTGAACCGACTGTTCAAAGGCACCCCTGCCAAACTCGCCGCGAAACTGGCGGGCCTGCCCAAACCGACGAACTGCTTATGACCGACTACCCAGCGCTGACCCTCGAAACGCCCGCCGAACATCCGTTCGCCCAATTCGTGCGGATCCTCGGCAAAGGCAAGCGCGGCGCCCGTGACCTGACCCGCGCTGAAGCCCGGGAGGCCATGGGCATGGTCCTCGACGATAAGGTCGAGGACACCCAGTTGGGCGCGTTCCTGATGCTGTTGCGCCACAAGGAAGAAAGCGCCGAGGAAATGGCCGGGTTCACCGAAGCCTTACGGGAACGCTTGCAGGCGCCGACGTTGCAGGTTGATCTGGACTGGCCGACCTATGCCGGCAAGAAGCGCCATCTGCCGTGGTATCTGCTGGCGGCGAAGTGCCTGGCGCAGAACGGCGTGCGGATCTTCATGCACGGCGCCGGCGCGCACACGGCCGGTCGGCTGTACAGCGAGCAACTGCTGGATGAGTTGAAGATCCCGTTGTGCCGCAACTGGCAGCAGGTAAGTGATGCCCTGCAAAGCGGTGGCCTGGCCTTCATGCCGCTGGTGGATTGGGCGCCGCAACTCCAGCGCATGATCGATCTGCGCAACACCTTGGGCCTGCGCTCGCCGATTCATTCCCTGACACGAATTCTCAATCCACTGGGCGCTCGCTGCGGCTTGCAGAGCATCTTCCACCCCGGTTATCAGGCCGTGCACCGCGATGCCAGCCGCTTGCTCGGCGATACCGCAATCGTGGTCAAGGGCGACGGTGGCGAGATCGAAATCAACCCGGACGCCAACAGCCACCTGTACGGAACCACCGGCGGCGACAGCTGGGACGAAGAATGGCCGCAGTTGTCCGCGCAACGCCACGTCAAACCGGCTTCGCTCGATCCTGAACAATTGAAAGCCGTCTGGCGCGGCGATGTGGTCGACAGCTATCCGCAAATGGCCCTGATCGCGACCATGGCCCTCGCCCTGCGCGGCCTCGGCCAAACCCGCGAGCAAGCCTTCGAAACCGCCCAGGCGTATTGGGACGCGCGGGACAGATCGATATAACCGATCATAAGCGCCCAACCTTTGCGCTATTTTGTCGAACCTATCCGAATAGACTCCGCTCCAACGCTTATCGGTTGAGGAGTCTTGAACATGGGTTTGTTAGTTGAAGGTCGCTGGCATGACCAGTGGTATGAAAGCAGCAAGGACGGTGCGTTCCAGCGCGAGCAGGCGCAGCGTCGAAACTGGCTGACCGCCGACGGCAAGCCCGGCCCGACGGGCGTGGGTGGCTTCGCGGCCGAAGCGGGTCGCTATCACCTCTACGTGTCCCTCGCTTGCCCGTGGGCCCATCGCACGCTGATCCTGCGCAAACTCAAGGGCCTGGACAACCTCATCGACGTCTCGGTGGTCAGTTGGCTGATGCTGAAAGATGGCTGGACCTTCGATCAGAAGCTGGGCTCGACCGGCGACAAGCTCGATCACTTCGACTTCATGCACCAGCGCTACACCGCCGATACCGCCGATTACACCGGGCGTGTCACCGTGCCAGTGCTGTGGGACAAGCCGCAGGAGCGCATCGTCAACAACGAATCGGCGGAGATCATCCGCATGTTCAACAGCGCCTTCGATGACTTGACCGGCAATGACCTGGACTTTTACCCCGAGCCGTTGCGGGCCGAAATTGATGCGCTGAACGAGCGGATTTATCCGGCGGTAAACAACGGCGTATACCGCGCCGGGTTTGCCACATCGCAAAAGGCTTATGAAGAAGCCTTTGATGATGTATTTGCCGAGCTGGACCGACTGGAAGCCTTGTTAGGCGCCAATCGCTACCTGGTGGGCGAATACCTGACTGAAGCGGACATTCGGCTGTTCACCACACTGATTCGCTTTGACGCGGTGTATCACGGGCACTTCAAGTGCAACCTGCGGCGGATTACCGATTATCCGAACCTGTCGAACTGGTTACGCGAGCTCTATCAGTGGCCGGGGATTGCCGAGACCGTGAGTTTTGAGCACATCAAGAATCATTATTACGGCAGCCACAAGACCATCAACCCGACGGGCATCGTGCCGAAGGGACCGGCGCAGGATTTCAACGCGCCGCATGATCGGGCGCGGTTGAACGGGAAAGGGGTTTGGCGCAAAGGTTAAGATTTCTACCGTTTTTTAGGGCCCCTTTGCGAGCAAGCCCGCTCCCACATTCGACCGCGTGCTCACAAGGGAATACGGCTAAATGTGGGAGCGGGCTTGCTCGCGAAGGGGGCGACGCTGTCTTAAACCTGCGCCTGAGCCCCCTCAAACCACGCCAGCTTCTCGCGCAACTGCACCACTTCCCCGACGATCACCAGCGTCGGCGCATGCACTTCATGCTCCGCCACCAACCGTGGAAGATCGGCCAGCGTGCCGGTAAACACCCGCTGATTGACCGTGGTGCCCTGCTGGATCAGCGCCGCCGGGGTGTCCGCCCCGCGACCATGCTTGATCAACTGCTCGCAGATGATCGGCAAGCCCACCAGCCCCATGTAGAACACCAGGGTTTGCGCCGGCGCGACCAGGTCGGCCCACGGCAGATCGGTGGAGCCGTCCTTCAAGTGTCCGGTAACAAAACGCACCGACTGCGCGTAGTCGCGGTGGGTCAGCGGAATCCCGGCATACGCTGCACAACCGCTGGCCGCCGTAATGCCCGGCACGACCTGGAACGGAATGCCATGGGCCGCCAGCTCCTCGATCTCTTCACCGCCACGACCGAAGATGAACGGATCACCGCCCTTCAACCGCACCACACGCTTGCCCTGCTTCGCCAGATCGACCAATTGCTGGTTGATCTGATCCTGCGGCACGGCGTGATCGGCGCGACGCTTGCCCACATAAACCCGCTCGGCATCGCGGCGGCACAACTCGAGAATCGCCGGCGCCACCAGTCGGTCATACAGCACCACGTCGGCTTGCTGCATCAGACGCAGGGCGCGGAAGGTCAGCAGGTCGGGATCACCCGGCCCGGCGCCCACCAGATACACCTCGCCTGTCGCCATCGGCGCTTCGCCATCGATTTTCGCTTGCAACAAACGCTCGGCTTCGGCGCCCTGCCCGGCCAGTTGGCGGTCGGCAATCGGCCCCTGGAACACCTCTTCCCAGAACGCCCGGCGCTGCTGCACATCCGGAAACAAACCTTTGACCTGGCTGCGAAAACGCGCCGCCAGGCCGGCCAGTTGACCATAGGTGGACGGAATCCAGGTTTCCAGTTTGGCGCGGATCAACCGCGCCAGCACCGGCGCATCGCCACCGCTGGAGACCGCGATGATCAGCGGCGAACGGTCGACGATCGCCGGAAAAATCACGCTGCACAGCGCAGGCGCATCCACCACGTTGACGGGCACGCAACGCCGATGGGCGTCGGCGGACACCTGCGCGTTCAGAGGTTCGTCGTCGGTGGCGGCAATGATCAGCCCGCAACCGTCCAGGTCCGCCTCAACGTAACCACGCAACAGGCACTCGCCGCCGCTGCCGTTCACCAGCTCGCGCAGCTGCGGTTCGATTTCAGGAGCAACCACCCGCAGCTGCGCACCGGCATCGGCCAGCAGGCGGGATTTGCGCAAGGCAATCTCCCCCCCACCGACGACCAACACACGACTGCCGCGCAGGTTGTGAAACAGCGGCAGATAGTTCATTTAGCCGATGACCTCAAGGCCACCCATGTACGGCTTCAGCACTTCCGGCACACGGATCGAACCGTCGGCCTGCTGATAGTTTTCCAGCACGGCCACCAGGGTACGACCCACCGCCAGACCGGAACCGTTCAGGGTGTGAACCAGTTCAGGCTTGCCGGTTTCCGGGTTGCGGAAACGCGCTTGCATGCGGCGGGCCTGGAAGTCGCCGCAGTTGGAGCACGACGAGATCTCGCGGTACTTGTCCTGGCTCGGAATCCACACTTCCAGGTCGTAGGTCTTGACTGCGCTGAAGCCCATGTCGCCGGTGCACAGCGCCAGGGTGCGGTAAGGCAGCTCCAGCAGTTGCAAGACCTTTTCAGCGTTGGCGGTCAGGCCTTCCAGTGCGTCCATCGAGGTCGATGGCTCAACGATCTGGACCATCTCGACCTTGTCGAACTGGTGCTGGCGGATCATGCCGCGGGTATCGCGACCCGACGCGCCGGCTTCACTGCGGAAGCACGGGGTGTGGGCGACGAACTTGATCGGCAGCAGTTTCGAATCGACGATTTCGCCGGCGACGATGTTGGTCAGCGACACTTCGGCGGTCGGGATCAGGTACAGATCGGCCTCGCCTTCCCGGGCGATCTTGAACAGGTCTTCTTCAAATTTCGGCAACTGCCCGGTGCCTTGCAGCGCCGGTGCCTGGACCAGATAAGGCGTGTACGCCTCTTCGTAGCCGTGCTCGGTGACGTGCAGGTTGATCATGAACTGCGCGAGGGCGCGGTGCAGGCGGGCGATCGGCCCACGCAACAGGGCAAAACGGGCGCCGGAGAGCTTGGCGGCGGTTTCGAAATCCAGCCAGCCGAACTTCTCGCCCAGGGCCACGTGGTCCTGAACCGGGAAATCGAACGCAGTCGGCGTGCCCCAGCGACGCACTTCAACGTTGCCGTCTTCGTCAGCGCCAATCGGCACCGACTCGTGCGGCAGGTTGGGGATACCCAGCAGGATCGAATCCAGATCGGTCTGGATCGCGTCCAGCTCGACTTTACCGGCGCTCAGTTCATTCGCCATGCGCTCGACGTCCGCCATCAACGGCGCGATGTCTTCGCCGCGCTGCTTGGCCTGACCGATGGATTTGGAGCGTGCATTACGTTCAGCCTGCAGTGCTTCGGTGCGGGTCTGTACGGTCTTGCGCTGTTCTTCCAGCGCTTCGATGCGCGCAACATCCAGCGTGTAGCCACGGGATGCCAGGCGGTCCGCTACGTCCTGAAGGTTGCTACGTAACAGTTTGGAATCGAGCATGTCGGTCTCTCGTTATCAAAGTTTGGTCAAGGACAGGCCAGCCCAGGTGGCGAGCAGCCCGCCGAATACGCTGATGGCAGCATAGCCCAGGGCCAGCGGCACTTGCCCGCTTTCCAGCAGGCGCACCGTATCCAGTGAAAAGGATGAAAAAGTCGTCAGCCCCCCGAGGAAGCCGACCATCAACCCGGCACGCACCTCGATCGGTACTTCCGGGCGTATCAAAAACAGACCGTATAGAACGCCGATCAGCAAACAGCCGACGATATTAACGGCCAGCGTCGCGGTATAGAAGTGCCGCGGCCAATTAGCGTTGACCCAGTTGCCGGTGGCAAAGCGCAACAGCGTGCCGGCGATCCCGCCGACGGAGACCGCAACGATCAATGGAAGCACTATTTTCTCCGCTGCCGGGGGCTGAGACGGTCAAGTTGCGCGAGGTGATTGAGCTTCTCGCCGATCTTCAGCTCCAGGCCACGGGGCACCGGCTGGTAGAACGGCTGCGGCTCAAGCTCTTCGGGGAAGTAGTCTTCGCCGGCGGCGTAGGCGTCCGGCTCATCGTGGGCATATCGGTATTCGTCGCCGTAACCGAGCTGCTTCATCAGCTTGGTCGGCGCGTTGCGCAGGTGCAGCGGCACTTCCAGCGAACCGTGTTCGGTGGCGCTGCGCATCGCAGCCTTGAAGCCCATGTACACCGCGTTGCTTTTCGGCGCGCAGGCCAGGTAGGTGATGGCCTGGGCCACCGCCAACTCGCCTTCCGGGCTGCCGAGGCGCTCCTGCACTTCCCACGCCGCGAGGCACAGGCTCAGTGCGCGCGGGTCGGCGTTGCCGATGTCTTCGCTGGCCATGCGCACCACGCGCCGGGCCAGGTACAGCGGATCGCAACCGCCGTCGATCATCCGCGCGAACCAGTACAACGCGCCGTCGGGGTTGGAGCCGCGCACCGATTTATGCAGCGCGGAAATCTGGTCGTAGAACGCTTCGCCACCCTTGTCGAAACGACGACGGGTGTCGCCGAGCAGGCTTTGCAGCAGGTCGACGCCGATCTCGCTGTTGTCTTCGGCAAGGTCCGAGGCGTTTTCCAGCAGGTTGAGCAGACGCCGGCCGTCACCATCGGCGGCGGACAACAGCATCTGGAAACCTTCATCGCTGAGGGTCAGCTGCCGCTTACCCAAGCCACGCTCTTCGGTCAGGGCGCGGTGCACCAATTTGCGCAGGGCCGCTTCGTCGAGGCTTTTCAGCACGTAGACGCGGGCCCGGGAAAGCAAGGCGTTGTTGAGTTCGAACGAGGGGTTTTCGGTGGTCGCGCCGATGAAAATCAGCGTGCCGTCTTCCACATAGGGCAGGAACGCATCCTGCTGCGATTTGTTGAAACGGTGCACTTCATCGACGAACAGAATGGTGCGCTTGCCATACTGCCCGGCCTGTTGTTTGGCGATTTCCACCGCCTGGCGAATTTCCTTCACCCCGGCCAGCACCGCCGAAACCGTTTCGAAGTGCGCATCCGAGACTTCCGCGAGCAACCGCGCCAGGGTGGTTTTGCCCACGCCCGGCGGGCCCCAGAAAATCATCGAATGCAAGGCACCCTGCTCCAGCGCCTCGCGCAAAGGCTTGCCGCGAGCGAGCAGATGTTCCTGACCGACATACTCGTCCAGATTGGTTGCACGCAAGCGGGCGGCCAAGGGTTGAGCGATCGGGGCGCTGCGAAACAGGTCCATCACTACGTCTGAAACCTCACTGTGAACACCCCCCTGTAGGAGCGAGCTTGCTCGCGATGAACGCCAACGATAACGCTGGCAGCCTGACACCCAGCGGTGTCATTGAGTTCATCGCGAGCAAGCTCGCTCCTACAGGGTTTGGCGTTTTATTCCTGGATCACGTCCGCCCCTTTAGGGATGTCGAACTTGAACTTGGACGCCGGGATCGGCTCGTTGGCCTTCACACCGGTAAACAGAATGTTGGTGCGCTGGCCGACACTGTCGATCAGTTGCATGTCGTTGACCAGGCCATTGCGGAACGACAGGCGCAGGCTGTCGAACAGGGTGTCCTTGGTCTTCGGCTTCAAGGTGAAGTCGATCACGCCGCCGGCTTCCTTGGCACTGATGGCGAAGCTCTGGCTGATCTTGGAGACGTCGCCGGACAGCAGCAATGCCGGGGTCTGGCTCAGGCGCAGGTCGAGGGTCTTGATGGTGGCCTGTTCCAGGTCCGGGTCCCACAGCGTGACTCTCTTGCCGTCGGAGACCACGACCTGCTCGGCCGGTGCGTCGGTGTGCCAGTAGAACAGGCCCGGACGCTGCAGGGACATTTCACCGGCGGTTTCCTGCAACTGAGTACCGCTGCCATCGAGGGTCAGCTGGGAGAAACGCGCGGTCAGGGTCTGGGATTTTTCCAGGAGTTGGGTCAGACGCGCCACGTCCTTGTCATCGGCGTGGGCCGAGAGCGTGGTCAAAGCCAGTACCGGCAGCAACAGCATGCGGATAAGACGCATGGGAGTCCTCTTAACATTCATGGGAATTCGGGTGACGCGCCAGGCGCCACCCTTCAAACAAATCAGTCGCGTACCGGGCCAGGCGCCAGGACTTCACGCGAACCATTGGTATTCATGGACGTCACGACCCCGGCCATTTCCATGGCCTCGATCATGCGCGCGGCGCGGTTGTAGCCGATTTTCAGCTTGCGCTGGACCGCGGAGATGGACGCGCGACGGCTTTCCAGTACGAACTGCACCGCTTCGTCGTAGAGCGCATCAGCTTCGGGATCGTCGCCGTCGCCACCGCCACTGCTGCCTTCAAAGCCACTGCCCGCCTCTTCGACACCGTTGAGGATGTCGTCGTTATACTCCGGCGCGCCGCGAAGTTTCCACGCCTCGACGACCCGGTGCACCTCGTCGTCGGAGACGAACGCGCCATGGACGCGGATCGGCAGGCTGGTGCCCGGCGGCATGTAGAGCATGTCACCGTGGCCCAGCAGTTGCTCGGCGCCGCCCTGGTCGATGATGGTCCGCGAGTCGATCTTGCTCGATACCTGGAACGCCATGCGCGTCGGGATGTTCGCCTTGATCAGGCCGGTGATCACGTCCACCGACGGACGCTGGGTCGCAAGGATCAAGTGAATACCCGCAGCACGGGCCTTCTGGGCGATACGGGCGATCAGCTCCTCCACCTTCTTGCCGACGATCATCATCATGTCGGCAAATTCGTCGACGACCACGACAATGGTCGGCAGCTTGGTCAGCAGCGGCGCTTCGTCGTGAATGCTTTCGCGTTTGTACAGCGGATCGCTCAGCGGTGTGCCGGCGTCCTGGGCTTCCTTGACCTTGGCGTTGAAGCCGGACAGGTTGCGCACGCCCATCTTCGCCATCAGCTTGTAGCGACGCTCCATCTCCGCCACGCTCCAGCGCAGGGCGTTGGCCGCGTCCTTCATGTCGGTGACGACCGGGCACAGCAGGTGCGGGATGCCTTCGTAGATCGACAGTTCAAGCATCTTCGGGTCGATCATGATCAGCTTGGCGTCTTCCGGGCCGGACTTGAACAGGATCGACAGGATCATCGCGTTCACACCGACCGACTTACCGGAACCGGTCGTACCGGCCACCAGCAGGTGCGGCATTTTCGCCAGATCGGTGATGACCGGCTTGCCGCCGATGTCATGGCCCAGGGCCAAGGTGACGGGGGATTTGAAGTTGTCGTATTCCGGGGTCGACAGCACCTCGGAGAAGCGCACGATCTGCCGGTCTTCGTTAGGAATCTCGATACCGACGGTGGTCTTGCCCGGAATCACTTCCACCACCCGCACGCTGGTCACGGCCAGCGAACGCGCGAGGTCTTTCGCCAGGTTGGCGATGCGGCTGACTTTTACACCGGCGGCGGGCTGGATTTCGTAACGGGTAATCACCGGGCCTGGGTGGATCGAATCCACCGAGACTTCAACGCCGAATTCCTTGAGCTTGATTTCCAGCAAGTGGCCGACCGCAGCCAAAGATTCGGGCGAGTAATTGAGTTGTTTCTTTTCCGCGGGGTCGAGAATCGAGATCGGCGGCAAGGTGCCTTCGACGGCGCTGTCGACGAACAGCGGCGCCTGCTTCTCTTTTTCCACGCGTTTGCTCGGCGCGGCGGGTTTCGGCGGCGCGGGGGCAATCACTGGCGGCACCTGCTTCTCGCGCTCCGACATGTGCTTGCTCAGGGCCTGCTCGCGCTCGATCAGGCGTTCCTTGACCTTGGCCTGCTCGCGCTTGTCGGTGACCGTCGGCGCGACCACGTCATGCACGCGATCGTCGACTTCACGCAATTGCGCAACCAGCTGCTTGCGCTCGACCCGGGCGGCCCACCAGCGATTGGCCGCGCCCTGGAACAGTTCGAACAGGTCGAGGGTGATCTTGCCGGTGACGTCCATCACCTTGAACCACGATAGGTCGGTGAACACCGTCAGGCCGAACAGGAACAGGGCAATGAACAACAGCGTGCTGCCCTGGATATTGAGTGCGTTCTTTGCCAGGTCGCCCAGGCTTTCGCCCAACGCGCCGCCCGCGCCGGCCGGCAAACCGGTCGCAGCATGAAAATGGATATGCGCAAGTGCCGCGCCGGACAGTACCAGGAACACCAGGCCGATCAGGCGCCAGGAAAACAGCCAGCCGCTCCACTGCCACGGCTCGTGGCGTTGGCGGAAGATCTGGTAGGCCTTGATTGCCAGCAACAGCGGAAAGATATACGCGAAGTAACCCAAGACCATGAACAGGATGTCGGCGCTGTACGAGCCGGCCGGACCGCCGAAGTTCTGCACATCGTCGATCTTGCTGTTGTGGCTCCAGCCCGGATCGTCCTTGCCATAGGTCAGCAAGGCCATCATCAGGAACAGGCACAAGGCGCCAATGGCGATCAATGCACCTTCCTTGAGTCGGTAGTGCAGATGCTGGCGCCAGAGTGGAACGACGGCTGGTTTAGGTGCTGCGGTGGATTTCTTCAAAACGCTACTTTTCCTGCGCCTATGGCGCGTCCATCTGTTGAATGACTATAAAAAACTGCCCAATCCAGGCAGGTAAAAAAGTTAACAGGCGCAACTGAGACTACTTTTAACACTGCGCTCCGGGTTTTATAAACACGGCGCGTAATGCTTATTTTGTTACAAACACTGTGACGAGCACGCATTGTACGGGTTTGTTCGGTCGATGCCATGTTTGAGACGCTTGGATGCAGCATAGCCAACAACCCGCTTCATACGATCCAATTTGAGCATGCATTCTCTTTTGTGACAAAGGCTTATGAGGTGTTTTATGAGCGAATCCAAGCATAGCCGCCTGATCATTCTGGGTTCCGGCCCTGCCGGTTACAGCGCAGCGGTTTATGCCGCCCGCGCCAACCTCAAACCCGTGGTCATTACCGGCATACAGGCAGGTGGCCAGCTCACCACCACCGTCGAAGTCGACAACTGGCCCGGTGACGTCGAAGGCCTGACGGGTCCGGCGTTGATGGAACGCATGCAAAAACACGCCGAGCGCTTTGACACCGAGATCGTTTACGACCACATCCATACGGCCAAGTTGCAACAGCGCCCGCTCGAACTTACCGGCGACAGCGGTACTTACACCTGCGATGCATTGATTATTGCGACGGGCGCCTCGGCGCAATACCTGGGCCTGCCCTCGGAAGAAGCTTTCGCCGGCAAAGGCGTTTCGGCTTGCGCGACCTGTGACGGGTTCTTCTATCGCAATCAGGTAGTCGCCGTTGTCGGTGGCGGTAATGCCGCCGTAGAAGAAGCGCTGTACTTGTCGAACATCGCCAAGGAAGTACACCTGATTCACCGCCGCGACAAATTACGCTCGGAGAAAATCCTTCAGGACAAACTGTTCGAAAAGGCTGCCAACGGCAATATCCGCCTGCACTGGAACCAGCAGCTCGACGAGGTGCTGGGCGATGCCAGCGGCGTGACCGGCGCCCGTCTGCGCGACAGCCAGACCGGTGAGACCACCGAGTTGCCGCTGACCGGCGTGTTCATCGCCATCGGTCACAAACCCAATACTGATCTGTTCGTCGGCCAGCTGGAGATGCACGACGGTTATCTGCGGGTCCGAGGCGGCAGTGAAGGCAATGTCACCGCCACCGAGATCCCTGGAGTGTTCGCCGCCGGCGACGTGGCCGATCATGTTTATCGCCAGGCCGTCACCTCCGCCGGGGCCGGTTGCATGGCCGCACTGGACGCCGAAAAATACCTCGACGACATTCCGACCGTTTGACGGCAAACTTCACGGTGGGCCCACCCGCCCGCCACTGCCCTCCCCTTCTGTAAGCCCGGATGCCATGCTGACTTGGTTACAACGCAACACCCTGACCTTCCCGCCGCTGGAAAAAGCCATGCGCGATCCGAACGGACTGCTGGCTGCGGGCGGCGATCTGTCCGCCGATCGTCTGATTCAGGCTTATCGCCACGGCTGCTTCCCGTGGTTCTCGGAAGGCCAGCCGATTCTCTGGTGGTCGCCGGATCCGCGCACCGTGTTGTTTCCCGACGAACTGCACGTTTCGCGCAGCCTGAACAAATTGCTGCGCCAGCAGCGATATCAGGTGACCTTCGATCAGGATTTTGCCGCAGTGATTCGCGCGTGCGCCGCGCCCAGGGATTACGCCGACGGCACCTGGATTACCGAAGCGATGCAGGACGCCTACCTCGAACTGCACAGGCGCGGCTACGCCCATTCGGTGGAAGTCTGGGACGACGGCCTGCTGGTCGGCGGCCTGTATGGTTTGGCGATGGGGCAGCTGTTTTTCGGCGAGTCCATGTTCAGTCGCGCCGACAACGCCTCAAAATTTGGCTTTGCCACCCTGGTCCAACATCTGAAAGACTCGGGTTTCGTGCTGATCGATTGCCAGATGCCCACCGACCACTTGCACAGTCTGGGCGCTCGGGCCATTCCTCGTCGCGAGTTTGCCCGTTACCTCGCGCAGCATCTGGATCAACCCAGCGGTGCCACCTGGGTTTGCTGAGCGACTTTTGCGCGCGTGGCTTACACTTAATTCAAAGCTTATCCCGAGGGTTGATCATGACCGAGTTGGCGCGTTTGAAGTTTTATGCCACTCAGCCCCACTCTTGCAGTTATCTGCCCGAGGAGCAGGCCACGACCCTGTTTCTCGACCCTAGTCAGCCCATGGATGTGCACGTCTATGCAGACCTGTCTGAAATGGGTTTCCGTCGCAGCGGCGATCATCTGTACCGCCCTCATTGCCAGAACTGCAATGCGTGCGTGCCGGCGCGCATCCCGGTGGCGCAATTCACCCCCAACCGTCAGCAGAAACGCATCTTCAAGCGCAACGCCGACCTGCAGGTACGCCCGGCCAAGCCCAAATTCAGCGAAGAATACTTCGAGCTGTATCAGCGCTACATCGAACAGCGGCATGCCGACGGCGACATGTACCCACCGAGTCGTGACCAGTTCTCGACGTTCCTGGTGCGCGATCTGCCGTTTTCCCGTTTCTACGAATTTCGCCTCGACGGCCAACTGCTGGCTGTCGCCGTCACCGACTTGCTGCCCAACGGTCTGTCGGCGGTCTACACCTTCTACGAACCCTCTGCAGAGCGTCGCAGCCTGGGACGCTACGCGATCCTCTGGCAGATCGCCGAGGCCCAGCGGCTGCGGCTGGAGGCGGTCTACCTGGGCTACTGGATCAAAAACTGCAAAAAGATGAGCTACAAGACCCAATATCGCCCCATCGAACTGCTGATTAATCAGCGCTGGGTCATCCTGAACTAGAACCCCTTGGCTTAAACCCCATTTTTCGGGCACAATGCACGCCGCTTTTGCCTGGCGCAGTTGCACCGGGCCATTCATTGGACACCGAGGGCTTTACTGCATGTCGAAAGAAGACAGCTTCGAAATGGAAGGCACTGTCGTCGACACCCTGCCCAACACCATGTTTCGCGTGGAGTTGGAAAATGGGCACGTCGTAACCGCGCATATCTCCGGCAAGATGCGCAAGAACTACATTCGTATTCTTACCGGCGACAAAGTGCGCGTCGAGCTGACGCCCTATGACTTGAGCAAAGGGCGCATCACTTACCGCGCTCGCTAATCAAGTCAATACAAGACGCCCGGCTTTATGCCGGGCGTTTTTGTTTGTCTGCGATTTGATCGGCCAACACCGACCCACTGGGGAGTGGGCCTGCTCGCGCATGCGGTGGGCCGGCTTGCATCCGAGATGCGTGTGCCGCTGTCTTCGCGAGCAAGCCCGCTCCCACGGTGATCGGTTTACTTCTGGCAGACAGCAAAAAGGCGCCTCTCGGCGCCTTTTGCTTTGTCGCGGTTAACGTCAGGCCATTTCTGCCGTGGTTTCGAACTCGAAGGTCAGCTCGCCATCCTTCAGATCGATGTGCACCACACCACCATGGTCGGCCAGTTCGCCAAAGAGAATCTCTTCCGCCAGCGGACGCTTGATCTTGTCCTGGATCAAACGCGCCATCGGCCGGGCACCCATTGCCGAATCGTAGCCACCCGCCGCCAGCCAGCTGCGCGCCGCGTCGGTCACTTCCAGCTGTACGCGCTTGTCTTCCAGCTGCGCCTGAAGCTCGGTAAGGAACTTGTCCACCACGCTTTTGATGACCTCATGACTGAGGCGACCAAACTGGATAATGGTGTCCAGACGGTTGCGGAACTCCGGCGTGAAGCTCTTCTTGATCACTTCCATCGCATCGGACGAATGGTCCTGATGGGTGAAACCGATCGAAGCACGCGCTGCCGTTTCGGCACCGGCGTTGGTCGTCATGATGACGATCACGTTACGGAAGTCCGCCTTGCGCCCGTTGTTATCGGTCAACGTACCGTGGTCCATGACCTGCAGCAGCAGGTTGAAGACTTCCGGATGCGCCTTCTCGATTTCATCGAGCAACAGCACGCAGTGAGGCTGCTTGGTGATGGCTTCGGTCAGCAGGCCGCCCTGATCGAACCCGACATAGCCCGGAGGCGCACCGATCAGACGCGATACGGTGTGGCGCTCCATGTACTCGGACATGTCGAAGCGAACCAGCTCGATACCCAGCGCCTTGGCCAGCTGACGAGCCGCTTCGGTCTTACCGACACCGGTCGGCCCTGCGAACAGGAACGAACCGACTGGCTTGTCAGGCGACTTCAGGCCGGCACGGGACAGTTTGATCGCGGTCGACAGCGAGTCGATCGCGGCATCCTGGCCAAATACCGTCAGCTTCAGGTCACGCTCAAGGTTACGCAGCAACTCTTTGTCGGAGCTGGTGACGTGCTTTGGCGGAATCCGCGCAATTTTCGCAACGATGTCCTCGACTTGAGGTACTTCGATGCGTTTCACGCGCTTCTCGATCGGCTGCAGACGCTGGTAGGCGCCCGCCTCGTCGATGACGTCGATCGCCTTGTCCGGCATGTGCCGGTCATTGATGTAACGCGAGGCCAGTTCGGCAGCGGCGCGCAGGGCTTCATCACTGTATTCGATATTGTGATGGAGCTCGAAACGCCCTTTCAGGCCGCGCAGGATACCGATGGTGTCCTCGACCGAAGGCTCCGACACATCGACCTTCTGGAAGCGGCGTGCCAAGGCACGGTCCTTCTCGAAGATCCCGCGGAACTCCTGGAACGTGGTCGAACCGATGCAACGGATATCACCGGACGACAGCAGTGGCTTGAGCAGGTTCGAGGCATCCATGACGCCACCGGACGCGGCACCCGCACCGATGATGGTGTGGATCTCGTCGATGAACAGGATCGCCTGCGGGCGTTTTTTCAGTTCATTGAGCAACGCCTTGAAGCGCTTCTCGAAATCGCCGCGGTATTTGGTCCCGGCCAGCAAGGCGCCCAGATCAAGGGAATACACCACGCTGTTGGCCAGCAGGTCCGGCACCTGGTTGTCGACAATACGCTTGGCCAGACCTTCGGCAATCGCGGTCTTGCCCACGCCTGCCTCGCCCACCAGCAGCGGATTGTTTTTGCGGCGGCGCGCGAGGATCTGCGCGACACGCTCGACTTCGAGCTCACGGCCGACCAACGGATCGATACGACCCTGGCGCGCGAGTTCGTTGAGGTTGCTGGCATAAGCATCCAGAGGATTGCCTGAAGAAGAAGACTCACCGCCCTCGTCGTCCTGCATATCTTGCTCACCTTCAGAGTGATCGCCATGCCCTGGCACTTTGGAAATGCCATGCGCGATGTAATTGACGACATCGATGCGTGCAACGCTCTGCTGTTTCAGCAGGAACACTGCCTGACTTTCTTGCTCACTGAAGATCGCAACCAGCACGTTGGCGCCAGTCACTTCGCGTTTGCCCGAGCTCTGTACGTGGAAAACAGCACGCTGCAGGACACGCTGGAAGCCCAGAGTGGGTTGGGTCTCGCGATCCTCGTCATGAACGGGGATCAACGGCGTGGTGGAGTCGATGAACTCCTGCAGGTCATGCTTGAGTTTGTCGAGGTTTGCGCCGCAGGCACGCAAAACGGTGGCGGCAGCCTCATTGTCCAATAGGGCCAGCAGGAGATGTTCGACGGTCATGAACTCATGACGTTTCGAACGGGCCTCCTTGAAGGCAAGATTGAGGGTGACTTCGAGCTCGCGGTTTAACATAGCTTCACCTCATACCCAAGTGGTCGGCGATTAACCGTCCTTCTCGATTTCACAGAGTAGCGGATGCTGGCTTTCCCTGGCGTACTGGTTGACCTGCATGGCCTTGGTCTCGGCAATGTCGCGGGTAAACACTCCACATACTGCCCGTCCTTCTGTGTGAACGGCCAGCATGACCTTGGTCGCCAGCTCGCGATTCAGGTTAAAAAACACCTCGAGCACTTCGACGACGAAATCCATCGGTGTGTAGTCATCATTGAACAAAACCACCTTGTACATCGGCGGCGCCTGTAGAGCAGGCTTCGCCTCCTGAACAGCAATGCCTGCGGAATCGTCGTCGTGTTCCTCCGGATGATCTTTTTGGAGAGTCGGGCGATCCTGATTGAATGTTAGTCGAATCTGGCTGATTGCATGCATGGAAAGAAAGGTTCGTCAGTTGTGCGAATACAGTAGTGGGGACGGCTTGCAACGATTTCAACTCCGTCTGCCGGGTCACCTTGACTATCGGCAAAACGGTGTTACAACCAATAGAGCCCACAGTGGGTAAAAAAGGTCCGCGGAGTCAATCTTATTTACAGGATTCGACTGCGGATGTACTGGATGATACTCCAGTGATGGAGTCTGTTGCAGAGGGATATGAGCATGGCAGTCGGCAAGGTGAAGTGGTTCAACAATGCGAAGGGCTTCGGTTTCATTAACACCGACGCCCCGGAAGGTCGAGACGAAAAAGGTCTTCCCATCGATTTATTCACCCACTACTCGGCCATCGAGATGGACGGGTACAAAACCCTCAAAGCCGGGCAACTCGTCAGTTTCGAGATCGTTCAGGGCCCCAAGGGGCTGCATGCAGTCAAGATCAAGGCTGCGCCGACCGAGCACGAACAGCCTGTCGCTGTCATCCCGCAGGAAACCGTTTCGCACTGATGCCACCTGTCATCCA
>NZ_JANLOD010000045.1 GCF_025466085.1 Pseudomonas sp. 14P_8.1_Bac3
TGGTTGCCTGATCAACAAGGTCACACCGGCCCCCTACGCCTTGCCCGAAAACAAAACCAAAACCGTGCTGCGCAGCCGCAGCTCGCCGCCTAATGGCGGCTACAACGAATTGTCGAGTGAGGACCGAGCCGGGCAGGAAAAAATCTACCTGCGCGCCCAACGCGACATCGAGCAACTGATCCTCAACGACAGCCACAGCGTGATCAAAAACGATCGCTTCGAGCAGGTAGACCGCAACAGCGACAGCCTGATCACGGGCGAGGAACGCCACAAAACCCAAGGTACGCGCAGCACGCTGATCGGCGCAGATGAGCTGCTCACCATCAGTGGCAATAGCAGCACCACATCCGCGGGCTCGCTGGTGATTCACGCCGCTCAACAGGCCCATCTCACCGCCACCGATGTGGTCATCAATGGGGACGCCAGCCTGACGCTCACGGCGGGCGGTTATCACCTCGTCATCAATGCGAGCGGGATATTCAGCAGCGAACCCATTGTTGTGGGCGG
>NZ_JANLOD010000005.1 GCF_025466085.1 Pseudomonas sp. 14P_8.1_Bac3
CAGCATCGCCGACAGCCGCCACGGCCAGCGCAGCTATTACTACGACGCCCTCGACCGCTTGACCCGCGTGCGCCACACCCGCGACGACGTGCCAGAGACCTTCGCCCACGATCCGGCCGGCAACCTGCTGATGCAGGACCGGCCCGGCGTGGCGACCATCAAAGGCAACCGCCTGCTGATGCAGGGCGACCGCCATTATGACTACGACGCCTTCGGCAACCTCATCCGCGAACGCCGTGGCACCGGGCAAATAATCGTCACCGAATATTCCTACGACTGCCAGCACCGGCTGGTTGGCGTCACCTTGCCGGACGGCAGCAC
>NZ_JANLOD010000009.1 GCF_025466085.1 Pseudomonas sp. 14P_8.1_Bac3
ATGCTGCCGTCCGGCAAGGTGACGCCAACCAGCCGGTGCTGGCAGTCGTAGGAATATTCGGTGACGATTATTTGCGCGGTGCCACGGCGTTCGCGGATGAGGTTGCCGAAGGCGTCGTAGTCATAATGGCGGTCGCCCTGCATCAGCAGGCGGTTGCCTTTGATGGTCGCCACGCCAGGCCGGTCCTGCATCAGCAGGTTGCCGGCCGGATCGTGGGCGAAGGTCTCTGGCACGTCGTCGCGGGTGTGACGCACACGGGTCAAGCGGTCGAGGGCGTCGTAGTAGTAGCTGCGCTGGCCGCGGCGGCTGTCGGCGATGCTT
>NZ_JANLOD010000037.1 GCF_025466085.1 Pseudomonas sp. 14P_8.1_Bac3
GCGCATGCTGGTGATGCCAGGCAAGGCCGTCTTCGGCGCACAGGCGCTGGATGAACGCGAAGTCGCTTTCCCCGTACTGCGTGCAGTACTCGCGCTCGGCGCTGGTGCGGACATGGAAGGTGAATGCGTCAGTCTGCAGGCCATGCTGCTTCAGAACTTGAGTGACGATCTGCGGCACCGTCAGGTTCTGGAAAATCCGTTGGTTGTAGCTGAACTGCAAGTAGTGCAACGCCGGTACGAGCGTCAGGTGATAGTGGCTCAGGCGCTTGCCAACGC
>NZ_JANLOD010000013.1 GCF_025466085.1 Pseudomonas sp. 14P_8.1_Bac3
GTCTATAATTCGCCCCACTTCCGGCGCAGTCGAAACGGAAAACTCCTTGGTAAACAAAGAGTTACGCAGGTTTCGGCAGTGAGTTGCTTCAGGTTATCGAAGCCTGGAAGGAGTCGATTGAGCAGTGTTGTTTGGCTCGGTTGACGATTCGATCTTCTCGGTCGACTGCGGTGAAAAAGAGGTGTTGACAGCAGCGAGTAACGCTGTAGAATTCGCCTCCCGCTAACGAGAGATCGAAAGCGCAAGTGGTTGAAGTTGCAA
>NZ_JANLOD010000053.1 GCF_025466085.1 Pseudomonas sp. 14P_8.1_Bac3
GTTGATGATGCGCACACTCGGCGGGATCTGCCCGGCGGCGTGCAAGGCGTTGATCGCCGACGGCACGGTGTTGATCAAACGCACCTGATCACGCGCCGGCAATTGCGGCAATTCCAAGGAGTTGCGGGCGATGATCAGCGAGCCGCCGTTGGCCAGGGTCACGAACAGCTCCCACACCGACAGGTCGAAGCACACCGAGGTTGAAGCCAGTACGCCTTGAATGTCGTCGCGGCTGTACACCGATTTTGACCAGTCAATCAA
>NZ_JANLOD010000040.1 GCF_025466085.1 Pseudomonas sp. 14P_8.1_Bac3
CTGATCGACTGGTCAAAATCGGTGTACAGCCGCGATGACATTCAAGGCGTACTGGCTTCGACCTCGGTGTGCTTCGACCTGTCGGTGTGGGAACTGTTCGTCACCCTGGCCAACGGCGGCTCGCTGATCATCGCCCGCAACGCCCTGAAATTGCCGCAATTGCCGGCGCGGGATCAGGTGCGCCTGATCAACACCGTGCCGTCGGCGATCAACGCCTTGCACGCCGCCGGGCAGATCCCGCCGAGTGTGCGCATCATCAAT
>NZ_JANLOD010000024.1 GCF_025466085.1 Pseudomonas sp. 14P_8.1_Bac3
GCGCCAGCCAGGTACAGCTCGGCCGAAACGCCTTGCGGCACCGGTTGCAGGTCGGCGTCCAGCACGTAGCTGGCGGTGTGGTTCAGCGGGCGGCCGATGTTGGCCGAGCCGCCGGCGGTGCGGCGGGTCCAGGTGGAATAGGTGGTGTCTTCCGACGGGCCATAGAGGTCGTAGACGTGCTCGACGGTGGGTTGTTCGTAGAGCGCGTCCACCAGCGTTTGCTTCAGCGGTTCGCCGGCCAG
>NZ_JANLOD010000022.1 GCF_025466085.1 Pseudomonas sp. 14P_8.1_Bac3
CCCGATATCGCAAAAAAGGTCGTGCATTTAGTGGCGAAGGACGAACGTCGCCACAACTTTTCGCTCAACAGCGCCGGCGCAGCCGATATAAGACTGCCAGGTGCTCACTCTGACCTGGGTGGCGGATATATTCCGAACATCATTGAGCGGGTTCTGCTCAGCCGCCCGTGTTCCAGCCGTGATGTGGAGCTTTACACGCCTTCTACCGA
>NZ_JANLOD010000072.1 GCF_025466085.1 Pseudomonas sp. 14P_8.1_Bac3
CCCCCCCCCGCCCCCCCCCCCCCCGCTCCCACAGTAGGGTTGTGACTGTTCTTTACGTGGCGGAGAAAAAATACCGCGTCAGGTGAAAGAAGATCGGCGCCGCGAAGCAGATCGAGTCCATCCGGTCGAGCATGCCGCCGTGGCCCTTGATCATGGTGCCCCAGTCCTTGGCGCTGAGGCTGCGTTTGATCGCCGACATGACCAGCCCCCCGAGGAACCCCATCACCACGATCACGAACGACATCATCAGCGACTGCCAGAAACTGAAAGGCGTCATCCAGAACATGCAGCCACCGATCAACGTCGCCGACAAACCGCCGCCCACCAGGCCTTCCACGGTTTTCGACGGACTCACCAGCGGCGCCACCTTGTGCTTGCCGAAGAGTTTGCCGAACACGTACTGCAACACATCACTCAACTGCACGACGAACACCAGATAAAACAGCAACAGCGCGTTCTGGCCCTGAAAACCTTCCAGATCCAGCAGCAACAATGCCGGTGCGTGGCTGATGCAATAGATGCAGATCATCACGCCCCACTGGATCTTCGCGGTCCGCTCCAGGAAGGCTTCGGTGTCCTGGCTCAATACCGCAATCGCCGGAAGCAACAGAAAGGCGTAGACCGGAATCAGCAGGGTGAACATCGAATACCAGTGGGTGCCGATCAATACGTATTGCAGCGGGATCAGGATGAAAAACGCCGAAAACAACGCGTTGTGATCGCCCAGGGTGGTCGGCGTCAGGGTGATGAATTCCCTGAGCGCGAACAGCGAAATGAAGCCAAACAGCACCACCGTCGCATTGCCGCCCAACTGGTACGACACGAAGAAGATGATCACCATCCCCCACCAGGCATTCACTCGCTGGTTGAGGTTTTCGATGGTCGAGATCGAGCTTTCGGTTTTGGCGCGCCGCGCGAGGACTCGGCCAATGATCGACGCCACTGCCAGCAGGCAGGCGATTGCACAAAAGAACCACAGGAACTTGGCTTCAAGACTCATTTCGACAGCCTCACAATGGCGTCACGGGCGCGTTCGAGAAACACGTGTTTTTCCTCGCCAGCCACGCGCTCCAGCGGGTTGCCGATGCGGATCGTGCAGATGATCGGCAGCGGCACGTGTTTGCCTTTGGGCATGGAGCGGTGAAGGTTTTCCAGGTAGATCGGCACCAGGTCGACCTCGGGGAAGGCCTCGCTCAACCGGTACAGACCTGACTTGAATTCCGCGGGCAGTGCCTGGCTCGAACGAGTGCCTTCGGGAAAAATGATGATCGAATGACCGGCGCGCACGACGTCGAAAATCGGCTCCAGCACGTTGACGCCGGGCGCCGGGTTGCGCTCGATCAGCACGGCGTTCAAGCCTTTCTGCGAGATGTACGACAGAAATCGGTTCTTGCCCCAGTAATCCGCGGCGGCCACCGGTTTCACATTGACACGTGCCTCAGGGGGCAGGGCGGCGATGATCGCCAGGGTGTCCATGTGGCTGGTGTGATTGGCGAAATAGATGCGCTGGCGCGACAGGTCCGGCGGGCCCTCCCACCGCGCCGTGACGCCAATGAGAAAGCGCAGCACGGAAATCAACGCATTACTGATCCACATGGACGGCCCCTTTCAACTGCCTGGAAATGCCCAGGGTTCGCGTGACGCAGGTGGCGACAGAGCCGAGGGCGATGATGACCAGTGCGATCAACAGCACGTAGTGAGTGCCATAGATGCTCGCTTCGACGGCGTTCAGCAGCAGCGCCGCGGTCATCACCGCCATGCGGTGCTGTTTGGCCATCGGGCCGATGAAGCTCTGCTTGAGCCCGATGGACCCGCCGAATACCCGGACATAGGCGGTCAGCGCCGCGGCCAGTGCGGCAAACCAGCCGAGGTCGGGATAGCCGATGGCGTAGCCGAGTCCGACGATCAGCAGACTGTCGGCGATTCGGTCAGGGAATTCGTTGTAGAGGCTGCCGATATCCGATTTCTTGCCGCCTTCGATGGCGACCATGCCGTCGAACAGGTTGCACAGCAGGCGCAATTGAATGCCGATTGCGCAGAGGATCGAGCCGGTGATGCCGGTATCAATGTTGAGTGCGACGATGCCGAGCAGCGCAAAAACGATGCTCGCCACGGAGATCTGATTGGGGGAGAGGTCGCGCTTCACCAGGAACCCGGTGATGCGCTTGGCCCATCCTGAGGAGCGCGTCTTGATGGGTCTTCTGTTTTCATCCATTTGCTAATGTCCATATCAATGATGAGGAGGCTCGGGTTGCTCCTGTCAGCAATATAGAGACTCGCTACCGTAGGAGCGAGCTTGCTCGCGAAAAACGTTCAGAAAACGCGGTCATCCAGGCGGCACGCGTTATCGTTAACGCCCATCGCTAGCAGCTCGCACCTACAAGGGTTTGGCAGGTAATTTCAATTCAGCGCAGAGGCCGCCGCCTTCGCGATTACTCAGCGTCAACGATCCCCCGATCGCCAGCGCCAGTTGCTGGGCAATCGCCAGGCCCAGGCCGGTGCCGCCGGTGCTGCGGTTACGCGAATTCTCCACGCGGTAGAACGGCTCCATCACATGGGCCAGTTCTTCTGCGGCAATCCCGGGACCGCGGTCCATCACCTTCACCGACAGCCCGCCGTCAGACGTCGAGTCCACCTGCAACTGCGCCGCGCCGGCGAACTTGAGCGCGTTGTCCGTCAGGTTCACCAATACCCGCCGCAATGCGTGGGGACGGGTGTCGATGACCGAGTCGCTTTTGCCGCTGAGCTGCACGTCCTTGCCCATGTCCTGATAGTCGAACACCAGGCTGTCGAGGAACGAATCCAGATTGGTGCGGCGGCTTTCTTCGGTGGCGCCATGCACGCTGCGGGCGTAGGCGACGCCTTCGCGCACCAAGTGCTCCATCTCGCCCAAGTCGTTCCACAATTTGTCTTTTTCGCTGGAGTCGTCCATGAACTCGGCGCGCAGTTTCATGCGCGTGATGGGGGTTTGCAGGTCGTGGGAAATCGCCGCCAGCAGTTGCATACGCTCTTTCAGATAGGCCGCAATGCGCGCCTGCATGGCGTTGAAGGCCTTGGCGGCATGGGCGACTTCGGTCGGACCATTTTCGTCCAGCAGCACCGGATGCGTATTGGGGTCCAGGGTTTCCACGGCCTCCGCAAGGCGGGTGAGGGGGCGAATGGCTATCCTCACGGCCAGCCAGGTGCAGAGAATCATCAGCACCAATTGGCCTAGCAGGACGATGGGCAGCCACGGCGACAGTGGCACCATCGACGGGCGTACGTCGATCGTCACCGGGCTGCCATCGGCGAGTTTCAGGTGGACCTGGAAGTGTTTGATCGGACCGGGAATGTCGGTCACGGTCATCGGGTAATCCATGCCGATGGCATCCTTGATCGAGGTCACCGCAATCGGTGAATCGCGCATGGCGGTACCCGGCGAACCTTCATCCAGCAAGTAGCGATAGTTGCGGCGTTCCAGTTGCTGCAGCCAGCCCGCGCGCTCTTCGGCCGGCAAACGGTCGAGGATCGCAATGGAGGTCGAGACGTCGGTCTCCAGGTTGCCCAGCATGGTGGTCTTCGCGGTTTCGTAGCGCTCGTAGTACTGCGCGCCGAAAGACAGCGCCTGCGCCAATATCAGGCCGACCAGGAAGATCAGCGACAGCCGCGAGGCGAGGGTACGGGGCCAATGCAACGAGCGTTTCATGAGGGAGCACCGAGGACTTCCACGGGCAGGGAAAACACATAGCCTTCGCTGCGCACGGTCTTGATGTAGGCCGGTTCCCGCGCGTCGTCAAGCAAACGCTGACGCAAGCGGCTGACCAGCAGGTCGATGGAGCGGTCGAACAGATCGGCATCGCGGCCCTGGGTGAGGTTCAGCAACTGGTCGCGGTTGAGCACCCGTTGCGGATGATCGAGGAACACCCGCAGTAGTCGGTATTCCGCGCCGCTGAGCGCCACCATGGTGCCGTCGTCATCGAGCAGGTGGCGGGCCGAGGTGTCCAGGCGCCAGCGACCGAAGCCCAGCAGACGCCCGCTTTCGGTGACCACCAGGTTGGGCGGCAACATTCGCGTGCGGCGCAGCACTGCGTTGATCCGCGCCAGCAATTCACGGGCGGCGAACGGCTTGACCAGGTAATCGTCGGCACCCATTTCCAGGCCGATGATGCGGTCGGTTTCGTCGTTGCGCGCGGTGAGCATCAGCACCGGCGTGGCCTTGTGTTTGCCGGCGCGTATCTCGCGGCACAGCAGCAGGCCATCGTCGCCCGGCATCATGATGTCGAGCACGATCAGGTCCACTGGCGTGGTCTCGAGAAAAGCGCGCATCTGCCGACCGTCCGCGACCACCGTCGTGCGCAGACCGTTCTTCTTCAGGTAATTGCCTACCAGCTCTCGAATCTCGCGGTCGTCGTCGACGATGAGAATGTGATCGACATGTTCCATGGGGCAAGCCTCTGTAAAAGGGGGGATGACGCACAGTCTATCGAGCCTTTGCGCGCTCGCCCTGCGCGCTTTGTATTGCAGTGTATCTGCTGTGTCGGTGGATACACATGGACGCAAAAACCCCGGAATTCAGGGTTTTTGTATCGCTGTGTATCGCAAGGCCGGTTTGATACGTACCGATTTACACGCGCCGGTTTTCGACACAGACGAGATACCTCGCAGGCTTCTAATAGGTCCATCGAGGCCAACCCAACCGCCTCGGCTCAATCGAACGACCTACCCATTGAAGCCTTGAGGAAATCAGCATGAACACCAAAGCCATCTACGCCGCTTGCCTGTTTGCCGCCCTGAACATCTGCACGTTGTCGGCCCGTGCCGAAGCGGATGTCAGCGCTAAAACCTACTCCTACGGCACGCACCTGGACATCAAGAAAGTGCTGTCGTTGACCCAGGACGCCACGACGACCTGCGGGATTGTCGATGCCCAGCTGACCTACCTGGACTCACAGAACAAAACCCAGGTCCTGGACTACCGCAAATTTGCTGACTGCAACTCCGACAACTGAGTCCGTCATTCACCGATCGCCACTCCCATTTGAAACAGGAAGAACACCATGAACAACGTAGCCCGCTTTTTGACAGCCAGTGCCTTCGCCTTTGCCGGTGCCGCCGCCCACGCCAACCCCGCCGTTGAACACAGCGCCTGCGGCAGCAGCGCCTGCTTCCAGCTGACTCCGGTGAACGATTTGCAGGCACAGGACGGCGCCAGCCGTACGCCGCAGGGGCAACTGCTGGCCGAGAACGGTGGCAGCCGCACGCCACAGGGCCAGTGGCTGGATAACCAGACCGCCTGAAACCCGCAGTTCCCTGTAGGAGCCGGCCTGGCGATGACGGCAGCACGTTCAATATCAAGGTGACTGTCAAATCGCTATCGCCAGCGAGCCGGTTCCCACAAGGGCGCATTGCCGCCTCGTAACGTATTAGGTGATCCCATGTTCCTCATCGCTTTCCTGGGCGGCATATTGACCGTCCTCAGCCCCTGTATCCTGCCGGTCGTGCCGTTCCTGTTCGCCGGCGTCGACCGCACGCGCTCATCGATCCTGCTCACCCTCGGCGGCATGGTCCTGACGTTCGCCCTGATCTCCAGCCTGGCCGTGGTCAGCAGCGAGTGGGTGGTGCAAGCCAATAATACCGGTCGCTACGTGGCCCTCATCGTGATGGCGCTGTTCGCCCTGTCGCTGATTTCCGCGCGGATCGGCGGCTGGTTGGCACGCCCGTTGGTACTGCTGGGCAACCGCCTTGATCCGCAGACCCGCAAGATGTCCGGCCCGCTGGGTTCGGTGATGATCGGCGTCGCCACCGGCCTGCTGTGGGCGCCCTGCGCAGGGCCGATCCTTGGGGTGATCCTCACCGGTGCGATGCTGCAAGGCGCCAACGCGCAAACCAGTCTGTTGCTGGTGGCGTATGGCCTGGGCAGCGCCTTGTCCCTGGGCACGCTGATCTTCGCCGGTCGCGGCCTGGTCAATCGCCTGAAAGCGTCGATTCCGGTCACCGGCTGTTTGCGTCGTGGCGCCGGGTTTGCCGTATTGGCTGCGGCGGCGGTGATTTCCACCGGCACCGACAAGACCCTGCTGGCCGGCACGTCGTCCGAAGGCGTCAGCGCCCTCGAGAGAGGCGTGCTGGAAAGCGTACCGAAAGTGGTGGATTACCTGGTCAGCACAGTCAAGGCCGGCACCATGATGGACAACGCCAAAGGCGCCATGCCATCGCTGTCCGGCGCGGTCGAATGGCTTAACTCGCCAGCGCTGAGCAGCGAATCGCTTAAAGGCAAAGTGGTTTTGGTGGATTTCTGGACCTTCGACTGCATCAACTGCCAGCACACCCTGCCGTACGTGAAGGATTGGGCGAAGAAGTACGAGAAGGATGGCCTGGTGGTGATCGGCGTCCATACCCCGGAATACGGTTTCGAACGGATTATCAGCAACGTCAAGGATCAAGTGAAGAAACTCGGTATCACCTACCCGGTGGCCATCGACAACAACTACGCGATCTGGCGCAACTTCGACAATCAGTACTGGCCCGCTCACTACCTGATCGACGCCAAGGGCCAGGTGCGTTACACCCATTTCGGTGAAGGTCGCTACGACACCCAGGAGCAGATGATTCAACAGTTGCTGGAAGAGGCCAAGGCCAGCGCTCCCGCGGCTTGAACCAGCACATCAATGGCTCACAGGTCTCGCACCGAGAGCCATTGTTTTTTCTCCTGGCCGCGCCGCCAGGCTGCGGGCGGTGCACCGAACTCACGACGAAACGCCCGGCTGAACGCGGTATCGGTCTGGTAGCCGACTTCTTCGGCGATGCGCAGAAGTGAGCTGTTACTGCTGCGTAACAGGTTGGCGGCCAGCAGCATTCGCCATTGGGTCAGGTACTGCATTGGCGAAATGCCCACCAGTTGTTGGAAACGTTCTGCCAGTACCGAGCGTGAGGTGCCGGCGGTGCGCGCCAGTTCATCCAGGGTCCAACTGTGGCAGGGGGTTTTGTGCAGTGCGTTGAGGGCGGCGCCGACGATCCGGTCACTCACCCCCGCGAGCCAACCGGTTCGGCCTTCGCCCTGTTCGTGCATGTACAGGCGCAGCACTTCAATGAACAACACCTCGGCGAGCTTGGCCAGGACGCCTTCGCCGCCGGGCCTGGGCGAGCGGGCTTCGGCCAGCGCATAACGCACCGACGATTCCAGCCAGATACCGGCATTCGAGCCGCGCACATTGACTCGCACCACGGCCGGCAATCCGGTCAGCAACATGCCGGCCAGGCGTGTGTCGCACGCCAGGTAGCCGCACACCAGGCGGGTCACCGCGCCGCCACCGCCGTAGCTCAGTTGACGCGGACGGCGTGCCAGCACCGCGTTCAGCCTCGCGCCGGTAGCGGGTTGCAGACCGGGCGCAGAGCCCATGCGGTGGGCGTCGCCCTGAGGAAACACCACCACATCGCCGGCGGTCAGGAGCAGCGGCGGATCATCACCTAGCTCGACGTGACACTCGCCTTCGGTGATCAAGTGAAAGATCACCACCCGTTCCGCGCCGGGCTCCAGGAACGGGGCTGCCGTGTCGGCGCTCGGCGACTGGTAACACCAGGGCGCGGTGAACCGGGCATTGATGAAAATCGCGCCGACCAGGCGGACGACGCGCAGGGTCTGGGACAGGGCGTCCATGAGGGTGTTCCCCTGTTGGCGAAGTGTTGTTGATTGTGAGCCTGTCGCGGCACAACGCAAAACCTCCGGACGATCGGGCAAGCCTGACCGACGATCGGGCAGGACGCCCCCGGCCCGCAGCGCGATAGTGGGCGCACAGGGTCTGCCGACCCTGTCACCCAATAGCAAGTACCCAATAACAAAAATGAGAGGTTGCCATGCCGAAGTTCGTCATAGAACGCGAGATTCCGGGCGCTGGGACACTGTCAGAAAGGGATTTGAAGGCCGCTGCGCAAAAGTCCTGCAGGGCCTTGCGCGATTTGCCGGAGGTGCAGTGGCAGCAGAGCTATGTCACCGGTGACAAGCTCTACTGCGTGTACATCTCGCCCACTGAAGAGTTGATCAGGGAACACGCCAGGCAGAGCGGTTTCCCGGCCAACCGCATTTCCCAGGTCATGACCGTCATCGACCCCACCACGGCAGAATAAGCCGGGGGCGTTACAACCCATCACGGAGCGGATTTAATGAGTAAACCCATTGATCTTACTGCCCTGAAAAACCGTCAGCTGGCCGCTTGGGCCAGTGGCGATTACGCCATGATCGGCACCACCCTGCAGCTTGTCGGTGAACAGCTGGCCGAGGCCTGCGACGTGCTGTGCGACGAGCGCGTGCTGGACGTCGCCGCCGGCAATGGCAATGCGACGCTGGCCGCCGCGCGGCGGGGCGGGCATGTCACGTCCACTGATTACGTGGCCGCATTGCTTGAGCGCGGCGAAGACCGCGCCCGCGCTGAACGCCTGGAGGTAACCTTTCAAGTGGCCGACGCCGAAGCCCTGCCTTTCGCGGACGCCAGTTTCGATTTGGTGCTGTCCACCTTCGGCGTGATGTTTGCCCCGGATCAGCCCAAGGCCGCCGCCGAACTGGCACGGGTTTGCCGTCCTGGCGGGCGCATCGGCCTGGCCAACTGGACGCCCGAAGGTTTTGTCGGCCAGATGTTCAAAACCCTGGGCCGCCATCTGCCACCGCCACCTCCGGGGGCACAACCGCCATCGAACTGGGGCAACGAAGCGTGGCTGCATACGCACTTCGATGAACGGGACTTTTTGCTCCAGGTGACGCGACGCTCCTTCAACTTTCGCTATCGCTCGGCGGCGCATTTCATCGACACCTTCCGCACCTGGTATGGCCCGGTCCACAAGGCCTTCGCAGCATTGCCAGCGGACGCAGCCAAAGCCCTTGAAGCCGACCTGACGGAACTGATCAACCGCTCGAACCGGGCGGGAGAGAAATCGCTGGTGGTGCCGAGTGAATACCTTGAGGTGGTGATTACGCGGCGTTAGATAAACAGCTAAAACCGATTGTGGGACGAGCCTGCTGGCGAACGCGGTGTGTCAGGTTGGCTGATGCATCGCTTTCGCGCGGGATCTATCCGCCAACCACCATTCGTCCACTGCATGGCACTTGCAGCGGCGTGCCGCCTCACACCCTTATGCACGGATATCCCGCGCCTTGAAGTGGAGAGTCAGCATGGAGATTGATGAGAATGCGCCAGGAAACATATCTCAAGGAGGCGTTACGCGCGGCACTGACAACGAAACGGGCCACGACCCCAAACGCACTGCGCCTGAGGTACCGCTGCCTGCGGACGATGAAGCGCCCCTCGACGAAGATATGGCCGATGTGGATGCAACCAATTCGGTGTCGAGCGAGCATCCCCATCCTTGATGAACTCGCCTGATCCACCGCTATCGCGAGCAGGCTCGCTCCTACAGTTTGATCGGGGACGGACACAAGCCTCGTGTACACCGCCAATCCCTGTAGGGGCTGTATCGTTTAAGCGATTTTGGCGCCGCGTACGGCCAGCAGTTCGCGCAACACCGCGCGGTGGCAGTGCGCTTCGTTCTCGCAATAGCAACCTATCGCCATGGAGGTTTGGTGGGAAAGGGCCGCCAGCAGATCAAGCAGCTGGCTGGGCGCGGGGTGATTCATCTCACTCTTGAACTTGCGCCGAAACGCCTCCCAGGCTTTTTCGTCTCTTGCAGCCTTTGCCTCTGCCACAAATTCTGCACTGGGCGCCAGCAACGGTTGCTACACATCATAAAAATCACGCCTGGCAAATTCAGCCTTGGGCACACCCCGGGGCGGACGACGGACCGTGCCCAGGCGCAACCCTTCATCGGGCAGGCGAGGTGAGCCCAGTCGCACGATATGGATCGGCATGACGCTTACCGCTGGCGCGACCCGTCAAACCATTCCATCGCCGTGCGCCAGATGCAGATTCCCAGGAAGTAGGCCGACATCAGCAGCCAAAGCCCCATGACAAGCGGGTTGATCACCGGATGGTTGATCACCAGCGACAAGCTGCACAGCAGCCAGATGGCGGTGACGGCAATATTGATCGGCATGAACTTGCGCACGCGGAACGGGTGCAGGAACTTCATCCGGGTGACGGTCAGCAGCGCCAGGCCGATGACGGTGAGCAGGGTGATCCACGGCGCTGGCGCGATGATATAGAGGCACAGCGCAACCACGTTCCACGCGGCGGGGAAGCCCTGGAAGTAGTTGTCCTTGCTCTTCATGTTGACGTTGCAGAAACAGAACAGCGACGAGACCAGAATCAGCGACACGGTCAGCAGCAGGGTGTAGTCCGGCAACGGGATGTAGCGATAGATGAACAGCGCCGGAATAAACACATACGTCAGGTAATCGATCACCAGATCGAGGATCGAGCCGTCGAAACTCGGCAGCACCGATTGCACGTTGACCTTGCGCGCGAGTGCGCCGTCCAGCCCGTCGACGATCAGGGCGACGCCCAGCCACAGCAGGCAATTGGTCGGTTGGTTCTCCAGCAGGGCGAGGGTCGCGAGGAAGGCAGTGACCACGCCAGTGGCGGTGAAACCATGCGCGCCCCATGCTTTGAGCCTGGCGATGTGTAGAGTTGAAATCACGGGGCGTTCTCCAGAAAGTGAAGCAAGCCAGTCATCACCCTCGTGAATCGAGGGCGGCGGCAAACCGGGTCGGGTTGCAGGTATCGACCGGAAATCCGCGAATAAGGTTCACCGTCTGTAAATCTTAGCTGGGCCGCGAAAAAATACCGGGGATTAATCTGCGTTATTAAAGGACGGTGGACAGGGCCGCCGGTGTCAGCCCAACGGTGGTGGCACATTGGCGTGCGCGGACTATCGTTGCCTGACGGATTGCTTCCTTTGATGAGGACATCGTCATGAACACCAGCGATTTGCTCGAACAACTCCTGCGGGCCGGCCAGGGCTCGATGACACAACAGGGTGGCGGTGCCCCCCAAGGCGGCATCGGCGGCGGTCTCGGTGGTTTGCTCGGTGGCCTTTTGGGCGGCGGTGCCGGGGCCAACAGCGGCTTGGGCGGATTGCTCGGCGGCTTGCTGGGAGGCGGCTCGGCCCTCGGCGGCTCAACCCAGCGTCGGGCCGGTGGCGGCACCAATTATGCGGCGCTGGCGTCCCTGGGCATGATGGCTTTTCAGGCCTATCAAGCCTGGCAACGCAGCCAGGCGTCGGCACCGCAACAGGCGCCGCGCACCGTGGATCTGTTGTCCGGCCCCGAGGTCGAGAATCATAGCCACGCCGTGTTGCGCGCGTTGATTGCGGCAGCAAAGGCCGATGGACGGATCGATGAGGCTGAACAGCAGATGATCAGCACGGAAATCGGGCGTCATACCGATGACCCGGAACTGCAGCAATGGCTGGATGATGAAGTGGCCCGGCCGCTCGATGCTGCCGATGTGGCGCGGTCGGCGACGGACCCGGCGATGGCTGCGGAAATGTACCTGGCCAGCGTGATGCTGGTGGATGACCAGCAGGATGCCGAGCGCAATTACTTGGATGAACTGGCGGCGGCATTGAAGATCGATCCGCAGTTGCAGGTGCACCTGGAGCAGCAGGCGAAAGGTGGCGTGGCTTAAACCTTGAATCCAGTCCTGGCGCAATCCCGGCAACAGGGGCGGCGGTGATTACGGTGGCGAAAACGGCACCGCCTGCACCTCGGCGAAGAACGCCCTGCGGATAAAACAGCGTATTCACTGCCAGCCGCGCTGGAAGCCCGTCTGTCAGGGCAATTTCAACCCCGATTGAATTTTTTTCATGGCAAATCGCTCTGCTGATGTAGAGACGCGTTGATTCAGCGTCCTGCCACTGGCCACAGACCGAGAGATGCGCCCATGACTGCCCTGACACGACTCGAATCCCGGCCTGCCCACGAGCACGCCATCCCGACTGCCGGCAGCCTGAAGCAGTGCTATGAACAACTGCTGCTGAACGACGATGCCGAGCAACGCCGGGTACTCGGAAAAACGTTCCTGAATGCCCAATTGGAGCAGGCGAGGGGCCTGCCCGAACAGATGCCGGAACAGCTTTGCTCCCTGCAAAGTTTCGTCGAAGAGCACAGTGCCGAAGTGGCTCGCCAATACGCGGAATACCTGAGCGCCCGCAAAGCTGGCGGGCCGCGCCAGTTCTTCAGCAATAAAGCCCATGCGTTGTTTTTCCTGCAAGCCGTTGGCCCGACCAAACTGGTGGACGGCGCCTGGTTGTACGGGCTGCTGCAGCACTGGCGCGACCCGCGCTTCGAAGGGCTGATCTGCACGTATCTGGAAGAGTTGGGTGAGGGCAACCCGGCGCAAAATCACGTGGTGATCTACCGCAAACTCCTCGCCGAACTCGGTTTGCAGGACCCTGGTGTGATCGCCGACGAGCATTACCTGCAAGGCGCGATTCAACTGGCCCTGGGCGAATGCGCCGACGAATTTCTGCCCGAGGTGATCGGCTACAACCTCGGCTACGAACAGTTGCCCTTGCACCTGCTGATCAGCGCCTACGAACTTAGCGAATTGGGCATCGACCCGTATTACTTCACTCTGCACGTCACCATCGACAACGCCAGCACCGGGCATGCGCAAAAGGCCGTGCAGTCGGTGTTGCAGCTGTTGCCGATCGAAGCCGATCGCGAGGCGTTTCTGCGCCGGGTGGCACTGGGTTACCGACTCAACGACCTGGGGCAGGGCAGCCGCGCGATCATCGAGTCATTCGACCTGTACGCCGAAGTGTTGAACATGCTCGAACGCAAACGTCCGTTCGGCCAGCACATGCATTCCGACTACTGCCGTTTCGAAGGCAAGACGGTCAATCAATGGCTCTCGTCGCCGGAACAACTGCCCGATTTCCTCACCGCCATGGAAAACAAGGGCTGGATCAAGCGCAACCAGGATCCGCAGGACAGCCGTTTCTGGCAACTGATCGACGGCGACGGCGCGGCGATGTTCGGGGTGTTCAGTCCTTACGAAAAACAACTGCTGCACGACTGGATCGCGGGGGACTGGACGCCGGAGCGTTCAACCCTAGCGCCCCGTCGTGGCAGCAGCGCGCCGGTCGAACCGGCATTGCCCGCCAGCGATCCGGACATCCAGGTGCTGCAAACGGCGCTGGAAGGCTTGCCGGCCGCCGATCAAATGCAGGTGTTGATTCCATGGCTCTCGGCGCATCGTCATGCCCATCCGGCCGGCCTGATGGCGACGCGGCGGTTCATCGAACTCAAATCCAGCCTTCGATAGGGAGCATGGCATGAATCAGGAAGAACAATTGGGGGCTGCCGATCTGGCCTTGCTGCAACTGGGGCGCCGGTTGCAGGCGGATGGCTACCGCTTTATCACGCCGACGCCACTGACCCATCAGCGGGTCAATGATCGCGCGTTCGGCCAGAGTGCCCGGACGTTGCGTGAAGTGTTCGGTTGGTCGCGGGCGTTCGAGCCCGGCCTGTTGTCGGCGGACGAACAACGGCAGTTGGGGCAGGCCGGCGTTCTTGAAGAGAGCAACGGTCGGCTGAAAAGCCGCGTGCGCTGGTCCAGCCTCGATGACCTGCTGTTCGTGCATTCGGGATTCCCTACCGATGCGGCCGATGCAGTGTTCTTCGGTCCGGACTCCTACCGTTTTGCGCAATTGATTCACAGCCATCTGCAGCAAAGTTTCGCGCCGATCCGCCGCGCCGTGGACATCGGGTGCGGCGCTGGCGTCGGCGCCATCGTCATTGCCCGCGCTCGCCGTGAAGCCGAGGTCCTGGCGGTCGATATCAATCCGGCGGCGCTGCGCCTGACGGCGGTCAACGCCGCGCTCGCCGAAGTGGCCAACGTCAGCGTCGAGGCCAGCGATGTCCTGCGGGATGTCGACGGCAGTTTCGACCTGATCGTCGCCAACCCGCCTTACATGGCCGACCCGACGGAGCGAGCCTATCGCCATGGCGGTGGGGCGCACGGCGCGCAGTTGTCGGTGCGGATCGTCGAACAGGCGCTGAACCGCCTGGCGCCGGGCGGTTCGCTGGTGTTGTACACCGGCGTGGCGATGATCGACGGCTGTGATCCGTTTCTGGACGCACTGGCGCCGTACCTGGATTCCACGCGATTCGCCTGGACCTATCACGAGATCGACCCCGACGTGTTTGGCGAAGAATTGTTGACGCCCGGCTATCAGCGGGTGGAGCGGATTGCGGTGGTCGCGCTGATCGTGACGCGAATCGGCCCGAGTATCGGTGGGAGCGTTGAATCAGCCGCAAGTGAGTAAGGTGAGCCATGAACAAGAACCTGGATGACTACAATCGCATGCGCGACTTTTCGGCGACCTCGGAACCGGCCGCCAAACAGTCGGGCAAGAAGATCGCGAAAGACCACGCCTTGCAGTTCTGCATCCAGAAGCATGACGCCTCGCGCCTGCACTATGACTTTCGCCTGGAACTCGATGGCGCACTGAAAAGCTGGGCGGTGCCGAAGGGCCCGTCGCTCGACCCCAAGGTCAAGCGCCTGGCGGTGCATGTCGAAGATCACCCGATCGATTACGCCACGTTCGAGGGCAGCATTCCCGAGGGACACTATGGCGCCGGTGATGTGATCGTCTGGGACCGTGGCGTGTGGATTCCCCAGGAAGATCCGGCCAAGGCCTACGCCAAGGGCAAGCTCAAATTCGAGCTGCAGGGCGAGAAACTCGGCGGGCTGTGGAACCTGGTGCGCACGCACATGCCCGGCAAGCAGGAGCAATGGTTCCTGATCAAGCATCAGGACAGCGCGGCCAAGCCGGAGAGCGATTACGACGTGGTCGCCGCGGAGCCGGACAGCGTGCTCAGCGACCGCACCATCCTGCCGAAAAAATCCAAGGCAGCGGACAAGCCCAAACCGGTCAAGAAGCCCGCGCGTAAAGTTGCGGCCAAACCGCAGTCGGCGCAGCTCACCGGTGCGCACAAAGCGAAACTGCCGGAGCTGCTCAAGCCTGAACTGGCGACCCTGGTTGAAAAGGCCCCGGATGGCGAGTGGAGCTATGAAATCAAGTTCGACGGCTACCGGATCATGGCCCGGATCGATCATGGTGAAGTGAAGCTGTTCACCCGCAATGGCCACGATTGGACCCATAAACTGCCGAAACAGGCAGAGGCACTGGCGGCGCTGCAGCTGGAGTCGGCCTGGCTCGACGGCGAAATGGTGGTCGCCAACGAACAGGGTGTGCCGGACTTCCAGGCCCTGCAAAATGCCTTCGATTCCGGGCGCAGCGGCAACATTCTTTACTACCTGTTCGACATGCCTTACCTCAATGGCGTCGACCTGCGCGAAGTGCCGGTCGAGGAGCGTCGGGTTGCGCTGGCGACCGTGCTCAAACCGAGTGAAGACCCGCTGTTGCGGTTCTCCGATGCGTTCGCCGAAGAGCCGGAGGCCTTGCTCAACAGCGCCTGCCAGATGCGCATGGAAGGGCTTATCGGCAAGCGCCTGGGTTCGCCCTACGTGTCGCGGCGCAGCAGTGACTGGATCAAGCTCAAGTGCAAGCATCGGCAGGAATTCGTGGTGGTCGGCTACACCGATCCGAAGGGTGCGCGTAATGCCTTTGGCGCTTTGCTGCTGGGGTTGCATGACCGGGACAGCGGCGAGTTGCGCTATGCCGGCAAGGTCGGCACCGGGTTCAACGAGATAACGCTCAAGAGCATTTACGAACAGCTGAAGCCGTTGCAGGTGAAGAAGCCGTCGGTGAGCAATCCACCGAGTGGTTTTGACGCCAAAGGTGTGCACTGGCTCAAACCCGTCCTGCTGGCTGAAATTGCCTTTGCGGAAATGACCAAGGAAGGCTCGGTGCGCCATGCCGTGTTCCATGGCCTGCGCGATGACAAACCAGCCAAAGACATCACCGAGGAGCGCCCCAAAGTGGTGAAGAAAAGCACTGCGGAAAAACCGGCCGCGCCTAAAAAAGCCGCCAGCAAAAAACCAGCCGCGGAAAAAGCCGCGACAGCACCGTCGCAACTGGGGCTGGGCGGGGGCAAGGTGCGGATCACCCACCCTGACCGGGTCATCGATGCCAGCAGCGGTACGACCAAAGTGCAACTGGCGGAATATTACGCCAGTGTCGCCGAGTGGATTCTGCCCGAACTGAAAGACCGGCCCGTGGCGCTGGTTCGCGCCCCGGACGGGATTGCCGGCGAACTGTTTTTTCAGAAAAACGCCGAGCGCCTGGCCATTCCCGGGATCACCACCCTGGACAAGGCACTCACCGGGCAGCCGATCATGATCATCAACAGCCCCGAAGCGTTGATCGGCGCGGTGCAGATGAGCACCGTGGAACTGCACACCTGGAACGCCACCGCGGATAACCTCGACAAGCCAGACCGCTTCGTCCTCGACCTCGACCCGGACCCGGCGTTGCCGTGGAAAAGCATGGTCGAAGCCACGCAACTGACGCTGTCGGTGCTGGATGAACTGGGGCTCAAGGCCTTCCTGAAAACCAGTGGCGGCAAAGGCATTCACGTGGTGGTGCCGCTGACCCGCAAGCTCGGTTGGGACGAGGTGAAGGACTTCAGCCACGCCATCGTCAGTCACATGGCCAAGTTGTTGCCGGAACGGTTTTCCGCGGTGTCGGGGCCGAAGAACCGGGTGGGGCGGATCTTCATTGACTACCTGCGCAACGGCCTCGGCGCCACCACGATTTGTGCCTATGCCGCCCGTACTCGGGACGGGTTGCCCGTGTCAGTGCCGATCTTTCGTGAGGAAGTGGCGGAGCTGAAGGGGGGTAACCAATGGAACATCCACAACGTGCAGGAACGCATGGCCGAAGTCGGCAATGAGCCTTGGGCTGATCTGAACAAAACCAGACAGGGCATCACCGCCGAGATGCGGCGCCGGGTGGGGATGAAGTAGGAGCCGGCTTGCTGGCGATAGCTGTCGCAGCCGTTACGCTACCCGCGCTTTTCTGCGCCGCGCTTCCTCACGCACCGCCGGAATGATCCAGCGCCCGTAATCAACGGTGTCGTACAGCGGGTCATAACCCCGATTGAGGAATGTCGTCACACCCAAATCGACGTAATCGAGCAACGCCTGGGCCACGGTTTCCGGGGTGCCGACCAGGGCGGTGGTGTCGCCGTAGGCACCGACGGCGGTGGCGGTGGGCATCCACAGGGCGCGGTCGTGGCGATCGCCCCGTGCGGCGGCGGCCAGCAGGCGTTCGGAACCGGTGCCTTTGATGCGTTTCTGCCATGGGCTGCCCGCGGCGAACTGCGGATTGGCCTTGATCTGCTCGAGGATCTGCTGCGCCCGCTGCCACGCCAGTTCCTCGGTCGCGCCCAGGATCAAACGCACCGACAGGCTCACCCGCGGCGCTTCCACGCCCGCCGCACTGGCCGCCGCCCGCAGTTTGCCGATCTGCTCGGCCACGCCGCTCAACGGTTCGCCCCACAGCGCATACAGATCCGCATGCTTCACCGCGATCTGATAGGCGATGTCCGAAGACCCGCCAAAAGAAATCGGAATGTGCGGTTGCTGCAACGGCTTGACCGGCGAGAACGCGCCCTTGATGTTGAAATACTGCCCTTCGAAATCGAACGGCTCTTCCGCAGTCCAGGTGCGCCGCACGATCTCCAGGAACTCATCAGTGCGCTTGTAGCGTTCGGTCTTGTCCAGCAGGAAGTCGCCTTCCTGAGGCTCGGCGGTGATGCCGGTGATCGCATGCAGGCGAATCCGCCCGCCGCCGGTGGTGTGATCCAGCGTCGCAAAGCTTCGGGCGGCGACCGTGGGGGCGGTGAGGCCCGGGCGGTGGGCGATCATGAAGCCCAGGCGCTCGGTGTGCGCCGCCGCATACGCGGCAATCTGCAGGCTGTCGGCGCTGCCCGGGCCACTGGCGATCAGCACCCGGTCAAAGCCCGCGTGTTCATGGGCTCGGGCGTGGTGGCGAATAAACTCCAGATCGAAATCCGGGCTGCGGATGCCGCGGGTCTCGGACCACTGGCGGGGGAAAATCATGCCGACGAATTCAATGGACATGGAACACTCCTGGTATCGATGAGCGGACGCGCCGCAGCGTTAAAACTGATAATCCACCTGGGCCAGCAACGTGCGGCCCGGCATGGGTTGCAAAAAGGTGTTGGTCGAGCCGGCCAGGCCGCTGACGAAGTTCAGCTCGTTGGTCAGGTTGAGCACGCGCAACGTGGTGCTCCACTGCGGCTGGCGGTAGTACACCGCGAGGTCGAGGTTGTATTCGTCGGGGATCTTCACGGTCTTGCTCAGGTTCAGATACCAGCTGCTGGTCCACCAGCCGGACAGCTCGGCACCGAAGCCGGAGTCGAAGCGATAGTCGACATAGCCGCTGGCGGTGTATTCCGGGATCTGCACCGCGTCGAAGCGCCCGGACGGCCGCTGGTTGAGGCTGTTGTTGTCGCCGAACACGGTGCCGTTGTCGGGCACGAACCCGGCCGAAGCGAAGCCTGCCTGTGAGGTGAACTCGTTGTAGGCGCTGAGTTTCGACAGGTTGAGCCCGCTGCGCAGGTGATTGTCCGGTTGGTAGCGAATGGTCGATTCCACGCCCTTGATCACCAGCCGGGCAATGTTGTTATTGCTGTCGGGCGACTGGTCCCTCGCTTGCTTGAACGCGGCCAGGGTCATGAACAGTTCGTTGGGCACCGCTTCGACTTTCAGCCCGACTTCGTGCAACACGCTGAGGCTTTCGAAGGCCAGCGGATTGAGCTGGTTGGCGCCGGCGCCGCTGCCCCAGCCGAGACCGTTGGAAAAGAACCCGGTGTTGACGGCCAGCGAGCGATCGAAGGTGTAGTAGAGCGTGCTGTTCTGCGTCGGCTTGACGTACGGGCTGACCTGGAAAGAGAACAGCCGGTAGTTGTTGCTGTCCTTGCGCGGATTACCTCCGGCGAGCACGAACGGGTTCTCGATTTCCGCGTCGATCCAGCTGCGACTCGCGCCGATGTTGAGGCCGACGCTGTCACCAAACCGCAGGTTGTGCTGGCTGAACAGGGTGCGGGTGGTCCAGGTGCTTTCGGCGGTGTAGGGCGCCACCGATTCGGCGTACAAACCGTGGCCGGCGGGGTACATCGCCGGCAGGTTCAGCCAACCGTAGTAGTTGGAGAACTGCGGCACGCCGGCCTGGCCGATCCAGGCGCCATTGCCGCCAGCGGGGTTGGAGCCGGTCAGGCCCAGCAAATCCCCGGGATTCTTCCCTGACGGATCCTGGGTCAGGTCATAGGCATTGATGGTCGAGCCGAAGTTGTTGTTGGCCGCGATCGACTGGTTGAACTCCCGGCGATAGATCAGCCCGGTGTTGCTGTCGTCGCGCAGGGTCAAGCCGCCCAATTCCACTTCATTGCGCGAGCGGAATTCGAAGCGGTTGTCGAACAGGTTGTCCTTGGACTGCACCTGGAAGGAACCGACCGCATCGGTCATGTCCCGGGAGCGCTGGTAGAACGTGCTGTTGGCCAGCGTGATGTTAGGCGTCAGATCGGCCTCGACCCGCAACTGCGTGGTGAAGCGCCGCGAGCTGTTTTCATCTTCCTTGCGCTGACCGGTTTGTGACGACAGCTTGGTCAGGCCATTGCCGGCCAGCGTCGGGTCGTACACCCAGCCGCGCAGGCTGCCGGGACTACTTTGGGTGTTGGGCGAGGCGGTCTGGAAGCTGCCATCGACCACGCTGTATTGGCCCTGGGCATTACGCTGGCGCTTGACCCAGCCGAGGGTCGGCGCATCGGCCGCGCCGGAGGCCAGCACCGGCGACCACAGGGTGTTGCCGTTCTGGATGATCGGCGTCGCGCGCCCGGCGTAGTATTTGCCGCTGTCCACCAGTTCCTGGCTGGCGCGGTTCCAGCCATGGGTGATGTTGTAGTCGTAGTAATCGTCGTAGCTGGCGTTCCAGTCGACCCGCACGTTGTCGTTGCGCCAGGCGAGGGCGCCGTAGAACGCGTCGAAGTTGTTGTCGACGTTGTCGTAGAAATCCTCCTGGCGCTGCTTGGTGATGCTCAACCGGTAGGCGAGGTTGTCGCTCAGCGGGCCGGTGTTGTCGATGCTGAATTTGCTGGAATCGCGGGATTCGCCGTCCGGCACCCAGGCGCCGATTTCGCCGCTCAGTCGGGTCTTGAATTGATTGAAGTCGGGTTTCTTGCTCAGGTAGTTGACGTAGCCGCCGCTGCCCGACACCGAACCGTAGGTCACCGACGACGGCCCGGCAACAATGTCGGCGCCCTCGTAGGCGTTGAAGTTGGCCGGGTGGCGTACGCCGTAGGCGCGCTGGCCGTCCTGGAACACTTCGGAACCCTGGGCGCGGAACTGCGGCGCGATGCCGGCGTTCTGGCCACCACCGCGGGTGATGCCGGGGGCGTATTTCACCAGGTCGTCGGCGCTGCGGATCGAGTCGTTGGCCAGTTGCTCGGCGTTGATCTGCGTGACCGAACGCGGGGTGTCGAGCACCTTGGTTTCGGTGCCGCCGTAGACCGAGGTCGGTGGCCGGGTGGGCAGCGCATCGTCGTCGGACTCGCTGGCACTGGCCTGGACGGTGACGGTTTGCAGCTGGGTGTCGGCGGCGAAGGTCGCGGTCGACAGGGTGGAAACGATGACCCATGCCAGGGCAGGGCCAGAAGCGGGACGAACGAAGCCGATAGAGGGCATGAACATGTGCCTCGATTTAGAAGTTCATTGAGTGCTGTAAACAACACGATGCACCTGACACACCACCGGTCTGTAGGAGCCAGCATGCTGGCGATGGCGGCCGATATGACGCCATCGCCAGCAAGCCGGCTCCTACAGGTCGGTGTCTTGTCAGGCAGACCGCGTCGCGTGATTCGCCGTGTTGTCAGCGCCCGTGCGGGTTATGCCGTGTCTTTCAACCAGAGTTTTTCAAAGCGCCAGGTGCTGAACAGCGACTCTTCCGCCGCCGCGCCGCCCACGCGGTTGGCGACGCTGTCGAGCAGGTCGGCGTAACCCCAGATCAGCATCCCGCCGCGTTCGTACTGGATCTGCTGGACCTGGTGCACCAGGGCCTTGCGTTTTTCCAGGTCGGGCTGGGCCATGGCGGCGAGGAACAGCTCGCCGAATTGCGCGTCCTTGAAGTGGGTCTTGTTGGCCACGGCAAACGGCGCGTCGGTGTGGATCGCGCTGGCCAGGAACGGTGCGCCGATGCTGCCGCCGGTGCTCAGCGTCCAGTCGTTGCGCAGCGGTCCCTGAAACGTGGCCAGGTCCACTTGCTTGACCTTGAGCGTGACGCCAATGCGCTTGGCCTGTTCGGCCAGCACCAGCGCCGACGTCAGCCCCGGTCCCGGTGTGGTCACCAGTTCCAGTTCAAGGTTTTCGTAGCCCGCGTCCTTGAGCAGTTGCGCCGCCCGCTGCGGATCGTGCGGGCGCGGGCCGAGCGTGTGGTTGAACGTCGGGTCGCTCGGCGCATACAGGTCATTGGCCACGCGGCCCTGACCATTGAGCGCCCGGCGCACCAGTTCTTCACGGTCGGCCAGCAGGCGAAAAGCCTCGCGCACCCGTGGATCGTCGAACGGCGGCTTGTCGAGGTTCATGTCGAACGACAACCAGTTGCCGGTCACCGATTTCAGCACCTTGAGCCGTGGATCGCGCTGCAGCACGTCCAGCTGTTCAGTGGGCATCACGTTGGCCATGTCGATCTGCCCGGAACGCAGGGCGGCCAGCCGCGAGACCTGATCCTTGAAATCGATGATTTCCAGCTCGTCGGCGTAGGGCTTGCCGTCCTTGTAGTAGTTGTCGAAGCGGGTGAACAGTGAGCGCTGGCCGGGGGTGAAGCTTTTCAGTTTGTACGGGCCGGCCCCCACCGGATTGGTCACCGGGTGGTAATCCACCGGGACGATGCCGCCGAAGTTGACCCAGGTTTCCGCCAGCGGCATATAGCTGCGGCCTTCGCGAAAGTTCAGGCGCACCGTGCGTGAATCGAGCTTGACCAGGTTGTCGCGGTCCACCCAGTGCAGCAACGCGGCGTAGGGCGAGGCCAGTTGCGGATCGGTGAGGCGACGGATCGAGAAGATCAGGTCATCGGCATCGATGGTTTTGCCATGGTGGAATTCCAGGTCCTGGCGCAGGCGCAGCGTCCAGCTGCTGGCATCGGCGTTCGGCTCGGCGAATTCGGCCAGGGCCAGGCGCGGTTGCATCTGTTCGTCCCACTCCCACAGCTTGCTGTACAGCGCGAAGCCGCGAACGATGCCGCTGCCGATCGGTTTGTGCGCATCGAGGTTGCCGCTCTGGTTGCCGTCGAGAATCCCCAGGCGCAGGCGGCCGCCATAGCGCGGTTGATCGCCGGCCGCGGCGACGGTCGTCGCCGGCTTGTCGGCGCTCGGGCCGCACCCGGCGAGCAGGCCGCCACCGAGCAACAGACCACCGCCGAGCAGCGCGCTGTGCCCGAGAAAATCCCGCCGACTGAACAATGAATGATCCTCGCTCATGGCATCAGGCCCCCGCTGGACCGTTGGCAGAGCGCAGTTCCAGCGGCGCCTGCGGCGGACGGCTCAGTTCGGCGCGCTCGCTGCGAAAGTGCGGCAGGATGTGCTCGCCGAGGCGATAGGCTTCTTCCAGGTGCGGATACCCCGCGAGGAAGAACAGGTCGATGCCGATGTCGTTGTACTCACGAATCCGCGCCACGACGTTTTCATAGCTGCCCACCAGCGCGCAGCCCGGCGGAATGCCGATGTAGCCGAAGCCGGTCCACACATTCGGGTGGATGAAAAAGTCGTCGAAGCCCTGGGTTTCAGTCTTCTGCGCGAACTCGTTTTCGTAGCTGAGCTTGCGCGCGGTGCGCAGCCCGGCATGGGCGGCCACGGCCTTGACCGCGCCCCGGGCGATGCCTTCGTCGAAGAAACGTTTGGCCTCGGTGCGGGCCAGTTCTTCGGTGTCGCGGGTAATCACGTCGATCGACAAACCGAAGCGGATACCCGTGCGTCCATGCTTCAGCGCGCGTTCACGAATGTCGGCGATCAGCGCGGCAATCTCGTCCGGGTGCTCGGCGCGCATCAGGTAGAAGTCGGCGTGCCTGGCGGCGAATTCCCGGGCCGGGATCGACGAGCCGGCGGTGCAGATCAGCGGCAGCTCGGCTTTTTTCATAGGCCCGCGCAGGCCGCCGCCTTCGGCCTTGTAGAACTTGCCGTCGTAGTGGAAGTTCTCGTTGTGCCAGTAGCCCTTGACCACGTCCATGAACTCGATGGCGCGCTCATAACGTTGATCGTGATCGCTGAAGTCGCCGACCTGACGCTGAATCGCGTCCGAACCGCCGTTGATGATGTTCCATACCAAACGGTTGCCGGTGGCGCGCTGGTAGGTCGCGGCCTGCTGCACCGCGACCCACGGGGTGTAGTGATAGGGCTGGAACGCGGTGACGAATTTCAGCGTGCGGGTTTCCCGGGCGAGCAGCGAGCAGACGGTCCACGGCTCTTCACCGGTGGGCGCATTGACCATCAGCGCGCCGCCGAAGCCGTTGATTTCCGCGGCCTTGGCGATCTGCCCGAGGTAATCGATGTAGGTGAAGTGATCGCCCACGCTGAACCCGGAAACCGCGCCGGTGCTTGGGCCGCCGCGATGCCAGTCGCCGCGATTGCGCGGGTCGCCGGGCAGGAACTGGGTTTCGCCATGCAGCGGCAGGCGGGTGAAGAATTCAATGCTCATAGCGAAGGCTCCGTCTTATTGCACGCTGGGGCTGCAGATCGGGGTGATGGGTTGATCGTTGATGACTTTGTGCGCGAACGGCACCGAATCCTTCAGCGAGGCGTTGACCGTTTCACTGTGGCCCAGGCCTTTGTAGAGATGGCCTTCAACCACCGACCCGGTCTTGCAGGCATCTTGCATCAGCGCGATCTGGGTCGAGGCGGCCGGGGTTTTGTCTTCGGCACCGGTGCCGATGAAAATCGGCTGCGCCAGCTTCAGGGTCGGGTAGGACACCTGTTTCTGCCACGCCGCGAGCTGGTCGCCCTTGTAGTCCTTTTTCGCATTGGCCGGGGTCAGGCCGACGCCTACGACGTCGCTGACCAGCGCCGCCAGGCAACTGGTACGCGCCTGTTCGAACAGCGGCAGGGCCTTGTCGGTGTAGAAGTCTTTCGGGTTGATGCTCGGGTCGTATTGCTGGGCCGCGAGCAGGGTGTAAAAGCCGTAGGCGAGGGAAGCATCAACCTTGTTGACGTCCTGCTCACCGACGTTTTTCGCCCCGACGGTGTAGATCACGCCAGTACCGATGCTGCCTTTGACGCCGAGGTCCGGCGCATAGGTCGGTGCGTAGGCCGCCGAGGCGAAGGCACCGGCGCCACCCTGGGACTGACCGACGATCAGCACTTTGTTCGCCAGCCCCGGAACCCCCGCGACCACGGCTTTGGCCGCATCGAGAATGCCATAGGCGGCCATGCGGTTGTTCAACAGCGGGTGTCCGCCGGGTACGCCGAGGCCCTGATAATCGGTGGCGACGATGGCATAGCCTTCATCCAGCCAGCGGCTGAGGTATTGCACGTCGCGGTAGGAGCGGCCCTGCCAGGAGGGCGCGCAGACATCCGCCACGCCGACGGTGCCGTGCCCCCAACTGGCGACCGGCCAGCCACCGGCGGGCGCCTTGCCCTTGGGCAGAAACAACGTGCCGGAGACCACGATCGGCGTCTTGTTGTCGATGCCGTCGGTGGAGGTATAGAGGATCCGCTGTGCGCTGGCGGCGTTCGGCAGACTCAGGGTTTTTTCCAGCGGCTCACTGCGCAGCAGTTTGCCGGGTGTGGCCGGGATCACGTCCTGCCAGGTGTAGAAGGCCGAAACGCGGCCGTCGCCTTGCTGTGGATCAGGTTTTGGCGCGTGGGTCCCGGCGGCCATGGCGCTCATGGACAGTGCGAGGACGCTGAGGCCGAAGGCGAAGGATTGCGGCAGTTTCATCTGGATTTCCCTATTCATGGATTGGTGCTGACCTGGCCGCGCAGGGCCGGCCAATAGTCGGTGAGTTGCAGATCGATCAGCGCCTGGTTGGTGAAACCGGTGGCCAGCGATGGGGTGATGTCGTAGGTGTCGCGGATCAGGTGGTTGGCCAGCGCATAGGCGGTCAGCGCCTGGTAATGGGCCTTGAGCTGCTGGTCGCTTTTCGGCGCCCAGCGCTCTTTCCAGGTCACCGGATCGTTCTGGTCGTCGCGGCGCAGCACGCTTTCCGCGGTGCCGGCGCGGGAGGACAGCTGGTAATAGGCGTCCTGATTCTGCTCCTGGGAAATCCACCACGCGGCCTTGACCCAGGCAGTCGCCAGCAGTTGAGTGATGTCCGGGTGCTGGGAGACGAAACTGTCGGTGCCCCAGAGGTCGGAGACCAGCCGCCAATCGTTGGCGCCTTGCTTGGTCGACCAGATGATCTTGCCGACGCCTTTGTCCTCCAGTGCGTAGGCCTCGCTGAGCAACACCGCGGCGTCGACTTTGCCGGCGGACACCGCTGCCGCGCCGACCTGCGGGTTGAGGTTGGCGATCTTGAAGTCGTCGAGCTTCAGGCCCTTGCTGGCCAGGAAGTTGCTGAAGGCGAACTCCCACGGACGGCCGCGATGCAGGGCCAGACGCTTGCCCTTGAGGTCTTCGATGCTCGTGGCCGTGGAGCCGGCGGGCACCACCAGGTAGATATTGTTGCCGCTGCCACCGGGCACGATCAGCTTGCCCGGCACGCCGCCCGCTCCGGCGATCACCGACGGCAGATCACCGCGGACGGCGAAGTCGATGCTGTTGTTGCTGAAGCCTTCGTTGATCTGCGGTCCGGCGCCGGCATGGGGCAGGGCGATCCAGTCGAGCTTCACCCCACGCAGTGCCAGCTGCTGTTCCAGCCAGCCGTCCTCGATCACCCGCCCGGCGATCCCGCCAAACGCCGGTTTACCGCCTTGGGTAAACGCGACGATGGCGATCTTCACCGACGCCGGTGCCTGTTCCGCCAGCGCCGTGGCACTGAGCAGTAACCCGGTCAAGGCGACCAGGCTGTTGCGCCAGAAACGTTTCATTGAACTCTCCCTAAATCGTATTTTTGCAACCCAATCCCTGCAGGAGCCGGCTTGCCGGTGATGAGGCCTTTAAGCCGCTGCAGCGATTTCAAGAACGCCATCGTCAGTGGGCGGCGGTGATGGAACCGAGAGAGCAGATTGCATGCCATTGCGCGAAAAACACGCTGCAGCCCGCGTAGGGCTTGAGGTTCAGAGTGGCGGGGGAGGTGTGGGGTGACCACCAGGTGTTGATCTGCCAACAGGCCAATGCGTGCCCATTGCTGCTCCAGCAGCAGGCTTGAAGCAGCGGCGTTGCATATGTAAATAAGGAATATACAAATACTAATTAAGAATTTTTTAGTCTAAACAACTTCATGCACTATTGAGCACGCGCTTTTACTGCCAGGAATGCACCATGTCGCTGATCACTCATCCAAACGCTCGCGAATTGACCAAGTCGGTGCGGGCCACCGTCCTGGTGTTCAAGGACCCGCGCTCCCAGGAATTACTCAGCCGCATCGAGCGCCTGGCGCCCAGTGAAGCCAACACGCTGATCATTGGCGAAACCGGCACCGGCAAGGAACTGGTCGCCCGGCACATCCACCATCTGAGCCGGCGTGGCCGTGAGCCGTTCGTGGCGGTGAACTGCGGCGCGTTTGCCGAAACCCTGGTGGAGAGCGAACTGTTCGGCCACGAGAAAGGCGCCTTCACCGGCGCCACCACCAACAAGGCCGGCTGGTTCGAGGCGGCCAATGGCGGCACGCTGTTTCTCGACGAGATCGGCGACCTGCCGCTGAACATGCAGGTCAAATTGCTGCGCGTCCTGCAGGAGCGCGAAGTGGTGCGCCTGGGCTCGCGCACGCCGATTCCGATCAACGTGCGACTGGTGGCCGCGACCAACGTCAACCTGGCCGACGCCGTGGTCGCCGGGCATTTTCGCGAGGACCTGTTCTACCGGCTGCACGTCGCCACCATCCGCCTGCCACCGTTGCGCGAACGACCGGGTGACATCCTGCCGCTGGCCGAATTCTTCCTCGAAGAGCACTGCCAGCGCCTGGGTTACAACCGCGCGATATTAAGCGTCGAGGCCGAACGCAAGCTGCTGGAACACAGCTGGCCAGGCAACATCCGCGAACTGGAAAACTCCATCCACCACGCGTTGCTGGTGTGCCGCAATCAGCGGGTCGCCCCAGCGGATTTGCACCTGGTGGACATGCGTTCTTCCGGCATCCGCCAGGAGCAGGCCGCGCAGACCAGCCCGATCGCCGCCGGCCCGGCGGATCTCGAATCCGCGCTCAACGCGCTGTTCGAACAGAACATTCCGGACCTCTACGAACACATCGAAGAAACCATTTTCCGCGCCGCCTACCGGTACTGCCACGGCAACCAGTTGCAGACCGGCCGCCTGCTCAACATCAGCCGCAATATCGTGCGGGCGCGGCTGGAGAAGATCGGGGAACTGAACAAGACACTGACGGTGGAGGAGTAAATCCCTAGACCGTCGTCGCTTTATTTCTGATACGTCCACCCACAGCGAGCACCCCATGGCAACTCCCTACAAGCGTTTAGCGTTGACACTCCTGGCGGCATCACTGGCGGCGGCCGGTGCATTGCTCAGCCCCGGCGCGCAGGCCGAGGGCAAGATCAGCATTGCCCAGCAATTCGGTATCGGTTACCTGATTCTGGATGTGGTTCGCGATCAGCAGCTCATCGAAAAACATGGCAAGGCCGAAGGCCTCGACATCAAGGTCGACTGGAACAGCATCTCCGGTGCCACGGCAATGAATGAAGCGCTGCTGGCCGGTGCACTGGATGTGGTGTCGGCGGGCGTGCCGCCGATGCTGACGATCTGGGACCGGACCAAGGGCAAACAGAACGTCAAGGCCATCGCCTCGCTGGGCTCGATGCCCAATTACCTGCTGACCAACAACCCGAATGTGAAGAGCCTGAAGGACTTCACCGAGAAGGATCGCATCGCCGTGCCGGCGGCCGGGGTCGGGTTCCAGTCACGCACGTTGCAGATCGAAACGGCCCGGCAGTTTGGTAACGAGCACTACAAGAAATTCGACGACATCTCGATCAGCCTGGCCCACCCGGATGCGACAGCGGCGCTGATTGCCGGTGGTTCGGAGATCAACGCGCACTTCTCCAGCCCGCCGTTCCAGTACCAGGAACTGCAGAACCCCAACGTGCATAAAGTGCTGAGTTCCTACGACGTGTTGGGTGGCCCGGCCACGTTCAACGTGCTGTACACCACCGAGAAATTCCACGACGAAAACCCGAAAACCTACAAGGCGTTTTACGACGCGCTGGCCGAAGCGGAGGACATCATCAAGGCCGACAAATCCGCCGCCGCCCAGACCTACATTCGCGTCGAGCAATCGAAACTGGCGCTGCCGTTGGTGGAGCAAATCGTCAACGACCCGGAAATCGACTTCACCGTGGTGCCACAACGCACAGCGGTTTACGCCGAGAAACTGCAAGAGCTGGGCGTGCTGAAAAACAAGGCGGACAGCTGGAAGGATTACTTCTTCGAAGAAGCCCACGGCGATGCGGGCAGCTGAGTGCAGCGCAACGCCTGATGGCCCCATCGCCAACAAGCTGGCTTCTACAGTTTGGTGTGCACCGCAGATCCACTGTAGGAGCCGGCTTGCCGGCGATGGCGTCCGTGAAGTCGACGCAAGGCTCAAGCGGCGTCGCGTTACGGCTTAGCCTGGGCCCTGGCTTTTTCCTCGATTTTCGCATCCACTGCCGCGCGAATCTGGTCGATGCTGAAGCTCGCCGGTTTCTGGCTGGGCGGGTATTCGATGAAGGTCTGGAGGAACCTCGCCGCCTTCGCCACGCCGGCGGCCAGCAGGTAGGAGTTCTTCACGGTCCAGTCGTAGTACTGGTCTGACACCACGTCGGCCCGCTCATAAGGGTCCATCCGCAGGTTGAACAGTTTCGGCACTCTCAGCGGCACGAAAGGGCTGCTCCACACGGTAAAACCACCGGGTTCGCGCTGTTCGGCAAAGACCACTTTCCAGTTGTCGAAGCGCATCGACACCAGCACGCCGTCGTCGTTGAAGTAGTAGAACTCGCGACGCTCACCTTTCGGCTGCTTGCCGGTCAGGTAAGGCAGCTGGTTATAGCCGTCCAGGTGCACCTTGAAGTTGCTGACGCCAGACGTCGGCGCCCAGCCTTTGAGCAGCTTGTCTTTCACGTCGGCATCGCCTGCAGCGGCGAGCAGCGTCGGGAACCAGTCCATGCCCGAGAACATTTCGTTGGACACTTCACCGGCCTTGATCTTGCCCGGCCAGCGGATGATCGCCGGTACGCGATAAGCGCCTTCCCAGTTGGAGTTCTTCTCGTTGCGGAACGGCGTGGTCGCCGCGTCCGGCCAGGAGAACTGGTTCGGGCCGTTGTCGGTGGTGTAGACGACGATGGTGTTGTCGGCGATTTTCAAGTCGTCGAGGGTTTTCAGCAGTTTGCCGACGTCACCGTCATGTTCGAGCATGCCATCCGCATACTCGTTGCCGGGCATGCCGCTCTGGCCCTTCATCGAATCGCGCACGTGGGTGAACAGGTGCATGCGGGTGGTGTTCATCCAGACGAAAAAGGGTTTGTCCGACTTGGCCTGCCGCTCGATGAACGCCTGGGCCGCCGCGGTGGTTTCATCGTCGATGGTTTCCATGCGCTTGGCCGTCAGCGCGCCGGTGTCTTCGATCTTGCCGTCGGCGTAGCTGTGAATCACGCCGCGCGGCGTTCGCGACTTGACGAAATCCGGGTCGTCCTTGGGCCAGTAGGCGCGCTCCGGCTCTTCCTCGGCATTGAGGTGATAGAGGTTGCCGAAGAACTCGTCGAAACCGTGGTTGGTCGGCAGGAATTCATCCTTGTCACCCAAGTGGTTCTTGCCGAACTGGCCTGTCGCATAGCCTTGGGACTTCAGTGCCTGGGCGATGGTGATGTCACGTTTTTGAATACCGATCGGCGCGCCCGGCACGCCGACTTTCGACAGGCCGGTACGCAGTGGCGTCTGACCGGTGATAAACGACGAGCGCCCGGCGGTGCAGCTGTTTTCCGCGTAGTAGTCGGTGAACAGCATGCCTTCATGGGCGATCCGGTCGATGTTGGGCGTCTTGTACCCGACCACGCCCATGGAATAGGCACTGATGTTGGTCTGGCCGATGTCATCACCGAAGATCACCAGAATGTTGGGTTTTTCAGCGGCCCCGGCGGTTGCCGGAATCGCCAGGACCGAAGCCGCCACCAGGGCGAGTGTCGGCAGCCACTTTGTTATGCGAGTCATCTGACTGGCTCCTTGTTGACGGGCGTCGCGAACAGCGACCAATGGCCATGTTCGAGAACCGTCAACCCGAGCGCGCCACCCGTATCAGGTGGCGTTGCAACGTCAGGCGGCGGGGCTGTCGATCTGCAGCACGGCACCGGTCACGCTGGCGCCCGCGCCGCTGGCCAACAGTAGCAACGGCCCGTTGAGTTCTTGCAGGCCCGCATCCTGGCTGCGTCCGGCGGCAATAACGTTCACCCGGATTCTATGGGGCGTCAGCGACTGGGCCATGGCACGGCTCATGCGGATCAGGCTGCTGTTGGGGCGCAGGCATGGATTGGACTCGGAGATAGGGCGGGGCGGTGGGTCGATGTTGACGATGCTGCCGCCGCGCTCGGCCTCGATCATGTGCAGGCTGGTGCAGTGGACGATGTGGTTGTTCAAGGCAATGTGGTCACGCTCGGCGCTGTTGTTGATCAGCACATCGACACTGCCGAAACGCTCCTGTACGGCCTTCAGCGCGGCCTCGATGCTGGGCCGACGCGCGCTGTCGAGCTCGACGATCAGGACTTCACCGCCGTCCCAGCGCAAGTCGGCCGCTAACTGTTCCAGTTGCGCCGGGTGCTGCGCGCCGATGGCCACGCGGGCGCCGGCCAGGCTGATCAGGCGGGCGAAATGCGCGCCGAGGCGTGTTGCGGCATCCGCCACCAGTACGGTCTTGCCGGCCATCGAGAACGGTTGCATGAGGTCCGTCATGGGCGCACCTCCAGCGGCAGGCTACGGCGGGTGATGGCCGGACGCGGCACCGACAGGCGAGGCGAGGGGACAGGCGTGGCACCGAGCATTTTCAGGACCAGTTCCGAGTAATGGCCGATCACATCGTCGATGCCCCAGCGACCCTCGGCCTGATACCAGACACAGGCGTGGGTGAGCATGTTGAACAGCGTGCGCGCCATCAGCTTCGGTTCGGCGCAACTGAGCGAACCTTCCCTGACACCTTGTTCAAGCAGCTCCTGCAAGGCTCGCAGATAAAGGCGTCGGGCCTGGCGCACCTGCTGCAGGTCTTCTTCGCCGAGGCTTCTGAACTCCAGGTTGCCGAGCATCGCTTCATCCTGATGTTCCAGGTGATAGCGCACGTGGCAGGCAATGAAGGCGCGCAGTTTGACGTCGGCGCTGGCGGTTTTGGGACGGCAACGGCCCCACTCCCGGGTCAGGCCCTGGAGGTATTCCAGAATCAGTTCCAGCAACAGCTCGTTTTTGCCTTTGTAGTAGATGTACAGCGTCGAGGCGTTGATGCCTGCTTCGGCCGCGAGCTGGCGCAGGCTCATCGACTCGTAGCCGTTACGCGAGATCAGTTTGATGGCGGCCAGGCGGATGTTGATTTCAGTCATGTTCATGGTGGGATCCTGTGGCCCTGGTCCTGTAGGAGCGAGTCTGCCCGCTCCTACAGGACCCGTTACGGTTATTGCAAGTTGCCGGCGACCGCGATGGTCTGCGCGGTGATGTAGTTCGACTCCGGCGAGCAGAACAGGTACACGGCATCGGCCGCTTCCTGCACCGTGCCCGGACGACCCAGCGGGTTGCGTTGAGCGAACGATTTGGCGGCTTCCGGGCTGATGCCGACGCGAATGTCACGGCCTTCGATGTTCACCGTGGCACCGGCGTGGGCGTCGGCCTTGGTCATGCGGGTCTCGATGAAACCGAAAGCCACGGCGTTGACATTGACTTTGAAACGTCCCCATTCACGGGCCAGGGCCCGGGTCATGCCGATCACGCCGGCTTTGGCCGAGGAATAGTTCGTCTGCCCGGCGTTACCGTTGAGCGCCGATACCGAAGAAATATTCACTACTTTGCGGAACACTTCGCGCTCTGCCGCCGCGTCCGCCAGGGCCTGGGCCTTGATGATCGGGTAGGCCGCGCGCAGGATGCGGAACGGTGCAGTCATGTGGCAGTCGAGAATCGCGTACCACTGCTCGTCGCTCATCTTCTGGATCACGTCGTCCCAGGTGTAACCGGCGTTGTTGACGATGATGTCGATGCCGTTGAAGTGGTCCATTGCGGTCTTGATGTAGCGGTCACCGAAGTCCGGTGCGCTGACGTTACCGTGGCACACAGCGGCTTCACCGCCCATCTTGCGAATCAGTTGCGCGGTCTCGTGGGCCGGATCGGCGTCCAGGTCGTTGATGACGATACGTGCACCTTCGCTCGCCAGCTTCAGGGCGATCTGCTGGCCGATGCCACGACCGGAGCCGGTGACCAGTGCGACTTTGCCTTCGAGTTTTGCCATGGGTGTTGCTCCTCAATTCTTGGGTTTGTTTACAGAGCGATCACGGCATCGCCAACGATCTTGGTTTCGCCGTATTGGTTGGTGGTGCGCACTTCGACCTTGATCCGCTGCTCGCCGTCTGCTTCGAAGCGATCGACCACGGTGCCGCTGCAGGTGATCTGATGGCCCAGGTGGGTGATGCCCAGAAAGCGCACCGCGAACTCGCGCAACTGACGCTGATCGACCCATTGGGTGAGCAGGCGACCGAGGTAGGCCATCGACAACATGCCGTGGGCGAACACGTCGGCCATGCCGGCCTTGCGTGCGTAATCGGTGTCGATGTGAATGGCGTTGTGATCGCCCGACGCGCCGGCGAACAGGCCCAGCGTGGTGCGGTTGATCGGCGGCAGGACCAGCGGCGGCAACGTGTCGCCGATGTTGATTTTTTCCAGGCTTATCGCGTTCATCAGTGTTCTCCGTTTCAGCTGTTGCGCTGCACGAGCACGCTACGCAGGTCCGCGACGTGCTCACCGTGCTGATTGGTGACCCGGGTTTCGCGCACCACGAACTCCAGCGCGCCACCCTTCTTGTCGTAGATGTCGGCGATGCGCACGTCAAAGCGCAGCGTGTCGCCGGCATAGGCCATGCGGTGGTAACGGAACGACTCTTCGCCGTGGAGGATGCGCGCGGTGACGATCCCCAGTTCGTCCCGCCAGGCGTTGGACGGGATCTGGAATTCCAGGGAGAACAGGAAGGTCGGCGGCAGCGGCAGTCCGGGATAGCCGGCGTCACGGGCGGCTTGCTCGTCGAAGTAGATCGGGTTGGTCTCGCCGATGGCCTTGGCGAAGAAGCGCAGTTGCCCGGCTTCCGCGGTCGCGAGGAAGGTCGGCAGCTGCCGGCCGATGTGTTTCTTGTCGATCATCTGAAGGGCTCCTCTTGAATACCGGACGCGTCAGTTCTTCTGGTAAACGGTGACCACGCAGGCACCGCCCAGGCCGAGGTTGTGCTGCACGGCGATGCGCGCGCTCTGCACCTGGCGTTGCTCGGCGGTGCCGCGCAATTGATGGGTCAGCTCGTAGCACTGGGCCAGGCCGGTGGCGCCCAGCGGATGGCCTTTGGAAAGCAGGCCACCGGACGGGTTGGTCACCCATTTGCCGCCGTAGGTGTTGTCGCCGTCGTTGACCAGTTGCTCGGCAGCGCCTTCGGCACACAGGCCCAGGCCTTCGTAGGTCAGCAGCTCGTTTTGCGCGAAGCAGTCGTGCAACTCGATGACGTCGATGTCGCTCGGGCCGATGCCGGCCTGGTTGTAGGCGATGTCGGCGGCCATACGGGTCATGTCGAAACCGACTACGCGAATCATGTCCCGGGTGTCGTAGGTGCTCGGCAGGTCGGTGGTCAGCGCTTGACCCGCGATCAACACGTCGGTGCGCAGGCCGTGCTTTTTCGCGAAGGCTTCGGAGACCACGATCGTCGCGGCGGCGCCACAGGTCGGCGGGCACGCCATCAGGCGGGTCATCACACCTTCCCACAGCATGGGGGCGGCCATGACCTCTTCCGTGCTGACCACGTTGCGGAACACCGCCAGCGGGTTGTTGGCGGCGTGACGGCTGGCCTTGGCGCGGATTTTGGCGAAGGTGTCCAGGCGCGTGCCGTACTTTTGCATGTGCGCGTAGCCGGCGCCGCCGAACTGGCGGATGGCATTGGGCAGGTCAGGCATGCCGATCAGTTCGTTGGCCAGTTCGAGCGCGCGCTCGGTGGCCGGTGCGCGATCGCTCCAGGCGGACTTCAGGGCACCCGGGTTCATCTGTTCGAAGCCGAAGGCCAGTGCGCACTCCACCGCGCCGCTTTGCACGGCCTGGCGTGCAAGGAAGAGGGCGCTGGAACCGGTGGCGCAGTTGTTGTTGACGTTGATCAGCGGAATGCCGGTCATGCCCACGCGGTACAAGGCTTTTTGACCGCAGGTGGAGTCGCCGTAGACGTAGCCGGCGTAGGCCTGCTGAATGTGGTTGAAGTCCAGGCCCGAGTCAGCCAGGGCCTGGCGAATCGCCTGTTCACCCATGACGTCGTAGGGTTCGTTGGTCCCCGGTTTCTTGAACTGGATCATGCCGACGCCGGCAACGAATACCTTTTGGCTCATCGTACTTTTCCTTTTTGTTTTGAGGGTCAGAGCTTGCGCGCGATCAGTTCGCGCATGACTTCACTGGTGCCGCCGTAGATGCGATTGACGCGGGAATCGACGAACGCGCGGGCAATCGGGTACTCCATCATGTAGCCGTAGCCGCCGTGCAGCTGGACCATGTCGTCGATGCATTTCCACAGGGTTTCGGTGGTGTAGAGCTTGGCGATGGCGGCTTCCTCGAGGGTCAGGCGCCGACGCATATGCTCGCCAAGGTAGTAATCGACCATCACGCGCATGGCGATGGCCTGGGCCTTGATGTCGGCGAGCTTGAACTTGCTGTTCTGGAAGTCCCAGACGGTCTGGTTGAAGGCTCTGCGGTCTTTCACGTAGTCGACGGTCTGTTCCAGCAAGCGTTCGAGTTTGGCGGCGGCGGACACGGCAATGGAAAAGCGCTCCTGCGGCAGTTCGCCCATCAGGTAGGTAAAGCCCAGGCCTTCTTCGCCGAGGCGATTGCCGACCGGCACACGCACGTTGTCGAAGAACAGTTCGGCGGTGTCCTGGGCGTGCTGGCCGACCTTCTCCAGTTTGCGGCCACGCTTGAAGCCAGCACGACTGGCTTCCACTGCGATCAGGCTGATGCCCTTGGCACCCGCGGCCGGATCGGTCTTGCACACGACGATGATCAGGTCGGCGGTCAGGCCGTTGCTGATGAAAGTCTTGCTGCCGTTGATCACGTACTCGTCGCCGTCGAGGACGGCTGTGGTGCGCACGGCTTTGAGGTCGCTGCCGGTGCCGGGTTCGGTCATCGCGATGGCGAGGATGATTTCGCCGGCGCAGATTCCGGGCAGCCACTTTTTCTTCTGTTCTTCGCTGCCGCAACGATTGATGTATGGGGCGATAACGTCGGAGTGCATGCCGAAATAAGCGCCACTCACACCGGCCCGGGCGAACTCTTCGTTGAACACTGCGCAATGACCGAAGTCGCCACCACCGCCGCCGTATTCGAGCGGCAGGGTGATGCCGAGCAACCCTTCGCGACCGGCCTTGAGCCAGGTTTCGCGGTCGACCTGACCCGCTGCATCCCAAGCGGCCTGACGCGGCAGGCATTCGCGTTCGAAAAAGCGCCGCACGGTGGTGCGGAACATCTCATGGTCGTCGCGGAAAACGGTTCGGGCGATAGGCACGCAAGACTCCTCAATGATCACGACCCGGCTTGCGCCTGGCGCTGATGCAAGGCGCGAGGTGCGCCTGTTGACTGAGGTTTACGATAGGTCGGAGGCCTGGCCGGAACGCCACCCGAGGTGGGTGGCAGGAGGCCGTTCAACGAATAACGGGGTTATGGGGTGCGCAAAAAGCCTGTGGTCACCTGCGGTCAATGTGGGAGCGAGCCTGCTCGCGAAGGCGGCGTGTCAGGCCGCAGTGATGTTGGCTGTGCCGGCCTCTTCGCGAGCAAGCCCGCTCCCACCGAGTTATGGGGTGTGCAAAAAAGCTGCGGTTACCTGGGACCATTGTGGGAGCGGGCTTGCTCGCGAAGGCGTCAGTGCATTCAACATTGAGAGGACTGAGCCCGGTCCTACTGGCCCGTGTCGTCCCGGGATTCCAGGTCCCGCACGCGCGCCACGGCTTCATCGCGGCTGCTGACGCCGAGCTTGCTGTAGATGTGGCTCAGGTGCCATTTCACGGTTTCCGGGGATAGCCCCAACGCGCGGGCGATTTTTTTGTTGGGCAGGGCCTGGGCGAGCAGGCGCACGACTTCGATTTCCCGCTCGCTCAACGGCTCGATACCCGCGTTGAGCGGCTTGCCCGCTGTCGCCGGTGACGGCTTGTTTTTGGCAACGGAGGGCGCCGTGACCTGGGCCGCTTGCAGACGCTCCACATAGTACGCCAGCACCGGGTCCAGGGTTTCCTGGCTGGCGATGTCCGAAATCAGCGCCAGTGCATCCGGATGGGCGTCAAGCAAACTGCGCAACAGCCCGAAGCGTTGCCCGCGGCGCAGCGCTTCCATGACTTTGTCGCGGGCCGCGTCCGGATTGCCGCGCTGGGATTCGATCACCGCACTCAGCACCAGCAGGCGCACCGTGCCGAGCTGGCGGCGGTGCAACTCGCACGTCTCGATCAGTTGCTCGATGCGCTTCAATGCGCCGTCCAGGTCGCCCTGATGAATCTGCCAGCGCGCTCGCGCGTTCTCGGCGAGTATGTGAATTTCCTTGAGCGCCGTTTGCCCGGCATCCGGATGCCGCGCATCGATGGCCTCCAGGCGCGCCAGTTTGGCCTGGGCCTGTGTCGACTCACCGAGCAGCATCAGCCACCGAACCTGCCAGGTCAGGCAATACGCCTGCAGTCGCTCGAGGCCAAGTTTGATCGCGTATTCATCGAGTCGCTCGACGAACGCCAGGGCTTCCTGATGGTTGCCCGCCAGCCACTGCACATTCCACAACACCTGGAGCACGCGCAGCACCGAGTCGGGAATCGAGATCCGCTCCAGAATGTCGATCCAGCCCGACAGCAGCTTGAACGCTGCATCGACATCATTGGTTTCGTAAAGCACCTCGCCCAGCAACGCAGCCGAGAGGTAAGTCGCGTCGGCCCCGGCCTTGCCGCAGTGCGCGGCTTCATGCATTACATCCCGGTAAACCCGTTCCGCCTGCTTCATCTGGCCTTCGAGGGCATGGCTCAGGCCAATCATGCAGCGCCCCTGAAGACTGCCGGCCGTGGTTCCGAGCAGCGGTTCACCGTTGATCAGCAATGCCGGGCGATCGAGTTGCACCTGACGGGCCTTTTCGTATTCGCCCCGGTGCATGTAGAGCCAGGACAGAATGTTCGCGCAGGAACCGATGGCAACGCTGTTGCTGCCGGGCGGCGGGCTGAGCAATTGCGGCAGGACCGTCATCGCCGCTTCGGTGTCATCCCGTTGCAAGGCGAGGGAGGCCCGCAGCAACGCGATCATGAAACGGTCGTGGACGTCCTGTTCCGGCACATCATTGAACAGTTGATCGAGGCTCAGGGTGCAGGCATTGAAATCCCGCCCATAGAGCTGCATCCGGGCCTTGAGAATGCGCAGTTTCACCCGCGCCTGCACCTGCTCGAGCGGCAGCAGCCGGACCAGCTCGATCAGCATTCGCAGGTCGCCGTGGGCATACAGGGCCTCGGCATGCTGCTCGACCAGATCGGCCGCGGCGTTCGGGTTGCCGGCCATTACCGCATGGTGCACCGCCTCATCCAGGTGCTGATGGTCGCGGAACCATGCCCATGCGCGTGAGTGCACAATCTGTTGTTCGGTCTTGCTGCGCGAATCGAAATATTTGAGCAGGGTTTCCCGCAGCAACGGGTGCAGGCGATACCAGGTTTCACGGCCGGCACTGTCCACCGGGATCAGGAACAGGTTGTCCCGTTCCAGGCGCGCGAGCAGGGCATTGGCTTCGCGGATCGCGTCCGGATTGCCACTGAGGGCTGCGCACAAAGAGGCGCAAAAACGGTTACAGACGGCCATGAGCAGCATCAGGTCGAGGTCCGTCGGTGACAGATGGGACAGCACCTCGACTTCAAAAAACCTGGCGAATGCTTGATCGTCGCGCACCTGAGTCTGGTCGGACGCCGTGGCGCTCGGGCGGTTTTTCTTGCGGCTGACCGCCAGCAGTTGCAGCCCGGCGACCCAGCCGTCAGTCAGCTCGTGCATCAGTTTGGCGTCGCGAGCGCTGATCTCGCCCAGCTGTGCCTTGAGAAACTGTTCGGACTCGGCCGGGGTGAAACGCAAGTCCCGCAGATTCAGTTCCAGCACCAGCTCCTGGCTGCGCAACCGCGCCAGCGACAGCGGTACGGCGCTGCGCGACACCAATGCCAGGTGCAGATTGACCGGCGCGTAGTCGATCAACCATTGCAGGGCCTGATGAATGCCGACGTCGGTCAGGTGATGCAGGTCGTCGAGCACCAGCACCAGCTCCCGGCCACGGTTGGCGATGCTGCGCACCAGCGTGATCACGGTGCGTTCCACCGCTTCACTGTCGATGCCGCGACCTTCCAGCTGGGTCGCCTCATGCACCAGGGCCGGATCGATTTGCCCCAGGCTGGCCAGCAAATAGTCCATGAACCGCGTCAGTTCGTTGTCGTCCGCCGACAGCGTCAGCCAGGCGACATCGAAGCCCAGCGGCAACAGCGCCTGACGCCAGGCGATCAGCGTCGAGGTCTTGCCGCAACCCGCCGGGCCCTTGAGCACGATACAGCGCTGGCGACGTGCCTTGAGCATTTGCTCCTGCAGCCGTTCGCGGGAGATCAGCCGCCCGGCACTGCGCGGCGGTATCAGTTTGCTGCTGACCACCGGTGACTGTGCCGGCTGCAAGACCTGACTGGCGGGCGTGTCCGAGGCACTGGGCTTGCGGGGTTTGTCCATGGGGCTGTCCGAATCTTTTTGTTATGTAAATGCATTCAATCCATCGGAGTGTAACGCACAGCCTGCATGACATGGCCCTGTGTTTGGCATCCGCCACCCGATGCGGGTGGTGGTTGGCTGAATGGGGATTGGTCTACTGGATGGCACAAAAATAGGGGTGCTGCTGGTGCCCCGTCATAACAGTGGAGCGGTATCGATGGGCGTACTGAGCGGCATTCGAGTGGTGGAGTTTGAGGCAATCGGCCCGGCGCCTTTTGGCACGATGCTGCTGGCCGACATGGGCGCCGACGTGGTGCGGATCGACCGACCGGTGGCGGCGAGCGACCTCGGACCGAAGTTCGAAGGCAAGCGCGCCGACGTGACCGGGCGCAATCGGCGCTCGGTCACCCTGGACCTGAAACGCCCGGAAAGCGTCGCCGCCGCGCTGGAATTGATCGAACGTGCCGATGTGCTGATCGAAGGCTTTCGCCCCGGCACCATGGAGCGCCTTGGCCTCGGGCCGGATGTCACGTTGGCGCGCAACCCGCGACTGGTGTATGCGCGCATGACCGGCTGGGGGCAGACCGGGCCGATGGCGGATCGCGCCGGCCATGACTTGAATTACATCGCTTTGTCCGGTGTGTTGTCCGCTATCGGTCCGGCCGGCGGGCGCCCGGTGCCGCCGCTCAACCTGGTGGGCGATTACGGCGGTGGCGGCATGTTGCTGGCGATGGGCGTCCTGGCGGCGTTGCTCAACGTGCAGCGTGGCGGCGCGGGGCAGGTGGTCGATGCCGCCATGACCGAGGGGGCCGCGCAGTTGGGTTCGGTGATCTGGGGCCTGCTGGCGGGCGGGCACTGGACTGAGCAACGCGGGAGCAACCTGCTGGACGGCGGCGCACCGTGGTATGACACCTACGAAACCCTCGATGGCCAGCACATGTCGATCGGGCCGATCGAGTCGCGTTTTTACGCCGAGATGCTGGAAATCCTCGGGCTGACCGGTGCCGATCTTCCGCGTCAACACGACCGGGCCGGTTGGCCGCGCTTGCGTGAAGCATTGACCACAGCCTTCCGCAGTCGCACCCGTACGCAATGGGCCGAGGCCTTCGCTGGCAGCGACGCCTGTGTCGTGCCGGTGCTGGGTTTGGCCGAAGCCGCCAAACATCCCCATAGCGTGGCGCGTGGCAGCTTCATCGAAGTCGATGGCGTGGTTCAGCCAGTGCCGGCGCCACGGTTTCTCAACACCCCCTCGGCCCAGCCGCGACCGGCACCGCAGCGTGGGGAACAGGGCGACGCAGCGCTGCGCGATTGGGGCTTCGACACGTTGGCCATCGAGCGTCTGCGTGAACTGGGCCTGGGCTTCATGGCCTGAGCGTCATCCATAACAACCTCTTAGAAATTCCGGCGCGCAGGAGTCAGTCCATGGCCATTCAGTTCAAGATCGTCGAGCACGTGGCATTCATCACGCTCGATGCACAAGCAGCGAACAATGCGCTGAGCGTCAGCGACCTGATGCACCTGCGCAAAACGCTGGTGGCCTGCCAGGACGACGAACAAGTGCGGGTCATCGTGCTCACCGGTGCTGGTGATCGCGCCTTCTGCAGTGGTGCGAGCCTGCGGGAGCCGGCGCGCGCGCCGGTCGGTTTCGTCGCCGGGGCGCTGAAAAGCCGCGAGACCGAAGCCGAGGAGGGTGGCTATGCACGGCTGTTCGACCTTAGCGATCTGGACATCTGGAAACCGGTGATCGCCGCGATCAACGGTGCATGCCTGGGCGCCGGTCTTGAACTGGCGTTGCAATGCGACCTGCGTATCGCCACGGCCAACGCCACCTTCGCTCTGCCGGAGGTACGCGACGCGACGCTTCCGGCAGCAGGCGGCGTGCAATACCTGCTGCGCGCGGTGCCTGCCGCCCACGCGATGAAAATGGCCCTGACCGGTGAGCCGATCAGCGCCCAGGAAGCCTTGCGCATCGGACTGATCATCGACTTGTTGCCCCAGGACCGGTTGCTGGCGGCGGCCCTGACCCTGGCGGAACGGATTGCCGCCAATGGCCCGCTGGCCGTGCAGTCGATCAAGCAACTGGCGGTGCAGACCGCTCACCTGACGCCCCGGGATTTCGTGATCCAGGCCCACCTGCACTGGGGGTTGCTGCGCGACAGCGCGGATCACGCCGAAGGGCGCCTGGCGCAGGCCGAGCAACGCACACCCAGATACACCGGTGCCTGACGCTGCACCCCACCTGACAACAATAATTCACAGGAGAGCTCCATGTATCTGACCCAGGGACTGCACCGCGTCCTGCAGCAACGACCCCATGCCCTGGCGACGGTGTTCCGCGACCGTCGTCGTACCTATGCCGAACTGGCCGACCGGGTCGCGCGGCTCGCCGGCGCCTTGCAGAACCTGGGCATGCAGACCGGCGATCGGGTCGGCCTGCTCGGGCTGAATTCCGACCGCTTCCTCGAGTATTTCCTGGCCACCTGGTGGGGCGGTGGCGTGGTCAATCCGGTGAACATCCGCTGGAGTGTTCCGGAAATCGTCTACTCGCTGGACGATTGCGACACGCGCATCCTGATGATCGATGACACCTTCCTGCCCATGGCCGAAGCGATCGCCAGCAGCGCCAGGGTGCGCCCGCTGCTGATCCACGTCGGCGACGGTCCGGCCCCGGACGGCATGCTGTCCTACGAGCAGTTGATCGGCGATGCCGCACCGGTCGATGACGCTTTCCGGGGGGGCGACGATCTGGCCAGCATCATGTACACCGGCGGCACCACCGGGCGGCCGAAAGGCGTGATGCAGTCGCACATGAACCTGTGGTCGGCGGCCGTGGCACGGGCGGCGGATGTGCCGGTGCCAGCGGATGCGCTGACGCTGCAGATCGCCCCGATGTTTCACCTGGCGGCGCTGTCGCGGGTGATCCTGATCTCATTGCTCGGCCTGCCGAGCATCTTCGTCCCGGCCTTCGACGCGCTGGACGTGATGCAAACCATAGAACGCGAGCGGATCACCGACATCCTGATCGTGCCGACCATGTTGCAGGCGCTGATCATGCATCCGATGTTTGCCCAGCATGACCTGAGCTGCCTGCGCAGCCTGACTTACGGCGCCTCGCCGATTGCCGTGCCGTTGCTGGAGCTGGCGTTGAAGGCCCTGCCGAACGTCGAGTTCACCCAGGGCTACGGCATGACCGAAGCCGCGCCGCCGATTTCCGCCAACGGTCCGCAAAACCACAGCGCCGAGGGCATCGCCAATGGCCGCTTGCGTTCGGCCGGGCGGCCGGGGCTCGGGGTGACGGTGCGCATCGTCGACGAACACGACAACGAAGTCCCACGCGGTATGGTCGGCGAGGTGCTGGTCCGGGGCCCGAACATCATGCTCGGCTACTGGAACAAACCCGAGGAAACCGCCCAGGCCCTGCGCGGCGGCTGGATGCACACCGGCGACGGTGCCTATATGGACGAGGACGGTTACCTGTACATCGTCGACCGTTTCAAGGACATGATCGTCAGCGGTGGCGAGAACGTTTACTCGGGCGAGGTCGAGAGCGCGATATCCAGTCATCCGGCCGTTGCGGCGTGTGCGGTGATCGGCATTCCCTGCGGGCAGTGGGGCGAAGCGGTGCACGCGGTGATCGTGCTCAAACCCGGCACTGAAGCCGAGGGCACGGAGATCATTGAACACTGCCGCCGACAGATTGCAGGCTACAAGACCCCGAAGACCGTCGAGTTCCGTCCGGCCCTGCCGCTGTCCGGCGCGGGCAAGGTGCTCAAGCGCGACCTGCGCGAGCCGTTCTGGGCCGGCAAGGACCGGGGAGTGAGCTGATGTCTTCGTTGAACGGCAGCGTGACGATTCCCGAGGGCTTCACGGCACTGGAAAAACGCTCGGGCTTCTTGCGCAACTGCGGTGAATTTTTTGTCCACGATGAGCAGCCGATCCTGGCGGTGCGCCTCCAGGCGCATCATCTCAATTACGTGCACATCGCCCATGGCGGCTTTCTCGCCACGGTTGCGGACAGCGCCTTCGGGGTCATTTTGCGGCGCCAGTCGAAGTCGCAGACAGTGGCGCTGACGGTCAATCTGAACATCGATTACATCGGCCCGGTGCGCGAAGGCGACTGGCTGGAGGCGCATGTCGAGGTGCTGAAGAACGGTGGCACATTCATCAACGCCAGTTGCCTGTTGAAGGTGGGCGCGCGCCTGGTGTTGCGGGCCAACGGTGTCTTCACCACCTGGAAAGGCAAGACGCCATGTACCTGACTCAATGCCTGCAACGGACCTTGCAACAGGACCCTGACCATCTCGCGACGATCTTCGGTGACCGCCGTCAGAGCTATCGCCAGTTTGGTGATCGCGTCGGGCGCCTGGCAGGTGCCCTGCAAAACCTGGGCATGGCCGCGGGGGATCGGGTCGGCATGCTGGCGCTGAACTCCGATCGCTACCTGGAATACATCATGGGCGTGTGGTGGGGCGGCGGGGTGCTCAACCCGGTCAACACCCGCTGGAGCGTGCCCGAGATTGTCTACTCCCTGGACGATTGTTCAACCGGCATCCTGATAGTCGATGAACACTTCGCGGGGCTGGCCGAAGGCATCCGCAAAACCGCCCGCCAGGTGCCGCGATTCATTTACGCCGGGGACGGCGAGGTGCCGGTGGGCATGCTTGGTTACGAGCAACTGATCGCCCATGCGACGCCGATCGAGGACGCCGGACGCGGCGGCGATGACCTCGCCTGCATCATGTATACCGGTGGTACCACCGGTTTTCCCAAGGGCGTCATGCAGTCGCATTTGAATCTGTGGTCGGCGTGCATGCCGCGCATGGTCGATATGCCGCCGGTACGCAATGGCCTGCTGCTGCATGTCGCGCCGCTGTTTCATATCGCTGGCATGGCGCGGGCGTTGATCCAGTTTCTGGCCGGCGAGAGCCATGTGCTGGTATCGGGCTTCGATGCGCAAGCCGTGTTGCGGGTGATCGAGCGCGAGCGGGTGACCGAGACGCTGCTGGTGCCAACCATGATCCTTGCATTGTTGGCCCATCCCGATTTCGAAACCTATGACCTCGGCAGCCTCAGACGCCTGACTTACGGTGCATCGCCCAGTGCCGGCGAAATGGTCGAGCAGGTGCTCGCGCGGCTTCCGGAGATCGAGCTGTCCCATTCCTATGGCTTGACCGAGGCGTGCCCGGTGGTGTCGAGCAACCTGCCGTGGAATCACACACCCGAAGCGCGCATCAGCGGGTTGTCGCGTTCGGTGGGGCGCGGCGGCCTGGGGGTCAACGTGAAGATCGTCGATCCGCAAGGCAATGAAGTGCCGCGTGGCACGGTGGGCGAGATCATCGTGCGCGGGGCGAACATCATGCTTGGCTACTGGAACAAACCCGAGGAGACGGCCAGGGCGCTGCGTAATGGCTGGCTGTACACCGGCGACGGCGCCTACATGGATGAAAAGGGTTACCTGTTCATCGTCGACCGTCTCAAGGACATGATTGTCAGCGGTGGCGAGAACGTTTACTCCGCCGAAGTCGAAAACGTCCTCGCCCGCCACCCGGCGGTGGCATTGGCGGCGGTGATCGGCATCCCCCATGAACAGTGGGGCGAAGCGGTGCATGCGGTGGTGGTGCTCAAGCCCGGCGCCGAGGTCGATGAAGCGCAATTGCGCGCGTACTGCCGCGACTTCATCGCCGGCTACAAATGCCCGAAGAGCATCGAATTTCGCGACACCTTACCGCTCTCGGCGGCTGGCAAGGTTCTCAAGCGCGAGCTGCGTAAACCCCACGCCTGACTACATATACAAACCCGGTGGGAGCGGGCTTGCTCGCGAAGGCGGTGTGTCAGTCACCAATGATGTTGACTGTGCGGGCCTCTTCGCGGGCAAGCCATGCTCCCACCGGTGCTGTGTCGTTCGTGAAAATGCGTGCACGCCGAAAACGGTGGGAGCGGGCTTGCTCGCGAAGGCGTCCTTACATTCACCGCCATGCCTGAGGCCCTCATCGCTGGCACGCCAGTTCCTACAGAGGGCTGTTTCGGACTTCGATTTTCGCTACCCGATCCGGGTGGCTTCATGACCCACCCCCCATCACTACATTGATCCCACGAACCGGGCGCACGCCTGCCTGGCATCCACTGGAGATCCCGATGCATATCAACCGTACCGTCTACCGTGAAGACCACGAAATGCTGCGTGAAACCGCGCGGCGTTTCTTTGAGCGTGAATGCCTGCCGAAGCAGGCGCAGTGGGACGAGGCCGGGCAGGTGGACCGGGAAACCTGGCTCAAGGCCGGTCGCCACAACCTGCTGTGCCTCACCGTGCCTACCGAATACGGCGGCGGTGGCGGGGACTTCGGGCATTCGGCGGTGTTGATCGAGGAGCTTTACCGTTCCGGTGTCTCGGGCTGGAGCCTGGGGGTGCATTCCGACATCGTCGCGCCGTACATCGTGCGTCTGGGCACCGAAGAGCAAAAGCAGAAATGGCTGCCGAAAATCTGCGCCGGTGAAACCGTGCTTGCCGTGGCCATGACCGAGCCTGGTACCGGCTCCGACCTCAAGGCCATCCGCACCACCGCTGTGCGTGACGGTGACGAATGGGTGATTAACGGCAGCAAGACCTTCATCAGCAACGGCCTGACCTGCGACATGGTCGTGGTGGTGTGCAAGACCGATCCGGGCGCCGGCGCCAAGGGATGCAGCCTGATCGTAGTCGAGTGCGACCGTGAAGGCTTCCGTCGCGGGCGCAAGCTGGAAAAGGTCGGCCAGCATGCCGCCGACACCGCTGAACTGTTCTTCGACAACGTGCGCGTGCCGGTGGGCAACCTGCTTGGGGAAGAGAACAAAGGCTTCATGCACTTGATGGAAGAGTTGCCGCAAGAGCGTCTGGTCATTGCCCTGTACAGCGCCGCCAAACTTGAACGCTTGCTCGAGCAGACCGTCGAGTACGTCAAGGACCGCAAGGCCTTCAACCAGACCGTCTGGGACTTCCAGAACACCAAATTCAAGCTCGCCGACATCAAGGCCCAGGCCACCGCCGTGCGCCTGACGGTGGATCACTACATCGGCGAACACATGCGCCGGCGCCTGACCGTGCAGGAGTCGGCCATCGCCAAACTCTTCGCCACCGAAACCCTGTGCAGGTGCATCGATGACATGGTCCAGCTGCACGGTGGCTACGGCTACATGCTCGAGTACCCGATTGCCCGGGCCTTCGTCGACATGCGCGTGACGCGGATTTTCGGTGGCACCAGTGAAGTGTTGCGCGAGCTGATCGCGCGCCAGTTGTGATCCTTTTCCACGCATTTTTTCAGGTGACACCATGAGCGAAAAAGTACTGGTTGCCGGCGTCGGCATGATCCCGTTCCGCAAGCCCAGCGACAGCCCGACCTACGTGCAGATGGGCGCCGAAGCGGTGCGCCGCGCCCTGGCCGATGCCGGGATCGACTACCACCTTGTGCAGGAAGCCTACGCCGGCTACGTCTACGGCGACTCCACCTGCGGCCAGACCGTGCTCTACGAAGTTGGCATGACCGGGATTCCGGTGGTCAACGTCAACAACAACTGCTCCACCGGTTCCACCGCGTTGTACCTGGCGCGCAAGGCCATCGAATCCGGCTCTGCCGATTGCGTATTGGCGGTGGGTTTCGAACAGATGCAGGCCGGTGCGCTGAAATCCCATTGGGATGATCGCCCGCCGACCCGCGAGCGTTTCCTGCCGATCCTGCGCGGCCTCACCGCCGACATGGATGGCATGCCGCAAGCCATCCGTACGTTCGGTGGCGCGGGACGCGAGTACTTGCAGAAGTACGGCGCCAGGATGGAAACCTTCGCCGCGGTGCGCGCCAAGGCCAGCCGTCATGCAGCCAACAACCCGCTGGCGCTTTTTCGCAAGGTGCTTAGCGTCGAAGACGTGATGAATGACCCGGTCATTCTGCCAGGGGTGTTGACCCGTTTGATGGCGTGCCCGCCAACCTGTGGCGGCGCTGCGGCGATCCTCGTTTCCGAGCGGTTTGCGAAAAAGCATGGTCTGCGCCGTGATGTGGAAATCATTGCCCAGGCGATGACCACCGACACCCCGGAATCCTTCAACTTCGAACAACCGTCGATGCTCGACTGGGTCGGCACGCACATGACTCACGCGGCGGTGCGTCAGGTCTACGAAAAGGCCGGCGTCGGTCCGCAAGACATCGACGTTTGCGAATTGCACGACTGCTTCGCGCAAAACGAAGTGATCTGCTACGAGTCGCTGGGCTTCTGCCCGGAGGGCGGCGCCGAGAAATTCGTGATGGACGGCGACAATACCTATGGCGGGCAAATCGTGATCAACCCATCGGGTGGCTTGCTGTCCAAGGGGCATCCACTGGGCGCCACCGGGCTGGCGCAGTGCTACGAGTTGACCCAGCAACTGCGCGGCAATGCCGATCAGCGCCAGGTCGACGGCGCGCGCCTGGCCATGGCGCACAACCTCGGTCTGGGCGGTGCCTGCGTGATCACGCTGTACGGAAAGGCCAACGGGGGTGCCCGGTGAGCAGCCTGCTCGATGCGTTTCGCCTGACCGCATTGCCCGACCACGCGGAAGCCTTTCGTGCAGAGGTCCGGGGCTTTCTCGCCGAGCATCTGCCGACGGTTGCAGCCGATGTGCGGGCGCGCAGCTGGACCGGATTCGACGCCGGTTTCAGTCGCAACCTGGCCCGGCGCGGCTGGGTCGGCCTGACGTTGCCGCACGCCTACGGTGGCGCCGGGCTGGATGCGTTCAGCCGCTTCGTACTGGTCGAGGAACTGCTCTCGGCCGGTGCCCCGGTGGCTGCGCATTGGATCGCCGATCGCCAGAGCGGTCCGCTGATCCTCAAGTTCGGCAGCGACGCGCAGAAGGATTTCTACCTGCCGCGCATCTGCGCCGGGCGCGCTTTTTTCTGCATCGGCATGAGTGAGCCGAACGCCGGTTCCGACCTGGCCAGCGTGCGCAGTCGTGCGACCCGCTGTGAAGGTGGATGGCGCTTGAGCGGCCGCAAGGTCTGGACCACCAACGCCCATCACGCCGATTACATGATCGCACTGGTGCGTACCAGTGGCGTTCCCGAGGACCGTCAGAACGGCCTGTCGCAATTCATCATCGATCTCAAGCAACCGGGTATCAGCGTGCGACCGATCGTTGATCTCGCCGGTGATGCGCATTTCTCCGAAGTGGCCTTCGACGACGTGTTGCTGGGCGACGACGCGCTGGTGGGCGAGGAGGGCAGTGGCTGGAAACAGGTGAACGCCGAGCTGGCGTTCGAGCGCAGCGGGCCGGAGCGTTTCTACTCCAGCGTGGTGCTGCTCGATCTGTGGGCCGACACCTTGCGCCGCAACGGTGCCACTGCCGCCGAAGCGGCGTTGCTGGGCAGTTTCCTCACCCAGCTCACCAGCCTGCGCACCCTTTCGCTGGCGTTGACCGCCTTGCTCGCCCGGGGTGAAAGCCCGGTGGTCGAGGCCGCGCTGGTCAAGGACATCGGCACTGAATTCGAGCAAGCGATCCCCGCAGCGATTGCCGCGTCGATCAGCGCCGATCCGCAGGCGCCGATGGACGCTGAGCTGTACCGCACCGTCGCGTACCTGAGCCAGGTCGCGCCGACCTTCTCGTTGCGTGGCGGCACCCGGGAAATTTTGCGCGGCATGATCGCCCGCGGCCTTGGCCTGCGTTGATATCGAATAGGAAGCATCGAGATGTTCACTGAAGCCATAGAAAAAATTCTGATTGACCTGTGCACACCGGACGTGGTCCGCGCAGTGGAAAACGGCGACGGCGCCGGGACGCTGTGGCGCGCGCTGGAAGAGGGCGGCTTCTTGGAGCTGTTGACCCCGGAAGTGGCCGACGGCGCGGGCCTGGGGATGGCCGCGCTGTTCCCGATTTTCCTCGCCTTCGGTCGCCATGCGCTGCCGGTTCCGGCCGCCCAGAGCATCGCCGCCCGGGCCCTGATGCGCGACTGCCCGTACGCGCCACCGGCCGGCATGCTGACCCTGTCCGGCTGCGCTTATCGTGAAACCGATGGCAGCCTGTGCGTACCGCGACTGGCCTACGGCATGCTCGCTGATTTTGCCCTGGTCAACCTCGACGGCGAGTTGCTGCTGCTCGATTGCAGTCAGGCACGACGTCAGCCCGACGGTGTTCATGCCAGTCAGTGCGCCACGTTGCATTGGTCGCCGGACAACCTTGGCCAATCGCTGGGCGGCAACGGTGAGGAGGTTCGGCTGTTCAGCGCGGCCATTCATGCCGCGGCCATCGCCGGTGCCATGGAGCAGGTACTCGACATGACGCTTGAGTACTGCAATGACCGTGTTCAGTTCGGCCGGCCCATCGGCAAATTCCAGGCGGTCCAGCATCAGCTCAGCGTGATGGCCGAGCAGGTGGCCGCGTCGCGAATCGCCGCGGAGTCAGCCTTCGCCGGCGAGCATCCGGTCCCGCAATTGATTCCCACCGCCGTCGCCAAGGCGCGCGCCAGCCTGGCGGTGCCGTCAGTGGCCGCTACCGCCCACGCGTTGTTCGGTGCCATCGGCGTGACCGAAGAGCTCGACTTGCAACTGTTCACCCGCCGCCTGCACGAGTGGCGCGTCAGCGAAGGCTCGGAAACCTGGTGGAACGGCATCGTCGGCCAGGCATTCCTGGCGCAGCCCGGCGTCACCGTCAGCGAGTTCGCTCGCCACGTCATCCAATCCGCTTAAGGACCTCTGCCATGAGCCCATTTTTGCAGTACGAGCAGCACGGTCATGTCGTCACCCTGACCATGAATGACCCCGAACGCCGCAACCCCCTGACCGGCAACAGCGCGGTGCCGGAGTTCCTCGACGCCATCGAACGGATCGAACGCGACAGCAGTGTGCGCGCGGTGATTATCACAGGCGCCGGCACTGCGTTTTGCTCCGGTGGCAACGTGCGCGACATGGACCGCTACGCGCGAATGTCGGGCATGGAGTTGCGGCAGGAATACCGCACGGGCATTCAGCGCTTGCCCCTGGCGTTGTTCAACCTCGAAGTGCCAGTGATTGCCGCGGTCAACGGTGCCGCCATCGGTGCCGGCCTCGACCTGGCGTGCATGTGCGACATACGCGTCGCGTCGGAGCAGGCCAAGTTCGCCGAGAGTTTCGTCAAGTTGGGGATCATTCCGGGGGACGGCGGTGCGTGGTTGTTGCCGCGGATCATCGGCATGTCTCGCGCCAGCGAGCTGACCCTGACCGGACAAATGATCGATGCGCGCCAGGCCGCGGAATGGAACCTGGTGTCCCGCGTCGTACCCGCCGACCGATTGCTGGACGCAGCCCGTGAAATCGCCACGGCGATTGCGGCCAACCCGCCGCACGCGGTGCGGCTGGCCAAGCGGTTGATGCGCGAAGGCATGCACACCCGGCTCGACACGCTGCTGGAAATGTCCGCGTCGTTTCAGGTGCTGTCGCACCAGACCGCCGATCACCACGAGGCCGTGGCGGCGTTCATCGAGAAGCGTCCGGCGGCGTTTACCGGCTGAATGTCACCGACAGTAACGCTCGCTGAACGCCGCTCAAAACGGGCGTTACGCGGTAGAAAAATCTCAGGAAAACACTTCATCCAAATCACCCATTCGGGTGTCAGGACCTCAGGGGCGCCTCGCTAGCATGAGGGCTCACCACGTCATCCTTAACCGGAGAAACCGCATGACAAAAACAACAATGCGCGGAGTCTTCCAGCCAAGTCTGCTGGCCGTAGCTGTAATGGTTGCCACTTGCGCGAGCCAGCAGGCTCACGCTGTTGATTTCAACATCGGGGAGATTCAGGGGAAGTTCGATTCGTCGTTGTCCATCGGTGCCAGTTGGTCGGCGGCCGACCCGGACAAGACCTTCATTTCCAACTTCAACTCGCAAGGCGTCAGCGGTGGCAAGTCCGCGTCCCGGACCACGGACGACAACCGCCTGAACTTCAAGAAGGGCGAAACGTTCTCGAAGATCTTCAAGGGTGTGCACGACCTGGAATTGAAGTACGGCGACAGCGGCGCCTTTGTGCGCGGCAAGTACTGGTACGACTTCGAACTGATGGACGAGAGCCGTCCCTTCTACGACATCGACGACAGCGGGCGTGATCGCGCGGCCAAGTCGTCGGGGGCGATGTTCCTCGACAGCTTCGTCTACCACAACTACACGATCGGCGATCAGGTCGGCAACGTGCGGCTCGGCAAGCAAGTGGTGAGCTGGGGCGAAAGTACGTTCATCGGCAACTCGATCAACAGCATCAACCCGATCGACGTCGCGGCGCTTCGCCGTCCAGGCGCGGAAGTGAAAGAAGGCCTGATTCCGGTCAACTTGCTCTACGTGTCCCAGGGCCTTGCCGACAACATCACCGCCGAGGCGTTTTATCAGCTGGAGTGGGATAAATCGGTGGTCGATAACTGCGGCACGTTTTTTGGCAGCGACGGTGTGCCCCAAGGCTGTAACGACCGCCTGGTCATTGCCGGCCTCGACCTGCCGCCAGGGGCGGCCAGCAACACCGGCAGCCTTGCCGCCATCGCGGCGGGAAGGGACGACGCTTTCATTCCGCGCCTGAAAGACAACGATGCGCGGGACAGCGGTCAGTATGGCCTGGCCCTGCGCTGGTACGTTCCGGAGATGAACGACACCGAATTCGGCGCCTACGCGATGAACTATCACAGCCGCAATCCGTACCTGAGCATCAATCAGATGACCAGCGCGGCGGGTGGCGTGGCCTCGGCACGCAGCACGAGTTACTTCATCGATTACCCGGAGGATATTCGCCTGTATGGCCTGAGCTTCCAGACCAACGTTTCGGGCGTGTCCCTGGGCGGGGAGGTCAGCTACCGGCCGAACATGCCGCTGCAACTGAACACCGCCGACCTGCTGTCCGCCGCGACCTTCGGTGCGACGTCGCCGCTGATCACCACCGGTTTTGCCGGGCGCACGCTCGGTGCCGAGGTGAACGGCTATAAGCGCATGCCGGTAACCCAGGCACAGGTGACGGCCACGCAGTTTTTCGATCAGGTGCTCGGCGCCAGTCGCCTGACCGTGGTCGGCGAGGTGGGTTACAACCACATCAATGGCCTGGGCAAGGCCGACGGTTCCGACCTGCGTTTCGGTCGCAGCCCGGCGTTCGGCTCGGGTGAACTGCCAGGCGTCGTCGGCGCGGCGACCTGCCGAGGCACCGCGCCAGGTACCGCGTCCGCCAGCAACCCTGCGCAGGAGTGCAACGACGATGGCTTCTACACCAGCAACAGCTGGGGCTATCGCGTGCGCGGCAAGCTGGATTACCAGAACGTGATCGCCGGCATCAACCTGTCGCCGAACATCGCCTGGTCCCATGACGTGTCCGGTTACGGCCCGAACTTCGATGAAGGGTCCAAGGCGGTCAGCCTGGGGCTCGACGCCGATTACCTGAACACCTACACCGCCAGCCTGAGTTACACCAATTACTTCGGTGGCGATTTCAACACCAACGTCGACCGCGACTACGTTGCGCTCAGCTTCGGCGTGAATTTCTGATGCAACCCTGCCAGAGGTACTTTCATATGAACGCATGTTTCATTCTGCGCGCTGGCGCACTGAGTCTGTCGCTGCTGGCCAGCGGCGTCATGGCCGCGGTTACGCCCCAGGAGGCTGCTCAGCTGGGCACGACGCTGACCCCGTTGGGCGCTCAGAAAGAGGGCAATGCCAGCGGTAGCATTCCCGCCTGGACCGGAGGTCTGAAACCCGGCGCGGCGCCGCTGGAAAACGGCTTTCTCGGTGATCCGTTCGCCGACGAGAAACCGCAGGTGGTCATCACAGCCGCCAACGCCGAGCAGTACAAGGACAAGCTGACGCCGGGGCAGCTGGCGATGTTCAAGCGCTATCCGGACAGCTACCGGATCCCGGTGTACAAGACTCAGCGCACCGCCGCGTCGCCGCAGAATATCTACGACATCGCGAAAAAAAGCGCGGTGACCACCGAGCTGACGCCCGACGGCAACGGCCTGGTGAACTTCACGCAAACCCGTTACTACCCGTTTCCGATTCCCAAGAACGGTGTCGAGGTGTACTGGAACCACACCAACCGTTATCGCGGCGGCAACATGGAGCGCCAGGCCGCGCAAGCGGCGCCGCAAACCAATGGCTCGTATTCCATCGTCGAGTACGACGACAAGCTGGCCTTCCCGCAGTTGATGGAAGGCATCGAGGGCGGGCAGGGCGACAACGTTCTGTATTACTACAAACAGGAAATCACCGCGCCCTCGCGCATGGCTGGCAGTGTGATCCTGATCCACGAGACCATCGACCAGGTCAAGGAACCGCGCCTGGCGTGGGTCTACAACGCCGGCCAGCGTCGCGTGCGGCGGGCACCGCAGGTAGCCTACGACGGTCCGGGCAACGGCTCCGACGGCATGCGTACCGCCGACAACACCGACATGATGAACGGTGCTCCGGATCGCTATGACTGGAAACTGGTGGGCAAAAAGGAGCTGTACATTCCGTACAACAACTACCGGTTGCAGTCGCCGAAAGTGAAATACGACGACATCATCAAGCCCGGTCATATCAACCAGGACCTGACCCGCTACGAGCTGCACCGGGTCTGGCATGTCGAAGCGACCCTCAAGCCGGGTCAGCGGCACGTGTACGCCAAGCGTGACATGTACTTCGACGAGGACACCTGGCAACTGGCCGAGGTCGATCACTATGACGGTCGCGGCCAGCTCTGGCGGGTGGCCGAAGGTTATGCAATCAACGATTACGAACGCGGCGCGCCCAACTTCGCCATGCTCGGGATTTATGACTTGATCGCCGGTCGCTACAACGTGCTGGCGATGACCAACCAGTCCAAGCATGCCACCACTTACGGCATGACCGCGAAGATGACGGACTTTACCCCGTCGGCGCTGCGCAACGCCGGTATTCGCTGACCGATCCTGAAGCTTCGGATAACGCCCTGTTCGCAGGGCGTTGTACTTTGCGCTCGCTACCACCTGATGCGGGTGGGGCGTCAACCTCCGGCTCGCTCAATGATGGCGTCATACACCATCAGCGAGGTCCGCCATGTTTGTGCCACGGCCGCATTTGTGCGACGTACTCCAGCGCGAGCAGCGCCGCCTGCAACTGCTGTGCGCGCCTGCCGGGTATGGGAAAACCGCGTTGCTTCGGGAGTATTTTCGGGACGTGGGGAACGTAGGGCGGCTGGTTTGGTTGAGTCTTGAAGGACAATCCCAGGTTTTGCCGCGGTTGAGTTCAAGGCTCGCCAGTGAACTTGGGCTGGCGCCTGACATCGCGCCTGAGGCATTGCTGACATATCTTGGCTCAGGGGACTGGGTGACGGGCCCAGCGTTGCCGAATTTGATCGCATTCCCCTGTGGGGGCGAGCCTGTTCGCGAGGAGGCCGGTCCAAACAATGACGATTCAAGGCTTTGCCTGGTCTTCGATGACCTGCCCACCGACATGCCGGCGGACCTCAACCACTGGTTCGACCAACTCCTCATGCTCCAGAACGCCCATCTGCACATCCTGGTCACCTGCCGCCAACGCCCCGACTGGAACCTGCCGCAGCTGATGCTCACCGGTCAACTGCTGGAGCTGGACGCCCGGCAACTGGCCCTGCGCCCTGATGAATTCGAATCGTTGGTCAGCCTGCTCGCTCCCGATACCGACAGCGCTTCCCGGGAGCGACTGTGGCACAACACCGGCGGTTGGTGCGCCGGCGTGCGTTTACTGCCTGCGTCATTGCTGGGTCAGTACCTGGAGCGGGAACTGCTGTCGCGCCTGAGCGAAGAACAGCGCGAAGTCCTTTTCGGTCTCGCGCATTTGTCCAAGGCCAGCGCCGATCTTTGCGAGCAACTCTGGGAAGGGCAGCAAGGCGCCCGCGTGTTCAGGAGCCTCCTGGATAGCCAGGCCTTCCTCATGCCGATCGACCATCAGCCCGGCTGGTTCTGCGTGTTGCCTGCCGTGGCGCAGGCCCTGCAGGACCGTCTGGGTGGCGCGCCGTTGAATCGCCTGCGCCTGCGCGCCTGCCAGCTGCTCAGTGTGCTGGGGCATGTCGATGATGCAGTCGAACAAGCGCTGAGTGCCGATCAGCCGGAAGTCGCCGCCAACTACATGGAGCGCTTGTGGTTGAGCTGGATCCTCAGCGAGCGGCACCTGAATAAAGTCATGGACTGGCGCGAGCGTATTGAACCGCACCTGCTGCAAAGCAGTTCGCGCCTGATTTACCTGTGCGCCAAGGCACTGTTGTTCAGCGGACGGCTGGAGGAAGCCGAAACCTGCCTGCAACGTCTCGGCCACTTCTTGCCGTTGCCCGATCCACAGCGAAACCGGCGTCTGCTGGCGAACTGGCAAGCCTTGCACGGCACGTTGTGCGCGTTGCGCGGCAACGCCGAGCAGGCACGGCTGCATTGCCAGGGGGCGCTGCACGACCTCACGCCGCAGGATTGGCTATCGGTGTTGTTGTGCCATTGCACGCTGGCGCGGGAGGCCATGAACCGCAACGAACTCAACGAGGCCCAAACGCTGCTGGACCAGTCGCTGGAGCTGGCCCGCCGCCAGGGCAGCCGTGAAGCCGAAGTGCTGGTCAACACCGATCGCGTACGCCTGATGATGCTGCAGGGCCGCCTGAGCCTGGCGCATTCATTGTTGCGCACCGAGCTCAATCAACTGACTGCCAGCCGGTCCCAGCCTTATCCGTTGTTGGGCCGCTTGATGTTTCTGCACGGTGAGTTGCTGTTGCAACTGGGCCACACCGGCGAAGCCGAGCAGGTCGTGCAGGCCGGACTGCTACAGGTCCGCGATGGCTGCGCGCCGTTCGTGTTGAGCGCCTATCTGCTGTTATCCGAGATTGCCTCGCGCAACCGCGACGCGGAAAAGGCCCATCTGCTATTGCACGAGGCCGAGCGCCGCATGCAGTGGGGCAAGATCGACAACGTGTGCTACCAGCGGTCGATCGCGTTGCAAAAAGCGCGGATCGTCAACCGCGAGCAAGGGGGGGACCGCGACAGGCCGGTGCCTGCGGGCGTTTCGATGGTGCCGGATTACCAGGACGGCCTGACACCCCGCGAGGTGTCGGTACTCAAGTTGCTCGCCGAGGGCATGTCGGTGCGTGAAGTCGGCAGTCGCCTGTTCATTTCGGTCAACACTGTGAAAACCCACGCCAAGAACATCAACGTCAAGCTCGGCGCCTGCCGTCGTACCCAGGCCATCAATAGCGCCAAGGCAATGGGGATTCTCGCCTGACAGCGCCACCCACCTGATCCGGGTGGCGGCGCCACCGAATCGATGATCAACCATGCGTGCAGACCCCACGCAGCGCTGCGCAATTGCGGTCGCGTCCTGACAACAACAAGAGAGGTAGTGATGAGCGCCATCGAGCATTCACCGAGCACCGACATCCGCACGATCCTGGACAAACAGCGGGCGGCCTTCCTGGCCAGCGACCCCTGGACCCTTGAGCAACGCTGTGAATTGCTCGGGCGCGCGATCAGCCTGCTGGTCAACCATGAGCAAGAGATCATCGCCGCCCTGACGGCTGACTTCGGCCACCGCAGCCCCGGTTTCTCGAAGGGCAGCGAAGTGCTGTCGCCCCTGGCGACACTCAAGCAGACCCAGGCCGAACTGGCTGAATGGATGCGGCCTGAACCGCGCCAGGCGCGAACCGGTGAAGCCTGGGTTCAATACCAGCCCCTCGGCGTGGTGGGCATCGTCACCGCGTGGAACGTGCCGGGCTACATGGTGTTCAGCGGCCTCGCCGGTGCTTTGGCTGCGGGCAACCGAGTGATGATCAAACCGTCGGAATTCACCCCGCAAACCTCGGCGCTGATCGCCCGGTTGCTCCGCTCGGTCTATGCCGAAGACGAAGTGGCGGTAGTGCTTGGCGACGCGGACGTCGGTCAGGCATTTTGCAGTCTGCCGTTCGACCACTTGCTGTTTACCGGCGCCACCAGCATCGGCAAGCACGTGCTGCGTGCGGCGGCGGAAAACCTGGTGCCGGTGACCCTGGAGCTGGGTGGCAAGTCACCAACGATCATTTCCCGTAGCGCCGATTTCAAGGACGCGGTGGCCAAGACGGTGATCGGCAAACTGCTCAACGGCGGTCAATTGTGCGTCGCACCCGACTACGTGTTCGTGCCCCGTGAGTCGGTGGACGCTTTCATCAATGTCGCCAGGGCCGTGGTCGCCGGGTTCTTCCCGACCTTGAAGGACAATCCCGAATACACCTCGATTATCAACACCCGTCATTTCGAACGCTTGCAGGGTTACCTGAGCGAAGCACGCGAAGCCGGTGTCGAGATGATCGAACTCAATGCCGCCGACGAGGACTTCAGCGCCGCGCCGCGCAACAAGATCGTGCCGACCCTGCTGCGGGACCCTGGCGATGACCTGCACGTGATGCAGGACGAAATCTTCGGCCCGCTGCTGCCGGTCAAACCGTACGACAGCATCACCGACGTGATTACGTGGATCAACGCCCGGCCACGTCCGTTGGCCCTGTACTACTTCGGCAATGATGCGACCGAAGAGGCTCGAGTGCTGACGCGCACCTGCTCCGGCGGCGTGACGCTCAACGGTGTGTTGAGCCATGCCAGCACCGAAGGCCTGCCGTTCGGCGGTGTCGGTCAGAGCGGCATGGGCGCTTATCACGGGATCGACGGCTTCCGTACCTTCAGCCATGCCAAAGCCATTTTGCGTACCGCGGCCAACCCGGCCTGACCCCCACTTCATTCGAGAGAACTGCCATGAAAGCTGCCGTATTCCACCAGGTTGGAGCCCCGCTGGTCATTGAAGAGGTGGGCATCAGCAAACCGGGCCCGCGTGAAGTGCTGATCCGTACCAAAGCCGTCGGTGTCTGCCATTCCGACTTGCACGTGATCGACGGTTCGTTCCCGTACCCCGGCCCGCTGGTGCTGGGCCACGAAGCGGCCGGCGTGGTCGAGCAGGTCGGCTCCGAGGTGCGTTCGGTCAAGCCGGGGGATCATGTGGTCACCTGCCTGACGGTGTTTTGCGGGCACTGCGAGCACTGTGTGACCGGCCACCTCGCCCGCTGCGTGTCGCCGGAAACCAAGCGCGACAAGGACGACGAACCGCGCCTGACCTACGTGCAAAAACCGATGCCGCAATTCGTCAACCTGTCGGGGTTTGCCGAGCAGATGCTGGTGCACGAAAACGCCTGCGTGGCGATCCGTCGTGACATGCCGCTGGACCGCGCCGCGCTGCTGGGCTGCGCCGTCACCACCGGTACCGGGGCGGTGTTCAACACCGCGAAAGTGCGGCCGGGTGAAACCGTGGCGGTCATCGGCTGCGGCGGCATCGGGCTGGCCGCGATCAACGGGGCGGCGCTGGCCGGGGCAGGGCGAATCATCGCTATCGACATGCTTGATTCGAAGCTGGAACTGGCCCGGCAGTTCGGCGCCACCGACGTGATCAACGGCAAGGACGGTGATGCCGCCAAGCAGGTGATGGAGCTCACTCGCGGTGGCGTGCACCACGCCTTCGAATGCATCGGACTCAAGCAGACCGCCGAACAAGCCTTCGCCATGCTCGCTCGGGGCGGCACCGCCACAGTGATCGGGATGCTCAAGCCCGGCCTGAAAATCGAGCTGGACCCGTTGCAGTTGCTGCACGAACGCCGCATCCAGGGTTCGCTGATGGGGTCCAACCGCTTCCCGGTCGACATGCCGCGCCTGGTGGATTTCTACATGACCGGCAAGCTCAAGCTCGACGAAATGATTTCCCAGCGGATCCGGCTGGAGCAGATCAACGACGCCTTCGACGAGTTGCGCCGGGGCGAGCTGGCGCGGTCGGTGATCATCTTCGACCAATAAAACCACATCCCGTACTTCTGCAGGCGCGAGACTGCCCGCGAAAAAGTGTCAGGCTGCGAGCGTTATCGTTGGCGATCATCGCCAGCGTGCTCGCTCCTGCAGGAGAGCTTTGCGGTATTTGAACGAGTGCACGCCCCAGCGTTTTTTGGAGTTGATTGATGGACATAAATTTCACGCCGGACGAATTGGCATTTCGCGAGGATGTGCGCGCGTTTCTTCGTGATCACCTGCCGAGCGAGTTCGCCCAGCGCATCGTGCAGGGCAAGCGCTTGAGCAAAGAGCACCAGGTGCAATGGATGCGCACGCTCAATCGTCAAGGCTGGTTGGCGCCGGCCTGGCCGGTCGAGTTCGGCGGCACCGGCTGGAGTGACGTGCAGAAGCATATTTTCGATGAGGAGTGCTTCGCCGCCGGTGCGCCCAAGGTGTCGTCGTTCGGCTTGAAAATGGTCGCCCCGGTGATCATCAAGTTCGGTACGCCCGAGCAGCAGGCACGCTTTCTGCCGCGAATTCTTACCTGTGAAGACTGGTGGTGCCAGGGCTACTCCGAGCCGGGCGCGGGCTCCGATCTGTCGTCATTGAAAACCCGCGCCGTGCGCGAGGGCGATCACTATGTGGTCAACGGCCAGAAGACCTGGACCACCCTGGCGCATTTCGCCGACTGGATGTTCTGCCTGGTGCGCACCGACCCCGAGGCGCGGCAGCAGCGGGGCATTTCCTTCCTGCTGATCGACATGAAGACCCCCGGCATTACCGTGCGCCCGATCATCACCCTCGACGGCGAACACGAAGTCAACGAAGTGTTCTTCGATAACGTACAGGTGCCGGTGGGCAACCTGGTCGGCGAGGAAAACCAGGGCTGGACCTGCGCCAAGTATTTGCTGACCCATGAGCGCACCAGCATTGGCGGCATCGCCCAGAACAAGGCGTTGCTCGAGCGCCTCAAACGGATCGCCCGCCAGGAACTGCGCAACGGCGAAGCGCTGATCGACGACCCGTTGTTCCGGGCACAGATCGCTGACGTCGAGATGCAACTGATGGCCGCCGAAATGAGCAGCCTGCGTACCCTGGCGGCGGTTCGCGACGGCGGCGTGCCCGGGGCGGAAAGCTCGTACCTGAAAATCAAGGGAACCGAGATTCGCCAGGCGATCACCTGGCTGATCAGCAAGGCCGTGGGCCCTTACGCCATGCCGTTCATTGAAGAGGAACTGGGTTACGGCGAGGAGGCGTTGCTCTACACCGACTACAGCAGTGCGGCCACCTATCAGTATCTGGATGCGCGCAAAGCCTCGATCTACGGCGGCGCCAATGAAATCCAGAAAAACATCATCGCGAAAATGATTCTCGAACTGTAAGGGCACGGACCATGGATTTCAGATTGTCAGAAGAGCAGCTGATGCTGCAGGACACCGCGGCCCGCTTGGTGCGTGATACCTACGGTTTCGAGCAGCGTGAGCAGTTTCGTCAAAGTGAACACGGTTTCAGCCATGCATTCATGCAGCAACTGGGCGACCTCGGGCTCTGCGCGGTGCCGTTCGCCGAGGCCTACGGCGGATTTGGTGGCGGCGGGGTAGAGAGCCTGCTGATCATGACCGAACTGGGGCGTGGCTTGTGCCTGGAGCCTTACCTGCATTCGGTTATTTTCGCCGGCGGCCTGGTAGCCCAGTTGGGCACCGAAGCGCAGAAAGACCGGCTGTTGACCCCGTTGGGCAACGGTAGTCTGCAATTGGCGGTAGCGCTGGATGAGCCACAGAGCCATTACCAGTTGCACGATGTGCAGACTGTCGCGGAGCCGGTGAATGGCGGCTGGAGACTCAAGGGTCGCAAGTCGGTGGTCGTGGGCGGCCAGAGTGCCGGGCTGATCCTGGTCTCGGCGCGCACCAGTCACGGCGTGCGTGACGAGCAGGGCATCAGCCTGTTTCTGGTCGATCCCCATGACAGTGGCGTGCGTCGTCGCTCGTTCGCGACCATCGACGGGCGCATGGCCTGCGAGCTCTATCTCGAAGACGTGTTCGTAGACCGCCACGCGATGTTGGGGCAGGCGGGTCAGGTCTTGCCGGCCCTGCGTTATCAGCAAGGTCGCAGCATCGCGGCACAATGCGCCGAAGCGGTCGGCAGCATGGAAGCCGCGTGCGCGTTGACGCTCGACTACCTGAAGACACGCCAGCAATTCGGTCAGCCGATCGGCAAGTTCCAGGTATTGCAGCACCGCATGGTCGACATGCGCATCGAACTGGACCAGGCCACTTCCATGGCCCTGCTGGCGGCGTGCGTCTCCGATCAGCCGGACACCGACGAACGCAGTCGGGTGCTGGCGGCGGCCAAGTACATCGTCAGTCGCGCCAGTCGCTTCGTTGCCGATCAGAGTATTCAGCTGCACGGCGGGATTGGCCTGACGTGGGAGTACATGCTTTCGCACCATGCCAAGCACCTGCTGATGGTGGCGCGTCAGTTCGGTGATGACGATCATCACTTGCAGGCCTATGCGAACTTGCTGCAGGTGGCGTGAAGGGCACGGCGTCACCCCGGCAGGAGTCCGCTTGCTGGCGATGGACTCAAGCGCAGCGCGTTTGTTCAGGGAGCACGCGCGATCGTTCACGACCATCGCCAGCAAGCTGGCTCCTACAGGTTGTCCAACTACTCAATTCACGGGGGTATGGCTGTTTGCCACGCGTCTGGTTATGCTCGCAGCGTTTTGCGTATGCCAATCATTCACAACCACAGTGATGTTATGAGCCAAATAGAGACGCGTGCGACTGCCCTGGCGCTGTATCCGGAAGATTCCCGCGAGGCGGCGGCGCTGCTCAAACAGGCCATCCCGCTGATGGTGCGTCACAACATCCCGCCCAATCCCGTGCATTACGCACTCTGGTACACCTACAGCAAGGGCCAGGATCCGGAGCTCAATCGTCACCTGGACCGGGTGGTCAAGGACTTCGATGGGTTCCCGCCGGAGTCCGCCACGCGGCTGTTTCGCGACTACATCATTCACGACGAGCTGGAAGAGGCCCGCGCCGGACAGCAACAGGCGATGAACCTGGTCGACGACATGCAGCGTGACGTTTCGCGCAGCGTCGAAGGCAATCTGAATTTCCAGAGCAGTCTGGGACGTTGCCTGGAAATGCTCGAGTCGCCGGTCAATGAGCGTTTACCGGATATTCTGACCGAGCTGCAACAGAGTACTCAGCTGATGCAGAGCCAGCAGGAGCGCTTCCTCTCCCAGTTGCAGTCGGCGCAGAACGAGATAAAGACCCTGCGCAGCAAGCTTGAACGCGCGCAACTGGCCGCCACCCTCGATGGCCTGACCGAGCTGCTCAACCGCACCGCCTTCACCCGTCTGCTCGAACGGGCGCTACGCAATGAGTCCCAAGGCGTGGCGCTGGTCATGCTGGATATCGACTATTTCAAGCAGTTCAACGACCAGTACGGTCATCCGCTGGGCGATCGGGTCCTGCAACATGTCGGGCAGGTGCTGCGCAGTTCGCTGCCACCTCACGCCACGGCGGCGCGCTATGGCGGGGAGGAGTTCTGCGTGATTCTCGAACAGTGCGCCGACCTCGACAGCGCCGCAGCGTTCGCTGAACAGCTGCGGGTGAAAGTCCAGTCGTTGCGGATCAAGGCACGGGTCGACGGCAAGGTCCTCGATACGGTCACCGCCTCGTTCGGCGTGGCCTTCGCGCAAGCCGGCGAGAACCTCGACAGCCTGCTGACCCGCGCGGATGACGCGCTGTACCAGGCCAAGCGCACCGGTCGCAACCGGGTGCATCACTAGTCGCCGCTATGCCGTGGCGCCGATCCATTTGGTTACAGTCGGCGCCTGCCACTGCTCAAGCGCATCGATCAGTGCCGCTGGGTCCGTGCCGAACATCAGCATCTGGCTGTGCTCGGCTTTCATGAAGCCTTCTTTCACCGCGTGGTCGAGCAGGCTGCGCACCGGGTTGAAAAAGTTGCCGATATTCAGGCAGGCCACGCCTTTGCTGTGCTCGCCCAGTTGGGTCAGGGTCGCTGCTTCAAACAACTCTTCGAACGTTCCCAGTCCGCCGGGCAGTGCGATGAACGCGTCCGCCGCTTCGCTCATGCGCGTCTTGCGGCTGCGCATGTCAGGGGTGATTTCATGGCGGCTCAGGCCGTGGTGAAGATGGCCGAGGTCGAACAGCAGGCGGGTGACAATGCCGACCACTTCACCGCCTTCGGCGAGCGCAGCATCGGCCATCACACCCATCAAGCCCCTGACGGTGCCGCCGTAGACCAAGCGGATACCGCGGCGCGCGATTTCGCGGCCTAGCGCCTTGGCGCCGGCTTCGTAATCAGGGTTGAAACCGAGGTTGGAGCCTGAAAAAACGGCAATGCTGCGGAGTGTGGGCATGGGGTCGTTCCAGGTGATGAAACGCCCATGATGCGATGCGCCGTCGGGCCCGGACAGGGCCAAGAACAGGGTGTTTGATTGGGCCATGATCGGGATTGCTGCGGCGTCTGCCAGGTCGCTACATCAACGCCAGTATCCGCTCGCCCAACCGCTGCGCCGTGTCCGCTGAATCAATATTGGCAAACCCGAGCAACAGCGCCGAATCCGTCTCGTCCCGAACCTGCCAATCCGTCAACGCTTCGGCATAGATACCCGCCGCCAGCAGCCGCTGGACCAGTGCCCGATCGGACTGCGGCTCCGTCAGGCGCAAAATCAGGTGCATGCCCCCAGGCTGGAGATCGATGCGGATACGGTCACCCAACGCCTTCTTCAACCCGCGCGCCGTCGCCTCCCGGCGTTCGCCGTAAAGCTTGCGCATGCGCTGGATATGCCGGGCGAAATGGCCCTCGGTCAGGAACGTGGCAACGATGGCTTGCGTCAATTCCGGGCAACCGCCGAGGAAGGTCTCGCTGACGTGTTCGAAGCGTTCGACCTGCGCCGCCGGCACCACCAGGTACGAAAGGCGAATGCCCGGAAACAGCACCTTGCTGAACGTGCCGGCGTAAAGCACCCGACCATCGCGGTCGAGGCTTTTCAGCGCCGGCAGCGGGCGGCTGACGTAGCGGTACTCACCGTCGTAATCGTCCTCGACGATCCAGGCCTGCTGCCGGGTCGCCCATTCCAGCAGTTCCAATCTTCGCGGCAGTGACAGCGACACGCACAGCGGGCTTTGATGCGCTGGCGTGACCACCGCCGCCCGCGCATCCGCCGCGCTGTTCACCCCGTACGCGACCTGCATGCCGTCCTGATCCACCGGCACCGGCGCCACCTCGATTTGCAGATGCGCGAGCAACTGGCGGGTCGGCAGGTAGCCGGGATCTTCGACCAGCACGCGGTCGCCGGGTCTGAGCAGGGTATGAGCGATCAGCGCCAGGGTGTTGCGGTAGCCCGCAGTGATGAACACCTGCGCCGGCGAACAGGTAATGCCCCGCGCCACCTGCAGGTAAGTGGCAATCGCGGTGCGCAATGATTCCAGACCCAGCACCGACGGATTGGCCATGTCCGGAATCCGCGTGGCGCGTACGCAACGTGCGCCGATCTGCGACCAGATTTTCCTCGGGAACGCGTCCAGAGCGGGCAGGGCCATTTGAAACGGCAGCACCGGTGCCTTATGCCGGATCGACGTGCTGGCGGCCGGATTGAACGCCTGTTCCGTGGTTGCGGAAGGCTTCCTGACGTTGATCCCCGGAGCGACCACGGTGCCGGCCTGACCCCGCGACAGCAGATAACCCTCCGCCGTCAGCAGTGAATACGCCGTGTCGATGGTGCCGCGCGCCAGGCCCAGCTCTTTCGCCAACGCCCGCGCTGCGGGAATTCGCTCGCCGGGGGCCAGCAGCCCATCGCTGATCGCACCACGGAAGCGCCAGTAGATCTGCCGATAGATCGGTTCCGTGGCGCTCGGATCAAGGGGTGAGAAGTTTTTGATTTGAAGGGTCATTAGCCTCAACCGATGGGTACGCAGAGAAATGCTCACGTAGCGCCTGAGCGGTTTTTTGCCTGGTGACGGCGACGGCGTCCGGGCCCATGGCGGTTCCCTCTACGGAGAAAAAGTGCACGTCATGCAGCCCGATCATACCCAGTACGGCCTTCAGATAGGGCGTCAGAAAATCCGGTTGCCGCGGCGTCACACCGGAAAACCGCCCGCCCGAAGACACTGCAACATACACCGGACGGTCCTGTAGCAGGCTGGTTTTGCCTTGCGCACCGACATTGAACGTACGCCGCACGCGCGCGATGTGATCGATCCACAGCTTGAGCGTCGCGGGCACGCTGAAGTTGTGCATCGGTGTGCCAATCACCAGCACATCGGCGCGTTGCAGTTCCTCGATCAGCAGGTCCGAGCGGGCGATCGAGCCAAGGACGCTGACGTCGGCGGACGCCTGTTGGGAAATTGCGTAGGGCTCATCGATAGGGGACAGCGAGCCTCCACCGATGACCCGGTTAATGACGGTGGCAGCGGGATTGCTCTTGAGCAAAAGGCTGATGATGTTTTGCGACAGCCGATAGCTTTCGGACGCTTCACCGCGAGGGCTGCAAGTGACGTGGAGGATTTTCATGATTCACCCGGTTCGATGTGTGAGGGAATCATTCTAGGGAGCCCATGACCCACGCCAAAGAGCCATGAACAGCCTAAGTGAGTGGGCCATGATCTGTGGATCATGGCCTATAACTCAAGGCCGATCATGGACCTTACCAGCAAGGCCAAGAAGCGACACGATGACCTCCCTCAACCAGCAAACACAAGGACTCAACATGAGTAATCGTCTCGACTACGCCAAGGCCGCACCGGCAGGTTACAACGCTTTCGGCGGGGTTTACGTCTACTTGCAGGACAGCGGTCTGTCCCACGAACTGATCGACCTGGTCTATCTGCGCGTTTCGCAAATCAATGGCTGTGCCTTCTGCATCGACATGCATTCGCGGGATCTGGTCAAGCTCGGCGTCAGCGTTGAAAAACTGGTGCTGGTGCCCGTATGGCGTGATGCCGGCGCAGTCTTCAGTGCCCGCGAACGTGTCGCGCTGAGTTGGGCCGAAACCGTGACCCGCGTGGCGGAAACCGGCGTTCCTGATGCGGACTATGCCGCTGCGGCAGCCGAATTCAGCGACAAGGAACTGGCGGACCTGACCTATGCGATCGGCCTGATGAACGCCTTCAACCGCTTCGGTGTGACATTCCGTGCGAAACCGGCCGCTGCCAGCAAGGCCTGACTTTCAATCAAAAACCCGCCGGGCTCTCAGGCCCGGTGGGTCAACCAATGGAGTCATCACCATGGCATGGTCACTGCTTGGCCTCGCGGGCATTCTTGAAATTGCCTTCGCCTTCTTCATGAAGGGTTCTGACGGATTTACCCGATTGACCCCTGGCCTGCTTGCGGCCGCGACCGGTTTGTCGAGCGTGTTTCTACTTTCTCTTTCATTGCGAACCTTGCCGGTGGGCACTGCCTACGCGGTATGGACCGGGATCGGCGCTGCCGGCACCGCGATTCTGGGGATGGCGGTGTTGGGAGATTCCACCACGTTACTGCGGATCATGTGCATCGTGGTCATTTTGGGCGGTGTTATCGGCCTCAAACTGGTCTCGGGAAACTGAGGCCGCTTGAAGTAAGGCATTTTGCTGGCCCCGAAGCCTTGAAAGTACCGCCAAAATCACTTCAATTTCAGGTGGTTAGGGCTGGCTTTAAATGCGCAATGTATGGATCGCACTGATTTCGCTGGGGTTGGCAGGTGTTGCTGTCCCGGCCCAGGCCAAAGATCTTCAAAACAATGACCGGTACATGTGCAGTTGGGGCGCGGGCACGGCGGCCAAGGCCCAGGAACTCAAGCTGGCGGGCGTTTCGCTGTACGCCGCGCGGCAGAAACTGCAGACCTACAAATTCAGCAAGCCGTGGATGCGCATGATGGCGATGGGCATCACCGAGCAAACATACGACAGTCCTTCGCGGATCAAACCCGCGGCACTGCGTCAGGTTTTCTACGACGATTGCCTGCGCTACAAGCTGGCGCGTAAATGATCGAGCGCTCTACAGACCTTTCTCCAGTAGCTTGAAGTACAGGGGGCTGTCGGAGATTGAATTATGTCCGGCGTCGGGGATGACCTTCAGGGTCGCCACGCCCTTGGCGAAGTGCTCGTAGAGTTGCTCCGTGCTTGAGCGCGGTATGACTTCGTCCTGCTCAGCCGCCAACAGCAGCGTCGGTATCGAGATATGGGCGGCGTATTTCCATGATTCGAACTTGTCTTTCAGCAGCCACTTCACGGGGAAGATCGGGTATTGGCGCACGGCGATGTCCTCCAGGCTGTTGTAGGGCGTGATCAGGATCAGCCGCGCGGCCGGGCGCTGGCTGGCGAGGCGAATGGCAACCCCCGAGCCTAGGCTGCGGCCGACCAAGGTGATATGCGGATGGGTGTCGTAGACCTTGTCGAACACGGTCAGGGCATCGCTGGCGATCGTCTCTTCGGAGGGCGAACCGCTGCTGCCGCCGAACCCTCGGTAGTGCAGCAGGTAGAGCGCGTGGTCGGGAAAGGCCTCGGAGAATTCCGGCAGGTTGCGCGAAACGTCTTCCGCGTTGCCTCCAAAATAAATCAATGCATTTGGCCCGTCGTGTGGCCTGACGGTGACCTGCACCAGTGCGTCAGCCACGGACAACGTGAGCAGCGTCTCTGGCGTGCTGATCGCGGCGGGTTGCGGGAAGTAGATCAGCGCGCGTTGGAATACGAACAGCGCGGTACACAGCGCCAGGTACAACGCGACGAGGATGACGACGAGATACATCAGGATGCGCGGCACACGGCTTGGGTGAGTGGGTGGCATTGACTGCTCTGGGCGGGAAGGCGCGCTGGTGTTGATCGCTGTCAGAGTGTAGTTGAACGGCGGTCGCGCGCTCGACATGGATCGCCCCTCAGGCACTGCGTGCCGAACAACGGGGTGTCAGGTTTCCCGCGTTATCGTTGACGTCCATCGCGAGCAAGCTCGCTCCTACAGAGTGCTGCGTCGTTGGCGGACTCAAGTCACGTCAGGATCCGCGACCCTTTTGTATTTCGAACAGGGACGAATTGTCGCTGGCAGCTATTCTGATGTGGCCAGCAGGACGCAATTCTTCGCCCTGGTCGATCTGACCGTGTCGGTATTGACCTTGACGTGCCAGCTGTTGCTGACCGCGCCGTTGATCCGCCTGATCGGCATTGGCGGGGCCCTGGTGATCGTGCCGTTTGCCGGGTTGTGGGGCAGCTTGAGTGTCTGGCTGGCTCGACAGCAGGCACACAAGGCGAACAGTGAAAGGACCAAACCATGAGCCGCACTGATGGGTTCACACGTCGCCAAATACTCACGCTGGCTGCCGGTGCGTCGGCGGTTCTCACTTTCGATCCGGCCTTCGCCGCCACCGCGCCGTCGAAGGAAACAGGAGGCAAACACATGCTGACCCGCGCCATCCCTTCCAGCGACGAGCCATTGCCGATGGTCGGCCTGGGCACCTATCGCGGCTTTGATGTTGCACCGGCGGATCCCGCCTACAAGAATCTGCCCGCCGTCCTCGGCGTCTTGTTCGAAAAGGGCGGGACAGTGATCGACAGTTCGCCCATGTACGGCCGCGCCGAGCAGACCACCGGCGAGCTGCTGTCGATCCACCAGCCGCGCTCACCCGCTTTTCTGGCGACCAAGGTGTGGACCCGTGGCCGCGAAGAAGGCATCGCGCAAATGGAGCAATCCTTCAAGTTACTGCAGACAGACCGTATCGACCTGATGCAGATCCACAACCTGCTGGACTGGAAAACCCATCTGCCCACCCTGCGCAAATGGAAGGAAGAAGGGCGCATTCGCTACATCGGCATCACCCATTACACCGCATCGGCTTATGACGAAGTCGAAGCCGTGCTCAAGGCCGAGCCGCTGGATTTCCTGCAGATCAACTACGCGCTGGACGATCGCGGCGTCGAAAAACGCATCCTGCCGCTGTGTCGCGAGCGCGGCGTGGCGGTGATCTGTAATCGGCCGTTTGGCGGCGGTGATTTGCTGACACGGTTGAAAGGCAAGCCGCTGCCGGGCTGGGCCTCGCAAGTGGGCGTCACCAGTTGGGCGCAACTGGCGCTGAAGTTTTTGCTCGCGCATACGGCGGTGACCTGTGTCATCCCCGGCACCGGCAATCCGCGCTACATGGCCGACAACGCCGGTGCCGGGTTCGGTCCGATGCTCACCGGCGCGCAGCGCGAGCAATTGATCGATGTGGTGGGCTAGACCAGGTAACGCCGGAACCACCCCAGCGTCCTGTCCCAGGCCAGTTTCGCCGCGGCCTCGTCGTAGCGGGGTGTGGAGTCGTTGTGGAACCCGTGGTTGGCGCCTGGATAGATATAGGCTTCATAGGTCTTGCCCGCCGCCTTCAAAGCCTGTTCATAAGCGGGCCACCCCTCATTGATCCGCGTGTCGAGTTCGCCGTAGTGCAGCATCAGCGGTGCCTTGATGCGGGGCACATCCTTGGCCTGCGGTTGCCGGCCATAAAACGACACGGCGGCTGCCAGTTCCGGATAGGCCACCGCCGCGGCATTGACCACGCCACCGCCGTAGCAGAAACCGGTGATCCCGACTTTTCCGTTGCCCCCATCGTGTTTCATCAGCCACTCGATGGCCGCGAAAAAATCATTCATGAGTTTTTCCGGATCCACCGTCGCCTGCAGCTCCCGACCTTTGTCGTCGTTGCCGGGATAACCACCGACCGACGTCAATCCATCCGGCGCGAGGGCGATGAAACCGGCCTTGGCCACCCGCCGCGCCACGTCCTCGATGTATGGGTTGAGCCCACGATTCTCATGCACGACCACCACCGCCGCGACCTTGCCCGAGGCGTTGGCCGGGCGCACCAGATAGCCGCGGACCGGCCCGTTGCCCTTGGGCGAAGGGTAGGTGATGTACTCGGCGACGATGTCCGGGTCGGTGAATTCCACCTGCTCCGCCAGCGCGTAGTTCGGACTGAGCGCGGCCAACAACGCACTGGCGGTCAAGCCGCCGAGGGTAAACAGTGCCGCACGGTCGAGGAACTCGCGACGGTTGATCTTGCCGTGAGCGTAGTAGTCATAGAGTTCGAGCAATTCCGGGGCGAAGTCTTTCGCGGTGAGACGGGTCATCGGTGCATTACCTGTTGATCAGTTGCTGTCAGTAAAGCGTATGAAAGAACTTTTGCAGGCGCCCTCCCGCGACATTCCAGCAGTCGATCAATGCAGACACTGCGCCCCAACCCTTGCCACTTGCGCATCATGCTCGGCTTTTACCCCGGACACGCCGACCGCGCCGATCACCTGGTCGTCGACGATGATCGGTACGCCACCTTCAAGGGACGTCAGCAGGGGCGCTGACAGAAACGCAAAGCGGCCGCCATTGACCATCTCTTCATAACCTTTGGATTCGCGCCGTCCCAGCGCCGCGGTGCGCGCTTTTTCCGTGGCGATGTAGGCGCTGATGGGGGCGCAGCCGTCGAGGCGTTCGAGGGCGAGGGGATGGCCGCCGTCGTCGACGACCACGATGGTTACCGCCCATTTGTTGTTTTGCGCCTCCTTGCGGGCGGCGGCGAGAATCTGGCTGACTTCGGCCTGGCTCAGGATGGCTTTGCTTTTCATTAGGATTCTCCGCTGATCGGTGAGGGCAGGGCGGCTTCGACCAGTTCGATCCAGTGCCGGACCGGGGTGCGGTTGGCGCCGTCGAGATGGGACTGACAGCCGATATTGGCCGTGACAATGACGTCGGGATGCCCGCTTTCCAGCGCGTTCAGCTTGTTGTCGCGCAGTTGCCGGGACAATACCGGTTGGGTGATCGAGTAGGTGCCGGCCGAGCCGCAACACAGATGGCTGTCCGGCACGGCCGTGAGGTTGAACCCAAGGCGAATCAGCAGGGCTTCCACCACGCCGCCGAGTTTCTGCGCGTGCTGCAAGGTGCAGGGGCAATGGAAGGCGAGGCGCTGGTCGCTGTGGATGCCGAGGCTTTCCAGCGGTTCGTCGCGCAACACTTCAACCAGGTCCCGGGCCAGCGCGCTGACGGTTTTCGCCTTGTCGGCGTAAGCCGGATCGCGCTCGAGTAGATGACCGTAGTCCTTGATGAAGGCGCCGCAACCACTGGCGGTTTGCACAATCGCTTCGGCGCCGTTTTCGACACTCGGCCACCAGGCATCGATGTTGCGTCGGGCGCGGTCGAGTCCGGCAGCTTGCGCATCAAGGTGATAATCCACGGCACCGCAGCAGCCCGCCTCAGGGGCCGGGGTGACGCTGATGCCCAACCGATCCAGGACCCGAGCCGCCGCCGCATTGGTGTTGGGCGACAAACTCGGTTGCACGCAGCCTTCGAGCATCAGCACCCGACGGGCATGTCGTACGCTGGGCCCCGGTTTGGCCTGCGGCGCGCTGCGCGGCAATTTCGCCCGCAACGTGTCAGGCAGCCAGGCGCGAAACACCTGGCCGCCGCTGACCAGTCCCTTGAACAGGCGCGGATTAGGCACGACGCTGCGCAAACCTTCACGTAACAGGCGCTGGCCGATGGAGCGCGGCACCGCCGCGTCTACCACCGCCCGACCGATGTCGAGCAGGTTGTGGTAATCGACCCCAGAGGGGCAGGTGGTTTCGCAATTGCGGCACGACAGGCAGCGGTCCAGATGCTGCTGGGTTTTCTGTGTGACCTCGTTGCCTTCCAGCACTTGCTTGATCAGGTAGATGCGCCCCCGTGGCCCGTCGAGTTCATCACCGAGCAATTGATAGGTCGGGCAGGTGGCATTGCAAAAGCCGCAGTGCACGCAGCTGCGCAGGATGCTCTCGGCTTCTTCGGCACGGGGCAACTGCCGGGCGGTATCGCTCAGGGTCGTCTGCATGATTCAAAGCTCCGCGTACAGGCGTGCCGGGTTGAAGAGGCCCCGTGGATCGAGTTGCTGCTTGAGGTTGCGGTGATAGCGCATCAGCGCGGCCGGTAACGGCTGGAACGGGCTGTCGATCAGGCCATGGCTGTAGCAGGTGACGTGGCCGCCAACCTCCGCGACGATCTTGCGAATGAACGCCGCCTCGGCATCGGACTTGAGCCAGCGCTGGGCGCCGCCCCAGTCGATCAGTTGCTTGCCGGGCAGGGCAAGCCGGGGCGTGTTGTGCGGCACGGACAGGCGCCAAAGCGGCTGATCTTCGTCGAAAAAGCGCAGCTGATGTTCATTGAGGTCGGTCCAGTAGGCCGAATCCAGCCACTCACCGCCCAAGCGGTCATGAGCCGCCGTCACCGAACCTTCGCCCCCTTCAAGGCGCAAATGCAGGCGCTCGCCGTCGTGGCACGCGGCACTGATCGGCAGCGGTTGCTGGCCCCATTCGGCGAGGCGCAGCAAGGCGCGTTCACTGTCCATCTCCAGGCTGATGCTCAGGCATTGCCGGGGTTTCGGCAGAACCTTCAACGACACTTCGGTGATCACCCCCAGCGAGCCGAAGCTGCCGGCCATCAGGCGCGAAAGATCGTAGCCGGCGACGTTCTTCATCACTTCGCCGCCAAAGCGCAAATGCTTGCCGTGCCCGGTGATGACCCTAGTGCCGAGGACGAAATCGCGCACCGAGCCTGACCAGGGTCGCCGTGGCCCCGACAATCCGCAGGCGATCATCCCGCCGACCGTGGCGCCGTCATCGAAGGAAGGCGGTTCGCAGGGCAGCATCTGCTGCGCGTCGTCCAGCACTTGCGCCAGCTCCGACAGCGGTGTGCCGCAGCGGGCGGTGATCACCAGTTCGGTCGGGTCGTAGCTGACAATGCCACGGTGGCTGCGGGTGTCGAGCACTTCCCCGGCGACGATGCGCCCCAGGAACGCCTTGCTGTTCGAACCCTGGATGCGCAGCGGCGTGGTGTTCTCCATGGCCTGATTGACTTGTTCGAGCAGCGCGCCGCTGTCATCGAAATCCCGTTCACTGCGCATCAGAAACGCTCCAGCTCGGGGAAGGGTAATTGCCCGGCGTGGACATGCATGGCGCCGAATTCGGCGCAGCGGTGCAGGGTCGGTATGTTCTTGCCAGGGTTGAGCAAACCGCTCGGATCGAACGCAGCTTTCACCGCATGGAACAGCGTCAGCTCATCGCTGTTGAACTGCGCGCACATCTGATTGATTTTCTCGCGGCCCACGCCGTGTTCACCGGTGATGCTGCCGCCGACTTTCACGCACAGTTCGAGGATCTTGCCGCCCAGGGCTTCGGCGCGGTCGAGTTCACCCGGTTGATTGGCGTCGAACAGAATCAGCGGGTGCATGTTGCCGTCGCCAGCGTGGAAAACGTTAGCCACGCGCAAGTCATATTCGGCGGACAACGCGGCAATCGCGTGCAGCACGCCGGGCAACTCGCGTCGCGGGATGGTGCCGTCCATGCAGTAATAATCCGGCGACAGCCGGCCCACTGCCGGGAAGGCATTCTTGCGCCCGGCCCAGAAACGCACGCGTTCAGCCTCGTCTTTCGCCTGCCGCAATTCGGTGGCGCCGGCCCGCTCCAGTACCTGGCGCACCCGGTCGCAGTCGTCGTGGACATCGGCTTCGACGCCATCGAGTTCGCACAGGAGAATGGCCGCGGCGTCCACCGGATAACCGGCGTGGATGAAATCTTCAGCGGCGCGAATCGCCAGGTTGTCCATCATTTCCAGACCACCCGGAATGATCCCGGCGGCGATGATATCGCCCACGGCGCGCCCGGCTTTTTCCACGGAATCGAATGCCGCCAGCAGCACTTTGGCAGTCTGCGGTTTGGGCAGCAGCTTGACCGTGACCTCGGTGATCACCCCGAGCATGCCTTCGGACCCGGTGAACAGCGCCAGCAAGTCGAAGCCGGGCGAGTCGAGGGCGTCGGAGCCGAGGCTAAGGTGTTCGCCGTCAACGGTGAGGATGTCGACCTTGAGCAAATTGTGCACGGTCAGGCCGTACTTCAGGCAATGCACGCCGCCGGCATTTTCGGCGACGTTGCCGCCAATGGAGCAGGCGATTTGCGAGGACGGGTCCGGCGCGTAATACAGGCCAAATGGCGCCGCGGCCTGGGAAATCGCCAGGTTGCGCACCCCCGGCTGGACCCTTGCGGTACGGGCGGCGGGGTCGATGTGCAGAATATGGTTGAAGCGCGCCATCACCAGCAGCACGCCTTTTTCCAGCGGCAGCGCACCACCGGACAACCCGGTGCCGGCGCCACGGGCGACCACCGGGACCTGAAGTTCATGACAGATTCGCAGGACGCCTTGCACCTCGTCGATGTGGCGCGGCAGCACCACCAGCAGCGGCGTGGTGCGGTACGCCGACAGCCCGTCGCATTCGTAGGGTTTCAGTTCTTCCTGCTGATGCAACACTTCCAGCGTCGGCAAGCGGGTTTGCAACGCCCGCAGCAGCGCGGCCTTGTCGACCTCGGGCAGCACACCGTCAACGCGTTCATCGTAGAGAATGTTCATAGTCGTTTCACAGTACTCCATTCGTGAAAATCCTGTAGGAGCGAGCTTGCTCGCGATGGACTCAAGAACGCCGCGTATAACCAGACACGCGTTATCGTTCACGACCATCGCGAGCAAAGCTCGCTCCTGCAGTGTCCTTGCGGCGCTTAATGCCCGCCCACGACCATTGACGTGAACGGCGCGACATACGCCTGCAACGTCACCAGTCCGCCGACCAACATCGCCAGGACGATGGAGTGGAAGAACACATAACGCAGGATTTCCCCTTCATGGCCGTACCAGCGCGTGGCGGTGGACGCCACCACGATGGATTGCGCATCGACCATCTTGCCCATCACCCCACCGGAACTGTTGGCGGCGGCCATCAGCACCGGGCTGAGGTGCAGTTGCTCGGCGGTGACCCGTTGCAGGCCGCCGAACAGCACGTTGGACGCGGTGTCCGAACCGGTCAGCGCCACGCCGAGCCAGCCCAGCAAGGTGCCGAACATGGGATAGAAAATGCCCGTCGCGGCGAAGGCCAGGCCCATGGTGGCGTCCAGCCCCGAATACCGCGTGAGGAAGCCAAGGGCGAGCATCGCCGCGATGGTGATCAGCGAATAACGCACCACCCACAGCGTTTTCACGTATTGGCGAAGCAGTTGCGGAATCGAGTAGCCCATCAGCAATCCGCCGAGGATGGCCGCCAGGAGGATGCCGCTGCCGGTGCTGGTGAACCAGGTGAACTTGTAGATGGCTTCTTCGGTTTTCGGCGCAGGCACCACGGGCGGCACTTTCTCGACCTGCAAGTGCAAGGTGGTGAAGGTCAGCGCCGGGGCGAAGATCGGGTTGGCTTCGCGCACGGGCTTGCCTGCGGGATCGAGCTTGGCCGATTGAGTGACCGGGTCGATCGCCGGACGGGTGTCGAACATGTTCTTGAAGCCCTGGGTGCCCCAGGCGAACACGAACACGGTGAGGATGATCCACGGCATCCAGGCGCGCATGACCGCAGGCTTGGCGTCGCTGGCGAAGGTCGCGGTGGGTTCGGATTTTTCCTCGTGCTCGGGGTCGACTTTCGAGTTGTCGATGCGCCCGGACAGGGCGGCCGAGGTGTGGATGGTGGCCGGTTTCCAGACCTTGAGGAAACCGGTCAGGCAGGCCATGGAGATCAGCGCGGCGATCACGTCCACCAGCATCGGCCCATGGTAGTTGGACACGATGAACTGCGGCACGGCGAAGCTGATCCCGGCGACCAGGATGGCCGGCCAGATTTCCAGCATCTTGCGCCACCCGGCAAACGCCCAGATCAGCCAGAACGGCACCAGCACCGAGAAGAACGGCAGTTGCCGACCGACCATCATCGACAGTTCCATCTCATCCAGCCCGGTGACCTTGGCCAGGGTGATGATCGGCGTACCCAGAGCGCCGAACGCCACGGGGGCGGTGTTGGCGATCAACGCCAGGCCGGACGCTGCCAGCGGCGAGAAGCCCAGCCCGATCAGAATCGCCCCGGTCACCGCCACCGGCGTACCGAAGCCCGCCGCGCCTTCAAAAAAGGCGCCGAAGCAGAAGGCGATCAGTAGCAGTTGCAGGCGCCGATCATCGGTAATCCGCGCCAGCGAGTCTTGCAGCACTTTGAACGAGCCGTTCTCGGTGGTCAGTCGGTGCAGGAAAATGATGTTGAGCACGATCCAGCCAATCGGCAGCAAGCCGTTGGCGGCGCCGTACAGCGCGGCGGAACCGGCCATGTTCGCCGGCATGCCGAAGGCGAAGATCGCGATGAGCAGCGCCGAAGCAAGCGCGAGCAAGGCCGCCAGATGTGCTTTGATGTGGAAGAACGCCAGGGCTGCCAGCATGACCACGACCGGCACTGCTGCCATGATGGTTGATAGGACCGGGTTGCCGAACGGATCGTAGATTTGCTGCCAGACCATGTTCCACCTCTGCTTTTTATTGTTGGGAGTGCAGACCCCGAGGGGGCGGTGGCTTGTAGTATAGGTGGCATTCCGCCGCTGTCCTGTTCCCGGCAGATCGCGGCTTTTGGCGGATTTTTTGAACTAATAGTACGGGCTGCGGTACGCGTTGGCCGATTTCACTACCCGGAGGAACGCAACGATGACAGAACGCCATTTGGTCCACACGGAAACGCTGTCGAACGGCTGCAGCATCAAGGTCAAGGCCGAGATCCTACGCGATGGTTCGTTGGGCATGTTCATAGGTATCTACCGACCTGATGGCGCGGCCATTGAGGAAAACGACCATCCCGCGCTGCATTTTCTCGACATGGAAGCGGCGATGGAGTGGGGGATTGAGCAAGCGAAGGACATTGGTAACGGGCAAAGAACCCTGTAGCGCTGAACCTGTGGGAGCCGTGCCTGCTCGCGATGGCGGAGTGTCAGGCGCCGCCAAGGCTGGATGTGCCGGCGTCTTCGCGAGCACGCTCGCTCCCACAGGGACCGCGATGAACCTGTGGGAGCGGGCCTTGGTGTTGTCAGGGTTGTTGCAGCGAGGCGCCGGAATGCCCTGTGGTTTTTGGCAGGGGTTTGGAGAACTTCCAGGCATCCCCCGCCGGTGCCGTGCCTTTGTCGTACGGCTTGCCCAGCAGCATGTAGACCAGCCCGGCACCCATCACCACCAGGGTGGTCAGGATCATCGAATAGTTGATGTACCACGGCGCGTCCGGCGAGCGAGGCCAGACCATGTTGACGATGGCGCAGACGCCATAGATCAACGCAGCCAGGTTCACCCACACACCCCACGCCCCCAGCGTGAACTGCCCGTTCGGGCGCCAGCCTTTGACGCGGGCGATCAGCGCCGCAATGACGATCAACTGGAACGCCACGTAAATGCCAATCGCCGCGAAACCGACGATGGTCGCCACGGCGTCAGCCATGAACATGCCGAGGCAGACAATCGCCGCCGGCACCAGGCCGCTGATCAGCAGTGCGAACGACGGCACGTGGTTGCCGGACAGGCGCTTGAGCAACGAGCTGCCGATGATCATCTCGTCACGGGCGTAAGCGAACAGCAGACGACTGGCCGCCGCTTGCAGGCTCAGCACGCAGGAGATGAACGACACCATCACCACCGCCATCACCAGGCGCGAACCCACCGGCCCGAACGCATTGGCGAGGATGGTCGCCACGGGATCGGTGTCTTCCCCGGCCAGGACCCTGGCCATGTCCGGCACCGAAAGGATCAGCGCCAGGCAGGCGAACATCGCCGCCGCACCGCCGATGTAAATGGTCATGCGCATGGCTTTCGGAATGCGCTTGCCAGGGTTGGGAGTTTCCTCGGCCACATCGCCGCAGGCTTCGAACCCGTAATACTGGAACAGCCCCGCCAGCGACGCCGCGAGGAACGCCGGCAGGTACGAGCCATTGACCTCCAGGTTGAAGGTATTGAACAGCACGCTGAACGGTTGATGACGCTCGAAAACCAGCAGATAACCGCCCACCAGAATCGCCCCGACCAGTTCGCAGAGAAAGCCGAACATCGCCACCCGCGCCAGCAGTTTAGTGCCGACCAGGTTCAGCGCGGTCGAGAGCAGAATGATAGTCAGCGCAATGTAGATATTCGCCTCGGCACCCGGCGCAAAGCCGAGCATGATCGCCAGGTACGGCCCGGCACCCACGGCGACGCCGGCGATGGTCGCGCACAACGCCCAGGCGTACACCCAGCCGACCATCCACGCCCAGCGCTTGCCCACCAGGCGACGGGCCCACGGATAGACACCACCGGAGATCGGAAACTGCGAAACGATTTCACCGAAGATCAGGCACACCAGCATCTGTCCGGCGCCGATCAGCAGGTAGGACCAGAACATCGGCGGGCCGCCCGCGGCCAGGCATAAACCGAACAGGGTGTAGACGCCGACCACCGGCGACAGGTAAGTGAAGCCCAGAGAGAAGTTCTCCCACAGGCTCATGCTGCGATTGAAATCCGAACTGTAGCCGAGGGCGCGGAGCTGTTCCGCATCCTGATCGGCGCTGACGCCGGCACGCGCGTTGGATGAGCCACTCATGTTATTTCCTCATTATCAATGGCAGTGGGTTGGTACTGGCGGTTGGGCCGCCCGGTTCACGGATACTTCGAACCTGTGGAGCCAGCCTGCTGGCGATGGCGGTCTTGAGGTCGCTATCGCCAGCAGGCTGGCTCCCACAGGGGATGGCGTCAGGCTTTGGTTTCTTCGTCGTACTGCGACAGCCATTCCACCGCTGCATCGCGGTAGCGACTGAAGCCCTTGTAATCGACCAATTGCTGATTCAAGTCGCGCAGCACGCGGTGCATGCGCCGGGCCCACGCCGGGTTGGTGGCGATGTCTTCGAGGCTGAGCAGGTAAGTTCGGATCGGAAAGACGATGGCGTTACTGCGAGGCAACCGGTGCAACGGCTGCAATTCGATACGCAGGTAGACCAGCTTGCCAGCGTTCTGCGCGGTCACGATGGTCCGGTCCGGTGCCCATTCCGGCAGGCTTTCAGCCGAAACTTCCAGACGCGGGTTGACGGTCAGCGACCAGTTCAGGCGCCGCACCGGATGCCCGGTGCGCAGGCGCAGTAGAAACTTCAACGCACGGTCGAGCATGCCGATTTCCTTCACCAGCGGCACCGGCCCGTGGAATTCTTCCCAGCTCATGCCAAGGTTGAAACGCAGCGAGTAATCCGCACGCTGGGTGGCGATGCCCGCGCCCCAATACAACGTTCCGTCGCGTTCTTCCTGCAACACCCAGTCACCCTGGGCCTGACGGGTCACATACTCCATCGGCTCATAGGGCAGGGTCGCGGGATCGCCGAAGGTGAAGTGGTCGTCGATGTCCAGCAGGCGGTTGGTCCAGTGCCACTGCCGGCCTTCGCGGGCCAGGCTGAAATACTGCGGGTAGTCCCGGGCGTAGGATTCCATGATCAGCTCGAGCAAATCCCACTGCGCCTCCATCATGTGCGGCGCCGAAACGTAGTGCATGCCCGGATCCTTCTCCAGGGTGATCGCGCGGTCCCGGCATTCGCTGATGTAGTGCTCGTCGATATCGAACGCGGCCCGAAACGCCCCGTCGCCCACCGACACATGGGGTTCGAGGTTCATCGAATACATGTAGTCGTCATCGGGAAACGGGAAGGGCGCGCGGGCGATGGTCTCCGGGCTGTTGGCGAAGGTGTAGTCGTCGCGGTAGGTTTCGTCGGGATTGAATTTGATATTCATGTTTTTTTCTCCGTCGATCAGAGGTCGATGACCAGGCGATTGCACTTGGCGCGGGATACGCAGGGCATGATTTTCTGGCGGCCGGCCTTGTCTTCGTCGGACAGCCAGTCATCGCTGTGCAGCAGCTCGCCATCGAGCTCCAGCACGGCGGTTTCGCAATGCCCGCAGGCGCCGCCGCGGCACAGGTACGGCATGCTGTAGCCTGCCGCCTCGACCGCTTCGAGCATGGTCTGGTCGGGGGAGACTTCGATGGTCGTGCCACTGCGACCGAGGGTGAAGCTGAACGCTTCGCCGCCGCTGCTCTGTTCGAGGAACCGCTCGAAGTGCACGTGGCTGTCGGTCCAGCCGAGGTCGCGGGCGCAGGCCAGCGTGGCGTCGATCATGCTGTCCGGGCCGCACACATAAACGTGGCTGCCCAACGGGCGGTCGGCGAGCACCCGGCCAATCTGCAGGCGCGATTCAATGCCCTTGCGGTACAGGTGGACCTGCTCGCCGTAGGTGGCCTGCAATTCCTTGCCCAGTTGCGCATGTTCTTCGCCGCGCACGGCGTAATGCAGCTCGAAGGGCACCTTGCTCAAGCGCAGTTCTTCCAACTGGGAAATCACCGGCGTGATGCCGACGCCACCGGCGATGAACAGGTGCAGGCGCGCCTGCTTGATCAGCGGGAACAGGTTGACCGGCGGCGTGACCTCGATCAGGTCGCCTTCCGCGACAGTGTCGTGCAGCGAGACCGAACCACCGCGACCGCTGTCCACGCGGCGCACGGCAATCTGATAACTGCTGGTGTCGTAGGGCGAACTCAGCAGCGAATAGGGGTTGCGCAAGGTGTTCTGCTGGTTGGCGATCAGCACCACGACGTGGCTGCCACCGGAGAACGCCGGCAGGTGCGCGCCGGTGGGCGACACCAGGGTGAAGCGCTTGATTTCCGGGGTCACCGCTTCGATTCGCGCCACGCGCAGGTTCAACGTCCCATTGTTCTGGCTCATGTGTCGAGCTCCTCGGCTTCGGGCAGTTCACCCGGGACTTCGGCATCGGCCTTGACCGCCTGAAAGGCCGCCAGGCGCCGGGAATAGTGATCGCGCACCACCAGCGTCAAGCCGCAGCCGGGGCAGTCGTAGACCCGTTGGGTGACGTTTTCGGTGTAGGTGTCGCAGTGCACGCACCAGACGCGGCGAACCAATGTGCCGGAGTGCTCGCGCAGCACTTCGTCGCGGTTCAGGTCGAAATGCGTGGCCACTTGCATGGCGCTGCCGAGGAAGCTTTCCGAGCCGGCGAGGTACAGGCGGGTGCCCATGTGCGCTTCGCCGAGCAGGGTTTTCAACGCGTCGATCAACGACTGGTTGGTCGCGTACACCTGCAGCGGGTGCGCACGGTGCTGCTGCAATTGCGTGAGGAAGTCCTGGCCGGAAAACGACTCTTGGGCGTACAGCAAGGTGATCGGCCGATCCAGGCCGGCCATCTCCTCCAGCAAGCGCAACATGGCGCGACCGCCGCTGCCTTGCCCGGCAATGATGTGCCGGGTACCTCCCGGCAGCGGTTGCAACCGGTCATAGACCGGTCGGCTTTTGATCCCGGTGATCAACATTTTTATTATTCCTCCTGGCTAGCGGCGCGGCGTATGAAGGCCGGCCCTGATGCAAAGCCCAACGATGGTGGGTTGCAGGTAGGAGGAGCACAGGTCGTGCCAGTTATTTAAGTTATTGAAAATAAACGATTTATTAGTTATTGCGAGAGGAGAGGCAGGCAAAAGTAACTAGATATGTATGCGTTTTCGCAGCGGTACAACGCCTCTGTAGGCGCGAGCCTGCTCGCGATGGCGGTCAGCGCTGACGCGGGCTGCCTGCCTGATCGCGTTGCCCTGACGTTTTTCGCGAGCAAGCTCACTCCTACAGAAGCATCACGAGATCAGTCGCGCTGAAGCTTGCGGATCAACGTCCCGATGTCGATCCCCAGGTGCACCGCGGCCTTGCGCTTGCTGCCGCACAGATGCACCGCCCGGAGAATCACCTGGCGCTCGAAGTATTGCACCTGCAGTTTGAGGTTTTGCTGCGGATCGTCTTCTTCCTCGGCCACTGCCGGTTTCACCCGTTCCAGCGGGCGCGGCGCCGGTTCGAGCAGTTCGGCTGGCAGATGATGTTCCTGCGCTTCATCGTCGGCGAGCACTGCCAGGCGCTCGAAAATGTTCACCAACTCGCGGATATTGCCCGGGTAGTCGTAACCCAGCAGCCGCTTGCGGCACCCGGCGGACAGGCTCAGCGACGGCTCGCGATCGCCGTTGATGCGGCTCAGCAGAATGTCGATGAGGAACGGCAAGTCGTCTCGGTGCTGACGCAACGGCGGAATCTCCACCGGCAGCACCGCCAGGCGATAGTAGAGGTCGGCGCGAAACTCACCGATGCTCACCAGATGCCGCAAGTCCTTGTTGGTGGCCGCAATCACCTGCACCTGCACCGTTTTGCTCAACGGCGAGCCGACGGACTGGATGGTGCTGTCTTCGAGAAACTTCAACAGCTTGGCTTGCACATGCAGCGGGATCTCGCCGATCTCGTCGAGGAACAGCGTGCCGCCCGACGCCGCCTCGATATAACCCTGCTTGCCGCCCTGCAAGGCGCCGGTAAACGCGCCACGCTCATAGCCGAACATTTCCGATTCGAACAGGCTCTCCGGAATGCTCCCGCAGTTGACATGAATGAATGGCCGGTCGCCCCAGCCGGCAGCGCGGTGGATATGCCGGGCGATGGCGGTCTTGCCGACGCCCGGCTCACCGAGCAACAACAGCCGCGCCCGGCGCCGGAACGCACGCACGCCGGTGTCGGCGATGCTCGACAGCTGCGGCGACAGGTGCAACGCGTTGTCCTGAGGATCGCGCAGGCCCTGGGGTTCCACCGGCCGGTTGCCGAGCGCGGCCCGACGTTGTGGCTGGCTGCCGTCGAAATCTTTCTGGGTCAGCATCCTGAACGGCTTTTCGTAGGCGCCAGTCGGAATGGCGTGGGTGCTGCTGAGCAGGACCCGGCCTTCGCGGGAGCGGGTCAGTGCGCTGTTGCCGCCGCGATTCAGCGCTGCCTGGAAGTCGTCGTAGTTCAGCGCTGAACGCTGGAAAAACTCGTTGTCGGAGAGCCCGATGGCTTGCTGTCGGGACAGCCGGTTGATGCGTTCGGCGGCGAGGTTGAGAAAGCGCACCCGGCCTTCGCCATCCGTGACGATCAACGCGTCACTGAAACTGTCGAGCAGGGCATGCAGCGCGGGCGTTTCCAGCAACGCGTCGAGTACATCGCTGCTGACGTTGACCGACGAGCGCATGCCCATCTGCAACGTCGGTGGCAGGTTCTGGTCTTTCATGGGTGCAACTCTTCGGCGCGGCGCACGCCCTGGCTTTCACGGAACACGGCGACCCGCCAGGCGACACCCTCACGGATCAGCAAGCGCGAGCAATGCACGTTGAAATTCAGCTGGCGTCCGCTGAGGTCTGGCAAGGGCAGGCTGTGCCAAGTGCGCTCGGGCAGGGCGTTGTCCAGCAGCAGCCGGGCGATGCCGTCGCCGTGGGTGATGCCGAAGGTCTCTTCGAAGGCGGCATTGCGCCATTGCGGCTGCAACTGTTCATCGATCACCAGCACCGCGTCGGGCACTGCATCGAACACCCGGCGCAAGGCGTCGATGCGCTGCTCGGCGTCGTGTTGCATGCGCAGCTCCTGACTGACATCGCGAATGCTGCCCCACATGCGCAGCAGGCGGCCGTTGACGATGGTCGCGCGCACATCGTTCTCGACGTAGGCCGGCGAGCCGTCGTGGCGACGATCCACCGACAGCGCGCAATCGACGCTGAACCCGGCTTCGATCAAGCGCCGCACGAACTCCTCGTTCGCCGGACTGCGCGGCCAGTACAGGCGCACGGGTTGCTGATCGAAATCGACATCCGAGGGCATCTCATACACATCCGCCATGGCGCGGTTGCACAGTCGCCAGTGCGAGTCGTTTTCGAACACCTGGCGCACGATCTCGTCCGTCGAGGTGTTGATGTCCACCGCCTCGGCAAATTCGATGCACCAGTACGCGACCTTGGCGCTCTGCAGCATCTGGCTCATCACCTCATTGGCGTTGTGCAGTTCCCGCAGCCGATGGCCCAGCGCGCCGAGGGGGATTTTCAGCAGATGCAGGCGCGCCGGCTGTGTGGCACGCCATTCCAGCAACCCGCTGGCGAGCACTGGCAGCAACCCACCGTTGTGGCGGATCAGGGTCAGTTCCAGGCTGTTGACCTGCTCATCGGCAGGCGGATTGGCGAACAGCGAGCGCAACGCGCGCAGCGATTCGACGCTGAAAATGCGCTCGACCGGCTGGTCCAGCAGCGCTCCGGGCGCATAGCCCAGTTGATCGCTCAAACTGGCGGACAGGTCGAGCAGTTGCCCGTCGGCGCTGACCGTGCTCGACAGCGGCGGCGCTTTGGCGGCCAGTAAATTCAGGATATCCATCATGGATCGGCTCGATTTGGCTAATGGGGCCTGGCTGAAAGCACGCAGGCAGTCAAAGCGGGGCATATCGCATGCCAACTGAATAGCGCTGGGAACACGGGGCAGTGCGGGAGTGCTGATGGCAGAGCGCTGCGATACTGCAACGAAGTATGCATTTATGCAGCGCTCACGTGGAAGAAAATGCTGGGGTCAATCCGATCGGTGACCCGTTGCAGATCAGGCTTTGCTGGCGGCGAGGTAGGCGCCGAGACGCCGTCCCATCTCTTCGCCCAGGGCCTGCAAGCCGCTCATTGGCCGGACCATGACCTCAAAATCAATGATTTTGCCCTGCTCGTCGAAGCGGATCATGTCGATGCCCTTGAGTTCTTTGCCGCCGACCTTGGCACTGAATTCCAGAACCACGTTCAAGCCATCCGCGGTCGCCAGTTCGCGGTGGTAGGTAAAGTCTTCAAACACCTCGAACACCGTGTTGAGAATCATCGTCACCACTTGCGCGCCCGGGTACGGCGTGTGTGCCATCGGCGAACGAAACACGGCTTGTGGGGCGAGTAATGTCGGCAGGGCTTTCAAGTCCCCATGGCGGATCATGGCGTGCCATTGGCTCAGGGACGCTGCGGCGTTGGGGTGCAGGTTCAGTTCCGACATGTTCAACTCCTGTTTTGTTGTTCTGAAAAAGCGCTGCCCACGACTGTAGCGCAATGGCTCTGAAGGCCAGCTTATGGCGGTGCATTCAAGCGGTCGATGGCTGGGTCGCCAGATAAAGTTGGCGGTAGGCAGCGACCAGTTGCTCCAGGCTGAACCCAAGGTTTCGCCCACTCGGATTGGGCAGGATCCACACCGCGGCATTGCCGAATGTGCCGGGCTGCAATCCCCAATCAATCTTGCGCTGGCTGGATAGCGCGGCATACGCCGCTTTACCGAGGAACGCCACAAAGCGTGGCGCATGGCGGGCGATCTTGTGTTCGAAGGCCGTCGCGGCCGCGTGGAATTCGTCGGCAGACAGCTGATCCGCCCGCGCCGTGGGCCGATCGACCACCGCGGTCAGGCCACACTGATATTGCAAGAGCGAACGGTCGTTTTCCGGGCGTAGTTCTTCCGGGGTAAAACCGGCGAGGTGCAGCGTGCGCCAGAAACGGTTGCCCCGGCCGGCGAAGTGATGCCCTTGGGCGGCGGCCAGCAGCCCCGGATTGATCCCGCAAAAAACCACCGTCAGGTGTTCGGCCAGAATGTCGTCGAGTCCCACTGTAGAACCTCTCAGCCGCAGATAACGTTGACCGCGTTGCGTGCCAAAGCCGTCAATTCTTCTCGGGATTTGCCGGCCCGGGCGCGGATCGAAATGCTGTGCAGCAACGAGGACGCGAGGACGGCAAGGGCGGCCGGGTCGGCATCGGCGTTCAATTCACCTTTATCGATGGCCGCGCGCAGGCGGGTTTCCAGGTCGGCATCAAGGCGGCTCAGGCGGTCTGACAGTACCTCGCGTATCTGCGGGTCTTCCACGGCTTCAGTGGTCGCGGTGCCGATGGCAAAGCAACCTCGGGGTTGGCCGTCGCCGGAAAAGTAGATCGATAACTGCCCCTCATAAAACTGCATCAGCGCCTGGCGCAACGGCAGTTCTTCGTCCGTGAGCGCCGCCTGCATCGACGCCGCCGCGAATTCCCAATATTGCTCCAGCGCCTTGATGTACAGCGCGTGTTTGTCGCCGAACGCTGCATACAGGCTCGGACGGTTCATGCCGGCAGCCGTGGCGATGCTGTCCAGTGACGCGCCGGAATAGCCAGTGTTCCAGAACACGCCCAATGCCTGCTGCAGGGCGGTTTGCGGGTCATACGCACGAGGGCGGCCGCGGCCTTTACCCTCGGCAGGTTTATTTTGTTCCATGTCGTACAAAATCCTTGAGTGGGAGAACGATGTGGGGATATTCTTACACCATCGCACAAAATTAAGGAATCAGAAATTCCTTGGTTGAAGGTTTGTTGAAGCGGCGCTCGAACAGGGTGAAGCGGCTACGAAACAGGTGCGGCGGAGCGATCCTCCTTTTCGCGCACGGCAAGGCTGTTTTAGCGGGTATTAACCCGATTTTCCCGGTTAGAGGTGCATTCGATCATGACCAGCAGACAGTTCGATCTTCCAGCAACACAGACCTTCGAGCATCCAGGGCCGGCCTATCCAGACGCGCCGAAAAAACCGCTCAAGGAAAAACTGCGGCCCCTGTTGATGGTGGGTGTCCCGGTGATTTTTGCAGCCGTTGGCTACGCGCATTACCTGGCGGGCGAGCCGTATGTCTCGACCGACAACGCCTACGCCCGGGTGGCGAAAGCGTCGATCAACGCGCGTATTTCCGGGCAAGTGGTCGAGATCGCGGTCGAGGACAACCAGCTCGTGCAAAAGGGCCAGGTGCTGTTCCGCATCGATCCGAAACCGTTGCAGATCGCGGTTGACCGCGCCGAAGCGCAGCTGAGCGTGGCGCGGTTGCGCATCGATGGGCTCAAGGCCAGCTACCGCCAGCAACAGGCCGAGTTGCAGTCGGCCAGGGAGTCGGCGGATTTTGACCAGAAAGAGTTCGCGCGCAAGAAGGCGCTGGTGGCGTCCGAGTTCGTCTCGCGCGCCGCCTACGAACGGGCGGACACCGACCTTAAAGTCGCGCGTCAACGCGTTGCGTCTGTCGAGCAGCAGCTCGCCAACACCGTCGTCGCGTTGAATGGCAATCCCGACATCGATGCCGACGCTCACCCGACGGTCCGCGAAGCCCGGGCGCAGCTTGATGAGGCGCAGTTGTACCTCTCGTATGCAACGGTCTACGCGCCGGTCGACGGCATCGTTGCCAAGGTTGACGACTTGCAGGTGGGCAATTACGTCAACAACGGCGCGCCGGCCTTTGCGTTGCTCTCCGATCGCGAAATCTGGATCGAAGCCAACTTCCGCGAAACCGAAGTGACGCACATGCGCCCCGGCCAGCAAGCGACCATCCGCATCGATACCTATCCGGATCACCTGTTCAAGGCCCACGTCACCAGCCTGAGCCCCGGCGCCGGTTCGGACTTTGCCTTGCTGCCGCCGGAAAACGCGACCGGTAACTGGGTCAAGGTGGTGCAGCGGGTTCCGGTGCGTCTTGAGCTTGATGAGGCCTCTCCAGCGTTGCCGCTTTATTCCGGGACCAGCGCCACGGTCAAGGTCGACACCGGGTATCGCGCGCCTTGGTGGCGTCCGCTCAAAGCGCTGTTGTCCGCGGGGACCGAGTCATGAACGCGCAGGTGGCCAACCCGGCAGGTGAGGGCGCCCGTGCACTGCGCCTGAGCGCATTACTGGCAACTTACATGCAGTCGGCCAACCTGCCGCTGCCCAACGCGGTGCTGCGCTTGATCCAGGGCACGATGTCGATGAGCGACGACCAGGCGGGGTGGATCTTCACCGCATACCTCGCGGCCAGCGCCATCACCTTGCCGATCGCGCAATGGCTCGCCGCGCGCTATGGCTTGAAGCGGGTATATCAGGCGGCGCTGGCCTTCTTCGTGCTCGGCTTGGTGCTGGGCACCTGGGCAACGACGCCGCTGCAATTCATCGGCGCTCGGATCATGCAGGGCCTGGCGAGTGGCGTGCTGGCGCCGCTGTCGATGGCCATTGCGTTGGAGACATTGCCGGTCGAAAAACGGGCGAAGTTCGGCGCGACCTGGACCGCCATCGTGCTGTTCGGCATCGTCAGCGGCCCGAGTATCGGCGGCTGGATCGCCGAGCATTTTGGTTGGCGGCCGATCTTCTACATCAGCCTGCCGCTGGCGGCGTACATCTTCATGGTGATGGCGCTGTGGCTCAAGGAGAAGAAGGCCGACCCGGCGCCGGCGTTCGATTTCTTCGGCTTCGGCACCTTTACCCTGAGCCTGATCAGCCTGCAAATGCTGCTCGACCGGGGTGAACGCCTGGACTGGTTCGCCTCGACCGAAATCTGCCTGGAGGCGCTGGGCTGCGCGCTGGGGCTCTATCTGTTCCTGGTGCATGTGCTGACGAGGAAGGTGCATTTTCTCAACAAGCGCCTGTTCGACGACCGAAACTTCGTGCTGTCGACGGTCATCTTCTTCGCGGTCGGTTTCGTGCTGCTGTCGACCATGGCACTGACCTCGCCAATGCTCGACGAGATCCTTGGCTATCCGCCGGACACCACCGGGTCGCTGACGATCCCGCGCGGTATCGGGCTGGTGGGGGCGTTCCTGCTGATGGGCCGTGTGCCCGAGCGTTTCGACCGGCGCGGGTTCGTGGCGGCTGGCGTGGCCGTGGTGATCTACGCCAACTGGCTGATGCTCGGCTACTCGCCGTTGATGGACTGGTCGCCGGTGGCGCTGGCCGGTGCGATCCAGGGCATCGGGATCGGCATCCTCATGCCTTCGCTGACCAAGGTCGCGTTCAGCACCCTCGACCCGTCGCTGCGCCCGGAAGGCACCGGTCTGTTCAATTTGTCCCGGGTCTACGGCAGCACCCTCGGCGTGGCGATCGTGCAGTTGTTTTTCTTCAACAACACCCAGGCGATGCACATGGCGCTGGCCAGCAACCTGACGCCGTATCACGCCGCGGCGCCGGGCTCGCTGCAAGCACTGGCGGAGCTCAACGAAATGATCACTGGCCAGGCGGCTTTTATCGCTGTGATCGATCAGTTCAAGATTTTGATGGTGGCGATGCTGGTGGTCAGTCCACTGGTTCTGTTTCTTCGCAAGCCTGTTCCGACCAACTGAATTTGGGGAGTTTGCTCAATGAAATCCTCTGCACGCTTTATCAATAAACCGCCGTTCAAACACACCTTTGGCGCGATGGCAGCGCTGCTGTTCCTGAGCGCCTGCGCCGTCGGACCCGACTACCAGATGCCGCCGCCGAGCCTGTCGCAGCACTACGATCAACAGGCCGAGCAACGTCTCGGTCAACAACAACGCATTGACCTGGGCCGTAAGGTCAACGGCGACTGGTGGTCAGCGTTTCAATCGCCAAAGCTCGACAAGGTGGTGCGGCGCGCCATCGACGGCAACCTGGAACTGGTCGCGGCGGACGCCACGATCCGCCAGGCCGCGTCCTCGGTGGCGGCGGCGGAAGGTGCGTTGTATCCGCAGGTGGACTTCGGTGCGCAGGCGGGTCGGCAACGGGTTCACAACGGGAAAGAACCGGCGATTTCCAACTTTTACGCCATCGGCCCGCGGGTCGGTTTCGACCTTGACGTGTTCGGCGGCAACCAGCGTCTGGTCGAACAGCAGGACGCATTCACTGATCTGCAAAGGCATCGCTATGAGGCGGCGTACCTGACCCTGACCGGCAGCGTCGCCAGCCAGGCGTTGCTGGTGGCCTCGGCCAATGCGCAGATGCGGGCTGTCGAGACGTTGCTGGCGAATGACGCGCGCAACCTCGAACTGGTGCGCATGGCTCACGTCAACGGCACCACTACGCAAATCGATGTGGCGCTGGCCGAGACGCGTCTCGCGCAAGACCGCACGCTGTTGCCGCCGCTCGCGCAGCAGCGTGATTCGGCGCGCCATGCGCTGTCGATCCTGACCGGCAAAGGTCCGGGCGACTGGAGCGCACCGGATTTCGACCTGGACGAATTCGTCTTGCCCGCCAACGTGCCCGTCAGCGTGCCATCGGAGATGGCTCACGAGCGGCCGGATGTGCTGCAAGCCGAAGCGCAACTGCACATGGCCAGCGCCGCCGTTGGGGTCGCGACCGCCAACCTCTATCCCCACGTGACGCTGTCGGCGTCGCTGGCGCAGGCCGCATCCGGCAATGGTGGCGCCGCACTCTGGGGCTTCGCGGCAGGGCTGGCGGGCCCGCTGTTCGATGGCGGCACGCTCAAGGCTGAACGGCAGGCGGCGGTCGACGGTTACAAGGCGTCGCTCGCCGGTTACCAGCAGACCGTGATCAGTTCGTTCGGTCAGGTCGCCGACACGCTGCAAGCGATCAACCACGACGCCGAGGAACACCAGGCGCAGCAGGCGGCGTTACAGGCGGCGCAAACCAGCTTGCAGTTGAACCGGCAGGCCTACGCCCAAGGCGAGAACAGCATCCTTCAAGTGCTGGAAGCGGAACGTGCCTATCAGCAGGCGTTGCTCGGGCAAATCAGAGTGAAAACCGCGCAGTACCTCGACACGGTGCGGTTGTACGTGGCGCTCGGCGGCAATTCTGTCGGTGCCTTCGAGCAACGGGTTGCTTATCGCGAAGGCCAGAAACCTTCGTATCAGTAGTGGCTGCGGCCCTGAATAGTGGAGAAAAGAGATGTCTTATGAAGCGTTTCACGATGGCCTTCGCGATACCCGATTTGCGCTGAATCACGGCGCAGTGGACATGCCGGCGGTTGGATTCGGCACGCTGTTTCGCGATCTCGGTGTCACCACCCAGGCGGTCACGGACGCACTGGATGCCGGCTTCCGCCACTTCGATTGTGCCGAGCGCTATCGCAATGAAGAGAACGTCGGGGTGGCGCTAAAGGCAACGCTGGACGCCGGCAAGATCCGTCGCGAAGACCTGTTCATCACCACCAAGCTGTGGAACACCAACCACCGTCCCGAGCGGGTGCAACCGGCGTTCGAGGCCAGTTGCCGACGCCTTCAGGTCGACTACATCGACTGCTACCTGATCCACACACCGTTTGCCTTTCAACCGGGCGACAACCAGGACCCGCGAGATGAACAAGGCAACGTCATCTACGATTCAGGCGTGACCCTGATCGAGACGTGGCGGGCGCTGGAGCGTCTGGTGGATGAGGGGCGGTGCAGGTCCATTGGCTTGTCGGACGTCACATTGCCAGCATTGCAGGCGATCGTGGCCGAGGCGCGGATCAAGCCTTCCGTGGTGCAGGTCGAGTCCCATCCGTATTTACCGGAATGGGAACTGCTGGAGTTTTGCGAAGCCCATGGGATCATCCTCCTGGCGTTCGCACCGCTCGGGCATGGCATGGAGCCGAACGTACTGCAAGACGTGGTGATCACCGGCATCGCCCGACGCGTGCAGAAAACGCCGGCGCAAGTGGCGCTGGCCTGGGCCGTGCAACGAGGTGTGGCGTTTCTGACCACGTCGGCGACGCCGAGTCATATTCGGGAGAACTTTGATATTTCCACGTTGCCGCAGCGGGCGATGCAGGAGATCAAAGAAGAGATCACCACCCGGATCCGCTTCAACTCCGTGGTGGAAACCGGCGTGCCGGGGTTTATTCCACGCAAGAAGTAACCCGAGACGAAAAGGGCGGCCTTGTGTAAGGTCGCCTTTTTTTATTCCTTCCATTGAGGCCCAGCGATGGACATTTTCCAGACCATGCGTTTTTTCGTTGCCGTCGCGCAAACCGGCAGCTTTACGGCAGCGGCGCAGTTACTGGACACCACCACGACCAACGTTTCCAAAGCCGTCACCAGCCTCGAAGCCCGGCTGCAAACACGCCTGATCAACCGCACCACCCGGCGCCTGGCGTTGACCGAGGCCGGGATTCGTTACTTGCAGCGCTGCGAGAAAATTCTGGAGGAGGTGCGGGAGGCCGATGAAGAAGCGGGCACCGCGCACACCACGCCGGTGGGCCGGCTGAAGATCCATGCGATGTCGGCCATTGGCAACCATTACGTGATCGATGCGATTGCCAAATACCGGGAGACGCATCCATCCGTGATGTTCGACCTGACGGTGACCAATCGCCTGCCGGACTTGCTGGAGGAGGGCTATGACATGTCGATCGTGCTGGCGCGGGATCTGCCCGATTCCGGGTTTGTCGCCCAGCGACTCGGCGTCACCTACAGCATCCTCTGCGCCTCACCGGCGTATTTGCAGAAACGCGGCTATCCCGACTCTCCAGGGGCGCTGGCAGAACATGATTGCCTGCGGATCGTGAACACGGTGATGCCGGTTGAAAACTGGGCGTTCGAGGGGCCGGATGGCGTGGAAACGGTGACCATTCCGGACTCTCCGATTCACGTCAACACCGCCGACGCGATGACGATCGCGATCATCAAAGGGATGGGGATTGGTATTCAACCGATTGCTTCTGCGGTAGTGGGGCTTAGAAGCGGAACGTTAGTGCGGGTATTGCCGGACTATCAATTCGAGGAGTTCAACTTGTTTGCGATCTACCCGTCACGAAAGTTCGTCGACGCGAAGATAAAAACCTGGGTGGATTTTTTGAAAAATTACATACCGGTGTTGTTGGCAGCCGATGAAGAAGTTGTGGGTTCAGCGGAGAAACGCTAAGCGGTGAGCGGCAGGCATGGAGTGTCGACCCTCCATCGACCGCACGGTCATCAGCCGTTTGAACAACCGGTGCCCATGACCTGGTACTGCAGGGTATGGCGCTGGCCCTGCGAATCTTCATAGGTCATTTGTACGGGTACTGGCGCGCATTCGTTGGCGATTTCCGACACCGCGATGACTTTCTGAATGTCGAGTTTCATGCCGTAGTGGTAACTCTCAACCGGAATCTGGCTGGCCGCCGCAGTAGTGGGTGCTTCTTCCGAGAAGGCTTGTGCGGCAACGCCGGAAAGTGCAAGAAACAGGGCGATTTTTAAAGTTTTCATGATGTTCACCTCGCATTGATTTCAGTGGTTTCCCGCGAGTGAGTTGCGGCTTGGTTGCTTTGCTCGCTGGGTGAAATGAATGCTAGGGGTTTATCACTTGCTCAAATAGCAGCCGGCTGGACAAACACTGTTGCCGAATTACGCAGGTATTCAGGCGGGGCGTTATTGAATGGTTATTTTCTTTGCTTCCTGCGGGGCATCGACGAGGGCGAAATCGTTCTAAAAACACCGCTGCGCCACGCCGTGGGTGGGCTAGTCTTGAAGATGTAGGTGAAGACGCAGACTGATGCGCAAGCGGATGGCAAGGGGACGTGGGGCGACGTTCCGAAGGGTACACGGTTAGAAAGATCTCCGCGCTGAGATCCAGCCCTTACGCCGTGTGAAGCAGAGGAGCACAAAACTGTTCTGTGAGAGTCCTGATAAACCTTGTAAGCCGGAGACCAGCACCGGCCACCTACTCAAATCCCAAAGCCCGCCTTGTGCGGGCTTTGTCGTTTGGGCCGGGCGCGGGATTGTCTGAGTCGAGCCTGCTTTTGACGGCGGGGCGTCTGGTTGCCCGCGTTATCGTTGACGACCATCGTCGGAACGCCGCCCGGAGCCTGCTCGCTCCTGCAGGGGGCTGCGGTCGGCACGCACGCGGTTTGGTTGCTGTGGCAGTCCTCGCTGCCCAGATCTACCGGGACACCGATTTTGGCCACTTCAATCCCCTTTTGGCCGACCTCGCACTATCAACTGACCAACGCGTCAGCAAGAATCGAGGCAAGTTGCTGTTCCAGCACACTCGCAAAACCACAACTAGAATCCAGTTTTCCTTGCCCTTGGCAATGTTCAAGACCTGCCGTGTACAGAACATAAAAACCAACGCGACACACTTGGGGAATTCATTCATGGTCACGATGAAACGCATACTGGGCGCCACCGTCTGTGGGCTGACGCTGCTGGCCAGCGCGGTGCAAGCCGAACAGCGGGAATTGCGGGTGTACAACTGGGCGGATTACATCCTGCCATCGGTGCCCAAGGATTTCGCCGAGAAAACCGGCATCAAAGTGACCTGGGACACCTTCGATACCAACGAATCGCTGGAAGCCAAGTTGCTGACCGGCAACTCCGGCTACGACCTGGTGGTCCCCTCCAATCAATTCATCGAAACCCAGATCAAGGCCGGTGTGTTCCAGAAGCTGGACAAGTCCAAGCTGCCCAACTGGTCGCACCAGGACCCGGCGCTGCTCAAGCTGCTGGACAAGAACGACCCCGGCAACCAGTACGGCGTGCCCTACATGTACGGCACCGTGCTGATCGGCTTCAACCCGGCCAAGGTCAAGGCCGCCCTGGGTGACAATGCGCCGGTGGACAGTTGGGACCTGGTGTTCAAGCCAGAGAACATGCAGAAGCTCAAATCCTGCGGCGTGGCGATGCTCGACTCACCTTCGGAAATCCTGCCGCTGGCCCTGCACTACCTGGGGCTCGACCCGAACAGCCAGAATCCGGACGACTACGAAAAAGCCAAAGCGCTGATGCTGAAGATTCGCCCCTACGTCACCTACTTCAACTCCGCCAAGTACATGACCGACATCGCCAACGGCGATATCTGCGTCGCCATCGGCTACTCCGGCAGCTTCTACCAGTTCGGCAATCGCGCCAAGGAAGCGGGCAACGGCGTGGTGGTCGACTGGCGCTTGCCGAAGGAAGGCGCGCCGATCTGGTTTGACACCTTCGCCATCCCGAAAAGCGCGAAGAACGTCGAGGAAGCCCACGAATTTCTCAACACGTTGCTGGACCCGAAAGTCATCGCACCGATCAGTGATTTCCTTGGCTACCCTAACGCCAACAAGGACTCGATTGCGCTGATCAACAAAGACATCACCGGCAACCCGAACCTGACGCCGACCAGCGAAGCGTTGAAAACCCTGTACGTGGTGCAGCCTTTGCCGCAGAAGCTTGAGCGGGTGCGCACGCGGGTCTGGACCAGTATCAAGTCCGATAAATAGGAGGTTGGGCCACACTGTAGGCGCGAGCTTGCTCGCGAGGGTCGTCAACGATGACGCGGGCTCTCTGGGCGCCCGTGTTGATTGGACGATTTTTCGCGAGCAGGCTCGCTCCTACAGGAGAGCGATATGCTTTAGATCCTCGCCAGCGCCTGCGCCAGGTCCGCACGCAGGTCCTCGACATCCTCAACCCCCACCGACAACCGCACCAAACCGTCGCCGATGCCAAGTGCTGCGCGGGTCGCGGCGGGGATGGTGGCGTGGGTCATGATTGCCGGATGCTCGATCAGGCTTTCCACCCCGCCCAGGCTTTCCGCCAGGGCAAAGATGCTGACGTTCTCGAGAAAACGCTTGGCCCCGGCCAGATCGCTTTTCAGGTCGACCGAAATCATCCCGCCGAAACCGCGCATTTGCCGCTTCGCCAACTCATGTTGTGGGTGCGAAGGCAGGCCCGGGTAGTAGACGCGCGCCACTTGCGGCTGGCGCTCGAGCCATTGCGCCAGTTCCAGCGCGTTGCTGCAATGACGCTCCATGCGCAGCGCCAGCGTCTTCACCCCACGCAGGGTGAGAAACGCATCGAACGGCCCGGAGATCGCGCCCACCGAGTTCTGTAAAAAGCCCAGGCGCTCCGCCAGTTCCGGACTTTTCGCCACGGCGATGCCGCCGATCACGTCGGAGTGGCCATTGAGGTACTTGGTCGTGGAGTGCAGCACGATGTCGAAACCCAGCTCCAGCGGGCGCTGGATCCATGGGCTGGCGAAGGTGTTGTCGGCCACGCAGATGATGTCGCGATCGCGGCAGGTGCGCGCGACGGCGGCGAGGTCGGTCAGGCTCAGCAGGGGATTGCTCGGCGTCTCGACCCAGACCATCCGCGTGTCGTCCTGCAACGAGGCTTCGAAGGCCGCCAGGTCGGTCAGGTCGACGAAGCTGAAACGGTGCCCGGCGCTGCGTTTGCGCACCTTGTCGAACAGGCGGAAGGTGCCGCCGTACAGGTCGTTGCCGGAAACGATGTGCGAGCCGGCGTCGAGCAATTCCAGCACCGTAGAGATCGCCGCCAATCCGGAGGCGAACGCGAAGGCCTGGGTACCGCTTTCAAGGTCGGCGACGCAGCGCTCCAGGGCGAAACGCGTCGGGTTGTGCGAGCGTCCGTAGTCGAAACCTTTGTGTACACCGGGGCTTTGTTGCAAGTAGGTGGAGTTGGCATAGATCGGCGGCATCAACGCCCCGGTGGTCGGGTCCGGCGTCTGCCCGGCGTGGATCACCCGCGTGGCAAAGGCGCGTGGCGCGGCATTTTCATCGTGTTGACTCATGCAAGGGATCTCCGCAAATGATTGAGCAGGTCGACGCGGGTAATCAGGCCATGGAAGCCTGAGGCGTCGGCGATGATCGCGACCAACCCGCGATCGAGTTCGGTCTGCAATTGGGCCAGACTGGCGCCGGCCGGCAGGGTTTCCACTTTGTCGGTCATGGCGCTGGCCACGGTCAAGCGGAAGTGTGAAGGATCTTCCTGCATGCCCAGCAGAATGTCGGATTCGTCGATCACACCGACCAGCTTCTGCCCGTCCACCAGCACCGGCAATTGCGACACATCCGCCAGGCGCATGCGCTGGAACGCGGTCAGCAGCGTGTCGTCGGGGCCGACGCTGATCACCCGGCCATCCTCGAACCGCCGGGCGATCACGTCGCGCAAGTCGCCATAGGGTTTGCGCGCGAGCAAGCCCTGATCGTTCATCCACTGGTCGTTGTAGACCTTCGACAGGTAGCGAGTGCCGGTGTCGCAAACGAAACTCACCACGCGCTTCGGCTCGGTCTGCTCGCGGCAATAGCGCAGCGCGGCGGCGAGTAAAGTGCCGGTGGAGGAACCACCGAGAATACCTTCGGCGCGCAGCAACTGGCGGGCGTGATCGAAGCTTTCCTCGTCGCTGATCGAATAGGCGTGATGCACGCTGGACAGGTCGGCAATCGACGGAATGAAGTCTTCGCCGATGCCTTCCACCGCCCAGGAACCGGGGGTGGTCATGGTGCCGCTGCGGCTGTATTCGGCCATCACCGAACCCACCGGATCGGCCAGCACCATGGTCAGGTTCGGCTGCACACGCTTGAAGAAACGGGTCAGCCCGGTCAGCGTGCCAGCGGAACCGACCCCGACGACGATGGCGTCTACGTCATGCTGGGTCTGCGCCCAGATCTCCGGCGCGGTGCTGCATTCATGGGCCAGCGGGTTCGCCGGGTTATTGAACTGGTCGGCGAAAAATGCGTCGGGAATCTCCAGCGCCAGCCGTGCCGCGACGTCCTGATAATACTCGGGATGGCCCTTGCCGACGTCGGAGCGGGTGATATGCACCTCGGCGCCCATGGCCTTGAGGTGCAGGACTTTTTCGGTGGACATCTTGTCCGGGACCACCAGCACCACCCGATAGCCTTTGGCGCGGCCGACCAGCGCCAGGCCAAGTCCGGTGTTGCCTGCGGTGGCTTCGACGATGGTGCCGCCGGGCTTGAGCCGGCCGTCGCGCTCGGCGGCATCGATCATCGCCAGGCCGATGCGGTCCTTGATCGAGCCACCGGGATTTTGCGATTCGAGCTTGAGAAACAGCGTGCACGGGCCGGTATCAAATCGGCTGACGCGCACCAACGGCGTGTTGCCAATCAGTTCAAGGACGGCAGGGCGGGAATCGTTGGGCATGTGGTCACCTCTTTGCGGGCAGTCGCACGGGATGGACGGCAATCGGTGGCGATCCGCGCGCGCCAATTGCCTGCAATGCATCGCTTGGACCATAGGCCGCGATTGCCGCACCCGCAACCTTGTACGGCCAGCCGGTCGCGTGACGGGCTGGAGAGAATCCGCAAACCGGCAATACTGAAGCGACCGGTATTCCGAAGAGGACGCGCACCATGAACAAGGAAAGCAGCGGGGAAGCATCCGCCTCTGCGCTGATCGACGCACGCATCAGGGAGCTGAACGACTGGCGCGGCGAGACGCTGGCACGGGTCCGGGCGCTGATCAAACAGGCGGACCCCGAAGTGGTCGAGGAATGGAAATGGCGGGGCGTGCCGGTGTGGTCCCATGGTGGCATCATTTGCACCGGCGAGACTTATAAGTCGGTTGTGAAGATGACCTTCGCCAAGGGTGCGGCGCTGGAAGATCCATCGGGGCTTTTCAATGCGAGCCTGGAAGGCAACACCCGAAGGGCGATTGATGTGCATGAGGGCGAGGCGATTGATGAAAAAGCGTTCAAAGCGCTGATCCGCGCGGCAGTGACGCTCAACACCTCCAGGTAACCCTGCGCGACTGTATTCCTGTGTATCTGGGAGGCCCGCAGCTAAGTGCGCATACAAAACCGTGCCCTGAACGACACGTTCGCGATACAGGGCGGCGGCCTAATGGCGACACCGCAACGGTATCCACCGGAGAAATGCCATGTTCCGCTTGAACCCTCGTCACACCGCCAGAATGCTTGGCATCGCTGTCGTCACCACTGCCGCACTCGCTGCCTTCTCGGGCGTGTCCCAGGCCGAGGAAGTGAAGGCCGCTGCCAAGAGCTGGCAGGCAGGTCTACATCGCACCGATCTGGTCCGCAAGGACCTGGGCGTCGCTGATCAGGAAGTGATTCAGGTGCGGGTTGATTTCGATGCGGGTGTCGCGTCCCCCAACCACTCCCACCCTGGCGTCGAGGTGGCTTACGTCATCGACGGCACCTTCGAATATCAACTGGAAGGGCAGCCTCCGGTGACGCTGAAAACCGGTGACTCGCTGTACATCCCGGCCGGGGTCGCGCACATCGCGAAGAACGTCGGAACGCAAAGCGGCTCGGAGCTGGCGACGTACATCGTGAAAAAGGGTGAGCCGCTGGTTAAGGTCAAGCAGTAAGGCCCGACACAAAATCCGTCGTACGCGGACGATTGTGCCGACCATGAGATCGCCATCGCCGGCAGGCCGGCTCCCACAGGATCGGGTTTGCACGCAGACATTGTGGGACCTAGCTTGCTAGCGATGACGGCCGTGAGAGCACCATCGCCGGCAGGCCGGCTCCCACAGGATTTGGGTTTGCACGCGGACCATTGTGGGAGCTGGCCTGCCAGCGATGACGGCCGTGAGATCGCCATCGCCGGCAAGCTGACTCCCACAGTCGCCGCGCGATACGGTGCATCGCTGGCTGCGAGGGTGCGTTCGTGACGTGTGCTCGCGGTGCACGGCGCCTTAAAAGGTGAACGAGCGGGACGAATGCTGACCCAATTCGACATCCAGCAAGTGCTCGGCCAGTACATCGTTGAGGAAGCGGAACTGATCGTTGAGCCCGACCACTTCGTTGCTGAAGTGATTGGCGGCGGCCGGCATCAGCAGTGCTTCGAAGTTCTTGTCGAACACCAGCGACAGCGCTTTGCGCGAGACGACCTGCTGCGAGTAGTAGTTGCTGCCGAATACCGGAAAGCTCACGGCGAGGGTGACGGTGTGGATCATGATGTGCGCTCCTCGGTCAGGACGTACCACGAAAGGACGGTCAGCGTGAGGGCTGTCAGGGCCAGGCAGGTCAGTAGATGAGTCAACATGATTTTGCCCCTCCGGTTCGGGGTTTTGTGTCGGGTTGGGGTTGATCCTACGCTGTCGAGTTTTTTGCGGAAGGCATTCGCGGCGATGGTGAATATCGATATAAGTGATGGTCGATTGTTTGGGGTGCCCGCCAGGAGGCGTTGAGAAACACCGTCAACATCAAAAACAGCCACCGACAGCCGCCTATACTCAAATCAGAATGCCTTTTGACCCCCGAACGCCCGGTTCGGGAGGAGTCTGCAGGAACCACGATCTTGAGCCTGCGTTCGCTGATCGTCGCCGTGCTGCTGGTGTTGGCGGGATGCGCCATGCCTGCGCGTGCCCCGGCGCCAGCGCCGCCGGTGATCATTTCCCAAAGCACCTGGCAGCAGGTGGACCGGGACATCGTCGAGGCCTCGAAATCCGCCACCGAACAGACACGGATCTACTCCCGCGGAGCCATGGAGTACTGGCGCACCCGGGTTTATCAGTTGACCGAAGAAAACTTCATTCCCTGGTTCAGCAGCTACTGGACCCAGGAATGGTTGTCGATGAAGGTCAGCTGGTACACCCTCAGTGCCCAGGGCGAGCAGGATGCCTCGGCCAAGCGCCTGGCCGCCTATCTGCTGGAGCAATACCAGGAGCGTGTGCTCAACCCGGTCGCGGTAGAGATTGATCCCGACCAGATTCTCGGCCTGGCGACGGCGTTCTACGTCGACATTCTTCAGGAGGAGCTGCAGAAAATCTCCCAGCGCTACGGCGTGCCCATGGCCCAGCTCAACGGTCGCCTGCAGAAAATCCCCGCCATCGCCCTGGGACCGCCGCCGGCCCGGGATGCTTCGCTGTACCAAGTGGTGCGCACCCAGCCGCTGAACACCTTGCCGGCTTACGCGGCGTTGATCGACAAGATCCACCAGGCCGGTGGCAGCAAAGGCGTTGATTCGACCGACACCGCCATGGCCCCGGTGGCCAAACGTGCCAGCCAGCGGATGGAAGCCGAAATGGCCCCGCGCGGCGCCGCCAGTGCGGTGGCCGCGGCGGCGGGCAAGCTCGCCGGGGGCTTGATTACCGTGGGGGTGGCGGGGATTCGCGCGCTGATCCAGGCGAGCGAGCGGCCGGACAGCGAAGCGCTGATCCGCAGCAGTCTGGGCAACACGTTCGACAAGGCCTGGATAAAACTGGTGCAGAACCCGACCACCGGCGTCATGGCAGGAACGTTGTACATGGCAGGGCAGATCGAGGGCCATCTGGCGGGGAGCGCCGGCGTACCGTCGGTCAGTTCGGGCAGCGCTGCTGTCGATTGGCGTCCGCCCGAACCGACTAACCCGCAGATCGACCCTCAACCCCCCGCAGGAGAATGACCATGTCCTACGTTGATGGCTGCGTGTTCGCGGTGCCCACCGCCAACCGTGAGAAATTCAAGAAACACGCCGAGACTGCCGCGGTGATCTTCAAGGAAAGCGGCGCCCAGAGCATCGTCGAGTGCTGGGGCGATGATGTGCCCGACGGCAAGCTGACCTCGTTTCCGCTGGCAGTGAAGCTCAAGGACGGCGAAACCGTGGTGTTTTCGTGGATCGTCTGGCCGGACAAGGCCACCCGCGATGCCGGCATGCAGAAAATGATGGCCGACCCGCGCATGCAGCAGGACGTCAATCCGATGCCGTTCGACGGCCAGCGGATGATCTTCGGTGGCTTCAACGTCCTCTTGCAGGCCTGAGACCCGGCAGGATCACTCCGAGGCCGGGGTGATCCTGCAACTCTTGCGATTGCGGATCTCGCTGTCCGTCGGTCGCTCCCGGACAAACTCGAAACGCGGCTCACCTTCGCTATAGTGAACCAGCCAGCCCCATTCCAGTGTTGACTCATCCTGACCCGGTTGCGGTGGCATGGCCCACCACGGCTCTTTGCTGATGATCTCTCGCATGGCCTTGTCCCGTTCATTCGCTGGCTTCAACTATAACGTGCATGTCAGGAGGTGCCAGGCGTGAGCGACGAAACCCGCGAGCCGGTCAAACGGCTGTTTTTTGCCCTGGACTGCCCGCCCGAGCAACGCAAGGCCATCGCCCGGTGGCGCAACGCGCTTGAACTGCGCAACGGACGCCCGGTGCCGACGGAGAATTTTCACCTGACGTTGCTGTTTCTCGGCGCGGTAGGTGTGGCGCAGATTGCCGAGATCTGCACGGCGGCGGCAGCGGTTCGCGTGCCGGGTGTGCCGTTGCGGGTGGTGCTGGATCGGCTGGACGTCTGGCGCAGGGCAGGGGCGTTGGTGCTCGCTGCGGAGCAGGCGCCGCCGGAGTTGCTGCGGCTGGTGTACGCGCTGGAGCAAGCCATGTTGCCGTTTGGATTCGAGGAGGCGCCGAAAGAATTTCGGCCGCATTTGACGTTGGCGCGGGATTATCGCGAGCCGGTGCCTGAATCGACGACGGCGCCGGAGTTTTTTCTGCGGGCGGATCGATTCGCCTTGTTCGAATCCCACAAGGGCCGCTACCGAGCGTTGGCCGAATGGCCGCTCATTCCCGCATGAACGCAATCCTGTAGGAGCCAGCCTGCTGGCGATGCACTCAAGAGCGCCGCGTTCATCCAGACAACACCCGTCATCGTTGACGACCATCGCCAGCAAGCTGGCTCCTACAGGGATTGTGGGATGGCGGAAGGCAAAAAAAAGCGCCCGAGGAGGGCGCCCAAATTCACCTTAACCGAGGAAGCCAGGTGAGGCCGTTCTGCAGAGAGGATGCAGCGGTGGTAAGGCGCTGCTTGAACGGAAAACGGGAATTGATGGTGGATTTCAGGGCTTCATCGCGAGCAGGCTCGCTCCCACAGGGTGTGTGGTGAGCGCTGAGCCCTGTGGGAGCGGTGTTATGCGTGTTTACTTTCCGAGCTTCACTCGCGTCCAGCCCCGGGTCATCACGCGCTGCACACCGATCGGCATGTCCGGGATCGCATACAGCGTCGCCATCACGTCCTGGGACGGGTACGACCCCGGATCGTCGCGAATCGCCTCATCCACCAATGGCGTCGCCGCGGCGTTGGCGTTGCTGTAGCCGATGTTGTTGGTGATCTCGGCGATGATGTCCGGGCGCATCAGGAAGTTCATGAACAGGTAGGCGTTCTCTACGTTCGCCGCGTCCCGCGGGATCGCGACCATGTCGTAGAAACTGCCGGCGCCCTCTTTCGGAATGCTGTAGTCGATCTTCACCTTGTCGCCCGCTTCCTGCGCGCGGGCCTTGGCTTGCAGCACGTCGCCGGAGTAGCCGACCGCGACGCAGATATTGCCGTTGGCCAGGTCGGAGATGTACTTCGACGAATGGAAATACGCCACCGACGGCCGGATCTTCATGAACAACGCTTCCGCTTCGGCGATCTGCCCCTTGTCCTGGGAGTTCACCGGGTAACCCAGATAGTGCAGGGCCGCGGGCAGCATCTCGGTCGGCGAATCGAGGAAACTGATGCCGCAGGCTTTCAGTTTCTCGGCGTTTTCCGGTTTGAACAACAGGTCCCAGGAGTCGGTCGGCGCATTGGCACCCAGCACTTCCTTGACCTTCTGCGGGTTGAAGCCGATGCCGATCGAACCCCACATGTACGGGAACGCATGGCTGTTGCCCGGGTCGCTGGCCGATGCGTTTTTCAGCAGCACCGGGTTGAGGTTTTTCCAGTTCGGCAGCTTCGACTTGTCCAGTTCCTGATAGACGCCCGCCTTGATCTGCTTGGCCAGGAAACTGTTGGACGGCACGACGATGTCGTAGCCGGATTTACCTGCGAGCAGGCGAGCCTCAAGGGTTTCATTGCTGTCGAACACATCGTAGGTCACGCGGATGCCGGTCTCGTCTTCGAACTTCTTGACAGTGTCCGGGGCGATGTAGTCCGACCAGTTGTAGACGCGCAGTACCTTGTCATTGGCCTGGGCGCCGGTGGCGATCGCGCCCAATAAGGACAGTGTCAGCAGAGTCCTGCCAAACATTTTCATCGGTACAACTCCATTCTTCTTGTTTCAAAATCAAAAGCGCAAAACCGCGACGGCACTAGGCCGTCGCTTCTACCATTTGCTTTTTCGGTGATTGCCAGGATTCGCTGGCGGTCTGGTCCATGGCTTCCTGGATTGCACGTTTACGGGTGGCTTCGGCGCGGCGGCTGAAGTACCAGACCATGAAGGTCACGATCGAAACGGCGAGCAGAATCAGGCTGGCCACGGCGTTGATCTCGGGTTTCACACCCAGACGCACCGCCGAGAACACTTCCATGGGCAAGGTTGTCGAGCCCGGCCCGGAGACGAAGCTCGCCAGCACCAGGTCATCCAGCGACAAGGCAAACGACATCATGCCGCCGGCCGCCAGTGACGGTGCGATCATCGGGATGGTGATCAGGAAAAACACCTTGAACGGCTTCGCCCCGAGGTCCATGGCCGCTTCTTCGATGGACAGGTCCAGCTCACGAAGGCGCGCGGAGACTACCACTGCCACATAAGCGGCACAAAAGGTGGTGTGAGCGATCCAGATCGTGACGATGCCACGCTCCATCGGCCAGCCGATCAACTGCGCCATGGCCACGAACAGCAGCAACAGCGACAGACCGGTGATCACTTCCGGCATCACCAGCGGCGCGGTGACCAGGCCACCGAACAGCGTGCGACCCTTGAAGCGCGTGACGCGGGTCAGGACGAAGGCGGCCAACGTCCCCAGCGCGACGGCGGCAATCGCGGTGTAGCAGGCGATTTCCAGCGAGCGCACCACCGAGCCCATTAGTTGCGTGTTGTCGAGCAGGCCGGCGTACCACTTGAACGACCAGCCACCCCACACCGTCACCAGCTTCGAGGCGTTGAACGAGTAGATCACCAGAATTAGCATCGGCAGGTAGATAAACGACAGGCCGAACACCAGCATCAATTTTGAAAAACCGAAACGTTTCATCCCCGTGCCTCCATCTCTTTGGCCTGGCTGCGGTTGAACAGCAGAATGGGCACAATCAGGATCAACAGCATCACCACCGCCAGGGCAGACGCCACCGGCCAGTCGCGGTTGTTGAAGAACTCTTGCCACAACACACGGCCGATCATCAGGGTTTCCGGGCCGCCCAGCAGTTCCGGAATCACGAACTCACCGACCACCGGAATGAACACCAGCATGCAACCGGCGATGATGCCGTTCTTGGCCAGCGGCACGGTGATTTTCCAGAAGTTGTTGAAGTTGCTCGAACCCAGGTCCGACGCGGCTTCCAGCAGGCTTTGATCATGCTTCACCAGGTTGGCGTACAGCGGCAGGATCATGAACGGCAGGTACGCGTACACCACGCCTATATAAACGGCGGTGTTGGTGTTGAGGATCTCGATCGGGTGATCGGTCAGCCCGGTCCACATCAGGAACGCGTTCAGCAAACCGTTGTTGCTGAGGATGCCCATCCACGCATATACGCGGATCAGGATCGCGGTCCAGGTCGGCATCATGATCAGCAACATCAGGACGTTTTGCGCTTCTTTGCTCGCCTTGGTAATGGCATAGGCCATCGGAAAACCGAGCACCAGGCACATCAACGTACTGAACAGCGCAACCTTCAACGAACCCAGGTAAGCCGAGATGTACAACTCATCCTGGGTCAGCAGCAGGTAGTTGCCGACGTTGAGGAACAGCTGGAATTTCTGCTCGGCGAAGGTGTAGATCTCCGAGTAAGGAGGGATGGCCAGCGCCGCTTCCGAGAAGCTGATCTTCATCACCAGGAAGAACGGCAACAGGAAAAACAGGCACAGCCACAGGAACGGAACCCCGATGACGAGCTTTCGACCACTCGGCATCAGCCGCATGAACTGCTGATTGAGTGTTTTCATGAGCGCAGTACCACGCCGCTGTCGTCTTCCCACCACACGTAGACCTTGTCGTCCCAGGTCGGGCGCGCGCCGCGGCGTTCGGCGTTGGCCATGAACGACTGCACGACCTTGCCGCTTGGCAATTCGACGTAGAACACCGAGTGACCGCCGAGGTAGGCGATGTCATGCACCTTGCCCTGGGACCAGTTGTAGCGGGCCTCGGGTTGGGTGGTGCTGACCAGCATTTTTTCCGGGCGGATCGCGTAGGTGATCGACTTGTCCTGCACCGAGGTGCTGACACCGTGACCGACGTAGATCTTCTGTTCCAGGTCCGGGCTGTGAATGATCGCGTGACCTTCGAGGTCTTCCACCACGGTGCCGTCGAAGGCGTTCACGTTGCCGATGAATTCGCAGACCATGCGGCTGACCGGCGCTTCATAGATGTCGACCGGGCTGCCGATCTGGGCGATCCAGCCCAGGTGCATGATCGCGATGCGCTGGGCCATGGTCATGGCCTCTTCCTGGTCGTGGGTCACCATGACGCAGGTCACGCCGACGCGTTCGATGATTTCCACCAGCTCCAGTTGCATCTGCGAACGCAGCTTTTTATCCAGCGCGCCCATGGGTTCGTCGAGCAGCAACAACTTCGGGCGCTTGGCCAGGGAACGGGCCAGGGCCACACGCTGACGCTGGCCGCCGGACAGTTGATGAGGTTTGCGTTTGGCGTATTGGGTCATGTGCACCAGGCGCAGCATCTCTTCAACGCGGGCGTCGATTTCGCTGGCGGGCAAACGGTCCTGCTTGAGGCCGAAGGCGATGTTCTGCGCGACGGTCATGTGCGGGAATAGAGCGTACGACTGGAACATCATGTTGATCGGCCGTTCGTACGGCGGCATGTCGGTGATGTCCACGCCATCGAGCAGAATCCGTCCTTCGGTCGGGCGCTCGAAGCCGGCGAGCATGCGCAGCAGGGTCGACTTGCCGGAACCGGAGCCACCGAGCAGGGCGAAGATTTCCCCTTGATGAATCTCAAGCGAGACATCGTCCACCGCGGTGGTTTCGTCGAACTTCTTGGTGACGCGGTCGACTTTCACCAAGACCTTTTTCGGTGCCTGGTGACCTTCAATAGCCTTCCTGTAAATGCTGGAGGCGTTTGCCATGTGAAACTCCCAACAGGTTTCAGTCGTCGGGCCAACGCGGCCTGACTTAAGAGTGGATTGCAAGCCCGGGGCCGAGCGGTGCCAGTCAATCGAAATGCGATTCCCTGTGGGAGCGGGCTTGCTCGCGAAAGCGGTGAATCTGTGACGGCGATGTCGACTGACCCACCGTCTTCGCGGGCAAGCCCGCTCCCACACTGGTTTCGCGCTGGCTTGACTGGCATCGTCCACCCCCAGGCTTATTCGGCGCCGCCATCCTGGCTGCCTGGGTCGTACTTGTTGTTATTGCAGTGTGTCGTTATCGCTAGTCACGGGCGCGCAAAGGCACGTCCGCCTGACTCGCGGGGGCAGTAAAAAGTTGGGTGTGTTGAGTCAGCGGGTTTTACGCAGCGCGGCCCGTCGCCGGCATGCATCGCCGAATGCTTGGAAAATACTCAAATAAGGAGGATTCGAAAGCACCTGCCATTCCGGGTGCCATTGCACGCCAACGGCGAAGGTCGGGCTGTGGTCCACGGAGATCGCCTCGATCAAACCGTCTGGCGCAATCGCCTCGGCGCGCAGGCCGGGCGCCAGTCGGTCGATGCCCTGGCTGTGGATCGAATTGACCCTGAACTCGGCGGGCAATTCCAACGCCTCGAACACGCCACCCGGTTGCACGGTCACCGCATGCGCCGGGGCGTACTGCACCGCCAGCTCAGGGCTGTCCGCTTCCCGGTGATCGAGCATGCCCGGCAGTTCATGCACCTTCTGGTGCAGGCTGCCGCCGAACGCCACGTTCATTTCCTGGAAGCCGCGGCAGATGCCGAGCACCGGAACGCCCGCCGCAATGGCTGCACGTAACAAGGGAAGGGTAGTGGCGTCCCGTGCCGGATCGTGATCCGTGCCGGGAGCGCTGGCCGGGCCTTGATAGTGGAAGGGTTCCACGTTCGACGGCGAGCCGGTCAGCAACAGACCGTCAAGGTGCGCGAGCACATCCTCGATTTCGGTCAGTTCAGCCAGGGAAGGAATAACGACGGGCAGCCCCAATGCCGCAACGCTGACAGCACGCAAGTACTTGTCGCCGCTGATGTGGTAGGGGTGCAGGCCAATCTGTTTGACGCACGCTGTAACGCCGATCAATGGCTTGAATGCCATTTTTATCACCTCGAAGTTTCACACTTGAACGAGCTTTTCCGGAGCTTAGCCTTGTTGATTTTAATTAACAACTCTCATGTAAAAAATTCTAAACGCCGCACGTCTGATCGCCCGTATTTGCACGGTGCGGGCGACCTATCTGGCACTCTCGTGCCCAAAAAGGCCCCGAAAATAAAGGATGAGAGGCCAGCTGTTCGCTATTGACTTCACTTTGCCGTTCGGGTTGACTGAGCTCGCAACAAGGTAGTGAACATAATAATTAACAGCTAATAGGTGCATCATGTCGGTCCCTCTGCGTGCCGTTCAACTCAACGAAGCAAACGCATTCCTTAAGAAATATCCTGAGGTTTTGTACGTCGACCTTCTGATTGCGGATATGAACGGTGTGGTGCGCGGCAAGCGCATCGAGCGCACCAGTCTTCATAAGGTTTACGAAAAAGGCATCAACCTCCCGGCGTCACTGTTTGCCCTGGACATCAACGGCTCCACGGTGGAAAGCACCGGCCTGGGCCTGGACATCGGCGACTCTGACCGGATCTGCTTCCCGATCCCCGGCACCCTGAGCATCGAGCCGTGGCAGAAGCGCCCAACCGCTCAATTGCTGATGACCATGCACGAGCTGGAAGGCGAGGCATTCTTCGCTGATCCGCGGGAAGTGCTGGCCAATGTAGTGCGCAAGTTCGATGCCCTTGGCCTGACCATTTGTGCCGCGTTCGAACTCGAGTTCTACCTGATCGACCAGGACAACGTGAACGGTCGTCCGCAGTCGCCGCGTTCGCCGGTCTCGGGCAAGCGCCCGGTGTCGACCCAGGTCTACCTGATCGACGACCTCGACGAATACGTCGATTGCCTGCAAGACATCCTCGAAGGCGCGAAAGAGCAGGGCATTCCTGCCGACGCCATCGTCAAGGAAAGCGCCCCGGCGCAATTCGAAGTGAACCTGCACCACGTCAACGACCCGATCAAGGCCTGCGACTACGCGGTGTTGCTCAAGCGTCTGGTGAAAAACATCGCCTACGACCACGAGATGGACACCACGTTTATGGCCAAGCCGTATCCGGGCCAGGCGGGCAACGGTTTGCACGTGCACATTTCGATTCTCGACAAAGAAGGCAACAACATCTTTGCCAGCGAGGATCCCGAGCAGAACGCCGCGCTGCGACACGCTATCGGCGGTGTGCTCGAGACCCTGCCGGCGCAGATGGCTTTCCTCTGCCCGAACGTCAACTCGTACCGTCGTTTCGGCGCGCAGTTCTACGTGCCGAACTCGCCGAGCTGGGGCATCGACAACCGTACCGTGGCGGTACGTGTGCCGACCGGTTCGCCGGACTCCGTGCGCATCGAACACCGCGTGGCCGGCGCGGATGCCAACCCGTACTTGCTGATGGCGTCGGTCCTGGCCGGCATTCACCACGGCCTGACCAACCAGATCGAGCCGGGTGCCCCGGTGGAAGGCAACAGCTACGAGCAGAACGAGCAAAGCCTGCCGAACAACCTGCGCGATGCCCTGCGTGAGCTGGACGACAGCGAGGTCATGGCGAAATACATCGACCCGCTGTACATCGACGTGTTCGTGGCGTGCAAGGAAAGCGAGCTGGCCGAGTTCGAGAACTCCATTTCGGACCTTGAGTACAACTGGTACCTGCACACCGTTTAAGCATCAGCCCAATACCCTGTGGGAGCGAGCCTGCTCGCGATGGCGGCGTGTCAGTCGACATCAATACCGCCTGCCCTGGCCTCATCGCGAGCAGGCTCGCTCCCACAGGGGGTGTGGTTAACCTTTCTTCTTGTGAGTCACCCCCATGACCATGACCCGCAGCGACTGGGAACAACGCTTCCAGTCCCTAACCCTCGAAGGCCGTGCCTTCATCGATGGCCAATACCGCGCAGCACTCAGCGGTGCCACCTTCGAATGCATCAGCCCGGTCGACGGCCGTTTCCTGGCTAACGTCGCCAGTACCGACGAAGCCGACGCCAACGAAGCCGTGGCCGTCGCCCGCCGCGCCTTCGATTCCGGCATTTGGGCCAACCTTGCCCCGGCCGAGCGCAAGCGCGTATTGATTCGCTTCGCCGACCTGATCCTGGCCCACCGGGAAGAATTGGCCCTGCTCGAAACCCTCGACATGGGCAAACCGATCAGCGACTCGATGAACGTCGACATCCCGGCGACCGCCAACGCGATCCGCTGGAGCGCCGAAGCCATTGACAAGATCTACGACGAAGTCGCCGCGACGCCGCACGACCAACTCGGCCTCATCACCCGCGAACCTGCCGGGGTGGTCGCGGCCATCGTGCCGTGGAACTTCCCGTTGATCATGGCCAGCTGGAAGTTCGCCCCGGCCCTGGCCGCGGGCAACTCGTTCATCCTCAAACCGTCGGAAAAGTCGCCGCTCACGGCCATTCGCATTGCGCAACTGGCGCTGGACGCCGGCATCCCGAAAGGCGTGTTCAACGTCCTGCCGGGCTTTGGCCACACCGTCGGCAAAGCGCTGGCGCTGCACATGGACGTCGACGTGCTGGCCTTCACCGGTTCGACTGCGATTGCCAAGCAACTGCTGATCTACGCCGGCCAAAGCAACATGAAACGCGTCTGGCTTGAAGCCGGGGGCAAGAGCCCGAACGTGGTATTCGCCGACGCGCCGGATTTGCGCGCGGCAGCACAGGCAGCGGCCAGCGGCATCGCTTTCAACCAGGGCGAAGTCTGCACCGCCGGCTCGCGCTTGCTGGTGGAGCGTTCGATACGCGAGCAGTTCATTCCGCTGCTGGTGGAAGCGTTGCAAGCCTGGAAACCGGGGCACGCCCTCGATCCGCAGACCACCGTGGGCGCGGTCGTCGACCAGCGTCAACTGGACAACGTGCTGCGTTACATCCAGGTCGGCAAAGACCAGGGCGCGCAACTGATCGCCGGTGGCAGCCGCACCCTCGAAGCCAGCGGGGGCCTGTACGTGGAACCGGCGATTTTCGACGGCGTGACCAACGCCATGACCATCGCCCGTGAAGAAATTTTCGGCCCGGTGTTGTCGTTGATCACCTTCGACACTGAAGAAGAAGCGCTGGCCATCGCCAACGACAGCATCTTCGGCCTGGCCGCCGGCGTCTGGACCAGCAACCTGAGCAAGGCCCACACCTTCGCCCGCGGCTTGCGTGCCGGCAGCGTCTGGGTCAACCAGTACGACGGCGGCGACATGACCGCGCCATTCGGCGGGTACAAGCAGTCGGGTAACGGTCGGGACAAATCGCTGCACGCGTTCGACAAGTACACCGAACTCAAAGCGACCTGGATCAAGCTCTGATACCTATAAGAAACGACGGTCGCCGGCACCTGACCGGCGATCCTCGGAGAAACCTATGAAACAAACGCATGTAAACAGCTACTACGCCGCCACCCGCAACTTCACCGGTGACTTCCCGGTCCTGGAACAAGCCGTGGACTGCGACGTCTGCATCATCGGCGCCGGCTACACCGGCCTGTCCTCGGCGCTGTTCCTTGCCGAAGCCGGCTATAGCGTGACCGTGCTCGAAGCCGCCAAAGTCGGTTTCGGCGCCAGCGGTCGCAACGGCGGCCAACTGGTCAACTCCTACAGCCGTGACGTCGATGTCATCGAAGAGCGCTACGGCGACAAGACCGCCGAAGTCCTCGGCAGCATGATCTTCGAAGGCGCCGACATCATCCGCCAGCGCATACAGCACTACGACATCCAGTGCGACTACAAACCCGGCGGCATCTTTGCGGCGCTGAACAAGAAGCAGCTCAAGGGCCTGGCCGAACAGAAGAACAGCTGGGAGCGTTACGGCAATAAAAACCTGAAGATGCTCGACGCCGCTGACATCAAGCGCGAAGTCGGGAGCGACAACTACGTTGGCGGCCTGCTCGACATGCAGGGCGGCCACATCCACCCGCTGAACCTGGCCCTCGGCGAAGCTTCGGCGATCATTGGCCTGGGCGGCAAAATCTATGAGCAATCGGCGGCGGTGGAAATCACCTACGGCGAGCCGATCACCGTGCGCACCGCCAAAGGCCTGGTCCGCGCCAAGTACCTGCTGATCGCCGGCAACGCCTATCTGCCGCAGGGCCTCGACAATCGTGTGACCAGCAAAAGCATGCCGTGCGGTTCGCAAATCGTTGTCACCGAGCCGCTGTCCGAAAAGGTTGCGCGCAGCCTGATCAAGAACAACTACTGCGTCGAAGACTGCAATTACCTGCTGGACTACTACCGCCTCACCGCCGACAACCGCTTGCTCTACGGCGGTGGCGTGGTCTACGGCGCCCGTGAACCGGACGATATCGAACAGCTGATCAAACCGAAAATCCTCAAGACCTTCCCACAATTGAAGGACGTGAAGATCGATTACCGCTGGACCGGCAACTTCCTGCTGACCATGTCGCGCATGCCGCAATTCGGCCGCATCGAGAAAAACGCCTACTACATGCAGGGTTACAGCGGCCACGGCGTCACCTGCTCGCACCTCGCCGGCAAACTGATCTCGGAAATGATCCGCGGCGATGCCGAACGCTTCGATGCCTTCGCCTCGCTGCCGCACATGCCGATGATCGGCGGCCGCACCTTCCAGGCGCCGCTGACCGCCATGGGCGCGGCGTACTACGCGCTACGCGATCGTTTCGGTATCTAACCCACCACAAGCCCTGTGGGAGCGGGCTTGCCCGCGATGAGGCCGTGCCAGTCGCCATCAATGTCGCCTGACACACCGCCATCGCGGGTAAGCCCGCCCCCACAGGGATCCAACGTGGACAATAAATATGCGCCCAACACCAACAAAACCGCAGGAGCCAGCTTGCTGGCGATGGCATTCATCCAGGCAATAATCCGCCAGGCTGATACACCACCATCCCCAACAACCTTGCGCCTACAGCAACACCCCCAAACGTGATTTAATACCCGACTTTCAAATCTCCGGGACAGGGAAGCGGTACTCTCGCGGCCAAAAGTCGCCCGCCATCCACCCCCATAACCCTTAAGTATTTCTCGCATAAGGCTGTCATGGACACGGGCTCACGACTCAAATTAGTACGCGAAAGCTACAAACTCTCCCAGCGCGAGCTGGCCCGGCGTAGCGGCGTCACCAATGCCACCATCTCCCTGATCGAACAAAATCGCGTCAGTCCTTCCGTTAGTTCCCTGAAGAAACTGCTCGAAGGCATTCCCATGTCCCTGGCGGACTTTTTCACCTTCGACCAGCCACCCCGCGAGCACCAATACGTCTTCCGCGCCAACGAACAGCCGGATCTGGGCCGTCATGGCCTGCGCTTGCTGCTGATTGGTGCCTCCGTGCCGAGCCGGCAGATGCGCCTGTTGCGCGAGCAGTACGCACCCGGCGCGAGTTCCGGGGAAGAACCGATCGTGCACTCGGAAGGCGAGGAATGTGGACTGGTCACGCGGGGGACGGTTGAGCTGACGGTTGACGGGCAGATCAGCGTGCTCAACGCGGGGGACGGCTACTACTTCCCGACGACGCTGCCGCACCGGTTCCGCAATATCGGCCAGGATGAAGCGGAAATCATCAGCGCCAACACCCCGGCGAACTTCTGATTTCACCGCATCCTGGTTAGGGATGCGGGCGTTTTATTCGTAATGGATGATGTGTTTATGGACGCTCGAACGTTTCGCTACTACCTCTGGGCCTGGCCGATGGTGCTGGCCTGTTCGGCGTTCTATACCGTGATAGTGATGGTCGGCCTGAAAGAGCTGATCACGCTGGAAGACACGTATTTCTACGCGATCGGGATCACCCTCTACGTGATCTTCTGTTTTTGCGGCTTGCGCTACTACGCTCCGAAAATGAAAAAGATCGAGTTTGGTGAAACGCTGGAGGGGCGATATACCAGTGTGCGAGCTTCAAGGATTGCCATTGGGGTCGGGGCGTTGATCGGGACCGTTCTTTTTATCCCGCAACTGGACAAGATCACATGCCTGAGCGATGTACCTCGTTGGGGCGCTATCAGCCTGCTGTTCATTGCCTTTGCAGCAGCGATTGCCGTTTTTAGTCACTGCGTCTGGAAGCCAGGTCGCGGGCGCTAAGCCATTACCGTTCGTCCGCTCCCCCGCACGTTTCCAGCATCCCTTCTTCCAATGTTGTGTTATCTCACGCAAAGGAAGATTCAACATGATGAATCAGAAAATTGTGGTACTGACGCTCGCGGCGATCTTATCGGGCAGTTCGCTGTATGCCGCTGCAGCGACTTCAACGTCGGGCACTACCTCCGCCGACGGCAAGACCGAGACTCGCCAGCCCGCGCCAGAAGCCACCAATGCAGACCCGGATGCCGGCTCGCTGCCTAAAGGGGCGGATGGCGGGACGACTGACAATGGCCCCACACCTGCTGGAACCAAGGCGGGTGGAACCAGCGGCAGTAGCAGTAGCAGCGGCGGCAATGGTGGCAGTGGCGGGGGTGGTTAGTTTGCGAGGTGAAACGCAAGAAGGCTGTATAAAAATGCCCATGTTGCGAGACGTGGGCATTTTTTTGCGTAAGAGGTGTTCACGCGACGAAAAACCGCAACAACAAGGTGTTGCGGTTCAAGGACGGGTCAGTATTCCTTGGGTATTTCAAACCCACGCTGCTCAATTACCCGAAAGACGTCACTCACGTCCTGAAGCAGGATTCGGGAGATGTTGGTGACGGTGTTGATATCGTTTTCGGCGTAGTCGGGGAGACTGGTGCAGGCCATGAGGTTCAGGTATTGGAGAACGGCGTTGAGGCGTTCGCTGACGCAGTTGTGAAGCTCGCGGATTGGGGCGTCGCGATCGATGACTAAGACGGGGTAGTCCGTGGCGAATTGGCTCATGGGGATAAAACGGTGCGGCGGATGTTTCTTTGTCATGTTTGTTGTTCCTTCAAGAATTATGAGGCCACCTCTCTGCTGCGAAACAAATGGGTGGCAGCTATGTGCGGGTTCGCAGACCGGAGAAGAGAACGAAGCCGGCAGACCCTAAGGCCTCCCACACACAGCCGCCATAAAAGGGAACGGTGGCAAAGTTTGCCACAGTTGCTATTCGGCGGTGTGCTCACTCCTTTTCGGGTCTGCGAGACCCAATCGGTGAATGCGGTAAGCAACGGGCCGAATATAGGGACTCATTTTGCTGCTCACAACCATGCTGTAGGACGCTCTGGCGATCCTTTGAGCAAGGCGCATGGCCACTGTTTTCAAGCTTCTTGCGGTGTTCCGGGGGGAGCGGAGCGCTCTGGAAAATCGGGGGCAGGTTTTGTGGCCGCTTCGCTATCGAGCGGGGTAAAAACCTTCGTCGCAAAAGGTAACTTCCTACACGACTTTCGGACGTCAAGATCCAACCATCGCGGCCCTCGACAGCTTCCGGGATGGCTTCGCAACGGCTGTGTTGGTCAGAGATAAAAAAGCCCCGAATGACCGGGGCTTTGTCTTTTCATGCTGTCCAGTTTCTGGATCGTTGTCAGGCATCCGGTGTCATTGTCGAGCCTGCGGCGAATGCGGATTCGGATTTGCATGTTTCGGCCCCGCCACCGCCCATGCGATCAGCCCGAACAGCGGCACGAACACGATCACCACCATCCATACGAGTTTGTTGCTGGATTTGCCTTCGGCTTTGCGCACTTTGTTGATGGCCCATAGCTCGACCAGTACGAGAATGGCGGCGAGTACGATCCAGATGGTTTCGATTTGCATTGAGTGCCCTCCTGATGGTCTTTGCTTTAGGCGGGCTGGGGTGGAGGGGGTTCATTAAATTTTCAAGTTGCAGGCCCTGACAGTTGGATTTTGCGTAGCCGTCAGGGCCGCGTCGCGAGCAGCCTCGCTCCCACAGGCTAGAGGGCGCTGGCCAGTTTGCCGCTCGACAGCCGGCGCTTGTAAGCGCTGTCGCGGTTAGCCAGCCAGTAGTAGAGCGGCGAGATGATGAGCAAGCCTACCAGCCAGGACAAATCCGCGCCGTTGATGTGCTCGGAAATCGGCCCGACGTACAGCGGTGTGTTCATGAACGGAATCTGCACCACGATCCCGATTGCATAGGCCAACAATGCCTGCGGGTTGTAGCGGCCGTAGATCCCGCCATCGACCTTGAAGATCGAATGGATGTCGTACTCACCTTTGTGGATGGCGTAGAAGTCGATCAGGTTGATCGCGGTCCACGGCACCAGCACCACGAGCAGCACCAGCACCATGTCGACGAAGTGGCCGATGAAGTTGGCGGACGCTCCGACCGCGGCGAAGCAGCAGGCGCCCAGGACGATGATCGACAGAACGGCGCGGCTTCGCGCGGTGGGAATCCAGCGGTAGGCGAAGGTTTGCACCAGGGTGATCAACGACAGCACGGCGCCGTAGAGGTTAAGGGCGTTGTGGCTGATGACGCTGAGCAGGAACAGTACGAGCATCAACGGACCGATGGAGCCGGTGGCGAGTTTGACGGCGTCCATGGTGTCCATGCCGACCGGCGTGGCGAGCACGGCGACGGCACCGAAGATGAACGACAGGCTGGAGCCGAGCACGGTGCCCAGGTAGGTGGTCCAGAATGTCGCAGCCACTGGCACGTTGGCCGGCAGATAGCGCGAGTAGTCGGAGACGTAGGGCGCGAAGGCGATTTGCCAAAGCGCGGCGAGCGACACGGTGGCGAGCCAGCCTGAGAGGTTGAAGCCGCCGCGGGTGAGGAAGTCGGCGGTTTGCACGTGGGTGAAGATGTAGCCGAAACCTAGCACGATGCCGGCGCCGAGCACCCAGGTGCCGATGCGGTTGAGCACGTGGATGAAGCGGTAGCCGATGATGCCGATGATGCCGGAACCGAGGGCGCCGATGACGATGCCGACCGGCACCGGCACGCTGTCGATCACGCCGTGCAGGGACTTGCCGGCGAGGACGATGTTGGAGGCGAAGAAACCGATGTACATGACGCCGGCGATCAGCACCACCAGCAGGGCACCGAGGGAGCCGAACTGGGCGCGGCTCTGGATCATTTGCGGGATGCCCATCTGCGGCCCTTGCGCCGAGTGCAGCGCCATCAGCACGCCGCCAACCAGGTGACCCACGAGGATCGCGACGATGCCCCATACCAGGTTGAGGTGAAACATCTGCACGCCGAGGGCGCCGGTAACGATGGGCAGCGGGGCGATGTTGCCGCCGAACCAGAGGGTGAACAGGTCGCGGGTTTTGCCGTGGCGATCCTCGGGCGGCACGTAGCCGATGGTGTGTTTTTCGATGAGCGGGGCGGAGGTAGGTGCTGCGGTAACCATGACGGACTCCAAGGCAATTTGAGTACGTGGACGTACTTCGGTGAGCACCGCACGGGGGCGATGCTTTTCTTGTTGGAGTTGATGATGTAGGGCGGGGCGGGATAGATAAATTAGTAAGATTGTGGGTAGAGACGTTAAAAAAGATGGGTCGATGGGCCCGTGAAAAACCTGTGGGAGCGAGCTTGCTCGCGAAGGCGTTGGGTCAATTACGTTGATAGCAACTGACCCACCGCTTTCGCGAGCAAGCCCGCTCCCACGGGAGATTTTCGAGTGTTCGGAATCGTCGGGACCGGGCGCGAATGTCGGCGGTTATTCGCGGATGAATGTGAGCATTCTTTGCAGCATCGCGTCGCAAGCGTGGAGCTGTTCGAGGCTGACGAATTCGTCGGGTTTATGGCCCTGATCCATGCTGCCGGGGCCGCAGACGACGGTGGGGATACCGGCAGCGTCGAACAGGCCGCCCTCGGTACCGAACGCCACGGTGCCGAAGTCTCGGGAGCCGGAAAATGCAGCGATCAACTCAGCCGCTTCGCTGTGCGCATCGGTGGCCAGGCCGGGGTACGCCGATAACTCGCTGAAGCGAATCCCGCTCTGTGCACTGACGGCCCGCATGCGTGGCAACACCTGTTGCTCGGCGTAGGTCTTCAATTCCTGCGCTACCTCACTCGGATCATGCGAGGGCAGGGCGCGGATCTCGAAGTCGAAGCGGCAATCGGCCGGGACGATGTTCAAGGCCTTGCCGCCGGAAATCACCCCGGTCTGCACGGTACTGAAGGGCGGATCGAACCGCGGATCGTGAAGTTCCGGTGCTTTGAGGCGGTGGCCGATCCGGCCCAGTTCGCCGATCAATTCGGCCGCGTATTCGATCGCGTTGACCCCCAGTGGCGCATACGCCGAATGGCAGGCTTCACCGTGGACATCGCAGCGCATCGCCAGTTTGCCCTTGTGCCCGAGCACCGGTTTCAGTTCGGTCGGCTCGCCAATGATGCACAGCTTCGGCTTGACCGGCCGCTGCTCCAGCTCTGCGAGCAACGAGCGCACGCCGAGGCAGCCGACTTCTTCGTCGTAGGACAGCGCGATGTGCACGGGCATCTTCAGTGAGCTGTTCACCAATGACGGAACGAGCGCCAGCACGCACGCGATGTAGCCCTTCATGTCCGCCGTGCCACGGCCGTACAACTTGCCCTCGCGTTCGGTCAGTTCGAACGGCGCCACGGTCCACGGCTGACCCTCCACCGGCACCACGTCGGTGTGCCCGGACAGCACGATGCCCGGCAAGTCTGCCGGGCCGAGGGTGGCGAACAGGTTGGCCTTGCTGCGTGGCTCGTTGTAGATCAGTTCACACGGCACATCGAATCCCGCGAGGTAATCGCGGACAAACTCGATCAGTTGCAGGTTGGATTCGCGGCTCGTGGTGTCGAACGCCACCAGGGTTTGCAGCAAATCGCGGCTGCTGTTCATCGGTCGTCTCCGGCGACGCCGTAGCCTGGGGACTTGTCAGGGGCGAGGGCGCGGTCGATGTAGTCCTGGACTTGCGGGCGGTAGGCGTTCCAGAGTTTTTCCAGTTGGCCGATCGGGTTTTCGTCGGCCCAGTCGACCCGCAGGTTGATGATCGGCCAGGTCAGTTCGCCGACCACCACCAACGCTGCCGAATGCACCGGCCCGGCTTCGCCACCGGCGGTGATGGCGGCCTTCATGGCGGCGAGCAGGCGGTCGGCGAGTTGACCTTCGCCGTGTTCAAAGGCTTCGACCATGGCCTCGATCACACCGCGGTCCGCGAGCATGTTGCCGGCGGCGACGCATTGTTCGCCGGACACGGCATTGTGATTGCCCAGGGTTTGCCCTCCGCTGAAGTGGGCGGTCTGGCCGAGGTGGTCGATGGCGGTGATCTGCCGGTACTGGCTATAGCCGTTGCGCGTGAGGACCTTGTCCAGCGCCTCGGCGGGGGCGAGGCCTTGCTCCATCAGGGCGAGGACGTCCGGGCCGAGGGAGGGCAGGGTGATGTTTTGCGTAGAAACAGCGCCGACACCCGGCAGCAGCCACGGGCAGCGGGCGCCGACGGCGATGCTGGAGGAGCTGATTGCAATACCGAACTGGCCGGTTTCGGGGCAACGGGCGGCGATGGAGAAGGTCATGGTTTTGCTCCTTGGTTTGCCTGGGCAAATGAGGTGTCTGCTCTGGCCTCTTCGCGAGCAAGCCCGCTCCCACACTTGAACTGTGTCGCTTACAAATCTTGTGATCACGGGAGATCCAATGTGGGAGCGGGCTTGCTCGCGAAGGCCTCAATGGGGTTGACCTGCTTACTCGGGAATCACCGCAATCACATCAATCTCCATCAACCACTGCGGCTGCCCCAGCGCCGATACCACCAACCCGGTCGAAATCGGAAACACGCCTTTGAGCCACTTGCCCACTTCCTGATACACCGGTTCGCGATAGCGCGGGTCGATCAGATAGGTGGTGGTCTTGACGATGTGGCTCAGGTCGCTGCCAGCCTCTTCCAGCAACTGCTTGACGTTGCGCATGGCTTGTTCGGTCTGCGCACGCGGGTCGCCAAGGCCGACCAGATTGCCTGCGAAATCAGTCCCGACCTGGCCGCGAACATACACCGTGTTGCCGGCGCGGACGGCCTGGCACAGGTCGTTGTCCAGGCTCTGGTTCGGGTAGGTTTCCTTGGTGTTGAACATGCGAATGCGGGTATGGGTTGGCGTGGACATTTCAAGCTCCTGAAAAAATGGCTTAAGCGCTGACAGTTTTCTTATGGGCGACCAGGGCGATTTCCGCCTCGCGTAGCGCCGCATCGTGGTAGTCGAGGTAGGAACGCTGGATCGCGATGTGGTCAGCCACGTACTTGGCGTCATGCCACACGCCCCAAATGAACGATGAGCCGCGGCGGGACTGCCATGGCAGGCCGAGGAAATACACACCCGGTTCGCTCGACACACCGCGTTGATGCTGCGGCTTGCCTTTGTCATCGAAGGCGTCGACCTTCAGCCAGCTGTAATCGGTGGCGAAGCCGGTGGCCCAGATGATCGAGGTCACGCCGGCCTTGGCCAGGTCGAGTTCCAGGATCGGATGGGTCACACAGTGCGGATCCGGGAACGTGATGCGCGCCTCGGGCTCTTCCGGCAGGTCCAGGCCATTACGTTCGATGTAGGCATCGGCGGCATTCAGCAGCGCCAGGTAGTTTTCGTCGCCGCGGGCGAGGTTCTCGGCCAGGTTCGGCTGGAACGTCGCCACGCCGCCGTTGAACGATTGGGTCAGGCCGACCAGTGTCATGCCGCGATGGGCGAGGCCGCGGAAGTCCACAGTCTTGCCGCCCTGCGCGCCACTGACCGCGATGGTCACGTGTTCCCGACCCGGTTTCATCGCCGCTTGATCCCACTCCCCGAGCACGCCCAGCCACCAGCAGAAGTCACGGTTGCGATAGGCGCGAGGCGGGCGGTCGTGGGCGCCGACGGAGAGGTAGACCTGCTTGCCGGAACGCTGCAATTCATCGGCGATCTGCACGCCGGATGAACCGGCACCCACCACCAGCACCGCGCCTTCAGGCAGTTGCTGCGGGTTGCGGTAATCGGCGGAGTGGATCTGCAGGAACGGCTGGTCCTTCGGGGCGATCGGCGGGATGACCGGACGCTGGAACGGCCCGGTGGCAGCAACCACGCGGTTGGCCTCGATAACGCCGTCGGAGGTTTCAATGGTGAAACCCGGACGGCCGACGTTGCGCTCGACCTTCAGCACGTCGACGCCGGTGCGGATCGGCGCGTTGAATTTTTTTGCGTAGGCTTCGAAGTAGTCGGCGACCCGTTCTTTCGGGGCAAACTCATCGGGGCCGAGGTCATCGAAGTCCAGACCCGGGAAACGATCGTGCCACGCCGGGCCATTCGCCACCAGCGAATCCCAACGCCCGGTGCGCCAGCGTTCGGCGATACGGCTGCGCTCCAGCACCAGGTGCGGCACGCCGAGTTTGCTCAGGTGTTCACTCATGGCCACGCCAGCCTGACCGGCGCCAACAATCAGCGTATCTGTTGTTATTTTCTCAGTGGTCATCTCTATACCCTTCGAGTTGGATTTAGGTCGCGAGCGGCCTGCCATTTCTTGGGCTCAAGACTAGGGATGACCCTGGTATCGGTAAAATATTATTAAGCTGGCATTTGAGTATAAATAACTGATGCAGAGCGTTTGATTCGCCGGGGCTGTAAACTGCCCGCACCTTTTGATCCCTCGAACGAGAGAACCCCATGGCTAACCAAGACATCGCTTACACCCCTGATCCCGACGCGGATTCCATCTCTTCCGACGTCGCCGGTTTCGCCGGCATCCTGGTGTCCACGCAGATCCCGACTCGCGCCGACGGCAGCCTGGAACTGGGCGACATCACCTTGCAAAGCGAGTGCACGTTGCAGGCACTGAAGGTGGCGCTGGAACGCGCCGGCAGTTCCATGGACCGCGTCCTGCACCTGACCATCTACCTTACCGACATGGCCGACCGCGCTGCATTCAACGAGGTCTACAAGCGTTTCTTCGCCAAGCCATGGCCGGTACGTGCCGCAGTGGGCGTGGCCGCGCTGGCGGTTGAAGGCATGCGCGTGGAAGTGACGGCGATGGCGGCCAAGGGCTGAGTCACCGGAAAACGTATGGCGCTCCCCTCTGAACAGTTTTCGGTGTTTGAAAGCGTGGCCCGTCTCGGGAGCCAGCCGGCGGCCGCGCTGGAGCTGCATGTGACGTTGGATAACTTGGTCCGGGAGGGATGTTTTTGAACATGAGCAAACAAGACCTCTGTGACACCTACCGCAGCTACATCGCCTGCCTCAATCGCCAGGACTGGGCGAGCCTGGGGCAGTTTGTGGGTGAAGGCGTGCACTACAACGGGAAGCGAGTCGGGTTGGCCGGTTACCGGGAAATGCTGGAAGGCGATTTCCGCACGATTCCGGATTTGCGCTTTGTGATCGATCGCTTGATCGCCGACCCTCCGCACATCGCCGCCAGGCTTTGCTTCGACTGCACGCCGGTTGGGCAGCTGTTCGGTTTGCCGGTGAGCGGTCAGCGCGTGGTTTTTTCCGAGAATGTTTTTTATGAGTTCAAGGACGGCAGGGTTTGTGACGTCTGGTCGGTGATCGACAAGGCAGCGATCGAGGCGCAGCTCGACGCTTCACGCCATCTGTAGGAGCCAGCCTGCTGGCGATGGCGGCTTAGCGGGCATCATCAATATTTACGTCCGGCCCTGTTGACCAGGCTAGTTATGAAATATTTTGAAACATCCTTGGCGAAAAGGGTCAACAGGTTTCAGCCCCTCCAAGAATTGCCCATGAAAAACCCTCGACCTTCCGCACGTCTAGAACACCTCTCCCAGCTCAGAAACCTGAAAATGGCAAGATCCGCGCACGCTTATGTCCGAGGGAGCACGGTGCAGTTTTATGAATGGCTGCACAGCCAACCAGGCCGGCGGCTGCCCAGTGGGCCGCCCGTTTGGATCTGCGGCGATTGCCACGCGGGCAACCTGGGGCCGACGGGGGATCTGAAAGGCCGGATCGACATCCACATTCGTGATCTCGATCAGGCGGTCATCGGCAACCCCGCGCACGACCTGGTCAGGTTGGCGCTGTCGCTGGCCACCGCTGCCCGTGGCTCGGACTTGCCGGGCGTTGCGACGGCACGGATGCTCGAAGAAATGATGCATGGCTACGAACAGGCGTTCGAAGACGATGTCGACGAAGAGCCACCGCGACCGGCTCAGGTCAAGGCCGGCATGCGCAGCGCGGTGCAGCGGACGTGGAAGCACCTCGCCCAAGAGCGCATCGAGGACACCCGGCCGACCATCCCGTTGGGGAAGCATTTTTGGTCGCTGTCACGATCGGAACGCACGGCGCTGAAAACCCTGTGCGCCACCTCGGAAATCCATACCCTGGTGACCTCGTTGAAGGGCCGATCGAAGGACGACAGTGTCGACATGCTCGACTCGGCGTACTGGGTAAAAGGTTGCAGTTCGCTAGGCTTGAAGCGGTATGCGGTGCTGCTGGGCGTGGGTGATGAGGACGATCAGGAATATTGCCTGCTGGACATCAAGGAAGCGGTGGCTGCCGCTGCACCGCGCACGGCCAGGGCCGGCATGCCAAGGCACAACGGTAAACGGGTGGTGGAGGGCGCACGTTTTCTCTCGCCCGGTTTGGGCAACCGCATGATCGCGGCCCAGATGCTTGATCATGAGTTCTTCATCCGCGAACTGCTGCCCCAGGACATGAAGCTGGAGCTGGACCAGTTGAGCCAATCCGACGCGATGCTCGCGGCCGGTTACCTTGCAAGAGTCGTCGGCCTCGCCCACGCTCGGCAGATGGACATGGCCACCCGGGCGTCCTGGATCAGCGACTTGCAAGCCTGCCGTTCAAAAACGATGGACGCGCCGTCCTGGCTTTGGTCGAGTGTCGTGCAGTTGGTGGGGAACCATGAGCGAGGCTATCTGGAGCACTGCCGTCGGTATGCGCTGCAGCACTGATCTTGCCGCGAATCTGCCAAGGAGATTGACATGAAAGTTGGCGTGATCTCCGATACCCACGGCTTGCTCCGTCCCGAAGCCGTTGCAGCGCTGGAGGGCTGTGAGCGGATCATTCATGCGGGCGATATCGGCAGCCTCGACATCCTCGAGCAATTGCAGGCGATTGCCCCGTTGCACGTCGTGCGCGGGAACAATGATCTGGACGCCCCGTGGGCAGACCCTATCCCGGACGCGCTGCGTTTCGATCTCAATGGCTGGGAGGCGTTGTTGGTGCATGACATGGCCGATGTGCCGGTCGGGCTGGATGTGAATGTCAGGCTGGTGATCACCGGTCATTCGCACAAGCCGTGCATTGAATGGCGCGGTGAGCGGCTCTACCTCAACCCCGGCAGTGCGGGACGGCGACGGTTCAAGTTGCCGGTGACGTTGGCGCTGCTGGAGGTGCATGAGACCTCAATGGAGCCGCGGCTGGTGTCGCTGCTGGAATGAGTTTCGGGGGCGGCGCACCGGCACGCCCCCGATCTGGACGACACCGTGTCACGAACCTTGTGGAGTTTCGCCGTTGGCCAGGCGGGCATTGATGTCTTCGATGACAGCCGGCAACTCGACAATGGTATCGATCAGGTAGTGAGGGCGGGAACCTTCGAACATCCTGGCGATGCGCGCGCGTTCTGTGGCCAGCCTGTCGGCTGGCAACGCCTTGTACTGATCGTACGTCAGGCCCAGCGCGTTGCCAGAACAGGTCAGGGCGACGGTCCACATTCCGGCGCTACGACCTTCGAGGATACCCGGCCAGGTGTCGTCGACCTTTACGCAAGCGGCGACGTCGCTGACGCCCAGGACAATTACGTTAGCGAGTGCCTGAGCCGGATGCGGGCGCCCGTTGGGCACTTCGTCAGTCGCGACGACGTGATCAGCGACGTAACCATTCTGGCGCGCCAGCTCGACGACTTTCTCCATGACCACCGCCGGATACCCGGAACAGGAACCAATTTTCAGGCCTTTGTCGCGCAGGGCATCGATTGCGTCCAGCGCACCGGGAATCAACGCCGAGTGCAACGCGATCTTTTCGATCTGCAGCGGCATGAAACGCTCATAAAGCGCGGTGACATCGGCATCGGTGGGCAAGCGATCGAATACTGCGCGATAACGTTCGGCGATCTGAGGCTGATTGCACAGCGTGCGGATATGGTCCCACTTGCCCATGCCCATGGGGCCCCGGGCTTCTTCCAGCGACACGGCAACGCCAAACTCGGCAAAGGCTTCGACGAAAATCTGCGTGGGTGCGAAGGACCCGAAGTCAACGACGGTACCCGCCCAGTCCAGGACCACGGCTTGCAGTTGGTTGGGTAGTTGGTAGTTCATGCTGAATCTCCACGTTGGACATGCTTTTTTGGATGTATTCAGGCCGTCCCTCCCGTCACCGAGAAGTAAGCCTGCAGAGGGTAGAACCGCGTCAGGGAATCAGGTGGCCGGCACGGGGCTGGCGTCGAACAGCTCCGCGATCATTGGCCGGTTCCTGCGAATACCGAGGCAGCACAGGTGGTAGTCGATGGAAAACGGGTGGTTGACGAAGGTGATCGGCGTGGTGCCCGGCGTCTCGGCGTACTCGACCGCCGACACAAATCCAATGCCGATGCCCTTGGCGATGGCGTGGACGATGGCTTCGCGGCTGTTGAGCTGCATGACGCAGTTCAGCGCGACGCCCAGGAGTCCACAGCTTTCTTCCACCAATTGGCGCGTGCGTGAGCTTTTTTCACGAAGCACCCACTTCTCGTTGCTGATCTGCTCGACGTGCACCTCTTTTTGCGCCGCCCACGGATGGTCGTCACGCACGACGGCAATGATCGGATAACGACGATAAAGCTGTGTATCGAAGCGTTCGTCGAATTCCGATAGGGCAAGAATCGCCACGTCGATATCGAAGTTGAACAACCGATCCAGGGTTTCCTTTTCAGGGGAGAACGAGGTTTCCAGTTCGATGTCCGGATGTTGTTGCATCAACTCGTAGGTCAGGTTCATGGCAATGGGCGGCGAGACCGCCCCCAACCGCAGCATGCCGGTTTTCCGTTGTTTGAAACTCTGCAGTAGTTGCACGGCTTCATCCTCCTGGCCGAACAGGCCCTGGGTGATCGCGTAGAGCTTGTGCCCCGCCGAACTCATTTCGATAAACCGTCCGCGACGGTGGAAGAGCTCTACGGAGAACTTCCTCTCCAGCGCGTTGACTTGCTCGCTCACGGTCGGCTGACCGACGCTCAGGTACTCGGCGGCGAGGGTGAAGCTGCCAGTCTTCGCCACCGCATGAAAGGAACGCAGCCACTTGTGGTACTGGTACATGAAAGTTCCTGTTCCTGAGTCGTCGCCCGTCGTTAGGCATTTGTTCGGGTAATCATCGCCGGATGAACAGGGCGACCACCGCGCTGCACAGGCACGCGGTGGTCACCACGATGAAGATCAGCGACGTATTGCCGGTGCTGTCGAGCATACCGCCGATCAGCGGTTCCGCCAGGCCAGCGAACAGGTACGACGAAAAGTTCATCACGCCGGTGGCGGTTCCGGCACGCTTGGCGCCGACCAGGTCCGGGCACAGTGCCCAGAAACTGGAGGCCGGGCCGTAGACGAAGAACCCGCAAAGGAATAACGCGATGAGACCCGTTGCGCTGTGGGGTGCCAGCGTCCACATCCACAGGCTGGTGGCCGCGCCGAGGACCATGTAGAGCATGATCGCCAGGTAGCGTTTCGAGCCAAACAGTTTGTCCGATATCCAGCCGTTGCTCAGGGCGCCGATGGCCATGCCGACCGGCAGTGCGACCGTGATCCATTTGGGATCGATCATGCTGTCGCCGCTTTTCCAGTCGGCGCCGAGGAAGTGCACCGGCACCCAGACGATCAAGCCATAGCGGGCGGCGTTCTGGAATCCCAGGGAGACGGCGGCGATGATCAGGCGGACGTTCTTCAGGACGGCTTTGTAGCGTTGCGCAGAGGTTTCGACTGCGCCATGGGCCGCCTCATGATTCTTGTCTTCGGCATTGGCCACACCGGTATCGGCGAGGGGGTCGAAACCCATGTCCTGCGGACGCTCGCGAGCCACCAGATAGAAGATGATGCCGCCGGCCAGCATCAGCAGCACGGGCAACCGGAAGATCCAGCGCCACTCCAGATGCATCACCTCCAGCACAACGATTGAAGTCACGTAGGACAGGATGGAGGCGCAGCCGGCGGCGAACACGTAAAAGCCATAGACCTTGCCGCGCTCACCGGCGCTCCACCAGTTGGAGATCAGGCGGCTGCCTGGCGCCCAGCCCAATGCCTGGAAGTAGCCATTGATACCCCACGGCAGAATCAGGGCGGCAAAGTTGCCGGCGAAACTGGTCACCCAGTTGGCGCCACAGGACAGCACGGCACCGAGGGTCATGATGCGGCGGCCGCCGAACTTGTCGGCGAGGTTGCCGTTGATGGCCTGGCCAATGGCGTAGGCCCAGAGCATGGCGGCTGACGCCCAGCCAAGGTGTTCCTTGGTGAAGCCGAACTCGGCCTGGATGCCCGGAATGGCGAAACCGAAGGTTTGCCGTCCGGTGTAGAAAAACAGATAGCAGAACATTGCAGCCAGCAGCATGCGCCACTGGGCCACTCGAAACGACGACGTGGGTACGGCGAGACCTGGCATGGTTTGGGTACGATTCATGATCTTTTCCTTATTATTGTTGGTCCCTTCCGGGGGGGCGGAAGGCGCATCCTTTAGTGGATGCAGCAGGAAATCGTCGCGGCTCGTTTCGCCGCTGGCAGTGCTTGGAAAGGGGGGCTAAGCCGCTTTCGAGCCGATGAAGTTCTTGCCGCGGGCGCCTTGCAGGGCGAACTGAATCATCTCTTCAGCTTCCTGCGCCGTGACGCCGTAGTCGGCAAACTCGGTTTTCACGTCAAGGCTGTGGAGGAATTCGCGCAAGCGGCTTTGGGCCTTTTGCAGGTCATCGCCGAAAATCCGTCGCAGGGTGCTGTCGCGAGCTTCGTCGTGACCCCAGGCGAGGCCCAGGACCAACGGCAGGGTGAAGGAGCAAGCGATGCCGTGGGGCAGGCCGTAGCGCAGGGTCATTTCGTAGGAAATGGAATGGGCCAGTGCGGTCTTGGTGTTGGAGAATGCCAGCCCGGCCTTGAGCGCGGCCAATGCCATGCGCGAACGCAATTCCGGGTTGGACAGGTCACGACGCAACAGTGGCAGGCATTCCAGGATGTCGGCGATGGCAGACATCGCGAAGGTGTCGGATATCGGGTTGGCATTGATGTTCCACACCGACTCCAGGGCATGGGACAGGGCGTCCAGGCCGGTGGAAACAGTGACGCCTGCAGGAACCGTCAGCATCAGTTGCGGATCGATGATGGCGACTGTTGGCCAGGTGCAGTCCAAATGCAGGGAATATTTCTTCTGGCTGGCAGCGTCCCAAATCGTGGCCCATGGCGTGACTTCGCTGCCGGTGCCCGCCGTGGTCGGTGCGGCAATCAGTCTCTTGCTGTGGGCCGGCACGAAGGGTTTACCGGTTGCCAGCAACGCCAGCAGTTCGTCGAAGCGCCCTGATTCAGTGCCAACGATCAACGCCTTGGCCGTATCGATCGCACTGCCACCGCCAACGGCGAGCACCGTATGGCAGTCGCCTGCGTCCCGCCAGAAGCGCTCGTAAGTCGCGCGCAACTGAGCCACATCCGGATTGGGCTGGACATCTTCGATCACGTACACCAACCGATCGCCCAACAGGTCCCGAAGGCGATCCACCAATCCCAATCCGCGCGCCTCGGGAAAGGTGACCAGGGCGACCTTCTGGTGTTCGGTGATGTCGGTAAGTTCGAGCAGGCTGTTCCAGCCAAAACGCGTATCAACGGGATTGTGGAATCGGGCAGTCATGGCGGGTCCTTTGTTCTTGTTGTTGGAAGTGGCCCCATGCTCGCGGTCTATCCATCCCGGCACAAATCGATAATTCCCAGGTTTGAATCGGTTGAGCCGATAACGCCTGCGGGATTAACAAGTGCCGTCGAGTGCGAAGTCGAAACTGTTGAAGTTGTGCAGAGACGCTGCAGGCAGGCTGCGCTGGCAGAATGAGACAGGAGAACGGGCGCTGACTGCCCAGCTGCGTTCAGTGTCTTTCCAGGTTGGCTATTGCAGCTGCCTGGCCACCTCATTGAGCAAAGCAGCCGGTTTGCACCGGCTGCCCTTGCAGATCAGCCAAACAGCTTCGCTGCGGTAGTGGCGATCAGTTCACCCTGATGGCGAGCCCCAGCGAGTTCGATTTCACTTGGCTGACGTGAACCGTCTCCGCCTGTGATCGTTGTTGCACCATAAGGCGCGCCGCCTACGATTTCCGACGTGGTCATCTGGCCTTGATGGCTGTAGGGCAGACCCACCACCGTCATACCGAAGTGGAACAGGTTGGTAATGATTGAAAACAGGGTGGTTTCCTGACCGCCATGCTGGGTGGCGGAAGAGGAAAAGGCACCGCCTACTTTTCCGTGCAAGGCGCCCCGAGCCCAAAGGCCGCCAGCCTGGTCAAGGAACGCGGCCATCTGGCTGCTCATGCGGCCGAAACGGGTGCCGGTGCCGACAATGATTGCATCGTAGTTTTCCAGCTCGGCAATGGTGGCGACCGGCGCGGCCTGGTCCAGCTTGAAGTAGGCGCCTTTGGCGATGTCTTCAGGAACGGTTTCCGGGACTCGCTTGATATCCACCTGAGCGCCGGCCTGGCGGGCACCTTCGGCTACAGCTTGTGCCATTGTCTCGATGTGACCGTAGGAGGAGTAATAGAGAACTAGAACTTTAGCCATGAGGAAGTTTCCTGGGTGAGTTCACAACGTTATGTCGCGATGGAGGAGAATTTCCCACGATACTGCGCTTCAAAAAACCCGCTTAATGTCGAACCAGAGGTTCGAAAAAATAGAGCAGTGGAAAATCCACGATCTGGAAAAGGTGTTGCATCACTCAGCGTAGCTTCTGTTTCTTACACCGCTTTTTGATGGACGAACCGCTCAATCAGCCAGCGTGCCGCAGGCCCTGGTGGCAAGTCGGTGCGGTAGATGGCGTCGAAGGCATAAATCCCGCTTTGGAATTCCGGTAGATTCAGGCTGACGAGTCGGCCGCTTTCCAGGTCCTCACGGACCATTGAAACCGGCATGTTCCCCCACCCTATGCCTTCACGCAGCAGCATGTGCTTGGCGCCAAGGTCCGCCAGGCGCCAGGTGCGGTTGCTGAGGACGGCGAAATCCTTGTCCTTGGTCAGGACCGAGCGGTCCGACAGCACCAATTGAGTGAATTCACGCCCGGCCCCTGGCGTATTGAAATCACTGGAAGCCAGCGGGTGATTGGGGGCGGCAACCGGAATCAACTCCACACTGCCGACACCGATTCTTTCGATACCGTCGATACCTTCATTCATGGGGCCACTCACGCCAATAATTGCGCCGCGGTTGATCACCAGTTCAGTGACGGCGCCGAGTGCCTCCATGTGCAGGTGCAAGGCCACTGTAGGGAACTCTTCGCGAAAGGACTTGAGTGCATCGACTACGCGCTCGGCAGGAAGCATCACATCCAGGACCAAATGAACCTCCGCTTCCAGCCCCTGGAGCAGGCCTTTGACTTTGGCGCGCAACCCATGAACGCCATTGGCGATGGACCTGGCCTCGGCCAGAACGGTGCGCCCGGCGTCGGTGAGCTGAGGCTTGCGGGTCGTCTGGCGATCAAACAGCGAGACACCGAGTTGCATTTCAAGGTTGGCAATTGAATAGCTGATGACGGACGTAGCCCGGTGCAGTTTCCGGGCTGCCGCGGCAAAGCTTCCCACCTCTACGACGGTCAAAAACACCCGCAGTTGATCCAGCGTCGGTGTGCCAGGGTCAGAGATCATGCCGAATTCCTCGAACGTATTACTCAATATTACCTTGGCTTTACGAAAGTCTTCATCCGTCAGGCGGGGAAAGACAGTTGCCCAGCAGATAAAAGCAAAACCCCGACAGGGCAAGCAAGGCTCCTAAAGAGTGGACGGTTGCGATAGGCGAAAGTTGACTCGTCGAAAGCGACACCCACATGCGTTCAGACGTGTGTGTACAGCTGAAATTGTTCCGCTGTTTTCTGATCTGGAGAACTGACATGACTGACGTTATCGCTACCCCCAACGAAGTGGCTGGCAAAGTTGTAATTGTTACCGGTGCCGCGAGCGGTATTGGCCGCGCGATTGCCGAGCTGCTGCATGCCCGTGGCGCCAGGGTCATTGCTGAAGATATAAACCCGCAGGTGAAATCCCTTGAGCGTCCGGGGCTCATTCCTTTCGTGGCGGATATTACCGTCGATGGCTCTGCTGAAGCGGTGGTTGCCTTGGCCGTGCAGCACTTCGGCAAGCTCGATGTGCTAGTCAACAATGCCGGACGAATCATCTACAAACCGCTTGTTGAAATGACGCGGGAGGATTGGACCTGGCAGATGGAAACGAACGTGACGGGAGCATTTCTCCACTCGCGTGAAGCGGCGAAGGAAATGATGAAGCGAAAATCCGGCGCCATCGTCAACATCGCTTCGTATGCCTCTTACTTTGCTTTTCCCGGCATCTCGGCCTACACCGCGTCCAAAGGGGCGCTGGCTCAGCTGACCCGGACCCAGGCGCTTGAAGCGATCGAACACGGGATTCGTGTCAACGCGATTGGTGTCGGTGACGTGGTCACCAATCTGCTCAATCACTTCATGGAGGATGGTCCGGGCTTCCTGAAAGACCACGGAAAGTCTGCGCCGATCGGTCGCGCGGCAGCGCCGGAGGAAATCGCCGAAATCGTTGCATTTCTCGCTTCTGATCGCGCCAGTTTCATGGTCGGTTCTGTCGTCATGGCAGACGGCGGCATGAGTGTCGCGGTGGGTTGATGAGCAACTGAACCAAGGCGTCAGCGGCAAGGTTCTGGCCGTGCCGTTGACGGTGCTGATGTCACTTGCGCGAGTGACCGGGGTGGCAAGCCCGCCGCAAGCACTATTCTATTTTATCGAACCTAATGATCTAAATTAGTCGGCTACACAGGTTAGTCACCGAGGCGCACTATTTCTTCACTGCAGCGATTCATGGGAGTCGCGCACACTTCGAAGGAAATTGCTCATGACGACTTCAACCAACATCGCTCAAACCAACACCGCTCACACCAACACTGTTGAACAAACCGACGTCACCCAAGCTTCGGCCTCGTTGATCGGCCGCATCCTGCTCAGCGCCATTTTCATCCTTTCCGGTTTCTCCAAACTGGCCGCGCCGGCGATGATTATCGGCTACATCGGTTCGGTCGGCCTGCCGCTGCCACAACTGGCCCTGGCCGTGGCAATCATCGTTGAAATCGGTGGTGGTCTGGCGCTGATTGCCGGTTATCGCACCCGCACCGTCGCTGCCGTGCTGGCAGTGTTCAGCGTGTTCACCGCGCTGGCGTTCCACAACGCGCTGGGCGACCAGAACCAGTTCATTCACTTCTTCAAGAACATCGCCATGGCCGGTGGTCTGCTGCAAGTCGTCGCCTTCGGTGCCGGTCGCTTCAGCCTCGACGCTCGCCGTCGCTGATTCCCCCGCGCAGTGAAGGGCAACCTTTGCTGCGCAGTGTTTTTCTCCCTTCAATTCAAAAGTCGAGACCTCTATGAAAGCCATACGCGTGTACGAATACGGCAACGCTGACGTTTTGCGCCTGGAAGACGTTGCAGACCCGGTAGCGGGTGCAGGTGAAGTGCTGATCGACGTGGCCAGTGCCGGCGTCAACCCGATTGACTGGAAGATCCTGTCCGGGGCCATGAAAGCGTTTATCCCTTTGCCGTTGCCATTTACCCCGGGCGTTGAAGTGGCCGGCACCGTGATTGCACTGGGGCAGGGCGTCACTGAATTCAAGATCGGCGACGAGGTGTTCGGCTTCATCAATATTGTTGGTGGCTACGCGACTAAAGCCGTTGCAGCCGTTTCGAAGCTGGCGATCAAACCGAAAGCGCTGAGTGTCTTGCAGACGGGTGCTGTCCCCGCCGCGGCGCTGACCGCCTGGCAGGCACTGACCGAACACGCCGGCGTGCAGCGCCGCCAGAAGGTCTTGATCCACGCTGCGGCCGGTGGCGTCGGCAGCATGGCCGTGCAGATTGCCAAATACCTGGGCGCTGAAGTTTATGCCACGGCTTCTGCGCACAATCATGCTTACCTGAAAGGCCTCGGCGCCGATTACCTCATCGACTACACGACCCAGGCGTTCGAGGAACAGGTGTCCGAGGTTGATGTGGTGCTGGATCTGGTCGGCGGCGACACGCAAACCCGTTCGTTCAAAGTCCTGAAAAGAAACGGCGTGCTGGTCTCGCCGGTAAGCCAGCCGAACATGTCGTTGGCCAACGACTATGGCGTGACTCCCGCCAACTTTGCCACCCGTTCGGATGGCCGTCAGCTCTCGCTGATTGCCGAGCTGTTCGACAAGGGCCATCTCACGGTCGACGTCGAAGCCTATGCCTTGAGTGACGCGAAAGCAGCGATCGAGAAGAGCCAGGGTCGTCATTTGCGCGGCCGGCTGGTTTTGGATGCCACCCAGTAATTCCATAGGCTGCGTGGGTGTCTACCTTTGGGGAAACGCTTGCACCATTCGCAGCGTGATTGCCCTCCGCGCAGGATCAGGCAAATTGTCGGAAGGATCCGACTAACTGCCTCCCACCCTTTATTCCTAATCTGGGCCTGTAGCGAGACCGCTCTCGCATCAGCAACAACGCCTGGTTCATCCGGCATGAGCTGTTACCGGGAGGCCGGTATTGGCTGGAAGGCGATCACATCGAGTATGTCGATGACACCGGGTTCTCTGCTGACGAGTGATTTTCGCGACGGCGTTTTGTATCACGCCGGCATGATTCTTTACGGCGAGAACTGACGCTCAACACTGCACAAAATGGGTGCCAATACGCTTGGCACCCATTTTTTCGTTCAGTCTTCGCGATGCTTCAGCTTATCGAGAAACCAGCGGCCGGCCGGACCGGGTGGCGAGTCTTTGCGGTGGACGGCGTACATGGCGATCGGCGGTGTGTCCGGCTGGAAGTTCTCGATCTGGATCTGGACCAGCGTGCCGGCGTCCAGATCATTGCGGACCATCGCCAGTGGCATGTGCCCCCAGCCGAACCCCGCGCGCAGAAACGCGTGCTTGGCGCCCAGATCAGCCAGTTTCCAGGTCAATGGCGACAGCACACCGTAGGTCATCCCGCCGCTTAACGTCGTTCGATCGGTCAGCACCAGCTGGACATGTTGTTCGAGTTCGCGGGTGCGGATAACGCCTCGATCCTGTGCCAGCGGATGGCTCGGGCCCGTCACCGTCACCATGGGCACGTCCAGCAGTTTTTCACCCTCTACGGCATCGGGAACGGTGGGCATGGAACCGACGATGCCGATGCGACAAGTCCCCTCAAGAACCGGTTGAACAACCGCACCGAGCGCTTCGACATACAGCCGCAAGGGTGTGTGCGGGAAGGCGGTACGAAACAATCCGACGGCCAGGGTGAGCGACTCGATGGGGTACATGACATCCACCACCACCGACAGTTCGGGCTCCAGCCCCTCCGCGATGGTGCGAGCCTTTGCCTTGAAGCCATCCATGCCATTCACCACCGCTCGTGCTTGCACCAGCAGTGCCGCGCCTTCCTCCGTGAGTACCGGGTAGCGATTGCTGCGGTCGAACAACTGCACATCAATCTGCGCTTCAAGATTGGCCAGGGTCTGGCTGACGGCAGACTGTGCCCGACGCAATTTTCGACCGGCCGCCGAGAAGCTGCCCTCATCGGCTGCAGCGAGAAAAGTGCGCAATTGATCCATGGATATTCCGTCGAGCATCTATCGTCTCCGAAGATGGTTTCCATAGGAAAATATAGGCTTCTGCGATGGAGGTCCAGCGCCTAATCTGGGGTCTTCATCCAGTAGGAAGCACTTCCATGGAAACCACCAATAACGCAGAACGTCGACTTGTTCGCCAACTTTTATCGGTGCCGGCACGCCGTGTCGTGGCGCGTACACGTGGCAATCGTCACGGCCCCGTTACCCGCATCGTCAGCCCTGCGGATATCGGCGAACTGATCAAGCCTTTCGTCTTTCTTGATTACTTTGATTTCGAACCGAGCGGTGATGCGCTGTTCCCCATGCACCCGCATTCGGGTATCGCCACGATCACTGTCCTGCTGTCCGGCTCGCTGGGCTACGAGGACACCACCGGCGCGAAGGGTACGCTGCATGCCGGGAGTGTCGAGTGGATGCGCGCAGGACACGGCATCTGGCATGACGCCAGTCCGGCAAGCCTTGAGCGCTTTTGCGGCTATCAGATATGGGTAGCCTTGCCGCAGGCGCTGGAAAATGCTCCGCCACAGAGTCAATACCTGCCCGCCGAGTCGGTTCCGCACACGGGGCCTGCCCGCGTCGTGCTCGGCAGCTACGGCGACGTGCACAGTCAAGTGGCGGCGCCCGCAGGCATGAACCTGCTGCACCTCCAGCTGAAGGCCGGAGACCGCTGGCGCTACGAGCCGCCCGCCGGGCACAACATCGCCTGGGCGCACGTCAATCAGGGCGTCTTGCGCGTGTCCGGCGAGCGACTGGAAAACGAGCTGGCGGTGTTCGCGGAGTCTGAACAGGCGATCGAACTGCTGGCCGAAAGCGACGCCGACTTCATCATCGCCTCCGCGGTGAAACACCCGCACGACCTGTTCCTTGGCTACTACTCAGTGCACTCGTCCATGGACGCGTTGTTTCAGGGAGAGACAGAAATCAGGCGGATTGGCCAGCAACTGCGCGCTCAAGGGCGCATTCGCTAGCGCGCGGTATGAACCCACGTCCATCTGTATTGAAGATGGGCTTCATCGCAAAAAACAGGCTTCCGCGATACATCGGCGAGCCCTACGCTCAGTCACACAGCTTGTTTGCGCTGAGCGCTTCGGCCCGACAGGCATGTCACAACGACGAACTTGAACACTCACAAGAGGATCAGATCATGACTCAGCAAGACATCAGCGAAATGGCCAAGGCGGTAATTCGGCGCAATACCGCGCAGGTTCAGGGTGGCGGTGACTGGGAGCTGTTCGATGAGCTTTTCTCGGACGACTTCGTCGATCACACCCCTCAACCCAACTGCACGCCGGACAAGGCGGGCGCCCTGGGCCTGTACCGCAAGCTGCGCGAAGCCTTCCCTGATTTCCGCGCCGAGATTCACTGGCAGCGGGCTGATGGTGATGTGATTACGACCTACAAGACTTACTTCGGCACCCACCGCGGCGATTTTCTTGGCGTCGCTGCCACCGGCCGGGCCGTGCAGTTCGAGACGGTCGATGCGATGCGTGTCCAGGACGGCAAGATTACCGAGCACTGGGGCGTGGCCAATCTGTTTTCAGTGCTGCAGCAACTCGGTGCCTGGCCCGGCGCTTAGGACCTCGTGACTCCCGAGTTGCCGCGCGAACTATTGGCTCCCTGCCTTGTGCGCGCGAAACACGATCGAGCCATTCGGCCGCCCCACGTGCTGATCACGTATTTGGCCGCTACAATGCGCACCTCGACCGTGATAAACCAGATAAAAAAACTATGTCCCTGCCCAAGCATCACCTGGAACTGCTCAGCCCCGCTCGTGACGTGAGCATCGCCCGCGAGGCCATTTTGCATGGCGCCGATGCCGTGTACATCGGGGGGCCGAGCTTCGGCGCTCGCCACAACGCCTGCAACGACGTCAGCGATATCGCCCAACTTGTGGAGTTCGCCCGTCGCTACCACGCCCGGGTGTTCACCACGATCAACACGATCCTGCATGACAACGAACTGGAGCCAGCGCGCCAGCTGATCCACCAGCTGTACGATGCCGGCGTCGATGCGTTGATCGTTCAGGATCTGGGGGTGATGGAGCTGGATATCCCGCCGATCGAGTTGCACGCCAGCACCCAGACCGACATTCGGACACTGGCGCGGGCGAAGTTCCTGGACCAGGCTGGCTTCTCGCAACTGGTTTTGGCCCGCGAGCTGAACCTGCAAGAGATTCGCGCCATCGCCGACGAAACTGATGCGGCCATCGAATTCTTCATCCACGGCGCGTTGTGCGTGGCGTTCTCCGGCCAGTGCAACATCTCCCACGCCCAGAACGGTCGCAGCGCCAACCGCGGCGACTGCTCCCAGGCCTGTCGTTTGCCGTACACCCTCAAGGACGACCAGGGCCGGGTCGTCGCCTACGAAAAACACCTGCTGTCGATGAAAGACAACAACCAGAGCGCCAACATCCGTGCGCTGGTCGAAGCCGGGGTTCGCTCGTTCAAGATCGAAGGGCGCTACAAGGACATGGGCTATGTGAAGAACATCACGGCCTACTACCGCCAGCGTCTGGACGACGTGCTGGAAGATCGCCCGGACCTGGCCCGGGCCTCCAGCGGCCGCACCGCACATTTCTTCGTGCCCGACCCAGACAAGACTTTCCACCGCGGCAGCACCGACTACTTTGTCAGCGAGCGCAAGATCGACATCGGCGCCTTCGACTCACCGACCTTCACCGGCTTGCCGGTGGGCGTGGTGGAGAAGGTGGGCAAGCGCGATTTGCAGGTGGTGACGTTTGAACCGCTGTCCAATGGCGATGGCCTCAACGTGCAGATCAAGCGCGACGTCGTGGGCTTCCGCGCCAACATCGCCGAGCCCAAGGGCGAGTTCCTCGAAGACGGCAAGAAGCGCTATCGCTATCGGGTCGAGCCCAACGAAATGCCGGACGGGATGTTCAAACTGCGGCCCAACCATCCCCTGAGTCGCAACCTCGACCATAACTGGCAGCAAGCCTTGCAAAAGACCTCCGCCGAGCGTCGCATTGGCTTGAGTTGGGGTGCGCGTCTTGACGAGCAGCGCCTGCAACTGACCGCCACCAGCGAGGAGGGCGTCAGCGCCAGTCTGTCCCTGGACGGCCCGTTTGGCCTGGCCAACAAGCCGGAGCAGGCGTTGGAGCAACTGCGTGATCTGCTCGGTCAACTGGGCACCACGGATTACCACGCCACCGCCATCAGGCTGGACGCACCCCAGGCATTCTTCGTTCCCAACTCGCAGCTCAAAAGCTTGCGCCGCGAAGTCATCGACGCGCTGACCGCGGCGCGTCTGCTGGCCCACCCCAAAGGATTTCGCAAGGCCGAAACCAGCCCGCCGCCGGTGTACCCGGAGTCGCACCTGTCATTCCTGGCCAACGTCTACAACCAGAAGGCACGGGACTTCTATCATCGCCACGGGGTGAAGCTGATCGACGCAGCGTTCGAGGCTCACGAGGAAACCGGGGAAGTGCCGGTGATGATCACCAAACACTGCCTGCGTTTTTCCTTCAACCTCTGCCCCAAGCAAGCCAAAGGCGTCACCGGTGTGCGCACCAAGGTCGCGCCGATGCAGCTGGTACACGGTGACGAGGTGCTGACGCTGAAGTTCGACTGCAAACCCTGCGAAATGCACGTGATCGGCAAGATCAAGGGGCACATCCTTGACCTGCCGCTACCAGGCAGTGTCGCGGAGCCGGTCGTGGGTTACATCAGTCCTGAAGACCTGCTCAAGACGATCCCTCGCGCACCGCATTGAGTGACGGTGAGGACGTAACAGCCGGCAGGTGTCCGGAACACCGGACATCTGCCGCGCCTGTCAAAATCGTCGTTTGTACCGTGGCAGGGTAGAGGGTCTCAAGACGAGGTCTCGCTGGCCGGCCGGTCCAGTAAAAACGACTGCCCATACCGCCAAAGCAGCCAACTGGTCAGCGTGATTCGCCAGCGAATCCGCGCTTGATCCAGTGCTCGCTGGTGAGTCTTCGCTGCGCGCACAGCAGGTTGAATAGCCCCACGCACCATCGGTGCGCAAATCCTTTCGGCTCATCTGAATTCATGTCATTACGAAAATGATTGTACGGTCGTACAATTTATTCTTGCGGCGCTAAATTGACGGTGCTATAAAAGACGAAACCTGAAAGGTCGCCAGATTTATTGCGTTTTAATGGTCGGTCGATCATTGGGTGCCAAGCCTGCCTGTCTATTTTTTTAACATGCAGTTGTACGATCGTACGGTATTGAGGGCCTAGCATGAAAGATAAAGCTCCCGAAGAAATGTCGTTTGGTTTGTCTCGTCGCGATGTTGTTAAAGGTTCGGCGGGTTTGCTGTTTGCCGGGGTGGCTCTAAGCGGGCTGCCTCTGTCGGTGTTCGCTCAACCAAAAAAAGGCGGGCGACTGGTCTTTGGACTGGCCGGGGCTTCGACCACCGACAGCCTTGACCCGGGCCTGGCAGAAGACGATTTCATGATGCTTCTGTCACAGTCGTTGCGAAGCAATCTGGTTGAAGTGGATGCGTCCGGCAACCCTGTCCCGGAGCTTGCGGAGTCCTGGGAGGCCTCGCCCGATGCCAAGGTCTGGACCTTCAAGTTGCGCAGCGGTGTGCAATTTCACAACGGCAAGGCATTTACCGCTGACGATGTGGTGGCCACACTCGATTACCACCGCAAGGATGGCTCCAAATCCCTCTCCAAATCGATCGTTTCGCAAATCGATGAAGTCATCGCCGTGGACGCTACCACCGTCAAAGTCGTACTCAAGGGCGGCAACGCCGATTTTCCGACCCTGATGAGCGATTACCACCTGAGCATTCTGCCTCGCGGTACGGACGGACAAGTCGACTGGCGATCCGGTAACGGCACCGGCGGCTACGTACTCAAGGAATACAACCCGGGCGTACGTGCCTTGGTCGTGCGAAACCCGGCTTATTGGAAGCCGGATCGGGCCCATGTCGAAGAGGCAGAACTCATCGCTATTGCTGATCCGGTCGCCCGTCAGAATGCATTGCTCACCGGCAAGGTCAACGTCATCAACCGGGTGGAGATCAAAACCCTGTCGCTGCTTCAGCGCAGCAACAAGGTGCGTATTGAAGAAGTGGCCGGATTGAACCACGCGACCATGCCCATGATCGCTACCGTCAGCCCCTTCCAGGACAACAACGTCCGGCTTGCACTCAAGCATGCGGTGGATCGCGATCAGTGGGTCAAGACATTGCTTCGCGGGCATGGATCTGTCGGCAACGACCATCCCATCGGCAAGCAACAGAAGTACTTCAACAGCGAATTGCCACAGCGCCAGTACGATCCCGACAAGGCCCGTTTCTATTTGAAGCAAGCGGGGCTCGATAGCGTGGATATCAATATCAGCGCAGCGGATGCGGCGTTCGCCGGCGCCGTCGATGCGGCCGTCCTGTTCGAGGAAAGCGCGCGGAAATCGGGGATCAACCTCAAGGTCGTCCGCGAATCCAATGATGGTTACTGGATCAATGTCTGGTCTAAAAAGCCCATGTGCATGTGCTACTGGACCGGCCGTCCGACGCCCGACTGGGTGTTTAGCCAGATCTATGCGACGGGTGCCTCCTGGGGCGACACACAGTGGAACAACGAACGCTTCGACAAGCTGATGCTAATGGCCCGTTCGGAGCTCGATGAGGCACGACGCACGCAGATTTACTGGGAGATGCAGCAGCAGCTCCGTGATGAAGGGTCGACGATTGTTCCCATGTTCATGAACTACATCATGGGCCTGAGCACCAACGTCGTGACCTCAAGCCCGGTGGCCGGAAACATGGCCCTCGACGGTATGCGTGCAATTGAACGCTGGTCACTTTCCTGAGCATTGAAAAAGCAGGGTTCACCATGAACAACCTTGAATGGCGGGACGTCAGCAGCGAAGAAACTCGAAGCCTGCGTGATGTGTTTGGAAGTTTTATGACGGGCGTGACGGTTGTCACCGCGTGGGACAGTGAGGGGATACCACGCGGTTTTACCGCCAATTCATTTACTTCCGTCTCCCTGGACCCTGCGCTGGTTTTGGTCTGCATTGCCAAGAACTCGAACAGCTTGCCTGTCTACAGCGCGGCGGAAAACTTCGCCATCAATGTCCTCGGCGAATGGCAGCGAGACCTGTCGAATACCTTCGCTGGCCGAGGGGCGGACAAGTTCGAAGGCGTGCAACTGCTCAAGGAAACCGCTGCACCGTGCCTGGCCAACAGCCTCAGCGTGATGTGCTGTAAACGCCAGCAGTGCGTTGATGCGGGCGATCATCTGATCATCATTGGTGAAGTCACTAAATACGCGAGCACGGCAGGCAGTCCACTGGGGTATTTCCGCGGTAGCTACATCGATTTTTCCATCGGTAATCAGGCCATACAGACTGATCTCAAGTCAGCGGTAAAAGTGGGGTGTCTCATTTCCCACGACGATGGACTGATTCTGGTCAAAGCACCCAATGATTTGCGTTGGTCAGTGCCTGGATTGTTTTGGCGTAACGGTGTCGGGCAGCGCGACATAATCGCGCAGGTATTCAAAAAGGCGGGCCTACAAGGCGACGTTTCCTTTGTGTACTCCATCTTCGAAGAGGGCGATGACGGCTACACCAAGCTGTTCTATCGCGGCGATTCGATCAGCGACAACGTGCCGTCAGGTCAGGACACGGGTTGGGAAGTAAAGGTTTTCCATGAGGAGGACGCGCCGTGGAATCTGGTCGATGGGGAATACACGATAAGTATGGTTCATCGCTTCTTCAAAGAGCGCGAGGCAGATGCCTTCGGAATTTATTGTGATACCGCCGACGGCGGGCGAATCGCCGGCATAGCAGGCAAGCCGGTCAATTGGATGGAGTGGGGCAACTAACCCGCATTATCTAATCCCCATAAAGTGGAACTTTAATATGGAATTCAATCATTTCCTGAGCTCTTACCTGCCCGATCATCTGGGTTCCGGCAAGAAGTTATATCAATGTATGGTCGAGCAGGCGGTCCAGGCTGAGCGATCTGGATATGCCGGGGTTTCGATACCGGAACATCATCTGATCAATATTTTGCTGGTGCCATCGCCTTTGCAAATGGCGGTAAAAATTGCTTCGGTCACTCAACATGTTGAGTTGGTAACGTCGATTGTGGTTTTGCCGATCCGCGATATGCGCGTATTTGCAGGCGAAGTCGTTCAAGCCGATGCGATGACCGATCACAGACTGGTATTGGGCGTAGGGCGCGGAGCATTTAAATATGAAATAGAGCGCCTGGGTGTGCCGATGGATTCCACACGCGAGCGATTTGATGAATCCCTCGCGGTACTCAAGGCGCTGCTGACTGAAAAAGAAGTGTCCTGGGATGGCAAGTACTACAAGTTTGATCCGCTGACCATCATGCCCCGCCCTGAGCGCGACATCCCGCTGATGGTGGCAACGATGGTGCCCGAAGGCATTTTTGCCTGTGCCAGGCAAGGCTACTCGGTGCAAACCACGCCGTTGAGCGGTGACCACCAAATGCTGCTGGATCAGGTCAGTGCTTTCCGCCGCGGAAAAGCGGAAGCGGCAACCGATGCCCCGAAAAGCCGGTTGTCCTTGCAGCGGGCGATCTATCTGGCGCGGGATGAGGCAGATGCCAAGGAAAAAATTGCCCTGGCGTTTGATTACTACAAACGCTTCGACAACGTTTTTTCCGGGCCCGGGGTTGTTAGCGCGGGGGGTATCAGCGCATTACCGCGACAGCAGTCAATCGAAGAACTTGGGAAAAACCTGCTGATTTGCACCAAGGAACAAATGCTTGATCAGTTGGGCAAATATGCCGAGGCAGGCATTGATGAAGTCATCATGACCTCCAACTTCGGGCAGTCCCAGGACGATTCACTCGATATGGTTCGCCGATTTGGTGAAGAGATCATTCCCTGCTTTTCCAGTGCAAATAAAGCCATTAACAAGAGGGTTGGATAATGCCAGTCATTACAGTTGATTTGTTTCCCGGAAGAACGCCAGACAAAAAACGCGAGCTGATCAAAGCGCTGACTGACACTTATGTGAATGTGTGCGGCGGTACTGCGCAGGCGGTCATCATTTTGCTCAAGGAAGTTGACCCGATCGATTGGGGCTCCGCTGGTAGACCCTATGCCGATGTGATTGCTGAGAACGCGAAAAAGCCGGCGTAGAGGAGATAGATATGACCAAAGCCATTGAGTGCGCTGTAGCGGTAGAAGGGCAAGGTCCCGCGCTGGTGATGATTCACGGTATCGGCGCGCGCAAGACAGGTTGGGACAAGATCACTGCCGCTTTGAAGGATCGATACACCTGCATTCGCTATGACCTGCGCGGTCACGGCGATTCACCGTTGCCGGCCGGGCCCTTTGGGCTGGACGAACTGGTCGCCGACCTGGAGGCGCTTCGTGAGCGGCTGGGCGTCGAGAAGATGCACGTCATCGGGCATTCGCTCGGCGGCATGATCGGGCCGGCCTACGCCCGCAAGTACCCTGATCGGGTGCTCAGTGTCGGGTTGTTATCGACTGCCGCGTTCAGGTCCGCACAGGATTCGGAGAACGTGCTCAAAGTGGTCCACGCCATGGAGCAGAAGGGCATCCCTCAGGTGCTGGAGACGCTGACGCAGCGCTGGTTTACCGAGTCGTTCTGCGAACGGCATCCGGAAGTAATCGAGTGGCGCAAGCAGCAGGTGATCGACACCGACGGCGAGGTGTTCCTCAATGTGTTCCGTATTTATGCGCAGACTGAAATGTCGCCCTGGCTGCATGAAATCAATCACCCGTGCCTGGTGTTGACGGGCGAGTTCGATGGCGGCTGCAATCCGCAATTGAACCGGAAAATCGCCGATGCGTTGCCTGACTCCGAGTTGGTCATCATGCCGGGGCTGAAGCACGCGATTTTGATCGAGGCCAGTGATCGTGTGACACCGCATTTGAAAACGTTCCTCGAAAAAACCGGTTCCTGACGCTGCTGAATACCGCTCGGCTGGCGCGCGATCAGCCGCTCAGCCGACCGGTCTACAACAAGAACGTTATCTATTCAGATAAGCAGGTAGACGTTATGGGTATGTTGTATCAGGTGATCTTGCGACGCGTGTTCATCGGCGTCGTGACCTTGTTTTGCGTGTCCGCGATTATCTTTGCCGCTGTACAGATGCTGCCGGGCGACATGGCTCAGCAAATTCTCGGACAGTCGGCGACACCCGAAACGTTATCTGCGCTTCGACATGAACTGGGCCTGGATCAGCCGGCGCTGACGCGCTATCTGCACTGGCTGTATGGCAGCCTTCAGGGTGACTTCGGCACCTCGTTATCCAACGGCCGGCCGGTGGCCGAGATGATCGGCCAGCGGATGGTCAACACGCTGTTTCTGGCGTCCTACACCGCGATTATTGCCGTACCGTTGGCGGTCACGCTGGGACTGTTCGCGGCGTTGTACAAGGACTCTCTCTACGATCGTTGCGTCAACGTTATCTCGCTGGCGGCGGTCTCGCTGCCGGAGTTTTTTATCGGTTACATATTGATCCTGTTGTTCTCCGTGACGTATTCGATATTCCCTTCCATTGCCGACGTGCCGGCTTCAGCCGGGTTCGCAGAGCGACTGCATTCGGCGTTTCTTCCAGTACTGACCCTGACCCTGGTGATTACCGCCCACATGATGCGTATGACGCGGATCGCCGTGCTCGACCTGCTGAGGCTGCCCTACATCGAAATGGCCAGGTTGAAAGGGCTGTCCCGATTCAACGTTGTCATCCGTCACGCACTGCCAAATGCCTGGGCACCTATCGTCAACGTCATTGCAGTCAATCTGGCTTACCTGATCACGGGCGTGGTGGTGGTCGAGGTTGTCTTCGTTTATCCGGGACTCGGACAACTGATGGTGGACTCCGTCGTCAAGCGCGACTTCATGGTGGTGCAGGCCTGCTGCTGCATTTTCGCGGTGGTGTACATCAGCATCAATCTGCTGGCCGACATCATCTCGATCGCCACCAATCCACGTTTACTGCATCGCAAGTAAAGGGAGGAGACGCATGAACATTCCGACGGTTTTCAAACACATGTCCTGGTCGGCGCGCCTGGGGGTGTTGGTAATTGCGCTGTACATTTTCATGGCGGTATTCGGGCCGTATATCACGCCGTACAGCGAGACGCAGATCGTGGGCGGTGAATACGATCCATGGAGCGCCCAAGCCTGGTTGGGTACCGACAACCTGGGGCGTGACATGTTTTCACGGCTGATCTTCGGCGCGCGCAACACCATCGGCATCGCATTGTTGTCGACGCTCCTGGCATTCGTCATCGGTGGCGTCATGGGGCTCGTTGCGGCCACGGTGGGCGGCTGGTTTGAAGCCGTGCTTTCACGCGTCGTCGACATGCTCATGTCCGTGCCGCAATTGATCGGCGCGCTGTTGCTCCTGACGATCTTCGGCACCAGTTTGCTCAATCTCGTGTTCGTCATCGCGCTGGTCGACGCCACGCGCATTTATCGCTTGGCGAAATCGGTGGCGATGAACGTGGTCGTGACCGATTACATGGAGATGGCGAGGCTGCGCGGCGAAGGCCTGTACTGGCTGGTGATGGTCGAGTTGCTACCCAACGTCAAGGCGCCGCTCATTGCGGAGTTCGGGCTGCGGTTCTGTTTTGTGTTCCTGACGATCTCGTCGTTGTCGTTCCTGGGTTTGGGACTTCAACCGCCAATGGCCGACTGGGGGAGCATGGTGCGTGAAAATGCATCGCTGATCTCGTTCGGTGATCTCACACCCTTGATTCCTGCCGCTGCGATTGGCGTATTGGCGATTGCCGTCAACTTTGTCGTTGACTGGTTTCTGGCCCAGCGTCGCTGATTCAAATAAACGTCAAAAACCTATGAATGCCTGGGGATACGAGCATGCCTGAGCCACTTCTAAAGATTACAGGTCTTCGCATCGAAGCCGCTTCGGCAGACGGCTGGACCGAGATTGTTCACGGCATTGACCTGCAATTGCAGCCGGGCCAGATCCTCGGTCTGGTGGGCGAGTCCGGCGCAGGCAAATCGTCGATCGGGCTTGCCGCTATGGGCTACACCCGTGAAGGCTGCAGGATTTCCGGAGGCGAAGTGCTGTTCGATGGCATCAACATGCGCACTCTGTCTTCAACGCAACACCAAGGCCTGCTGGGGGCCAGAATCGCCTATGTCGCACAGTCGGCCGCGGCGAGTTTCAATCCCGCGCACAAGTTGATCGATCAACACTGCGAGAGTGCCGTCGAGCACGGCGTCGCCAATCGTAGTAACGCGCAGCGCGAGGCGGTCGAACTCTACCGGAAAATTTCGCTGCCCGAGCCGGAAACCATCGGCTTGCGTTACCCGCATCAGGTATCCGGCGGGCAGTTACAACGAATCATGACAGCAATGGCCATGTCTTGCCGCCCCGACCTGATCATCTTTGACGAGCCCACGACCGCCCTCGATGTCACCACGCAGATCGATGTCTTGTTGACCATTCGCGAGTTGGTGCGCGAGTTCAAGGTGGCGGCGATCTACATTTCCCACGACCTGGCGGTGGTGGCCCAGATGGCGGACCAGGTGGTTGTGTTGAAGGACGGCAGAGTCGTGGAAGCCGGGGACAAGCGCCGGCTGATCGAGAATCCCATCGAGAGCTATACCCAGTCGCTGTGGGCTGTACGGAACCTGGCGTGTTCGCCACAGCCACCTGTCAGCCATACGGCGAAACCGGTGCTGTCGGTGAAGCACATCGAGGCCGGTTATGGGAACAAGAATGTCATCGAAGGCATTTCATTTGATGTGTATCGCGGACGCACATTGGCGGTGGTGGGGGAGTCCGGCTCCGGCAAGTCGACCCTGGGCCGTTGTATCACTGGACTGTTGCCGCCCAAGAAGGGCGTCATAACGTACAACGACGAAGCGCTGGCAAGTTCATTCAAGAGGCGTAGCCGGGATCAATTGAAGTCGATCCAGATGATCTACCAGATGGCCGATACCGCGCTGAATCCTCGTCATCGCGTCGGCGACATTGTTGGCCGGCCACTGCAGTTCTATAGCGACTTGAACGGCGCACAATTGCGCATCAGGACCCGGGAAATTCTTGATGCGGTGGGACTTGAACCGGACACATTTTTCTCCAGATTCCCTGAAGAGTTATCCGGCGGCCAGAAACAACGTGTTGGCATCGCCAGGGCGTTGGCCGCCGATCCCGCGGTGATCATTTGCGATGAAATCACCAGTGCCCTGGATCAACTGGTGGCCGAAGGCATTCTTAGATTGATCGATGATCTGAAAAATGCCCTTGGCCTGTCGTATCTGTTCATCACCCATGACCTCACGGTTGTGCAGTCGATTGCTGATGACGTCCTGGTTTTGAAATCAGGCCATGTGGTCGAGTACGGAGAGCGGAACACCGTGTTTGCCCCGCCATGCAATCAATACGTCACGCAACTCGTAAACAGCATGCCGCAGATGAACCCTGACTGGCTGGATGATCTGGTTCGCTGCGGCTCCGCACAATCGTAAGCATCAAGGAGTGGAAGATGGCACTGCAAAAGAATTTTTCGGAGTGGACTGCAGCGGCCGCCTCGGTAGCGATAAATGGGCAATGTTTTATCGACGGTCAGTATCGTCAGGCGGTGGAGCAGCAGGCCTTTGACAAGGTCAGCCCCGTTGACGGTCGCGTGATTGCCTCCGTTGCCCGGTGCACGACGCGCGATGTTGATTTTGCAGTTGCTTGCGCGCGACGAGTATTCGAGGTGGGTAGCTGGTCGCGGATGGCGCCTGCTTTACGTAAGCGGGTGTTGATCGGCTTCGCTGACCTGATCGAGACGCACACCGCGGAGCTCGCCCTCCTTGAAACCCTGGACATGGGCAAGCCGATTTCCAACGCGATCAACGTCGACATCCCTGGTGCCGCCAACGCCATACGCTGGAGCGCGGAGGCGATCGACAAGGTGTACGGAGAGATTGCATCCACCCCGCAAGACCAACTGGGCCTGATCACCCGCGAGGCCGTGGGTGTGGTGGCGGTGGTCGTTCCCTGGAATTTCCCCCTGCTGATGGCGAGCTGGAAGCTCGGGCCCGCACTGGCAACCGGCAACTCGGTCATCCTCAAGCCTTCGGAGCGCTCACCGTTAACGGCGATCCGGGTCGCCCAACTGGCCTCGGAGGCCGGAATACCGGACGGAGTTTTCAACGTGCTGCCGGGGTATGGCCATGAAGCCGGAAGTGCGTTGTCGCTGCACATGGATGTCGATGCCATCGCCTTTACCGGCTCCACCAAAATTGCCAAGGAACTGATGGTTGCCTCAGGGAGATCGAACCTGAAGCGCGTGTGGACAGAGGCGGGCGGCAAGAGTCCCAACATTGTCTTCGCCGATGCACCTGATCTGCAGGCTGCCGCTGCAAGTGCCGCCTCCGCGATTGCCTACAACCAGGGACAAGTGTGCGTAGCCGGCTCACGTTTGCTGATCGAACGCAGTGCCAAGGCACAGTTCATGGAGTATTTGCAGATCGCCCTGGCGCCATGGACTCCGTCCCATCCACTTGATCCGGCGACCCAGCTGGGCGCCCTGGTCGATCAGCAACACCTCGCGCAGGTCAGACGTTTTATTGATACCGGCGTTAGCGAAGGGGCGAGGCTGGTGCAAGGTGGCGAGACAGGTCTTGCCGGTGTCGAAGGCTGCTATCTGAAACCGGCCTTGTTCGACGGCGTCGACAACGCCATGACCATTGCCCAGGCGGAAATATTCGGCCCGGTATTATCAGTCATTTCCTTCGATACCGCGGAGGAGGCCGTTACGATTGCCAATGACACCCCCTATGGCCTCGCCGCCGCAGTATGGACACGGGATCTTTCCAGGGCCCATCGGGTTGCAAAATCGATACGTGCGGGCTCGGTATGGGTCAATCAATATTCGGGTGGAGACATGACTGCGCCGTTTGGCGGGTTCAAACAGTCAGGCAACGGCCGCGATCGATCGTTACATGCATTCGATAAATACACCGAATTGAAATCGACCTGGATAAAGCTCTAAAGCACCACAGGCATGCGTTTGACCTGTTACGGGGGGAGGGGGACAATGCCGCCCCTCTTTATTTAGATCGCATTCGAGACTGAGCAATGGCGCGGCAGACACCCAAAAAGGTTTACGAAAGTCCTGAGCAGCGCCGGGAAGAGATTATCAAGTCTGCCTTCCTGTGCTTGAGCGAAGAGGGCTACGCAAAACTGTCCGCCAGGAAAATTGCCGCCCGTGCAGAGATGTCTCTGGGGCATATCTCCTATCATTTCAAGGATATGAATGAGCTATTGGTGGAGACCTACAAATATGCGTCCCGCAAACTGTATGAAGCGACCAAGGCGGGTCTTGTAGCCAAAGAAGGCTCTTCCATGAGCCAGTTGGAGATATTTTTACGCAGTGGGTTTACGGGTCAGTTTCTGGATCGAAGCTATCTGTCAGTGCGAATCGATTTTTGGTCAGCCTCGTTGTTCCACGAAAATATCGCCGAAACCGAACGCAAGCTTTACGCCGTCTACCGCGAGCGCTTGCTGGAAATTCTGAACAGGATTGCTCAGGAACATCGATGCGCACCCGAGTCCGTAGAACGCTCAGCCGATGCGCTGATGGCAATGCTGGACGGCTTATGGCTGGACTGGCAACGCAGCAAAAACATGAAGTCCATCGAGAACGGCATCGCGGCGTGTCTGGATCTTGTATCACTTTATCTGGCGAAGCCTTGACTGGACGTTGCGCGTTCCAGTACCCCGCTAGACCGGCAATTGACTTTCCTGTCATCGCCGCCGCGGCGCGATCTCCCTATCGGGCAGCCTGAGCTTCGAGGGCCTCTACCGGCTATTCGCCGATTTGAAAACCCCACTGAGGATAAAAGCGTAGCGTTCCGGGCGGATGAAAAACGTGGTGCGATCGCAGCAGCGATCATTGGCAAAGTACGAAGTGCGCTCCATGACCAACAGCGCTGCACCCCGTTTGACGCCCAGGACGCTGGCCAGGCTTTTGTCGGCTTCTTGCGCACGGATCGCCAGGTCGGCGCGGGTGACGGGCATGCCGGTGATCGACTCCAGGATGGAGTAAATCGGCTGATGCTCGACTTCCGTCCACACCACGCTGGTCAGCTCGGCGGGCAGATAACTGCGTCCCAGGGCGATGGGTTCTTCATCGACGAAATGCAGGCGCTCCAGCAGCAAGCAATCGTCTGCAGCTTCAAACAAACCGCGTAAATCCTCTGGCACCGGCCGTTGTTCATGGCTGATGACCTGCATGCTCGGCTTGAGTCCTTGCAGCAATAACGCCTCATGAAAACTGCGCAAGGCATCCAGGCCGTGGCGGACCTGTTTGGCGGCCACGAAGGTGCCTTTGCCTTGTTTGCGCTCCACCACGCCGTCGTCGCTGAGCTTGCCCACCGCCAGGCGGATCGTCACGCGGCTCACCGCGAAGCGTTGACCCAACTCCGCCTCTGACGGCAGCTTGCCGGTGGGCTCGTAGGCGCCGCGCTGAATCTCCTCCAGCAACTGATGGGCGATCTGTTCGTAAAGCGAGGTCGTGCTGTCGCGAAGAATGGAGGCGGACACTGTGGTTTTCCATTAGCCTTGGAGTGGAGCGGTGACTTCACTTCTAAGGTTATAAAAATAGGTTATTGGGACAACTTGTATTAATACGTATTATGTCAGGCATTCCATTGTAAGACGACCTGACGACACTTGCCATGCCTCGAACCCACTCTCATTCACAGCAGCAAGCCGACGCGCTGACGGTCGATGACATCAGCTTCAGCTACCCCAACGGGCATCGGGTGTTTTCCTCTTTCTGCCTGAGCGCCCGGCCCGGCGAGTTCGTCGCGATCCTGGGGCCGTCCGGTTGTGGGAAAACCACCTTGTTGAATCTGTTGTCAGGTTTCGTGCAACCACAGGGCGGTCACATCACTATCAACCAGACCGCGGTGCACCCGGAGCGTTCGGAGTTGGGGTATGTGTTCCAGGCACCGCAGTTGTTTCCCTGGCTGAGTGCTTTGGAAAACGTGCGTTTCGGCCTGCGCATGACGGCCGAGGCCAGCGAGCCGGTGCAGCGCGCTCAAGCCTTGCAGTATCTGCGCCTGGTCGGCCTGGAAAATGCCGCGCACCGATTGCCGCATCAACTCTCGGGCGGCATGCAACAACGCGTCTCCCTGGCCAGAACCCTGGCGCTGGAACCCAGCGTGTTGCTGATGGACGAACCGTTCGCCGCGCTGGATGCCATCAGTCGCAACAGCATGAACGAAGAGACGCTGCGCCTCTGGGCCGAGCTGGGTCAGACGGTGCTGTTCATCACCCATGACATCGACGAGGCGGTGTTCCTGGCCGATCGGGTCATCGTGCTCAACATTGCGCCTGGCGGTATCCACAGCGAGCTGCAGATCGATTTGCCGCGGCCTCGCTCCAACCTCAAGACCCGTCGTTTGCCCGCATTCCTCGATTACCGCAATGAACTGATGGAGCGCATCTCCCACGTCATGGAAGTGTCTGCATCGACCCCTCATCCCCACCTTCAACCCGAGTTGTCAGCATGATCAAACGTTCGCTGCTTGCCCTTTCATTGTCTGTGGCCGCACTGGCAAACAGCGCATTCACCGTGGCTGGCGAAGACAAGCCTTTGCGTGTGGGCTATGTCTTCGCGATGGCCAATGCGCCGGCATTGATCGCCGACAAACAAGGCTACTATCGCGAGGAAGGCTTGACGGTCGATCTCAAGGCATTGGGCGATGGCCCCGTGGTCCAACAGGCGCTGGCGGCCGGCGAGCTGGATGTCGCGTACGTCGGAACGCCGCCGGTGTATCAATGGTTTTCCCGAGGGCTGGAGAGCCGGATTCTGGCCAAGGTCAATTACGGCCAGGCCGCGGTGATTGTCGATGCCAAGAGTCCCATCACCTCGCTGGGTCAACTCAGGGGCAAAAAACTGGCCGGGGTCAAGAAGGGCAGTGGCATGGATGTGCTGCTGCGAGGTTATGTCCTGAAGGAAAAGGCCGGACTTAACCCCGACAAGGACCTGGACATCATCGACATGCCACCCGGCAACATGAACGCCGCGCTGGAGCGTGGCATCGTCGATGCTGCGTTCTCCTGGGAACCCTTTGTCAGCCAGTCACTGCTGCGGGGTTCGAGCCGGATACTGCTCGACGTCAACCAGTCGTTGCCCGAGTACCCGTGGTACGTGGTGATCGGTTTGCCCAAGACCTTGCAGGAGCGACCGGACGACGTGGTCAAATTGCTGCGTGCGCACCGCAAGGCCATCGCGTTCCTCAACGAGCATCCCGCCGAGTCGAATCGAATCATCGCCGAGGCGTTCAAGCTTGAAGCGGTGCAGGGTATCGACGGCAAGACCATCACCCCGGAGGCCATCGTCGCTCAGGCGCGTACCCGACTGGGCTGGTCGGCGGACTTGCAGACGTCGGACATCCAGTTCATCCAACGCTTGATGAACTACTCCCACGACCTGGGTTTTATCGACACGACGCTCAAGACCGAGCAGATCGTAGATACCGCCTACCTGGAAAAAGCCTCGCGCTGAGTCTGTCATGTCCTTGCCAAAACCGAACTGGGGATGGGCGTCGCTGCCCTGCCTGCTGCTGATCTGGGTGGCCCTGGCCAGCCGTTTTCCCACCTACATCCTGCCGCAGCCGTGGGATGTCGCCCGCGAGACGCTGCGCTGGTTGGGCGACGGTTCGCTCTGGCAACACCTGCAAGCCAGTGTCCTGGAGGAGGTCGGTGGCTTCTGCGCAGCGGTGATCGTCGCGATCCTGCTCGGCACGGCCGGCGGCCTGTCTTCACGCTTTCGCGACTTCATCTCGCCACTCAACAGCCTGTTCATGGCGATCCCACCGATCGCCTGGGCGCCGCTGATCATGATTATTTTCGGCCTGGGTTATGTCTCCATCGTGCTGGTGATTTTCATTGCCGCGGTGTTCCCGATGGCCGTGACGATCCAGGAGGGCGTGCAGAGCATTCGCGGGGGCGAAGTCCGCGCCGCACGCACCTTGGGCGCCAATGCCTGGCAACTGCTGGCCCACGTCTACCTGCCGGCGTCATTGCCCTTCGTGACCGCGGCCTTGCGTATCGGCTTCAGCCAGGGCTGGCGGGCGCTGGTCGCTGCGGAAATGATCGGCGCGTCCAGGGGGATCGGCTGGATGGTGTCCACGGGTGGACAGATCGGCAACAGCAGCCAAGTGTTGCTGGGCATCGTGCTGATCGGCCTGATCGCCTGGCTGATGGAGAGTTTCGTGTTCCGGCGCATCGAGCGCCACTACCAGAAATGGCGCGTGCAATAAGCAGCGTCGTTTGTGTTCAAGCCCTTTCAAACCTTCAGTGGACCACTGCACGAGGTGTCATGTGAGTAACGTTTTCGATCCCCGCGAAGCCGGGCATTACATTGCCCCGCAAGGCCTCTACGCACGCAACAAGAAGCGCCCGTTCCTGGGCAGCGTCCAGTGTGACCGTGACACGCTGGTGGCCGGCCAGTGGGATGAAATCACCCTGGTCTACGAGGTCGGCGGCAGTGGCCTGGCGGATGGCGCCTGGCTGAAACTGGCGTTCAAGTTTTATTCCGACTGGGCCTTGTTCCAGACCTCGAATCCCGCGGGCCCCAACTACGTCAGCGCCGAATATCAGGCGGGCGAGCTGGTCCCGGGACAGAGCCAGGCCACCGTGCAGCATTTGAAAGTGCGTTTCGATCAGAAGGGCCACGAACGGCCTTTCCAGAAAGCGATCATCATCGACATCATCGACGGCTACCTGAATCCGGGAGACAAGATCATCCTTCGCCTGGGTGATCGTCGCCAGGGCGGCGCGGGTACGCGGGTACAGAGCTTCGTCGAGAAAGACTTCCGCTTCCGCCTGTTCATCGACCCGCTGGGCAGTTCGAAATTTGCCGAGGTGCCAGGCGATCCATTGCTGGACATCGTGCCCGGACCGGCGCACAGCGTGCAGGTGATCGTGCCGCGCCTGGTCGGTGTCGGTGAGGCGTTCGACGTGCTGCTGCGGGTGGATGATGCCTGGGGCAACACCTGCCGCCAGTTGCCGTTGAACGGACTCCTGACCCTTGTCGGCCCTGAAGGGGACGAGCGCCAGCAACCGTTTACCCTGGCGGCGGAGGGCTGGGCGACGGCTCGACTGGAAGGCTTTGAGCTGGGCGCGGTGGGCGAATGGCAATTATCCGCCGACGTGCAACTGCCCTCGGTGCGCCGGGCCCATGCGTTCGTCACGGTCGACCCGGCGGGGGCGGCGATGCGCCCGTTGTATGCCGACTTGCATGTGCACTCCGATGACACCGTGGGCACCAATGACACGCTGTACAACCTCAGCTACGGCCGCGACGTCGCGGGGCTGGATGTGCTCGGCTACACCGCCAACGATTTCAACATTACCGAGCAACGCTGGGATCAGGCGGTGAAGCTGATCCATGAACTCAATGAGCCGGGTCGTTTCGTGTGTTATCCCGGCACCGAATGGTGCGGCAACTCCTGCGCCGGCGGCGACCGCAATGTGGTGTTCCTGCACGATCGCAAGCCCGAGTTTCCATTCGATAATCAGGGGCGCCTGGTGCGTTCATTCGAGTGGAACGAGTTCACCGCCGGCACCATCAAACCGGGCGCCTGGCCGGTGGACGAGTTGTACGCCGCCTATGCCAAGGACCCCGAGGGCCATCTGATGATGCCGCACGTGGGAGGGCGCCGTTGTAACCTCGACTGGCATCATCCCGAGCTGGAACGGTTGATCGAAGTGGGCTCGGCCTGGGGCCAGTTCCATTGGGTCTATGCCGAAGCATTGCAGCGTGGTTATCGGGTCGGCGCGGCGGCCAACAGCGATGAACATCAGGGCCGTTGTGGCGGCGGGGTGCCGGCCACGGCGGTGTTTGGATCGCGCGGCGGGCTCACCGGCGTCATCGCCGAGCGGTTTGACCGGGCCAGCGTCGGCAAGGCCCTGCGCGCCCGCCGCACGTTTGCCACCACCGGCGAGCGCTCCTTTGCCAGCCTGAGCCAGGGCCAGCACTTCATGGGCGAGGTTTTCACGGCGCAGGCGGATGCCACGCTGGACTATCGCTTGCTGGGAGAGGCGGGTTGGGAACAGGTCGATCTGTTCGATGGCGACCAGCTGATCTGGTCGCGCAACCTGCACCAGGAACTCGGCTTTTCCTCCCAGCGCATTCGTTTGCGCCTGGGTGGCGCGCGGATCAAGGATCGCTATCGCGGCGCTTACTGGACCGGTGAAATTCGCATCAAGGGCGCCGTCATCAACGGCTTTCGCGCCTTGGGCCTGGATCATCCCGAGCAAACCGTATGGCGTCAGGACGCAACGACCGTGGCGTTTCGCACCGACACCAACGGCGATACCGACAGCATCGAAATCGACCTGTCACAACTGGCCGGCGCGACCTTGCAGATCCACACGCGTATCGACAACTACATCAAGGTGGGCGACCCCAGCGAACCGCAACCCTGGGTGCACGCGCCGACGGTGCTGATGGAAGTGTCCGGTGAAGACTTGCTCGCACACGCTCAGGTGATTGAAGAGCTGCCAGGCGCGGAACTGAAAGTCTCGCTGGAGAGAACCACCGCTGCGCCACTGCCTCGCGAGTTGCAAGGAAAAATTGAGCTGACGCAGTTGAATCTGCAGGCGGGCCGCGAACACCCGTTGTTCATCTGTGCGCGTCAGCGCGATCAGTCCAGGGTCTGGACGTCGGCGTTGTTTCTGACGGTTCTTTAATCGCACGCGCTGCAAGAAAATCAGGCCTGGGTTTCGAGGAACCTAGCGCCTGCGTTCGTAGGTCGCCCTGTAGCTACTCGGCGCTACGCCAAAGAAGTCACGAAAGCGTCGATGGAAATTGGCAAAGCTGCAAAAGCCGGTTGCTATCGCGATATCGGTGATCGGCCGATTGCTCTGCAGAACCAGTTGACGGGCTCGCGTCAGCCGCAGCTCAAGGTAGTAACGCGTGGGCGTGGCGCCGACGAAGCGGCAGAAACGACGCTCCAGTTGGCGTCGGGAAATGTTCACGCACCGGGCCAGCTCGTCGATCGACAGCGGCTCTTCGATGTTCTTTTGCATCAGCTCTAATGCGAGCTTCAGGGTTTGCGGCAGGGTAGGGTCAGCGTCAACCGCGACAGTCGAGATCCCCGAGACTTCAGCCGTCTGATCGCAACTGAGTATTTCCTCGACAGCCTGGGTCAGCGACCTGCCTCGCCTGGCGGTGATGAGCTCCAGCATCATTCGTAACGAGCTGCTGGCGCCAGCACAGGTGATGCGGTTTCGATCCACTACGTGGGTCCGGCGAGAGATCTGCACCTTGGGGAACACCTCTTCCATCATCGCTCGCCCATCTGGATGGAAGGCACACTCGATACCGTCCATCAATTGAGCTTCCGCCAGGAAAAAGGCGCCGTTCCACAAGCCGCCCAGGGTCGCGCCAAGGGAGGCAATGTGACGTAGCGTGCGCCGTAACAGCGAGTCGCTGATCAGTTGGACCCGCAGACCACCGACGACGATCAGGACGTCGACTCGATCAGGCAATTGGGATAGTTGCAGGTCGGTTGAAATCGCAATGCCCAGATCGCTCATCACCAGGCGACTGTCGATCCCGACGGTCAACACCTCGAATGCCGCTGTTTCGCTCATCAGGTTGGCGGTCACCAGCGCATCGATAGCGCCGGTGAATGACATCATCGAGAAATGGTTCAGCAGCACGAACGCTACACGGGTCACCGTCTGCAGCTTGATGGGCTGCTCTGCCGTACAGGCATATCCCCGGTTCTTGTCTTTAAGCACGCTCTCGAAGACGAATGGCATAAATCCTCTTTGCCGCCGGAACCGAGGTAGCCAGGTAACCCTTGCGTAATCAGGCTGCGTTGGCAGGAGCGGAGAGCAGCAAATTGAAAAATGACTGGCAGTCCTCGCTGTCAGGCAGTACGGCAACGCTGTACTGGATGGCATGACTGAGCGCGGTGCCCAGGCTGCCATCCGCCAGTGAATGGTATTTGGCGCTGAATTCGTCATTCGACATCGGGTTGCCGGGGTCGCCCTTGGCGGTCGCCGTCGGGCTGGTCAGGCGTGTGCCGTCCTTCAGGGTCACCGTGACCCGGGAGAGGATTTCCTCCGGGAAGCGGGCGGACAGATCAGGCGCCTCATGAAGGGTGATCTTGCCGCTGATGTTCAGGATGTCGGGCGCATGAATCGAGTCCCCGGTGACCTCGTCCGGCCCCAGCTTTCCACGAACGATCAAGGCGGCGAGGGGGAACGCCAGCGCATACTGCGCCTCGTCGGCGTTCTTCGGAAAATGCCCCTGCAAGCACACTGACTCATGGAAGGTCTCGACATCGATGGTCTCGATCAACTCCGCCGTGATGACGGGATAAGTGCGCATCAATTCGGTCATGGCCGTCAGCGCCGGTTGCGCCCAACGACAGACCGGCCACGGTTTGAAGTATTGCTCATCGATCTCCCAGCGCGTGCCGATGTCCTGCCAGAACGAGGCAATCTCCAACGGTTCGACGGTGGCGGCGGGTGCGCCCGTGACGCCCAGCTGTGCCATCAATAAAGCGTTGAGGCCCGCATAGGCTCCGGCGCCGTGCGCGTCACGCAGCATCGTGGGAAAGCTCACCAGGCGCATCATCGGGCACCTCGGACCGAAATATTCGGCGATGCCCAATGCGTGACGGAACGTCGGTTCGTCAAGCTTCAACAGGCGGGCGCCGGCACAAACGACCCCGATCCCGGAGAAGGCACCTGAGGCGTGATATTCCGGGGCCGTGGCCATCAATGCCTGGCCTGCGCGCAAAGCAGTCTCGTAGCCGATGCACACGGCGCTGAGAAATTCCTCGCCGCTGATGTCCATGCCTTGACGACGATACGCGTCTATCAGCGCAACGATCGCCGGGACAACAGTTGCACCCGCGTGCCCTTTGGAGGTGAAGTGACCTTCATGGGCATCCAGGCTATCCACGCAGAAACCGCCTGCATACGCGGCGCCCAATGGGTGCACGGCGCGGCCGTCGAACCAGAGACGGCTGGACAGCTGGGTGGCCGCGTAGTGAGTGTCGGCGTACGTCTTGAGCAGCACGCTGGTTTGATTGTTGCGAGCGCCGGCGGCCACGCCAATGATGTCGAGCAGGCAGGTTTTAACCAACTCGCGTGTAGGCGAGGGCGCGTCGCTGTAGTTGAAATTCTGGACGAACGAATACAACTGCATTTCATGAATCCTGTAGAAAGCAAATTGATGAAAAGTTGCCTTGGGACAGGCAACTGTATGCAGCGTGGTTAACGTCTATTTGGTCGCGGCGACGCGGGCATCTGCCAGCCAGCTGTCGTATTTTTCGCGATGTGCTGCAATCCATTCCGCGGCATGGCGGGTAATGTCCGCTGCACTTTTCTCACCGTTGTGCATTTTCAGATTCTGGGCACTTTCGTCGTCGGTGGTGATTTGCATGTCAGAGAGGAATTTCACCGCCGCCGGATTTTTTTCGGCGAACTCTTTATTCAGCACCGCCCTGACGGTGTCTACGGCGAAGCCGAGGTTTTTGCCGTTGAAGGTGGTGTTGGTATCGTTTTTACCACCCGGAAGATCGGTACGCGGCACGGTCAGCCATACAACGTCTTTACCTTCGACCAGCACCCCGGAAATCCACTGCGGCACCCAGGTGTAATAGAGGATGGATTTGCCCTGCTTGTAACGGGCAATGGTGTCGGCCATCAGCGCGAAGTAGGAGCCCTGATTGTTTGAAACGGTCTTGGTCAGGTCATAGGCTTTCATATGGTGGGCGATGATCAGTTCGCAGCCCCAACCCGGGTTGCAACCGGTCAGGTCGGCTTTGCCGTCGCCATCGCCATCGAACAGTTTGGCAATCTCGGGTTTCTGCAGATCGGCGAGCGACGTGATGTGGTGTTCGTCTGCGGTTTTTTTATCGATCATGTAACCCTGCAGCACGCCCGGCATCGTACTGCCGGTTTTCACCATCACATCATCGCCGCCGGCTTTTTCGTAGAACGACTTATGCAACTCTTCCCACATGTGCACGGTGAAATCGGCGTCGCCACTGGAGAGGGCAACAAACATGGTGGAATATTCGGTTTCCTTGGGCGTTTGAACTTTGTAGCCCAGCTCTTTAAGCCCCGCCATGGCGATCTCGCCGCGGAAGCGCTCTTCGGCGATGGACGGGAAGATGGGGGTAATGGACACCCCTTGACCGGGTTGTTGCGCCGTCGCCGCCCATGCGAAAAGAGGGGAGACCGTTAATGCCAGAGCCGCCATGGAACGAATAACTTTCTGTTTCATTCCACCTTGTTTGAAATTCATTATCGTCTACCTTGCGTGGTTTAAGGAGTCAGCTTCTATTGAGGGGTACGGTGCGCGCGGCGACACCGATCAGGTTCGCTTTGGACTGGTGTCGATTTCTTTGACGGCGTTTTTTCTTTTCAGGCGATACACCATTCCGACAGGGCCAGTCTGGTACCAGCGTTCGCCTCGGGTGGCCCGGTTGCTGTGTTCGCCCATCGCTTGAGTCAAGCGATCAAGGAAGATGGCCAGCAACACCAGGCCCAGGCCACCGACAGTCGCCAGGCCCATATCGAGGCGCCCGATACCGCGAAGGACCATCAGGCCCAGCCCGCCCACCGAGATCATCGAGGCGATCACCACCATTGAAAGCGACAACATCAGTGTCTGGTTCAGCCCCGCCATGATCGTGGGCGCGGCTAATGGAAACTGGACTCGCATCAACATCTGGCGCGGGGTGCAGCCGAAGGCTCTGGCGGCCTCGACTTTGTCTTCCGGCACTTGCCGGATGCCGAGGTTGGTCAGCCTGACCAGCGGCGCCACCGAGAAAATGATCGTCACCAGCACGCCGGGTACGTTGCCGATCCCGAACAGCATGACGACGGGGACCAGGTAGACAAACGCCGGCAGCGTTTGCATGGCGTCCAGGAGCGGGCGCAGCAACATTTCCAACCGGTCGCTGCGGGCGCACAGGACTCCGAGCGGTATGCCGATGATTGCGCAGAAGAACAGCGACGTGAGCACGAGCGCGAGGGTGACCATCGCCTCGTTCCACACGCCGATAATCCCCAGGAGCGTGAGGGTAACGAAGGACAGGATGCCGATTTTCCTCCCGCCCACCTGCCAGCCAAACAGCGTGGCAATGATGATGAAAATCGTCGGAGGGATCGCCAACAAACCAAATTGGATGCCGTTCAACACCTGGTCGATGGGCCATCTGATCGAACGAAAGATGTCGCGAAAGTTGTGCACCAGAAAATTTAGAGCGACTTCCACCCACTGGCCCAACGGCACACTGATGGATTGAAAGGGATCAAGAAGACTGAATTCGTTCATGCTAATCACCTGGATGTCTGAGCCTGGCACGCCAGGGCCAGCGCATCGAAACTTAGTGGCGGCTCATGGTCTGGAGCAGGAGACTCTTGGAAATCGTGCCCTTGAAAACCCCTTGGCGATCCAGAACGGCCACCGGGTTAACGGCATCGGCAACGATGTGAAAGACGTCATGAAGGGGCGCATCGGCCTGCAGCGTGGGAATGGACTGGTCGTTGGCGTAGGGATGTTCGGCGCAAATCCTCGCGACGTCGCCGGCCTTGAGGATCTTCGATGCATCGAAGCCTTTGAAGAAGGCCTTGACGTAATCATTCACCGGGTTGCAAAGCAGTTCCTGTGGACTGCCGATCTGCACCACGCGGCCGCCTTCCATGATCGCAATGCGGTGGCCGATGCGAATCGCCTCTTCAATGTCGTGGGAAATGAAGATGATGGTGCGCTGCTGCTCGGCCTGGAGGCGGATCAACTCGCCCTGCATTTCACTGCGAATCAACGGGTCGAGCGCGGAGAAGGCTTCGTCCATCAGCAGGATGGCCGGGTCATTGGCCAGCGCTCGGGCCAGGCCTACGCGTTGCTGCATGCCGCCGGACAGTTGGTGCGGATAACTGAAGGCGTGTCCATCGAGGCCGACCTGCCTGAGGGCTTCAAGTGCGCGCTTGTGGCGCTCGGATTCCTCGACACCGGAAATCTCCAGGCCAAACGCAACGTTGTCGATCACACTCATGTGAGGCATCAGTGCAAACGACTGAAACACCATGCTCATGTCTTTGCGCCGGACGCTGAGGAGATCGGCGTCCGACAGACCGGTGATTTCCTTGCCGTTCAGGTGGATGGTCCCGGACGTGGGTTCGATCAGCCGATTGAATAACCGCACCATCGTGGATTTCCCGGAACCGGAAAGGCCCATGATGACGAAAATCTCTCCACGTTTTACGGAGAAACTGGCATTGAAAACGCCAACCACCTGGCCGGTCTTGCTGAATATTTCATTCTTGTCAGCACCGCGAGCCAGCATCTCCATCGCGAGCTTCGGCTGGGCGCCAAAGACTTTGTAAATGTTGTTTACCGAGAGTATCTCGTCACCAAGACTCATAACCCCTCCTGCTGCAATTACGACGTACGATCAAGCACTTGAACAAACATGTCCTGATCACTTATGACGGTGCTCATGGGGGCAGTCGAACGGGGGGAAAGGTTGCGAGTTAGTCATTGTGACCGTCCTCTTTATTATGTGATTTATTATTCTTGTTTTATCGGAGCTGAATTAAGCAGTTCCTCGAAAGCAAAGTTATTACCTAATAGAGTCAGCGTCTAACAACATTTCTTCTGGCCAATCAATAACGTCATGTTATCAATAATTCCAGCATGCCAATTTGCGACAGCGGCAGTGCTGGTTGCGCAGACGACCACCGCAGGCTCTGTCTTAGACGCGATGTTTCCGCTACGCTCCAGTGCAGGCTTGAAACGGAACTTTGTGACTGATCTCACCTTTAACGCCCCTGCCAACGGGCCCCAAACCGGATATTCAATACTCTAGGTTATGGTTAAACATATCGATCCAGACATGACGCTGTTGAAAATGCCTTCCCTTAAAGCGGTGAAGTCATTTGTTGCCGCGGCCAAATATCAGAGTTTTACCCGTGCCGCGGAAGCACTGTGCGTCACTCAAGCCGCCATCAGCCGTCAGATTCGCGAGCTTGAGGCCTATCTTGGGGTAGATCTTTTCAAGCGCGTAGGGCGAGCGGTTGAATTAACCGAGGCGGGCTCGATCTTTTTTGATGCGGCGCAAATATCGTTCGTCAATATCTCCCAGGCGGCGGAACGTATTCGCACCCATAACGCAGGCAAGCGCACATTGACACTGTGCTGTTCGCCCGCGTTTTCGGCGCTCTGGCTTGCAGCCAAGTTGCCGGGTTTTTTTACCAGGAACGCCGACATTGATCTGAACCTGGTCACCACGCAAAACTTCCTGTCGATGGAGCCGGGCGTCACGCCGGACATCTTTATCACCAAAATGGCCAGGGTTCAGGATGGCTACCGCAGTTATCCGTTGTTTCATGATGTGATCTACCCGGTGTGCACACCACGTTACAAAGAAGAGCATCCCGAGCTGTTCAATCTGGAGGGACTGCGCGACGGGGTTTTGCTCAACCTCAGTCCTTACGGACGTTCCCAGGTGGCGGAGCACGTCGATTGGGGCGTCTGGCTGGCTTACCACGATGTCGATATCGAAAAGCGCCCGCACGACAGCCCTCACGTGTTCAACGCCAATGACTACAACCTGGTGATCAGCATGGTGTTGACCCATCAGGGCGTGGCCCTCGGGTGGAATCACCTGGTGGCCAACCTGATTGAAAGCGGCACGCTGATCCGGCCGGTCGAGGAGGAAGTGGTGCTTCATGAGAGCCAGCACTACCTGACCTTTCGTGAAGACCGGATCAATGACGACGCCTGTTGTCGGCTGCGCGACTGGATTCTCGCCCAGTTTGCCTGAGCCGTCCGCGTTGAGGAGGGGAGTGGTTCGGTGTACCGGCGGTGATCGTCAAGAGTGATCACCACCGGCCGTGTTGCGTTAGCCGACGGATCTCAGCGGGATTGTGTGATTGAGCTGATCCAGCATCGTTTTGCAGTACCAGTCATCAAACTGGCACACACCAATTTCGCTTGCCACCGACAACGGGCCTGGCTCGTAAGCAGGGGAGCTGACGCCGACCTGGGCGCCTTCAACCAACGTGCGGTCCTGGTCATTGGTGGCCAGCCAGACCTTGGTGAGTCGATCGATGTCGTAGTCGACACCTTCCTGTGCGTCTTTCCTGACGAGCCATTTTGTCGTGACCATCGTCTCGCTCGGGCCGAGCGGCAGCACGCGGAAGCTCAGCGCGTGATCGCCCAGAAAGTGGTTCCAGGTTGACGGGTAGTTGAAATACAGCAGCGCCCCGATGTTGGCCTCACCGCTGCTGTCCAACCGGCCGGCGACCGCGGGCTTTCCATCCATGGTGTAGCTGACGGCCCCGGAAAACAACGGAATGCGCGTCATGCGGAAGCGACCTTCAACATCCATCACCAACTGACTGGGCAGGCCTGCGGCCTCGCAGCGGTCCCAGTGCTCCTTGAGTTCGAGATCCTCGTCGCCGCCCGCGCCGCCCACTGATGGGTTGTCCACGAATGAGTGCATCAATTCCGGGTGAGTGGCGTCGCAGTGATAGCACTCGCGGTTGTTCTCGAACACCAGTTTCCAGTTGCCTTTCTCGATGATGCTCGACTCGAAAGCGACTTTGCAGTTGTCCAGGTTATGCGGGGCCACGAAGGGCGTCACAGCCTTTCTGAATGACGAAAAATCCGGCGCGACGTCAGCGACGCACACGTAGATGTAGGTTTCGACGACCTCGCAATGCACCGGTTTCAGCCCGTGCCGGGACTTGTCGAAATCGTCACCCATGTTCCCGGCAAACAGCAGTCGGCCATCCAGCTCGAAGGTCCATTTGTGATAAGGACACACCAGCTTGGCGACCTTGCCGCTGGCCTCCGGGCATACCTTGGAGCCGCGATGCCGACACGCGTTGTGGAATGCGCGGATCTGCTGATCGGCGCCGCGCACGACCGCGACGGGGTAATCGCCGATTTGCAGCGACAGGTACTGACCCGGCTTCTCCAGCTCAAATGTGTGCCCGGCGAAGATCCAGCTTTGGTGCCAGATCTGTTCCAGATCCTGCCGATAAACCTCTGGATCGCTATACAGGGCACCTGGCAGCGCGTAATCGGTTTTGCGCTGCGCGATAAGATTTGAAACTGTCGATTTAGTGCTCACGGCCCACACACTCCAAATACCAGTATTCAACTAACGGGACGAATGTACGAAAAACTTAATCAACAATTCGTCGGTAAAATATCGCTGTTGTAAGGCTACGACGCCCTCTTTGCATCAACAAGAAACTTTTACTCTTATCAATGCATAATGAAATGTTATCGATGGGTGCGGTGGTTTCGGGAATGAAAAGTTAACTCTATGAATATCAACGTAAATTAATTATTCGTGCGAGCAGCCCTGCGCGCTTTTAAGTGCATAAACCTGACAGTCACTCTATTGACCACCTTACGGGCCCATGCCAGTCTGGATTCAACTGTTAACTCAACTAGCCACTAAAAGGTCTCGGAAAGTCTTTTGTAAACGTCGGCCGACGTTTATTAGAGCCATCTTCCACGTCACTCACATTCGGAGCATTTATCTTGAAATTTGAAGGTATCTACACGCCCGCAGTAACGCCTTATAACACCGACGGGGAGATTGACTGGCGTGTGTACTCGCAAGTGTTGGAGTCGCTGATCGAGGCGAAGGTACACGGCATTATTATCGGCGGGTCGACCGGTGAATATTATGCGCAGACTGCGCAAGAACGCACCGAGCTGGCCGCTTACGCCAAAGACGTCATCGGTTCACGGGTACAACTGATCGTCAGCACCGGTGCCATTCGCACCGAAGACGCCGTTCAGTACGCGAGGGATGCCAAAGCCATCAAGGCGGACGCCATCCTCGTCACGTCGCCCCCGTACGCGCTGCCCACCTCGAAGGAAAACGCGATCCACGCGCTGACCATCGACCGCGCCGCCGAGTTGCCGATCATGCTTTACAACTATCCGGGGCGCATGTGCGTGTCGATGGACGAGGACTACCTCACTCGCGTCAGTGAATGCAGGAACGTTGTCGCCATCAAGGAAAGCTCCGGCGATATGGGGCGTGTGCATTTGCTCGCGCGCCAGTTTCCGAACATCGGCCTGTCCTGCGGCTGGGACGATCAAGCGCTCGAATTCTTTGCCTGGGGCGCCCGAAGCTGGGTGTGTGCCGGTTCCAACTTCCTGCCCAAAGAACACGTGGCGCTGTATGAAGCCTGCGTGATCGAAAAGGACTTCGACAAAGGCCGGCAAATCATGTCGGCGATGATGCCACTCATGAACGCCCTGGACGGGGGAAAGTTCGTGCAGTCGATCAAGTACGGTTGCGAGGTCGCCGGGCTGAAAGTCGGTGACGTGCGCTCACCGCTTCAGCCACTGGAAGCGCAGGAACAGCAAAGCCTTGCATCGGTCATCGCCGAGCTTAAACGCACGGTAGCCACCATTACTTCGGGAGCCAGTCATGGGTGATCTTCTGAGCAAGGCCGAATATGCCGCGCTGGCCAAAGACATTGCGCTGCCATCCAGGGCGTTCATCAATGGCGCGTTCACGCCCGCCATCTCCGGCAAAACATTCGCCACCCACAATCCGGCGACGGGCGAATTTCTGACGGATGTTGCCGCGTGTTCGGCCGCCGATGTCGACGTGGCCGTGAGCAATGCCAGGCAGGCGTTCGAGGACGGACGCTGGCGATCGATTGCGCCCCGGGAGCGCAAAGCGGTCCTGCTGAAGTTCGCCAACCTACTGGAAAACCATCAACACGAACTGGCCGTTCTCGAGAGCCTCGATAGCGGCAAACCGGTGAGCGAGTGCCAATTGGTGGACGTGCCGGACACGATCCACACCTTGCGTTGGCACGCGGAATTGATCGACAAGATTTACGACAACACCGCCCCGGTGGGCGGCGACGCACTGACCCTGGTCGTCCGCGAGCCGATCGGCGTGGTGGGCTGCGTATTGCCCTGGAACTTCCCGTTGCTGATGCTGGCGTGGAAAATCGGCCCGGCCCTCGCGGCGGGCTGTTCGGTGATCGTCAAGCCTGCCGAGCAAACCTCGCTGACCACGTTGCGTGTCGCGCAGCTGGCGTTTGAAGCGGGAATTCCCGCCGGCGTGCTCAATATTGTCACCGGCACCGGCAAAGAAGTCGGTGAACCGATTGGCCTGCACCCTGATGTCGACATGGTGAGCTTCACCGGCTCCACCGCGACCGGTCGCCGTTTCCTGCACTACGCCGCCGATTCCAACCTGAAACGCATCGTGCTCGAATGCGGCGGGAAAAACCCGGCGGTGGTGATGGACGATGCGCAAGACCTCGACCTCGTCGCACAGCATGTGGTCAACGGCGCGTTCTGGAACATGGGGGAAAACTGCTCCGCGACGTCGCGTCTGATCGTCCACGCATCGGTCAAGGACGAACTGCTGGAGCGCATGGGCGCGTACATCCGCGAATGGAAAATGGGCGACCCCCTCGACCCGCAAAACCGCGTCGGGTCGCTGGTCAGCCCCGAGCATTTCGCCAAGGTGAAGTCGTACCTCGAGCACGCCGTCGCTGCAAAGTTTGCAGTGGTTTACGGTGGCGCTACCCGGGACGGTGCCTTTGTAGAGCCGACCGTGATTGACGGCGTGGGTCGCGACAACAAGTTGTTCCAGGAAGAGATCTTCGGCCCGATTCTGTCGGTGACCACCTTCAACACGCTTGCCGAAGCCATTGCCCTTGCCAATGACACGCTGTACGGCCTGGCGGCCTCGGTTTACACCGGCAGCCTGCGCCGGGCCATCAAGTTGTCGCGGGAGATTCGCGCCGGCATCGTCACTGTTAACTGCTTCGGTGAAGGCGACGCTTCGACGCCTTTTGGCGGCTACAAGGAATCGGGCTTCGGTGGCCGGGACAAATCCATTTTTGCCCACGACCAGTACACCGAAATCAAGACGATCTGGATCGATGTCTCGGATCGCTCGGATGAAGAGACCGAAAAATGAGCCGCCACACCATCAAGCGCCTGCCGGTCGACACCGGGGTTTCGGGTTGGGAGGCCATTTCCACACGCACGGCGCCGGTGCGCATGCTTGATGGGGACGTAATGGCGGATTGGCTGATTATCGGCGCCGGATTTGCCGGCCTGTCCGCCGCTCGCCGACTTTCACAGTTACACCCGGGTGACCGCATTGTGGTGGTCGATGCGCATGAAGTCGCCAAGGGGCCGGCGGGCAGGAACTCGGGCTTCATGATCGACGTGCCGCACAGTCTGTCGTCCGGGGAATATTCCGTGGCGAGTGAGTCGGCAACGGCGCTGGAAATCACGCAGAATCGTTTCGCGATCGAATTCGCTGCGCAAGCGGCGCGGGAATACGGCATGTCCGCAGACACGTTCGACCCCTCGGGGAAGATCAACGCGGCCGCCACTGAGCGCGGCCTGAAACTGAACGTCAATTACGCCAGGTCCCTTGAGCGCATTGGCGAGCAGTTCGAGATGCTGGATGCCGCACAAATGCGTGAAATCACCGGATCCACCTATTACCACGGCGGGATCTACACGCCCGGCGCGGTGATGATTCAGCCCGCGCAATACATCCGCGATCTGGCAGCGGGGCTCGCAGGGAAAGTCAGCCTGTTTGAGCGTTCTCCGATTGTTGAATTAATCAGGAACGGAAGTGGCTGGAGCGCCCGATCTCACAACGGGACGGTGCACGCACCCAAGGTTATTCTCGGGGTGAACGGTCACATTGAAGACTTTGGCCATTATCAGGGACGCCTGCTGCACGTCTTCACGTACGCTTCAATGACCGCTGCCTACAGCGATGAAGAATTCAGGAAAGACTCGCCGGGCAAAGCCCAATGGGCGTTGTTGCCAGCAGATCCAATGGGGGCCACGGTTCGCAAGATCTCCTCGGACGGGCGCTCGCGGATCGTCATCCGAACCAAGTTTACCTATGAACCGAGTATTCAGGTCACGCCGGAGCGTGTTGCGGCGGTGGCCAGGGAGCAGCGGCATTCCCTGGATGCGCGCTTTCCCGAATTGAAATCCACGGCGCTGGAATTCAGCTGGGCGGGGCGGCTATGCCTGAGCCGTAACAGCGCTGCAGCTTTTGGCGAAATTGAAGAAAACCTGTTTTCGGCGTGCTGCGAAAACGGACTGGGAACGGTGAAGAGTACCCTGGCCGGTGTGATGGCTGCGGAGTTGGCGTCCGGCACGCGTTCGGCATTTCTCGACAGCTTCAGTCATGCCCCGGGGCCCAGCAAGTTGCCACCCAAACTCATCACGAAACTGGGGGTCAGTTCTGTTATTCGCTGGCATGAATTCTGGGCCGGGCGAGAAAGTTAACCGGCGTGATTCTTCTGCTTTTCCCACCTGAACGGAATGCTTCATGAGAAACGAGGAGGGCATGAGAAACACGGCGCGCTTGATCACACCCACCGTTGTTGCGGACCCCGGCGCCGCAAGGCCTCAACTGGGGATTTTCCTTTGCCTGCTTTCCATGCTGATTTATGCCAGCCAGGACGGCATCACCAAGGTACTGGTCAAAGACCTCCCGGTGGCTCAGTTGGTCATGGTGCGTTACGGGGTGTTTTTGGTTTTAGCGCTTGGATATGCCCTCTATCAAGGAGGGGTCAGGCAGTCGTTTCGAAGCAGGCACCCGGGTCTGCAAATCATTCGGGCGCTGTTGGCGGTAGGTGAGGCGCTGCTGTTTGCCGTGGGCCTACGCTATTTGGGCCTGGCCGAAATGCACGCGCTCTATGCGGTATTCCCGCTGATGACACTGGCCTTGGCGGGGGCCGTGCTGGGAGAGTTCATTGGTTTGCGGCGCTGGATTGCCGCCGCCATAGGGTTCACCGGTACGCTGATCATCCTTCGACCCGGTGCAGGCGTCTTTGAGCCTGCCGCGCTGATCCCGCTGCTGGCGGCGTTGGGGTTCGCGGTGTTCAACGTCCTGACGCGCCGGATCAGCCAGCACGATTCGTTTGCGACGAACATGCTGTACATCGCTAGCGTCGGTGCCCTGACCGTCACGTTTGCGGGGTTGCCTGCCTGGGTGACGCCAACGCCCGCGCAGGGCCTGTTGATGGGGATCCTGTCCCTGACGGGCGTCGTCGCACAGATTCTCTTCATTCAAGCACTGAAATACGCGCCCGCATCCACCCTGCAGCCTTTCAACTTTGCGCTTCTGGTGTTCGCCACGCTGATTGGAGTCGTTGTTTTTGCCGAGCGTCCGGATACCTGGGTGGTGGTCGGTGCAGGCCTGGTGATTCTCGCGGGACTGTACGCGATAAAAGCGAAGGGCTAAGCCGGTGGGACCTGCGACGGAGGTGCTGCGTCGCAGGTCGAGGTGCCTCGATCAAAACGGCAGTGGCAGTTTTGCCGTGCGACCTCCATCCACCACAAGCACTTGCCCGGTGATAAAGGCCGATGACTCCGACGCGAGGAAAACCACGGTCGCGCCAACGTCCGTGGGCCAACCGGTACGCCCCACCGGGTGCAGGCGCAGCAGTGCCTGGCGCGCCGCACGGGGATCCGCTTGAGTGGCGAGATAGGCATCACTCAACTCGGAATTGATCCACCCGGGGGCGATGGCATTGCAGCGGATGCCGTCCCGGCCAAGATCGACCGCCAAGGCTCGGGTCAGCCCATGGATCCCGGCCTTGGAGGCGCAGTAGGCGGCATGTTCCGGGTTGGCGCCCAGCCCTTCGATCGAGCCGATGTTGATGAGGCTGCCACCGCCTCGCTGACGCATCTGCGGCACCAACGCCTTGCACAGAAACGCGGGCGCCCGCAGATTGACCGCCATCATGCGATCCCAGTCCTGTTCGGTCATGTCGTCGATGGATTTCTCGAACATGAACCCGGCGTTGTTTACCAATATGTCGACCCCGCCAAGGTGCTCCTCGGCGAAACGAGCGATCAAGCCGGGTGACTCGACCGAGGCCAGGTCAGCCTCGACGAAATGCACCCGAGGATGGTCGCGCAAGTCGGCGTCCAGTGCCTGGCGTTGGGCGATGATCACTGAAGCGCCCGCCTCAAGCAGTCGTTCGGTGATGCCGCGGCCAATGCCTCTGCCGCCGCCGGTCACCACTGCATTTTTACCGTTGAGCATCGCTGCCTCTCCTTAGCCGGACACCGGCTTGGCGCCTGTGACTTCCACCGTTTCACCGGCGATGTACCTGGCCTCGTCGGACGCCAGAAAAGCGATGACATCGGCAATGTCTTCAGGCTCGGCGATACGCCCCAGTGGCACACTCTTGTTGAGTTCCTGCACGGCTTTGTCCGGATCGAGGCCACGCCGTTCAAAGCCGCTGCGGATCATCGGGGTATTTATTTCGTGCGGGCACACGGCGTTGACACGGATGCCCAGGGGGGCGCAATCGCGTCCCAGATTTTTGGTCAGCGCCGCGACCGCGCCTTTGCTGGTGCAATACGCCACGTGGGCAGGGCCTGGATAAATACCCCAGACCGAGGAGGTGTTGACGATGGCGGCGCCGGGGCGGCTTTTCATGTGCGGGATCGCCGCGCGGCAAATAAAGAACACGGCATTGAGGTTGACGCCCATGGCATCGAACCACATGTCGTCAGTGGTTTCCTCAATGGTGCCGCGGGGAATGATGCCCGCATTGTTCAATACGATATCGATCCCCGAAAAGATACCGACGGCGGTCTGGACAATCGCTTCGCAATATTCTTTTCGGCGTAAATCGCCTGCCAGGTAATGCACTTGCGCGCCCATGTCACTAACTTTGTTGGCAATTGATTGACAACCGGCTTCGTCAAGATCGGACAAAACCAGCTTTGCGCCTTCTCGGGCGAACAATAACGCCAGCGCCTGTCCGACGCCGCCGGCAGCGCCGGTAATGACCACCACTTTATTATTGAATTTCATGGGCAACCTGCCTGGTAGTTGTTTGGCGTCGCCATTATTCGATCTCAACGGATTGTAGCGTCCAACGACTTTTTTACCGTGCCAAAGATAACGTGGCGTTATCTGAAAAGTGCCGCAGCAGCGGGCTCCTCGAGGACAATTGAAAGTAAGTGTGCATTGGTGTCAATTTAAGGTGACACACATGTACATTTTGCTTGCGCGAGAAAAATCCGAGGATTAACATCCGTCGAAACGAGGACTGGCCTGGCTCGTTCGACCTTATTGATTTTTCGGAAAGGAGAGCAAAGTGACAGAGTTATTGGATATTCGTCTGGCGAGCAAACAAACAGCTTTCACTGAAATTCCAGTTATCGACATAGGGCCGCTCCTCAGTGGCGAGAACCCGGCGCTAGTGGCAAGTCAAATAGGTGAGGCCTGTGAAAAGATTGGTTTTTTTTATATAAAAAACCATGGTGTCGGACAGCAACTGATAGACAGCATGTACACGCTCTCCAAACGTTTTTTCAAGCTTGAGTTTGAACAGAAGAACACACTTAACATCGTCAACTCCGGGCCTACATTGCGCGGTTATATACCGATGTATGCGGAAAACGTGGACCCCGCCAACACTCGCGATTTCAAGGAGTGTTTTGATTACGGTGCTCATTACGATGAGGTATCGCCGTTTTTCGGTCCTAACCAAATGCCTCATGAACTGCCGGAATTCGAGAAGGTGGCCAATGAGTACCATGGCGCTGTATTGAATCTCGCACGCCTGCTCATTGGCGGGATCGCGCTGAGCCTGGGGTTGCCACGAGATTATTTCGAGCACCGTCAACGCAAGCCCATCACGATCCAGCGAATCTTGCGTTACCCGCCGCCGATCGGAAGGATTTCCCAAGAGGAGATCGGGATTGGCGCTCACACCGACTACGGTTTCCTGACGGTCCTGTCCCAGGATGCCGTGGGCGGCCTGCAGGTCAGGAATCGGGCAGGGGAGTGGGTCACCGCTCCACCCGTTGAAGGCACGTTTATCGTCAATATCGGTGATCTGGTGCAAACCCTCACCAACGATCGCTACACCTCGACGATGCATCGCGTTGTGAATACCAGCGGTCTGGAGCGCTACTCGATACCGTTCTTCATTGATCTGGATTTCGATGCGGTGGTGGCGCCTGTGCCTACCTGTGTCACTGAAGCCGTGCCTGCAAAATATGAGGCTTACACCTGTGGTCAGCACAAGTTCAAGCGATTCGTTGACAGCTATGAACACCTTAAAGGCATCGAGCAGGTGGGACGCGGTTGATCCGATTGGGCGCCGAGAACGCATGACCGGGCCAGCGGTTGAAGCGGGAAATGGCGCGGGAGACCGCGCCATTTTCACGTTATGGGTTGCTGATCGGGGTGTTGAACTGCTCGGAGTAGGTGCTGCCCATGAGTGAGGAGGCCACCTGATCCGAGCCCACGCCCATGCGAGAGTACGCATATCGGGCCGTACCGACGTGGTCCGTGCCATCGGCGGCGACTGCACCAGCTCCGACGTGATCGGCGCCGTCAGATGCGACAGCGCCAGCTCCGACGTGATCGGCACCGTCGGACGCGACCGCACCAGCCCCAACGTGATCGGCACCGTCGGCTGCGACCGCACCAACCCCGACATGGTCGGCACCATCGGACGCGACAGCGCCAGCCCCGACATGATCGGCACCATCGGCCGCGACCGCACCAGCCCCGACGTGATCGGCACCGTCAGATGCGACTGCGCCAGCCCCGACGTGATCGGCGCCGTCAGATGCGACTGCACCAGCTCCGACGTGATCGGCACCGTCAGATGCGACTGCACCAGCTCCGACGTGATCGGCACCGTCGGCAGCAACCGCGCCAGCCCCGACATGATCGGCACCATCGGCCGCGACCGCGCCAGCCCCGACATGATCGGCACCATCGGCCGCGACAGCGCCAGCCCCGACATGATCGGCACCATCGGCCGCGACAGCGCCAGCACCCACATGATCCGCGCCATCCGACGCCAACGCTCTTGTCTCCGCGGCCCAGGCACCGGGCGTTACCGCTGCGGCCGCGAGCACCAATGCAATGCCTGAAAAAAGCTTACGTATCATGATGTTTTCCTCGACCCGTGAGCCGGAGGGCGATTGAACTCGACCGGTCAAAGGATCCGGGCGAACGGCTCATGGGCTATGGCTGGTTACGTTGACGATTGGCACAGGGCGCGGTAGCGCGCTCGGGTGTCGACGTGTTGTAAGGCACAAAAACAGCAAACCGAAATTCAGTATAGACCGCCACCAAAGGCCGACCAGACACGGTGACCACCGGTGCAGAAGCGCAAGGCCAGACTGTAGGTTCCCCACGAATCCCGGGACCACAGACACCGCCAACCCCTGTAGGAGCCAGCCTGCTGGCGATGGACTCAAGCACGCCGCGTAGCACCAGACCGCCCGCGTCATCGTTGAAGACCATCGCTGGCAGGTGTCGTGTAACCGGGGTACACGCACAATCCAGGGCGCTTCGGAGTCCTATTCGAAGCTCGTCATCAACGGTTATTCAGCAAAATCGAAAAATTCAACGCCGCGGCTACACACAGCCACACCAGGTATGGAAACAGGATCAGGCCCGTGATGACGTCAAGCTGCAACGCCATCACCACCATTGCCGCCACAACCAGCCACAGCAGCGTCAAAATCACCATGCCGGCGAAAACGTGGTGTGCGCCGAAGAACACCGGTGTCCACAGCGTATTCAGCGCAATCTGCGCCGCCCATAACGCCAGCACCACCTGACTGCCAGGGATCAGGGTCAACCGGTAACCGGCCCAGGCCAGCAACAGGTAGATGATCGACCAGGCCAGCGGAAACAGCCAGTTGGGTGGCGTGAAGCTCGGCTTGACCAGGGTTTCATACCACTCGCCCGGTTTGAACAGGAGGCCGGTGCTTGCCGCGGCGGCGCAGGCCAGGAGAAAAATGAGAAAGGTCATCGCTTGTCCTTAGCTGAGATCAGATGTTTGGGTTACACCGCCAGTGTCGGCCGTATGTAAGAAGGACGCCCAGGCACGTGAAAAGTTTGGATTGAGGAATGACTTTTCTCTGGTGGCCGGGGCTGTCATCCATCAGCCGTTGGCGATCAACTGATCCGAAAGATGCTGCTGCTCCCGCCCGCGAGCAATCATCCACCGATGAAATTCCCGGCATTGCGCCTTGTGGAAAGTGCTGGGGTTCCAGCTCAGGTAGTACGACGAGGGCAGCGGCATGGCGTGCCGGCAGGGCAGGATCAAGCGGCCGTTGTCGACGTCGTCCCTGATCATCGAGTACTGCGCCAGCACCATGCCGTGGCCTTCGATTGCCGCCTGGATGGCCATGCTCGAAAGGGAAAAAATCCGGCTGTTGTTAATGGCGACATCGGCCATGCCGTTTTGCGCCGACCATTCCGGCCATGACGGTGGCGATTCGAATTTCGGGCGCCAGTCGATGGTCAGCAGCGGAAAGCGCAGCAGTTCATCCACTGCCACCTGAGGCCCGTGTGCAGCCAGCAGCACCGGGCTGCACGCCGGGATCACACAGTCACGGAAAAGCTCGAGGGTGTGGTGATTGTCCTGCATGCCTTCGCCATAACTGATCCGGAAGTCGATGCCATTGGCATCCGCCTTCGACGGCTCGGTGTGGGTGCCGTCCAGGTACACGCTCAGGCCTGGGTGCTCGGCTTGCCAGCCGGCGACCAGCGGTGCCAGCCACTTGGACAGCAGAGAGGGCAGGGCGCTGACGTACAGGTTGCTGGCGTTTTTCGACCGTTCCAGCTCGGCGGTGGCGGCCCGAAGCCGCTCGAAAGCTTCGCAGCAGCCTTCGTGGAAACGTTGTCCGGTGGCGTTAAGGCGCAGGCGCTGACCTTCCTTGACCGTCAAGCTGAGGCCGACGGCGTCTTCCAGCACTTTCATCTGCTGGCTGACCGCCCCAGCCGAAACGCCCAGCCGTTTTGCCGCCTGGGAAATACCGCCGCAGATGCCGACGGCTTCAAATACCTCGAGGGCCCGCAGGGGAGGAAGGTAGCTCATGGTTGATCCAGGAAAGTAAAAGTCAGGCTGATTTTATAGTTTAGGAAAACTATAAAAAGCAACAGAAAAGCACATCTATTCTTTTGGGTTTGGCAGACCTACGATCTCCTTCAAGACGTCCAGCCACCTCCCGCTGGTACTTACAACAACAACGGAGCTTCGAGCCATGTTCTTGAAAAACGCCTGGTATGTCGCTGCCTGGGACACTGAAGTCAAGCATGCCTTGCATGCCACGACCCTCCTTGGCCAACCCATCGTTTTGTACCGCAAGACCGACGGCGAGGCGGTGGCGCTGGAAGACGCCTGTCCGCATCGCAAGCTGCCGTTGTCGATGGGTCGGCTGCACGGTGATGTGGTCGAATGTGGCTACCACGGCCTGACGTTTGACGGTTCGGGGACATGCGTAAAGGCCGCGTGCGTATCGCGCGTGCCGCAAGCTGCCCACGTGCGCAGTTATCCAGTAGAAGAGCGCTATGGCTTGATCTGGGTATGGATGGGAGATCCCGCCAAGGCTGACCGTGCGAAAATTCTCGATATCCCGGAATTTCAGGACCCGCACTGGGGCCTGAACCGCGGTGACTCGATGACCATCGAATGCAACTACCTGTTCATGACCGACAACCTGCTCGACCCGTCGCACGTCGCCTGGGTGCATCAGTCCACCTTCGGCAATTCGGCTTGTGAGTCACAACCGCTGCAAACCCAGGTCAATCGCGACGGCGTGGTGGTTTCGCGCTGGCTGTACGACGTCGAAGTGGCGCCGTTCTACACCAAATACCTCAAGTTCGAAGGTCGCTGCGACCGCCTGCAATATTACGAAGTGCGTTATCCGGCCCACGCCATCATCAAAGGCGTGCTGACACCGGCAGGCACCGCTGGCGAAAATGCTCCGGTGCATGAAAAAGCATTCCTGATGGACTCCTATAACTTCATGACGCCGGTCGACGAGTCGCACACTCGCTATTACTGGTTCCAGTTGCGCAACTTCGATGCGGACGACGAGAACGTTTCCCGGCAATTCGCCAGCGATGTGCGCAGAGCCTTCGAAGAGGACCGAGTGATCCTCACGGCCGTGCATGCCGGCATGGCCAGGCGCACCACGCCCAACATCGACCTGGCCATCGATTCCGGCCCGCTGCGGTTTCGTCGGGGCATGGAGGCACTGATCCGCCTCGAGCAGGATGCTGCAGGCCTGAAACTGTCGAACGAGGCACACGTCCATGCGTGAGCCGGCTAGCGCCACGAAAGGTTTTACGCACTTTGTCGTGACCCAGAAAGTACGCGAGAGCGCGACGATCAGTTCGTTTGTGCTCAGGCCGGTGCGGGACGATTCCCACCTGACGTTCCGCCCCGGCCAGTTCATCGTGGTGCGCATTCCACTGGCGGGCGGCGCACAGGTGTTGCGCACCTACAGCCTGTCCGGAAACCCGGACGACCCGTCGCAGCTGCGTATTTCCGTCAAGCATGAAAGGGCGCCCGTGCACCTTCCCGACGTGCCGGCGGGCGTCGGTTCAAGCTTCTTGCACGAGTCGCTGGACGTCGGCGGACAACTGGAAATTGCCGGTCCCAGCGGCGAGTTCGTGCTGGATGAAAGCAGTGAGCGTCCCGTGGTGTTGTTCAGCGGAGGCGTGGGGCTGACACCGATGGTGAGCATGCTGCATCGCCTGGCGACGGGTTCTGCGCGGCCGGTGTATTTCATTCATGCCTGTGAAGACGGTGCGGTGCACGCCTTGCGCCAGGAGGTGCTGGCGTTGGCCGCCGCGCGCCCGAACATCCGTGTGCATTTTTGCTATCGCACGCCGAACCGCGATGACCTGGAACTCGGCCACCATCACAGCAGCGGGCTGATCAGTCGCGAGAACCTGCAAGCCTTGCTGCCGCTCGACGATTACGACGTCTACCTCTGCGGGCCCCGCCCGTTCATGCAGGCCAACTGGCGCTTGCTGCGAGGGTTGGGCATCGACAAGGCACGGATTCGTTACGAGTTCTTTGGTCCGGCGACGATCCTCGATGAAGACGAACCGACTCCCGCGCCGGCCCCGACCCAGCCTGACGCACAGCCGGTGGCCGATACGCAAATGAGTGTGCGATTCGATCCTTCCGGCCGGAGCGTACCGTGGGATCAAGGTTGTCATTCGCTGCTGGAGCTCGCCGAACAGGCCGGATTGTCGCCCTCGTTCAGCTGTCGCGCCGGCTTGTGCAATACCTGCCTGACCCCGCTGGTCAGCGGCAGCGTCGAGTACATCGAAGCACCGCTGATCGAGCCGGAGCCAGGTCAGGTGTTGCTCTGTTGTACCCGCCCGACGTCCTCGGTGGTCCTGGCGCTGGGTGACCTTCAGTAGTTTTTGCATCGGAGAATAAAAATGAAAAACAACAAAACCGTATTCGCCGTCTATTCGTTGTTGATGTTGTGCTCGGCCGTCTCGCTGACGAGCCAGGCCAAGGACTGGAACAGTATCCTGATCGCCACGGAAGGGGTGTATGAACCGTGGAACCGGACGTTGCCCGACGGTAGCTTCGACGGCTTCGAACCGGAAATGGCCAAGGTGCTGTGCGAGCGCATGCAGGCCCGTTGCACCCTCGTTGCCCAGGATTGGGACGGACTGATTCCCGGCTTGCAGGCGGGCAAGTTCGATGTGGTGATGGACGCCCTGGCCATCAGTGACACCCGCAAGCAAGTCATCGACTTTTCCCGCCCCTATACCAAAGCGCCGGCCACGTTTATCGCGATGGACTCCAGCAAGATCGACATGCACCGCGGCACGTTGCGCCTCAGCGGCAACCCGCAGCAGGACGCCCCGGCGGTCGAAGACCTGCGTGCCAAGCTGAAGGGCAAGGTGATCGGCATCGTGTCCGGCACGGTGTACACCAAGTTCATCCACGATCAGTTCGATGCCGTTGCCACCATCCGTGAATACAAGACGCCGCCGGAACCGCTCATGGATCTGAAGAGCGGGCGTGTGGACGTGGTGTTCGAGGACATGGGCTTTCTTGCCGGGGAAATGGCCCAGCCGTCCAGCAGCGGCGTGGTGCTGGTCGGCCCGGCGATCAATGGGCCTATCTGGGGTGAGGGCGAAGCTTTCGGGATCCGCAAGGGTGAACCGGAGCTCAAGGCTAAACTGGACAAAGCGGTCGCTTCGCTGATCGACGACGGGACGATCAACCGGTTGAGCCAGAAATGGTTCAAGCACGACTTCACACCGCCCAGCCACTGACCGACCCATCCATCGGCGCACGCCTTGATGCACGGCGTCGCGCCGATGGATCGATGCACGCACTTCGGCTGCGGCCGGGCTCTACGGCCGTCTTCCTGCCTCGGTTAATCAGTAGGTGTACACGTGAGCAATTTAATTGGATTTAGCGCGTCTGGCTGGGGCGGGGTCATGCTGATGGCTGCCCTCATGACGCTGTTGGTGACACTCGCCGCGCTGCTGGTCGGTGCCGTACTCGGCACCCTGGTCGCGGCGGCGAAACTCCACGAAAGCCTGCTTCTGCGCCTGCTTGGCGATCTCTATACCACCGTATTTCGCGGGGTGCCGGAGTTGCTGGTGATCTATTTGTTCTTCTACGGCGGCTCGGCGCTGGTAAGCGGGATCGGGAGGCTGTTCGGCGCGGAAGGGTTCATCAGCATCCCGGCCTTTCTCGTCGGTGCGCTGGCCCTCGGCGTGGTCTCGGGGGCCTACCAGGCCGAAGTCTATCGAGGGGCTTTCCTCGCGGTGTCGCGGGCCGAGCTGGAGGCCGCCAAGGCAATCGGGATGCCGACGCTCATGCGTTTGCGACGGGTCATCGTGCCGCAGGTGCTGCGTTATGCCCTGCCGGGACTCGGCGGTGTCTGGCAGATCAGCCTGAAGGATTCGGCGCTGATCTCCGTCACCGGGCTGGTCGAGCTGATGCGGGCCAGTCGAGTGGCGGCGGCTTCCACCAGCCAGTTCGTGCTGTTCTTTCTCACCGGGTGCGCGCTTTACCTGGTGCTGACCGGGGCGTCCGGCCTGGTTTTTTCCAGAGCCGAACGGTACGTCGGCAGAACCTTGCGCCGTAGCTGACCGGCAGAAACGCTATCGAGGAGCCCATCATGTTGATAGACACCGTTTTCTTATCCAGCACGCTGCTGCAACTGTTGCAGGCGCTGCCCATGACGCTGGCGCTGTTCTCTGCTTCGGTCATCATCGGCACGCTCCTGGCCATGCTCGTGGTCTGGTTGCGCGTGTGTCATGTCGCCGCGCTGCGGCATGTGGCACGCGGCTACGTTTTTCTGTTCCGCGGGTCGCCGCTGCTGATCCAGATGTTCCTGATGTACTACGGCCTCAGCCAATTCCAGGCCGTGCGCCAGAGCCTGTTCTGGCCCGTATTGCGTGAGCCGGTGACCTGCGCAGTGATCGCGCTGGCCCTGTGCACGGCCGGCTACATGGCGGAGATTTTTCGTGGCGGCCTGCTGGCGGTGCCGCCGCAGCAGGTCGAGGCCGCCCGCGCGACAGGCATGTCCGGCTGGCTGCTGGCCCGGCGGATCATCATCCCTATCGCCTTGCGCAGTTGCCTGCCGGCTTACTCGACGGAAGTCATCCTGATGGTGAAAGCCACGTCGCTGGCGAGTCTGGTGACGGTTTACGAAGTCTCTGGCGTGGCGCAACGGATCATCTCGGAGACCTACCGGACGATGGAGGTGTTCCTGTGCGCCGCGCTGATCTACCTGCTGTTGAACTTCTTGATCGTCCGCACGCTGGCGTTGATTGAATGGCGGCTGTCTCCCCGGCCGCCTGCCGGTGGGCGCCCAACAATAAAAAAATACGCACTCGGTATGCGAAGAGGGTAAGGGCATGGCTACGGGAAATGAACCGGTTCTGCAGATCAGACATTTGCGCAAGTCGTTCGCCAATCTGGAGGTGTTGAAAGGCATCTCGCTGGATGCCTACGAAGGAGACGTGGTGTCGATCCTCGGTGCCAGCGGTTCGGGAAAGAGCACCTTCCTGCGCTGCATCAACTTGCTGGAAACCCCTGACGCCGGAGAGATCTGTGTCGCCGGGGAACCCGTGGCGTTCAAGCGTCGGCGTAATCAATTGCTGGTCCCGGCCGACCGGCGACAAATCGACCGCATCCGCTCTGAGCTGGGCATGGTGTTCCAGAGTTTCGGGCTGTGGTCGCACATGACCGTGCTGCAAAACGTCATCGAAGGTCCTGTGCATGTGCAGAAGCGGTCGCGGGCCGAGTGCATCGACGAAGCCGAGCAACTGCTGGAAAAGGTCGGGATGATCGACAAGCGCGATCACTTTCCCGCGTTCCTGTCCGGGGGGCAGCAACAGCGGGTCGCCATTGCCCGGGCACTGGCCATGCGGCCAAAGGTCATCCTGTTCGATGAGCCTACGTCGGCGCTCGACCCGGAGCTTGTCGGCGAAGTGCTGAAAGTGATGCGTGCGCTGGCTGAGGAAGGCCGGACCATGCTGGTCGTGACCCATGAAATGGGCTTCGCGCGCAACGTTTCCAATCGCGTGGTGTTCATGAATCAGGGGCTGATCGAGGCCCAGGGCACACCCGATGAGATGTTCCGGGAACAGAGCTCGGAACGCTTCAGGAAGTTCATCCTGAGCCAGGCCTGAAGCACCCGATAACTGTTTGATTTTTTAACTTTTTTTTCGCCTGTTCAATGACGGGACAGGCTTTCTACGCCCTGAAAAAGGCTATCGAGCAGAGGAAGTAATGCAATGCGTGTCCACCCTGAAGTGATTTCCAATGTGGTGTTGGGCGATGTCGAGCCCTCCATCGATGAGTTCGTGGCCATCGCCCGTTACTCGGCGAAGGTGTCCTTTTCGCCCACCTACCGCGCCCGGGTTTCGCGGTCGCGAAAGCTCATCGAGCGATTTCTCGGCGAGAACCGCTTGGTCTATGGCGTGACCACAGGCTTCGGCGACAACGTTCGTCACGTGATTTCCCCCGAGGACGCGCAGACATTGCAGGTCAATATCGTGCGCTCACACGCCGTCTCCATCGGCGAACCGCTGAACCGCGAGCAAGTCCGGGCCATTCAATTGATGATCCTGATCAGTCTGGGCAAGGGTTACTCCGGCGTTCGCATGGAACTGCTGGAGCTTATCGCCAGCCTGCTCAACAACGATGTGGTGCCTTTCGCGCCCGGCGAGGGGTCGGTGGGCTACCTCGGGCCGGAAGGGCATCTGGCGCTGGTGCTGATCGGCGAGGGCAAGGCCAGCGTCGCGGGCGGCGAGTGGGTGGATGGCAGCACTGCGTTGCGCCAGGTGGGGCTGCAACCCATCGCGCTGCAATGCAAGGAGGGCCTGGCCATGCTCAATGGCACCACCTCGGTCACGGCGATTGCGACCCTGGCGTTGTACAACGCGGTGCAGGCGTCGACTGTGGCCGACATTGCCTCCGCACTGTCGCTGGAAGCCTTGAAGGGCACCATTCGCGCGTTCGATGAGCGTTATCACTCGGTCAAGGCCCACGCCGAGCAGGCGCAAACGGCGCGGTTCATCAAGCGTCTGCTCAGCGATAGCCAACTGATCAAAGAGAACATCGATTATCGCCTGCAGGATGTCTACAGCTTGCGCGCGATCCCTCAAGTGCACGGCGCCTCGAAGAAGTTCGTGGCTTTTGCGCAATCCTGCATCGAGAACGAAATCGGCTCGTCCGGTGATAACCCGGTGATCTTCCCGACCAGCGAGGACGACGGCGTCGCCATTTCCGGAGCGAACTTCGACGGCTCTTACATCGGCATCGCGGCTGACACACTGTGCAATGCCCTGACCAACCTGGCGAAGATCTCCGAGCGGCGCACCGACCGCATGGTCAACTCGCACTTCAGTGAGATGCCGGCATTCCTGGTGCGCAATCCGGGGCTGAACAACGGCTACATGATCGTCCAGTACACGGCGGCCGGGCTGCTTGGCGAAATGAAGGTGCTGTCCCATCCGTCCACGGTGGACAGCGTTTCCACCTGTGGCAACCAAGAAGACCCGGTCAGCTTTGCGTTCAACGCCGCGATCAAGGCTTACCAGGTTTCGCGCAAGCTGGAGTCAGTGCTGGCCATCGAAATCATGGTCGGTTGCCAGGCCCTGGACTTCCATGATGTGGCCAAAGCCTCCAGTGCGACCCGTGCACTTTACGACCTGGTGCGCAGCCGCGTGCCAACGGTCGAGCACGATCGCGCCTTCTACCCGGACATTGTCGCGGTGACCGAGCAACTGCGCTCCGGCGAAATACTCGCCACGGTCAACCGGGTGATCGACGTCCACTGATTCAACATTGCGCACCTCGCGCATTCATCGTTGTTAAACAAGGGGAAATCTGAATGGCTGTCTACACACACGTCACCGTCGGCACCAACGACTTGAACGCCGCCCGTGAATTCTATGATGCCGTGCTTGGAACGCTCGGCCTGAAACGCCTTGCCGACCTTGGTGAATATGGCTCGATCTGGGGCGACAGTGCCCCCTCGTTCTTCGTGCTGAAACCGGTCAATGGCCAATCCGCAACCGTTGGCAACGGCATTACCGTCAGCTTTGCAGCCCCCGATCGTTCAGCCGTCGATGCCAGTCACCGCACGGCACTGGCCGCCGGAGCAAAAGACGAAGGTGCACCGGGACCACGGAATTGGGCGGACAACGCCTACGCCGCCTACTTCCGTGACCTTGATGGCAACAAGATTGCGGCGTATTGCTTCAAACCTGTCTGAAACGGGGCGAGCCCAGGGAATGGGCTTGCTTTGCTTGATCTTCCGATCAGTGGTGATGCGCAGGCGCAATTTGATTTACCGGAATGCTTGATCGCTACAAACCGGCGGCGGGTCGAAAGGGCCATGGCTATTTCAGCGTGCTCGCTTGCCGGATCTCTCCACAAAAAATATCCACGCTGCCACTGTCCGGAGCCGTTCGCACGACGATGGAGTACCCACCGGCAAGCAGCTCTGACAGCTCGACAGGTGCGTATCTTGAAAAAGTCCAGCCGCGTACCGCCTGGCGCTCGGTGTTTACCTGATCATTCATTGCGTAGGCGACCGGCCCGGGTTGCTGGCAGCTGCCTTTGTTGATGAACGTATAGAGGCGCAGTGGCAGGACGGTTCCGCTGGGGGCGCCACTGATGAAAAAGCTGAGGCCGGTGCTTTTCCCCTCGCTTGTCAGCGTTACAGTGCCGATCTGGCCGGTGTTCGGTCGGGTGGCCACCAGGGGAACGGACGCTCCATGGCCTGATGAGGTGGCACAGCCAACGATGTTGGCGGTGATCATCAGGGCGGCAAGTGAATGGATGAGCTTCATGGCGAACCTCCTGTGCTGAAAAACTGCAAGGCGAGAGTATTGGGTATAGGCCATCAATCGCTTCTTGGCATCAGCCCGCGCGATGTTAGCCAACCCCTCCACCCAAAGATCCCGCAACAGACAAGAGGGTGTGCGCAGCAGAACCAGATCACCCAACCCCCCTGTAGGAGCCAGCCTGCTGGCGATGGACTCAAGCCCGCCGCGTATAACCAGACCGCCCGCATCATCGCCAACGACCATCGCCAGCAACCCAGCGCCTGCAAAGGTGTACCTCAAAGCTTGTCCGCATCAATTACCGCCTTGGCAAACGCCTGCGGATCTTCCTGCGGCAAGTTGTGGCCGATGCCGCCGCTGATCAGCCGGAACTCGTATTTGCCGGTGAAGCGTTTGGCGTAATCCTCGGGGGCGGGGTGTGGGGCGCCGTTGGCGTCGCCTTCGAGGGTGATGGTCGGCACGCTGATCGACGGCGCGGTGGCCAGTTTTTGCTCCAGTGCTTCGTACTGGCTCTCGCCCTGGACCAGGCCCAGGCGCCAGCGGTAGTTGAAGACGGTGATCTCGACGTGGTCAGGGTTCTGCAACGCCTTGGCGCTGCGGTCGAAGGTGGCATCGTCAAACGCCCATTTCGGCGAGGCGAGTTGCCAGATCAACTTGGCGAAGTCGTGGGTGTTTTTCTCGTACCCGGCACGACCGCGCTCGGTGGCGAAGTAGAACTGATACCACCACTGCAATTCCGCCTTGGGTGGCAGCGGGTTCTGGCCAGCTGCCTGGTTACCGATCAGGTAGCCGCTGACCGAGACCAACGCCTTGACCCGTTCCGGCCATAACGCCGAGACAATGTCGGCCGACCGTGCGCCCCAGTCATAACCGCCGAGCACCGCTTGCTTGATCTTCAGCGCGTCCATGAAATCGATGACGTCACTGGCCAGTGCAGCCGGTTGGCCGTTGCGCACGGTTTTCCCGGAGAGGAAGTGCGTGTCGCCATAACCCCGCGCATACGGCATCAGTACCCGATAGCCCTTAGCGGCCAACAGCGGTGCGACGTCGTCGTAGCTGTGAATGTCGTACGGCCAGCCGTGCAGCAGAATCACCACCGGGCCATTGGTCGGGCCCGTTTCGGCGTACGCGACGTCCAGGAGGCCGGCGTTGATATGCTTCAGCGGGCCAAACGGGGAGGGCGCATAGGTGGCCTCAGCCTTCACCGCGTCAGGCGTGGCGGCGGTCTGCGCATGGGCGCTACCGAGGGCGCCGAACAGGGCGAACGCAAGAATTGACGAGCCGACCAGACGGCGACGGGATGTGCCGTTTTTGTTGTGCAGTGCCATCTTCATGGTGATGTCTCCGTTGCAAGCCGTTGGCCAGGGGGGGATCCCCTCGAAACCTTGGGTGCATTTGAACGCGGTGACGTATCTGGCCTGTGTCGAATCGGCGGCCGGGTGAAAATTCATGTATCCCGAGGCTAGCCGTACACACAGAGATACAAAGCGCTGCGCTCAACCTTCACAAGGTTTCAGATTGTCAGCGACCCGCCTCCGCAGCCGCTTGCAACCACTCCCGCAGTGCACGGATCTTCGGCAGCTGCGCCCGCTGCGACGGATAAATCAGGAAGTAGGAAACGCCCTGATTGAGTTCGACATCGAACGGCGCAACCAGCACCCCGTCGTTCAGGCTTTCGCGCACCAGATTCAGGTCGCCCAATGCGACGCCGTGCCCGCGCGTCGCCGCCGACAGCGCCAGGTCCAGGGTGTCGAAGGACTGGCCGCGATGCGCCGCAACGCCCTCAATGCCTGCCGCTTCGAGCCAACGACTCCAGCCCTGGACCGGAAAGCAATGCAACAGCGGCAAATGCTTCAAGTCGGCCGGATCGGTCAGCTGTTTTGCCAGCTCCGGCGAACAGACCGGTGTCAGACGTTCCGGCATCAGGGGGATGGCCTCGACATCCTTCCAGTCCCCTCGACCCTGAATGATCGCGGCGTCCACGTCGCTGTCTTCAAAGCGCGGCTCCCACGCGTCGTAGGTGGTCACCCGCACGTCCATGTCCGGCATGACCGTGCGCAGCCCCGGCAACAGCGGCAGGAACCAGCGCGTCGCGAGCGTGGGCGGCATTCGCAGGGTCAGCACCTGGCCGGCGTTACGCAGGCTGTTGCACAGGGTGGTCAGGCGCGCAAACGCGTCGTCGACCACGGGGAGCAGTGCTTGCGCTTCCGGGGTCAGGCGCAACCCGGTTTTATGGCGGATGAACAGCAGGACACCCAAGTGTTCCTCAAGCTGCTGCACCTGACGGCTGACGGCGCTCTGGGTGACGAACAGTTCCTTGGCGGCGCGACTGAAGGTGCCGCATCGCGCCGCCGCGGCAAACACTTCCAACGCATGCAGCGGTGGCAAACGACGGTGAAAGGCAGGGCTGTTTAATGCATGATCTGGAAGCATGGATTGCATGAGAATTTACCGCGTTTACTCCAATGTCCGTAGAGCTTAGCTTAGTCGTGTCGGCTCACATAACGTTCTTTTGCGCATGGATTCGGCACCTATCGTCCCTACCGGAGCCGCCACGCGATGAAGATCAAACGCATCACTGCCACGCCCATCAACCTGCCGCTGGATGCCCCCTATGTCTGGGTGTTCGGTGAACTGCCGGGTTTTTCCACGACCATCATCGAAGTCGAAACCGAGGACGGTCTGGTCGGTCTGGGAGAGGCCCCGTCGTGGCAGGCGGCCGCGATCGTTCGCGATCAGATCGCGCCGAAACTGGTGGGCCACGACGCGTTTGACATTGCCGGCGCCGAGTTCCTCTGCCTGCCTTACTTCGCCGGTGTCCAGAGCATCAACGACAACGCGCGCATCACCGCGTTCGGCGCAGTGGAAATGGCGTTGTGGGATCTGCGCGGCAAGGCCTGGAAGCAACCGCTTTATCAGTTGCTGGGCGGTGCCGTGCGCAAGGACATTCCCTTCACCGACTACTTTTCCCTGCGCAACGATGGCCCGCTGCAGCGAGACGGCACGCGAGTGCGCGGCGAGCAGACCCCCGAAGCGGTCGCCGATTACTGCGTGATGCTCAACGAGACCTATGGCACGACCTTTTTCGAGGGCAAGTTTTCCACCCACGACCCGAAGGTGTCCCTGCGCATGCTTGAGCTGATCCGCCAGCGCCTGGGGGATGACGTGATGCTGCGCATCGATTCGAACCAGGCCTACTCGCTGGCCACGGCGCGTCGACTGATTCGTCCACTGGAGGAGCTGGGCGTGCGCAACTGGGAAGACCCGGTGTCGACCATCGAAGAAATGGTCGAACTACGCCGTCATTGCTCGATTCCGTTTTCCACCCACAACGCCGACATCGCCCGGGCAATGGTGCTGAAAGTGCCCGACGCGATTGTCGGCAACCCGGCGGTGCTCGGTGGCATTGGCCGACTGCTGCGCTTCGTCGGCGCGTGCGAGCACGCCGGCATCGACTTCTGGTGCTACAGCGGCGACTCGGGCGTGGGCAGCGCGGTGTACCTGCATCTATGCGCGGCACTGGGCTGGATTCGCGAGCCGAATCAATCGCTATTTCGCATGCAGGTCACGGATGTCATCGAAGAGGGCCCGTTCGTGCCGCGCCACAACACCGTGCGTGTGCCCGAGGGCCACGGCCTGGGCGTGACCCTGTCCCGGGAACGCTTGGCGTACGGTCATCAACACTTCCTCGAACATGGCCCGATGAACAAATACCACGACGCGCAGAAGCCCGGCACGTTCCGCCGCCTGCCGCTCGCCTGATCTTTTATTTTGGAGGTATTGCCATGAAGCAGAACGTGATCGATCACGCCTATGCGCTGCTGTCCAGGCGGCGCGAGGATTGGGGGCTGGAGCAGCCCTTCTATGTGGACCAGGATTTTTTCGAGCTGGAAATGCAGGTGTTCTTTCGCCGTCAGTGGCTGTTCGCGGCCATGACCTGCGAGATCCCCAACCATGGCGACTGGCTGCGAGTGGACGTGGGGCGTGACTCGGTGATCGTCATTCGCGGCAAGGACGGTGCGGTCAAGGCGTTCCACAACACCTGCCGCCATCGTGGCTCACGGATCTGCCTGGAAGAGCGCGGCAGCACCAAGCGCCTGGTCTGCCCGTATCACCAATGGTCTTACGACCTGGAGGGGCAACTGACCGGCACGCGGCTGATGGGCGACGACTTCGAGCGTGCCGATTTCCAGCTGACACCGGTCGCGGTCGGGGTGGTGGGCGGCTACATCTTCATCAACTTCGCCGATGAGCCGAGCGACTTCGAACCGTTTCGCCAGGATGTCGAACCCTACCTGCTGCCCCATGGCCTGGACGATGCCAAAGTCGCTCACACCCAGACACTGGTGGAAAAAGCCAACTGGAAACTGGTGATCGAGAACAACCGCGAGTGCTACCACTGCGTGGGTTCGCACCCGGAGTTGATGCACATCATCACCGAGTTCGACGACCCGGACGACCCGCGCATCAAGCCCGAATACAAGGCGTTGGTCGAACGCAAGGCGGCGGACTGGGACCGTCTGGGCATTCCCCATGCTCATACCCAGGGCAACGAGCGTTACCGCGCCGTGCGGCTGCCGTTCACCGATGGCCGTGTGTCGATGACCGTCGACGGGAAATCGGGGTGCGCGCGCCTGCTCGGCAACCTGACCGATGCCGACCTGGGTTCGGTGCGCCTGATGAGCCTGCCCAACACCTGGAACCATATTCAGGCGGACCACGCGGTGACCTTCCGGGTGTTGCCGATCGGCCCCGAAGAGACCCTGGTGACCACCCATTGGCTGGTGCACAAGGACGCGCAGGAGGGTGTGGATTATCAGGTCGATCGACTCAAGGAAATCTGGGCCACCACCAACGATCAGGATCGCTTTTTGGCGGAAAACAATCACCTGGGCATTCGCGGCAGCGCTTATCGCCCCGGCCCGTATTCCGAGTTGATCGAAGGCGGCACCCGCGACTTCATTCGCTGGTACGCCGAGCAAATGCTTGCCGAGCTGGCACCGCTGACTCACGCCCACCTTATTCACCGGGAGACCGCCGCATGACCGCCACTCTTATCCTCAGCCTGGCCGAGATCGAAAACCGTGCCGCCACCGCGTTGGTGGCCAGCCATGTCAGCCCCGAGAATGCCCGTGCCGTGGCGCGCTCGATTGCGTTTGCCGAGCGCGACGGGCAGCCGATGGTCGGGTTGTCCTATCTGCCGACCTACTGCGACCACGCCGCCTGCGGCAAGGTCGATGGTGCTGCGCAGCCAAGCGCCGAGGTGCTGGCGCCTTCACTGATCCGGGTCGATGCGCGAACCGGTTTCGCCCATCCGGCGCTGGCCCTGGGCTTGCCGTTATTGGTCCAGGCCACGCGACGCCAAGGCATGGCGGCGCTGGCGGTGGGACAGTCCTACGCTTGTGGTTCGCTGGGCTATTTTGTCGAAGAGCTGGCGGAGCAAGGGCTGGTCGCCTTGATGGTGGCCAACGCTTCGCCATCGATCGCGCCCCATGGCGGCAAGGCGGCGTTTTTCGGCACCAACCCGTTGGCGTTTGCGACCCCACGGGAAGGGCGGCCACCGTTGGTGATCGATCAATCCTCCAGTGTGGTGGCCAAGGTCGCCGTGATCGATGCACAGCGTCGTGGCCTGGCGCTGCCGGCCGGTTGGGCGCTGGATGCCGACGGTCAGCCGACCACCGATGCTGACGCGGCCATGGCCGGCAGCCTGAGCCCGATCGGGGGCTACAAAGGCGCCAGCCTCGCCTTGCTGGTCGACATTCTGGCCGCCGGGTTGAGCGGCTCCCATTTTTCCTTCGAGGCCTCTTCGTTCGGCGATTGCGAAGGTGGGCCACCGCGCACCGGGCAACTGGTCATCGCGTTCGATCCTGCCGCATTTGGCGGGGCGACATTCGTGGCACGCACTGAAAACCTGTTCGCAGCACTGCAAGCCGAACCTCGCGTACGCCTGCCTGGCGAGCGCCGACTTCAGGCGCGTCAAGGCAACGAAAACGGCATCGAAGTGCCCGTCGAACTCTGGGAGCTGATCGGCCGTTATGCCGATCAAGGATCGCCCGTCGCACACAAAGGAGGTGCCCAATGAACCTGGTGTTGCTGGATCAACCCTTGAGCACGGCGCAGGTGGCCGAAGTGGCCGTCAAACAGGCGGTACTGGAATTGTCCAGCGCCGCCAAGGCGCGCATCACCCATGCCCACGCCATCGTGCGCAGCGTGGTGGATAACAACCTGCGTGCCTACGGCGTCAACACCGGGGTCGGGGCGTTGTCCGACACGATAGTGCCGCCGGCGCAACAAAGCGCGTTGTCACGCAACATTTTGATGAGCCATGCCGTGGGGGTTGGCAGGCCTCTGGGGGTCAGCGAAACACGGGCGATCATGGTTGCGGCGATCAACAACTATGCGCACGGTTATTCCGGGTTGCGGCTGGAGGTGGTCGAGCGCCTGGTTCTGCTGCTCAATGCCGGATGCACCCCGCAGGTACCGCGTCATGGCTCGGTGGGTTACATCAGTCACATGGCGCACATCGGCTTGCTGTTGATCGGTCACGGCCAGTGCCTGCTCGACGGCGTGCGCATGTCGGCTGCGGTGGCGCTTGACCGGCTGGGCATCAAGCCGCTGGTGCTGGCGGCAAAGGAGGGCCTATGCCTGGTGAACGGTTCGCCGTGTGTCACGGGGCTCGGCAGTTTGCTGCTGGAGCGCACCCGCCAATTGATGGACTGGGCGGACACCATTGCGGCACTCAGCTTCGAAACCCAGCGCTGCCAGATCCGCGCCCTGCATCCGGTGTCCATGGCCCTGCGCACCTCGCCCGGCCTGATGCAGGTCAGTCAGCGTCTGAACACCTTGCTCGCCGGTTCGGGCATTTTATTGGCCGCCGCCGGGCGCAAGACCCAGGACCCGTTGAGCCTGCGCAGCATTCCTCAGGTGCACGGCGCGGTGCGCGATGCGTGGGCCCAGGCGCTGACCGTGGTCGAGCGCGAGTTGGCCAGCGTCACCGACAACCCGGTGGTGTGCGGCAGCCCTGAAGCACCGGAGATTTATTCCGAGGCGCACGCAGTGGGGGCGGGTATTGGCCTGGCCATGGACCAGATCGCCGTGGCAACCGCGCAACTGGGGGCGATTTGCGAACGCCGCATCGATCGTCTGGTGAATCCGCTGGTAAATGGTTTGCCGCCGTTCCTCGCGGGCAGCAGCGGGGTGGAATCGGGCTTCATGATCGCGCAATACACGGCGGCCTCGCTGGCGGCACACAACCGTCGCCTTGCCGCGCCCGCCAGTCTCGACGGTGGCGTCACTTCCGGGTTGCAGGAAGACATTCTGTGCCACGCGACCCCGGCCGCGTTGAAGGCCCACGAGATCCTCGACAACCTCGAAAGCCTGTTGGCCATCGAACTGTTGGCGGCGTGCCAGTGTTACGACTTGCTGGAGCCCGACCTGAAACCCGCGCCCCGGACGCTGGCGATTTATCAAGCGGTGCGCACCCGCGTGACGCGCTATGCCGATGACCGTCCGCTGGGCGAAGACATAGCCGCGCTCAGTCGCCTCATCGCGCGCTACGCCCCCGACGACACGCTGTTTCTGTGCAAGGTGCAATGAAATGGGCGCAAGGGTTTATCAGATAACGGGGCAACGGCATGTTTGACGTCATCGTCGTAAAAAAACGCCAGGAGGCGGAGGGCATTTGCAGTTTCGAGTTGCGCCGTGAAGATGGGCAGCCTTTGCCGGACTTCACGGCGGGGGCGCACATCGATGTGCAAACCAGCGCCGACATCACTCGCCAATACTCGTTGTGCAACAGTCCGCTGGAACGCGATCGCTATGTGATTGCGGTGTTGTACGAACCGACGTCACGCGGCGGATCTCGTGGCATGCACGAGCGTATTGGCGTGGGTGACCGGCTGACGATCAGCGCGCCGAAAAACCACTTCCCGCTAAACACGGGGGCGCGTCGATCGGTGTTGTTGGGGGGCGGGATCGGCATCACGCCGATACTCGCGATGGCCTTTCAACTGGTCCGCGAGGGCGCTGAATTCGAGCTGCACTACTGCGTGCGCGAGCCACGGCGCGCGGCATTCTTGCCGCTTATTGGCGAGTCCGATTTTGCCGACAAGGTCAGCCTGCACTTCGACAGTGGCGAGCGCGATCAGCTATTGGACTTGAATCGTGTACTGGCGGCGCCCTGTGCGGACACCCACCTCTACGTCTGCGGCCCGAACGGATTCATGGACTATGTGATCAACGCCGCCCACGGGCTCGGTTGGCCGACTGAACAGATTCATCGCGAGTATTTTGCCGCGTCGGTGGTGGCGCACGATGTCGATCAGGCATTCGAAGTCGAGCTGGCGGAGACAGGACGGGTCCTGCAAGTACCGGCTGACAAGAGCGTGCTGGACGTCTTGTGTGCTGCCGGCATCGAGCTGCCTTCTTCGTGCAAGCAAGGTGTTTGCGGTGCTTGCCTGACGGAGGTGCTCGACGGCATTCCGGATCATCGGGATGTGTTCATGAGCGAGAAGGAACATGCGCTGAACGACCAGTTCACACCGTGTTGTTCTCGTTCGAAAAGCAGGAGGTTGGTGTTGGCGCTTTAGCGGGGGAGCGTCTTCGCAAAGCTATCCACAGATTGAGTGGGTATACCTGTGGATAATGCCCCAAGAGGCACGGTCTGCGGGGCTTGTCACACGTTGGTCATTAATTGAGCATTTGCTGGGGCCGTCGATCACCCGCCGAGAGAGGGAGCGGTCGGCAGGGGACTCTGCAGGAGGCCGTTGTCGCATAAAGTTGAAATGCGCCGCGTTGCCCGACAGAATCGCGCCCCGATCCGGGCAAATGCGCCGGACGTTCGCGGTGAAAGGGGCGGCAGTTGAACGAACACAGCTTATCTGCGCGTCTGGAGCGCGTGGCGGCGCATGTCCCGATGGGGGCGTGCCTGGCCGATATCGGCTCGGATCATGGCTACCTGCCGGTGGCGTTGATGCGCCGTGGCGTGATCGCTGCGGCGGTGGCCGGTGAAGTGGCACTGACGCCGTTCCGCTCGGCCGAGCGCACCGTGCGCGAAAACGGTTTGAGCGAGCGAATCAGCGTGCGCCTGGCCAGTGGCCTGGCGGCGATTGAACCGGACGACGGGATCACCGCCGTCAGCCTCTGCGGCATGGGCGGCGAAACGATCCGCGACATCCTCGACAGCGGCAAGGCGCGCCTCAGTGGCCATGAGCGCTTGATCCTGCAACCCAACGGCGGCGAACAACCACTGCGTCAATGGCTGATGGACAATGGCTACCGCATCCTCTTTGAGGAGTTACTGCGGGAAAACCGCTTCTACTACGAAATCATCGTCGCCGAGCGCACCGGGCCGGTAACGTACACCGCCGAGGCCCTGTACTTCGGCCCACTGCAGATGCAGGCACGCAGCCCGGCGTTCCTCGCCAAGTGGCAGCGCATACTGCGCGAAAAACAGAAGACCCTGACCCAGTTCGCCCGGGCACGACAGGCCGTGCCCGAGGAGAAGTTGCAGGAGATCGCCCGGCAGGCGCGCTGGATCACTGAACTGCTGGCTTGAGCGCCGTGCCTCGAACGTGTCGCCCAATCAAAACGGTACGCGGTTAGAGGCAACGCTGGCCCGGACGGCTATTGCCTTTGGTGCGACCGATGGGTCGACCGTCGACCCTGCTCAACAGGCAGGACAGCCGCACCCGTGCGTACTTCGCTGGCAGTGCAGCCGAAGTGCTGGCGGAAGCTGCGGGTAAATTGAGTCTGGTCACTGAACCCCCAGCGCATCGCCAGCTCGCCGATAGACAAGTGACAGTTGGGGTCGAGCAAGCCTCTGTTGACCGCCTCGAGACGCCTCAGGCGAATCCACTCGCCGAGGCTGTAGGGCGTGCTGCTAAACAGTTTATGCAGGTAGCGCACCGACAGGCCGCAGGCATCAGCGACCTTCTGCGGCGTCAGGTCGGGGTTGCCCAGTTGGTTCTCGACGTATTGCTCGATGCGCTGCAAATGCAGGGCGGCCAGGTTCGAATGTTCGCTGCTGAGGACGCGCTCATCCTCCCGTAACGCCATCAACAACGTCGACAGTGCCTGCTCCAGCAGCATGTGGCGGGCGGCCTCGTTGCACTCATCGAAACGGGCGGCACACATGGCCAACTGATCGACAAAGATCCGGCCCAGTGCGCGCCTGGCATCGAAGCAAAAGCGCGTATAGCGCTCGGCGCCGCGCAGTTGGCCGTGGAGCGCGCGCTCGGGGAGCTTGAACACCCACAGGTCGTTGTCGCTGGCATAGTGAAAGCGGTAGGGGGCATCGCCGCGCTCGAAAATGAACCCGCCTGGCTGGCAATGCAGTGCTCGCCCGTCCTGTTCGAAATGCACTTCGCTACGACGCGGCACGGTGACGAGGTAGCAGGCTTCGTTGTCTTCACTGACCTGGGCTTTGCTGCGCGAATAACCGAGCTGACTGGAGCGCAGGCGCGACAGCGTCAGAGGCGTGCTGCCGGTTTCCCAGATCTGCAGGCTGCCGCTGAACGTGGCGCTGGGGGCGAACTCCAGTGAAAGCGGAAAATAGGCACGGGCGATCGCATTCGACCAGAGTGGCTGGCGTTGGCTGTCGGACCAGGAGCGGGTGGAGAGTTTGTACGCCATGGCTGCCCTCGTAAGATTTTTATTATGAGGACGGGGCCGACATGAACAAATGTCGGCCCCGTTGGTTCGCCATCATTTGCCAATGCTTACGGGCGGTCAATCACAAGGTGTCAGCCGGTAGGTAGCCGACGGCGCAAGCGTTGCCTGCCAGCCTGGGGGCACGACGATGCTGGTCGTCGACTCTTCAATCACACAAGGGCCCTGGACCGTTTGCCCGGCTTGCAAGCGATCACCGTTGTACACCGGGGTTTCCTGCCAGTTCGTTTCAGCGCTGAACAGCATCGAGCGGTAACCGCTGGCGCTGGGTGCGACATCCTCGAGAGGCAGAGGCAGCTCAGGCATCGGCGGGCGCTGCAAGCGTGCGATGACCGAGCACTCGAGGTTCACCATCTCCACCGGGCTCTCGGGCTCGCTGTACGAAAAAAGCGCTTTGTGCCGCGTGTGGAACGCCTCGCGCAAGGCGACCAGCCCGTTCTGGTCCAGTTGATCGCAGGTCAGCTCGATGCTGCATTCGTGAATCTGCCCGAGGTAGCGGATCTCCAGGTTGTACAGGCACTCAACGTTGTTCCCGGCGCCGAAACCGTCCTCGCGCAGGTTGTTCATCCCGCGTTCGCGCAAGTCGCGTAGCGTCTGGTTGAGCAGCGGCAGATTGACCAGTTGATCGTCAAGACGCATCGGCAGCGTGGTCAACTGGTCATAGCGAATGTCCGAGAGAATCTGCCCGTACGCACACAGGCCGGAGGCCACTTTCGGAATGAGCACCACCTGGCTGCCGATTTCTTCGGCCAGGCGCATCACGTGCATGCCCGCTGCGCCGCCCGCGCCGATCAGGGCGAAGTCCCGCGGGTCATAACCACGTTCGACTGAAACCCGGCGAATGCCGCTGACCATGTTCAGGTTCACCAGGGTGATGATGCCGATGGCCGCACGCTCGACGCTAATGCCTAAAGGCTCGGCGACTTTGCGTCGGATGGCCTCGATGGCGGCCTGGCGGTCGAGCCGGATGCTGCCGCCCAGCAGGGCGCCGTCGGCCAGATAGCCGAGCGCCAGGTTGGCGTCGGTGACGGTCGGCTCTGTGCCGCCCTTGCCGTAGCACACCGGTCCAGGGTTGGCACCGGCGCTGCGCGGGCCGACCTGGAGCATCCCGAAGTCATCGAGGAAGGCAATCGAGCCACCGCCGGCACCGAGGGTTTCTACCTGAATCATTGGCACGCCGATGCGGTAGCGCAGGAAGTCAGTGTCCTTGCTGAAGTTGGTGCGCCCCGACTTGCTCAAGGTGATGTCGAACGAGGTGCCGCCCATGTCCACGGTGATCACGTTGTCGATGCCGAACGGCTGCGCGACGCACAGCCCGGCTTGCGGCGCGGACGCCGGGCCCGAGTTGATGGCATTGACCGCGCGTTCGCGCATCACGACGCCGGGCGCGAGGCCGCCGTTGGATTGAAAATAACGCGTGGGTTGTTGCGCGCCGAGCTCTTCGAACAAGGCGTCGATCTTCTCGATGTAGCGGCCCATGACCGGGCTCAGATACGCGTTGACCACGGTGGTCGAGGTGCGGGTGTACTCGCGGATTTGCGGGAATACCTCATTGCCCGTGCAGACAAATACGCCCGGCAGTGCGGCGCGCACTATTTCTGCCGCGCGCCGTTCGTGACTCGGGTTGCGCACGGACCAGACAAACGAAATGGCCACGGCTTTGACGTCCTGCTCGCGGAAATACTCGATGGCGTCGAGAATCGCCTGTTCATCGAGCGCAGCGTATTCGCTGCCGTCGCTGAGGATCCGGCCGCGAATGGGCCGACGCAGATGACGCGGGACCAGCATGTAGGCCGGCGGGTAGCTGGCATCGTAGCGATGCCCGTCCTCTTTGTGGCCCAGGCGGATTTCCAGGCTGTCTTCATGCCCATCGGTACACAGCAAGCCGACTTTCACCCCGGTTTTTTCGATCAGGGCGTTCAGGGCCACGGTGGTGCCGTTGATGCACAGGTCGCAGTCAGCAATGATCTCGGCCGGCGTGCGTCCGATGGCGTCGGCGATCTGCGCCAGGCCGTTGCGGATGGCGAGGGTGCCGTCCTGGGGCGTCGACGGCGCCTTGAACAACTGCACGTTGCCACTGCGGTCAGCCAGGATGAAATCGGTAAAGGTGCCGCCGGCGTCAATGCCCAGACGATATTGTTGCTTGGTCATGATGAAGGATTCCAAGTTGCTCAAAGGGGCCGGGCTCGATTAATGCGGGGTGCGGCAGGCGTGGGTCGCGGCTTCATCGACCCGGCCGTTGCTGTCGAGCACCACGCCATACTCCAGGCGCGCGCCTTCTCGGGACACCAGGCCATCGCGCACGTCGTTCAATACACTCGCGACCGGGCGTCGCAGAGGATTGCCGTAACCACCGCCTCCCGGGTTGATGTTGATGACCCGTTCGCCCGGCTGCGCCGTGAGTTGCGCGTTGTAGGTAAAGTGCTGCTCGTCGCCGTCGCCCTTGCGATGGATCAGCCGACCGAGCTTGGGTTCGAGCAGGACGTTGGTCGCGCCCGCGGCACCCGAGGTCGGCAGTTGCCGGCCTTCACCAAAACCGACCACGGTCATCGCGTGATTCAGCGGCTCGATCTCGATGCGAGTGCCCGACCCACCGCGGAATTCACCGGCGCCGCCACTGTCGGTCATCAGGCTGTAGCGGTGAATGAGGATCGGATAGGCGTACTCCAGCAGCTCGATATCGCCGGACATCAATGCACCGAAACAACACAGCGGGCCGCAGGCGGGCCAGCCGTCCATGGCCTTGTTCGCGCCGGCACCGGAGATGATCGAAGCCAGCACCATGGTCACGTACTCGTCGTTTCCATTGCGCGGGTCATGGCCCGCAATGTTGATTCCGCTGGCGTGGCCCCAGGAGGCAGTGACACGCCCGGGGGCTGCTTGCTCCAGTGCCTGGCGTACCGCATCGGCCAGGGTTTCCATCGGCGTGGTCGTACTGTTGACGTGCGGCGCCGGTTCCTGCGCATTGCACAAGGTACCCGGTGGGCCGAGGTCCACCGATACGCAACGGTACAGACCTTCGTTGTACGGCGGCGGCACCTGGGCAAACATCATCAGGCCCAGATACACCCCGGACACCGAGTTGCCGGCGTAAGAGTTAATGAAGTAGGGCACCTGCGGCGGGCTCTCGATCAGGATGTGCGCCTCGTCACCGCGAATTTCCACTTGCGCCGTGATCGACAATTCGCCCAGCCCGTGGCCTGAATCCTCCAGCACTGCAGTACCGGTGTAGAACCCGTCCGGAACCTCACGCAACAAGTCGCGCATGTGCCGGTCGGCCATGTCTTTCAATTCGGCGATGCACGCGCGCACTTGTTCGACGCCGTAGCGATCAAGCAGGTCGAGCAAGTGCCGTTCGCCGACGTTGCAGGCGCCGAACTGGGCGTTGAGATCGCCTTCCTGATAGGCACGGGCGCGCATGTTGGTCAGCAACAGGTTGATCACGTCCTCGCGGCGCTTGCCTTGGGACCAGAGCTTCACCGGAGGGATGCGCAGGCCTTCGGCGTAAATTTCTTTGGCATCGGGGTTGTAGCCGGCCGGCACGGGACCGCCGATGTCGGTCAGGTGGCCCTTGCAAACGGCCCAGAACACCAGCTCGCCCTGGTAAAACACCGGTTTGTACATGCAGCAGTCGAGGATATGGCTGCCCATGTAGGCGGGGTCATTGTGGTAGATCACATCGCCTTCCTGGACATCATCACCGAAGAAACCGGCGACGCATTTCATTGCCGGTATCAGCGAACCGAGATGAATAGGGATGTCCTGGCCTTGCAGGATCATTTCCGGAAAGTGGTCGAAGAGCGCATTCGAATAATCGTGAGCGAGGTTGAAAACGCTCGAACGACCGGTTTTTTCAAGGGTGATGGTCATCTCGCGCTGCGCGGTTTCGAGCGCGCCTCGCACGACGGCCAGGGTGATCGGATCTACTGTGCTCATGGGTCACCAGAAATCTTGTTGTTATCAGGTGAAGGTCAGGACGAACGTCTAACCCACGACACAAAACTACGCGCTCGGGCCGGTGACTGGCTTGGCGCAAAGTGCACTGTTTGTTGATCCTGAGTGCATTGGCCAGTGCGTGCGGCCCTGAGGTTTGAATCCTGAGCGCCCACGCTGGCGCGTCACCACGCCAGCAATGACTTCTATGCGATTCAATCGTAATCTTGGCGCTTCGCTGACCTAAAAAAGAAAAACAGGGAGTCATTGATGCAACCGATCCGTCTCGGTCTGGTGGGCTACGGCAAGATTGCCCAGGATCAACACGTTCCCGCTATTCACGCCAACCCCGCATTCCAGCTGGTGGCGGTGGCCACGCAAGGGCGGCCCTGCGCCGGGGTGGAGAATTTCCAGTCCCTGAGCGAACTGCTCGAGCGGGGTCCGCAGGTGGATGCGATCGCGTTTTGCACACCGCCCCAAGGGCGCTTCGCGCTGGTGCGACAGGCACTGGCTGCCGGCAAGCACGTGCTGGTCGAAAAGCCGCCCTGCGCCACCTTGGGTGAAGCGATGGCGCTGGTCGATCAGGTGACGGAGCAGGGCGTCAGCGGTTTGTTCGCCTGGCATTCACGCTACGCGCCCGGCATTGAAGCCGCCCGCGCCTGGCTGGCCAACCGGACCCTGCAAAGCGTGCAGATCGACTGGAAGGAAGACGTGCGCAAGTGGCACCCCGGTCAGGCCTGGATCTGGCAACCCGGTGGGCTGGGCGTGTTCGATCCCGGCATCAATGCCTTGTCGATCGCAACCCATCTGCTGGCGCTGCCGCTGTTTGTCGAGTCCGCCGAACTGCGTGTCCCGAGCAACTGCCAGTCGCCGATTGCCGCTTCGATCAAAATGTCCGACGCGCGCCGTCTCGATGTCCGCGCGGAGTTCGATTTCGACCATGGCCATGATGAGCTGTGGAGCATCGAGATTCGCTGCACCGAAGGCGTCCTGCGCCTGGATAACGGCGGCGCACTGTTGAGCATCGACGGTGTGCGCCAGGAAGTATCGGAGGAGGGCGAGTACGCGGCGGTGTATCGACATTTTCAGCAGCTGATTGCCGACAGGGCCAGTGACCTGGACCTGCAACCGCTACGACTGGTGGCCGACAGCTTCTTCGCAGGCAGTCGGGCACTGGTTGAGCCGTTTTACGATTAACGGCCGTCCCCAATCAAAACGCCCGGGCCATGCCCGGGCGTTTCACGCTGTGGGTTCAACCAAGCGAATCAGTTGACGACAAAACCCGCCCCCACCGGGTCATTACGTTCAATCACCCAGCGCGAGGTGCCGAGGATGCTGGCCGTGCCCTTGACGGTAGGGCGCACCGCGCGGGTGCCGTTGAGGTCGACTTCGCCCAGCAGGCAGCCTTCGAACGTGCCGCTGCCCAGCAGCCCTTCGGAGAGGATCGGTTGGTTCAGGCCCAGTTTGCCCCGTGCTTCGAACATCGCCATCATCGCGCTGGTGCCGGTGCCGCCGGGAGAGCGGTCGAGCTGGCCGGCGCTGAAGACGTGGACGTTCTTGTAGAACGCCCCTTCGAGAGTCGCCGGGTGCCAGAAGGTAATGAAGTTGAGGTCGTTGATGTGCGCCTCGGTCGGATGCTGGATTTTCAGTTGCTGGTTGATCTGGTCGCGCGCCAACAGGCCCAGGCGCGAGAGTTCGCTGCCGTTGTCGGGGCTGATGCGCAGGTCGCAATGACTGAGGTCGACGATACCGAAGTAGTTGCCGCCCCACACCAGGTCGGCCTTGAGGTCGCCGTAGCCGGGCAGGTGGATCGGAATGTCTTGGGCGGCGACGTAGGCCGGCACGTTTTCGAAGCGGGTCCAGAGCACGGTGTCGCCTTCCGACGCCACCTCGGCCACCACCAGGCCGGCCGTGGTTTCGAAGCGGATTTTGGTGATGCCGTTTTCACCGCGCGGCACCAGGCCCAGGGCGACCATCGCCATGCTCACGGCGATGGTGCCGTGGCCGCACATGTGCGAGTACACGCTGCCGTCCATGTAGATCAGCCCGGCGTCGAACTCGCTGCTCGACGGCGGGGTGAGGAACACGCCGAACATGTCCTTGTGGCCCCGGGGCTCCTGCATCAGTGCCTTGCGCAGCCAGTCATAGTTCTGCTCAAGAAAGGTCCGCTTGGCCAGAATGCTTGAGCCGGCGGGGTAGGGAATGCCGCTGTGAACGATGCACAGTGGTTCGCCTTCGGTATGGGTATAGATGACATCGAACGTGTCTTGCATGCGCATGACTGAACTCCTGGCTTACGGGATGTATGAAGGGGGTTATTTGCGTTCTGACAAAAGGTCGAGACCGATGCACAGATCCAGAATGATCACGGCGACCACGACGACGATGATGGTCGCGCCGGAGGCAGCGGCAATAGTCGGGTCGACGGTGTACTGCACGTAGTTGAAAAGCTTCACCGGTATGGTGTTGAGGTCCGGCGTGGTGTTGAAGATCGACAGCTCGACGTTGATCCATGACGAGATGAAGGCAAAGATCGACCCGGTGACCAGGCCCGGCCGGATCTGTGGCAGCACTACCAGAAAGAACGTGGCCCACGGCGTTGCGCCCAGGTCGCTCGAGGCTTCTTCCAGGGCGCGCTGCTCGGGCGTCAGCATCGACAGTACCGAACGCAGGACGAAGGGCGAGATGATGATGGTGTGGCCAATCAGCAACGCGAGGAAGCTGCGGGTCAGTCCGAAGTAGCTGCCGAACTGCAACAGCGCCGCGCCCAGGACAATGTGCGGAAACACCAGTGGCGAGGTCAGTGCCGCGAGAATCGTGCCTTTGCCGGGGAAGTCGTAGCGCGCCATTGCCAGGGCCGCCGGAACGCTGAGCAACACCGCGACAAAGGTCGCCGTCAGGGCCAGGATCGTGCTGGTTGCAAACGAGGCCACGTAGCTGGGATCACTGAGCATTTTGGCGTACCAGTCCAGGGTCCAGCCTTGTGGCGGGAAGGCCAGGAATGACGAGGCGGTGACCGAGACGCCAAGGATGACCACCAGCGGCAGCAGCATGTAGCCCAGCACGGACCAGGCCACCAGCCTGACGAGGATTTGCGTGATCATGGGTTGCTCCCCCGAATACTGCCGACACGTCCGGCCAGCCCGACCATTACCAGGGTAAAAATCAGCAGCACGACGCTCAGCGCTCCGCCATAGTTGAAGTCGAAGACCGAACTGTATTGCTGGAAAATCAGCATCGAGAGCACGGAGATGCGTCCCCCGGAAAGCAGCGCCGGCGTGACGTAGGCACTCGCCGCCAGGGTGAACACCATGATCGAGCCGGAAATGATTCCGGGCATGGTCAGTGGCAGCACCACATGGAAAAAGGTCGCGCGAGGGCTGGCGCCCAGATCGTCGGAGGCCTGTTCATAGGCCGGATCAACCTGGGCCAGGGCATTGCCGGCGGCCAGCACAATGAACGGCAGCAGGATGTACACCATGCCGATCAGGATGCCGAGTTCGGTCCCGAGGAAACGCACCGGCGTATCGATCAGGCCGGTTTCCATCAGGCTCTGATTGATCAGGCCTTTGCGCCCCAGCAGCACCATCCAGCCGAATGAGCGGACGATGTTGCTGGTGAACATCGGCACCACCAGCAGAATCACACAGGCACGGCGCCAGGCCCGCCATTTGACGACGCGCACCAGATACCAGGCCAGCGGATAACCGAGCAGCAGCGAAATCAACGTGGTCAGCGCGGCGATACGAAACGTCACCAGAATCACGTCCCAGTGGTACTGGTCGCCCAACACCCGGAGGTAGTGCTGCAAGGTGAACGCCTGGTCGGTGCTGGTGGTCAGACTGGCGAAAATCACCACGGCGAACGGTGCCAGAAAGAACGCGGTAAAAAACGCCAGGGCAGCGAACAGCATCAGTGACGGAGCAAGCGCCGTGCGTTTCATACCGGCTCCCCGATCAGGTGCAGATGCGCCGGGTTGAAGCCCAGGCGTACGGCGCTGCCGGCCATCAGGTCGGCCCGGGGCAAGCCCATGGTACGCGCCACGATCGGATGGCCGTCGATCATCGAGTGGACCAGGGTGTGGCTGCCGACGCTGACCACATCGGTCACCGTACCGTTGATTTCGTAGCAACCGGGACCTTCGATACTCGTAGCGTCCAGTACTTGCAAATGCTCGGGACGCAGCACGGCCACCCCACGCGGCAACAGGTTTTTGGCTGGGTGCAGCAGCGGTTTATGGCGGATCGCCAGGCGAATTTCACCCCGGTCGTTGGCCTGATAGCCGATCAGGTTGGCCTCGCCGATGAAGTCGGCAACGAAGCGTGACGCGGGGGCGCTATAGATCTCGCTGCTGGCCCCGACCTGTTCGATGCGCCCGGCATTCATCACCACGATCCGGTCGGCGATGGTCATCGCCTCTTCCTGGTCGTGGGTGACGAAAATGAACGCGATACCGAGCTTGGCCTGCAGATGTTTGAGCTCAAGTTGCATGCGCTTGCGCAGCTTCATGTCGAGGGCCGACAGCGGCTCATCGAGCAGCAGCAGTTTCGGCTGGTTGACGATTGCGCGCGCCAGCGCCACGCGTTGCTGCTGACCCCCGGACATGCCGCGGGGGAATCGATCTTCCAGGGCCTCGAGGCCGACCATCGCCAATGCCTCTCGCGCCTTGAGCCGTGATTCGGCGCGACCGACGCCCTGGCGCCGTGGGCCGTAGGCGACGTTTTCCAGCACGGTCATGTGCGGGAACAGCGCGTAGTTCTGGAACACGGTGTTCAAGGGGCGACGGTAAGGCGGCAGCCGACTCACGTCCTGGCCATCGATGGCGATGGTGCCGGAATCGGGCTGCATGAAACCGGCGATCGAACGCAGCAAGGTGGTTTTGCCACAACCGCTGGGGCCGAGCAGCACGATGAATTCGCCCTGCTCGATATCCAGCCGGATGTTGTCCAGCGCCTGGAATGGCCCGAAGTTTTTACAGACACTGTCGATGCTCAACAAAACTGACATTGCAGACCTCTTGAGCTAGTTGGCGGTGACCTTGCGGTTCCAGTCGTTGGTCACGCTGGCGCGTTGGTCGTTGATCTGGCCCCAGTCGAACAGGCGCAGGCTGTCGATCGAACCGTTCACGCCCCAAGGCAGCTTGCGGGCGACATCTGCAGCGACTTCAACGCCTTTCACCGCCGGCCCCAGGTACAGCTTGCCGGCCAGACAGGACGCCGCTTCCCTGGTCAGCGCGGTATTGATGAACTGTTCGCCGGCCTTGCTGTTTTTGGCGCCCTTGATCAAGTGCAGGCGTGCATCGGTGGCCCAGGCGCCTTCCTTGGGAATGGTGAAGCCGATGGGCGCACCTTTGTCGATCAGGTCCCACGCACCGACGTTGAAATGCGCGCCGATGATCGCTTCGCCGCTCTGGAAGGCATTGGTGGCAGCGCCCGAGCTGTCGAAGAACAGTGCGGTGTCCAGCGCACCGAGTTTGCTGTAGACCTGATCGAGGTGGGCCCGGTCGATGCCCCAGACATCGGCCATGAAAAACACGAAGGGCACGCCGGACGAGTTGGCTGGCGAGGGCAGGGCGATGGCGCCGGCATACTCCGGTTTCCACAGGTCTTTCCAGCTGGTCGGCGCTTCCTTGATTTCCTTGGTGTTGTAGGTCAGGCCGAGGGAATAGAAGCCGCTGCTGACGGCAAAGGTATGGCCGGCGTTGGTGTAGATCGCTTTGTCTTCGACGTTTTTCAGGTTGGGAATGGCCGCCGGATCGAGATCGGCGACTACACCGGCGGCATACGCCATTTCACTGATGCCGCCGTCCATCCAGGCCACATCAATCGTCGGGCTGGATTTCTGTTGCTGGAGCTTGGCCAGGGTGGTGGTCGAGGTGCCGACTTCCGCGGCGACGGCGATCCCTGTCGCTTGCGTGAAAGGTTCTGCAACACATTTTAGGAACGCATCGCCCCAGTTACCGCCATACAACGCAACCGTCAGCTTTTGCTGCTCAGCCATGGCGGCCTGTGAGGATATGCAGCCGGTAACCAAAAGAGCGACGGTAATTTGCTTGCCTGTCTTCAGTTTCATCGTGTGTCCTCTGGGGCGTTGTCGGGCTGTTCCCCTTGCCTGCATCTTGCTCGTATCGTCGATTCGAGCGCTTGCACTTCGGGGTCTTAAAGTTGAATAGTTAGGTCATGCCAAAAATGACTCAGATAAAACCAGATTGCCATCCGCCTGCCGCCCTCGACTCCGGGGCGGGCAACCGTCCTCAGTTGTCAGTGGGACTGGTCCTGCTGGATCAATTCACCCTGGCGGCGTTTTCCGGTTTTATCGATGTGTTGCGGTTGTCCGCTGACCTGGGCGGTGGCAGCCGCCAGATTCACACGGCGTGGCGAGTGATGAGCGTCGACGGATTGCCGCGAACCTCCAGCGCCGGTATTGCGCTGGAGGTGTCCGGGGGGCTGGCGCAGGACCTGGACGCGTTCGACTACATCGCCATCTGCGGCGGTAACGATTACCTCAACAGCCACCTGCCGGCGCATTTTCGCGACTGGCTGCAACGCGTCGCGAAGAGTCGCACCCGGTTGCTGGGCATCTGCACCGGCACCTTCGCCCTGGCTCAAGCGGGCGTGGTTGAAGCGCGTTCGGTGTGCGTGCACTGGAACGTGCTCGATGCGTTTCGCGCACGTTTCCCCAAGACACCGGCAGCGGTGGATCACCTGTTCATCGATGAAGGCGACTTGATCACCTGCGCCGGCTCGACGGCCGCCATCGACCTGGGGTTGTACCTGGTGGCCCGCCATTGCGGACGGGAGAAGGCCCAGCAAGCGGTGCGGCACATGATGTTGCAAGGGATTCGCCAGGGCCGGCAGCCACAGGCGCATTTCTACGCCAACCTGGCCGACATCAAGGACGAACGCGTGCGCCAGGCCGCGCACTACATCGAGCAACGCATGGACAGCCTGCCCACCCTGGATGCTATCGCGCGTTATGTCGGGTTGGGGCGGCGCCAACTGACCCGGGCGTTCCAGCAGTCGCTGGGGCTTTCACCCATGGAGTTCCAGCGCTCGATGCGGATCGAGTACGGCGGTTGGCTGCTGGTCAACAGCCAGAGCAGCATCACCCAGATCGCCATGGATTGCGGTTTCTCCGACGGCGCCCATTTCTCCCGCGAGTTTCGCGCCCGGTTTGGCGTGTGCCCGCGGGAGTATCAGCGTCAGGAGCGGGTCGAGTAAGCCTCAGTCAGCCGCCGAGGACGCTTGGACCAACTGCTGAACCCGCTGGCCAAGATCGACAAGGCTAAAGGGTTTGGTCAATAGCTGGGTGTGTTCATCAACCGCAACCAGCCCCGATCCACCGGCGAAACCGGTAATGAACAGCACTTTGAGTCGGGGGAATTTCAGCCTGAAGGCTGCCGCCAGGTTGATCCCGTTCATGGCACCCGGCAAGCCGATATCGGTCAGTAACAATTCCAGGTGATCCAGCTTTTCCAGCTGTTTCAATGCGGACACGCTGTCCGCCGCTTCAGCAACGTCATAGCCCGTTTCAGTGAGAAATTCCGAGGCCATCTGCCGCACCGTCGCTTCGTCGTCCACCAGCAGAATGGTTTCGTGGTGGCCACGAGATTCCTGTTGCGGCAGAACGGACGAATGGGCCGGTTTTTCCACAGGTGGCGACTCATCCACCGGAAAATACAGGGTGACGGTGGTGCCTATGCCGAGGGTGCTGTGAACCCTGACTTGTCCACCCGATTGCTGGGTGAAACCGTAAATCATCGAGAGGCCCAATCCGGTGCCTTCACCGATTTTCTTGGTAGTGAAAAACGGGTCAAAGATGCGCGAAAGAATGTCAGGGCTGATGCCTGTGCCAGAGTCTGTGACCGCCAGGCTGACATAGGCGCCTGGCGCCATGTTCTTGTCCGAAGACAGGGTCTGATCGATGAGGCACCGATCCACCGCAAGGCCCAGGGTACCTCCATCGGGCATCGCATCCCGAGCATTGAGCGACAGGTTGAGCAGCGCGTTTTCCAGTTGGTTGAGATCGCAGCGGATTCGACTACTGGTTCTGAGCGATGTCTCGACGACGATACTTGGGCCAACAGAGCGCCGGATCATTTCTTCGAGGCCCGCCACCACGGCGCGCGGCTCGAGCAGTTCGGGCCTGAGTGATTGTTGCCGGGAAAACGCCAGCAGGCGTTGGGTCAACGCCGCGGCACGGGAGGCCGAGGCCCTGGCAGTGGCGTTGTATCGGCCCAACTCGTTGTAGCGTCCGGTATCGATGCGTCGTTGCATCAGCTCAAGGCTGCCGATGATACCCGCCAGCAAGTTATTGAAGTCGTGGGCGATTCCCCCCGTCAACTGGCCAACCGCTTCCATTTTTTGACTTTGGCGCAGTTTGGATTCTGCCGCTGCGCGTTCCTGCTGTTCGGCTTCAAGTTGCGCGGTGCGCTGGGCAATTCGATCTTCCAGCAACACATTCCAGTCCCGGAGAGCGCCCTCCAGTTGAACATGCTTGTCGATATTCTCGATCGTCCCATACCACTGCCCGGAATGGCCGGCAGCGTCGAAACTGCATAATGCCCGGATCCTGAACCAGACATGCTCCCCGCTGTGTTGGCGCAGCCTGACCTTCGAATCGAAGGGTTCCAGAGTCGCCAGTGATTCATCCCAGAGGGTTGCCAGGGATTGCTGATCTTCGGCATGAGCCGCCTTAGTCCACTGCCGGCCCAACGTCTGCGCCGACGTCAGCCCGGTAAACTCATACCAACGCCGATCGATCGATGTCAGCTCACCCGTGTTATCCGCCGTCCAGGGCCATTGCGGGTTGAGTTCTGCCGCGATCCGGTAGTGGCGATCGCTCTCACGCAACAGTTTTTCCGTTGAACGCATGGCTTGCAGGGTCTTGGCGCGTTTCAGAACGGCACCGATCAGGTTGCTGTAAACCCGAAGAAAATCGATATCGCTGTCGGTAAACTGACGGGGACTTCGACTGTCGACCTCGAAAATGCCGAAGGGACGTTGTTCCGTGGCCCCGTACACCAGCACGTTGACGAAGGCTTTGACCCCGTTTTCCTTCTGGAATGCGTGATAGTGAAAGCGCGTCTCCGTGGCGATGTCCGCCGAGATGACGGGAGCGTTCGAGTTCAGTGAGAAATACTCAGGAGTGCCTTCGCGCGCTTCTACCCGAACCTGACCGACCACATCGGGTGTCCAGCCGGTGCCGTTGCGCACCAGGAACGTGACGCCGTCATCCAGCAACAGCATGAACTTCGCCAGGTTGGTTTCCAGCGCCTCCCCGACCAACCGACACGCTTCGTCGAGGATGAACTCCAGATCGTCTGATACCAGGGCCAGCTCGCCAAACTCGGCGAGCACTTTGCGCTGGCGTAGTAATGTCGCTCCGCTTGCCATGGGCTTGCCCCTGTTGATTCGTATATATCCGAGGGGGTGTGCGGCGGCTAGGTTCAACTCATGTGATCGAAGGTGCGGTTTTCAGGGGTCTGGTCCACTGTTGTTAGCTGATATCATCCAGCAACTACCACCGAGCAGAAACACATGAATCGTCAGAAAAAGATCAAGCAGCTATTGAAGGCTCACGCCAAAAAAGCCAGCGCCAAACTGGCGCCGGCGAAAAAAAACAAATACATCAGCAAAGCTGACCGCTTGAAGCTGGCGGCTGAAGCCAGCCAAGACCCGATCGTAACGGGCGGTGAGGCCACCGACTGAACCCTACAAGTGCCATTCCAGGTTCAGGAACGGCGTGTTGGCTTCCGTGCCCGGGGTGTTGGCCGAGTTGTTGCCGAACTTGTTCTTCCAGTATTCATAACCCACCCCGGCAAAAAAAGTGTCTTTCTTGCCGACGGTCAGCTCGCCCACATCCACCAGGACGGTGAGGTGCACCAGCGTTTCGCTCACGGTGGCGTTGCCGAAACCGTCCTTGCCTTTGGGCGGGACGAAGTTGGCAAAGCCCTTCCACTTGAGCGGCAGCGAACCGAGCTGGAACGGAATGTCCCACGCCGTTTCCAGGTAGTAAGTGTCGTTGAAGTGCAGGTCGTGTTCCTGGGCGAACGGCAAGCCATTGTGGTTGCGCTCGGAACGGTACATCACGCTGAAATCCCAAAAGCCGGGCACATCCAGATTGAGTGTCGGGCCGACGACAATCATGCGTTTTGCCGGGGCGAAGGCGGTGTTCTTGGTGTTCCAGTCGACGCCAGCGGACAATGACCAGTCGCGAACCGGTCCCCATTTGAAATCCTTGCCGGATATTTTATTCAGTGACAGCTGATGGCGATAAATCGCGTACACCTCGGTCGCACCGTTGTCGCCGCCATCGGCTGGATCGTGTTTGTTGGAAAACAGCACCTGCACGTCAAAGAAGTTGCTGCCGTATTTATAGCCATCAACATGCGTGAACTCAGCGATATGCTTGGCAATCGGCCCCTCGACACCGGGCTCGGCGAAGCGGGTGCCATACCAGTAGCTGATGGCGTTGTCGCTCCAGTCCGCGGCGTGTACCGCTGTTGTTGCAGTCATTAGCAGGGAACCGAGGGCAATGGTGTGCCGGGCAAGTAACGTGCAGATAGGCATGTGCTTTTCCTTGAGTGGTCGTCCACTTCGGCTTGAGGGACTTTTTTATGGTTGCCGGATTGCGTAGATCGGTTGAACGCAGCTCACTCGATGGCCGCCGCCGCGGTATCAAGCCCTTCACACACCAGCAGATCCACGGGATAAATCGGTTTGCTTCGATGCTTCAGCATCCCGCCATTACGCAGGTGCAATGCGGCGGTCATCTCCGCCAGAATCGACAGCGCCACGCTTTCGGGCGCATCGCCGCCGAGGTCCAGGCCCATCGGGAAGTGCAACGTTTGTAGGGCAGCCACGGTCAGCCTGCGCGGACCAATGTCGTCCAACAATCGCTCGGTCCGTTCGCGGGGGCCCAGCTGGCCCACGTAGGCCGGTGCTCCTTGCAGCACGTGCCCGAGCCAATGGCGGTCCTGGCGGTAGCTGTGCGTCATGACGGCCACCGCGGCGTCGTTGATCAACGGGGCGAGGTCAAAGGCGCCGTCGAGGTCTGCGACGATGACCGCGTCCGCCTGCGGGAAGCGTTCGGGGCGCGCAAAGTGGCTGCGGCTGTCGATCACGCTGACGTGCCAGCCCAGCAGTTTGCTCATGCGTACCAGCGGCTGGGCATCGTGGCCGGCGCCGAAAATCACCAGGCGCGGCGGTGGGGCCAGATACTCGAAGAACACTTCGACTTCGCCATGGGGCCCGGTGTAGAGCCGTAATGAGGATTTCTTGTCGCTGAGGGTCTTGCGCAGGGCCCGGCGCACCGCGCTGTTCAGGACTGGATCGCGCAGTGCCGGGCCTGCGCCTGTTACCACGCGATCGCCTACCCGGACTGACGAGCGCCGTGATGTGGCAATGACGGTCGCTATGGCCGCCGGTTGCAGGCGGTCATGCACCTGTCGCAACAGTTCGATGGCCATGGACGGGGCTTTCGCGCGCAGGCGTTCGAGCATGACGAACACCGTGCCGTTGCAGCCGAGGCCGAAGGTCAGGGCGCTTTGCTCGTCGCCTTCATCCTCGGTGGCGCCGGTGCTGTAGCGGCGCACGACGGGCTCGCCGGACTCGGTCAGCCACCAGGCTTTTTTGGCCAGATCCTGCTCCAGGCAGCCGCCGCTGACGGTGCCGATGGTTCGACCGTGAAAGGGGATGAGCATGCGTGCGCCGGGACGTCGATAGGCCGAGCCTTCGACCTTGACCACGGTGGCGAGGACGCTTTCTTCACCTTGTCGCGCGGCGTTTTCGATCGCGCAGAGAAGGTCGTTGAGACCGGACATGGTGTGTCTCCCTGAAGATTGGGACGAAACCTGTTGGAGCCGGCGCGCTGGCCGGCCGGCTCCCACAGAAGAAGGGGCGGCAAGCTCAGTCGTCGACCTGCATCAACTGCTGCACGCCTTCCCACGCTTCAGCGCGCATGCGCTGCAGATCGAGTCCCGGAATCACGCCGTCGTCGACCACCAGGCGCCCGCCGACCATGCTGTAGCGCACGGTGATGGGCTCACCCGCGACCACCGGCGCCACCGCGATGTCATGAAAGCCAAAGAACCGCGGATGATCGAGGCCGTAAATCACCAGATCGGCGGCCTGGCCGATTTCCAGGGTGCCGACCGCACCCAGCCCCAACACCTGGGCGCCGCCCGCGGTGCCCCAATGAATCACGTCTTCGGCCGTTGTCGCTGAAGCCCCTTGTTCGGCCCGATGAATCAGCCAGGCGGTATGCGCTTCCGCGACCATGCTCCCGGACTCGTTCGACGCCACGCCGTCCACCCCCAGCGAGATCGCCACCCCGGCGTCGTACATCTGCGGCACGGGTGCGACGCCGCTGCCCAAGCGCGCATTGCTCACCGGACAATGGGAAATGCCGGTACCGGTTTGCGCGAGCATGCGGATTTCCCCCGGTTGCAAATGCACCGCGTGGGCGAACCAGACGTCGGGGCCGAGCCATTCGTGCTCGGCGACGAATTCCACTGGCAGGCAGTTGTATTTCTCGCGACAGAAGTTGACGTAGTTCTGCGTTTCCGAGAGGTGCGTGTGCAGGCGCAATCCAAGGCCGCGGGCAGTGTGGGCCAGCTCGCGCAGCAAGGTCGGCGGCAGCGAAAACGTCGGCGTGGTCGGCGCCACCACCACTCGGCGCATTGCGTCCGGCGTGTCCTGGTGGTAGCGCGATTTGAGCCGCTCGATGTCACCGACCATTTGCTCGAGTGACTCGGGTTGCAGCGCGGTTTTCGAAAACCCCGGATGCGCGCTGGCGGACTCCAGTGCGCCCCCGCGACACAGAACAAAGCGCATGCCAAAGGTGTCGGCCATGTCGAACAGCAGGTCGCCGGTCTCGGTCGTACCGTTGGCGTGATACAGGTAATGGTGATCGGCGCAGGTCGTCACCCCCGACAACAGCAACTCGGCCATGCCCAGGCGCGCGGCTATTTGCGCCAGTTGTGGCGTGAAACGGTTGAGGCGCGGGTAGGGCACGCTGGCCAGCCACCCTTGCAGGTCCTGATTCAAACCTTCGGGCACCGCTTTCAGCAGGTTCTGAAACAGGTGATGGTGCGTGTTGATCCAGCCCGGATAGACCACCGAGTGGCGTGCATCGATCACCCGTTCGCCGGGTTGCGCCACCAGGCCCGCCGCCATCTCGGCGATGCGACCGTTGACGATGCGAATGTCCACGTTGCCCGCCCGCGCCCGTGGGCCGCGCAGGCCGGTCATCACCGCCAGCGGGTTTTTGATCAGAATGTTTTGAGGTTGAGTCATGGGCTTCTCCAGTCAGAGGGTGTGGGAGGCAGGTTTGGTGGCGGCCCCGTCGGCGCTGCTGACGCCGTTAAGGGCTGCGTTGAGCAGCACCGAGACCAGGCAGGCGATCACCACGCTGCTGTGCAGGAACGGCTGCGACCACTCGGGCATCTGCTTGAACAGGGCCGGCGCCAGCACCGGCACCAGGGCCGCGGCGATGGTGAAACCGACGATCAACACGTTGAAGCGGTTGCGCTCGTAATCGACTTTGGCCAGGGTCTGGATGCCCGCTGCGGCGACCACGCCGAACATGGCAATCCCGGCACCGCCGAGGGCGGCGGTCGGCATCGACGCGATGATGGCCCCGGCCTTGGGCACCAGCGCCACGGAACACATCAACAACCCGCTGACGGCCACCACCCAGCGACTGCGCACGCCGGTCAGGATCACCAGGCCGACGTTTTCCATGAAGGCAATGAAGGGAAACGCGGCGAACATCCCGGCGATGGTGCTCGCCAGGCCGTTGGCGCGCAGGCCGTTGATCACCTGTTTTTCTTCCACCGGTTTGTCGACGATGTCGCCAATGGCCACGAACAGGCCCATGGACTCGACCATCTGCACGATCATCACCACGACGATGGTCGCGATCGGGATCAGGCTGAAGGTCGGCAGGCCGAAGTAGAACGGATAGGGCACGGTGAGCCAGGGCGATTCCTGCACGCTGTGAAAACTGCCCATGCCCAGGCCGTAAGCCAGCCCTGCACCCACCAGCATGCCGACCAGCACCGCCATGTTGCGCATCATCGGACTGCCGTAGCGGTTGACCAGCAGAATGGTCGCGAGCACCACGGCGGCGACGGCAAGGTAAGCCGGCGCGCCGAAATCACTGGCATTGCGACCACCGCCGACCCACTCATAGGCAATCGGGAACAGCTGCAGACCGATCACCGTGACAATGCAGCCGGTGACCACTGGCGGAAAATACCGGCGCAATCGGCCCACGAACGGCGCAGCGAGCATCGTAAAGATGCCCGCGCCGATCACCGCTCCGCACACCCCGGCAAATCCCACCTCCGGGTTGCTGCCAATGGCGATGACCGGGCCGACGCTGCTAAACGCCACGCCCTGCAGGATCGGCAAGCGCACGCCGAATTTCCAGAAACCGACGGTTTGCAACAGCGTGGCGATGCCGGAGCAAAACAACGTAGTACTGATCAGCACCACGGTATCGGCCTGGGACATTTTCAAGGCACTGGCGACAATCAACGGCACGGCGATGGCGCCGATGTAGGAGACGGCCATGTGTTGCAGGCCGAGGGTGAGCATCTGTCGGACCGGCAGAATCTGGTCGACCGGGTGGACGGTGGAGGGGGTAGTGGCTGACGACATGGAGAATCACCTCTTGCTGTTGTTATTGGGTACAGAGGGGTATTCGTTCTGATGCGAGTCAGCGACGGGGCACTTGTGGGAGCGCGCCTGCTCGCGAAGAGGGCGTATCAGCAGACATCAATGTTGTCTGACACACCGCTTTCGCGAGCAGGCTCGCTCCCACCGTTTGTTTCGCCGTACCTGACGGGCATCTCACATTCGTGCTGTGTGCCCGGAGCCGCCATCCACCGGCTCCGATGCCGTTCTTTCAGCCTGCCAGGCAGGCGGCAAAGCCCTGGTTCAACGCCGCGCGGTCCAGGTCGCGGCCAATGAACACAATCTTGCTGGAGCGGGGCTCCGTGCCCCATGAAGTGGAGGCACGGAACTCGACCAGGCTGTGCACGCCCTGCAGCACGTAGCGTTGGTCCTGATCGGCCACCGACAGCACGCCTTTCATGCGATACAGGTTGTCGGCCTGCTCGGTACGCAGCGTGCTGATCCAACGGTGAAACGCGCCCAGGTTCACTGCACCGTCCACGGCAATACCGACTGAAGACACGCTGGGGTCGTGCGCATGATCCAGTTCATCGTGATGAGGGTCATCGGCGTGGTGATCATGCTCGGCGCCGATTTCCATCAGTTTTTGCGTCGATTCGAACGCGCCGATGCCGAGGATCTTCGACAGGTCGATTTCGGCGTAACTGGAGGTCACCAGATCCGCCGTGGCGTTCAACCCGCGAATCTTGCCGCGCAATGCGGCCACCTCGGCCTCGCTCACCAGATCAACCTTGTTGATGACGATGCGGTCGGCGCAGACGATCTGATCCACCGCCTGGTTGTCCACGCCATCCAGCTGCAAATCTTCCAGGTGCTGGGCGATGTGCTTGGCGTCGACCATGGTCACGATGGCGTCCAGCTCTACTTCATCGGCGATCGGGTCATTGATGAAAAAGCTTTGCGCCACCGGGTACGGATCCGCCAGGCCACTGGTTTCGATCAGGATGTGATCCAGCCGCACCGGGCGCGCCACCAGTTCGCGAACGATGCGCACCAGGTCCTCGCGAACCTCGGCGGTGCAGCACACGCAGCCGTTGACCATCTCGTAGATTTCTTCGGTCTCGGAGCTGAGCACCAGGTCGCCGTCGATGCCGACTTCGCCGAATTCATTTTCGATCACTGCAATCTTGCGGCCGTGGTTTTCCTTGAGGATGTAGTTGAGCAGGGTGGTTTTGCCGGCGCCGAGAAAGCCGGTGAGGATGGTCACCGGGATTTTGCGGTTCGGGGTTGGGGCGTTGAAGGGGTTGTTCATGTGAGGCTCCTTGGTGACGAATTGACCGGTGCACATTGAATTGGCGTAGGGCTGTTTTGGGTGGGAGCGGGCTTGCTCGCGAACGCGGTGGGTCAGTCGCCACTGCCGGTGAATGACACACCGCATTCGCGGGCAAGCCCGCTCTCACAAGGTTCTGTTGGCTCACCCCAGCGCAGCGCCGTCCCGGCATCGAGGCCGAACAGGTCGAGGACACGGCCGAGGCTGTGATCGACCATTTGCGAAAGGCTTTGCGGGCGGGCATAGAAGGCCGGCACCGGCGGGGCGATGATTCCGCCCATCTCGGTGACCGCGCTCATGTTGCGCAGGTGGGCGAGGGTCAACGGTGTTTCCCGGGCCATCAACACCAGGGTCCGGCGCTCTTTCAACGTAACGTCGGCCGCACGGCCGATCAGCCCCGAGGAGGTGCCGGTGGCGATCTCCGCCAACGTGCGCATGGAGCACGGCGCGACCACCATGCCCAGGCAACGAAACGAACCGCTGGCGATGCCGGCGGCGACGTCGTCGGCGCGGTGGTAGTGGCTGGCCAGTGCGGTGACGTCCGCCAGTTTGTAGTCGGTTTCATGGGCCATGGTCAGCAGCGCAGCGCGACTGATGATCAGGTGGCTTTCGATGTTCAGTTCTGCCAGCAGCTCGAGCAGGCGCACGCCGTAAACGAACCCCGAGGCACCGCTGATGCCGACCACCAAGCGCTGACGGTTCATGACGGATAGCTCTGCAGCAGATTGAGCGCGCGGGCGACCACATCCTGATCCAGTTGCGCCTTGATCCCGTCGAATCCCGAACCGCGCGTGGCGTCCAGCCCCATGCGCGAGGTGGTGCCGTTGACCGAGGAGGAGGGGTCCAGCGGACTGCCGGGCAAGCCATCGATGACGAAAATGTCCTGATGCGGCTGGAAGTGCGTGGCCAGGGCCCACAACACCTGACTGTCGTCACCGATGTCGATGTCGCTGTCCACCGCGATCACGGTTTTCAGGTACGGGTCCCAACCGAGCAGCGCGAGCATGATCTGTCGTGCCTCGCCATCGCGGCTTTGATCCAGTGCCACGTAGCAATGAAAATGCGTGCCGGAGTTGGGGTAGTGCACGGCGGTAACAGCGGGGAAGCGGGCCTTGAGTTTCTCGCTCATCTCCGCCTCCCGTGGCAGCCGCGCCAGGGTCAGGTGTTCGGCGTAGCGGCCGCCGACTACGTCCACCAGCCAGGCGTCCTTGCGCCGCATCAGGGTGTCGACTCGCAGTACGTTATTGGTTGACCGGTCGGAGGAATAGCCGCTGAATTCGCCGAACGGACCTTCCTCGGCATAGGCTGCCGGGTCGATGGCGCCTTCCAGCACAAACTCGGCATAGGCCGGTACGCCGATCCCGTAAAGCGGGGTCTTGACCAGCTCCAGCGGGGCACCGAACAGGCCGCCGGCCACCGCGCGTTCATCACTGCCGAACGGCAAGCGTGCGGCGGCGGCCAGCATGAACAACGGATGGGCGCCGACCACCATGGCCACGCGCAACTCTTCGCCGCGCTCGCGGGCGGTTTGCAGCATGCGCCACAGGTGACCGCGGGAATGCAGGCTGGTGGCGAGGGTCTGCCGGGCATGGCGCATCGAACGGTGGTAGCTCATGTTGGCGATGCCGGTGACCGGGTCTTCGGCAATGATGATCGCGTTGGTAATGTACGGGCCCCGGTCACTGTCGAAGTGCTTGAGCATCGGCAGCAGCGCCAGGTCCACCGCTTCACCTTCGAAGATCTCGTCGAGCACCGGGCCGGTGGCGACGTAGCGGGGCGCGATCGGATGATTGGCGCGGGTCTGGAAGGTTTCGTGCAGCTGCGCCGGGGTGACGCCGAAGATCCGCGCGATGCGGGTCCTGGAGGCGAACAGGTTGGTGGCCACCGGCACCCCGAGCTGCCCGACTTTTTCGCAGATCAGCAACGGGTCACGGCCTTGACTGGCCAAGGCATCGACCAGGGCGGTGACGTCCTGGTCGGCAGAAAGCGATTGACCAATCGTCAGCACATCGTCCGGGTACTGCCGGCGATAGGCGTCGATGAAGTCGTGGAAATCCTGGGTTTCGCCGAGCGTTGAGAGGGACATGGTTTCACCTCGTAAAAACGATGCTGTGCACGGGCAGGCGCCGGCTTGCTGGCGATGAAGTGTCAGTGACATTGATGTCGACTGGCACACCATCCCCGGCAAACCGGCTTCTACAGGGAGGGCGACGCTAGAGGTACGTCGTGGTCAGGCGAATGTCGGCCTCGACCAGGTCCTTGGGCGGCGGTGTCGGTTCGATGCCGCACAACCGGGCAATGTTGTTGCCCAGGTAGTCCTCGAGGTGATCCTCATCGATCCCCAGGCCCTGCGGCGCTGGCGAACACAGCACTTCGAGTTCGCGCAGCCACATGCCCGGTTCGTTCGGCGGCGAGTCGGTGCCGAACACGATCTTGTTGCGCGGCAGGTCCTTGGCGAACTCGACGATCCGTGACTGGAAGCACCAGCCGGATTCGCAGTACACGTTCGGCGTGTCCATGGCCATCCAGAACGCTTCGAACGAGTAGTTGCCGCCGGTCTGGATACCGAAGTGACCGATGATGAAATTGACCATCGGGAACTCGCGGATGATCGGGTAGAACATCGTCGGAATGGTGTACGGGCCGTCGCCGGTGTGGATCAGCACGACGATGTTGTATTTGGCGCAGACTTTCATGGCCGGGCGCAACCAGTCGAGTGCCCGGTCCGGGCGATAGCCGTGCATGTTGGCGTGCAGCTTGAGCATCTTGAAGCCGTATTCCTTGATGTGGAATTCCAGCTCCGCCGCACCGTTTTCCGGTCCCCAGCGCGGGTTGAAGTTGAAGTTGCCAATGAAGCGATCCGGGTATTTCACGCAGAGCTCGGCGACGTAGGACATGTAGTCGCGCACACCTTCGCGACCGCGACGATTGCCGTCGCGATAACCGGTGTTGCCCGGTGGCGGCTGGATAAAGCCCATGTCGATGCGTCGCGGTTTGCCATTGATCATGTACGGGCCGTCCATCAGCTTGAGCATGCGCTCGCCAGTGAACGGTTCGCCGGTGTGGCGCCAGGCCTCGTCGACCAGGTTGGTGGGGTGCAGATGGGTATCGATAATCATCGGTTCAACTCCTGGCCAGCTGGGTGGTGACAGGGCGCTTCAACTGCGCCTCGGCTTCGGACACGGAACGGGGCGGCGGGGTCGGTTCGAGGCCGATCATCCGTGCGGTGTTGTTGCCCAGGTACTCTTCGAGGGTGTCCTCGTCGAGATTCAGGCCTTGCGGCGGCTCATGGCAGAGCACTTCCAGCAGGCGCAGCCACATGCCCGGCTCGTTCGGTGGGGTGTCGGTGCCGAAGAGGATTTTGTGGGTGGGCAAGACCTTGGCGAACTCGACGATCCGCGATTGCAGGCACCAGCCGGATTCGCAGTAGACGTTGGGCAGCTCCATCGCCCATTGCATCGGTTCGAACACATAGACGCCACCGGTCTGCACCCCGAAGTGCGCCATGATGAAATCGACGTTGGGGAACTCCTTGATCATCGGCACCCATTCCGACGGGATGCTGTATGGCCCGTCGCCGGTGTGCAGCTTGACCGGGATGCCCAGCTCGGCACATTTCTCGAAGGCCGGACGGACCCAGTCCAGGGCACGGTCCGGGCGATAGGCGTGCATGTTGGCCTGCATCTGGACCATCTTGAAGCCGTGTTCCTTGACGTAGCGCTCGATCGCCTCGACGCCGTTCTCCACGCCGCAGCGCGGGTTGTAGACGAAGCAGCCAATGAAGCGGTCCGGGTAGGTCTGGACCATCTTAAGCGTGTACGCCATGTAGGCATCGATGGACTCGCGCCCGGTGAGGTCGCCATCGGTCCAGGTGTAAATGGTGTTGCCCTGTGGCGGCTGGATGAAGGCTTTGTCGATGCGGCGAGGTTTGCCGTTGACCATGTACGGGCCATCCATCATCTCCAGCAGACGCTCGCCGGTGAACGGGTCACCGTCATGCCTCCAGGCGAGGTCCACCAGGTCGGTGGGATAGCAACTGATATCGATGATCATTGAAGTCGATCTCCTGATAGCGGGGAAGGGAACCTTGCGGTTCACAGCAGCCACGTCCCGGGCAATCGGCCATTTCTATGCGCATTGCTGCGCATTCCCTCGCCTGGTCGCATCCGGCTCGGGACGCTGGCTGCTTGGGGGGAAGTATTGGAAGGGGGGATCGGGTTCGTACAATATTAATTGGGCGAGGGGGTGATACGCGTTCGATATGGAGCAGGGTTTTGCGATGGATGTGCCGGACTCTTCGCGAGCAAGCCCGCTCCCCCAGGATGAAATACATTCCAAGTGTGGGAGCGGGCTCGCTCGCGAAGCCGTCAGCCCAATGTCTGTTGAGCCAACTGCTTGATCACTTCAACCACCGGCGCCACCCGCTCGGCCTGACCCGGCGGCCATACCGCGTAGAGATTGTAGTGCGCCGCAATCTTCGCCTCGTTCAGCTCCACCAGGCGCCCGGAGCGCAATGCATCCGCCGCGAGCAACCCGCGCACCAGTCCCGCGCCGACCCCGGCTTCGGCAGCGGCGATCAGGTTGGCGGCGTTATCGAAAATCACCCGTGCCGCCGGTTCGCTCGGCGCCATTTCGGCGGCGTCCAACCAGGGAATCCACGACCTGCGCGTGTACCCCAGCAACGGCAATTCCAGCACCTGCGCCGGCGTGATGGGCACCTGCAAACCATGGCGTTGCAGCAGGGCAGGCGAGGCGACGGCCCGCACGCTGTCTTCGCAAATCTGGGTCATTTCACCGTCGTCCCAATCGCCGTAGCCATAGCGCAGCGCCAGGTCCACCCGTTCGAACGAACTGCGGTCCGAGCGCGGCATCGACAGCAACACCACTTCATGGTCAGGCAATAATTCGAGCAGCTCCGGCAAGCGCGGATTGAGCCAGCTTTGCGCCAGTTCACTGTCGATATCGATGGTCAACCGTTGCGCGATGCTGCGATTTTTCACCGACGACAGCGCCCGGTCGATTTGCGCAAGGCCGTCGGACAGCACGCTGGCAAACAATTGCCCGGCGTCGGTCAGGTTGCTGCCGCCACCTTCACGGACGAACAGCGGCTGGCCGATGAAGTCTTCCAGGCTGCGAATCTGCTGGCTGATCGCGCTGTGGGTCAGGTCGAGCTTGCGCGCGGCGCTGGAGAAGCTTCCGCTGCGAGCCGCCTGGATAAAGGCACTCATGGACTGCACCGACGGGTATCGCTTGTACATGCTGTTAGTCCTACTTACACAGGATGGCAGAAAACGTCGCTGGCCGGTTTTTGCCCGGGCTCCCAATAATCGGCGACCAGGCCCGCACAAAGACGGGCCGCTCTCCTGGAGCCTGACAATGATCGAATTCACGGTAAACGGCGAACGACACGAGCTGGTCGAACCGTCGCCCTCCACGCCCTTGTTATGGGTGTTGCGAGACCACTTGAAACTCACCGGCACCAAGTTCGGTTGCGGCATGGGCCTGTGTGGTGCCTGCACCGTGCACCTGGACGGCGTCGCGGTACGTTCCTGCCAACTGCCGGTCGCTGCCGTGGCGGGGCACAGCATCACCACCATCGAAGGCCTGTCACCCACCGAACAGCACCCGCTGCAATTGGCCTGGGTTGCCGAAGATGTGCCGCAATGCGGTTACTGTCAATCCGGTCAGCTCATGTCCGCGGCTGCGTTGCTCGCCACCGGAGCGGCGGTCACCGATGACTCGATCCGCAACGCCATGTCCGGCAATCTGTGCCGCTGTGGCACTTACGGGCGAATCAACAAAGCCATCAAGCGCGCCGCGGCTGCGCCCAAGGAGGCGTGATGTCTTTTATCGATGACACTCGGATCGACCTGCCGCGCCGGCTTTTTCTCAAGCAGGCGACCACGCTCACTGCCGGTCTGGCGATTGCGTTTTATCTGCCTTTGGGCATAGCGGCGGCGGACCCCAAGGCCCCGTTGCCGTCAGGTGAATTCGAACCGAATGCCTGGGTCCGGGTGATGCCCGACGGCACGGTGAAATTGGTAGTGCACAAACACGACTCCGGCACCGGCACCCACACCGCGCTGGCGGCATGCGTGGCCGAAGAGCTGGATGTGAATCCGATGACCGTACAGGTCATTTCGCCTGAAAACCCGTTTTTCGAGGCCTACATTCACCCGGTCTGGAAGGTCTATTCCACTGGCGGCAGCACCAGCGTGTCACTGGAATACCAGCGCTTGCGGATGGCCGGCGCCACGGCTCGTACCCTGTTACTGACGGCCGCGGCGAAGCGGTGGAACGTCGGCCCCGACAGTTGTACGACTGAAGAGGGACGGGTTGTGCATGGCGCCAGCCAGCGCAGCCTCGGCTACGGTGAATTGGCGGCCGAGGCTGCGCATTTGTCGGCACCGGCCAAGGTCACGCTGAAGGACCCGGCGCAGTTCCAATACATCGGCAAATTGCGGCACAAGCGGGATGCGGCGGCCAAGGTGTGTGGGCGCTTCAAATACAGCATCGACGTCGTGCTGCCGCAGATGCTGGTGGCGGTGATCCAGCGCGCTCCCGTGGTCGGTGCGAAAGTGCTGGCCGTGGATTCCAATGCCGCGTTGCAGGTGCCGGGCGTGCGCAAGGTCATTGCGATCCCGGGCCGCCCCGACGTACTCGGCGGCAATCAGGAAGGTGTCGCGGTCCTGGCTGACACTTACTGGGCTGCCCATCAGGGGCGAGCGGTGTTGAACGTGCAATGGAGCGAATCGCCCCTGGCCGGTTTCGACAGTGATCAATTGGCCACGGTGCAAGCAGCGGCCATCGACGACCCGGCTGCACAGCGGGTATCCGCACTGGCGGCGGGAAATGTCGCCGAGCAGTGGCCGAACGCCGCCAGGCTGCTCGAAGCCGACTATCGCATGCCCTACAAGGTGCAAAACCCGCTGGAGCCGGTGTGCATCACCGCGCAGGTCTCGAACAACGCCATCACCTACTGGGGCGGCGTGCAGGTGCCGTCGTCGGCGCTTGAGGCCGCCGAAACGGTATGCAGGATCGCCAAGGACAAGGTCACCATCAACGAGTTGGTGTCCGGTGGCAGTTTCGGTGCGCGGGAGGCCAAGTACTGGTTGTTCGAAGTGGCCTACCTGGCGCAACAGGCGAAGGTGCCGGTCAAGCTGATGAACAGCCGTGAAGATGAAATGCGTTCGCTGTTCATGCACCCGGCCACGTTGCACCGGGCCAAAGGGGCGCTGGACGCCGAGGGACGCTTGACCGCGTTGCAACTCGACGCGGTGTCGCCGGCTTCGCCGGAGCAGTGGGAGCCAGGGTACTTCGAGCGTTCGGACCACATGGACTACAGCACCACCGAAGCCATCACCGCGTGGGACTTCGCCTATCGCCCGGCGAACCTGGACCTGGCCTGGGTCAAGCATGAAAGCAACGTGCCCAGCGGCTGGTATCGCTCAGTCAGTTTCATTCCCAACGTGTTCGCCGTGGAAAGCTTCATGGATGAACTGGCCCATGGTGCCGGGCAGGACCCTTTGGCCTTTCGCCTGGCCCACATGCACGACCGGCCTCGACACGTCGCGGTGCTGAAAAACGCTGCCGAACGCGCTGGTTGGGGCGAACCGTTGCCGGAAGGCACGGCATTGGGGATCGCCACCAACCAGGGGTACACCAGCTTCATCGCGGTGGTCGCGCGGCTGTCGAAAAAGGACGGGGTGGTGAAGGTCGAGAAGCTCACCTGCGTGGTCGATTGCGGCCTGGCGGTATCGCCGGGCGGTGTCGAAGAACAGATCTACGGCGGATTGATGTGGGGGCTGGGTCATGCGCTGTTCGATCGCATGGACATCAAGCAGGGCCGGGTCGTGCAGAGCAACTTTCATGACTATCGGGTGACACGCATGTCCGACATGCCGACGGTAGACATCCTGGTGCTGGACGGTGAGCCGGGCAAACCCGGCGGCGTCGGTGAACTGGGCAGCCCGTCGGTGGCCCCGGCCATCGCCAATGCCCTGTTCAGCCTGACCGGCGTGCGCCAGCGCTCGACGCCACTGACCCTGGGCTAAGCCGTCATGGACCTGCGCCTGCTGCGGTATTTCATGGCCCTTGCCGAGGAGCTGCACTTTGGCCGGGCCGCCACGCGTCTGCACATCTGCCAGCCGCCGCTGAGCCAGCAGATTCGCCTGCTGGAGGAGGAACTGGGCACGCCGCTGTTCGAGCGCAGCCATCACCGGGTCGAGCTGACCGCGGCCGGGCAGATGCTCAAGGAACAGGCACCGCTGGTATTCGAACAACTGAACCGCGCACTGGACCTGACCCGTCAGACCGGACGGGGCCAGTTGGGGGAGCTGGAAATCGGCATGATCAGTTCGGTCATGGTGGGCGTGCTGCCGGGGGCGTTGCACCTGTTCCGCGAGCGCTATCCTCAGGTGTCCTGGCGCCTGCATGAAATGACACCGGCGGCTCAGGTCGCGGCGTTGAAGGAAAAACGCATCGATGCCTGTGTATTCAGGGTCGGCTATGACGATCCGCAGTTGCGCAATGAACTGCTGATCTACGAGCCGATTCGCGTGGTGATGCCGGTCGATCATCCCTTGGCCCAGCGCGAAAGCCTGGCGCCCGCGGACCTGGCGCAGGAGCCTTTTGTGGCGCTGGAGCTCAAGCAGTCGCGGTTTGCCGATTTTCTCTTTCAGTGCTGCATCAAGTCGGGTTTCACCCCTCATATCCGTCAGCAGGTCATCGAGGTACAAACCCTGCTCAGTCTGGTACGCGCCGGCTTCGGCGTGGCGTTATTGCCGGCGTCCATCGAGCAGATGGCGCCTGCCGGGCTGGTGTTCCGCCGCCTGACCCCAGCCTTGCCGGAGGTGCCGCTGTACGTCACTTATCGCGCTGACGATGACTCGCCGGTGCTCAAGCTGTTTCTCGATACGTTACGCGAACGGGTTCTCGAGGAACGCGGTGGTGGATCGTATCGATGAGGGTCGCGCGGCAAAAAATGGATAGCGGTCGCCTGGCCCGAGCGGACAGGGATAAGCCCCTCTGATAGTCTCTCCCGGGCCTGCTTTCGGCCTGACACAAAGGAGATGGGGTGGATGAGCAAATTCAGGGTTCGCGAGCTGAAAAGCACGGATACCGCGGCGTTGCTCGCGTTCGAAATCGAGAACCGTGAATGGTTCGAATCTCACATCGACGCGCGCGATCCTGCTTTTTACTCATTGCAGGGTGTCGCCCATCACATTGAACACTATCTGCTCGATTTCGCTCGTGGCGCCTGGCACCCGTTGGTTATCGAGGATGACAGTGGAAAAATAGTCGGCCGAGCCAATCTGAAAAGCATCAACTCGCCGGCGCGTTCCGCGGAAGTTGGCTACCGGGTAGGTCAACGCGTTTGTGGGCAGGGACTGGCCACGCTGGCGCTGCAACAGCTGATCCACGAGGCACAATCACGTTGGCAACTCACGCAGCTGGTTGCGTATGTCTACCCGGAGAACGCAGGCTCGAAAAAAGTACTCGAACGCTGCGGATTCTTGCTCGAACAGCCTGCTGACCACGACCAAACAGCAGGCGAATGCCGGTTTGTGCGCCCGATCCACTGTAGGAGCGAGCTCGCTCGCGATGGTCGTTAACGCTGACGCGGGCTGCCTGAATGAACGCGCCGTCTTTGAAACCATCGCCAGCATGCTGGCTCCTACAGGTGTTGGTGTGATCCCGATTCCGCCATTCACTCCGGATGGGAATTCGCACCCCCGGCATTTTTTACTATCATTCTGATAATAGAATCAAATACTGTATAAAGAATAAAGCGAGCCACTTGCTCGCTCAGACACGTCCTATAAAAACAAAAACGGAACTCCACATGTCACTCCTGAAAAGCCTTTCCATTGGCGCCAAGCTCCTGATGCTGCCGGCGTTATTTGTGCTCGCTCTGCTGGTTGTCTCGGGTATGGCCTATTACGGGCTGGCCAGGCAGCAGGCGGTTATCGAGGAAATCGACCAGTTGCGTTTCCAGCAATATCGCCAGGTACTGGAGACGTCGTCTGCTTCCCAGGCCGCGATGGTCGGTGCCTATGCCACTGGCTCGCGCATCCTTGAATCCAGCGGCCAGGCGTCCGCCGAAGAACTGGAATCCTACCTTGAGGACATGCAGGCCAGCGTCGACGACATGCGGGCCGGGCTCGACAAGGTGGCCCGCGAAACACGTCTGGGCGAGGAAGAGAAGGAGCTCTATCGCGCGGTGCAGGATCAGGCCGCGGTGGTGGGTGAAGGCCTGGAGGAATTCAAGCGCACAGCGTTGAGCGATCAAGTCCAGGCCGCCTCTCTGCTCGGGCGGGTGCGCGCCGACAACAACGGGTTGCAAGGGCAATTCAATCGTCTGCTGGGCCTGCAGGCGGAACTGACCTCCGCTGCGTTCGCCGAGGCGGGCGCCATGCAACGGCAGGTGTCACGGATGCTGGTCACGGTGCTGCTGATTGCCAGTGCACTGGCCGTCCTCGCCAGTCTGTTGTTGCGCGCGCAGATCATTCGGCCCATCCGTGAGATTGAGCAGGCGTCGATCGAGATGCGCGATGGTGACCTGACCCGGCGCGTGCGGGTGATGGGGCGAGACGAGGTGGCGCACACGGCGCAGGCGTTCAACCAACTCATCGACAGCTTCCAGCAGGCCATGCGCCAGGTCGCCGCCGTCGCGGCCTCGGTCGGCGCCTCGGCAGAGGAACTGGTCGGCACCTCGGCACGCGTGGCCGAGAGTTCTACGGCGCAGGCCGGAGCGGTTGGCGCGGTGTCGATGACCATCGAGCAGATGAGCGACGGGATTGCCGCGATCTCCAGCCATGCGGAAAGCCTGCGCAGCTGTGCCGAGGCCAGTTTGCGGGGGCCGAAGACGGGCACCTGGCGTTGTCGCGGCTGCTCGAGAAAATCGACAGCGTGCGCCTTGCCTTCTCGGCCATCCGCGGTTCGGTGGGCGACTTCGTCGAAAGCACCACGGCAATCACCGCCAGCATCGGTCAGGTCAAGGACCTCTCGGCGCAGACCAGCATGCTCGCGCTCAACGCGGCGATCGAGGCGGCCCGGGCCGGCGAGAGCGGACGCGGTTTCAGCGTGGTGGCTGACGAAGTGCGCAACCTGGCGCAGCGCTCGGCGCTGGCCGCCAACTCGATCAATCAGTTGACGATGAAGCTGGAGAGCCAGTCCGAGGTGGTCGACGAAGCGTTGCGCGCCGGCACGGTCGCTCTGGACGACAGCGGCCGACTGCTGAGCGAGCTGGAAAGCACCCTGCAGCAGGCAACGGAACTGGTCGGCGACTCCACGCGCGGGGTGGACCGGATCGCCGACGCGGTGAGCGTGCAGAGCGAAGGCGGGCGCGGCATCGTGGAGAACGTCGAGCACATCTCACGCATGGCTGGCGAGGGTGATGCGATCACCCATCAGGTATCAAGGGCCGTGGTCTCGCTGCGTGAACTGTCCGACGAGCTGAGCCTGGCAGTGGGACGGTTTCGCTTCGAGACCTGATCGTCAGGCGGGGGGCTTGCCTGACTCTTCGGCGTGCGGAATATCAGCAACAGCGGCATGATCCCGATGGACAGCAGCATCAGCAGCTTGAAGTCATCCAGGTAGGCAATCCAGCTGGCCTGCACGGTGATCATGCCATCCAGCGCCGCACGCCCGCTGGCGGTTAACGGGTTGAGCTGGGCGCTCACCGGCCAGGCGTAGAACAGGCGGTTGAACGGTGTCACATAGGCACCGATTTCCGCATGGTTGATCTGGGTGTTTTGTGCCAGCAGCACTGTCACGATCGAGATGCCGACGCTTGAGCCGACATTGCGTGACAGGTTGTACAGGCCCGTGGCTTCGCCGCGCAGATGCGGGGGCAGGGTGGTGAAGGCGATGGTGGTCAGCGGGACGAACAGCAGCCCGAGGCTCGCGCCCTGGATGAAGCCCACGTAGATGATGGTGTCGATCGATACCGCCGGCGTCCATCCGGTCATCATGTACATCGACCACGCGGACAGCGCCAGGCCGCAGAACAAAATCCAGCGAATGTCGACTTTGCCCATGATCTTGCCGGCGAGGAACATGCTCAGCATCGTCCCCAGGCCGCGCGGGCCCATGACCAGGCCAGCGGTGAGCACCGGGTAGCCCATCAGGGTTTGCAGGTAAGGCGTCATCAGCGCCAGCGACGCCAGATAGGTAATGCCAATGATGAAGATGAACACGACCGCTACCGAGTAGTTGCGGTCCTTGAACAGTTTAAGGCTGATAAAGGGCTTGTCGTGGGTGAAGGTGTGGACGAGGAAAATGTACGAAGCGACGGCGGCGACCAGGGCCTCGATGATGATTTCCCCTGAGTCGAACCAGCCCAGTTGCTCCCCGCGGTCGAGGAACAATTGAATCGCCATGATGGCGACGCTGAGCGAGCCAAAGCCCAGCCAGTCAAGGCGCGCGGTGCGGTCGGCCGGGGTTTCGCGAATGAAGCGGGTCATGCCGATAAAGGCCAGCAACCCGATCGGCAAGTTGATAAAGAACACCCAGCGCCAGCTGAGGTGCTCCGTCAGCCAGCCGCCGAGCATCGGCCCCAGCACCGGGCCGACCATCACCGAGACGCCGAACAGGGCCACGGCCGAGCCACGGTCTTTCAGCGGGTAGATATCCAGCAGAATGCCTTGCGACAACGGAACCAGGGCAGCGCCTGCCAGCCCTTGCAGCAGGCGGAACAGAATGATTTCTTCCAGGGAGCGGGCAATACCGCAGAGCACCGACGCCAGTACAAAACCAAAGATCGACCACAGCAGCACGCGCTTGCGACCGAAGCGCCGGGCGAGGAATGCCGAGGGCGGCGTCATGATCGCCGTGGCGACGATGTACGAGGTCAGCACCCAGTTGATCTGATCGGCGCTGGCCGACACGCTGCCTTGCATATAGGGCAGGGCGACGTTGGCGATGGTGGTGTCCAGCGCTTGCATGACCACGGCCAGGACCACGCAAAGCGTGATCAGCATCCGCAGCGGTGAGGGCGGCAGCGGCCCGGATGCTTCACTCATGATGGCGGGCGAACAGGTTGCTCAACGGTTTCGGCAGGCCGCGGGCGGTGCCGGTATCGATCTCTACCACGGCGCTCATGCCATGGCGCAGCGCCGGTTTGCCGGCCGCATCGTCGATACGGATCCGCAGCGGAATACGCTGCACGACCTTGACCCAGTTGCCCGTGGTGTTCTGCGCCGGCAGCAGCGAAAAGCTCGAACTGGAGGCCGGGCTGATGCTTTCCACGGTGCCGTGCCAGATGACACCGGGGTAGGTGTCGACCTCGATGGAGACGCCCTGGCCGGCATGAGCGTTGGTCAGCTCGGTTTCTTTCGGTGAGGCGGCCACCCACAGGCGCTCGCTGGACACCAGGCTGAAGCCCGACTGTGGCGGTTGCAGGTAAGCGCCCACTTGCAGCGCGTCAACGTTGGTCACCACGCCATCGAACGGCGCGGTCACCACGGTGTTACGCAGGTTGCGTTCGGCTTCATTGAGCGCCGCTTTCGCTTGCAGGTAGGACGGGTGCTGCTCCAGAGGCCTGTCCAGCCGCCCACCCAGTTGGGCCAATGCCGCGGCGGCCTGGGCTTTCGCGACTGACACCTGTTGGCGGGTGTTGTCGAGGTCCTGGCGGGCGTCGTCGTAGAGGGTTTTTGATACGGCAGCCACGCTGACCAGCTTTTCCAGGCGTTGGAGATTGGTCTGGAAGTACGGCAGCCGGGCTTCCGCCTGGGCAATCTCGGCCAGCGACTGGTTGTAGCTGGCCTTGAGGTAGAGGATCTGGTTGCGTGCGTTTTCCAGTTGCGCGGTGGCGCTGGCCAAGGCGATCTCAAAGGGTTCGGCTTTCAGGCGAAACAACACCTGGCCCTTGCGCACGACCTGGTTGTCAGTCACCTCGATGGCCGCCACGATCCCGGCCACATCCGTGGACACACCGACCCGTTCAGCCTGAATGTAAGCGTTGTCGGTGCTGACCACCTGGCCGCCCACTACGTACCAGACGGCACTCGCCACGACGGCGAGCGGTGCCAGCAGAAACAATCCGCTGCGCCAGCGTTGCCGTGCCGCGTCAGGCGGTCCCTGCACGGAACTGTCAGGGGTTGGCGCCTCGGGCATCTGCATTTGAGGTTTTTCCGGTGGATCGATCGGCCGGGCTTCGGCATGCACCGCAGGACGCTGCAAGGTGGACTCAGCCATGTTTCACCTCAGGCGCCGCGCAAGCGACGGGTTGATCCACGGGCTGGCTGCAGGCCGTCAATAAATGTTCGCGCATCCGTTCGAGGTACTGCAGCAATTGGTCGTGCTCCTGAGCGGAAAAGTCCACCATGGTTTCCACCCGGGTCTGTTCACCTATGGTGCGCATGAACTGCAGCAGCGGGTGGGCAGTGGGGGTGAGGAACAGCAAGGTAAAACGGCGGTCGGTGGGATGGTTGCGGCGCTCGATCAAACCGCGCTCCTGCATTTTGTCGAGCAGGCGCACCAACGTGACCGACTCTATTTCCAGCAGGTCGGCCAGGCCTTTCTGGTGAATGCCCTCATGCACGGACAGCTTGGCAAGCACTTGCCATTGCGAGCGTGTGAGGCCGGCTGCGCGGGCCCGCTGTTCGAAGCGTTTACGCATCAAGCGGGCTACGTCATGAAGGACAAAGCCGAGGGTGGATCGAGTCATCGTCAGAGCGCCTGAAATTAACTGAGCAAGCTCATAGTAATGAGGCTTATGAATTTTCCGCCAGCCATTTTTTGCAAATTTTTGATCATTAATCAGAAAAATGTTCACTAATGTTTTTCCGCGAAAAAGTCATACTCCGAACGGACGATGCTTATGCATAGGTCGGCTCCAGGCCCTTCGGTGAAGCTGTTTTTGTTTAAGATATGATCATTAATCTGATATCTGTGCATTTTTATGTTGCCCGCTTCGCGTTGACCGTCTAACGTTGCGCTAATCGCGATACCTGCAGCTGCCCGAAAAACAACAAAAAATGAGGCGAACCGATGACGACTCCTGGCTGGTGGGCCATGGCGCTTTCCGAAGCCGTGAATGACCAAACACCGTTGGCCGTAGCCTACGGTGGCGAAGAGCTGGTGCTGTTCCGCAATGCGGCCGGCCAGGCGTAACGATACGTCAGGGCAGCTACCCGGACCCGAGTGTAACCAGCGCGTGGACCGAGCTGTTTCATATATTCAGGCGGCAGGTATCAGAAAATCAGATGACAAAAGGCAATGACATTTCCATGCGCCAGCTGCGCTATTTCGTGGCTGCCGCCGACGCTGGCCAGTTTTCCCAGGCGGCACTCAAGGCGCATGTTTCGCAGTCGGCGATCACGGCCGCGGTGTTGCATCTGGAGCAGTCCATGGGTGTCAGCCTGTTCGACCGCTTGCCCCATGGCGTGGCGCTGACTGCGGAAGGCAACAAGTTCGCGCAGCATGCGCGACACATTCTCGACACCCTGCAGGACGCGCTCAGTGAGCCGCTGTTTCTCGGCCACGCCATGCACGGCACTGTGCGTGTCGGCGCCTCTTACACGGTACTGGGCTATTTTCTGCCGGCGTTGCTGGCGCGCTTCAAGCGCAGCTACCCGCAGGTCGAGATCGACCTGGTCGACATGGACCGCCAGAGCATCGAAGCCGCTTTGAGCAACGGCGACCTCGACCTGGGCCTGGCGATTGTTTCCCTGGGAATCCCGTGGACTGGCGCCGAAAGTCGCTTTTCGCACCTCTTCCATGGAGGCCTTACGCGGGCTGGTGGGGCATGGTTTCGGCGTCACCATTCTCTCGGACATGCTCTATCGCGCCTGGTCACTGGAAGGCAAGAAGATCGAGGTCCGGCCGCTGGTGGACGTGATTCCGCCGATGGAACTGGGCCTGATCTGGCTGCCGGATAACCGCTTGTCAGCACCCACCCAGGCCTTTCGCCAGTTCCTGATCATGGCCTGTGCCTCCTGATCCTGTCACTGGCGCGGGGTGTTGTCCGGCGGCCATGTGCCGTTGTTCATCAGGCTGTCGAAGGTCTCGGTCATCTCTTGCGCCGAGTTCGGATAGTCATGCCGCACCCACCACAACCAAAGCCCGATCAGCGCGCCGACAAAGCAGCGTACGGCCGCTTCGCCGCGCATGTGTTCCAGCGGGGAGCCAGCTTGCTGGCGATGGAAGAACGTGCGCCACGTTGAACCAGTCGTTGACGATCATCGTCGGAACGCCGCCCACTGCAAGTGTGGAACCGCCAGTAGCCGTTACCTCAGCAACGGATATTCCCCGATCAGCCAGCAAAAAAAAGGGCCGCCACAACCCGACGTTGCAGCGACCCGAGGGTGACTCTCTTTATTCGCGATGGCCCAAAAAGCCACCGGCCGCCAAAGCGATCAATGCGCCCCGGCCGCCTTGTTCAAATCACTTTCTGCCCACTCGGTATACACACAAGCGTCCGCCGTCGCCCAGCGCACCCGCACCGGATCCCCGGTCTTCAGCGGCATCCCCGCAGCCGACAGCGCCTTGACCGTCATCGAAGTGCCACCCAGCGTTTTCACCGTGCACGTCTGACTCTCACCCAAAAACAGCACCTCACCGACTATCGCCGACACCTCGTTCCACCCGGCCAAAAGCGAATCTTGGGCCGCCTGCTCGACGCTCAGCGCCAGCGCCTTCTCCGGCCGCACCATCAGCAACACGTCCTGGTCGGTCTGCAACCCGGGAGTCAGTCGAATCGACAACGACTGCCCCTCGAACGCCGCCACCGCATTGCCCTGAGCCTTGAGCTTGAGGAAGTTCGAGTTACCCAAAAACGACGCCACGAACGCGTTCGGCGGGTTCTGGTACAGGTCATAACCACTGCCCAGCCCGACAATCTTGCCGTGGCTGAAAATCGCAATGCGCTGTGACAAACGCATGGCCTCTTCCTGATCGTGGGTCACGTAGACGATGGTGATCCCGAGGCGCCGATGCAGTTGGCGCAACTCGTCCTGCAAGTCTTCACGCAGCTTTTTATCGAGTGCGCCCAGCGGCTCATCCATCAACAGGATGCGCGGCTCGTAGACCAGCGCCCGGGCAATGGCGACCCGTTGCTGCTGGCCACCGGACAGTTGCGAAGGGCGGCGATGGGCGAACTGTTCGAGTTGCACCAGTTTGAGCATGGCATCGACCCGACGCTCACGTTCAGCGCTGGCCAGTTTGCGAATCGCCAGCGGGAAGGCGATGTTGTCGCGGACCGACAGGTGCGGGAACAGCGAATAACGCTGGAACACCATGCCAATGTCGCGCTTGTGCGGCGGTACGTTGACCAGCGATTGACCGTTGACCAGGATCTCGCCGCTGCTCGGGGTTTCGAAGCCGGCGAGCATCGACAGCGTCGTACTTTTGCCAGAGCCGCTGGAACCGAGGAAGGTCAGGAATTCACCGTCCTTGATGTCCAGCGAGATGTCATCCACGGCGGCAAATTCGCCGTAGTACTTGTTCAGGTTGCGCAGGCTCACCAGAGGTTGGTCATTTTGCTGCGCGGTATCTTTGATCACTGCACTCATGTCGTACTCCTGGCGCTCAGGCGCTGATTTCATTGCGCCGGCGAAGGACGGCGGCGATCACCATGACCAGGACAGAGAGGCCGATCAGCAGCGTCGAGGCGACGGCGATCACAGGCGTCAGGTCCTGGCGCAGGGTGGTCCACATTTTCACGGGAAGGGTTTGCAGGGTCGGGCTGGCCATCATCACGCTCAGCACCACTTCATCCCACGAGACCAGGAAGGCGAAGAGAGCGCCGGCCACCATCCCTGGGCGAATCGCCGGAAAGGTCACCTTGAACACCGCTTGCAGGCGCGAGGCGCCGCAGATCACCGCCGCGTCTTCGATCGACTGATCGAACAGCTTCAGCGAGTTGATGATCGAGATGATGGTGAACGGTAGCGCCACGATGACGTGGCTGACCACGAACGCGAACATCGTCCCGGTGTAGCCCAGCTTGAGGAACAGCGCGTACACCGCCACCGCGATGATCACCAGCGGCACGATCATCGGCAGGGTGAACAGGCCGTAGAGCATTTCCCGTCCTGGGAAGCGTCCACGCACCAGGGCAAACGCGGTGGGCAGACCGAGCGCCACGGCGAAGAACGTAGTCAACACCGCGACCTTGAGGCTGGCCATCGCCGCGTTCATCCAGTCCGCATTGGAAAAGAACTGGCCGTACCATTTCAGCGTCCAGCCCGGTGGCGGGAACACCAGCCACTGCGAGGAACCGAACGACAGCAGCACGATGAACACAATCGGCAACAGCAGGAACAACGCGATCAGGCCCGTGGTGAAATACAGGCCGAAACGCATGCGCCGGCTCATGGCATTGGGGGTCAGGAGCATGATGGCTTACCTCGCGTTGCTGGCGCCAACCGGGGATTCCGGCTGGAGCTTCAGGTAGAAGTAGAACAGCACCAGCGTGATGACGATCAGCAACGCGGCACCGGCGCTGGCCAGGCCCCAGTTGAGGAACGACTGCACCTGCTGAATGATGAATTCGGGCAGCATCATGTTCTGCGCACCACCTAACAGAGCGGGGGTGACGTAGTAACCCAGCGACATCACGAACACCATCAGGCCGCCGGAGAACAGTCCCGGCCGGCACAGCGGCAGGAACACCCGGAAGAAGTTGGTCCACGGACTGGCGCCGCAGATCGAGCCCGCTTGCAGGATCATCGGATCGATGGCCTGCATGGTCGCCTGCAAGGGCAGCACGATGAACGGGATCATGATGTAGCTCATGCCGATCACCACGCCGGTGAGGTTATGCACCATCTCCAGCGGCTGATCGATGATGCCCATGGCCATCAACGCCTTGTTGATCACCCCCGAGGCTTGCAGCAGCACCAGCCAGGAATAGGTGCGGGCGAGCAGGCTGGTCCACATCGACAGCAGCACGATGTTGAGAATCCAGCGACCCCAGCCACGGGGCACCAGGGTGATCGCCCAGGCCAGTGGAAAGCCCAGCAGCAGGCTGAACAGTGTCACCAGGCCCGCCACCGAGAAGGTGTTGAGCAAGACCCGGGCATACGCCGAGTTGGCGAACAGTTGTTCGTAGTTGCCCAGGCCCGGTACCGGCTCCAGTACACCCCGCAGCAACAGCCCGATCAGCGGCGCCAGGAAGAACAGACCGAGGAACAGCAGGGCGGGGATCAGGTTGCTCGATCCGCGCCAGCGCTGCGCCAGTGAAGGGGCTTGATTCATCGCCGCCGCTTTGCCGGGAACCGCCCCGAGGGCGCCAGCGGCGCTCCCGGTCGGTGTCGGTTGACGGGAGGCTGTTGCCGTCATTTTCATTTGACCAGCCATTCGTTCCACCGTGTCGCGATGGCCGGACCGTTCTTGGCCCAGTACGCGAAATCGAGAGTGATTTGATCCTTGGCGTAAGCGGTCGGCAGGTTAGGTGCCAGCACCGAATCCAGGCGCGCCACGCTGTCGACGTTGACCGGGGCATAGGCGGTCAGGTTGGAGAAGTCGGCCTGTCCCTTGGCGCTGCTCGCGTTGGCCAGGAACTTCATCGCCGCGGCCTTGTTTTTCGTGCCTTTGGGCACGACCAGAATGTCGGCCATGACCAGGTTCTGTTTCCAGCTCACGCCCACTGGCGCGCCGTCTTCCTGCAAGGCGTGGATCCGGCCGTTCCAGAACTGACCCATGCTCGCTTCGCCGGAGGCCAGCAGCTGTTGCGACTGCGCGCCGCCGCCCCACCAGACGATGTCTTTCTTGATGGTGTCGAGTTTCTTGAAGGCGCGATCCAGGTCCAGCGGGTAGAGCTTGTCGACGGCGACGCCATCCGCCAGCAGCGCCAGTTCGAGCACGCCAGGGCTTGGCCATTTGTAGAGGGCGCGTTTGCCGGGGTAGGTCTTGGTGTCGAACAGCGCGGACCAGTCCTGGGGTTTGCTGGCGCCTAGCTTGCTTTCGTTGTAGCCGAGGACGAAGGAAAAGAAGAACGAACCGACGCCGTGATCGGAAACAAATCGCGGGTCAATCTTGTCGCGCTGGATCACCGTGAAGTCGAGGGGTTCGAGCAGGCCTTCGGCAGCGGCGCGCAGGGCGAAGTCGGCTTCGACATCGACCACGTCCCATTGCACGTTACCGCTTTCGACCATGGCTTTGAGTTTGCCGTAGTCGGTCGGGCCATCCTGGACCACGGTGATGCCGCTGGCCTTGCTGAACGGATCGGCCCAGGCCTGCTTCTGCGCATCCTGGGTGCTACCGCCCCAGCTGACGAAGTTGACGCTTTCCGCCGCCAGCAACGCCTGGCTGGTCACGCTCAGCAGTCCCGCGAAAAGTACTGCGGTCGCACGTTTGTTCAACACCATTTTCACGCCCTCATTGTTGTGTTTATGAGCGGGGCTTTCGAATGCCCGCCTATCGGGAGCAGTAGGTCCGGCGGGCCAGTGATGGTCGTCCGGTCTATGGAATATCATATTATGGTATTCCAAACTTTGTGCAAGCACTTTGCCGTACCGGCTATCTGCCAAAACGGGGTTTTCCGCTTTGAACCCTGTACCTGGAGCAGCGCCTGTGGGTGGGGGGGGGGGGGGGGGGGGGGGGGGGGGGGGGGGGGGGGGGGGGCGGGGGGGGGCGGCGGGGGGGGGGG
>NZ_JANLOD010000069.1 GCF_025466085.1 Pseudomonas sp. 14P_8.1_Bac3
CACGGGAACCCATCGTTCTCGGAGCAGCTCCATGAATTCCTCGACCTACCCTGCCGCCCAGCACGTCATGGTGCTCTACACCGGCGGCACCATCGGCATGCAAGCCAGCGCCAACGGCCTGGCTCCGGCATCCGGTTTCGAAGCGCGGATGCGCGATTACCTGCACAGCCAGCCTGAGCTGCTGGTGCCGCAGTGGCGCTTTCGCGAGATGTCGCCGCTGATCGACAGCGCCAACATGTCCCCGGCGTATTGGCAGCAATTGCGCGAGGCGGTGGTCGACGCGGTGGACGTGCAGGGCTGCGACAGCGTGCTGATCCTCCACGGCACCGACACCCTGGCTTACAGCGCCGCGGCCATGAGTTTTCAATTGCTCGGCCTGCAGGCCCGCGTGTGCTTTACCGGTTCGATGCTACCGGCCGGCGTGACCGACAGCGATGCCTGGGAGAACCTCGGCGGTGCGTTGGTCGCGTTGGGCCAAGGCCTGGCACCGGGGGTTCATCTGTACTTCCACGGCGAGCTGCTGGACCCGACCCATTGCGCGAAGGTGCGCAGTTTCGGTCGCCACCCGTTCAAGCGTCTGGAACGCCAGGGCGGTGGTGCGAAGGCGCCTTCGCTGCCGGCCGCGTTGAACTACAACCAGCGCAAGCAACTGGCGAACGTCGCCGTGTTGCCGTTGTTCCCCGGCATTGGCGCCGAGCAGCTCGATGGCGTACTGAACAGCGGCATTCAGGGCCTGGTGCTGGAATGCTACGGCAGCGGCACCGGACCTGGCGACAACCCCGAGTTCCTCGCCGCGCTGGCGCGGGCACGGGACAACGGCGTGGTGGTGGTTGCGGTGACACAGTGCCATGAAGGTGGCGTCGAGCTGGATGTGTACGAAGCTGGCAGCCGGTTGCGCGGGGTTGGCGTGCTCTCCGGTGGCGGCATGACCCGGGAAGCGGCGTTCGGCAAGTTGCATGGCTTGCTGGGAGCGGGGCTCGATACGGCTGAAGTGCGGCGCCTCGTCGAACTCGACCTCTGCGGCGAACTCATCTGATACCACACAAAACACCTGTGGGAGCGAGCCTGCTCGCGATGGACGAAAGTTCGCGGCGGGGGTCAGGCTGCCAGCGTTATCGTTCGCGACCATCGCCAGCAAGCTGGCTCCTACAAGTGACCGGCACACAATTTGCTGTCTCCAGCCATCCCAAGGCTGGAAGCCACTCATGCTCCACTCCCACCTCACCACCCTCAATGCCGTTTCTCTGGTACTCGATGCCTTCAAGGCCGAAGGCTTGTCCAGCGACGCGTTACTCGCGGGCAGCGGCATCAGTGCGGCGGACCTGAGCCGGGCCGACACGCGCATCACCACCAATCAGGAGATGCAGGTCTGCGCCAACGCGGTCGCGCTCAAGCGTGATATCGGCCTGGAGCTGGGTCGGCGGATGCACGTTTCTTCCTACGGCATGCTCGGTTATGCGCTGCTCACCAGTGCCACCTTCGGTGACGCTTTGCGTCTGGCGATGCGCTATCCGGCGCTATTGGGAACAGTTTTCGAGCTGAGCCTGGAAGAAGACGGCGAGCGCGTGTGGTTCGTGGCCGCCGATTACCGGGAGACCCCGGCACTCGCGGTGTTCAACGCCGAATTCTGCCTGGTGTCATTGAAAGTCATCTGCGACGACCTGCTCGGTCATTCGTTGCCGCTGCTGGCGGCCCGCTTCGAACACGCTGCCCCCGACTACAAAGCGGCCTATGCCGAACCCTTCAATTGCCCGCTGACGTTCGCCTCTCGGGACAATGCCTTTGCCTTTGACAAACGCTGGCTCGACCAACCCCTGCCGCTCGCCGACGTCATCACCCACCAGGCGATGGCCGAGCGCTGCCGCAAACAGAACACCGAGTTCACCGGACGGCAGGCGTGGCTAGGGCGAATTCGCCAGCTGCTCAGCGCGCAACTCAATGCCGCACCCGGGCTCGAAGGCCTGGCCGAACAGATGAATTGTTCGGCGCGGACGTTGCGTCGGCACCTCAAGGATCTGGGGTGTAGCTATCAGGAGCTGCTGGATGAGCTGCGCTTCGAACAGGCCAAACACATGCTGTGTGAAGACCAGATGCCGATCTACCGGATCGCCGAGGTGCTGGGGTTCAGCGAGACCGCGAGTTTCCGCCATGCGTTTGTGCGCTGGAGCGGTGTGGCGCCGAGTCAGTTCAGGCCCCACTGACAATCCCTGTGGGAGCGGGCTTGCTCGCGAAAGCGGAGTGTCAGTCACTGCATCTTTGACTGAGAGAGCGACTTCGCGAGCAAGCCCGCTCCCACAGTGTCCGTATTCCATGCCAAACGCTGGCGCATCGTCGCGCCAACAAGGGGCGAATTTCGGTCAATTATTTTGGCCACATAAATCCCCTTTTGGCCTTTCCTGCCGTTCTCCGAATCGTCGTGCGCCGCAAGACTGTAGCCAACCGAATCAGCCTGCGGAGAACAAGAAATGCTGACGATCTACTCGGATGATCACCACCTGCACCACGGCCGTTGTGAATTGATCGATGGGCAACTCAAGCCCTGCTTCGAAATGCCTTCACGTGCCGACCACGTGTTGGCCAGGGTGCAAAAGCAGAACCTCGGCCCGGTTGAAGTGCCGCAGGATTTCGGCCTCGACCCGATCGCGCGAATCCACAGCCGCGACTACCTCGACTTCTTCAAAGGCGCCTGGGCGCGCTGGACCGAATTCAATACCGACGGCGACTTGCTGCCCTACACCTGGCCGGCCCGCACCTTGCGCCGCATCAAGCCGACCAGCCTGCACGGCGAGCTGGGTTACTACAGCTTCGACGGTGGCGCCCCGATTACCGCCGGCACCTGGCAAGCAGCCTACAGCGCGGCGCAAGTCGCGTTGACCGCTCAGGCCGAAATCCAGCGCGGCGCGCGCAGTGCTTTCGCCCTGTGCCGTCCACCGGGACATCACGCCGCCAGCGATTTGATGGGCGGTTATTGCTACCTCAACAACGCCGCCATCGCCGCCCAGGCCTTCCTCGACCAGGGCCACAAAAAAGTCGCGATCCTCGACGTCGATTACCACCACGGCAACGGCACGCAATCGATTTTCTACGAGCGCAGCGACGTGCTCTTCACCTCGATCCACGGCCACCCGGAAGCCGAGTTTCCATTTTTCCTCGGTTACGACGATGAGCTGGGCGAAGGCGCGGGCGAAGGCTTCAACTTCAACTACCCATTGCCCGCCGGCAGCGCTTGGGACACCTGGAGCGCGGCGCTGGAACAGGCCTGCAAAGAGATCGAGAAATACGGCGCCGATGTCGTGGTGGTATCCCTGGGCGTCGACACGTTCAAGGACGATCCGATCTCCCAATTCAAGCTCGACAGCCCGGACTACCTGGCGATGGGCGAACGCATCGCCAGGCTCGGCGTGCCGACGCTGTTCGTGATGGAAGGCGGTTACGCGGTCGAGGAAATCGGCATCAACGCCGTGAACGTGCTTGAAGGTTTTGAAAGCGCTCAATGAGGAAACAATAATAATGAACAGACTCAAGCGGTTTATCGCACCCGCCCTGTGCGCCTCGGTGCTCAGCGTTGCTGCCCACGCTGAAGAGCGAACGTTGCGCGTCTACAACTGGTTCGACTACATCACCCCCAAAGCGCTGGAAGACTTCAAGGCGCAAAACACCCAGACCAAACTGGTCTACGACATCTTCGACACCAATGAAGCACTGGAAGCCAAGTTGCTGACCGGCAACTCCGGCTACGACGTGGTGGTGCCGTCCAACGTGTTCCTCGCCAAGCAGATCGAGGCCGGGGTTTTCCAGCCGCTGGATCGCAGCAAACTGCCGAACTGGAACCACCTCGATCCCAAGCTGATGAAGCTGATCGAGGCCAACGATCCGGGCAACAAGTTTGCCGTGCCGTACATGTACGGCACCATCCTGATCGGCTTCAACCCGGCCAAGATCAAGGCCGCGCTGGGTGACAACGCACCGGTGGACAGCTGGGACCTGATTTTCAAGGAAGAGAACATCAGCAAGCTCAAGCAGTGCGGCGTCGCCCTGCTCGACTCGCCATCGGAGATCCTGCCGCTGGCCCTGCAACACCTTGGCCTCGACCCCAACAGCAAGAAGCCGGCGGACTACGACAAGGCTGAAGCGCTGCTGATGAAGATCCGGCCTTACGTCACCTACTTCCATTCTTCGAAGTACATGGCCGACATTGCCAACGGCGACATCTGTGTCGCGGTCGGTTATTCCGGCAGCTTCTCCCAGGCCGCCAACCGCGCCAAGGAAGCCAAGAACGGCGTGATCGTCGACATGCGCCTGCCGAAAGAAGGTGCGCCTATCTGGTTCGACATGCTCGCCATTCCGAAGGGCGCGAAGAACACGGAAGACGCCTACACCTTCATCAACTACTTGCTGCAGCCGCAGGTGATCGCGCCGGTCAGTGACTTTGTCGGCTACCCGAACCCGAACAAGGACGCCACGGAACTGGTCGACCCGGCCATCCGCAACAACCCGAACCTGTACCCGACCGAAGCGGCGATGGGCACGCTCTACACCCTGCAACCGTTGCCGCGTGATGCCGAACGTGCGCGGACGCGGGCCTGGACCAAGATCAAGTCCGGGACCTGATCACCGCCTGCCTCTGTAGGAGCGAGCTTGCTCGCGATGGTCGTTAACGATAACGGTGTTTCCCGGTTAAACGCTTCGTTCTCGAGTCCATCGCGAGCAGGCTCGCTCCTACAGGAAGGCATTACGCAGGCGGACCAGCGCCGCCTTGATATCCGCCTCCGGCACAGCGGCAAATCCCAGCACCAATCCGGCACGCTCATCCACCGGCCGGGTCGAATCCGGCAGCCAATAGCTGCTCAGGGCATTGATCTCGACACCTGCCGCCTCGGCCTGGGCCACCAACTCACGTTCGCGGGCCACACTCTCGACTGAAACCGTCAAATGCAGCCCCGCGGCGACACCGGGCAGGCTGCCGACGCCGGGAATACCTTTAGGCCAGTGGGCCAGCAGGGTATTGCGCCGACTCAAGGCGGCCCGACGCATGCGCCGTATGTGCCGCTGGAAATGCCCCGCAGCGATGAACTCGGCCATCACCGCCTGGGTGCTGACTTCGGAATGCCGCACATCCACCGCCCGCCGACGGGAGAATGCATTCACCAGCGCAGGCGGCAATACCAGGTAACCCAGGCGCAGCGCCGGGAACGCGACCTTGCCGAAGGTTCCGACGTATAACACCCGCCCCTGCCGATCGAGCGCGGCCAACGGTGCCAAAGGCGCGCCGCTGTAGCGGTACTCGCCGTCGTAATCGTCCTCGACGATCCAGCCTTGGGTCCGCTCGGCCCAGGCCAGCAACTCGAGGCGTCGCGCCAGGCTCATGATCACGCCGGTCGGGTACTGATGCGACGGGGTGACGTACGCCAGCCGGCAATCGCTCAGCGTCTCCATTTCCGCGCAATTGATCCCTTCGCTGTCCACCGATACGCCGTGCAATCGCCCCCCCGCCACCGCGAACGCATGCGCCGCAGCCCGATACCCAGGATTCTCGATCGCAACGCCATCCCCAGGCTCCACCAGCAGCTGTGCACAAAGGCTGATTCCCTGCTGCGCGCCACTGGTGATCACTATTTGTTCAGCGGTGCACTGCATTCCCCGCGAACTGCGCAAGTAAGCGGCAATCAGGCCGCGCAGTCGGGCGTCGCCCGCCGGATCGCCGTAACACAGCTGCTGCAAATCCGGTTTTCGCCAGAAAGCCGCATTCAGCTTGGCCCACACCTCGAACGGGAACAGATCGAACGCCGGAACGCCCACCCGAAATGCCCGTGGCGGGCCACTGGGTGGCAGGGCCAAATGGTTGTTTTCTACCCGCGCCAGCGCCCCGCTGTGGATAACTTTACTGGATGAAACCACAGGTAAATCCAGCCAATTTGTGGATAAAGCTGTGGGTAAGCTTGTTGAAAACCCTGTGGATACTTTTGTGGATAGTTTTTTTACCGGCAGCGCCGTTTCAGGCAACTGGGCGACATAGGTGCCATCGCCCACCCGCCCTTCGATGAATCCCTCGGCATACAGCTGATCGTAGGCTCGGACCACGCTGTTGCGGGAAATCGCCAACGCAGCGGCCAGGTCCCGGCTGGCCGGCAATCGCGTGCCGCTGGCCAGTCGACCGTCGAGCACCCGCACGCGCAACGCCTGGTAGAGCTGACGGCTCAGGCCCTGACGGCGATCGAGCTCGATGCCCGCGGGGTTGAACGATAAGGAAAGCGGCGCATCGGTCATGGCAATGGACCTATGAAATTGGTCAGTAATGGCTCTTACAACAGACCAATAGCCTGCCTACGATGCAGGCATTCGCCAAGGAAAATCTCCATGTACCTGCCACGCCATTTTGCCATCGACGATTTGCCTGAACTGCAGCAGCAGATACTCGACACCCGCCTCGCCATGATCGTGACCCACGGCGAGCAAGGCTTGCAGGCCAGTCATCTGCCGCTGCTGCTGCGTCCGGAAGAAGGCCCGAACGGCACTCTCTACGGCCACTTCGCCCGCGCCAATCCACAATGGAAAGAGCTGCAGAATGGCGCCGAAGCGCTGGTGATCTTTGCCGGAGCCGACGCGTACGTCAGCCCGGGCTTTTATCCGAGCAAAGCCGAGCACGGCAAAGTCGTGCCGACCTGGAACTACGTCGCCGTGCACGCCTACGGCACGGCCGAGGTGTTCACCGATGCCGAGCGCCTGCTCGACCTGGTCAGCGGGCTGACCGATCGCCACGAAGCCGGCCGCGCGCAGCCGTGGAAAGTCGCCGACGCACCCGCCGACTACATCGACGGCATGCTCAAGGCCATCGTCGGTTTTGCCTTGCCGATCCAGCGTCTGGAAGGCAAACGCAAACTCAGCCAGAACCGCAACACCGCAGACATCGCCGGCGTGCGTGAAGGGCTTGCCGCCAGCCCGGATGTGCAGGACCAGGCCATCGCCCACTTGATGCGTTAAGGAACGAACATGAGCCAGATTGAAATCCGTCAGGTCACCGCCGACGACCGCGCCGCATGGCTGCCGTTGTGGCAAACCTACCTGCGTTTCTACAAGACCGAATTGCCCGAGGCCGTCACCGACAGCTCATGGCAGCGCATGCTCGACCCGAACGAACCGACCCACGCCGCACTGGCCTGGGCCGATGGCAAGGCGGTGGGCATGGTGCATTTCATCTACCATCGCTCCAACTGGGCGATCGAAAATTCCTGCTACCTGCAAGACTTGCTGGTGGCGCCCGAGACCCGCGGCACCGGCGTCGGGCGCAAGCTGATCGAATTCGTCTACGCCACCGCCAAAGCTGACGGTTGCAACAAGGTCCACTGGCTGACTCACGAAACCAACGCCACCGCGATCCAGCTCTACGAGCGCATCGCCGAACGCCCCGGTTTCATCCAGTTTCGCAAAGCCCTTTAAGGTTCAAGGAGAACAAGCATGTCGACTTCACTCGCGGACTGGAAAGGCGTCCCGGCCCCTACCGTGCAAATCATCGAAGGACGCTTCATTCGTCTGGAGAAACTCGACCCGGCGCGCCATGGCGACGATTTGTGGAAAGCCCTGCAAGGCCCCGGCGCCGACCCGAAACTCTGGGACTATCTGCCTTACGGTCCTCTTCCGGAACGCAGCGCGTTCAACGATTGGCTGAACAATCACGCCGCCAACAGCGACCCGTATTTCTTCAGCGTGATCGATCGCGCCAGCGGTGAAGTGCAAGGCATCCTCAGCCTAATGTCGATTGTCCCGTCCCAAGGTCGCATCGAAATCGGCCACGTCACTTTCGGCGCGCCCATGCAACGCTCACCGAAGAGCACCGAAGCGGTTTACCTGCTGGCCAAGGAATCGTTCGCGCTGGGCTATCGCCGTCTGGAGTGGAAGTGCAACAACGGCAACGCCCGCTCCAAGTACGCGGCAGAGCGGTTGGGCTTCAGTTTTGAAGGGGTGTTCCGTCAGCACATGGTGGTGAAGGGGCAGAATCGGGATACGGCGTGGTACTCGATTCTGGATTCGGAGTGGCCGTCGGTAGGAGCCGGGTTTGAGAAGTGGCTCAGCGATGAAAACCAGACGGATTCCGGCCAGCTGAAAACATTGGTGGAGTGCCGCGGGTAAACCAGCGGCGAACGTACCGACGCCTTTTTTCGCGGGCAAGCCTCGCTCCTGCAGACCTCACGGTATCTGTGGGAGCGTGGCTTGCCCGCGATGCTGTTTGATCCATCGCCAGCGCTTCGCCGCCTAACTGATGTCCCGCCGAATCCGCACCACGCCCATCTTCAACCCAAACGGTCTGAACACGGCATTCAACGATTTAAGCGTCTGGTTACCTTCGCCATGCTCGATATGCACCAGCGTGCGCACCAAACCGGTGACTTCCACCCGCAAGCGTCGGACCGCTTCACCGATTTCAAGCGTGCCTTGGGCCAGCCCCTCTTGAATGCTTTCGATCAACAGCGCTCGGGCGTCAATGGTGATGGTCATTTCAAACCTTGAGTGGTGCCGATACGCTGACGATCTCCGCGCCGGGCAGCATTACCAATGCCGGCAAGACCGTCAGCCTCAAGGACAGCACGACCGGCGCCGGTGTGGTGATTGATAACTCCGGGCAGATCGTTTCTACCGGAGGCCGGGCGATCGACAGCAGTGGCGACCTGACCCAGGCGCGTCAATACAGCATCTACAACCGTGCCGGCGGGCAGATTCTGGGGTTCAACGATGCGTTGCGCATCGACAGCAATTTCGTCAGTGGCAGTCTGTTGATCGACAACAGCGGCATCATCCGCTCCACCACCGGCCAGGGCCTGGACCTGGATGCGTTGCGCAGCGCCGGGGTCACGACCACCATCATCAACCGCGCGGGCGGGCTGATTCGTGGGGACGCCAGTGATGGCATGAAGACCGGCGCTAACGCGACCATCACCAACTACGGTGAGATTTCCACCGGCGATTCGCACAATGCCGACGAGAAATTCGACGGTGTCGATATCGACTCGGCCACCGGCGTGACGGTAACCAACTACGGGACCATCACGGGCGGACGCCACGGCATCACCACCGACCTCGGTGCGACGCTGACCAACTACGGGCAAATCACCGGGCGTAACGGCTCCGGTTTCGGCTCCGATGGCAATGGCACCGTGATCAACCACGGCACCATCACCGGTGCCTATTCCGGATTGCAACCCAATGGCGACGGGGATGGCGTGGACATCGACCAACTCGCGCATATCGAAAACTACGGCACCATTCAGGGCGTCGGTGCCGGTGGCGAGGACAAAAATGGCTTCGCCAATGGCAGTGAAGGGATTGCGCTGGGTGGCGGCTACATTTTCAACGCCAGGGGTGCGCTGATCAGCGGCGCCAACAGTGCGATTTTGGTGGACGACGGCAGCGGCGGTTCCGGCATGGCGGCGACCACACTGGAAAACTTTGGCACCATTCAGGGCCTCGATGGTTTCGGGGTGAAATTTGTCGGCGAGTTCGCTGACAGTGTCGTCAACGGCGGCACCATCAGCGGCAGCGATGGCCTCGCGCTGGACCTCGGCGGTGGCAACGACAGCCTGACCTTGCGCGATGGCAGCCGCTTCGTCGGCGTCGTCGATGGAGGAACCGGTCGTGACCAGGTGGTGATGGACGACGCGGCGGGTGGCAGTTTCGGCGCCAGTCGCAATTTCGAGTGGCTGGAGGTCAAGCAAGGGGCTTGGACGCTGACCGGCAGCGGCGATTTCAGTGATGGCGGCGCGGTGCGCAGTGGCGCGACGCTGATCAATCAGGGCGGCATTGCCGGTGGCCTGACGGTCGACGCGGGCGGGGTGTATGCCGGCGGTGGTTCAGTGGGCAGTCTTCTGGTCAATGGCACGTTGCGCACCAACACCCAGCTCGGTACCGCGACCATCGGCCGCGATCTGACCTTCGGCAGCGGCGGCACGCTCGCCTATGGCGTCAATGCCGATGGCAGCAGCGCCCCGGTGATCGTCGGCGGCAGCGCCAACCTGAATGGCGCCACCCTCGCGGTGAACCCCGGCAGCGGCACCTACCCGTGGCAAAGCCATTACACGGTGCTGCAAGCCGCGAGCATCAACGGCACGTTTGGCAAGGTCACCAGCGACTACGCTTTCATCACACCGACCCTCGCCTACACCCCGACCCAGGTCGATCTGACCTATACCCGCAACGACATCGCCTTCAACGAATTCGCCACCACCGGCAACGGTGCCAGTGCGGCCAACAGCCTCGCCTCAATGGGCAAAAACAACGCGCTCTACAACGCGCTGCTCAACACCACTAACGCCACCGCCAGCGAGGCCATTGAACAACTGTCCGGCGCGAGCAACGCCAACCTGACCAGCGCGACCCTCGGCGCCAGCAGCCAGGTCAGCGCCAGCATGCTCTCGGCGATGCAGCAGATGGGCGGTGGTTCAGGCTTGCTGGCAGGCCTTGATCAGCGGGACACACCCCTCCTGGCATCCAACGGCGTACCCACCGAAGCGCGCAACCTCAACGACCCGAACGCGCGCGGCCGCCTCTGGCTGCAGGCCATTGGTGGCTACGGCAAAATCGACGGCGAACAGGGCAGCAGCGGTCTGGAACAACGCACCAAGGGCAGTGTGCTCGGCGCCGACTGGGCGCTCAATCCGCAATGGCGCCTGGGCGTGCTCGGCGGTTACTCGAAGACCGATCTGGATGCCACCGGGGTCGATGGCAATGTCGAGAGCTGGCATGCCGGCGTCTACGCCCTGCGCCAAAGCGGTCCGTTCGCGTTGCGCCTGGGCGCGGCCTACAGTGGCCATCAAGGTGAAAGCAAACGCACCATCGCCTTCAACGGGTTCAACGACCGACCAAAAGGCGATTACGACGCCGACAGCCAGCAAGCTTTCGCCGAACTGGGTTATGCCATGGGCAGCGGCCGCCTGAGCGCCGAACCCTTCGCCAACCTTGGCTACCAGCGCTACCACCGCGACAGCTACCAGGAAAAAGGCGGCGCTGCCGCGTTGCAGGTCGATGACCAAACCCAGGACAACTTCAGCAGCACCTTCGGCCTGCGTTTGGCGCACCTGGGGACATTGGACAACGGCATGACCCTGACCCCGCGCATGACCGCAGGCTGGAAACACACCTATGGCGATGTCAGCAGCACCACCCGCCAGGCCTTCGTGGTGGGCGGCACCGCCTTCAGCGTCGATGGCAGTTCGCTGGACCGGGACAGCCTGGTGCTGGAGGCCGGGCTGGACTTGGGCCTTTCAACGCGTCATTCGGTGGGGCTTGGCTACAGTGGCGAGATCGGCAATAACAGCCGCAACCATGGGTTGATCGGGCAGTGGCAGATGAGTTTTTGATTGTGGGAAATGTGCCAGCTTCCTGATCGGCTGTAGGCAAAATTCGCACGGTGACCTCGGCAGAAACCATCGTTGTCGTGCGGCGGGCCTTTTTTCAACAGAACGAGTCGACGATAGCCGCGCTGACCCCGGAAGCGGCTGACATCCGCGGAATTAGTGGTCTTTTAGAGTTTGGCCTCCTTTCAACGGAGGCCAAATTTGATGCCTGTTCAACCTACGTATCGTCCCCACCACCTCGCCTTGGCGATTGCCCTCGCACTCGGTTGCGTCGGACCTTCCCACGCCGAAGATCAAGCCACTACCCCCCCTGTCGAAATCGACGGGCAGCCAAAAGTTGAGCTGAAGGGCGACCCGCTTCATCGGCTTCTCACCTTTATTGGCGCGTCCGACACTGCCCTTCATGTGATCGACTCGCCGCAAAGCGTTGTAAAAGGAGGAAAAGGTAACGACCTCTTTATCGTGAAAAACGGTGGCAGCTTCAACGGTCGGGCTGAAGGCGGTGGCGGAACCAACGTCATTCATCTGGATGCCTCCGACGGCGGCACACTGGGAGACACACGCAACTTCGCCGGCCTTTACCAATCCCAGGGCGCTTGGACGCTGGCCAGTAAAAATGACTTCAAGGAAGGCGTGGTGGTACTGAATGAAGGGGTCCTGACCAACGAGGGTAAAATTTTGGGCGACGCGATCACGCTCGGCCAGCTCTTCAATAAAGGCGAAATCAGGGGTCACGTCGAGGTTGAAGAAGGCGGCACTTTCGCGGGAGCGGGCACCATCGGCAGCCTGAATGTGCGCGGTAATCTCGAGGTCAGTAGCTTGCACGGCGCGCCCAAGGTCAGAGGTAACTTGAGCCTTTCCGATTCAGCGGTATTGGCTTATGGCGTCGCTCCAGATGGCAGTGCGGGAACGATCAGGGTCGGTGGCACTGCCAGCTTGGGTGACGCGACGCTGAAAATCGTTGCGGTACCGGGTGATTATTCGCAAACCGGTCAGCACACCGTCATTGAGGCAAAAAAGGTCGAGGGACAATTTGGCAAGGTCCTTCATGATCTGGCTTTCATGGAGCCTGTCGTGCAGTACGATCAAAGGAAGGTTGGTCTGACGTACGCTCGTAACGAAGTGTCCATCGCAGATATCGCCACGACCGAAAGCGGAAAGGCGATTGGCGCGAGCATCATCGAGCCGCCAACCATTCCCCACATTCAAACACCCACTGAAGGGGCGCCGGGCGCCATCGGTGAAAAGGTGACTGACGCCTCCGCCGCAGCACCGGAACCAACTGACGCGACAACTCCCACCGCCGCGCTACCACCAACATCCAACGCGACAAGCACTGCCGCCGCTACTCAACAAACGACTACCACAACAAACACCGCCGTTAATGCCCTGCTCACTTCTGATAAAGCGACCGCCGCCTATGCCCTCGAGATTCTGGCCGGCGACAGCAACGCCCATCTTGCCAGAGCGACTTTGAACAGTGATGCCCCCATCACCGCGACGCTGCTCTCGGCCATGCGCCAGTTAGACACAGCCGGTTTTTTTGACAATCCGAATCGGGCGCCCCGTTTTGCTGCGGGAAATGGCGACAATGGCAGGGTCTGGCTGCAAGCGCTGGGACACAGCGGGAAACTGGATCGCGATTATGATCCCCTGCAACACTCGACCCAAGGTCTGGTGCTGGGCGCTGATTGGCGAATCGACGAGCACTGGCGACTGGGTGTGATGGGCGGGCAGTCCCGCACACGGCAGAAAAGCAGGGAACTGGAGGGTGATCTGGACAGCTGGCACGTCGGGGCCTATGCCTTGCGGCAAGACGGACCGATGTCCATACGCCTCGGCGCGACGCACAACAGCCACGACGGAAGCAGCGCGCGCCGGGTCGAATTCCATGGTTTCAAGGATCGTCCCAAGGGCCGCTACGATGCGAGCACCCAACAAGCCTTCGCGGAAGTCGGCTACAACCTGGGCCGCGCGAGCTTTAGCGTCGAACCGTTTGCGAGCGTTGGTTATCAACGTTATCAGCGCGACGGTTTCTCGGAAAAAGGTGGGGACGCAGCACTGAAGGTGCACGGACAATCCGAGGAAAACTTCAGCAGCACATTCGGCCTGCGCCTGGCGAAGCTCAGCACTTTTGATAACGGCATGCAGCTGGTGCCGCGCGTCAGTGCTGGATGGAAACACGCGTACGGCGAGGTCTACACCGAAACCCGGCAACGTCTTGTCAAAGGCGGAAATGACTACAGCGTCTACAGCGCGCCACTGGATCGGAACACTTTGATGGTCGATGCGGGCATGGACCTGAAGCTTTCCAAACGCAATACGCTCGGCATCGCCCTCACCGGTGAAATGGGCAGTGATAGCCGTAGCCATGGCGTAACGGGGCAATGGCGCATGAGCTTCTAACCACAGGGACACCTGTAGGAGCCAGCTTGCTGGCGGTGGGCTTCAGGACGCCGCGTTGATTCAGGCAGTACGCGTTATCGTTCACGACCATCGCGAGCATGCTCGCTCCTACAGGTTCCATGTCGTGCGGTAGAGCGGGGATATTTACGGAAAATAAAAAAAGGGGAGCACATGCCCCCCCGAGGTTTAAAGCGTTGTATCGAGGCTGTTAATTCAGCCTTCGATCTCGATCAGGATTTCGCCCGGGTTCACCCGGTCACCCTTGGCCACGTGAATGGCGGTGACCTTGCCGGCGATGGCAGCCTGGACTTCGGTTTCCATCTTCATGGCTTCGGTGATCAGCACGGACTGGCCGGCTTTTACAACGTCGCCTTCCTTGACCAGCACGTCGACGATGTTGCCCGGCATGGTGGTGCTGACGTGCCCCGGCGCAGTGGCCTGCTTGCGCTTGCTGCTGCCGCCGCCGACGAATTCGTTAAGCGGTTCGAACACGACTTCTTCCGGCATGCCGTCGATGGACAGGTAGAAGTGACGCTTGCCTTCGGCCTTGACGCCGACACCGGTGATGTCAACGCGGTAGGTTTCGCCGTGGACGTCGATCACGAACTCGGTCGGCACGCCTTCACCGCCAGCAGAGGCGACGCCGCCCGCTTCCGGAATGGGCAACAGCACTTCAGGCGTCAGGGTGCCGGCAGCACGTTCCTCAAGGAATTTGCGGCCAATGTCCGGGAACATGGCGTAGGTCAACACGTCTTCTTCGGACTTGGCCAACGCGCCGATTTCGGCACGCAGCTTGGTCATTTCCGGCTTGAGCAGGTCCGCCGGGCGGACGTCGATCACTTCTTCACTGCCGATCGCCTGGCGACGCAGTTTTTCGTTCACGGTGCCCGGCGCCTTGCCGTAGCCACCTTGCAGGTAGAGCTTCACTTCGTTGGTGATGGTCTTGTAGCGCTCGCCGGCCAGCACGTTGAAGAACGCCTGGGTGCCGACGATTTGCGAGGTCGGGGTCACCAGCGGCGGGAAGCCGAGGTCTTCGCGAACCCGCGGGATCTCCGCCAGCACCTCGCCCATGCGGTTCAGCGCGCCCTGCTCTTTCAGCTGGTTAGCCAGGTTGGAAATCATCCCGCCCGGGACCTGGTTGACTTGCACACGGGTGTCAACGGCGGTGAATTCGCTTTCGAACTGGTGGTACTTCTTGCGCACGGCGTAGAAGTACAAGCCGATCTCTTGCAGCAGTTCCAGGCTCAGGCCAGTGTCGAATTCGCTGCCCTTAAGGGCGGCGACCATCGACTCGGTGCCGGGATGGCTGGTGCCCGAGGCGAAGCTCGAAATCGCCGTGTCGATATGATCGGCACCGTTTTCGATGGCCTTGAGCTGGCACATGGCGGCCAGGCCGGCGGTGTCGTGGGAGTGAATAAAGACCGGCAGCGACTGCTCGGACTTCAGCGCCTTGACCAGCTCACCCGTGGCGTACGGCGTCAGTAGGCCAGCCATGTCTTTGATCGCCACCGAGTCGCAACCCATGGCTTCCATTTGCCTGGCTTGCGCCACGAACGCGTCGATGGTGTGCACCGGGCTGGTGGTGTAGGCGATGGTGCCCTGGGCGTGTTTGCCAGCAGCTTTCACTGCTTCAATGGCCACGCGCAGGTTACGCACATCGTTCATCGCGTCGAAGATACGGAACACGTCGATGCCGTTGACCGCGGCCTTGGCAACGAACGCTTTGACCACATCGTCGCTGTAGTGGCGGTAGCCCAGCAGGTTCTGGCCACGCAGGAGCATCTGCAGACGCGTATTAGGCAACGCCGCGCGCAGTTGGCGCAGACGCTCCCACGGGTCTTCCTTGAGGAAGCGTACGCAGGCGTCGAAGGTCGCGCCGCCCCAGCATTCCAGCGACCAGTAGCCGACTTTGTCGAGCTTGTCGCAGATCGGCAGCATGTCTTCGGTGCGCATGCGGGTGGCGAGCAGCGATTGGTGGGCGTCGCGCAGGATGGTGTCGGTTACATGAATCTTCTTGGACATTGTTTTATTCCTCACAGGCCTGCGTGGGCGGCGATGGCGGCGGCGATGGCCAGGGCCAGCTCTTCGGGTTTGCGCTTGATCGAGTAGTTGGTCAGTTCAGGGTGGCTTTCAACGAAGCTGGTGTTGAACTGGCCGCTACGGAATTCCGGGTTGCGCAGGATTTCCTGGTAGTACGCGGCGGTGGTCTTGACCCCTTGCAGACGCATGTCGTCGAGGGCACGCAAGCCACGGTCCATTGCCTCTTCCCAGGTCAGCGCCCAGACCACCAGTTTCAGGCACATGGAATCGTAGAACGGTGGAATGGTGTAGCCGGTGTAGATCGCCGTGTCGGTGCGCACGCCGGGACCGCCGGGCGCGTAGTAACGGGTGATCTTGCCGAAGCTGGGCAGGAAGTTGTTTTTCGGGTCTTCAGCGTTGATCCGGAACTGCAGCGCAAAACCACGGTGCTGGATGTCTTCCTGTTTCACCGAAAGCGGCAGGCCGGACGCGATGCGGATCTGCTCGCGAACGATGTCGATGCCGGTGATTTCTTCGGTGATGGTGTGTTCCACCTGCACCCGGGTGTTCATCTCCATGAAGTACACCTCGCCCTCGGCGAGCAGGAACTCCACGGTGCCGGCGTTCTCGTACCCCACGGCCTTGGCTGCACGCACCGACAGGTCGCCGATGTAGGCGCGCTGTTCCGGGGTCAGTTGCGGGCTTGGGGCGATCTCGATGAGCTTCTGGTTGCGCCGCTGGATCGAGCAGTCACGCTCGAACAGGTGCACCACGTTGCCGAAGCTGTCGCCGAGGATCTGCGCTTCGATGTGCTTTGGATTGACGATGCATTTTTCCAGGAACACTTCCGCTGAACCGAAGGCCTTGGTGGCTTCGGAAATCACACGGGGGAAAGCCTGTTCGAGCTCTTCGCGACTGTTGCAGCGACGGATACCGCGACCGCCACCACCGGAGGTGGCCTTGAGCATTACCGGGTAACCGATACGGTCGCCTTCGATCAGGGCTTCTTCGATGCCAGCGACATTACCCTCGGTACCCGGCGTGACCGGCACGCCGGCCTTGATCATGCTGCGGCGAGCTTCGGTCTTGTCGCCCATGCGGCGAATCACTTCGGCCGATGGACCGATGAATTTGATACCACGCTCGGCGCAAATCTCGGCCAGCTCGGCGTTTTCCGAGAGGAAACCGTAGCCCGGGTGCAAGGCATCGCAACCGGTTTCCACGGCCAGGTTCACCAGCTTGCGCGGGTTCAGGTAACCGGCCAGCGGGTCGGCACCGATGCTGTGGGCTTCGTCCGCACGTTTCACGTGCAAGGCATGACGGTCGGCGTCGGAATAGACCGCGACCGAGCGAATGCCCATCTCGGCGCAAGCGCGCACGATTCGTACGGCAATCTCACCACGGTTGGCGATCAGGATCTTTGTTATCACTTGGAGTTTCCCTTGAGCCGGTGATACCCACGACCTGCTAGACCAGGTCGACGCGTGACCAAATGTTTCAATTCAGTCGCAGCCCCACACTAGCCCCCACAAGGGATTAACAAAAATGATTAATAATTGGGTCAGGCATAAGTAAAGACTTATAGTTGCGGCATCAGCCTGCGGCGGGAGCTTTTAGATAATGCGTAAGTCATTGATGCGTATGACATTGCGTCAATTGCAGATTTTCAATGAAGTCTGCGATTTGCGGTCGTACAGCCGCGCGGCGGATGAAATGTCGCTTACGCAACCGGCCGTGAGCTTGCAGATTCGGCAACTTGAAGAGCTGATTGGTCAGCCGTTGTTCGATTACGTTGGCAAAAAACTCTACATGACCGAGGCCGCGGAAGCGCTTCAGCGGGCCAGCCGTGACATTTTCGGCCGCCTGGAAAACCTCGACATGCAACTGTCGGACATGCAGGGATCGTTGCAGGGCCAGCTGAAACTGGCCGTGGAGTCCAGCGCCAAGTATTTCGTGCCGCACCTGTTTGCCGCGTTCAAGCGCCAGCATCCAGAGGTGAACCTGCAACTGACGGTGGTCAACCGCGGGCAGGTGATCCGGCGCCTCTCCGACAACCGTGATGACCTGGTGATCATGTCCATGGTGCCGCAGGACATGGGCCTGGAGTTTCTGCCGTTTCTCAACAACCCGATCGTCGCCGTGGCGCCGCCGGATCATCCGCTGTGTCACATGGGCCCGCTGCGCTTGCAGGACCTTGAGCCCTACACCCTGCTGCTGCGCGAGTCCGGCTCGGGTACGCGGCTGGCGTGCGAAGAGTATTTCAAGGAAAAGCGCGTGCACTTCAACCAGACCCAGGAGGTCTCCTCGGCCGAAGCCCAGCGCGAATGTGTGCTGGCGGGTCTGGGCGTGGCGCTGTTGACACGCCACGCCCTGAACCTTGAGTTGGCGACCGGTGGCCTGATCGAGTTACCGATCGAGGAACTGCCGCTGTTTCGCAGTTGGTGCCTGGTGCAGGCCAAGGCCAAACGGCTATCACCGGTGGCCCACGCGTTCCTTGCGTTTATCCGCAGCGAGCGGGTGCAGATCAGCGCCCTGGTTGAGCGTTTCGACGGGAAGTTGCGGGAGCTGCCTGCCAGTAGTTGAGTTCGAGTTCGGGAAAATCGCTGACCTCGGCCAGCAACTGGCGGCGCTCGCAGCGATCTTCGATAGCGCGGCGGAATTCCATGCGGCGCTGGTCTTCTTGCTGACGACGGGTTTTGACGGCGCTGTTGCGTTCTTCGTAGGGCTGGGCCATTTCGAGTCTCCCAAGGCGATTACGGGAGTTACAGGATGGGCGCGGGGGATGACGGTTTGGCGGCGGGGGGATGACAGTGCGATGAATGCTGCGACGAGGCGTTGCAACCGCCTGACGCCATCGCGCGCAGGCTCATTCCCACAATCGACCGAGGCTCCCTGTGGGAGCGAGCCTGCTCGCGATTAAGGTCGGAACGACTTCACGACGACGTCAGTCGTCCAGCGCCTTCACCGACTTGGGCGACAACCGCAAGCTGCGAAGGCTGCGCTTGACGCTCTTGAGGTGGTTGACCAGGCTCGGACCGCGCGCCATGGCCACGCCCATCGCCAGCACGTCGATCACCACCAGGTGGGCGATTCGTGAGGTCAGCGGCGTATAGATCTCGGTGTCTTCGTGCACATCAATCGCCAGGTTGACGGTCGACAACTCGGCGAGCGGCGTCTGGCTCGGGCACAGGGTGATCAGCGAGGCGCCGCTTTCGCGCACCAGGTTCGCGGTGATCAACAGATCCTTGGAGCGCCCGGACTGGGAAATACAGATCGCCACGTCAGTCGGCTTCAACGTCACCGCCGACATCGCCTGCATGTGCGGATCGGAATAGGCTGCGGCCGTCAGCAACAACCGGAAGAACTTGTGCTGGGCATCCGCCGCCACCGCACCCGAGGCCCCGAAGCCGTAGAACTCGACACGCTGAGCCTGGGACATCAGCGACACCGCCCGTTGCAACTCCACCGGATCGAGCTTCTCGCGAACCTCCATTAGGGTGTGCAATGTCGTGTCGAAAATTTTCAGGCTGTAGTCGGCGACCGAATCGTCTTCATGGATCGCAAACTGACCGAAGCTCGCACCGGCCGCCAGGCTCTGCGCCAGCTTCAGCTTCAGATCCTGAAACCCGGAACAACCGATGGCACGGCAGAACCGCACGATGGTCGGCTCGCTGATGCCCACGCTGTGGGCCAGGTCGGCCATGGAACTGTGCATCACCGCCGCTGGGTCAAGCAGCACGTGGTCGGCGACCTTGAGCTCCGACTTGCGTAACAGGTGACGTGACTGGGCGATGTGTTGCAGCAGATTCAAGGGGCTGGACTCTTGTTATTGGCAGATGCCGGGGATGTAGCAAGCTTGTAGTTATACTACATGAATCGGCTTTTTGCCTGCTCAATGCGTAACCGAATCCCTCGCTTTCAGGCGTGCGTGTCCCATGTAGCACTCATCCGCGAAGCTTCAGCGCGACTGAATATATCTTGAAGATTAACGACCGGCATTTAAAGTAGCGGATGTTAGTTAACCAGAGCACAACACCGAAAGTTACAACTCAAACCAACTTATCCCTCTACAAAAACAACTTAAGCTAGTTATATTGTTTGCGCAGGACGCCATTAACTTAATTACAGGAGTTACACACCATGAGTATTAAAACCAAAAACTGGACCGCACAAATCGACCGTATGCCAGGCGCCGCTTCCTTCCGCACCTTCGGCACCGTAACCGTCGCACACACGGGCCTCACGCCAAAACTGGTGATGACACCGATTCAAGATAAGTCCTTCGATCTGCGACTGGAGTTGAAACTTGAGAGGACCAGCGAAATATCACTGCAAGTCGAAACAGACAAGTTTGTCGAATATAAAGTAATGGGAAATTCCAACGTCACCGGCGTCAGCATTTTCTATGAAGGCAAACTTCTGCACCATATTGATGATGTTCTGATTACCCAGTAATAAGTCATCAACGAGTTCGGAGCTTCCTGTCAGTCACGCTGTGCCTGACGGGAAGCTCCTTCTCAGCCCTGGGCGCGTAGTAGCGCCGCCAGTCCATCCGCTGCTATCGGCCGACTGATCAGGTAGCCCTGCACTTCATCGCAGTGCTCAGCCTGCAGGAACTCAAGCTGCTCCGCCCGCTCGACCCCTTCAGCCACAACCTTCAATGACAACCCGTGAGCCATCGCAATGATCGCCCGGGTGATCGACGCATCCACACTGCCCTCCCCCAGACCGCGAATAAAGGCTTGATCGATCTTCACGTAATCCACCGGGATGCGCTTGAGGTAACTGAGGGACGAATAGCCGGTGCCGAAATCGTCGATGGCCAGTTTCACTCCCAGATCACGCAACTGCTGGAACGTGGCGATGATGTGTTCGACGCTGTCCAGCAACTGGCTTTCGGTGAGCTCCAGTTCGAGGTAGTGCGGCGCCAGGCCGGTTTCTTCCAGGACCTGACGCACCAGGCTGACCAGCTTGCCCTGGCGCAACTGATGCACTGACAAATTCACCGACACACGAATCGGTTCCAGTCCCTGGCGTTGCCATTCGCAGGCCTGCCAGCAGGCCTGGCGCAACACGAACTCGCCGATCGCGCCGATCAGTCCGGTTTCTTCGGCCAGGCCGATGAAGTCGCCTGGCGGGACGCTGCCCATCGTCGGGTGATCCCAACGCACCAAGGCCTCGGCGGCATTCAGCCGGCCGCTGGCGAGGCACAGCTTTGGCTGGTAAAAAACCTTCAGCTGCTTTTCTTCGATGGCTTTGCGCAGCTGGTTTTCCAACTGCAAACGTTCAAGGGTGCTGGCTTGCAGGCTCTCGGTGTAGAACTGGAAATTGTTGCCGCCCAAATGTTTGGCATGCTGCATGGCGATGTTCGACTGGCTCACCAGCGCGGAAATTTCCCGCGCGTTGTCCGGCAACATGCTGATGCCCATGGACGCGCTGACCACCAACTCGTGCCCTTCGACCGTCACCGGTACCCGCAATTTGGTCGACAGACGCGTCGCCACCCGCGCCAGGCTCGAGAGGCTGCCATAAGCGTCGAACAGCACCGCGAACTCATCGCCGGACAATCGCGCGATGGTGTCCGCCTCCGGCAGCGCATTGACCAGGCGTCGGGCGATTTTCTGCAACAACTGGTCGGCGATTTCATGACCGAGGCTGTCATTGAGCAATTTGAAACGGTCGAGATTGATGTGCAGCAACGCCAGACTGCGACCGCCCTGACGCACGCGCTGATGCGCCTCACGCAATCGCTCGCGGAACAGCGAACGGTTGGCCAGCCCGGTGAGTTCGTCATAGTGAGTCAGGTAGCGCATGCGCTCTTCGGATTCGCGCCGCGCCGAGAGGTCGGCGAAGAAGCCGACGATATGGCTGACATTGCCCCGGGTGTCGCGCACGGCATTCAGTTGCAGCCATTGCGGATACAGCTCGCCATTCTTGCGGGTTTCCACCAGCTCGCCCTGCCAGCTGCCGTGTTGCTCCAACGCCTGATGAATCGCGCCATAGTGCCGACGGGCATCGCGGCTGCACGGTAACTCCACGACATTGCGCCCGAGCATGTCTTCGATGTCGTAACCGGTTAAGCGGCTGAACGCTTGGTTGACCGCGATGAGTGCGTAATTCGGGTCAAAAATCATGATGCCTTCGCTGGCCGCCTCGAACACCGTCGCCGCCAGTTGCTGCTGTGCTTCCATGCTTTTGCTGGCGGTGATGTCGCGGCGGGTGCCGACCATGCGGATCACCCGGCCATTTTCGGCACGCTCCACCGCTCGCCCACGGTCCTCGATCCAGACCCAATGGCCATCGCCATGACGCACGCGGTATTCAATCTGATAGTCCTCGCTGCGGCCCTTCAAATGCTCGACCAGCGCACGCTTGAGCGACGGCAAATCCTCGGGGTGCAGGCGCGGCTTGAGATGACGCAGCATGGCCGTGACGAACTCCGGCTCCAGGCCGAACAATTCCTGAATCTGCGTGTGGTGGACTTCATCGGTTTGCAGGTTCCAGTCCCACAGCCCCAGCTCGCTGGCCTTCAAGGCCAGCCCCAGACGCGCCTCGCTTTTGCTCAAAGCCTGGTTGGCGGCGTCCAGCTCCAGGCTGCGCTGGACGACGCGACTTTCCAGGCCGGTCTGGATTTCGCGTAACTCGTCTTCGGCACGGCGGCGTTGGTCGATCTCCCTGGCCAGCTCGTGATTCAACAGATCGCTGCGGCTTTGGGCCTGCTGCAAATGCTCGATCAGCGCCTGATTCTGGAAGCGTCGCAGTAACCCGCGATCGATGAGCCGATTGACCTGCCAGGCGACGACACTCAGCGCCCCCAGCAAAATCAGGCCAAACCAGCCCCAGCCCTGCGCCTGCTCGTCGCCACCCCAGAACAGGTAGGCAATGGCCGGCAACAGACAAGGCAAGGTAAAGGACAGGAAGGCTGGCAGGCTGACCGCGTAGGCAACGCTGGCCGAAAGCGCTGCCGCGCCGATCAGGCCGAACACCCAGGCTTGCTGGATGAAATTGTCGGCGGGCACCAGGGCGATGCCGGCGCCGGCCAGCGTCAGGCCGGTCATCGCCGAGCCGAGCAAAAACATGCGGCGCCAGATCGGATGGGCCTGGCGGTTGGGAATCGCCGAGTCGAACGCCGCGACCTGAATCACTCGCAACGCCACCAGCGACAGCAACCACACCAGCCAGACGCTGACCACGAAATAGCGCTGCGGGCTCCAGAGCAATCCCGCGCACACCAGGCCGTTGATCAGCATGAACAGCGTCGGCAACAACGAGCCCTGATAAAGCAGGCGCGTGCGCTCGACCGCCATTTCCATGACGTACTGTTTGCGGATAACCCGCGGCTCCACAGCGGGGCCCGACAGGTCGAAGCTGAGGGTCATAGGCAAAATTCTTGTTCTTATAATAATGAGCATGAGCCCGAAACGTGGACGGAGCATACACAAGCCAATGCCCTTACCAAACTGCCCCCGATCATAAATTCATCAAAAGCACAGAGCCCTTTTGCCCCTCGCAAACCCTGCAAGCGAGCCCCGCCAATGCTTGCAGCCGGTGACCGACCGGTCGTCCTGCGCATGAGTTTCATCGGCTAAAGCAAAGCGGGGTTTGCCCGGGGTGGCGCGGCCCCCTAGAATGCCCCGATGCGCGATGATCTCTCCCTTCTGCTGAATTCCCTCAACGATGCCCAACGCCAGGCCGTAGCTGCCTCCGTGGGTCGTCAGTTGGTCCTGGCCGGCGCCGGTTCCGGTAAAACCCGAGTGCTGGTGCACCGTATCGCCTGGTTGATCCAGGTCGAAAACGCCTCGCCCCACTCCATCCTGTCGGTGACCTTCACCAACAAGGCGGCTGCCGAGATGCGGCATCGCATCGAGCAGTTGATGGGGCTGAACCCGGCCGGCATGTGGGTCGGCACCTTCCACGGCCTGGCGCACCGCTTGTTGCGGGCGCACTGGCAGGAAGCCGGCCTGAGCCAGACTTTCCAGATTCTCGACAGCGACGACCAGCAACGCCTGGTCAAACGCGTCATCCGCGAGTTGGGCCTGGACGAGCAACGCTGGCCGGCCCGTCAGGCCCAGTGGTTCATCAACGGGCAGAAAGATGAAGGCCTGCGGCCGCAGCACATTCAAGCCAGCGGCGATCTGTTCCTGGCGACCATGCGCAGCATTTATGAAGCCTACGAGGCCGCGTGCCTGCGTGCCGGCGTCATCGACTTCTCCGAACTGCTGCTGCGCGCCCTCGACTTGTGGCGCGATCATCCGGGTTTGCTGGCGCATTATCAGAAGCGTTTCCGGCACATCCTGGTGGACGAGTTCCAGGACACCAACGCCGTGCAGTACGCCTGGCTGCGTCTGCTGGCCAAAGGCGGCGACAGCCTGATGGTGGTCGGTGACGACGACCAGTCGATCTACGGCTGGCGTGGCGCGAAAATCGAGAACATCTACCAGTATTCCGACGATTTCCCCGATGCCGAGATCATTCGCCTGGAGCAGAACTACCGCTCCACCGCCGGCATCCTCAAAGCCGCCAACGCCCTGATCGCCAACAACACCGGGCGCATGGGCAAAGAGCTGTGGACCGACGGCGGAGATGGCGAAGCGATCAACCTGTACGCCGCGTTCAACGAACACGACGAAGCACGCTACGTCGTGGAAACCATCGAAAGTGCGCTGAAAACCGGCCTGGCCCGCAGCGATATCGCGATTTTGTACCGCTCCAACGCCCAATCGCGGGTTTTGGAAGAAGCCTTGCTGCGCGAGCGCATTCCGTATCGCATCTATGGCGGCCAGCGCTTCTTCGAGCGGGCGGAAATCAAGAACGCCATGGCCTACCTGCGCTTGCTCGAAGGCCGCGGCAACGATGCGGCACTGGAGCGGGTGATCAACGTACCGGCGCGCGGCATCGGTGAGAAAACCGTTGAAGCGATTCGCGAACACGCGCGCCACAGCGATGTGTCGATGTGGGAAGCGATGCGCCTGCTGGTCGCCAATAAAGGCCTCACTGGCCGCGCTGCCGGCGCACTGGGCGCATTTATCGAACTGATCGAGAACCTCGCCGCCAAGTGTCTGGAGATGCCGCTGCACCTGATGACGCAAACGGTCATTGAGCAGTCCGGACTGATTGCCTACCACGAAGCGGAAAAAGGCGAGAAAGGCCAGGCCCGGGTAGAAAACCTTGAGGAACTGGTCAGCGCCGCACGCGCCTTTGAGAACTCGGAAGAGGAGGAAGACCTCACGCCACTGGCGGCGTTCCTCGGTCACGCGTCGCTGGAGGCCGGGGACACCCAGGCCGACGAGCACGAAGACAGCATTCAGTTGATGACCTTGCACAGCGCCAAAGGCCTGGAATTCCCTTACGTGTTCCTGGTGGGCATGGAAGAAGGCCTGTTCCCGCACAAGATGAGCCTGGAAGAACCCGGCCGCCTTGAGGAAGAGCGACGCCTGGCTTACGTCGGCATCACCCGCGCCATGCAGAACCTGGTGATGACCTATGCTGAAACCCGACGCCTGTACGGCAGCGAAACCTACAACAAGGTGTCGCGTTTCGTACGTGAAGTGCCGAAGGGCCTGATTCAGGAAGTGCGACTTTCCAACAGTGTCAGCCGTCCGTTCGGCGGAGGTCAGCAGCAGAGTTCCAGCAGCTTGTTCGGCGGCAGCGAAATCCCCGACACCGGCTTCAGCCTTGGCCAGGCCGTTCGGCACTCGGTGTTTGGCGATGGCGTGATCCTGAACTTCGAAGGCGCCGGCGCACAGGCACGGGTGCAGGTGAATTTCAGCGAAGGCAGCAAGTGGCTGATGCTGGGTTACGCGAAGCTGGAAGCGATTTAGGACTTATCCGCTTTCCTATGGGAGCGAGCCTGCTCGCTCCCACAGGAGTTCGTATTGGACGTTGATGCAGGGGTGCACGGATCATGGGCACAGGCTTCTTTTCTTCCTGGACATTCTGGGCCCTGATGTCGGCGGCTTTCGCGGCGATGACCGCGATCTTCGCCAAGGTCGGCATCGAAAACGTCAATTCCGACTTCGCCACTTTGCTCCGTACCGTGGTGGTTCTTATAAGCCTGGCCTTGATTTTGTGGGCCACGGACCAATATCAGTCCTTAGGATCGATCTCTGCGAAGAGCTACCTGTTCCTGCTGCTGTCGGGGCTGGCCACGGGCGCTTCGTGGATCTGCTATTTCCGCGCATTGAAGCTGGGGCCGGCTGCGCTGGTCGCTCCAGTGGACAAACTCAGCGTGGTGCTGGTGGCAGTGCTCGGCGTGATCCTGCTGGGCGAGAAACTCGACCTGCGCCAATGGGGCGGAATCGGCCTGATCACGGCCGGCGTGGTGATGTTGGCGCTGCGACGCTAGACATCCTCCTACAGAACTTATTCATTCCTCCTACAGACCAAAGTTAACAGGCCTTATTGCGCTGACTGAAGCTGAATGCAACCTGTCAGGCAAAAGCCCGAAACACTCTGCCGCTAGCCAGTAACACTTCAGCTGTGCAACATGGCGCGCGTGCCATCCACAAATGGGAATTCCCTTTATGAAACGTTTTCTTAGCATCGCCATGGCGTTGTGCATCGGCCTGACGATGAGCCTCGACGCCAACGCCAAGCGCTTTGGTGGCGGCAAGAGCTCCGGCGCCGCGCCGACTCACCAGACCAGCCAAATGGCTCCTTCTTCTGCTGCAGGTGGCGCTGCTGCCACTGCGGGCGCGGCCGGTGCCGCTGGCGCTGCCGCCAAGGCCGGCGGTGCTTCTCGCTGGCTCGGCCCTCTGGCCGGCATCGCGGCGGGTGGCCTGCTGGCCTCCATGTTCATGGGCGGCGGCTTCCAGGGCATGCAGATTTTCGACATCCTGATCATGGCGGTCATCGCTTTCCTGGTCTTCCGTTTCATCGCCGCCCGTCGTCGCAAGCAGCAGGAGCACATGGCTCCAGCCGGCGCGCCGATGCAGCGTGAAGTGTTCGAGCAGAAGCCAGCCGCCATGGGTTCGATCTTCGGCGGTTCGGCCGCACCGGTTGCCGCCCGTCCGGTGATCAACGCGCCGGCCTGGTTCAATGAAAGGAACTTCATTGAAGCGGCCCGTAACCACTTCCAGTCCCTGCAGCAACACTGGGACGCCAACGAAATGGACAAGATCGCCGAGTTCGTGACCCCGCAACTGCTTGAGTTCCTCAAGCGCGAACGTGCCGACCTGGGTGACGGTTTCCAGTCCACCTACATTGATAACCTCAATGTTCAACTGGATGGCGTGGATGATCGTGCCGACAAGACCATCGCCACCCTGACCTTCAGCGGCGTGTCGAAGACTTCGCGTTTCGACCAGGGCGAAGTGTTCAGCGAAAGCTGGAACATGGAACGTGCCCAGGGCGAGAACCAGCCTTGGCTGGTCGCCGGTATCCGCCAGAACGGCTGAACCGACCCGCGTTAATCCGGTCGCAATGCTGTCTCTATAAAAAACCCCGGCCTCGGCCGGGGTTTTCTATTTCGCGGTTGCATCTATAGCGAGCTACTGTATAAACCGCCCCAACCCAACCGCGCCACCCAGCAAGAGGATCCCGGACGTGGAAGAAATCATCGAACAACTGCGTGAAGCTAACGAACCGGTACCGGTCCCCTTGGAGCTGCCCGACGAAGATCAGATCGTGGAAATCGAAGAACAGCTGTTCATCGACATCCCGTTTGTTTTCAGAGAGTTTTTGCTGACCGTCAGCGACGTGGTCTACGGCAGCCTGGAGCCGGTGACCGTCACCGACCCGCAATCCCACACCTATCTGCCGGACGTAGCAGCTAACGCCTGGGATGCCGGTGTCGATCGCAGCATGATTCCGATCTGCCAGGACGGTGACGACTACTACCTGGTCGAAGAAGACGGCACCGTGGTGCTGTGGCAGGCCGAAGAAGAGCTGATCGCCGAAGAAACCTGGGAGTCGGTGTGGCACTGGGCGCGGGACGTCTGGCTGGAAAGCTGAAAACGTCTCACTGGTTGCGTGGTCAATGCCCGGATGATTCCTTGTGGTTGTCCAGGGTTTCCAGCAAGGCCACTTGCATCCGCGTGTGCACGCGGATGAACCAACGCCAGAGCAACGCCGCCACGGCGGCCGCGACCACGACAATCAGCACCAGCAGCTTGTTGGTGGGCAGGATACTGGCCGACAAGGCCGCCAGCAGCAGGAAGATCACCAGCAGCGAGAGAATCGGGATCACTTCAGCGATCACCCGACGCACTCGCTGCGTGTGGCGGCCGGCCATTTCCGGCTTCACCCCCATCTCTGCCAACAGCATCGACAGCGCCTTGAGCTTGCGATAGGCAGCGATCAGGAACGGCAGCGACAACAGCAACGCCCCGCCCCAGATCAACGCTTTCTGCCAGCTCGGGTCGGTGATCCAGTCTTGCAGGTAGGTGGACATGCGCTCCGCGAAGAAAGCGCCCGAGAAGAAGATCGCGATCACCAGCGCCAGATTGACCCCCACCTGTAACAGAATCCGCCGAATCATCGACGCCAGCAGCGCCCCTTCGCCCTGAGGCTGGATGCTGCGCAACCATTCGCCGTACATCCCCAACACGCGGCCCAACCGCTGCGGCATCACGGCGGCCAGCTTGATCGACAGCGGGTCGGCGGCGCGTATCAGGTACGGCGTCAGCAGCGTGGTAATCACCGATACCGCGACCGCCACCGGATAGAGGAAGTTGCTGGTCACCTGCAGGGTCATGCCCAGTGCCGCGATGATGAACGAAAATTCGCCAATCTGTGAAAGCCCCATCCCCACGCGCAGTGAGGTGCGTCCGTCGTTGCCGGCGATAAAGGCGCCGAGGCCGCAGGACAGCATCTTGCCAAGTACAACGGCCACGGTAATCACCGCGATCGGCCACGCGTATTGCAGCAAAATCATCGGGTCGAGCATCAAGCCGATGGCGACGAAGAAGATCGCACTGAACAGGTCGCGAACCGGCTCGATCAGACGCTCGATCTTCAGCAACTGCCGGGACTCGGCCATGATCGCGCCGATCAGGAAGGCCCCCAGCACCATGCTGTATTCAAGCTTGACCACCAGCAGACAGAAGCCGAAACACAAGCCCAGGACAGTGATCAGCAGCATCTCGTTGCTTTCGAATCTGGCCACGTACGCCAGCAGTCGTGGGACCAGCAGAATGCCGATGACCAGTGCAACAATCATGAACAGCGACAGCTTGCCGACCGTGGAAAACACTTCGCCGGAGCTGACCGTGCCACTGACCGCGATGCTCGACAACAAGGCAATGATCCCGATGCCGAGGATGTCCTCGACGATCAGCACGCCAAAGATCAGCTGCGCAAAGCGCTCGTTCTTCATCTTCAGGTCATTGAGGGCCTTGACGATGATGGTGGTCGAGGAGATTGCCAGGATCGCGCCGAGGAACAGCGAATCCATGGTGTTCCAGTCGAACCAGCGACCGATTTCGTAGCCGATCCAGATCATCAGCACGATTTCCAGGAACGCCGCGATGAACGCGGTGGCGCCGACCTTGAACAGCTTGCGCAGACTGAACTCAAGGCCGAGGCAGAACATCAGGAAAATCACCCCGAGTTCAGCAAGGGTCTTGATGGTTTCTTCATCGTGAATCAAACCGAACGGTGGGGTGTGCGGGCCGATGATGAAACCGGCGACGATGTAGCCCAGAACCACCGGTTGTTTGAGGCGATGAAACAGCACGGTCACCACACCCGCGACCAGCATGATCACTGCCAGGTCCTGAATAAAACTGATGGCATGCATGGTGTGGAGCTCCTTGGGTGACATCGCTTAACCGCCAGACGTGAGAATGGTCCGATCAAGCACAGTAAAAAATCTGCTTTCCGCGTAGGAATTGCCCTCAGGGCGAGCTTTTGAAGGGTAACACCGCGACTTCCGGCAGAAAGGCGGTGCAATATATGGAAACAGATCGATCCGGCGTGACGGCGACCACCCGCCCGGCGTCCCGATAACGGTGGTCTTGAAAACCGACCGGCACCCGCAGAGGTGCGCCCCTCCGAAACCTGCCTTGAACCGTGAGAACGCTATGGAACCCGGAAACGCCCAGCTGTCGATGACGGTATTGATGACCCCCGACATGGCCAACTTCTCTGGCAATGTCCACGGCGGCACCTTGCTCAAGTACCTCGACGAAGTCGCTTACGCCTGCGCCAGCCGCTATGCCGGCCGTTATGTGGTGACCCTGTCGGTGGATCAGGTGATTTTTCGCGAGCCGATTCATGTCGGCGAGCTGGTGACCTTCCTCGCTTCGGTCAATTACACCGGCAACACCTCCATGGAGGTCGGCATCAAAGTGGTGACCGAAAACATCCGCGAGCGCTCGGTGCGCCACACCAACAGCTGCTTCTTCACCATGGTGGCAGTGGATGACGACCGTAAGCCGGCGTCAGTGCCGCCGTTGCAGCCGCAGAACAGCGAAGACAAACGCCGTTTCATCCAGGCCCAGCAGCGTCGGCAAATTCGTCAGGAATTGGAAAAGCGGTATCAGGAAATCAAGGGCGAGGCCTGACTGGGTTCTGTTTGAAATCGCTTTCGCGGGCAGGCCTGGCCCTGCAGATCCGCGGTGATCTCACCCTCAACGCATACCTGTAGCCCGCGAAGCGTCTAAAGGCTGATCGCCGTCGCCTCGAACCGCACCCGCGGATGCGCAATCCGGTCCTGGGCGCGCACCAGTTCCAGCTCGTAACTGGAACACGCCTGGGTCTCGAGCAACACTTCGTGCACCGCCGAGGCCGCGAACTCAAAAGCCGCGACCAGACTGTCCCCCAACAGTACCCGCGCCAGAAACAGCCCTGAGGTCAGGTCGCCCACGCCCACCGGCTGCCGCGGAAACGCCAGCAACGGGCGGCGTAAATGCCAGCTCGCGTCAGCCGTCACCAGCAGCATCTCAAACACATCCGCCGGTTTGCCGGGGTAGGCCAGGTGCTTGATCAGCACCGCCTTCGGGCCACGCGCCAGCAGCGCTCGGGCCATCGCCAGGCAATCGAACAGCGACTGCGGCTTGCGCCCGGAGAAGGTATCCAGCTCCAACTGGTTGGGGCACATAAAGTCCGCCACGGCAGCCGCCTCTTCCAGCAGGAAATCGCTGACCTCGGCCGGCACACTGCAACCCTTCTCAGGATGGCCCATCACCGGATCGCACAGGTAAAGCGCCTTGGGGTTCATCGCCTTGATCCGCGCGACACCCGTCAGGATCGCCCGGCCCTGGGCCGCACTGCCCAAATAGCCGGACAACACGGCGTCGCAATTGCCCAGTTCGCCAATTGCCGCGATGCCTTCGACCAGCTCGGGAATCTGCTGCGGCGCCAGCACTTCACCGGCCCACTGGCCGTATTGTGTGTGATTGGAGAATTGCACGGTGTTGAGCGGCCAGACGTTCACCCCGACCCGCTGCATCGGAAAAACCGCGGCGCTGTTACCAGCGTGGCCGAACACCACGTGGGACTGAATGGCGAGTAGATGGGGCGTACGTTTCATGCGGTGAGTTCCGTAAAACGATTGAAATTCGAGCCGCGCAGTATGCGACTAAACGCAGCCTGTACGACAGACCGGCGACGCAGTTAAGCTGTTACCCTCATGTTGGAGCGCCTTGTTGATGCTGACCCTCGGAAATATCTTCGTGCTGATGTTGCTCGCCACCGGCGGCGCCTGGCTGTGGCACAACCATGGCTTGCGCGAACGAGCGCTGGAGCGGGTCAAGCAACATTGCGACAAGCTCGGGATCGAATTGCTGGATGGCAACGTGGCGTTGAAAAAAATCGCCTTCATCAAGGACGCCAACGGTCGGCGGCGTCTGGCCCGTGTGTACAACTTCGAATTCACGGTGACCGGTGAAACCCGCCACAACGGCACCATCACCCAGTTCGGTGCCCACAGCGCGCAAATCGAACTGGCCCCCTACCCGATGCCGTACGACGACACGCCGCCAGTGGTCGATGTGGCGAAACCGCGGGCAGAAGTCATTGAGCTTAGCCAATGGCGGCAAGAACACACCAAATGGCGTCCTTAACGTGACCGACAGTCGGCCAGCGCTCTCTGCAGCGCATCCAACGGCTGCGACTGACTGAAAATCAGCTCGATTCGCGAATCCTGGCGCCATTCGCTGGGCTGCCATTTCAGCGCCGAGTTATCCAGTGCATTCGCCGAAACCCAACCCTCATCGCTGTGAATAACCAGCTTCGCCCGTCGCCAGGCAAGACCTTGAAGCCAACGGCCAATGCGCGCTGAGTCGAACGTCTGGCTCGGATGCCAGCGCCAACCGACGCTCCAGCCGCTGTCCTGCACCTGACTCAGGCTAATCGGCTGTGCCGGATCAGTCCAGACCGCCGGCATCTGCGCCAGTCCTGTGGGCGCGATGAAGTTATCCACACCCGCCACCGCCTGAGCTCCAAGACCTGGTAATTCCCTGATCGGCAACTCAGCTTGTTGAGTCCAGTACAGACGTCGTGCCGGTAACTGCGCGACGATTCGCTGCCGATCAGCCTCGTCGAGATGTTCGGACTTGTTCAGCAGCAATAATCCGGCGCTGCTCAACGCCTCCTGCTGTGTCACAGGCAGCGGTTTGCCGGCAGCGAGCGCCTGTGCATCCAGCACCAGTATGCAAGGCTGTACAGCCAGTACGCCGACCCACGGCGACTCAGTCAATTGCCTGAGCAACTGCGCCGGATGACCGAGCCCGGACGGCTCGATAAACAACCGATCCGGCCGCGCTTTGCGCAGCAAGCGCCCGAGCCCGATCTGGAACGGCGCACCATTGACGCAACACAAACAGCCCCCGGCCACTTCGCCCAGTGCGATACCATCCTCGTCCCGCGTCAGCAACGCAGCGTCGATGCCGATCTGCCCGAATTCGTTGATCAGCACCGCCCAACGCTCGTTCGCCGGCCGCTGCGCCAGCAGGTGCTTGATCAGACTGGTCTTGCCTGCGCCCAATGGGCCAGCGATGACGTGCGTGGGAATGTTCTGCAACATGGTCGACATTTTCTGAGGAGGTCAAGGATGCGGTTGATTGGCTGGACGATGCTTCTGGCGCTCGTGTCTGGCGAGGTGCTGGCCCAGGCGTGTGTGGTACATAGCACGGCTGAGCGACTCGACGTGAAAGTCTGCCAGCAGAACCGCAACATCCCCGAGAAGCTGTTCGCCGACGGCTTCTGTCAGCCGAACCTGGCCGGGCAGAAAGTCGAGGTGCAGTACGTCGACCAGTGCCCCGGCGGCGCATTCGGTGTGTGCAGCAACGCGCAAGTCGCCAATATGCCTTACCGGCAGGATATTCACTATTACGGCGTGGCCACGGATGCGGCGTATCTGAAGCCGTTTTGTGAAGGCCAGAGCCAGGGCAACTGGCTCAAGCCTTGATCCGCTAGCTCAACCAATCGAGCGTCAGGATCAGACGGCGCTCATCGGGCTTCAGCGGCGGCGAACGATGGATCAGGCCAAAACCCTCATTGCCGTGCCATTTCTCGCCTTTGAGCAACGCCACGGCGCCGCTGCCGATTTGCTGGATCAGCGAATCGTCCGTGGGTTCTGCTGCGGGCAGGCTCAATCGACGGCGATCCATCGCTCCCTCCTTTAGCCACTGGCTGCCACCGCCGGCATACGTGGTAATCAGCCGTACCGGCACGTGATCGACGTGAAAACGCGGGCACATGGCTTTGTCCAGCACCCGCACACGCACGCCGATGCGCTTGGCCCCCAGCAAGCAGGCGAAGGCGCGGACCAACCAGGACACGTCGGCGATAAACCCTTCGTAGCCCTCTAGATCCCTGAAACCCGACGCCAGGCCGTAGAGGTTGGGCTCGCTGTCTTCATTGGCGATTTCCAACGACAACGACTCGGCCAGCGGCTCGTTCAGGGACAGCAACAAACGGCCGAAATCGGCGATATGCACCGGAAGCTGACGCTGCCAGATGGCGAGGTTGACGTCGTCGTCCAGAATGCGTGCGAGGGCTTGCGGCGTCTCGCCCTGGACCTGAAAAATCATCGGTTTGATGTTGAACGTGGGCGCCAGCATCACGCGGCTTCCTCTTGATGCCAAGGGCCAAACGGGTCCGGCAGCATTCGCCAGCCCTCGACTCCGAAGGCCATTTCGTCATCGGTCAGCAAGCACTCGTCGAGTTCCGCGGTGAGCAGGTCGAAGTCGATGTTCTGACCGATGAACACCAGTTCCTGACGGCAATCGCCCGTGGTGGTGCTCCAGTTTTCCATGATGGCGGCGGCGCTTTCTTCATCTTGCGGCCACTGGTTTTTCGGCACGAAACGCCACCAGCGTCCGGCAAAACCGTGGCGCATCAAACCGCCTGCCTGGGACCAGCTGCCGGCATCCATCGGCTTGCTCGCCAGCCAGAAAAACCCTTTGGAGCGCAGCAGCTTGCCATTCAGCCAAGGCCGGTCGATGAAGCTGAAAAACCGTTGTGGATGAAACGGCCTGCGGGCTCGATAAGCCGTGGAGGCGATACCGTACGCTTCGGTTTCAGGAACGTGTTCGCCGCGCAGCTCCTGCAGCCAGCCGGGTGCCTGCGCCGCTTTCTCGAAGTCGAAACGGCCGGTGTTGAGGATTTTCGCCAACGGGATTTCACCCATGACCATCGGGAAGATGTCCGCTTGCGGGTTTAATCGTTCGAGGATCGCGATCAACTCCTGGCGCTCGTCACGGCTGATCAAATCGATCTTGCTGATCAGAATCACGTCGGCGAATTCGACCTGCTCGATCAACAGGTCGGTGATGGAGCGTTCGTCCTCATCGCCCAGGGTTTCACCTCGGGAGGCGAGGCTTTCAGCGGCCTGGTAGTCGAGCAGGAAGTTCACCCCGTCGACCACGGTAACCAGGGTGTCGAGCAGCGCGATGTCAGCCAGGCTTTGCCCGTCCTCATCGCGGAATGTGAAAGTTTCGGCGACCGGGAGCGGTTCGGAGATGCCAGTGGACTCGATCAACAGATAGTCGAAGCGACCGTCCCTGGCGAGTTTGCTGACTTCTTCTAGCAGGTCTTCGCGCAAGGTGCAGCAGATGCAGCCGTTGCTCATTTCCACGAGCTTCTCTTCGGCGCGATTCAGGGTGACGTCACGCTGAACTTCGCTGCCATCGATGTTGATCTCGCTCATATCGTTGACGATAACCGCGACCCGGAGGTTTTCCCGGTTGCGCAGCACGTAGTTGAGCAGCGTGCTTTTGCCGGCGCCGAGAAAGCCGGACAGAACGGTGACGGGGAGTCGATTGGGCATCAGGTAATCCTCACAAGAGTGCCCGGTCGCAGGGTCGGGCTCCAGAAACGGTTTGAGCAACGGATGTTCATCGAGCGTTACTCGTAAAAAAACGTGGTCGATTTTAATGTAATAACATAACATAAATAAATCGACTCTCACGATGGGATCTGCTGATGAATGCCCTGAATCTGCCGGATATCGCCGTGCAGGCCTCACGCCAAGCCCTGCCGCTCGAATGGGTAGGCATGTGCGGTATTGCCCTCCCCGTTCTGTTTGACGGTCAGCCCGTGAGCGCGAAAGCCGACGCGGGCGTGAGCCTCGATGATGGAAACGCGCGGGGCATTCATATGTCGAGGCTCTACCTCGCGCTAGAAATGCTTGAGCAGGACAACCTGAAGCCCGCGTTATTACGGCGTGTCTTGCAGCGGTTCCTCGACTCGCACGAAGGTTTGTCCCACAGCGCTTATCTGAAAATCCACGCCGAATTAATGCTCAAAAGGCCGGCGTTGATCAGTCCCTTGTCCGGGTGGAAAACCTATCCCGTCAGCGTCGAAGCACGTTTGAAAAACGCAATGTTCCACGTGGAACTAAAAATCGATCTGCCTTATTCCTCTACCTGCCCGTGCTCAGCAGCCCTCGCGCGACAGTTAATCCAGCAGCAGTTTGTCGATGATTTCGCTAATCAGTCGCTGAACCATGCGGATGTTTTGGCGTGGCTCGGTTCCACGCAAGGCATCGTCGCGACACCCCATAGCCAACGCAGCAACGCGCAACTAAACATTCGCCTCCATGATTTCGTGGATGACTTACCGCTGCTCGCGGTGATCAACGAAGCGGAAGCCGCCCTCGGCACCGCTGTGCAGACCGCGGTGAAACGCGCCGATGAACAAGCCTTTGCCTTGGCCAATGGGCAAAACCTGATGTTCTGCGAAGACGCCGCTCGACGTTTGAATCTGGCATTAAAAGGCTCCCCTGGGATCAGCGCCTTCCAGATCCGCGTTGTTCATGCTGAAAGCCTCCACGCCCACGACGCTGTCGCCGAAAGTCGATGGAATTGGGAGGCTGCATGATTCGCTGCGAAGATTTGCGCTGGGGAGCGCACGGACACCCGCTCACGCCTGCGGCCAATTTCGAATTGCCCAAGGGCAGCTTGACTGCTGTGATCGGTGCCAACGGCTCGGGAAAAAGCAGTCTGCTGAAAGTAATCGCTGGTTTGCAGAAACCACTGAGCGGCAACGTCATGCTCGATGTTCCACGCAAAGGCTCGCTGTCATTCCTGCCGCAACAGCAACACCTCGACCGGCAATTCCCGATCAGTCTGCAAGAGTTGATCGCAGCCGGTCTTTGGGGCAGCAAACTATCGCCCGCACTCCGAAGCCAAAAGCTTGCAGCCGTGCTGGACGACTGGTGTCTCTCCGGTCTGGAGCAACGGCCGCTGATGGCCCTCTCCGGCGGCGAATTGCAACGTGCCCTGCTCGCTCGCTTGAGCCTGGCCGAAGCACCGTTGCTATTACTCGACGAACCCCACGCCGCACTCGATGAATTGGGGCAAGCGCTGCTCTGGAAACACCTCCACAACTGGCACGCCGAAGGCCGAACATTGCTGATCGTGTGCCATGACCTCGCCGCCGTCCGCCAGCACATCCCGCAAACCTTGCTGATCAAACGCAGCGGCTGCGTGCTCGGCCCAAGCACTGAACTGATCCACCAACAACCGCACGCGCAGGTGGCCTGATGCTAGCCGCCATCCCACTTTGGCAACCCTTCCACGAGTTCGTGTTCATGCGTCGAGCATTGCTCGGTGGATTGGTCTTGGCATGCAGCACCGCGCCTCTCGGTGTCTTTCTGATTCTGCGACGCATGAGCCTGATCGGTGACGCGGTGGCTCACGGCATTCTCCCCGGCGCGGCATTGGGCTTCTGGTTCGCAGGGTTGAGCCTACCCGCGCTGACCCTCGGCGGTCTCGGCGCCGGCCTGAGCATGGCCGGGCTCGCCGCGTGGATCACCCGCCGGACCGGCCTGCGAGAGGACGCAAGCCTGGCCGCGATCTACCCGATATCCCTCGCCAGTGGCGTGTTGATTCTCGGCATGGCCGGTAAACGCCTGGACCTGCTGCACCTGCTGTTTGGCTCAGCACTGGCGGTCGATGGGCCAACGCTAACAGGAATGTTGTGGGTCTCGGGCATCAGCCTGATCGCCATGGTGCTCATCTACAAACCGCTTTTGCTCGACACCCTCGACCCGCTGTTTCTGCAAACCGTCAGCCGTCTCGGTCCGTTGGCACATGGTGTGTTTCTGACGTTGGTGGTGCTCAACCTCGTGATCGGTTTCCAAGCCATCGGCGCGCTGATGGTCGTCGGCCTGATGATGTTGCCCGCCGCTGCCGCCCGCTTCTGGAGTCGCCGCCTGCCGGTATTGATCGGCGTTGCCGCCCTCCTCGGCTGCGTATCGGTATGGCTCGGTCTGTTGCTGTCGTTTTATTACTCGTTGCCCAGCGGACCAGCGATCGTCCTGGTGGCTGGCATAGCGTATCTGCTGTCCGTGGTGTTCGGTCCGGTGCACGGTTTGCTCCGCCGCCCGCCTTTGCTCACATCCCAATGAGGTGTTGCCCGATGCGCGCTTTACTCGTGCTGTTCAGTTTGATGCTATCGATGTCGCTGTCCGCGGCGGAAAAACTCCAGGTGGTGACCAGTTTCAGCATCCTTGCCGACATGACCCATCAGGTCGGGGGTGACCATATCCAGATCATCAACATGGTCGGGCCCGATGCCGATGCCCACACCTACGAGCCAACACCGGACGACGCCAAGGGGCTGATCAACGCCAGGGTGATCATCAAAAACGGCCTCGGTTTCGAACCCTGGCTGGACCGCCTGGTGACCAGCACCGAAACCAAAGCCCCGGTCATCAGCGCGAGCCACGGCGTCATTCCGCGCTCGCTGGATGAAGACGGCGAAACCGTTCCCGATCCTCACGCCTGGCACAACCTGGCGAACGCCGAGTTGTACATTGGCAACATCACCAAGGCACTGATCGCTGCCGATCCGGCGAACAAAGCCGATTACCAGCGCAACAGTCAGGCTTACCTGAAACAGATCCATGCACTGCTCGCCGACGCCAAAGCCAAGCTCGGCTCGCTGCCGCCGGGTAACCGCAAGATCGTGACGTCCCATGACGCCTTTGGGTATCTGGGCCAGGCCTACGGCATCGACTTCATGGCGCCACAGGGTCTCTCCACCGAGCGCGAACCTTCGGCGGCGGAAGTCGCCGCACTGATCACCCAGATTCGTCAGGCCAAGGTTAAAGCGGTGTTCATGGAAAACATCAAGGACGCGCGTCTGCTCAAGCAGATTGCCGATGAAAGCGGCGCGCACATCGGCGGCACCTTGTACTCCGATGCGCTCGCCGCGAGTGGCCCGGCGAGCACCTTCGCCGGCCTGTTCGAATACAACCTCAACACGCTATTCGAGGCGCTGAGCAAGCCATGATCGGAAGGCAGTTGCCGACGCACGTTTTGCCACCTCATCCCGCTCGTCTCCAATCGCATGGCGTGACAAATGTCTTAATGACAACTGCCAGGGTTTACCTCTACGGTTTATGCGCGAGTCCTTGAGAGCATCGACATGATTCACATCACCCTGAGCGATGGTTCATTGCGTGAATACGACCAGCCTTTGTCGGTGTACGAATTCGCCGCCAGCATCGGTCCCGGGTTGGCCAAAGCGGCCGTCGCGGGTCGGGTGAACGGGGTGCTGGTGGATTGTCAATTCATGCTCGAGACCGATGCCCGGGTCAGCATCGTCACCCCGCAAGAGCCCGATGGCCTGGAGATCCTGCGACGTTCCTGTGCATTGATGCTGGCCATGGCCGTGAAGCAGCTTTATCCGAAGGCGCAATTACAAAACGGCTCGGCGCTGGGTGACGGCTTCTTCTACGAGTTTGCATTTGAGCGCGCCTTGAACCTGGTCGACCTTGCTGGCGTCGAAGCGCGCATGAAGACACTGGCGGCGACCAACCATTCGATCCGCCACCGCGAGACATCATCCGGGCCGAGGCACCTGGAGACGGTGAGGTCCTACCTTGTCGGGGACTTCGAGTGTCCGTCGAAAGGTCCGCATGTGCCTGCCACCCGAGTGTTGCAGGCCTTCGCGCTGGACCACATCAGCGGCACGTCGCCTCAGCGGATCTACGGCACCTGCTGGTCGTGCCAAGAGGAGCTGGACAACTGGCGAGCGCCGCCGCACGTGATGATCGTCAGCATGGACGATCGTCAGGCGGATTATGCCCAGTCGGTGACCGAGGCCTTGCGCCGCAGCGGCGTACGCGCCCGTGCGGACCTGCGCAACGAGAAAGTCCGTCACAAGATTCGCGAGCACAGTCAGCAAGTGCCGTATCTGGTGGTGATCGGGGAGAAAGAAAAACAAGGCAGGTTCGTCAGTGTGCGCAGCCATACCGGAGAGGATTTCGGCAGGATGGCGGTGGATTCGGTGTGCGACTGGTTGAGATCAATCGGGATCGCGGATGCTTGAAATGACGCTGTCGCGGGCAAGTCAGAACGCCAAGCGATACGGCGTTACGACGTGCCCACCAAGCTTTTAAGCCCTCGGCTTCACCGTGCCGCAATCCTGCCCCAACCACACGGCGCGAGTATCGAGGCTGCCCTTCTGCTGGATCCCGGTGGCATTGAAAGTGCCATTCACCTTGGTGGTGAATTCGCGATCACTGAGGAACGTCGCCACACCCGCACCTTGCGCCTTCGGACAGCTGAAGCGGAATTTCCACTGGTTGCCGGTACGGTCGGTAATTTCCTGCTTGCAGCCCGATTGCGGATCGGTCAGCGGGATGTTGTCGCTCTTCACCTGCTCCGGCGTCAGGCAGGCTCGAATGCCTTTGCCGCCCATGGTGATGCCCTGCTTCTCCAGCTGCGCGCGCTGTTCAGGCGTCATCTGGCTCTGAATCTGGCCGAGGATCAACTGCAGATCCGGCAAGTTCTGGTCATCGACCTTCATGTTGCTTGAGGTCAGCTCCCACAAACCAGGCTGCAGCATCTGCGCCTGAGCGGCCACAGGAAGCGCCAAACCGAAAGCTACGGCCAAACCCAGCAGACGAACGTTCATCGTGAAACTCCTGATCAGTAGTGGCCGTTAGACGTCAGCCACAGGCTTCGGTTCATGGGCCAATTAAATAGCGACATTCTGCACGGAACATGGTCTGTTAAGCATTGAATCTTCAGGAGCAAGGCTGCCCCATGGATTATTTTGGACCGCATGTTTTCGGTTATCTGATTGCGCTGTTGCACTCGCTAGGGCTGATTGCCGCCATCCATGCCGTATTGACCGTTCGAACCGCCCAAGGCTCGATCGCCTGGGCCCTGTCGTTGCTGTTCATTCCCTACCTCACGCTCATTCCGTATCTGGTCTTCGGCCGCAGCACGTTCGATGGTTACATCAAGGCTCGGCGGCAGGCCAACGAGGAAATGCGCAAGGCCATCTCCGAGCTGAACTGGCGCCCTTGGGTAGAAGAGGCGCTGGCGGCGCGTGCTTCATCAGCCTACGCATCATTGCGCGCCATGCCGAAGCTGGGACGCATGCCCTGCCTGGCGAACAATGAAGTCAGCCTGCTGATCAACGGCCCAGCGACATTCGAAGCGATTTTCGAAGCCATCAGCCACGCCAAAGAGGCCGTGCTGATCCAGTTTTTCATCATTCACGACGATCGCCTCGGCCGGCGCCTGCATGCTTTGCTGCTGAAAAAAGCCGCCGAAGGCGTCGCGGTGCATCTGTTGTACGACCGCATTGGCAGCCATTCCCTGCCCCACAGTTACGTGCAGCCCTTGCGCGATGCCGGTATCGAGGTCAAAGCCTTTGCGACGCGCAGCGGCTGGCTCAATCGCTTTCAGGTCAACTTCCGCAATCATCGCAAGATCGTGGTGGTCGATGGCGTGCTGGGCTTCGTTGGCGGGCACAATGTCGGCGACGAATACATGGGCGAAAAACCGCCCCTGGCGCCGTGGCGCGATACCCACGTGCGGGTACGCGGGCCGGTGGTGGCCTGCATGCAGGAATCCTTCGCCGAAGACTGGTTCTGGGCCGCGCGATCGTTGCCGCCATTGATCCTGCCGGACGTCTACCCGGACGACGGCGTGCTCTGCCAATTGCTTGCCAGCGGCCCGGCGGATTCCTATGAAACCTGTTCGCTGTTCTTCGTCGAAGCGATCCACGCCGCGACAGAAAGGGTATGGATCACCAGCCCCTATTTCATCCCTGACGAAGCGGTGTTCGCGGCATTACGCCTGGCCGTGCTGCGCGGTGTCGATGTGCGGATCCTGCTCCCCTCGCGGCCCGACCACCGGATCGTCTACGCGGCTTCCAGCTTGTATGCCTTCGAAGCGGTTCGCGCCGGCGTGCGGGTATTCCGTTACGAACCCGGTTTCCTGCATCAGAAAGTGGTGTTGATCGACAGCGAGATCAGCGCCATTGGCAGCGCCAATATGGATAACCGCTCGTTCCGGCTGAATTTCGAAGTGATGTTGCTGACAGTCGACAGTGTGTTTGCCGCGGAGGTGGAACACATGCTCAACGACGACTTCGCCCAGGCCCATGAGGTCGCCAAAGAAGAAAGCCGGGAGACCCACCGCCTGCAACAGGTCGGCATGCGGATCGCCCGGCTTATTTCTCCGATACTTTAAGGGGTATAGATGTCGTCGCGGGTCCAGGGCAGCTCATGGCTGCCATCGGGGTGGGCCTTAACCGCGAGGATCTGGTGCAAGTTGATCCAGCCCTTGGCGAATGCATAGGCGCATCCCGCCAGGTACAGCCGCCAGATACGCAACGCCTGCTCGGGAACAAGCTTGCCGGCGGCTTCCAGGTTGTCTTCCAGGCGCTCACTCCAGTGGTCCAGGGTGCGCGCATAGTGCAGGCGTAGACTCTCGACATCGACGATCTCCAGTCCCGCTTCGCTGATTTCGGCAGAAATCATCGCGAGGTGCGGCAGCTCGCCGTTGGGGAACACGTATTTCTCGATGAAATCACCGGCACCGCGCCCCACGGGACGGCCGTCGGTGTGCTTGGCGGTGATGCCGTGGTTCATCACCAGACCGCCCTCCTTCACCGCGCCGAACAAGGTTTTGCAGTATTCAGCCAGATTGGCGTGGCCGACGTGTTCGAACATGCCGACACTGACGACCTTGTCGAAACGCCCGTCCTGAGGCAGGTCACGGTAGTCGAGCAGTTGCAGTTCCACCTGGTCGTCCAGGCCTTCCTCGGTCACCCGTTCGCGGGCCAGCGCCAATTGCTCTTTGCTGAGCGTGATGCCGAACACCTTCACGCCGAACTCCCGGGCCGCATAACGCGCCAGTCCGCCCCAACCGCAGCCGACGTCCAGCAAGTATTCGCCAGGTTGCAGGCGCAACTTGCGACACAAGTGACGAAATTTGGCTTGCTGCGCTTGCTCCAGCGTCTCGCTGCCGGTCTCGAAATAGGCGCAGGAATACGCCATATCGCTATCGAGCCACAGCTGATAGAACGCGTTAGACAGGTCGTAGTGATAGGAAATCGCCTTGGCGTCGGTCTCCTTGTCGTGAACGGTTCGGACAGGCTGGCTGTCTTCGTCCTCACCGATCAGCGCCTGGCTCCATTCATCACAGACGCGGATCACTTCGCTGATGGAACCTTCCAGCTCCAGTTTGCCCTCGACAAACGCCGCTCCGAGCGCGTCCAGGCTTGGATGAGTGAACTGGGTAACCATTTGTGGGTCCTTGACCACAATCGTGACGCTGGGCGTCGGCCCCAGATTGAATTCGTGGCCGTCCCAGAGTCGCAGGCGTAACGGTAGGTGCAGATTCTGTAAGGCCGGTGGAAGTTGCGCGAGCATGGAATATCCCCCCTTGTTTCAGACGTCTGGGTGTGAGGTTAGACCATCCTTGAAAAATAGCAGGCTATCGAATTGATAGCCCTTTTCTATGATCGACAGCGTTCGATCAAGCGTCGCAAATTCACAGAATTGATTACCCTCAACTAGATGACTACGAATAAAGAGGACAGTTCTGAAAAGTTGCGCCGCTCACACATCGTCATTCACCTTGAGCAACGGCTCATGAAAGCGCAGTAGCCGGCCAGCGTTACCCAGCACCAGCAGAGTGCTGAGATTGTGCAGCAACGCCGCGATCATTGCCCCTGCCGCGCCCAGCCAGCCGAACGCCGCGAACGCGACAATCGCCAGCGTCCAGCCCAGGCCAATAATCACATTGATCTGTAAGGTGTTACGGCACTGGCGACTCAAACGCACGCAGGTGCCGAGCCGGCGCAGGTCGCTGCCAATCAGCACGATATCGGCCGACGCCAAAGCGATATCGGCGCCACCCGCGCCCATGGCGACGCCGACCACCCCGGCCTTCAGTGCCAGGGAATCATTGATGCCATCTCCGACCACCATCGGCCGGAACCCACTGGCGATTTCCTTGAGCACCCGATTGAGTTTGTCTTCAGGCAAGGCCTGGGCTTCGACGTCGCCAATCCCGACATCCCGGGCCAACGTATCCGCGACGCTCTGGCGATCACCGGTGAGCAACAACTGCCGGCCCATGCCCAGTTCACGCAATTCATCCAAGGCAAACCGCGCTTCGGGTTTGACGCTGTCCGCCAACAACAGCCAGGCGAGGAATTCACCCTTCAGCGCAAGCCCGGCAATCGGGCCGTCATGTTCAGGAACAGTCGAAGTGGGAATGCCCAATTGTGCAAACAACTCGGGGCGTCCGAGCGCTGCTTCGCCCTGCTCCGTCATGGCCACCACACCCAGGCCCTGGCGTTCGTGAATGTCCGAGAGCAGCAGAAAATGCTCTTGAGCGACCAGGCCGGCAAGCGCACGACTGACCGGATGGCTGCTGGCGGAGCCGAGGCTGGCGGCGAGTTTCAACAGGTGCCCGTGCTCTTCCAGCGGGCTGTCGATGGACTGCAGGCGCAAAGTGCCGAAGGTCAGCGTGCCGGTCTTGTCGACCACCAGCGACGTCAGGTCGGCCAGTTCTTCAAGAAACGCCGAGCTACGAATCAGGATCCCGTGCCGTGCAGCAACGGCCACCCCGGCGATGGCAGTGGCTGGCGCCGATAACACCAATGCACATGGACAGGCTGCCACCAGCACCGCAAGCATCGCCTGCGCATCATTCGTAATAAACCAGGTGACGGCGGCCAGCAGCAACACCAATACCATGTAACTGCCGGCGTAGCGTTCGAGCAAACGGGTGATCGGCGGTTTCGAGCGCTCCGCGCTTTGCATCAACGCGATGACTTTACCGAGGGTCGATTCGCTGCCCGTGCGCGTCACTTCGATGCGTAGCAGGCCGTCGAGGTTGATCGCCCCGCCGAACACCGACATGCCCACGCCCGCCTCTACCGGCACCGATTCGCCGGTGATCGAAGCGGTGTCGAGACTGGCCTGCCCGGACAGCACGCGGCCATCCGCCGGCACGCGATCACCGGCGCGAACTTCAACGCGATCCCCGGAACTCAACGTACCGTTGTCCACTTCGATGATGGAGCCGTCCACCTGAACCTTGCGCGCATGGCTGCGCGTAAGCTTGCCGAGGGCGTTGATGGCCTCTTGGGAACCGATCACGCTGCGCTCTTCCAGCACATGACCGAAGATCATGATGATCGGCAATAACGCAGCGGTGAGCAGGTCGCCTGTCGCCCAGGCACCCAGCATCGCCAGGGCAATCAATTGGTCGGTGATCCCGTGCAGACTTGGATAACGCAAGCTGTACCAGGCCGAGCGCATCACCGGCACCGCGACCAGCAGCGAGGCACCGCCCAATAGCAATTGACTGACACCGTTCTGCTCCGGCGACACCCAGCGCCAGATCAAACCGAGCGCCAGCAATCCCAAGGCAAGCATGGCCAACGTCAGTTGACGGGCAGCGCTACGTTGTTCGGCCGAGGACAGCAGGCTCGGTGCGGCGGCGTTTTGCGCGGTCATTGTGCAGCTCCCTGAATGATCAGGCGGGAATCGTCTTTTGGATCGACTGTGGTGACCGAACCGGCCTGGCCGAGAATCTTCGGCATGCGCTCGCGGTAAATTCGCAGCAGCATTTGCGGGTCGGTACCTTGCTGTTGCGCCTTGCTCAGGCTCAGCACCGTGGCCGTGTCGGCGGACGCCTTGGCCAGTCGTTCACTCGCTTGAGCATGAGCAACCTGCAGAGCGCGGTCGGCTTGTTCATTGGCAGCCTGAGTGAGTTTTTCCGCGTCAGTGCGTGCGTTGGCCACCGCCTTATCGGCTTGCTGACTCGCCGTCAGGACCGCGTTAAAAGCGTTGACCGCCGGCCCCGGAAGACTCGATTGCACATCAACCCGCGCCACTTCGATGCCCAGGCCCTGTCCGGTCGCCGTCAGTTCAGCGAGACGCTGATTGATGCTGCGTACCAGATCGCCGCGCAGGCGCTCGCGTCGTTCCGCCGCCTGGTTGTCCGCACCGATCAATTCCGGCCGCGCCACCAGGATGGTGTCAAGATCGCGCGCCGCCGTCAGCGCCACGGCACTGCGCGTCACCAGGCGATCCAGCGCCGGCAGCACATGCTCACCTTGCAGCACATACGAATACGGCTCAGTGACTTTGTAAAACACTCGCACATCCAGCTGCACGACACCGGCATCACCGGTCAGCAAATAGCCGGAGCCGGCGAGCGCATCACTGAGCGGCGTGGCGAACGTCGCCACCCTGTCAGCCTGCAAAGCGGTATCGCTGCGCAGCAATCCCTCCACCCTGCGTTCGATCACCCGGTCGGCTGCCGGTAACAAAATCACCTGCTCGAACGGTCGCGGCCACGCTAGCAGCAGACCGGCATTCTGAATACGATCCAGCGCGCCAAAATGCAAAACCACTGCCCGATTCTGCGGATCGATTTGCCGCACGTTGGAGAAAGCCCACGCCAGTGCGGCCAGAACCGTCACCGCATACAGCGCGAGAAAAGCCATTCGCCCCGCCTGAATCCAGGGGCTGCTTAACTCATTTGTTCCACGTGGAACCAAACTCATGGCTGCGACCCGGACTTGATGTCGAGCGTAGGCGGACCGTCAACCAACACCCGGAACGGTGCCGCGTCAGTGCGAAGGATCAGTTTGGTTCCAGGATTTACCAGGGTTCCCAGGGTGTCGAGGGAGCGGAGCAAGTTGTACAGCTGCGGCGAACCGGCGTAGGCGCGTCCGTATATCTGCGCCGCTTCGACCCGGGATTGGGCTTCGATGTCGGCCGCTTTGACCGTGGCGTCGGCCTGGAGGATTCGTGCATCCCGTTCAGCCGCAGAGCGAATTTGCGCGGCCTCACGCTTGCCGATCGCTGTGCGTTCGGTGGCGATTGTTTCACGCTCGGCGCGCATGCGATCGACCGTGGCGGTCAACGTAACCGAGGGCAAGGTCAACCGCTCGATGCCGACTTGCAACACGCGAATACCGTACGTGGTCAGCAACTGCTGATCGATTTGCTGGCGCAACTGCGCCTCGAATTCGGCGATGTGCACCTGGCTGGCATCGGTGTTCACCAGGTTCGCCAGATCAAAACTGCTTGCCGTGGTTTCCAGGGCCGAGCCGACGAAAGTGCGAATCTGCCTCGCCGCTTCATCCGGCTGATTCTGCACTGCGCGCATGAAGCGCTGCACATTGTCCGGGTCACCTTGAACCTGCCACGCCACGTAGGCCTGAACGATGATGCGCAGACCATCACGCGTACCCACATCCTGCAAGCCACTGGAGGTGGTTCGCAGACGCAGATCGACGGGGATCGCCGATTCAAACGGAGCCGGCCAGCGCCAACCCAGCCCCGGCTCCAGCAACACCCGCGCCGGATTGCCGAAGCGAGTGATCACCGTGGCCTCGCCGGAACGCACTTGCACCAGGCTCGCGGCGGCGATGGCAAATGCCACCAGCAAGGCGGCCCAACCCATGCGCCGCCACGGAAAGGGGCCGGCATCTTGTGGGTCACCGTGGTGATGATGGTGATGCCCATGGCTATGCCCACCATGGCCATGATCGTGGCCGGCGTGATCGTGAGTGTGCGACTGGCTCAATTGGCAGCTCCTGGCTGAGCGGTTTTACGCGGCGGCGCGGGGTCAGCCGGCAGCGTGAACGTACGGAGGTCGATGGTCGGGGCGTTGCCACTGCCACCCAATCGATGATCGAGCACCAGCAATTTGGCGTTGGCCAGGCCTTGGGCAAGCTGGCTGAAATACTGCTCCAGCACGAACGCCTGGCCGGCATTGGCGTAGGCTTTTTGCTCGGCGGCGAATTTAAGGTCCGCGGCTAGTGCAGCCGCATTGATTTCATGCGCGCTGGCCGATGCTTGATCGCGGGCGATGCTGGCCTGCAACTGCGCTTGATTGGTTGCCTCGGCTGCCGCGCCGCGTTCACGCGAGATCAATGCCTGAGCACCGATCTGTGCCGCTTGCACGCCGTGGTAGGCGTTGGCCGCACCGGCCGGCGGATGGATCGCCTCGACCACGGTGGCGAGGATTTCCACGCCACTGTCGAGTGCTTGCAGGTCCGCTTGCACGGCCCGACCAATCTCCTCGGCAAGCCCGACCCTGTCCTCACCGAGCAAACCGTCGAGGGTCCGCGAGGCAAAATCGTGAACCAGAATACGGCTCGCGGTGCTGCGGATCAGCGTCGGCACATCAGCGCTGTTGTAAGTCGCAGCCAATGCCGCCTGATCCGTCAGGCCGATGCGGTAGACGAACCGTACGTCCATGTTGACGATCTGGAAGCTTTGTTTGTCGGCACGGCTGCTGGCGATGACTTGGGATTTGTCATTCACATGACTGGCGTCCCACAACCGATTGGCGATGGCGGGCGCGGGACCTTCGGCCGACTCCATCACAACGGGTGCAGCCGCTTCGCCGACACTGGTGGCCAACTCGTGGACCACGCCGTTTTCGACACTTCTCACCCGGCCAAGCGGCCACGGCAAACCCGCGTGTAGACCAGGGCCGAACACCTCCACCGGCTTGCCGAAGCGCTCATAGATGCCCCGCCCTTGTAGCGATATCTCGTGGATGCCGGTCAACGACCAACCGATCAGGGCGATCACCGCCATCACCGGCATGAACGCGCGACGCATATAGGTGAACGCCCAGATCTGCCGCAGATCGATGCCGAAGCGGTTATGCAATTCGTGCTGCAAGGCCAACAGCGGTTGCGGTGGCCAGCGCAGCATATCGGCGATGAAGCTTTTGGCGAGCAGCGCAGGCTCCAGTTGTTCGCGGCGAGGGCTGAACAAAGAAAGCACCGCCCGCAACAGCAGTTCGACCGCGACGAGCCCCGGCAGCAGCCCGATCAATACAGCCAGTCGCACGGGCCAGACCGACGCCTCGCCACCAAACAGCAAACACAAAGCGCCCAACACGAGACCGACGATGGCCACCCGAGTCAATTGGGCCAATGGCCCCGCTTCAGGCCATTGCGCTACGTTCTCCTGGGCGAAGTGCCGCTCCAGCACCAACAAGCCGAAAGCCAACAGCAACGAAACTGCCGCACCGACATTGGCGGAAAAACCCAGTGCAGCAGGCGGTAACGCCAGATTCCAGATCTGGTTGATGCTGAACAGCACCAGCAGTGCCCAACCAGCAAGCCACAGCGTCGGGGCACCGATGTGCATCAGCATTGAAAGCCAGCGTTCGCTGAGCCGATCCAGCAATCGCTCGTACCAGCCTGCGGGGGCATCAGCGACGACAGTCTGCGCAGGCGGCTCCACGGGTTGCATCAGCTTCGCGCGCCACTGCGTCACGCACCCTGCCGATTGCAACCCGGCAACCAGTACCAGGACACCGGCGCATTGATTGACCAGCACGGCTTGCCACAGCGTCTGCGGTGCAAACAACCCAATGAAAAACGCCAGCACCAACCCGGTCGTTGCCAGCGCGCCAAGGCCGATGGTCCATAGCCGCAGGCGCCGCCCGTGGAAGACGGCTTGCTGAAAGCGCGGCAGCCCGGCGACGTCGGCGCCCTCAACCTCAAGATCGACTTGCATACCACCCCAGTGCGTTCATTGCTCAAGTCATATTTCGTTACGATATAACGAAATCCGTGAAATTTTCGTATTGAAACGCTCCATCTAAAGACGCTGAACCTGTCGCTTGGCTGAAGCCTTGACCAAAAGGTCCGGAAACGCACATATTACGTCCGTAATTTTATTCAGGAACTACGGTTAACCCGCCCGATCCCCTTTCAATTCAGGAGTAAAGCCATGAGCAGTTACGACGTCGTGATTCTGGGCGGAGGCCCCGGTGGTTATAACGCAGCGATCCGCGCCGGGCAGCTGGGCCTGAAAGCCGCTTGCGTCGAAGGCCGTGCCACCCTCGGCGGTACCTGCCTGAACGTCGGTTGCATGCCATCCAAGGCATTGCTGCATGCGTCTGAACTGTACGACGCGGCCATGGGTACGGAATTCGCCAACCTGGGGATCGAGGTCAAACCCACGCTCAATCTCGCGCAAATGATGAAGCAGAAGGACGAAAGCGTTAGCGGACTGACCAAGGGCATCGAGTTTCTCTTCCGCAAGAACAAGGTCGACTGGATCAAGGGTTGGGGGCATATCGACGGGCCGGGCAAAGTCACGGTAACGGATAGCGAAGGTGGCAAAACAGAGCTGAGCGCCAAGGACATCATCATCGCCACCGGCTCCGAACCCACTCCCCTGCCCGGCGTCGATATCGATAACGTGCGCATCCTCGACTCTACGGGCGCGCTGTCGCTCAGCGAAGTGCCCAAGCATCTGGTGGTGATTGGCGCGGGTGTCATCGGCCTGGAATTGGGTTCGGTGTGGCGGCGCCTGGGGGCACAGGTGACCGTCGTCGAATTTCTCGACCGCATCTGTCCCGGTGTGGACGGCGAAGCGGGGAAAACCCTGCAGCGCTCGTTGAGCAAGCAAGGCATCAGTTTCAAGTTGAGTTCGAAAGTCACCAGCGCCACCACCTCGGCAAATGGCGTCCAACTCAGCGTTGAGCCGGCGGCCGGTGGCACCGCCGAGTTACTGGAAGCCGATTACGTGCTGGTGGCCATCGGGCGCCGGCCTTACACCCAGGGTCTGGGCCTGGAGAGTGTCGGCCTCGCCACGGACAAACGCGGCATGCTCGCCAACAAAGGCCACCGCACCGAAGCGGCGGGCGTGTGGGTGATTGGTGATGTCACGTCCGGGCCGATGCTCGCGCACAAGGCTGAAGATGAGGCCATGGCCTGCGTCGAGCAGATCGTGGGCAAGGCGGGCGAGGTCAACTACGACCTGATTCCCAATGTCATCTACACCCGACCGGAGCTGGCCAGCGTCGGCAAGACCGAAGAGCAGCTCAAGGCTGCAGGTCGCGCCTACAAGGTCGGTAAATTCCCGTTCACCGCCAACAGTCGGGCGAAGATCAACCACGAGACGGAAGGCTTCGCCAAGGTGCTCGCCGATGAACGCACCGACGAAATTCTCGGCGTGCATTTGGTCGGCCCGAGCGTCAGTGAAATGATTGGTGAGTATTGCGTGGCCATGGAATTCAGCGCCTCTGCTGAAGACATCGCCCTGACCTGTCATCCGCACCCGACTCGTTCCGAGGCGTTGCGTCAGGCGGCGATGAATGTGGAGGGGATGGCGACGCAGATGTGAGTGTTGCGGTAGCGGGTCGGCTCGCTCCCACATTGATTCTGCGTACACCTCAGATTCAATGTGGGAGGGAGGCGAGCCCGACCTGTCTATAACGGCAGATGCTCCAACGGCAACGCCCCCGGCGTCTTCACCGTGTTTATCGCAAAATTGCTGCGGATGTCGCTCACACCGGGCAACTTCAGCAGCCGCCCGGTGAGAAAACGGTCATAGGCCCGCAGATCCGGCACCACGACCTGCAGCAGAAAATCAGATTCCCCTGACACCAGAAACGCCGAAATCACTTCCGGCAACGCCGTCACGGCCAGGCGAAAGGCTTCGGCTTGCTCGTCGTTGTGACGCTCGACCTTGACCCCGACAAACACCGTCAGTCCCAGCCCGACCTCATCCCGATCCAGATTGGCCTGGTAACCGCGAATCACCCCGGCTTCTTCAAGCATCCGCACCCGGCGCAGACAAGGCGACGCGGAAAGACCGATCTCGTCGGCGAGTTGCACGTTGCTCAGGCGGCCGTCCCGTTGCAGGGCTGCGAGAATTCTGCGGTCGTAGGCATCCAGTTTCATGGTTGGCAGATTCCAATAGTTTTAGCGCAATCAAGTAGCAGGTTATGCCAATCGAGAATGCTTTAGAAGCAAACTACGCAACCACCTGCCCTGCCGTCCAGCCATAGACTGGCGTTACCAGATCGACCACGCAGAGGTGCAACATGGCGGGACTGTGGCTTTTTTTCATGGCGTTGACGGTGGTTTACCTGTTGCCGGGCCCGGACATGATCCTGTTGCTGCAGACCGGCGCACGTCAGGGCAAAAGCGCGGCACTGGCAACGGCAGTGGGCCTGGGCATTGCCCGTGGCTGTCACGTGGCATTGGCGGCGCTGGGGCTGGCCGCGTTGTTCAAGGCAGCGCCCTGGACCTTCGATGCGGTGCGCCTGGCGGGGGCCGCGTATCTGTTGTGGATCGGTATCCAGTGTTTGCGAACCACGATGCTGCCAGATCTGAAGGGCGCCGACGCAGCCAGCGGAAAATCCCGTTTGCGCACGGCGATCCAGCGCGGCTTGCTGACCAATTTGCTGAATCCAAAAGCACTGCTGTTCTGCTCAGTGCTGTTGCCGCAGTTCATCGATCCTCACACAGGAGCAGTGCTCCCGCAGTTCGCCGTCCTGGGCGTGATGCTGGTCGGTGTGGGTCTGATGTTCGACAGTGCCTACGCATTGACCGGTGCCGCGCTGGGCCGCTGGCTGCAACGCAGTCCTTCGGCCCAGCGCTTCCAGCAATGGCTGTTCGGCAGTTTGCTGATCGGCTTCGCGGTGCGGCTGACGTTTGTGCAACAGGCCTGATTATGCCCGCGCGTTGCGCTTGCGACGATTGATCAGCACCAGCGCAACGGCTGTGAACGCCACCACACCCCCGACTTCAAGCCACTTCTTGTAAGGACGCAACGTCGCCCGGACCGGACTCAAGGCCTGGGTGACATAGCGCTTATCGGCGTTCTGGAAATCCGGATAAGGGCATTGCTCGCCGAAGAAAACCGCCCAGTCGACGTAGGGGCCTTCTTTGACGTAGCGTTGATAAAAGGCACTTTTTTCTTCCTGGTCCGTGTTCCACCCCGTCGCCGCGCACAGCACCGCCGCGAAGGCCTGGCTGGTGTGCGGCAGATGATCGGCGGCGCGACTGGCCAAGGCATTGGCAACGTAACGGTAGTGATAACGCCGATCGGGTTGCGCGGCGCTGGCCTGCTGACGCTTGACCTCATCTTCCGCCACCAGCGGCCCAACCTTGAGTTCGCTGCTTTCAAGGCTGTAATTGCCACCGAACGTGGCGTAATCCGGGGCCATCTCGTACCCCAGCAACTCCATCCCGTCGGAACGGGCCAGTGTCGCGGCGTTGAAGTAGGCGAAGGCGCGTTTGCTCGGCCACCATTTCGATTCGGCGTCGTGGCGCATTTCCCCGTACCACCTGGCCTTGTGTTGCAATGTTTCGCTGTCGAAGTACGCCGTCGCTTCGTCGTAACGTTCCTCACGCAGCAGCCGGCGTCCGAGTAGGTTGCGCAACTTCGCCGCCACCGGCAGTGGCACGTAGTTGTCGCGGTCCTGCTGAGTCAGCGCGGGTGGGGCCGGCACTTGCGTGTCGACGTACTGCTTGAGCTCATCGACGGTCAGCACACGCTCGGCCACGGTCGCAGCGTCGAGCCAGTAAATATCGTTGCTGCGATAGAGCTGATCGAACGCCTGCAGGTAATCGCCGCGTTGCAGCGCCAGGATTGCGCTCTCGCCTTCGACTCGGCATTTGGGCTGCAGCGATTCGAAGGCCCAGTCCGGCGTGCGCCGCTCACCCCAGGATTCATCCTGCGGGAAGGCCTGGGCGGCTTTGGCATAAGCTGCGGCGGCAGCGGCTTTGTCGCCCTCGCGCATCGCCAGTTTGGCCCGCAGCCACCATGCGAGGCCGCCGTCGCCAGCGTGTTCGAGAAAAACCTTGGCGCTCGCGTAATCGCCCTGTTGATAGTTCATCGCGGCCAGTCGATCGGCGTTGTCCAGACTGCCGCGCGTGCTGGCTTGCAGCAACTTGATCAATTTTTGTTCATCAGGTGGTTGCTCACCAAATGACCAACCCAAGCGGCTGATCAGGGAAGCAGTCAGCAGTTGCTGCACCGCTTTGCCTTTGAGCAACACGGTCAGTTGCTCTTCGGGCATCGCCATCAGATCCGCCACCAACAGTTTCAGCGAGGTGTAACCCACCGTTGAACCGTGGCGATTCTGCGTGGCGTAGAGTTCGATCGCGCTGTCCCAGTCGCCCGCGGTGCGGGCCACGCGTGCTTCTTCACCGAGGCTGGCGACGCCCAATTCCAGCGGGTCGCTGAAACCGTCGATGCTCAACTGTCGGGCCTGTTCGAAGGCCTTGCGCGATTGCGCCAGCAGGTCAGGTGTCGCCTGCGCTTCGGCGCTCAACGCAAACAACGCCCGGCCCAGCGAATACGCGGCCCAGGTGCTGCGCAACGCGCGTTGATCGGCCGGCAAGGCGAGCACTTTGCGGAAGTAGTCGGCGGCCAAACCGTGGTCACCGGCACTGAACGCCGCAGCGCCCGCCAGGTAGAGCCTGAGTTCGGACGGCAGGCTCGCGCCCTGCGCCTCCACCTGGTGCGCATCGGTCAAACCGCGCAACTGTTTGACCAGCGCCTGCTGCTCAGCGGTCAAGCCGTCCTGCTCGGCGGAGTCCCGCTGTTCTGCGTAATCAGTCGCTTCCATGCCGCCGTAGACCACGGCGGTGACGCTCTTCAGACCCGCAATCCCATGCCCGAGCCGATTGATCTCGAAGCGGAAATTGCCTTCCGGCAGTTCCGCCAGCGACTGGCCCCGGTTATCGAGCAGGCGCATGGGGAAATCCGGCCCGCAGGCCAATGCCGAACCCAGCGGTAAAGCGAGGCTCAGGCAGAGCAAATGGCGGGGCCAGTTACGGGTGAACATTCGAACCTCCTTGATCAATATGTGTACAGCGCGCCCAACCGATGGCGCGCTGTCCGCCGGCTGGTATGCGTCCGTCGCGCAGGCGGGTGAAGGTAAGCAGATCCGGGCTTTGTTGCAATGCATAACCCGCCAGGGCATCGGCGCCATCACAGCCGCGCACCACGAGCGTCAAACGTCCGGGCCAAGCGCTGTCGAGGTTGCCTTGATTGCTGACGCTGATGTCATAGAGGCTGTCCTGCGCTGAGAGTGTCAGCGTCAGGCGACTGTCGAGGATATCGCCGCGAGCCACGGCGCCCAACGTGGCCAAGCTCCACGCCCGGCGATCATTGGCCAGTGGCAGGCGAAACCAGATCAGCCCGGCCAGATGAGCCGGTGGATCGTTGCGTAACTCCCTGGCCAAGGTGCGCAGCTGCTGCGGGTCGGCCAGCAGTTCCCGGCGCTCGCCGCCACGCTCGATGGGCCCCTCGCTCTCCACCCGTGGCGCGCCATCTGACTGCGGCAGCAATGCCACGCCGTAGGCCGGCAGCGCCAGGTAGAAAGGTTTCGACGAGATGCGGCTCCAGGCCTTCGCCCATTTTTCCGCCTGATTCGGGTCGAACAAGCCCTTGTGCGGGTCGCTTACCGCATGCACCTGCAGAACGCTGCTGTCGACTGTGGATAACAATGCGGGCAGTTCGGGACTGTCGAGCCAGGCGGGTAAGGCGGTAATACTCAACGGCAGGGAGGCCGGCAGCTCTGCGCGCAGGTCGGTGAGAAATTTCCGATACGCCGGTAGCCGTGCAACACCGGCGTCGTGGTCGATTTCCACACCGGCGAGGGTCAACCCCTGCCCTTGCCAAGCGGCGAGCATCTGCTGGATCTGCGCGTTCACTTCGCCCTGATCCAGTGATTTGAGCTGGCCATCGAGGCGAATCACTGCGATCAACGGACGGCCATCTTGCTTGAGCAGCGTCGCGTCAATTCGTGCCCGGCTCCATCCCGCCTGGGGGAATGCCTGCAAGGCCAGTACCCGCAAGGTCGAGAAATCCGCGCGACTGCCTTTTAGCGCGGCTTCGTGGGCCGGCGTCCATTGCCGTTGCCAGATGTAGAGCTGCTGATCGAGCGGTGGCGCGTCCTGCCGTTCGCAACCCGTCAGCAGCGCCATCACCGTCAACAGGAACGACAGCCGAGCGAGAAAAACCATAAAGCATCCTTTAGGGCTGCTGGAGGCAGCGTCTGTCAGATGCTACAGGTCGAGCACCAAAGGCTGCGAGCCCTGGGCTGGAATCGCACAACAAATCAGGACATGCCCGTCATCCGGCATCTCCGCAGGAGGCTGTGGATAATTTACCTGGCCGCTGACCAGGCGCGTCTTGCAGGTTCCACAAGAACCCCCGCGACAGCTGAACTCCGGCTGCAGGCCACGGCTTTCCGCCAGCTCCAGCAAACTGCCGCCGTCGGGTTGCCAGCGAGCTTCCTTGGCCGAGCGCTGGAACACTACCGGCACCGACGTGCTGGCGGCGGGTGGTTGATCGATGACCACGGCGTCGGGGTCCGGCTGGCGGCGTAACGTCGAAGGACCAAAGGTTTCGGCATGAATCCGCGCATCGCGGATGTCCAGCTCCCGCAGGCTGTCGTACAAGCCTTGAGTAAAACCGCCCGGACCGCAAAGGACAAAATCCAGCTGATCGTAATCCTCCACCTCTTCAAGCGAAGTCCTGAGCAGCGCGGTGTCGATTCGGCCGGTCAGGTCAAAGTCTTCGCCCTCAAGAGCGTCCGATTCCGGCTGACTGAGCAGACGCAGCACACGCACCGCGTCACCGGCGTCCTCGAGCAAACGATCCAGCTCGCGGCGAAACGGTTGCTCCGCCAGCGTGCGTGAACTCTGGAAAAACCACGTAGGACGAATGTGCCGCGTGCGCAGGCCTTGATACACCACCTCCCGCAGCATCGACAGCACCGGCGTAATCCCGACCCCGGCCGCCAATAACACCAGCGGCCGGCGTTCATGCGGCGCCACCGTGAAGTGCCCTTGCGGCGCGCGGGCCTCCAGCAGATCACCCAACCGAATCTGTTCATGCAGGTGCGACGACACCCGCCCATCACGCTTCACGCTGATGCGGAAAAAGTCATCGGACGGCGCACTCGACAGGCTGTAAGTGCGGATGTGCACCTCACCGCCAATGTGGAAGCGCAGTGGCAAATGCTGCCCTGCCTGGAACACCGGCAAGCCGATGCCGTCGGCCGGTTCCAGATAAATGGAGCGGATGTTCTGGCTCTCCGCTTCGATCCGTACCACCCGCAGTGGCCGCCAGCGATCACCCAGCGCCTGGGCTTGCAGCCGCGCATTGGCTTGCGTCCAGGTGCCGGTCAGCAAACTGGTGGGCGAGACGCCGTCAAAGCGCCAGCGCAGCGCCAACGCTGCAGGCCGGCGCACCACCCGCTCGACTTCAAATGTCCACAGCCGCTCCGCCCCTTGGAACGCTTCGATTTGCGGGCCTTCAAGAATGACTTCGGTGCGACCGCTGAGGTGCAGCAGATCGCCCGAGTTGAAATCGATAAACAGCAAACCCGCCCGTGGATTGAGCAGAAGATTGCCCAAGGTATTGAAGAACAGGTTGCCGGCGAAGTCCGGAATGGTCAGGCGATTGCCCTCCACCTGTACGAAACCGGATTGACCACCGCGGTGCGAAACGTCCACCGAACGCTTGCCGTCGACATCCGCATAACTGGCGACGAAAAACGTGTCGGCTGCAGTGATCACGGCTTTGGCCGCGTCGTCCAGGCGGTTGAGGTGTTGCGCGATACGCGTGGCAGGATCCGCCAAAGGCACTGAGCGAAACTGCCGCAACTGAATGTATTGCGGGCAGTTGCCGAAGGATTGCTCGACTGTCACCTCAAAACCCTTTTCGGTCAGGGCTCCGACACGACCATTGAGCCGGTTGCGGCGCCGCGTGTGCAGTTCAATTCCCAGCAATCCGATCGCTGCGCCATCGCTCAGTTGTGCGGGGTCATCTGCTCCCGGCAGGCTATTGAACTGCAGCGCCGTCGGCTCGGGCGAAGCAACGAAACCCGGTGCGCCTTCGAGCACACTGGCCCACGGATGACCCTCGGCATCCACCGCGCCGTACAGCATGAACGGCAGTTGCCTATAGAACGCGCGGTGCTGGTCCGGCATCTCGCTGCGAATCACCCTACGGCCGAGCGTCTCCATTCGCTCGCCAACGCCGACGTGTGCCTGCAACTGTTTCTCGCCTGCATGCCAAGGTGAACGGTCCATAACGGCTTCTCCCCGCGCCATCGCGCAGTGTAAAGGGCCCGAGCGTGTCGGGCCGCGAGCATCAGGCAGTGGTTTGCAGGCCGGCGACAGTGCGCGGCATGCCGACAAACCCTGGCAAGGCTTCGATCCGCGCCAGCCAGGCGCGCACGTTGGCGTAATCGTCGAGCGAGACATTGCCTTCAGGCGCGTGGGCGATGTAGCTGTAGGCGGCAACGTCGGCGATGGTCGGTTCGCTGCCGGCCAGATAAGCCGATTCGGTCAGTTCCTGATCGATCAGTTTGAGCCAGGTGTGAGCGTAAGCGATCGTCTCTTCGGCGTTGTAAGGTGCGCCGAAGACAGTGATCAGCCTTGCCCGGCCAGGACCGAAGGCAATCGGCCCGGCGGCCACGGACAACCAGCGCTGAACCTTTGCCGCACCGACCGCATCGGTTGGCAGCCAGCGGCCGTTGCCGTATTTCTGCGCCAGGTACACCAGGATGGCGTTGGAGTCGGCCAGCACCACGCCTTGATCATCGATGGCCGGCACCTGTCCGAACGGGTTGATCGCGAGGAAGTTCGGCTGCTTGTGGGCCCCCTTGGCCAGATCGACAAAGATCAACTCGGTCGGCAGTTGCAGCAGGGACAGCATCAGTTCCACACGGTGCGCATGGCCGGAACGTGGGAAGTTGTAGAGTTTGATCGCTTGCATGGTCGGGCTCCGCTGATGGGTGGCGCTGTTCAGGACAGATCAGCACCGATGGCCGCTATCTTCCACCCGCAACCAAAACAACAGAATAACCAGCAAACGCAATCAATTATTTCAGTTTTAGCAATAACCGCTCAGCGCTGCAATGCCGGGTGTACCCGCAACGCGTTCGCCGTGAAGTCGACAAAACTGCGAATCCGCGCCGGCGCGTTGCGCCCGCCCTGGTATACGACGTGGATCGGCAGGGGCGGCAGTTCAAAGTCGGCCAGGACGATTTCCAGTTCGCCGGAGGCGACTTTGCTGGCGACCTGATAAGACAGAACACGGGTGAATCCCAGCCCCAGGCACGCAGCGTTGATCGCTGCCTGATTCGCCGTGACCACCAGCCGTGGTTCAGGGCGAACGCTAAGGGGTTCGCCAGCCTCCTGAAAAGGCCAGTTTCGCAGCTGACCGATCGCAGACGTCGCTATCACCGGTGCACGGGCCAGCTCCTGTGGATGTGCCGGCCGGCCCTGTAGGTCGAGAAACGATGGACAAGCGCAGATCACCCGCCGCACCACGCCCACACGGATCGCGTGCTGGTTACTGTCCGGCAACTCGCCGATGCGCACCGCCACATCAATCCCCTCCTCGATCATGCTCACCACGCGATCGACCAGTAAGCCGTTAATGCTGACCTCCGGAAACTGGCTCAGGTAACTCACCATGACCGGCGTAACAAACAACTCGCCAAACATGACGGGCGCCGTGATCGTCAGTTGCCCACGGGGTGCGGCATGACTGCCCGCGGCCGAATCTTCCGCTTCCTGCACCTCGGCAAGAATTCTCCGACAGTCCTCCAGAAATCGCTGACCGGCTTCGCTCAAATGCACGCTGCGCGTGGTGCGCGTTAGTAACGGGGTGCCAATGCGCTTCTCCAAGGCTGCCACTGCACGAGTAACGCTGGCCGCCGAAAGACCCAGACGTCGCGCTGCCGTTGAAAAACCCTGATCCTGGGCGACAGCAGCGAACACCTGCATTTCCTGAAATCGGTCCACTGGATACGCCCTCGATTCGGATAAAAAAATCGCAACCGGAGGCTGCGATTTTTATTGTTGTGAACAAGAAATAAAGATTGTCACAGATCCTCAAGGATTTCGCGGTCTCCAGGAAGGACTTGACGATACGCATCGAAAATAAAGGTTGTCACAAAAATCGATACCCACAAAATATAGGGACGACTGCGATAAATAAAGGTTGTCACAGGCGATGTAAAAGATACGAAGATCTCAAAGGGGGCCCGAAAAAATTTCAGGGCACCGGGCTATGATGTGATAGCCGAGTGGCCGTTTTTAGGAGGGTCGAGGGATATGACCAGAACGATCGAAGCAGTAATGCACTTGTCGGTCATGCAAAGGAATCGTGTTAAGCGACGCTGGCATACCCCCAGCTGAATATCGCGACGAACGGCTGCACGAATTGGCACATCGGCAAAATGACAGCGAAGGAAGCATGCAAGTCGGAGTTGGGGCAATGGCTCGTCTAGAAAGTCTTCATTGGTTCGTCAATGGAGCGGATGCGGAAGCAGTCGTCGCAAAGTCGACACGTCCCAGGCCCAGCCGGTGGAACACTCAAGAGGACATAATCGCAGACTGGCTCGTCTGCACAGACAGTGCACACATCCAAACTTCCGGCTACCCGGATGGCCGCTTCCGTCATCGCAGCCTGCTTTGGGTCCCACTCGCGCAGCGAAGCGAACCATTCCGGCGTGTGCGGACGAATCAGTGTGCGAGGCTCGGGCTCAAGCATCCCTTTACGCTCAAGCCAAGTAGTTGCCGCCCTAATGCGACGAGCATGTAGCTGAGTCAAAAGCTCGTACAGCTCTATTTTTAGAGTGAAATATTGGCGCGGATGCAATGCGTTCAAGGTCACGTAGCCCGCATGGTTCAGGACAAAACGGTTTCGCCCTAACTTCTCGCCTACCAGCAGCTCTTCACAGTATCTCTGCTTGTGCTCCGCCGAGCTTTCGGATCCCTCCATGAAGGCAACGTGATACTGCCAAGCATTCCTTTCAAACTCATCCTTCCAAAGTTCCAGATACCTTGAAGTTCTAAGAGCTTGTACTAGGTGATCATCTGCCTCCTGATGGTCCACTAGGTAAGCATTAATGTCGTTGAGTGATTCAATCTCAGAGGACAACTCTCGGGCTTCCCGAAGCAGGGCATTGGTTGAATCCCGCATAGCCTGAACGTGATCAATATCTTCACGCCAGTGAGCCTCTTCTTCCGCATTAAGATCTCTAAGCACGTTAGGAATCTCAAAAAGCGCAGCGCTATTCAGTAACTCCCCTGGATGGCAAAAGTCTGCATCCGACACTAGGTTTGCACCGGCCCTTTGATAAGCCTGCGCGACCAATCGCGAGCAGAACTGCCTCCGACCGGCCACAAAACCAGCCAACACGCTCTTAGCGGCGCCGGTCTTGGTATATCGAGTACCAACCGCAGCTCTGGCGAAGGTGATAACAGAGTGCAGTTGGTCAATAGTCAGGGGCACAACCGGCCGAAGAACGTGCCCAGCGCAGCCTGGCTCAAGAATCAGCCGCTCGAGATTGCGTGCATGAACACCGTCACCAGTAGAATCGATCACACTCGACTTCCCCACACAAATCATAGCGTGAGAGATGTCCGCGCCGATGGCCTTACGAATCGTTTTGCTCATGGGTTCGGGCGTGGTTGTTAGTACGATATCTCCGAGTTCAATGAGGTCGGAGACAAACACCCGAGGCCTCAGTTTCAATTCATTCATCTCGCCTTCCATATTGAATAGTACTCCTGTGCAGGTACTGAATGATGGATATCGGTGGCAGCTATGCCCCTGCCAAATGATATTGAATCGGTTCTCGGGTAGGTTTTCTCAGTCGAGTATAGGCAGCATTCAGCGACGTTGATCAGCGTCCTACATTCACCCTGGCTCGTCATTTCTCAGATTCCTGGTGGCCGGTATCCGGGTTTCATGAGCAGCGTTTGCGGTCTCCGCATAACCTGTCATCAATACCCTATTGTGACGCTTTCACAGGAAACCAATTTTTACCGTCGCTACAGCCCTTATAAAACAAGGGCCTCAGCGAAGGTCTAAAACAGCTCTACTGACCTTGTTTACAAGAGGTATAAATAGCGCAGTGTGACATTGGAGGTGAAACACATGACCGCTGCGTTGATTGAGGAGATCCTCAAGAAGGAAGGTCCCATGCTGAGCAGTGACCTATCCAAGCTGATAGAAAAGACTGGAGTTAATCCGGACACAGCAAGGAAACGAGTTGAAAGGGGCTGCGAAGGCATGACTCGCCTTAGCCATATTGTCTTCGCTCACAGAGCGCGTTTCGTTTACCTCCAATCTGATTACGGATCACCAAGATTTTTCGACAATCTTATGTACGCACTGCAAAAGACGGGTAGTACGTACTTCCACGCACTTAAAGCGCTAGAAATGCGCGACAACGTGATGCCTCTCCCTCATTTCCTTGTCGCTTGCGGAGCTCCTGTTGCACAGAAAGGACATGTTTCGGCCAAAAGTTTGACCGAGCGCCTGGTCAAAGCAACACTGATCAAGGAAGTCGTGATTGCTGGCGGAGAGACCTACGTCGTTAGGACTGACTGCGAAGGTTTAGTCACCAACGGCCAACTATTGGCCGAGCTCAAAGGAAGACTTATAGCTGAACGCATTGCCCTGATTGCCGTTCGAGACTGGGCTAGAAATCTTGGACTGGTGAGTTATGACGCCGTGGCTACCCGGGAGGATCTAGGCTCAACCTCAGCGCCGAGAGTAGCAAGCTTCGAGTGGGATTTAGCAGGCCCCTCTTATTTGTTCCCTATGCGCGGATATGAGGACGAGAAAATCAAGCCGGGCTTTCTCGTCTGCGACATAGCGCTGTGCGGAAGGATCTCAGCAGACCAAATCGGCGCGTTCATTAAAAAGTGCGTTTCTATCAGAAGCTTGCCGAGAGTCGGCAAATGCCTCCAAGTATTTGTCGCGCACGCCTACTCCCGTGAAGCTTTCGCCCGCCTCAAAACAGAGGGAATCATTCCGGCGTCTACCGAAAGCCTATTCGGTCATGATGTCGCAAAAGCGCTGAAGCAGCTTTGTGGAGTCTTGGTAAACACTGCCAAACTAGTTGAAAACCCAGAAGCTTTGGAAAAAATCTTTAAAGACTTATCCAGAATCGAAGGAGCCGCATCTACTCTTCGCGGTAGTCTTTTTGAGCTTGCTGTCGCCCAAATCGCCCAGTGGACATTCCCTGGTTATCTCATGGAAATGAACAAAATCGTTAGGGACTCCATCGGAGCTAGCGCCGAAATCGATCTATTTTTTTATAAGCGGAATCACGAATTGGTATTCATCGAGTGCAAAGGCATTCATCCCATGTCGACGGTTGACGATGCCGAGGTGAAAAAATGGCTCGACGTACGGATTTCAGTAATACGCGCATTTGTGAAGTCTCATAGTGAATGGAGCAAATTCACCCAGCGTTATGAGATGTGGACAAGCGGCAGATTTTCAGAACCCGCGATTGCTATGGTCTGTGAAAAGCAAGCACAAAGCCCAAAATTCACTATTGAGATTAGAGATGCCGACTACGTGCTCTCCCAAGCTACAGCCAGTAACGACCAAGGTCTGATCCGCACCTACACACAGCATTTCGTTAATCATCCAATGCAGGAGTTCACGCAGAAGAAAGAGCGTGAGGAACGCCGAGCGAGAAAGACTGCAGCGAGGGAACCCAAGCTTCCTACCCCCTCACCATTCGAGCCGCTATTGGTACAAGCGTTGGAGACAGGGCAGTAATAACAGCATTCCGGTGGTCATTTGCGCACTACAAGATTGGCCATCTCACCTTGCACAACTCAGCTGGCTACCCACATATGCGTGGCCGTTGTTCGACCTCACTAGTTTTGTACCTTCTTGGTAAGCGTCTGCCTGACTCACCTTACGAGAGTCAGGCAGCTAACCACTGATGCGGCAGCAGTTGTTCAATCTCACATGTTCGCCGCATCGGTGTGCCTATGGCACTGATCTGGTTTTTCGGATTGCCCGAAGCCTGGTTCAGCGTAAGCAGTATCGTCTACGGATGACCTCAGCTTAGCGCTTGGCTAAAGCCTTCTCCAAAATGACCTTCAGATCCGGAGCAACTGTAAAGCCCTCTGGAATGGCGAAGGTGTTCAGAAGCTTATCGCTGTAACCTTTTTGGGTGGCCACAACTTTGATTTGAGCCAACAGCTTCTTACCTTTGACGGTCGTTGGGCTAGGCCCCGCCCCCTGACCCCATAAGTCGTCGGTAGCAGGTGAGCCACCATCCGGCCAAATGAGCCTATTGATGACTTGGCGTTTTGAGCCAAAATCGGTTCGTGCCTTAGTTACAGCCTTGGACGCAGTCTCCCTCCATTGCTCAGCTTCTTCAAACGAGATTCCGTACAGTGATGCCAGATAATCGGCTGAGCAGAAATATCCTTCAATATCCGAACCTGCGGTTGTCCAGGGATACACTCCCTGGGTACTGAAGGTTGCTGCCCATTTGGTCGCTTCCTCAGGCGTCATGAAGTCACCGTCACGATGGATTACTGCTGCAACATCAATTTTTCCATCAACTAGCAAGCCGGAAAGTAATTTGTCTTTGGGAAGGTTTTCGATCCCAAAACATCGACATAACGACAGTTGGCGACCTAGCTCCGGCCATTGTTTGAGGATGGCTCGCAAGGGTTTGTCATCCTCATCCTCTATGAAGAACAAAACAGATTTGTCCAGCCCACCCCATCCCAAAAGCCGGCGTATCGCCTCGTCATCATCTGTTTTGACTACGCCTTCACTCATCCAAACCAGCTTCGTCATAGGGCTAGCTGCACGAACCACATGTGGGCTATGTGTGGACAAGATGATTTGAGTGTTATGTTCATCAGCCGCCTGCTCCAGAGCTTCAATCAGCCGCTCTTGTCGATTCGGATGAAGATGGGCATCTGGCTCGTCAATCAACATGAGCCTCGGCTCAAAGAAAATGAGATAAGCAAAAATCTGAATTGTTTGAAGGATGCCTGTAGCGGCGGTTTCTAGCGGCCTTTTATACCCATCCATGTGCACCGTGGCGGAGATATGAAAGTCTTCCCTGTCATCGTAGGACACATCAATAGATACATTAGGATGCACTTTCTGCAGCAGCACATTTAGCTGCCTCAAACGCTCCTCTCCCATCAACCTATCAGGTTCATCGGCTTTGCGGGCCTTGAGGTTCAAGAGTATGTTTCGGAGGACTCCTCCGGCATCACCGCTGGCAGCCTGTCTACGCAACGATGGCTGCGCCAAGATAGCCTCCTTTTCAGAGAGACCCGCCAACCCAGGTATATAGGTAGTTAGAAACTGAAACCGCTGTTTGTACGGCGTGACAGCACTTCCGCCGTCGATATGGGCCGTAACCCCAGCTTTATTTCTGGCCGCCCTCAACCGCACGACAGTCTGAACTGGATCGTCGCCGGCAGCTGTGTGATTAAAAGCAACCTCGACAGGCGTCGATGTCGCTCCTGGTTTTAACTGACCATTGTGAAGCGTCGAGAGTGGATCGCTTGAGGGTATGTAATCTAACCGCTCGAAAGAAATCATTTCCTTCGTGTTTTTCGGAAGAATGTAGCTCGCGGCGCGCGCTGCCCAGTGAATAGCCTGAAGTACCGATGATTTTCCGCAACCATTCGGGCCGACCAGAATAGTTACCTTCCCCAAAGGTATGTTTGCGCGCTTAGCAGCCTTGAAGTTCTGAACAGTGATTGACTCTAAAGGGCTCCAGCGCTTCGCACGCGTGGATCGCGTATCCGGGAACGCCACGGCAGGCTCTAAAAGCTGAGGTGCTTCAACTTTTTCCACATCTTCAGGCGCGCTCTGTAGGCGCCTAGTGCGTATAACCCGCCTGACGACGGGCGCTAGATCTGCAGTTTCTACAGCATCTTCCGGATTCACTAGATCTTGCATCGGTTCCTTCCTATCGATACTGCCGAGGGCACGGCACTTATGCGCCAAAAATAGCCTTGTGCCAGTATATGGAGCTCGTCGCTCCTTGGATATATAAGCTAGGTGCAGACTACTATGCCCGCATTCGCCAACAGTCGATGCATCTAGAAAATGGAAAATGGGCTGCCGCTTGCACCTCGGGCTCGGATGAGCTGTTCGTTGTTAAGTAGCTCTGCAAGCGGTCACAGGAATAGGGGGTATTGCTGCCCCCTTCTTTCCAGGCCCAGTAGCGAGAGAAAGGCCTAGCGAGCATGCTCAGTCGGCCTCATTCGCTCGTCACCGACCTGCCGTAGTCGCTTGAAATCAAAAAACGGATTGCCGTACAAAAAACTCGGCGAGCGAACATCCGAATTTCTGTCAGGACGAGCATGCTCGTGGTCAGGAAAAAACGGGAGGTCGTGATGGTCAGGAGCAGAATCCGCCCGGTACACCTGCTTTTTCTCCGAAGGACTGAAAAGCATATAGGAGTAATTCATCAGCGACTTCAGCCGCAGCAGCCACCACCAGCCGTGCGGCAGGTCAATCCTGAGGTGCCACCCCTTTTCACGCTTCTCCGCACTCGCAGCACTGCCTCCAAGCTCTTCAGCGACCATCGCATGAACGTGGGGAATCAATTCGTCAGGGATGAATTCGCTTTTACTGAACTCCGGAATATCTATCGACAGGGAAAACAGCGTGCCCAAGAACTTCAGTACATTCGGCTGTTGTTTGGCCTGTTCTAGGTGCTGCCCACAGAGCGACAGCTGGATGAGTGTCCCGCTGCCAGGCACACTGGCGATTGTGGTCCTGGCGCTGCTGATTGCAGGCTCCTTGCAGGCAAGGCAGGTACCTAGGCTAGAAAGGATCAAGGATCTGGTCACAGTAGTGTTGGCGAAACGCCCCTCAGCCATATCGGCAGCCTCTTTAGTGGTCGACGTCATCCACTGATGCCAAGCATCGTAGACAGAGCGAGCAGCAGGGGTGTCGAGAGCGCTGTAAAGTGTTCGAGTATCCGCGACAGTTACCCAATCGGAAGACATCGCTTTGACATCGAGAAGCGGCCCCCTATATCGATAGCTCCTCAGAGCACCACAGAAGTCGGACTGAGGGTAAATCAGTACGCCCTCCTGTTTGTTTTTAATCCAGTATTTCAGAGGTGCGGCGTCAATCAGTCTTTGCCAGACCTCTAGCCTGTAGGTCACGCTTTCACATACAAAAGATAAACGCCGGCCTACGAAGTCGAAGTTCTTGAATGAAATAGCTGCAATGAAGAGGTCTATTGTTGATGCCTCCGGAAGAGGCCCGTCCACCTCATCCAGTAGCGAATCCAAGTTGAAAAGCCTCCAACGATGATCGTTATCCATACCAGACCTCTAGAAATTTTACTTTGTTCTACAGCAGCCGGCCGAACGGCCTACGGGACTTCAGGGCCAAACGTATAGGGACGGAGCGGAACATCGAAACCTCATCAACAGCCCTCATCTCGGGTGGTACCTCTGCTAGCAGACAGATCGATACTGGTGAAACAGGAGTGCAGGATAGCCACACCAAAACAACGATGGAGATCCAAAATGTACCCACCACCAACCCTCGACGACGCCTGCTTTGTACTCCAGCAATTGGACAGCATCCCACGCCCGTATGGCGATAACGAAGGCGACGCCATCAACAGCGATAGCGTCTATTACGCACTTGAGCCCCATCACCAGCAGATCGTGGATCAGGCATACACCGTAGTGTGTGCATACACCCGTAAGCCTGGCGGAATGGAGGCGAACACGAGAGCCGTCAACGCACTGACCCACCGGGGCTACTCAACCTATTTGGGGCCGGACCAGAACGATGTATACCGTCTGGTTGGAACCGCGGAGAGCGAAAACTGGTGCCTTATTATCTCCGACCCTGGATCCAGCAACGCTCACGATGACTATTAATCCTCGGGGGTAACCGTCAGGGTCGAGCCGTCCGGCAGGCGATAGCTTGCCGTGACGACGACCCGCTGACGCTTACGCTCCTTTTCCTCCTGTTTCATCATCACCCTGCAGATCTTGCGAGTCGTTAGTTCGGAGATTGTGATCTTGGGATCACCCTCCCGATCAATCACCTCCATGATCTTGTCTGTCGCGATATTGGCGCTCTTCCAAGGCGTTAGCGTCAAAAGAGACCCTGCACCGCGCAGGCTGTAGTAGAGCTCCGCGACCCTCTTTTTGCCCAGATTCACTTGGGCTGCGTTCGAATGCTTTTTCCGGGCATTCGCTTTGGCTTTCCTTGTATCTGCAATTGTGTCGAACCGCTGCATGATGAAATCTGACGCCTTACGCATCCCCAGCAAGTAGTTCGCGTCGATTAAGTAGGAATACGCGATATCAGTTTTCTCGGCCTCTGCAGCTTTCTGGGCCTGCATTAGCAGGCCGCATATGGCATAAACCGATGCCTGGGTTTGCTGAGGGGTTTCAAGGGTCTCAGCGATGTGATCCGACAAACTCTTACCTTCAAGATGCACCACCGAGTCCAGGATCAGCAGAAAAAGATCGTCACCTGGTAGCTCGTAGCCGTTCAATAAGGGAATGGTGATGCGTTCAAGCACCATTTTCATGAAGCTCTGCAGCTGTGCTTCACCTCCATCCTTCTGAGCAGCCATGATTTGATTCAGAAATGCTGGAAGACGAGGTCGGAAGTGATTGATGAATTCGGATAATGCCAGAGCCCATAAACGCTGTAGCTCAGTATCAAAGGAGCGCGCAGGCCGGCCTTCATGCAACAGCAACTGCTTACCCGCATAGGCCGGCAGAACGACCTCGTGCACAATTTGAAAGAGGTTGGCAATTTCCTCCCTCTGCAGCCGGATGACATCCGTGCCATTCACCTTGTTCTGCAGTACTTGGATTTGACGAAATGTCTCCTCCAATCCGGCTTCAATTGATCCTTCTTCAAAGGTGAGTTCCATTCTTTTTCTCCGAGGGCGGTTGAGATCGCCTTGGAGTTTACTGGATGGCCTACTGATATCACAGATCACTACACTAGGCTCTGTCTACGGGACAGAACCCTTCGAGCCAGTGGTAACCGTCCGGCCAACTGAATCGCTCCGGGTTTCGTAGTGTGCCCAACTGGCCATCAGGGCCGGCTGATCGCCGGTGCGGATGTCGCGCTGCAGGTGCACTCCGACGGCGCGCAGGCGCTGCTCAGCCTTTGCCCAAAAGCCCTTGGAGGTGCCGACTTCGTGCATTGAGTCCAGCGGCAGGCCGTACTGGCGGCTCAGGCACCACAATGAGGCCAGCCCGAGACGCTGGGCCTGGTGCGCCGGGCGGATCTTGAAATCGCTGATGTACAGGCGGTCGTTCAACGGGCTGACGCCGTATGTGATGTAGCCGACTTGCTGGCCGTGCTGATGGATCGCGGCGGTGATATCCAGCCCAGGAAAGACGAAATTGCCGCGCAGCGCTTCGCTGCGCAGGGTCACCAGTTGCAGGCTGGTGGCCAGCGTCTCGAGGCGGGTGACTTGACGGCGCTGGAAGAAATCCCGCAGGGGGTCAAACAGGGACATGGCCAGTTCCTGGTCATCAATGGGAGGTAAAGGGTCATCCAGGAATCCGACTGACGTATTGGTCAGGAGAAATCTTGTCATGGCCGAATTGCGCCACGGCCAGGTACCAGAGTCGGCCCTTGCCTTGGTAAGCATTCGAACAGGTGACTTCGTTGGCGGTGATACCGGCGCGCTCACGATAGACGATGAAATCGCCGGCACGGATTTCCCGGGCGGGCACGCGCTCAACGAGGTAACAGTTTCCCACCTTGTCGGCCATTTTGATGTGCACTGATTGTTGGCAGGTGAGGCAGGTCCAGTTGCTCCGATTGAGGACGATGGTGTGATCAGGGGAGTCGTGGCCCGCCGGGCAGGTATGGGTCAAATCGAAGACGGTTTCAACGCGAAATGTCATAGGGGCCATCCGTGGTCAAATAGGGTGATAACCTATGTTATCACCAGCTTTTGTGCCCTCAGAAAGGCGGAGGTTCTGCTGATGGACCTACGCCAACCGGGCGAGTTTTCCGAGGACCTGTTCGCGGCCACGCAGGCGGTTGCCTGCGATCGGCTCATGCAGGTGATGAATACTACCAACGGGCGCTGGGACAGAGGCACGATGCGCTCTGCCAGCGTGCCGGTTGCTCCCGACTGGGGTATGCGCAGGGAGATGATGAGCCAGTCATACACCACACGGCTCGATCAGCTCTGGACGGTGAAGTGCTAACGACTCAAAGCCTGTCAGCAAGCCCTCGTTCTCGAAGGCTGCCCCCCTTGGCCTGCTACAGCAAATGGGTGATGGTCCACCCTTGATCGGTCAATGCCGTTTTACACTCGTCTGAAACCCGTTGTGCATTGACTGCCAAGCACAGAAAGCTGGTAGGTCGCGACATGCCGACATACAGGTTTCGAAATTGAGAAAGTTGAGTCTCAGGCATTTTCCCGGAGCGAGTGTCAATCCCAGCAATGATGGGTAATGCCAGCTTAAGACCAAAAAAGAAGGAAAAATATCGCCTAGAATTCATGACTCAAAGTGCAATTTTTACGCTTAACGTCTAGGAAACCTGACCATGCGCATAAGGGCACAGACTGATCAAACCATCGCTAAAGACATCGGAAGGCGAATTCAAGCCATACGTTTGAAAAAAAATATCAGTTTGGAGGACATGGCGAAGTCTGCTGGAATAAGCCGACAAACTCTGCATTTGTTGCTGAATCATGGAAAAGGGACATTCGCAAACCTGATAGCTATCCTTCGCTCAATCAATGAGCTCGAACGTTTGAGTTCTTTGGTAGAAGAAGTATTGCCTAGCCCTTTACAGGTCATTCGCATGGAGGGGAAAAAACGCCAGCGGGCATCGGGTCGGCGTGCTAGTACAGACGAGCTTTCCACCGAGACAAAAAGAGTTAGCGACTGGTAACTGCTTAATTGCATAGACTTTATCACGCACTTGCATTGGCAATGACAGGACAATTGCGCCGTGGCTGATCATTCGTTTGCATTTGACCTGAGCAGCGCATGCCCTGGCGGCGACCGTCAGCGAACGGCTAGAAGCGATCACTGAGTTTCATCCATCACGCCATAACAAAATCGCGAGCATAATGAAGCATCTCCAACGATGCAGCATGAGTCGGATCATGAGCAAAACCGAAAGTTGGACAGTTAGATGCCAAGACACCGCAGATGGAAGTGGCGACGTAATCGTCGACTTACCACCAGAACTACTTGCGAGCTTGGGCTTAGTCCTTGGTGACGCGCTGACAATCGAGGTGATTGATGGCGCGATAGTCCTGAAGCCGAAGCGCAGTACCTCCTCCAATTCTGATCCGTCGCCTCCACCCACCATCTAATCTGCAAGCGGCTTAGGCGTAGCTGTTTGCCTGACCGCAGGCTTTTCGGCAAGAAGCAGTAGGGTCGAGGGTTTTGGTGGCCCTCTCAGCCCCAATTACTTCTTGGGTGTACCCACAGAACATTTATCGTGAAAGAAATTTCGAAAAGGGAGCGTTATGGTAAGCGAGAGTTGCTTTGTGGCAGTGTGTTTCATTCCGCTGGACCCCAACGGATCTAAGATCTTCGGCTTCTCGGAGTTTCTCGCCGGCCTCGCTCTCATGGTTCTTGCCTGGACAATCGGCGACGTCCGCTACCGATTCCGTGTACGAACTGCCCCAATTCCCCTCCAAGGCGTGACCTTCTCGGTCGTAGCCACCGTGGGTGTACTCACCTTGTTGACCGACTTGTGGCGTGCTCAAGGATGGTTCATCCCTCAAGGCAATCTGCTCACACCGGCCTCATGGCAGGCCCTCCTCGCAGGTCTGTTCCTCCTTACATTCCTAACCTGGGCATGGTTCGCCTTTATCAAACGGCCAACATTCGGGAAGCGGAATGCCAAACGCTACGCGCAGACCTTATATCGACTAATTCTGAAAGGCGATCCGACGGAATTGGCCGTGGTCGCTGACGAGCTCACGTACTCAGCCAGAGCGTTAGTGCATCATGCGACCGACCGTAACAACCAAAATAGTTATCGTCGCAATCAAGATGAAGACAAATCGCAACTGCCCCTACCCAAGGTCGTAGGGTACGCAAACGATCTGCTTCTTCTAATCGCCGACAGGCGCTTCTGCCGTGTGATCGTCGAATCCTCACCGGGTACCGCCTTGGCAATTTTTCAAAAGATAGGCGAGACGAAAAAGTACGGTATACAGATCGAAATTTTCGCCAAGAACATCGTGAGGGAAGCGCTGCTGAACACGAACTCGTTCCTCTACCACGAAGCGGAGGGATATGAATCTGGGCTGATCGGATACCACAAGCCTCTCAGCCAAGCGATGTTCGGGAACCACATGTTGGTCGAGACCATTGGGACACTGCTTGACCCTGACATCATGGGCCAGTCGAAATGGAGCGCAGCACAATGGAAGGCCTACTGTCGGTTGGTTTTGATTACCCTTAACGACTATTCGGAAACGTCGTTTTGGAATCACTCTACCGCTCTCTACCGTGCCAAGGGTTACATTGAGAATGCCGTCTCAGGCTTGTACAAATTGAATGCAGTAGCCAATACCTGGGACAGCGATGACGTTCACTGCCTCCGGGTAGTCATGGAGTTCATCAGCGATGCGGTTAAAATTCTCGATAAGAAAGGCGTTCCCAACCACATCCGACGCCGCGTGAGAGAGGAGCATGGCCACCCGCGTGAGTCGTTCTACGACCACCTTGCCAGCATGATTTTCGAGGTTATTTTCCACGCCGCGGCTGTTAGTTCGCCGCAGTGGGAATGCTGGTCAATACAGCACAACTCGATTTGGAGTCCAATGCGTCATAATCTCAATGGGCCCGCTGGCCGAGTGGTCAAGTTCAAGTTACGGCGGCTTTTATACAACGAGGTCGCGGATATGAACCGCTTCCCTAACTTTAAAGGGGCAAAGATCCTCAGTTTTTGCCTGAACGTCATGGGGCTGAAAATAAGTGAGGGTGACTTCGACAAGGTTAATCGGCCCTTGCACAAGGCGATTCTCGCCTGGACGAAGAAACATTACATCTGGTTGCAAAGCGACACCCCACGCGTCGCTCAGGCCTGCCTTGTCGACGGCCTCACCTACGATGCTGAAAACTTTCAACTAGTGAAGACCTATACAGCGGACGGGCTTCGGCGCGAACCGAACTACGTCCGACTTAAGCTCGAGCCCGCGCAAGCCAACGGAGCGCCGATAACTTAGGAAAAGCACAGGTAACAGCCGTTAAATCGAGGAGATACTTTTCAATGTCGCATCCAGAGCAATTGTTTTGCTGCTTTACAATCGATGGTGACCAGTTTTTGGGAGAGTTGAATCTAGATGGCGACGAAACAAATCTGTGCCTGAATAGTCGGCGCGAAATTCCTTACAGTCCAGAGCCACACTCACTTTTTGGTGAGTCGCTAGATCATAAAAAGATCAGCTTATTTCAATGCGTAGGTAATTCTCCGGATCCAGAAGGCATATACCCAAAGTTTGTATTTAAACGGAATACTTTTCCTCATTACACCCTGATAGGTCACGAACATTTCGACGAAGACGATAGAGTTTTTATGTCTGTCTCATTCAAAGCAGATGATTTAGGGCTCGTATTGTCAAAAAGAGGCACATTTGGTGTAGCCCAACCTGCCCCTGAAAAACTTCAGGAAATGTTAGAGGGTGCTTTTCCAGCGAGAAAAATTGCGATAGGCAGATCTCCAACGGTGTTTTTCTTCTCAGGGGATCAAGATAATCTCCCTATAGATGTAGGGATTGGAATGTTCTCAGCCAATCTAGACTTCAGATCGAAGGTTAGTAATGACGCCGGCATTTCATGCCCGAGCGAAACTACAGCAAGGCTAGATTTTAAACACGCCAAGACTTTAAACGAAGTTATAGATGATGTGAATTCGATATTGCATTTTTTAGCCGTTATTGCTGGTCGCCCCCAAGGCGTAGATAACATCAATGTCACGACTTCGGAATCTGCCCCGGATGAGCAAGCGATACCTGGCGGAGAATTGACTGTTTATTGGAGTTTAGCCCCCCGCACCGGCAAGGCGGCAGTTAGCAGCACTAGAGACATGCCCGTTACACCAGATAGTGACAGTGAGCAGTTTTTTCGGGTATTCGGAAACTGGTTGCGCCGACATGATGAGTGGATGTTAGCTAGATTAAGAATTCTAAACTGGCAAAAGAATGGCCGTGAATACGATTAAAATAGATTAGTCGCAGCAGCCAATGCTTTCGATATATTACCTGCCTCAACTTACTCCGAGGATCTTGGTAAATTATCAGACGAAGCAGTCGAAGCTAGAAAGCAATGTAAGAAAACCATGCGAGCACTAAAGACAGGCCCTGAGAGAGATCAGATTTTAGGTACCTTGCAATTTTGGGGTGGGAGATCCCTGAAAAACAAAATTTTGAATAAGACTAAAGTTATACATGATGCTTTTGGTGAGCACTTCGCAGACTTGGACTGCGTCGTAATTGTTGCGGTCTTAGCAAGAAATTACTTTGTGCACGGCACTGACTCATTCGGCTACAAACACTACGATACGTTGATGCCTTTTCTTATCGATACACTTGAGTTTGTGTTTGTAGCTTCCGATTTGATTGAGTGCGGTTGGGACGCAAAGCGCTGGGCGGAACGTCGCCCAGGATATTCTCACCATTTAGCATCATATTTCAGCACCTACAAGCTGGAAATCCTAAAGTTTTATGCTGCTCAACAAGAAGCTGAGAAGGATAAAGGTAATGAAGACAAAAACTAGCAGTATAAATTTTGAGATGTGGTGAGCGAGCGCTGGCTGATGCCGCACTGAGCTGCATGGGCTTTTCATAAACGCGATCACCAACCCAATTGCCCTGACTGCGCTGGACAGTGCTATCAAGCGGCACGTGGTGGTCCTTGACCCAAGCCGATGTAGGGCAGACTTACTGCTGACAAATTTGTAATTCGTTGGTACGAGGAGCTCTTTCCGGAGTTGAGCGGTTTACGCACCTGCCAACGCAGCGGGCAAATGACGTTGTGGAACTGCTGCCGCATAGGCGGCAACCGGGTTAAGCACGCAAGACGGAGTTAGCCGGACGCTTTCGGTATACGAGCGCAGAAGGTTGCTGGTCTTGAATTCATTCAAGACCAGCATTGCGTTCGTTCGAGTCAAAATCCGAGCAGCAGACACTCTGAGCTAAAGGGTGCTCAGACTTTTACCTGTTGCCGAGCTTCCTGGCGCACTTGTTCGCGAGCTTGCACTTGTTGGGCAATAGTGGCCTGGATCTCTGTATAGAGCTGCGCACGTTCGTTATCACGATCCGCTACGGTCACCACCAACGCGTAAGGTTCCTTATCGAGCACATCGGGGTGGTTCCATTCCTTGTCCTGGCGCGTGACCACGACAAACCATTTCTCGGCAGGATTACGCTGCTTGAAGGTCCACCTGGAAGACTGCACTGTCCCTCGACTTCTGAGCTGCGCCGAAATATCACGGTTCAGGGTCGCATCATCATTGCGAGTTTTCGCTTCGTCTTGATTGTCGTGATTGAAGAACTTCTGAACAGCCTCTAGTGATTCGCCTTTGACCAGACGGTAGCTGATTTGCGTCGCCAAGTAGTCGAGCCGGGTGGTACGAACCGCTGGTGAGTAGGCAAGGGTCACGCTTAGCTCCCTTATGCCCTTAGTCCTGCGCAGATATGACGCCGGCAGCGGCAGTTCATAAAACTGACATGAGTCCTTCTCGATAGCTTCCTCGCACATCAAAACCACGCAGTGGTCAGAAGATCTGAAAAGGTCGCTCTCACTAACCTGGCCATAGCCCCCAACGTCACGTGACATGTCCCGCTGCCAGGTGGCTTTGTTTGCTTTGTAGGCTTCTTTGAGATCGTCCGAGAATGTCGACTCAATCTCGTTAGGCAAAGAGGCGTGATTGACCAACATCGCCCTCAAAAGATTCGCGGACGCCTCCGGATATTCGTTGAGCAACCGGCCGGCCAAGTGGGTGATATAAGGGGCTGAGAAACTAGTGCCGCTGATCTCTTTGAAGATCGTGTTGCCTTGGAATTGGTGGTTCAGGGTAAGGACGCCTAACCCCCGCATATCCGCCTTCCATTGATCACCCGCTTGATGCATCGGACAGGCCAGATTTCCACCCGGTGCTATCAGTTCTGGCTTCAGAGCGCCTTTGACGGACGGACCATGGCGGGTAAAAGGAGATGGTTGGCTTTCAGATGCCGGCGAAAGCTGATGAATCTCAGGATATCGTTGGCTGTCGTACGTAGCGTTATGGCGAGCGAAACTTCCTACCGTCAGAACGTTCAACGCTGGAGCTGGATCAATGATGACGCTCTGCTCGTGCAGAAGGTATTCGGGATACTCCTCCCGCCAGCTATTAATGGGGACAAGCGGGTCTTCAGAGCCCCTGAAATTGCCGGTTGAAACGACAAACAGGACGTTGTGCTTACGCGCGAGCACGTCGAGTATATAGGCCAGGCCTCTGATGTGAGTGCCGTCATAGGGCGCATTGGTATTGCCAAGGGACAGGTTGAATATTCTGCAGCCCAGCTCAACGAAGTGCTCCACCGCTTCCGTCAGTGTGGCTTCGACAGTGTGCTCATCGTAAACGGCGTTGTGGGTTTGCAGGCATTTGCGCATAACCTTGCCGTTATACAGCCAGAACTCCGGGCGCCAGAAGTTGCTTCGCTCGCATGCCTCAACGTCACCGTACAGTGCGATACCGGCCACTGCGGTTCCATGGCCGGCTTCGTCGAATTCGTCTTGCCCCCTGACGAACGACTGGCTTTCCCCCATCGCCGCTCTGAGGAGGGGGTGGTTTGTATTGATCCCGCTGTCGAGTATGCAGACACGCGCAGCATCTTGTGCCGGACTCGGGATATTTCTCGGAAGCTCAGCGATGTCGCGGTTCAACTGGGGGTAAGAGATACCGGTCTGAGGGATGAGGTCCACCAGGCGAACGTCGCCATGGTTCAACATCATCTCCGCCTGAACCATATTGACCTCGACGCGGTACATCACCAGGCTATCGAAGTTGAGCCGGTGAATCGTTCTGACCCCACCTCCGCAAGCCAGGCTTCGAAAGCGGTACAAAGACGAACACGAACGGGGTGGTTGGCTACATGGTGTGGCCAAAGCTCGATATCTAGCTTAAAGGTAACAGTGTCAGGTAGCCCGATATGGCGCAGAGCCCAACTCTTCCGATCTTCGGCTGACCAGCTGTCGATGCCTTCGATAGCCTCAAGGATCTGACGATACGTAACCGTTTGTCCTGCTACGCCGAGTTTGTTTAGGTGCTCCTGAAACATGGCTAGGCCGGCCTCAGTCGCGAATACCACGCATAGCTGCTTATCTTCTTGGCTGATGAACTCAAGACCATGCTTTTGTAGATTTTCGAAGGTCATGGCACCGTCGTACCTGATCTTGAGCACGAACGGTGAGTTCTCAGCAGACTTCAGTTGCTTTCGCGCGTCCGCTGCAGCGGTGGCAAAATACGCATTGAGCTTCTGACCATGCCCTCGAAGATCGCCTTGTTTTTTGAACCTAGGAGGATTCTTGGTTCGCCGGCGGTTATTGAGGTTTTCACGATCGATGGTCAGGTGTTTGTACGTTGCCAATTCATCATCCTTGATTGCAGGTCGTTAGTGTTTTCGCAGGCCTTCTCGCACAAGCGCGCTGCGTAGTTCCTTGATCGTCAGAAACTCTTGGCCTCTCAGGATCATGCGCTTAACTGCACGGCGAACGACGCGCTCGACATCAGCACCGCTCTTGCCTTCAAACTCGCTCAGCAGTTCCTTGTCATCGAGCTCAAACTGTCGGCGAGTGCCACGTAGTTTGAGCTGCAGTAACGAAATCAACTGCTTCTGATTTGGCAGTGGGAATTCAATTGCATCATCAAAACGGCGCCAGATGGCGGAATCGAGAATGTTCTCGTGATTGGTTGCAGCCAAGATGAGGCTTCTTCCGTCATAGGCGTCCATCATCTGAAGCACGGCATTAACCACACGACGAAGCTCGCCATGCTCGCCGCTGTCTCCGCGCTCCTTACCAATGGCATCGAATTCATCGAAAAGCACGACCAGATCATGCCGTGCGATGAAATCGAAGACTTTGCGCAGATTCGCTGCAGTCTCGCCGAGGAAGGAGGAGACCAGGGCATCGAGACGAACGATCGCCAGAGGGCGATCTAGTTCGAAAGCAATCACCTCGGCCGCGAGTGTCTTACCGCAACCTGGTGGGCCGAAGAAAATGATCTTGCCTGAAGGCTTCATCCCGTAACTGCGGAGCACGTCAGCTCTGCGGTGCTCCTCCAGCATCTCCTCAATCATGTCGGAACTGGTTTCCGGCAGAATGATTTCCTCTAAGGAGCGCTTTGACGGTCTGATATCGAGCAACGGAAGCCCGCGCTCCTTGTCGACCGGGATCTCATATTCAAACTGCGGTTTACGGCCGGGCGACTGAGCATGCATGTCGCCGCCGTAGAGAATTTGCTCTAAGTCGTTAGCCAGCAGGTGATGCTGCTTTTGACGCTCTTCTTCAATGATGGCTTCAGAGGCACGACGAAACGCCGCAGGGTCTCCGATAGTCCCAGCCTTGAAGAGTTGCCTTAGTATTTTTCCGTTAGCCATTTTTATATGCCCTGCATTTAGCTATTTGTTTCAGAGTCGCCAACTCGTGAAACCAATCCTTGCCCTAAGCAGAAAGAACTAACAGGATAAATTATTTAGAGCTAACATATTATAGGACTCCATTCCAAACTTAGTAAATTATCAAATTTTTTCTTAAAAATCTGGACAACTACAAGAGCACTTAGAGTATCGACGATGCTGGCATTTTGTCCAGTATTATCAGGGTGCCGGCCATGCTTACCGACCTCCAATCGACGAGTGGCAGTTATGCCTAATACTGGGTATCCCCCGCCGCTCGTAAAGCGTACCGCGATCCGATAGCGCCCAAGAAGTTAGCGACGCGCACGTCATGGCGACAGCCCTTTTCTCTAGTAATGACCGTTCGGCCCCTTGGCATTGACATCATCGTCAATTCTGACGATGCTTGGCGCATGAGATATCCAGGCGGAAAAGGCAAGTGCTACCAGCGCTTGATCAACCTGATGCCACCGCATCAGACATACATCGAATCCCACCTTGGTGGTGGGGCCGTCATGCGCAACAAGAAAGCTGCGCAACGGAACATTGGTTTGGATCTGGATGCCAAAGTCATTGAGTTATGGCAGTCAGAGCTTCAAGGGACCTGTGAACTCCATCAGACCGACGCCGTAGCGTTCCTCGAAGACTATTCGTTTGATGGTCAAGAGTTGGTGTACGTAGACCCACCGTATGTCCCGCAAACACGCCGCAGAGCGAGGGTGTACCGCTGCGACTACTCGGAAACAGATCACATCCGCTTGCTGCGATGCTTGGTCGCGTTACCTTGCAAAGTGATGCTTTCGGGCTATGACTGTGATCTCTACAACCGTGAGCTCTTTGGATGGCGTAAGGTGAGTTTTCCAGCTAAGACCCATGTAGAGATGCGAGAAGAAACGGTCTGGATGAATTTCGAGCCGCCCAACCGTTTGCACGATAGCCGTTACATGGGTGAGACATTCCGGGATCGCCAGACCATACAACGTCGCCAAACCAGGCTCCGCAATCGTATAGACAGTCTGGACCCAATTGAACGACACGAGCTACTGCAATGGATGCAGGAAAACTACGGCAATGCCGAGGAGGCCGCCTGATGCAATTAGGCGCTATTTTCATGGATCAAGCGGTCTTCAATGTCGAGCTCCCCAAAGCTGATGCCGAAGTCATTCCTGGAGTTCCATGGGGCGCGATGGAAGCGTTCCCGAGTCCTGCCTACTGGGCCTACCAGGTGTACGCACGCCGGCTTACTGGTGATCGGATCAACTACAAGCTCGGCGCGACGCTCAAAGAAGAAGTCGGCGCATGCTTGTTGGGTGGCCATGGCATCCCCGCGAACGTCGGCTTGGCAGCTTTTCACCACGTCAAAAAGCGCGGTGCCTTTGCTGATCAACCGCCGTCGGAAGAAATGTTGCTCGAATGGTTAAGGGAGCCGCTGGCGGTCGAGGATCGCCTCGTGCGATACCGCTTCGCCAAACAGAAAGCCCGTTACCTCTGCGCTGCACTTCAAAAACTGTCTGCTGAATTCCCCCCGCTTGGTTCTGGCAAGGCACTACGGAACTGGCTGCTGGATATCCCGGGCATCGGGTACAAAACTGCTTCTTGGGTTGCCCGCAACTGGTTGGATGCGGACGACGTGGCCATCCTCGACATCCACATCCTTCGAGCTGGTCTCTTGGGCAAGTTCTTCGAGAGCAATTTGACGGTAGAGCGCCACTACCTCGAGCTTGAAGAACAATTCATTCGCTTCAGCAAAGGCCTCGGGGTCAGAGCATCGGAACTCGATGCCCTTATGTGGCTTGAGATGATGTCTTCTTCCTCAACGGTACACAGCATCATGGGAATGGGGAACCACACGCCTGACTCAGGCTCCCGCAGCCGCTCCCAGAAGAGCAAGGCCAACTCCGGCCAGCTTTCCCTGATCAGCTAGTGCGCTGACCCAGGGGTCGCCTGTGATGCCAAGAGGACAGAAACTGAGCCCCTGGGCAGTAGCGGTGAGTGCCATTACCGCTAGTAGAGCCCCGGCATCACGCCAGATGAGACTGCAACCGTCCTGATACTTGCCCAAGGTCTTCCTGGGCTCAGCCAGAAAAAGGATGCGAATCGCGCCATCTCCTTCCAGAACCTGCCGGCTGTGCTCATAGAGCCCTTTAAGCTTACCTGTCGCCTGCTTGAGCTCGACCAAATTGTGAGCCTTGGCCTGATACAACCACCAGCGAATGTCTCCGGGCCGTTTCAAGACTACGTGGATAGGGTGTATTGCTCCGGCCGAAGGCGCAGCTCGATGTTCCAGGTCGAAACCAAGATCAGATGGCCCCACGCCTCGAGTTCTGCAAGCGTGCCATAGAAACGCCCCGAGTTGCTTGTCGTCTACGACGCCGAACTGGCGATGCGATACACGTGCATCCAAGACGTCATTGAACGGCAGAGACGTAGCATCAGAGCAAACTGGGAGCAGGCAAATTTCGCCCGTCTCCCATTCGATAGGTTCGTACCGCTTAGGAGACGATCTAGGCAGTGGATCACCCAGGTCTATCCAGGTCATAGCCTACCTCCTGGAATACTTCCATGTACTTGTTGCAGCCACGGCAGTTGCCACACGCCACATTCGACTTGTGGCAGCTGTGGGCCCATGCCAAGAGATCGGCAGGGATACCGGACTCGCGGACAAGCTCTCCCGTAGAAAGCGCGATCGCAGGTGCCTCTACCACCATTTCCCCTTCTTGCAGCGAGAGTAAATGGCTCATCGCCGACATGAACTCCACAGAGCCATCTTTGTGGAAGCCATCCGATTTCACGGTGCCAAGCCACAGATGCGTCACTCCGAACGAGATCGCCTTCATCGCCGCCAGCGTGACCAACATCTGGTTTCTGTATGGCCACCAATCAGATGCGGGAGCCAGGCTGTCAGCTTTGCTTCCTGCCATGTCACCCGATCCTAACTGGCGGCAGTCGATCTCGATCACGTGATGAGGAATTTCCAGTCGCTGGCAGATAGTCCTCGAAGCTTCGATTTCAGCCTGCGCCGCGAGCTGACCGTAGTTCAGCGTGAACGCCATGTCGGGCCGCTTCCACCAGGCGAGAGCAAGGGAATCCATACCGCCAGACAGCAACAGACCTGTCTTCATAGCGCCACCGCTTCCCAGACGGTCTGGTAGATCGCGCTGACATAATCGTCGGTGATGCGGCAATCAGAGCCTTCCATCATCTTCTTGTCCTGCGGGGACTCATTCTCAGCGTAGAAAACGACCGGCTTATCCAACGCCCTGGCGTATCCAATCTCGTAGATCGTGCCGGAATCCAGCCCATCGCCAATTGCAAATAGAACGTCGCAATCACGTACCCCTTCAAGATCTTTCTCGACAACATCTTCCGCAGAACCAAGACCGACGTCGTGATAGGGAGAAAACACGTCCAGGCCCATTGCCAATAGATCTCTCCTGGCCTGCCCGACCATCCACAGTTCAGCTAGTGTGAAAAATGGTCCTGCGAGATAGACCTTCGGAGCATAACCGTTGCGAAACCGTTCCGATGGTTGCAGCGGCTGCGGCTTGAATTCCTTGAGCAAGCTTTCGTTCGGGAACCCTAAAGTCTCGCAGTAGAACGCGGTAGCGATCGAGGCAATCGAGGCGGCTTCATGAGCCGACATACCGTTATCCATCCAACCCAACGCGAAATGGGCCGCGAAGGTGTCCCCAGAACCAATCTTCCACACCCGATCAGTGCGATAAGCAGGTACCGTAGAAACGGTCCCGTTATCGTACACCAGAGCGCCGAGCGGCCCCATTTTGATGACAACCACTTGCGCGCTCTCTTGCTTGGCGAGCGCATCGGCAAGCTCTCGAGCGGATAACCCTTCTGAGATAGGCAGCAACGAATTCGCTTCATGGCGGTTCAGCACCAAGGCCAAATGCCTAGCTTTCGAACCGTTGGCCTTGAAGGATTCGGGAGCGTCGGCGTTCTGAGGGTCGAATACGGCGAACTCGGCGTTTACTACCGCCGTTCCATCGATCATGCCGAATCGAAGAACCTTGTCAGCCGTGACTTGAATCTCGGACTCAGCATGAACCTCACGTCGTATATCCGGCGTAGATAGACCATGGATGTACTCAAAGATTACACCTGCAGTGGCAACCGTGGTTTTGAGTTGGAATCCTTCAAAAGCGGCACGGCTTTCGATGACACATGAACTGAAACTATCCACACAGGCATGCAACTCAGCCTGTCCACCGAACCTTGCAATCGCCGTAGCTGCACGACCTGCCGATCCATAAATTTCGTCCCAAGCCGGGCGCATGCACCGCTCTCTGTATACGCCTCCTACGATGGTGATCATGGAGCTCTCCTTGCTCTTGGTTAAATGTGATAGACCCGAACGCGAACCTGACCGCCGCCAGTTCGCAATACGCGCGCAGCGTAGATCTCGCCTTGGCTCATGCAATTACGCAATTGGTGAAGATTCGGATCCACGATCCCGCCCGCTACGGCGCCCTGCCACAACGCAACAACGACCTGCTGATTGTTTGACTGACCGCCCTGCTGATCAAAGGCGACCTGCAGGACATCGTTCACATTCAGTTGCGCTACAACATGCTGCTTCGGTGAAGCGAGCTGAGTTTCGAACTGGAGCGTCGTACAGGATAGGGCTGGGGTGGATGGACCTAAGTAACTACCGCCTGAACCGGACATAAGCATTTCCTTCTGCGAGTCAATTCGAGTGCCAAGCAATAACACGGCATAGAAGCAAAATGCCACGCTTCTTTGGTTGCAGTGCCTTGAATGTGCAAAGTAGGCTCAATTCATCACGTGCCCCCGAACCCGTGACGTGAAACGATGGCAACAAGGGAGAAGCAAGAAGCGTCCCCCAACCCCGTTTTCAGGGAGTCATCGTAGCTCCAGCACTTTCCATTTGATGGTTCTAGCGTTGAACGGTAACAATGGCAAGCACGCAACAATGCCATCAAATCGGATTGAGAGCCGCCCACCGGCACATCCGATTCTATTAAAAATGTCATATGGGGAATGATTTGATTTTCGTACCACTTCCAGGTGAATACATAGCCTCAGCTGTCCGCAGGGGAAATGAAACGCTAGGGGTAAAAGGACTTAACAAGCTCGACTATCGCATCAAAAAGAAACCTAGACCGCAGGGAAAGCTTGGGATAGAAAGTGTTATCGAATACCCTGATTTTTTAATTAACCATCAAGCCTCATCCACCGTACTTTATGAGAATACCCTATATCCTTTAGCAGCTGCTTTGGGAAGAACTTTCGCTTCGTGTGTATACACTCCACACGCTCAATGGAAAATTTGTCTTCAATGTGTAATTGATGATTTAGAAAATCACGGAACGGCCTTTATACATTGTAGCCATTTGATCTACAGCGTATCCCTATGTCAAAAACACGCAATACAACTTCATAGCACTTGTCCGACTTGCCTTACATCAGTTACCACCCACCAAATTTCGCAATTTACGAAATGCAGTGAATCATACTCAAAAGAACCTGCAATCTCGAGCTCGCCCCCTCATCAGTATGCACTTTTTATACACTCCCTTCTAAATTATAGGGGTCACCCTTTTACTACTTGGGGAATAGAAATTAAAATAGTAAAAAAAATGCAAGAAAAAGGAATATTGGAGGGAGCTATGGTAGATACATATCCACTAATAAAGAAAGCGAAGGAAACCTTAGGCGTAGATTTCAAATTCGACTTTTTTCATACCCTATCTATGGATATATGCTCGGCAATGGCGTTTTTGGCCTATACAAGTGCGGACTCCTATTTTGATGATGTTTCGCAATTACCTAAACAAGACTATCTGTAATGATCCAACCTCAATCACAAATTATCACCATTTCCTCTGGCCTGAAGCAAATCTTCGATTTCCAAGTGTGAGATTTGTCTAATACGTATTCCAGCTAAACGCATTATGACGCTAATAGCGTAATTCTTCGGCAATTGGAGTTCCTTTAACGCCCACGCCACTTTGCGGAGTTGATAGTCATGCTCCGTTTCAAGAAGTGATTCCAACACCTGTATGCTCTTTGGAAATTTGGAAGACTTCCGCAGAAATCCGTAGTGATTTTGAACTCTTCGGAGCAATGCAGACTTCGTGATCTTTTTCGGTTTATCCTTCTCAGCCATAATTTCAGCGTGTGCAGTTACAAGCTCATTCGATAAAGCAATGTCACGAGAAAACCAATCGACATATACTTTCCTTGTTCTAATAAAGGGGTAGGATTTTACATAGTTCTGTAACCAGTCACGATCATGACGATACAACCAATAATATCCCTGCCTATCGTGGAGTTTCTTATCGCGATCGCTCTGGAAATTCCGGCGACGTTCGGCTATCTCGACTGGTGAGCCCGAATCGCATCGATCCTTAACAAGAGAATTCATTCTGAGTGCTCGGGGACAAATTTTATGTTGAAACTCAACTAAATCCTCCGCACTCGTCTCCAGCAACCAGCATAGAAAATAGTATCGAAATGGCTGAACGATTCTTCTACGCCGACGGAGCAAGCGCATAACCCATTCGGTATCTACTGTGACTGACTGGAACTCCCCTTCGTGAGTGCTATTACTGAACCTGCGTTCGACGTGGCTATTTATCGCTTGCTCTCTCAATCTGCCCTGCTGGAGCATACCCATTTCTGTGAGACGCCATCTTAGGAAATCTTCGCGCACTAGCTCGCACGCTCTTTGTGGATTGCTAAGCCCCCAGAACTGCATCTCTGCCACAGAATATGCAGCTCCCAAAGATGATTCGCTCAAGACAGGCGTACTGGTCGATTCCCCAGGGAGTTGCATGCAGCGCCAATCTGCACCTTCAGGAAAACTTGCGCGGAGAAGCACGTTGCCGTGATGTGGACAGGTACAGACCCCCGCGGCCATGTGAATTCGGTGCCAATAGGACACCCCATAGTAGTCGGCATCATGCTGCATACACGCTTCGCAGTATCGGAAAGATGCATGCTTCAAGAGCCCAGAGGCAGTCATACCAAGGCTCATCTTCAACCCTGTGCCATGTGGCCCTCGCATGCAATGGAGAGCAGACTCGTACCCATCGTTACTCAGGAAGGGCTTGTAGAGCGGAAGTAATGTTCGACTATCTACTAGTTCCGCAACCGAATACTTTTCCTCCAATCGCTGCGATAGGGTAGCTAAGCAACAGGGAAGCACAGAGCCGCAGGTTCTTGAATAGGTACCGAACAACTCTTGACTGGTTCGGCGATAGCTATCGTTGGCAACTAATCGATGGTAGCGGACTGCAAGGCTATACAGGGACTCATCTGGAAACGGTTCTGGGAACAACAATAGACGATCCATCCTTTCGCCCTCGCGGTAGGAATGCTCACCATACTGGATCGTCATCGATCCAGCCCCGCTTCAGAAGCTCCGTTTGAACTTCCCCGTCCACCTCCATATGAATGTTCTCTAAGCCGTCAGTAGCCACTACAGCTACAGGTTTACCGAGGGGCTTTCTCGGTTGCGGTTGCGGTTGCGGTTGCGTTTCCGCAGCCGCGGGCATGCCTTTTAAGATCAGAGCGAGGTCTGCACGTTTAGCTCGACGGGCCAAGTCATGGTTGAGCATCTGTGCGATTTGATCTTTCGTAGGCATCATGTCCACGGGAAACCTCACCCGATGAGAATTCACTCAAGCTCATCACCTCTACATGTAGAGGCTTCGATAGCTCAATGATCTTTATATTCAGGTCAACCCTCAGCCTACCGACCCAAAGCAGGTGAAAAAATAGGCACTTCACTGCCATGTATTCCATGTATAGAGATTTCGCCATTTTGAGCAGAAGGGTCTTCAGCGGTATCTCATCGGTTCTCGCCGTCGAGATAACATCTAACATCCGATTTATATTTTTTTCAGCCACAAACGCCGGAGAGATAAGCGCGTAGCTTCTAAGAATCAGTAGATTCCTAATTCTGACCTGCGAAAGTCTCTCGTAGAGAACCAGCTTCCACTCAATATCTCTTCTAGCCCAGTAAAGTCGCTCAATCTCGAGTTTTTCGAGCAGTCTGTCCTGCTCGGCTTTCGAAGCAACTTCGATCTCTTTTGCATACTTCATTGATCTCGCGACCAGTCGTTCCTTACCCGCGCTGTCTACCTGCGTGATTAGAAAATCGGTCGTTAGCACGAGAGGCACGGAAGTCCCAGGGTAAACCAGTGGCCTGACGTTCAGGCTCGAAGCAATTGCATGGGTTTCAGCAGCAGGCAGCAGAGGGAACTGCTCGCGAATATCAATGATTGACCGGTCATGCTCAAGTATCACGTGGTAGTGGTACTCAGCATTCGAAAGCAGATGGTGTGCTCGATGGACTTTCACTCCTGGCACGATGTGCGAAGTACCATGCGATGCAAATGCCCGCACCTTGATCCAGGGAACGTACTCTTCTCTGACCCCTTGGCCATCGCCGGCGGCAATCCGTTTATCTATCTTTTCCTGTGTAACGACCTTCGAGCGCGCGGGCTTGCGAGGCGACGATTTAACCTGGCTCATCTGGCTAACCGGATTACCTAAATGACGTGGCAACGCCTCGAAAGGAGCATTGCTGGTAGAGAGGGGGACCTTGCTGTCGAATCGCAGCGCAGGGTGCTGAACATCAGAACCTCACAAAAGATTGTGAACCTGATTGACGATTGCGGTTGCTTCCCCGACGTAGGGAAACAACCGTGACAATCTTTATTCCTTTGTGACAAGGTTTATTTACTTGTGACAACCTTTATTTATTGCAGACAATTGTTCGATCACCTGTGGATAACTTATTCCACCGTCACCGACTTCGCCAGGTTACGTGGCTGATCGACGTCCGTACCTTTCAACACCGCGACGTAATACGACAGCAACTGCAGCGGAATGGTGTAGAGGATCGGCGACAGGATGTCGTGAATGTGCGGCATGTGCACAACATGCGTGCCTTCGCCATTGGTCATGCCGGCCTTCTCGTCCGCGAAGACGATCAGTTGGCCGCCACGGGCGCGGACTTCCTGCAGGTTGGACTTCAGCTTCTCCAACAGCTCGTTGTTCGGCGCCACGGTGACCACCGGCATGTCGTTATCCACAAGCGCCAGCGGGCCGTGTTTCAACTCTCCGGCCGGATAAGCTTCGGCGTGGATGTAGGAGATTTCCTTGAGCTTCAGTGCTCCTTCCATCGCCACCGGAAATTGTGCGCCACGACCGAGGAACAGGGTGTGGTTCTTCTCGGCGAACAGCTCGGCGATTTTTTCCACGGTGCTGTCCATGGCCAGGGCTTCGCCCAGACGGGTTGGCAGGCGACGCAGCTCTTCAACCAGCGTGGCTTCGACGCCTTTGGCCAGCGTGCCGCGAACCTGGCCGAGGGATAGGGTCAGCAACAGCAGGCCGACCAACTGCGTGGTGAACGCTTTGGTCGAGGCCACGCCGATTTCGCGGCCGGCCTGGGTCAGCAAGGTCAGATCGGATTCGCGCACCAGCGAGCTGATGCCGACGTTGCAGATGGCCAGGCTGGCGAGGAAACCCAGTTCCTTGGCGTTGCGCAGCGCTGCCAGGGTGTCGGCGGTTTCCCCGGACTGCGAGATGGTCACGAACAGGGTGTCTGGCTGTACCACCACTTTGCGGTAGCGGAACTCACTGGCGACTTCGACCTGGCACGGAATGCCGGCCAGTTCTTCGAGCCAGTAACGGGCAACCATGCCGGCGTGGTAGCTGGTGCCGCAGGCGACGATCTGCACATTGCGCACTTTGGCGAACAGTTCGGCGGCCTGTGGTCCAAACGCCTGTACCAGCACCCCGTTGGGGCTCAGGCGACCTTCAAGGGTGCGCTGCACGACGGCCGGCTGTTCATGGATTTCTTTCAGCATGAAGTGGCGGAATTCGCCCTTGTCCGCCGCTTCGGCACCGTCGCGGTATTGCACGGTTTCGCGCTCGACTTCTTTGCCGGTGACGTCCCAGATCTGCACGCTGTCGCGACGGATCTCGGCGATGTCACCTTCGTCCAGGTACATGAAACGGTCAGTCACCTGGCGCAGGGCCAACTGGTCGGAAGCGAGGAAGTTTTCCCCCAGCCCCAGGCCGATCACCAATGGGCTGCCACTGCGGGCGGCGACCAGTCGATCCGGTTGATCGGCGCTGATCACGGCCAGACCGTAAGCACCGTGCAGCTCTTTAACGGTCGCCTTGAGGGCAGCGGCCAGATCGCGCAGATCCTTCAGTTTGTGGTTCAGCAGGTGGGCGATGACTTCGGTGTCGGTGTCCGAGGTGAACACGTAGCCCAAGGCTTTCAGCTGCTCGCGCAGGGCCTCGTGGTTCTCGATGATGCCGTTGTGCACCACCGCCAGATCGCCGGAGAAATGCGGGTGAGCATTGCGCTCGCACGGCGCGCCGTGGGTGGCCCAACGGGTGTGGGCGATGCCGAGGCGACCGACCAGCGGCTCGGCTTCGAGCGCCAGTTCCAGCTCGCTGACCTTGCCGGGACGACGCATGCGTTCAAGCTTGGCGTCATTGGTAAACACCGCCACGCCGGCGCTGTCGTAGCCACGATATTCCAGGCGCTTGAGGCCTTCGAGCAGGATGGCGGTGATGTTACGTTCTGCGACTGCGCCAACAATTCCACACATGCTATTTCTCCTGACTGACAGCCGCGCAGATCAAATTGATCCCGCGGGCCTGAATCTGATCCCGTGCCTCAAGTGGCAGGCGATCATCGGTAATAAGGGTATGGACACTGCTCCAGGGCAGTTCCAGGTTAGGGATCTTGCGACCGATCTTGTCGGCCTCGACCATCACGACGACTTCGCGGGCGACATCGGCCATGACGCGGCTGAGTCCCAGCAATTCATTGAAAGTGGTGGTGCCGCGGACGAGGTCGATGCCATCGGCGCCGATGAACAACTGATCGAAATCGTAGGAGCGTAGTACCTGCTCGGCAACCTGGCCCTGGAAGGATTCGGAATGCGGGTCCCAGGTCCCGCCGGTCATCAAGAGCACCGGCTCGTGTTCGAGTTCGCTCAAGGCATTGGCAACGTGCAAGGAATTGGTCATCACCACCAGGCCCGGCTGCTGGCCGAGTTCGGGAATCATCGCGGCGGTGGTGCTGCCACTGTCGATAATGATCCGCGCATGTTCGCGAATCCGCGTGACCGCAGCGCGAGCAATGGCTTGTTTGTATTTGGAGACCGGGAGGCCGATGTCGGCGACCAGTTCCTGCGGCATGGTAATTGCGCCGCCGTAACGGCGCAGCAGCAAACCGTTGCTTTCGAGCGCCGCAAGATCCTTGCGAATCGTAACTTCCGAAGTTTCGAAACGCTTGGCCAACTCATCCACACTGACTTCGCCCTGCTCGTTGAGCAAGGTGAGGATGTTATGACGGCGTTGAGGTGTATTGCGCTTCGACATGGCCTGATAAGTTTCGATTCGAAAGATAACGGAAGCAATCAAAACCTATTAGCGAAACTTCGTCAAGCGCGATGTTCAACCGTAGGAGCGAGCATGCTCGCGATGGTCGTGAACGTTGACGCTGGCAATCTGATACCCAGCGGCGTCAATGCGACCATCGCGAGCAGGCTCGCTCCTACAGTATTTGGGGTGTGGATAACTTAGGGCTTTTTGACTTTCTCTGGGCGTTTCCAGCCGTCAATGTTCTTCTGACGGGCACGACCCACCGCTAACTGCGCGTTATCCACATTCTGCGTAATGGTCGAACCGGCAGCAGTGGTTGCGCCATCAGAGATATCCACAGGTGCCACCAACGAATTGTTGGAGCCAATGAAGACGTCTTCGCCCAGCACGGTTTTCCACTTGTTGGCACCGTCGTAGTTACACGTGATGGTACCCGCGCCGATGTTGGTCCGCGCGCCCACCTCGGCATCACCGAGATAGGTCAGGTGACCGGCCTTGGCACCTTCGCCCAGGTGAGCGTTTTTCAATTCGACAAAGTTACCCACATGAGCGCGCGCCGCCAGCACGGTGCCTGGACGCAGGCGGGCGAACGGTCCGGCATCGCTGCCTTCACCGAGAACCGCGCCTTCGATGTGACTGTTGGCCTTGATCACCACACCCCTGCGCAGGATGCTGTCCTTGATCACGCAGTTCGGGCCGATCACCACGTCGTCTTCGATGACTACTTTGCCTTCGAGAATCACGTTGATGTCGATCAACACATCGCGGCCAACCGTGACTTCACCGCGTACGTCGAAGCGAGCCGGATCACGCAACGTCACGCCTTGCGACATCAAACGGCGACCGGCGCGCAACTGGTAATGCCGCTCCAGCTCGGAGAGCTGCTTGCGATCATTGGCACCCTGCACTTCCATGGCATCGTGGGGTTGTTCGGTGGCCACCACCAGACCATCGCTGACCGCCATGGCAATCACGTCGGTCAGGTAATACTCACCTTGGGCATTGTTGTTGGAGAGACGGCTCATCCAGCCACCCAACTGCGCAAAGGGCAGTGCCAGGATGCCGGTGTTGCCCTCGGTAATCGCACGCTCCGCTTCGTTGGCATCTTTTTGCTCGACGATGGCCGTGACCTTGCCCTCGGTATCACGAACAATGCGGCCGTAACCGGTCGGGTCGTCGAGTTCGACGGTCAGCAAGCCCAGTTGCTGTGGCGCAACCTGCTTAAGCAGGCGTTGAAGCGTTTCGACCTCGATCAACGGCACGTCGCCGTAGAGGATCAGAACGGTGTCGGATTCGATAAATGGCACCGCCTGGGCAACCGCGTGGCCAGTCCCCAGCTGTTTGTCCTGCAGGACGAAATTCAGGTCATCCGCCGCCAGACGCTCACGCACGGCATCGGCACCGTGACCAATCACCACGTGGATGCGCTGTGGATCAAGTTGCCGGGCGCTGTGGATAACATGGCCGAGCATCGAGTTGCCGGCAATCGGGTGCAGCACTTTCGGCAACGCCGAACGCATGCGAGTGCCCTGACCAGCAGCGAGGATAACGATTTCAAGAGACATGACTGGCTACCAATCCTGGGTGGTCAGCGGTTGCGACCAAGTGGTGAACATCGGAAAAGAAAAAAGGGTAGCCGAGGCTACCCTTTTTAATCAATCGCGCAACAAGTGATGGCCTGTTAGTGGCCGAACTTCTTGCGGATCTGCTGGACGGTGCGCAGCTGAGCTGCGGCCTCGGCCAGACGTGCGGCAGCAGAACCGTAATCGAATTCCGCGCCCCGCTCATGCAAGGCCTTCTCGGCAGCCTTAACGGCTTCCTGAGCGGAGGCTTCGTCCAGGTCGGCAGCACGTTGCACGGTGTCGGCAAGAACCTTGACCATGTTCGGCTGAACCTCGAGGAAACCACCGGAGATGTAATACACCTCCTCTTCCCCGCCCTGCTTGACCAGGCGGATCGGGCCAGGCTTGAGATTAGTGATCAGCGGCGCGTGGCCCAGGGCGATACCAAGATCACCCAGTGCACCGTGCGCAATCACCATCTCGACCAGGCCGGAAAAGATTTCCCCTTCCGCACTGACGATATCGCAATGGACTGTCATAGCCATCTGATTGCCTCAACCTAAATTAGCGCCCGTTGCCGGGCGCCGGGATTACAGTTTCTTGGCTTTCTCGATCGCTTCTTCGATGCCGCCGACCATGTAGAACGCTTGTTCTGGCAGGTGGTCGTAGTCACCGTTGAGGATGCCTTTGAAGCCAGCAATGGTGTCTTTCAGGGAAACGTATTTACCCGAAGCACCGGTGAAGACTTCAGCCACGAAGAACGGCTGCGACAAGAAACGCTGGATCTTACGAGCCCGGTTTACCAACTGCTTGTCGGCTTCCGACAGCTCGTCCATACCCAGGATCGCAATGATGTCCTTCAGTTCTTTGTAACGCTGCAGAACATACTGTACACCGCGAGCGGTATCGTAGTGGTCCTGGCCGATCACGTTCGGGTCCAGCTGACGCGAAGTCGAGTCGAGTGGATCGACCGCCGGGTAGATACCCAGGGAAGCGATGTCACGGGATAGAACGACGGTGGCGTCCAAGTGGGCGAAGGTGGTCGCTGGCGACGGGTCAGTCAAGTCATCCGCCGGTACGTATACCGCCTGGATCGAGGTGATCGAACCGTTTTTGGTCGAAGTGATACGCTCTTGCAGAGTACCCATCTCTTCGGCCAGGGTCGGCTGGTAACCTACTGCGGAAGGCATACGGCCCAGCAGTGCGGATACTTCAGTACCGGCCAGGGTGTAACGATAGATGTTGTCGACGAACAGCAGAACGTCGTTACCTTCGTCACGGAACTTCTCGGCCATGGTCAGGCCGGTCAGTGCTACGCGCAGACGGTTTCCCGGCGGCTCGTTCATCTGACCGTAAACCAGTGCCACTTTGTCCAGAACGTTGGAGTCCTTCATCTCGTGGTAGAAGTCGTTACCCTCACGAGTACGCTCACCCACACCCGCGAACACGGAATAACCGCTGTGCTCGATGGCGATGTTACGGATCAGTTCCATCATGTTTACGGTTTTGCCCACACCGGCACCACCGAACAGACCGACTTTACCGCCCTTGGCGAACGGGCAAACCAGGTCGATAACCTTGATGCCGGTTTCCAGCAGGTCGTTGCCGCCCGCTTGTTCAGCGAAGGTTGGCGCAGGACGGTGAATGCCCCAGCGCTCTTCGGTGTCGATAGGACCCGCTTCGTCGATCGGGTTGCCCAGGACGTCCATGATCCGGCCCAGAGTCGCTTTACCGACCGGTACGGAGATGGCTGCGCCAGAGTCAGTGACTTCCAGACCGCGCTTCAAGCCCTCGGTGGAACCCATCGCAATGGTACGAACCACGCCGTCGCCCAGCTGCTGCTGAACTTCCAGGGTGGTGCCTGCATCGCTTTTTACACTCAAAGCGTTGTAGATGCTCGGTACGCTGTCGCGTGGGAATTCCACGTCGATAACGGCGCCGATGATTTGAACGATACGTCCGCTACTCATAGCTGGATCCTCTGAATATTTGAACCGTTAAACCGCGGCAGCGCCGCCGACGATTTCCGAGATCTCTTGGGTGATCGCAGCCTGACGCGCCTTGTTGTAGACCAGCTGCAAATCGCTGATCAAATCACCGGCGTTGTCGGTAGCGTTCTTCATCGCGATCATCCGCGCAGCCTGTTCAGCCGCGTTGTTCTCGACCACCGCCTGGTAGACCTGCGACTCCACGTAGCGGACCATCAAGCCGTCAAGCAGCTCTTTGGCGTCCGGTTCGTACAGATAATCCCAGTGGTGCTTGAGTTCCTGATCCGGAGTTGCCACCAGTGGAATCAACTGCTCCACGGTAGGCTGTTGCGTCATGGTGTTGATGAACTTGTTGGACACCACGGACAGGCGGTCAATACGGCCATCCAGGTAGGCATCCAGCATCACCTTGACGCTGCCGATCAGGTCATTGATCGACGGCTCTTCACCCAGGTGGCTGATAGCGGCTACGACGTTGCCGCCGAAGTTGCGGAAGAAAGCCGCACCCTTGCTACCCACCACACACAGATCGATCTCGACGCCGTTTTCGCGGTTTACCGCCATGTCCTTGACCAGGGCCTTGAACAGGTTGGTGTTCAAGCCACCACACAGACCACGGTCACTGCTCACCACGACGTAACCGACGCGCTTAATTTCACGGTCGATCATGAACGGGTGGCGATATTCCGGGTTGGCGTTGGCCAAATGACCAATAACCTGGCGGATGCGCTCCGCGTAAGGACGGCTAGCAGCCATGCGCATTTGTGCCTTGCGCATTTTACTGACCGCCACTTTTTCCATGGCGCTGGTAATCTTTTGCGTGCTTTTGATGCTCGCAATCTTACTGCGAATCTCTTTTGCGCCTGCCATGTAACACCTATCAGGTTAGCAAGCGGGAGCCTTGCGGCCCCCGCTGCGGCTTACCAGGTTTGGGTGGCCTTGAACTTCTCGATACCGGCTTTCATGCCAGCGTCGATTTCGTCATTGAAGTCACCCTTCACGTTGATCTTCGCCATCAAATCGGCGTGATCGCGGTTGAAGAAAGCAATCAGCGCTTGTTCGAAGCTGCCGATCTTGGCGATTTCAACGTCAGTCAGGAACCCACGCTCAGCGGCATACAGCGACAGCGCCATGTCAGCGATCGACATTGGTGCGTATTGCTTCTGCTTCATCAGCTCGGTAACGCGCTGACCATGCTCAAGTTGCTTACGGGTCGCTTCGTCCAGGTCAGAAGCGAACTGGGCGAATGCCGCCAGTTCACGGTACTGAGCCAGAGCGGTACGGATACCACCGGAGAGCTTCTTGATGATCTTGGTCTGAGCGGCACCACCCACACGGGATACCGAAACACCGGCGTTCACAGCAGGACGGATCCCGGAGTTGAACATGGCCGATTCCAGGAAGATCTGACCGTCGGTGATGGAAATCACGTTGGTCGGAACGAACGCGGAAACGTCGCCAGCCTGGGTTTCGATGATCGGCAGTGCGGTCAGGGAACCGGTTTTGCCGGTCACTGCGCCGTTGGTGAACTTCTCTACATACTCTTCCGAAACGCGGGATGCGCGCTCCAGCAGACGGGAGTGGAGATAGAACACGTCGCCTGGGTAAGCTTCACGGCCTGGTGGACGGCGCAGCAGCAGGGAAATCTGGCGGTAAGCCACTGCTTGCTTGGACAGATCGTCATAAACGATCAGCGCGTCTTCACCGCGGTCGCGGAAGAATTCACCCATGGTGCAACCGGAGTACGGTGCCAGGAATTGCAGTGCTGCCGATTCCGAAGCGCTCGCTGCCACGACGATGGTGTTAGCCAGTGCGCCGTTCTCTTCCAGCTTGCGAACCACGTTGGCGATGGTCGATTGTTTCTGACCGATTGCAACGTAGACGCAGAAAATGCCGCTGTTTTTCTGGTTGATGATCGCGTCGATCGCCAGAGCGGTTTTACCGATCTGACGGTCACCGATGATCAGCTCACGCTGGCCACGGCCGACAGGGATCATGGCATCGACAGCCTTGTAGCCAGTCTGTACAGGCTGGTCTACCGACTTACGCCAGATCACGCCTGGAGCAACTTTCTCGACCGCGTCGGTCTCGGTGTTGTTCAGCGGACCTTTGCCGTCAACAGGGTTACCCAGTGCGTCGACTACGCGACCCAGCAGTTCCTTACCCACCGGAACTTCGAGGATGCGGCCGGTGCACTTGGCGCTCATGCCTTCAGCCAGGGACTGGTAGGAGCCCAATACAACGGCGCCTACGGAGTCTTGCTCCAGGTTGAGAGCCATGCCGAAGACGCCGCCCGGAAACTCGATCATCTCGCCGTACATGACGTCGGCCAGACCGTGAATCCGCACGATACCGTCAGATACGCTGACGACAGTGCCTTCGTTACGGGCTTGGGAGGTCACATCGAGCTTGTCGATGCGGCCCTTGATAATTTCACTTATTTCGGAAGGATTGAGTTGCTGCATTGCTCTGCTGCCCCTTCAAACTCAAGATTTCAATGCTTCGGCAAGGCTCGCGAGTTTGCCGCGAACCGAGCCATCGATAACCAGGTCGCCGGCGCGGATGACAATGCCCCCAATAAGGGATTTGTCTTCCTCGACTTGCAGGCGCACTTCCCGGTTGAGTCGTGCACTGAGAACCTTGGCGAGTTTGTCTTGCTGTTCTTGGTTCAATGCAAAAGCACTGGTCACTTCAACGTCTACCGACTTCTCTTGTTCAGCCTTGTACAGGTCGAACAGAGCGGAAATCTCCGGCAAAAGCGGGAGACGGTCGTTTTCGGCAACGACGTTGATGAAGTTCTGTGCCTTGGCATCAAACTTGTCGCCGCACACGTCAATAAACGTGGCGGCCTTGTCTGCGCTCGTCAGTCGCGGGGCCTTGAGCACGCGCTGCATGGTGTCGTCTTGCGACACTGCTGCAGCCAGGCCGAGCATGGCTGACCAAGAGGCCAGTTGCTGGTGGGCCTGGGCGTGCTCGAAGGCTGCCTTAGCGTAAGGTCGGGCCAACGTGGTCAATTCTGCCATGATCGCCCTCGCTTAAATTTCAGCAGCCAGTTTGTTTACCAGCTCCGCGTGCGCGTTTTGATCGATTGTGGCACCCAGGATCTTCTCGGCGCCGCCGACGGCCAGTGCACCCAGTTGGGCACGCAGCGCATCTTTGACACTGTTTAGTTCCTGCTCGATCTCGGCCTGAGCCTGAACCTTCACACGGTCAGCGTCGATACGGGCTTTTTCAACAGCCTCTTCAACGATCTGGTTACCGCGTTTCTTGGCTTGCTCAATGATTTCAGCTGCCTGAGCCTTAGCTTCGCGCAGTTGTTGACCCGCTTTATCTTGGGCCAACTCCAGGTCGCGAGCTGCTCGGGCGGCAGCGTCCAGTCCATCCGCGATCTTCTTCTGACGTTCGTGCAAAGCCGCGATGACCGGAGGCCACACGAACTTCATGCAAAACAGTACAAAAATGAAGAACGCAACGGACTGGCCAATCAGGGTTGCATTAATGTTCACGCCAACACCTCGCTCGTTCGTTGCACATCAAACCAATCACTCGAAGGTTCGAGTGATTAGCCAGCGAGTTGACCAACGAATGGGTTCGCGAAGGTGAAGAACAGAGCGATACCAACACCGATCATGGTTACGGCGTCGAGCAGACCGGCAACGATGAACATTTTAACTTGCAGCATTGGAACCATTTCTGGCTGACGCGCTGCGCCTTCCAGGAACTTGCCGCCCAGCAGGCCGAAACCAATTGCGGTACCCAGTGCGCCCAGGCCGATCAACAGTGCAACAGCGATAGCGGTTAGACCAACTACAGTTTCCATCTTTCCTCCCGACTTTTACGTCGTATGGTTTAGGTTTTTTAGATTTTAAAGCGGTAAAACAAATCGTTTCATAGCCCTGTTCGGGCACCCACCCGTTTGACTGGGTGGGACATCAGACTAGTCGAGACTGGTCTTAATGGTTCTCTTCGTGCGCCATCGACAGGTAAACGATGGTCAGCATCATGAAGATAAACGCCTGCAGGGTGATGATCAGGATGTGGAACACAGCCCACGCCCACTGCAGAACTACGCCCAGGCCGCTAAGCCAGAGCAGACCGCTGCCGAACATCACAGCAATCAGAATGAAGACCAGTTCGCCGGCATACATGTTGCCGAACAGACGCAGTGCCAGGGAGATAGGCTTGGCAACCAGCGTCACGAACTCCAGCAGGAAGTTCACCGGAATCAGCAGGGCCTGAACGAAGATGTTCTTGCTGCCGAACGGGTGCAGGGTCAGTTCGCCGATGAAGCCGCCGATACCCTTGACCTTGATGCTGTAGAAAATGATCAACGCGAACACCGACAGGGCCATGCCCAGGGTAGCGTTCGGGTCAGTGGTCGATACGGCACGGAATGGAATGTGCGCATCGCCGGTGATCAGGATGGCCAGCTGAGGAATCCAGTCGACCGGGATCAGGTCGACGGCGTTCATCAGGAAGACCCAGACGAAGATGGTCAGTGCCAGCGGTGCAATCACCGGGCTACGGCCATGGAAGCTGTCTTTCACGCTGCCATCGACGAATTCGACCAATACTTCAACGAAGTTTTGCAAAGCACCAGGCTGACCGGAAGTCGCTTTCTTTGCCGCCATGCGGAAAAGAAGAACGAAGATCAGACCCAAAGCGACCGACCAGCCGAGGGTATCGACGTGGAAAGCCCAGAAGCCCATTTCCTTGGCTTCTGCTGCGGTGTGGGCAAAACCCCACCCGCCGGTTGGGTGCTGACCGAAGGTCAGGTTCTGCAAGTGGTGCTGGATATAGCCCGAAGCGGTTGTTTCTGCCATGGTTGCCTCAAACGCCCTAAGGTCTCGAAAGTCTTGTTCTCATCAGCAGGGGCGCGAACCAGCTGACCAGTTGGGTCAACACGAAGACGCCAAATACAGCTAGCGGCGCCAATGGCTTCACACCTGCGAACGTCAATGCAAAGAGCACTGCCGTCAAAATCAGTTTGCCCGCCTCACCGGCATAAAAAGACCGGACGATGGCTTGGGCTGCTCGGGCGCCGGAAAACCGAAATGCCCTGTGAGCGAAATAAACATTGGGCAGCAAGGCTATCAGGCCTCCGCAAAGTCCTGAGTACCCGGTAACGACTCCTCGCCATTGCCAGAGCGCCAAAGCGGCGATCAGCAAAACTGCGAACTGAGCCATCAACACCGGAAAAACTGCCAGGCGATGGAACGGCAAGCGGTTTGGCGTGCGGCTTTCCATCACTATTGCTCTCCAATGGTCGGCTGCCAGAATTCAATAACTTGGCATAATTTGTGCCGACAAAATGCGCGCAGAGTATAGGGGCGGTTCTGCCCCTATTCAACTGTCAGGTAGTGATTTCCGACTGCACGCTACATGAGGAAATGTTTCAGCGAATGTGTGCGAGCACACCCTGAAGCTCATCGAGAGAGTTGTAACCGATGACCAACTGCCCCTTCCCCTTCTTTCCGTGTCGGATCTGCACCGCAGAGCCTAGGCGCTCGGCCAGGCGCTGCTCGAGTCGGGCGATATCAGGGTCGGGCTTTACCGGTTCAGCAGGCTCCTGTTTACCACTCAGCCACTGGCGAACCAGTGCCTCGGTTTGGCGCACAGTCAGCCCCCGTGCGACAACATGTCGCGCCCCTTCAACCTGTTGATTTTCCGGCAAACCGAGCAAAGCACGCGCATGACCCATTTCCAGGTCACCGTGGGACAGCATGGTTTTGATGACTTCCGGCAACGCAATCAAACGTAGCAGGTTGGCTACGGTCACGCGGGACTTGCCCACGGCTTCGGCCACTTGTTGCTGAGTAAGCTGGAATTCCTGCTGCAAACGCTGCAGGGCCACCGCTTCCTCGATGGGATTGAGGTCTTCGCGCTGGATGTTCTCGATCAGCGCCATGGCGATCGCGGTTTCATCCGGCACATCGCGAACCATCGCCGGGATGGTTTCCTGGCCGGCCTGCTGGCTGGCGCGCCAGCGGCGTTCACCGGCGATGATCTCGAAGCGGCCACCGCCGATCGGACGAACCACGATCGGCTGCATCACGCCCTGGGCCTTGATCGACTGCGCCAGTTCTTCCAGCGCTTGCACGTCCATGTCCCGACGCGGCTGGTATTTGCCGCGCTGGATCAGGTCCAGGGGCAAATGCTGCAGCTCCCGCTGATCGGCCTGTACCGCTTGTTCTTCCAGCGAGCTGACAGTCGGACCGCTCAGCAGTGCATCCAGTCCACGTCCGAGACCTCGTTTCTTGACGGCCATGGGGATTCCTTAAGTTGGCTGAGCAGCGGCAGTGCGTGAGTTTTTGCGTTGACGGCGAACCATCTCGCCCGCCAGTGCCAGGTAGGCGATGGCGCCCCGTGATGTCTTGTCATACGCCAGCGCCGGCATGCCATAGCTTGGCGCTTCGGCCAAGCGGATGTTGCGCGGAATGACGGTGTCGTACAGCTGCTCGCCGAAGTGCTCTTTGAGCTGCGCCGAGACGTCGTTCATCAGGCTCAGGCGCGGGTCGTACATGGTTCGCAACAGGCCTTCGACTTTCAGCTCCGGGTTCAGCAGTTCAGCGATTCGCTTGATGTTATCCACAAGGTCGCTCAAACCTTCGAGTGCAAAATATTCGCACTGCATGGGGATAATCACCCCGTCAGCGGCGACCAGAGCATTCAAGGTCAGCATCGACAGCGACGGCGGGCAGTCGATCAAGATGTAATCGTAGTTTTCGCGAATGGGCGCCAATGCGCTGCGCAGGCGGCTTTCCTTCATCTGCATTTCCAGCAGCACCACTTCAGCCGCGGTCAAGTCGCGGTTGGCCGGCAACAGTTGGTAACCACCGTGCTCCGAGTAGTGCATGGCCTGGGCCAGATCGCATTCGCCGATCAGCAGGTCGTAGACCGAGTTTTCCAGGCCGTGTTTATCCACACCGCTACCCATGGTGGCGTTGCCCTGTGGATCGAGATCGATCAACAGCACCCGGCGCTTGGTAGCGACCAGGGAAGCTGCGAGGTTGATGCAGGTGGTGGTTTTACCCACACCACCTTTCTGGTTCGCAATCGCGAATACCTTAGCCATTCTTGCTTGTGTTCCCAATCATGCCGTGCGGCGCAGTATCAGCAGATGGCGTTGGCCTTGGCAACCAGGTACGGCCAGGGCGTGTTCGCTATCGAGGTGGAAGTCTGCCGGCAATGCTACCAGCTCATCGGCCGGATGAACGCCCTTCATTGCCAGCCAGCGTGTATCGGCGTCGCCGAGGTGGCGCGTCCAGTTGCTGAAGTTTTCCATGCTGCTGAACGCCCGGGAAATGATCCCGTTGAACGGCTGCGCAGGCTGGAAAGCTTCGACGCGGCTGTGGATAACTTGCAGGTTATCCAGTTTGAGTTCGAGTTTGACCTGGGTCAGAAAGCGGGTTTTCTTGCCGTTGCTGTCCAGGCAGGTCACTTGCGACGCCGGAAACAGGATCGCCAACGGAATGCCCGGCATGCCGCCGCCACTGCCAACGTCGAGCCAGCGGCCGTTTTCGACAAACGACATCACACTCAAACTATCGAGCAGGTGCCGTGAAACCATTTCGTCCGGATCGCGTACGGCGGTCAGGTTGTAAGCCTTGTTCCATTTGATCAACAGCGCCAGATACCCCAGCAGCTGCGCATGCTGGGCCTCTGTCAGTGTGACACCGAGCTGGCGAGCACCTGTGGATAACTCTTCGGCGTGTTGCGAGGTGACCAACGAACTCAAGCGCTTTGCTCCAACTGACGGCCCGCGCCGCGTTTTTTCAAATGAATCATCAACAGCGAAATAGCTGCCGGTGTAACGCCCGGAATGCGTGACGCCTGGCCCAACGTCTCTGGACGGGTCGCACCGAGCTTGCTCTGGATCTCTTTCGAGAGACCGGAAATGTTCGTGTAATCGATATCCACAGGCAGTTTTGTATCTTCGCTGGCCCGCAGGCGTGCGATTTCATCTTGCTGGCGGTCGATGTAACCGGCGTACTTGGTCTTGATCTCGACCTGCTCGGCGACCTGTGGATCTTCTGCGCCCCCACCCGTCACGGCGATCAGACCAGCGTAGTCGACTTCCGGACGGCTCAGCAGGTTGAGCAAGTTGTATTCGTGGGTCAGCGGAGTGCCGAATTTTTCGGAAATCGCATCGCCCTGCTCCGTGCCTGGGCGAACCCAGGTGCTTTTCAGGCGTTGTTCTTCCAGCTCAATGCTCTCGCGCTTGGTGCAGAAGGCCGCCCAGCGCGCGTCATCGACCAGACCCAGCTCGCGACCTTTTTCGGTCAGGCGCAGATCGGCGTTGTCTTCGCGCAGGATGAGGCGGTACTCGGCACGGGAGGTGAACATCCGGTACGGCTCTTGGGTTCCGAGGGTGATCAGGTCATCGACCAATACACCGATGTACGCCTCATCGCGGCGTGGGCACCAGGCGTCTTTGCCCTGTGCGCGCAAAGCGGCGTTGGCCCCGGCCAGCAAACCCTGGGCGCCGGCTTCTTCGTAACCGGTGGTGCCGTTGATTTGTCCGGCGAAGAACAGGCCGCCGATGACTTTGGTTTCGAGACTGTATTTCAGGTCACGCGGATCGAAATAGTCGTACTCGATGGCGTAGCCCGGGCGAACAATGTGCGCGTTTTCCATGCCACGGATCGATTGCACAATCTGGAGTTGCACATCGAATGGCAGCGAGGTGGAGATCCCGTTCGGATACAACTCGTGCGTCGTCAGGCCTTCTGGCTCAATGAAAACCTGATGGCTGTCCTTGTCGGCAAAGCGGTGGATCTTGTCTTCGATCGATGGGCAATAACGCGGCCCGATGCCTTCGATCAGCCCGGCATCGGAATACATCGGCGAACGATCGAGGTTCGCGGCAATGATTTCGTGGGTCCGGGCGTTGGTATGGGTAATCCAGCAGCTTACCTGTTTCGGGTGCTGCTCCTTGGAGCCCATAAACGACATCACCGGGATCGGCGTATCCCCGGCTTGCTCGGTCATGACCGAGAAATCGACAGAACGACCATCGATACGCGGTGGCGTACCGGTTTTCAAACGACCGACACGCAGCGGCAATTCACGCAGACGGTGGGCCAGGGCGATCGAAGGCGGATCACCGGCGCGGCCGCCGGAATAATTCTGCATGCCGATGTGGATAAGTCCGCCCAGGAAGGTGCCGGTGGTCAATACCACCGAGTCCGCGAAGAAACGCAGGCCCATTTGGGTGACGACACCGCGCACTTGTTCCTGCTCGACGATCAGATCGTCGGCGGCCTGTTGAAATATCCACAGGTTCGCCTGGTTTTCCAGGGCTTCGCGGACAGCGGCTTTGTAGAGAACCCGATCAGCCTGAGCGCGGGTCGCACGCACGGCGGGGCCTTTACGGCTGTTCAGAACGCGGAACTGGATGCCGCCTTTATCGGTAGCCATGGCCATCGCGCCGCCGAGGGCATCGATTTCCTTGACCAGATGACTTTTGCCGATCCCGCCAATTGCAGGGTTGCAGCTCATGGCGCCGAGGGTTTCCACGTTATGCGTCAGCAACAGGGTTTTTGCCCCCATACGTGCTGACGCCAGTGCTGCCTCGGTACCGGCATGACCGCCGCCGATGACGATCACTTCAAAACGGGAAGGGAAATCCACCACGCACCTCGTGCCTGCTTAAGTAGGTAATTCAGGAATAGTTTGGCCCCGGGTTTCTGGACCAGGTCGGCAAGTATAGGGACTTCGCCCTTCCTAAAGAACCCTTTGCACAAAATTTAACCAGCTGTGGAGAACTCGAGGTTATAGAAATTAAAAAGAGAGAAATTTATTAAATCTTTGTTTTTATGTTTATTTCTACTGAGCAAGATTTCTGTGGATAGATTGATACAGCCCTTTATTTTCAATGTGTACAGCGTTCCAAAACCCTGTGTCCATGTGCCAATGAGGCCCTTGGATAACCGGTGTAAGCCTGTGGATGAATGAGGTTGTTATCCACAGCGGCGGTTATCTTCAGTTTTCAGCCCCTGTTATCAACTGCCCTTAGTGGCAGTTATTCACAGGGCTTAATCCACAGAAAAGTGTCTCTCAACCTGAATCTCGGACACAGACATCCCGCCAGCGTTACCAGAATGGCGCCAAGTCTTTAAAAGAGCGCTATGCCGCGCAGATTTGCGAGACCAAGGACTATCGGTTTGGTGAACGATCGTTATCGTCGGCGCGACCACATCCAGTTACCGCCGTCTCGGCGAGAGCCGACGCCTTATGGGAAGCTGGATGCCGGCGATATAGCGCAGTGGACGCCGTAACTGGTTATCAGATCGACCGCAACTGGAGCGTCGACCTGAACGCGAAACCTGTTCGATAAGAAAATACGTTTCGGGGTGTAACGAAGGGGGCAGTGCTATTGGGTTAAACACGAACCCTGCTTGGCTCGGTTTCGCACAACGGGTGCTAATAACGCTGCGGATTGTGGATAAATTACCCACAACCCGCAGATTTCAATCGCAGGACCGACGTCCTATTTCCCGATACAGAAGCTGGAAAAGATTCTTCCCAGCAGATCATCCGAACTGAATGCGCCAGTGATTTCCCCCAACGATTGCTGCGCCTGTCGCAAATCTTCTGCCAACAGTTCGCCCGCGCCTGCCAGGGTCAACTGCGCGCGACCATGCTCGAGCGACGCACTGGCGTGGCGCAATGCCTCGAGGTGCCGCCGGCGAGCGCTGAAGCTGCTTTCCGAGGTCTGTTCGTAGCCCATGCACGCCTTGAGATGATCGCGCAGCAGTTCCAGACCCTCTCCGGCCGATTTGGCGCTCAAGCTAAGGGTGACATGGCCATCCGTGCTGACTTCCAGAGCGATCGCTTCACCCGTCAGGTCCGCTTTGTTGCGGATCAAGGTGACTTTGGCCGGATCGGGGCGCACCTCAAGAAACTCCGGCCACAATGCAAACGGATCGAGCGCTTCAGGGGCGGTTGCGTCGACCACCAGCAACACTCGATCGGCCTCGCCAATGGCTTTCAACGCCCGTTCAACACCAATCTTCTCCACCTGGTCATCGGTGTCCCGCAGACCCGCGGTGTCGACCACGTGCAACGGCATGCCATCGATGTGGATATGTTCGCGAAGAATGTCTCGGGTCGTGCCGGCGATTTCGGTCACGATCGCTGCCTCGCGACCGGCGAGCGCATTCAACAGGCTGGATTTACCGGCGTTAGGGCGACCGGCGATTACCACGGTCATACCGTCTCTCAATAAAGCACCCTGCCCGGCTTCACGCAGGACTGTGGATAACTCTTCGCGCACTTTATCGAGCATGCTCAGCACGTGGCCATCGGCAAGAAAGTCGATTTCTTCTTCCGGAAAGTCGATGGCCGCTTCAACATAGATCCGCAGGCCGATCAGCTGCTCGGTAAGGTTATGCACACGTTCAGAAAAGGCGCCTTGCAAGGATCGCAGCGCATTGCGCGCTGCCTGTGCAGAACTGGCCTCGATCAAATCGGCAATGGCTTCAGCTTGAGCCAGGTCGAGCTTGTCATTGAGGAATGCCCGTTCGCTGAATTCTCCCGGCCGGGCCAGGCGACATCCCAATTCCAGGCAACGCTTGAGCAACATATCCAGCACGACCGGGCCACCGTGCCCCTGTAGTTCCAGGACATCTTCACCGGTAAATGAATTCGGGCCCGGGAAATACAAAGCGATGCCTTGGTCGAGGACTTCCCCGTTCAAACCGAAAAACGGACCGTAATGGGCAAAACGCGGCTTGAGCTCACGACCGCTGAATGCCTTGGCCGCTGCAGCTGCCAGCGGCCCGGAAATACGGACGATGCCCACACCGCCACGACCTTGAGCGGTGGCGACGGCGGCGATGGTTTCACGAGGAGCGCTCATAAACCGATATCCAGACAAAAGTGACAGATAGCAAAACGCCCCACTAGGGGGCGTTTTGAGTGGTTATCCACAGTGTAAATCAGGCAGCTGCCTTGGTAGCCGCTTCGATCTTACGTGTGATGTACCACTGTTGGGCGATCGACAGGCAGTTGTTCACTACCCAGTACAGGACCAGACCCGCCGGGAACCACAGGAAGAAGAAGGTGAAGATGATTGGCATCAGCTTCATCACCTTGGCCTGCATCGGGTCCGGAGGTGTCGGGTTCAACTGCTGCTGAATGAACATGGTTGCACCCATGATGATCGGCAGAATGAAGAACGGATCCTTGATCGACAGGTCGGTGATCCACAGCATGAACGGCGCCTGGCGCATTTCAACGCTTTCCAGCAGAACCCAGTACAACGAAAGGAATACCGGCATCTGCACGAGGATTGGCAAGCAACCACCCAGCGGATTGATCTTTTCTTTCTTGTACAGCTCCATCATGGCTTGCGACATTTTCTGCCGGTCATCGCCATGTTGCTCTTTCAGGGCAGCCAGTTTCGGTGCCACTGCGCGCATACGGGCCATGGATTTGTAGCTGGCAGCCGACAGCGGGAAGAAAATCCCCTTGATCAGCATGGTCAGGAAGATGATCGACCAACCCCAGTTACCGACCAGCGCGTGGATGTGTTGCAACAGCCAGAAGATTGGCTGGGCAATGAACCACAGAATGCCGTAGTCGACAGTCAGTTCCAGGCCTGGGGACAACTCTTTCAGCACGGCCTGGCTTTTCGGGCCGGCGTACAGAACAGCGCTGGTCTCGGCTTTCGCACCCGGGGCAACAGTGATTGCCGGGGCGGTGTAGCCGATGATGTAGTTGCCTTTGCTGTCTTTACGGGTCTGGACGACGTTGTTTTCGCCCTTCGCCGGAATCCATGCCGTCACGAAGTAGTGCTGCAGCCAGGCAACCCAACCACCGTTGACGGTTTCTTTCAGCTGAGCCTTGTCCATGTCTTTCATCGACACTTTCTTGTACGGCTCGTTACTTGTCCACAGGGCGGCGCCCAGGTAAGTCGCGGTGCCGGTGGCAGTGCTGGAAGAAGGATCGGAGCTGGCGTCACGCTTGAGCTGCGCGAACATTGCGCCGGACCAGGGCTTGGCGCTTTCATTGTCGATCAGGTAAGAAACGGTTACGTCATACAGGCCACGTTTCACGGTGAAACGCTTGATGTAGTTGACGCCGTCTTTACTGAACTTCAGGTCAACGACCAATTGGTCCTGACCGTCAGCCAGTTGATAGATCTTCTTCTCCGAGGAGTAAACCGGACGACCGGCAGGACTTGCGTCCGGGCCATCGGCGCCGATCAGACCGCTCTGGGCCAGATACGTCCGCTCGTTGCCGTTATCGAACAACTGGAATGGAATTTCCGGATGGTCTTGGCGACGTGGATACAGCGGCAGCGTCAATTGGGCAACATCGCCACCTTGTGGATCGATTGCCAGGTTGAGCACATCCGTTTTGATCTGGATGAGGTCTTTGCTTACAGCTACTGGCGTTTCAGCAGGTGCAGTGGCACTGGTATCGCTTGCGGCGCGTGGAATGTCGTCACTGACAGAAGCATTATTGCCAGTCGCCGTATCCGGTAGGCCCGGTGCGGTAGTACTGGAAGCAACATTCTGAGTCGGCAGGGCAGCCTGGCCATAGTCCTGGTTCCATTTAAGAACCATAACGTAGGACACGATTGCCAGGGCGACGATCAGGATCGTGCGTTTGATATCCATGATTACTCGGCCATCGAAGAAGAACGGGAGGTAGGGATAGGTGGAACCGGGTCATAACCACCGGGATTCCACGGATGACAGCGACCTAAACGACGAAAGGTCAGCCAGCCACCGCGCAGAAGGCCATGATTTTCTATGGCTTCTAACGCGTAGCAGGAACAACTGGGGTAGAAACGACAGTGACTGGCCATCAGGGGACTAATGGCATAGCGGTAAAACTGGATCGGAACGAGTGCCAGTTTACGCATCGGGACTGTCTACCCCTACAGTTTCGGTTTTGACTGCTGGTACTGGCGTGCTGCGTGCCAGACGCTTCCAGAGCTTGCCGAAATGCTGAATCAATTCGGGGTTTTCTACGTCACCCAAACCTTTGCGCGCGACGATAACAATGTCCCAGCCGACCAGCGAATCCTGGTTCAGACGGAACGATTCGCGCATCAGACGTTTGAGGCGATTGCGCTCGACGGAGAGCTTTACGCTCTTTTTCCCGATAACCAGCCCGAGACGGGGGTGATCAAGATCGTTGTTGCGCGCAAGGAGCAGGAGATTTTTCCCCGGAACCTTGCCGGTAGGGGAGTCAAAGACCGCCTTGAAATGCCGGGGAGTAAGCAGACGCTTTTCCCGACTGAAGTCCTGACTCACCTCCAGTGCCGGATTATCAAACTGCCAGACGCGCACGACCTTTGGCGCGACGACGCGACAGGACGGCACGACCGTTCTTGGTAGCCATGCGAGCACGGAAACCGTGGGTACGAGCGCGTTTGATAGTGCTTGGTTGGAAAGTACGTTTCATTGTCGTGTTACCTGGTTCGTCCACAACGGGCCGGAATGGCCCCCGTTTTAAGAGACCGGGGATTCTAGAGAAAGCAAGCCTCTAGGTCAATTTCCAACCAGCGTTTCCTTATAAATAGATCTCCGGTGGTTTTGCTCGCCTTCAACCTTGGCCAAATATAAAAATAAAGAAGGAAAGTATTTAAAGCTTTTCTGTAAAGCTTATAAAAGCTAGAGCAACGATCTTCTGTGGATAACTGCCTTAAGGCCTTCAAAGACGTGATGTACAGAGGATGACAACTACGCTGGAAAACGGTGGTCAGCCTGTGCTGCGCTGTCGGATAACCTGTGGGTGAAAGGGGTTGTTATCCACAGGCCAGTTATCCACCGAGTTTCGCCCCCACTTGTGCAATGACCTCAAGGGCGGTTATCCACAGAGCTTATGCACAGACCATTGGTCGTCTTTTTTGCGTATAACGCGTTGATTCTTCTTGGTCGGTGCACAACCTTCGTGTGGATAAGTCGGCGTCTGATCGCTACAATGGCCGCTTGTTTTTGCCTCACCGGCTTTCAACTTAGGGGATATCCGTGTCAGTGGAACTTTGGCAGCAGTGCGTGGAGCTTTTGCGCGATGAGCTGCCTGCCCAACAATTCAACACTTGGATCCGTCCACTACAGGTCGAAGCCGAAGGCGACGAGTTGCGTGTCTACGCACCGAATCGTTTTGTTCTCGACTGGGTTAATGAAAAGTACCTGGGTCGTGTCCTTGAGCTGCTGGATGAGCATGGCAACGGCGTGGCGCCAGCGCTCTCCTTATTAATAGGCAGCAAACGCAGCTCGGTTCCTCGTGCGGCGCCGAATGCACCGCTGGCTGCTGCGGCGTCACAGGCGCAGGCAGCTCAAGCGCCGAGTGCGCCTGCGCCTACCCAAGCGTCCACGCCAAAGCGTTCGACGCAAAAAGTAGCGGACGTCAGTGAAGAGCCATCGCGCGACAGTTTCGACCCGATGGCAGGTGCCAGTTCGCAGCAGGCTCCGGTGCGCTCCGAACAGCGCACTGTGCAGGTAGAAGGGGCGCTCAAGCACACCAGCTACCTGAACCGCACCTTTACCTTCGAGAATTTCGTCGAGGGCAAGTCCAACCAACTGGCGCGGGCCGCGGCCTGGCAGGTGGCGGACAACCCCAAGCACGGTTACAACCCGCTCTTCCTTTATGGCGGTGTTGGCCTGGGTAAGACCCACTTGATGCACGCGGTGGGTAACCATCTATTAAAGAAGAACCCGAATGCCAAGGTCGTTTACCTGCATTCGGAGCGTTTCGTGGCCGACATGGTCAAGGCGCTGCAACTGAACGCCATCAACGAATTCAAGCGTTTCTACCGCTCGGTGGATGCGTTGCTGATCGATGACATTCAGTTCTTCGCGCGCAAAGAGCGATCCCAGGAAGAATTCTTCCACACCTTCAACGCCTTGCTCGAAGGGGGTCAGCAGGTCATTCTCACCAGTGATCGCTATCCGAAAGAAATCGAAGGGCTTGAAGAACGTCTCAAATCCCGTTTTGGCTGGGGCCTGACGGTTGCCGTCGAGCCGCCGGAACTGGAAACTCGCGTGGCGATCCTGATGAAAAAGGCCGACCAGGCCAAAGTCGATCTGCCTCACGATGCGGCTTTCTTCATCGCTCAGCGTATTCGTTCCAACGTGCGAGAGCTGGAAGGCGCGCTCAAGCGCGTGATCGCCCACTCGCACTTCATGGGCCGCGACATCACCATCGAGCTGATCCGCGAATCCCTGAAAGATCTGTTGGCACTGCAAGACAAGCTGGTCTCTGTGGATAACATTCAGCGCACTGTCGCCGAGTACTACAAGATCAAGATTTCCGACCTGCTGTCCAAGCGTCGCTCGCGCTCGGTCGCACGTCCGCGTCAGGTTGCCATGGCGTTGTCCAAGGAGTTGACTAACCACAGCCTGCCGGAAATCGGCGATGTGTTTGGCGGCCGCGACCACACCACTGTTTTGCACGCCTGCCGCAAGATCAACGAGCTTAAGGAATCCGACGCGGACATCCGCGAGGACTACAAGAACCTGCTGCGTACACTGACCACTTGATGAACACCAGCGCAGCTTATTAAGGCAAGGGACTAGACCATGCATTTCACCATTCAACGCGAAGCCCTGTTGAAACCCCTGCAACTGGTCGCAGGCGTCGTTGAGCGCCGACAGACCTTGCCGGTGCTTTCCAACGTGCTGCTGGTTGTCGAAGGCCAGCAACTGTCGCTGACCGGTACCGACCTGGAAGTCGAGCTGGTCGGTCGTGTACAACTCGAAGAGCCTGCGGACCCGGGTTCCATCACCGTGCCTGCGCGCAAGCTGATGGACATCTGCAAGAGCTTGCCGAACGACGCGCTGATCGACATCAAGGTCGACGAGCAGAAGCTGGTGGTGAAGGCCGGCCGTAGCCGTTTCACCCTGTCGACCCTGCCAGCCAACGATTTTCCGACCGTTGAAGAAGGTCCAGGCTCGCTCACTTGCAGCCTTGAGCAAAGCAAACTGCGCCGCTTGATCGAACGCACCAGCTTCGCCATGGCCCAGCAGGACGTGCGTTACTACCTGAACGGTATGCTGTTGGAAGTTTCCGCCGGGATCATCCGCGCTGTGGCCACCGACGGTCACCGTCTGGCCATGTGCTCGATGCAGGCCGACATCGGCCAGCCGGATCGCCACCAGGTGATCGTGCCACGCAAGGGCATCCTTGAGCTGGCGCGTCTGCTGACCGAGCCGGACGGCATTGTCAGCATCGTTCTGGGCCAGCATCACATTCGCGCCACCACCGGCGAGTTCACCTTCACCTCGAAACTGGTCGACGGTAAATTCCCGGACTACGAGCGCGTGCTGCCCAAGGGTGGCGACAAGCTGGTGTTGGGCGATCGCCAGGCCTTGCGTGAAGCGTTCAGCCGTACCGCGATCCTGTCCAACGAGAAGTACCGCGGTATCCGTCTGCAGTTGGCCAATGGTCAGCTGAAAATCCAGGCCAACAACCCTGAGCAGGAAGAAGCGGAAGAAGAAGTCGGCGTTGAATACAACGGTGGCAACCTGGAAATTGGTTTCAACGTGAGCTACCTGCTCGACGTATTGGGCGTAATGACCACAGAACAGGTTCGGCTGATCCTCTCTGACTCCAACAGCAGTGCACTCGTGCAAGAGTCCGACAACGATGACTCGGCCTACGTCGTCATGCCGATGCGTCTGTAATCATGCCCAGCAGAAGCTAGATGTCCTTAAGTCGCGTCTCGGTCACCGCGGTGCGCAATCTGCACCCGGTGACCTTCTCCCCGTCTCCCCGAATCAACATTCTTTACGGCGCCAACGGCAGCGGCAAAACCAGTGTTCTGGAAGCCATTCACCTGCTGGGGCTTGCCCGTTCGTTTCGTAGCACCCGCCTGCTGCCGGTTATCCAGTACGAGCAACTGGCGTGCACGGTGTTCGGCCAGGTCGAACTGGCCGAGGGTGGGAATAGCGCGCTGGGGATATCTCGCGACCGTCAAGGCGAGTTCCAAATCCGCATTGATGGGCAAAACGCCCGCAGCGCGGCACAGCTGGCAGAGATCCTGCCTTTACAGCTGATCAACCCAGACAGTTTCCGCTTGCTGGAAGGCGCACCGAAGATTCGCCGACAGTTTCTCGACTGGGGCGTGTTCCACGTGGAACCGCGATTCATGTCCACCTGGCAACGCTTGCAGAAGGCCCTGCGCCAGAGAAACTCTTGGCTGCGGCATGGTACACTTGACGCCGTTTCGCAAGCGGTTTGGGACAGGGAACTGTGCCAGGCCAGCGCTGAAATCGATGAATACCGCCGCGCTTACATCAAAGCCTTGAAGCCAGTCTTTGAACAGACCTTGAGCGAACTGGTTGAGCTTGAGGGTTTGACGCTCAGCTATTACCGAGGTTGGGACAAGGACCGCGAATTGAGTGCCGTGCTCGCCGGATCCCTGCAGCGGGATCAGCAAATGGGCCATACCCAGGCCGGACCACAGCGCGCTGATTTGCGTCTCAGATTGGGCGCACATAATGCCGCGGATATATTGTCCCGCGGACAGCAGAAGCTGGTGGTCTGTGCCTTGCGGATTGCTCAAGGGCATCTGGTGAGCCAGGCCCGTCGCGGCCAGTGTATTTATCTGGTGGATGACTTGCCGTCCGAGCTGGACGAGCATCACCGTCGCGCGCTTTGCCGCTTGTTGGAAGACTTACGCTGCCAGGTGTTTATCACCTGTGTAGATCACGAATTATTGAGGGACGGCTGGCAGACGGAAACGCCAGTCGCTCTGTTCCACGTGGAACAGGGCCGTATCACCCAGACCCACGACCATCGGGAGTGAAGGCATTGAGCGAAGAAAATACGTACGACTCAACGAGCATTAAAGTGCTGAAAGGCCTGGATGCCGTACGCAAACGTCCCGGTATGTACATTGGTGACACCGACGATGGCAGCGGTCTGCACCACATGGTGTTCGAGGTGGTCGATAACTCGATCGACGAAGCTTTGGCAGGCCATTGCGACGACATCAGCATCATCATCCATCCGGACGAATCCATCACCGTTCGCGACAACGGTCGTGGCATCCCAGTAGACGTGCATAAAGAAGAAGGCGTATCCGCAGCTGAGGTCATCATGACCGTACTGCACGCCGGCGGTAAGTTCGACGATAACTCCTACAAAGTATCCGGCGGTCTGCACGGTGTGGGCGTTTCGGTGGTGAACGCACTGTCAGAAGAGCTGATCCTGACCGTTCGCCGCAGCGGCAAAATCTGGGAACAGACTTACGTCCATGGCGTTCCGCAAGAACCGATGAAAATCGTTGGTGAAAGCGAAACCACCGGTACCCAGATTCACTTCAAGCCATCGGCTGACACCTTCAAGAACATCCATTTCAGCTGGGACATCCTGGCCAAGCGGATCCGTGAACTGTCCTTCCTCAACTCCGGTGTCGGCATCGTCCTCAAGGACGAGCGCAGCGGTAAGGAAGAGCTGTTCAAATACGAAGGCGGCCTGCGTGCGTTCGTTGAATACCTGAACACCAACAAGACTCCGGTCAACCAGGTCTTCCACTTCAACGTCCAGCGTGACGACGGTATTGGCGTGGAAATCGCCCTGCAGTGGAATGACAGCTTCAATGAGAACCTGTTGTGCTTCACCAACAACATTCCGCAACGCGATGGCGGCACTCACTTGGTGGGTTTCCGTTCCGCACTGACGCGTAACCTGAACACCTACATCGAGGCCGAAGGCCTGGCCAAGAAGCACAAGGTCGCCACCACCGGTGATGACGCCCGTGAAGGCTTGACGGCGATTATCTCGGTGAAGGTGCCGGATCCGAAGTTCAGCTCCCAGACCAAAGACAAGCTGGTGTCTTCCGAAGTGAAGACCGCGGTCGAACAGGAAATGGGCAAGTACTTCTCCGACTTCCTGCTGGAAAACCCGAACGAGGCCAAGCTGGTTGTCGGCAAGATGATCGACGCAGCGCGTGCCCGTGAAGCGGCTCGTAAAGCCCGTGAGATGACCCGTCGTAAAGGCGCGCTGGATATTGCCGGTCTGCCGGGCAAACTGGCTGACTGCCAGGAGAAGGACCCTGCCCTCTCCGAACTGTACCTCGTGGAAGGTGACTCTGCTGGCGGCTCCGCCAAGCAGGGACGTAACCGCAAGACTCAGGCAATCCTGCCGTTGAAGGGCAAGATCCTCAACGTCGAGAAGGCGCGTTTCGACAAGATGATCTCTTCTCAGGAAGTCGGCACCTTGATCACCGCGCTGGGCTGCGGCATCGGCCGCGACGAATACAACATCGAGAAGCTGCGCTATCACAACATCATCATCATGACCGATGCTGACGTCGACGGTTCGCACATCCGTACCCTGCTGCTGACGTTCTTCTTCCGTCAGTTGCCGGAGTTGATCGAGCGCGGCTACATCTACATCGCTCAGCCACCGCTGTACAAGGTAAAGAAAGGCAAGCAAGAGCAGTACATCAAAGACGATGACGCCATGGAAGAGTACATGACGCAGTCGGCCCTGGAAGATGCGAGCCTGCACCTGAACGAGGAAGCCCCGGGTATTTCCGGCGAAGCCCTTGAGCGCCTGGTGAACGACTTCCGTTTGGTGATGAAGACGCTCAAGCGTCTGTCGCGCCTGTATCCGCAGGAGTTGACCGAGCACTTCATCTACCTGCCAGCGGTGAGCATGGAACAGTTGTCCGATCATGCAGCGATGCAGGATTGGCTGACCAAGTACGAAGTTCGCCTGCGCACCGTGGAGAAGTCGGGTCTGGTTTACAAAGCCAGCCTGCGTGAAGACCGTGAACGTAACGTCTGGCTGCCTGAGGTCGAACTGATCTCTCACGGCCTGTCGAATTACGTCACGTTCAACCGCGACTTCTTCGGCAGCAACGATTACAAGACCGTCGTCTCCCTGGGCGCTCAACTGAGCACCTTGTTGGACGAAGGCGCGTACATCCAGCGCGGCGAGCGCAAGAAGCCGGTTACCGAGTTCAAGGAAGCCCTTGAATGGCTGATGACTGAAAGCACCAAGCGTCACACCATCCAGCGCTACAAAGGTCTGGGTGAAATGAACCCGGATCAGCTGTGGGAAACCACCATGGACCCAAGCCAGCGCCGGATGCTCAAAGTGACCATCGAAGACGCCATTGGCGCGGACCAGATCTTCAACACTCTGATGGGTGATGCGGTCGAACCTCGTCGTGACTTCATCGAGAGCAATGCATTGGCGGTTTCCAACCTGGATTTCTGATCCAGGACAATTGCCAACCAAAAAGGCCAGCGCATTGCGCTGGCCTTTTTTTTCGCCGTCAGATTAATCGTCCTGATTCCGACGCTGTTCCTATAACACGCAAGCCCAATACCGCAGCGGCTCACAGAAACGTCCTACATACGGTATCTCTAACGGCCTTTATCCTACGGCCACCTCGTCAAGGTATGACTTGCGGGAGCAATTTTTGGCACATTGATAAGGAAAGGAAGTTATGTCAACAAGCGCATACTTGCTGATAAAAGGAAGCAAATCGGGATTTATTTCTTCTGGCGTGGCATCGGAGGAGTCAATTGGCCATGACTATCGGACTGAGCTGGTTGATCAAATATTGATCCAGAACTTTTGCCATCAAATCATTGTTCCACGTGATGTTCAAACCGGGCTGCCTTCAGGTCGCCCCGCAGTGCACAAACCTCTAATGATCAGGAAGCTTGTCGATAAGTCGTCACCGCTGATAATGGGCGCCTTGAATTCGAGTGAGAAGCTCCTTGAATTCGAATTGGTCTGGTATCGGCCATCGCCTGAGACAGGGGCTGACGAACCCTACTACGCCATCGCTCTCGAAGAAGCCACGGTGGTAGACGTGCAAACAACCAACGATCCGAGGTCCGATAACTTTTCACATGTCGAGGATGTCTACTTCGCCTATCAGCGAATTACCTGGACTCATCTCGGCGCCAACACCCAAGTGTCCTATGATTTGCGCACAGCAAAATTGAGTTGAACTGGGGAAAACAGCCCATAAAAAAACCGGCTATATCAGCCGGTTTTTTTACGCCTTTAAAAAACTTATGCACCTTTTTCGCAATTTTATGAACTTAAGAAATATGTATATAAATCATAAGCTTAAAAACAAATTACGCCATTTTTGAGCGAAACGGTGCACAGGTTATCCACAGAATTTCAAACAGCCACCTGATCACTGGCGGCCGGCGCTTGAGGCGCGGGCGGAAGCGAGCCCATTTCCCGTTGCATCTGCTCGTTCCAGGCTTGAACCCGATCATTGAGATTGGCAATGGCCCGCGGCCCATTGCCCTCGGCGTACATTGGTTCGCCAATGATCACCGTGATCACACCTTGCTGCTTTGCCCAGCCGGTTTTCGGCCAGAACTTGCCGGCATTGTGCGCAATCGGCAATACCGGCAGGGCTGCGTTAACGGCTAGCGCCGTACCACCCCGAGAGAATTTTCCGATGGTGCCGTAAGGGACTCGCGTGCCTTCAGGGAAGATCAGTACCCAGACACCATCTTTCAACAGCTCATCGCCTTTTTTTGCCACATGCTTGAGCGCCGCTTTCGGGTTGTCGCGATCAATGGCGATTGGCCGCAGCATGGCCATGGCCCAACCGAAGAACGGTACGAACAGCAAAGAGCGCTTCAGCACTTGGCTCAACGGCTCGAAGTAGGCCGAGAGGAAGAACGTCTCCCAGGTGCTCTGGTGATTCGATTGGATCACGCAGGGCTGGCCGGGCACGTTCTCGGCGCCCTTCACTTCATAGCTGATGCCGAGAAAGACTTTGCTCAGCCAAAGAGCGCATCGGCACCAGTAAACGTTGATAAAGCGATAGCGCGCCTTGAACGGCAGAAAAGGCGCGATAAAAAAGCTCAGGCTGCACCAGAGCAACGAGCTGGTGCCCAGCAGCAGGTAAAAGAGGAAGGTTCTGATGGCCTGCAGTATCGACATGGCGACGTTTACCGTGCGGGCTCTGCCCGTCTATATAAAGCGCACTCCCGATCAATCCTTGGTCAGGAAATTCGAAAGCACTCTAATTGTGGATAAGTTCTGCGGCAATCGCCGCAAGATCGTCAAAAATCAAGGTGCCCACCGGCAAGGTCTTGCCCAACATTTTTTCGCCTTTTCCGGTCTTTACCAAAACTGGCTGTGAATCGACGGCTTTGGCGGCTTCCAGGTCACCGAGCGTATCGCCGACGAACCATAGATTAGTCAGCGATACGTTGTAATGCGCGGCGATGGTTTTCAACATCCCGGGTTTTGGCTTGCGGCATTCGCAGCCGTCGTCCGGTCCGTGCGGGCAGTAGACGATCAGCCCGACTTCACCGCCCTGCTCCGCCACCAGCGAGCGCAAGCGCTCATGCATGGCGTCCAGGGTAGCGATGTCGTAATAGCCGCGAGCGATGCCGGACTGGTTGGTAGCGACGGCTACCGTCCAGCCGGCCTTGCTCAACTGCGCGATGGCTTCGATGGAGCCGGGAAGCGGAATCCACTCCGCCACCGACTTGATGTAAGCGTCGGAGTCGTAGTTGATCACCCCGTCCCGATCGAGAATCAGCAGTTTCAAACAGTTTTACCCCAGCAGCGAAATGTCGGCGACACCGAGGAACAGCCCACGCAGACGAGCCAGCAACGCATAACGGTTGGCGCGCACATTGGCATCATCCGCGTTGACCATCACTGCTTCGAAGAACGCATCCACCGGCTCACGCAATGCAGCCAGGCGCGCCAGGGATTCGCTGTACTGACGAGCCGCCGCCATCGGTTGCACCGCCTGGTCAGCCTGCTGAATCGCCGAATACAGCGAGAACTCGTTGGCGTTATCGAAGTACTTGGCTTCAACGACCGACGGCACCGAGCCTTCGACCTTGCTCAGCAAGTTCGAAACCCGCTTGTTCACCGCGGCAAGCGCGGCGGCCTCTGGCAGCTGACGGAACGCTTGAACCGCTTGAACGCGCTGATCGAAATCCAGTGCCGAACCCGGCTTCAAGGCGCGCACCGACAGATACGTTGCGACGTCCACGCCTTCGTCTTCGTAACGGGCACGCAGGCGATCGAATACGAATTCAAGCACCGAATCAGCCAGGCCAACGGCCTTGACCTTGGCACCGAACGCATTCACGGCGAAGGCCACGGCTTCGTTCAGGTCGAGCTCGAGCTTCTTGTCGATCAGGATCCGCAGCACGCCGAGTGCCGCGCGGCGCAGGGCATACGGGTCCTTGCTGCCGGTGGGCAGCATGCCGATACCGAAGATGCCGACCAGCGTGTCGAGTTTGTCGGCGATGGCCACGGCCGCACCGGTCAGGGTGGTCGGCAGTTCAGCACCGGCACCGCGTGGCATGTATTGCTCGTTCAGCGCCAGCGCGACTTCTTCCGGCTCGCCATCGTTGAGGGCGTAGTAGTAACCGGCGACGCCTTGCATCTCCGGGAACTCACCGACCATCTCGGTCGCCAGGTCGCACTTGGACAGCAGGCCGGCACGGGAAGCCCAGGCTGCATTGCCGCCAATGCGCTGCGCGATGAACGCGGCGAGTTTGGATACGCGCTCGGCCTTGTCGTAGACGCTGCCGAGTTTCTCCTGGAACACCACGTTTTGCAGACGCAGGTTGAAGCCTTCGAGTTTCTGCTTCTTGTCCTGCTTGAAGAAGAACTCGGCGTCGGTCAGGCGTGGGCGAACCACTTTCTCGTTACCGGCGATGATCTGCTGCGGGTCTTTGCTTTCGATGTTGGCCACGGTAATGAAACGTGGCAGCAACTTACCGTCGGCATCCAGCAGGCAGAAATACTTCTGGTTGTCCTGCATGGTGGTGATCAGCGCTTCCTGCGGCACGTCGAGGAACCGCTCCTCGAACGAGCACACCAGCGGCACCGGCCATTCAACCAGCGCGGTCACTTCGTCGAGCAGGGCTGACGGAACGATCGCCGTACCTTCCTGCTTCGTCGCCAGTTCTTCGGTACGTTTGCTGATCAGTGCGCGACGTTCGTTGGCGTCGGCCAGGACGTAAGCGGCACGCAGGTCGCTGAGGTAGTTGGCCGGCGACGTGATGCGCACGCTTTGCGGGTGATGGAAGCGGTGACCACGGGAATCGCGACCGGCCGTTTGAGCGAGGATAGTGCAGTCGATGACCTGGTCACCGAGCAGCATCACCAGCCATTGGGTTGGACGAACGAATTCTTCCTTGCGCGCGCCCCAGCGCATGCGCTTCGGGATCGGCAAGTCGTTCAGGGAATCTTCGACGATGGTCGGCAGCAGGCTCGCGGTCGGCTTGCCGGCGATGTTCTGGCTGTAGCGCAGTTTCGGGCCGCTCTGATCGATTTCGCTTAGTTCGACGCCGCACTTCTTGGCAAAACCCAGTGCAGCCTGGGTCGGGTTGCCTTCGGCATCGAAGGCTGCCTGACGTGGCGGGCCGTCGAGGTTGATGCTGCGATCCGGCTGCTGGGTGGCCAGCGAGGTGATCAGCACTGCCAGGCGACGTGGCGCGGCGTAGACGGTCTTGGTCTCGTAGTTCAGGCCGGCAGCCTGCAGGCCCTTGTCGATACCGGCCAGGAACGCGTCGGCCAGGGTGTTCAGGGCTTTGGGTGGCAGTTCTTCGGTGCCCAGTTCAACCAGAAAATCTTGAGCACTCATTGTGCAGCCTCCAGCTTGGCCAGTACTTCGTCACGCAGGTCCGGGGTCGCCATCGGGAAGCCCAGCTTGGCGCGTGCCAGCAGGTAGGCTTGCGCAACGGAACGCGCCAGGGTGCGCACACGCAGGATGTATTGCTGACGCGCAGTCACCGAGATTGCCCGGCGCGCATCCAGCAGGTTGAAGGTGTGGGACGCCTTCAACACCATTTCGTAGCTCGGCAGCGGTAACGGCTGGTCGAGTTCGATCAGGCGCTTGGCTTCGCTTTCATAGAAATCGAACAACTCGAACAGCTTCTCGACGTTGGCGTGTTCGAAGTTGTAGGTCGACTGCTCCACTTCGTTCTGGTGGAACACGTCGCCGTAGGTCACTTTGCCGAACGGGCCGTCCGCCCAGACCAGGTCGTAGACCGAGTCCACGCCTTGCAGGTACATGGCCAGGCGCTCGAGGCCGTAAGTGATCTCGCCGGTCACCGGGTAGCATTCGATGCCGCCCGCTTGCTGGAAGTAAGTGAACTGCGTCACTTCCATGCCGTTCAGCCAGACTTCCCAACCCAGGCCCCAGGCGCCCAGGGTCGGCGATTCCCAGTTGTCTTCGACGAAACGAATGTCATGGACCAATGGGTCCAGGCCAACGTGCTTGAGGGAGCCCAGGTAGAGTTCCTGGAAGTTGTCCGGGTTCGGCTTCAGCACCACCTGGAATTGGTAGTAGTGCTGCAGACGGTTCGGGTTTTCGCCGTAGCGGCCGTCAGTCGGGCGACGACTGGGCTGCACATAAGCGGCGTTCCAGGTTTCCGGGCCGATGGCGCGCAGAAACGTGGCAGTGTGGAAAGTCCCGGCGCCTACTTCCATATCGTAGGGCTGAAGTACCACGCAACCTTGCTCGGCCCAGTATTGCTGGAGCGCGAGGATCAAGTCTTGGAAGGTACGCACGGCTGGCGTAGGCTGGCTCACGAAATTCACCTGTTTCTTGGGCTGCGATTTAAAGAGCGGGAGTATACCCGATTCATTGCTGCGCACGCCCCCTGGAGCCTTATGCCACGCTGCTTTTGGTGTTCCGAAGATCCGCTGTACATGGCTTATCACGACCAGGAGTGGGGCACGCCGCTACGCGATGCGCAGGGATTGTTCGAGTTGCTTTTGCTCGAAGGGTTCCAGGCCGGCCTGTCCTGGATCACGGTGTTGCGCAAACGTGAGCGTTATCGCGAGGTGCTGTTCGGCTTTGACGTACAGCGTGTGGCGCAGATGAGCGATGCGGAAATCGATGAGTTGATGCTCGATCCGGGAATCATCCGCAATCGCCTCAAGCTCAACGCGGCCCGGCGCAATGCCCAGGCCTGGCTGACGCTGGAGGATCCGGTGGAATTTCTCTGGTCCTTCGTCGGCGGTGTTCCGAGGATCAATCACTTCAAGGACCGCACCGAAGTGCCCGCCGTGACGCCGACCGCCGTGGAGATGAGCAAAGGCCTGAAGAAGGCCGGATTCACCTTCGTCGGCCCCACCATTTGCTACGCGTTGATGCAGGCCTCGGGGATGGTCATGGACCACACCCGGGATTGCGATCGCTACGCAGCCTTGGCGAACGACGGTTAGAATGGCCGCCTCGCGCACAGCACAAGATCAGGAGTGACCTGTGGATAAGTTTAAAGGCGCCTTGCTGGTAGGCGCTCTGCGGCTGTTTGCCCTGCTTCCGTGGCGGGCCGTACAGGCGGTGGGCTCGGCCATTGGCTGGATGATGTGGAAAACCCCGAACCGTTCCCGCGACGTGGTGCGGATCAATCTGGCCAAGTGTTTTCCCGAGATGGACCCCGCCGAGCGCGAGCGTCTGGTCGGCCAGAGCCTGAAAGACATCGGCAAGTCCCTGACCGAAAGTGCCTGCGCGTGGATCTGGCCGGCCCAGCGTTCCATCGATCTGGTGCGCGAGGTCGAAGGGCTCGACGTGTTGAAAGACGCCCTCGCCTCGGGCAAGGGCGTCGTCGGCATCACAAGCCACCTGGGCAATTGGGAAGTGCTCAATCACTTCTATTGCAGCCAGTGCAAACCGATCATTTTCTATCGTCCGCCGAAATTGAAGGCAGTGGATGAACTGCTGCGCAAGCAACGCGTGCAGCTGGGGAACAAGGTGGCCGCCTCGACCAAGGAAGGCATCCTCAGCGTGATCAAGGAAGTGCGCAAAGGTGGTGCAGTGGGCATTCCCGCTGACCCGGAACCGGCCGAATCCGCCGGGATCTTCGTGCCGTTCTTCGCCACTCAGGCCCTGACCAGCAAATTCGTACCGAACATGCTGGCGGGCGGCAAAGCGGTCGGTGTATTCCTGCATGCACTGCGGTTGCCGGATGGTTCCGGCTACAAAGTGATCCTTGAAGCCGCGCCGGAGGCCATGTACAGCACCGATACCGAGACCTCCTGCGCCGCCATGAGCAAAGTGGTCGAACGCTACGTGGCGGCTTATCCGAGCCAGTACATGTGGAGCATGAAGCGCTTCAAGAAGCGCCCGCCGGGAGAAGAGCGTTGGTATTGAGTGGATTGGCATGATCTGTGGATAACCCGCTCAAAGGTTATCCACAACCGTTCAGGCAGGGCGCAGCAGATGGCCGAACACCGTAAATCGTTTCGTATCAAGATCACTCATGAGCAGTTCGGCGAATGCCTGGGCCAGACTCGCAACCTGTCCGCGACAGGCGTCTACGTCGAGCATCCGCACCTGTCAGTATTGCCCAAGGGCGCGGTGGTTTATGGGCAGGTGCAGGACTTACCCACAGGTGCGCCGAGGGTGCGCATGGAAGTGGTGTTGGTGGACGCCGAAGGCATTGGTTTGCGCTACCTCTGATCAGTGCGTCTGACGCTCGAGCTTTTTCAGGAACACTGTCATTTCTTTCTCTGCCTGCTTGTCGCCATGGGCGCGGGCGGCTTCCAGGCCTTGTTCCCACGCCTGGCGTGCGGCCGGGAAGTCTGCCAGTGCCAGCCGGGCCTTGCCCAACAGCTTCCACGCTGCCGAATATTTCGGGTCCAGTTCGACGCAACGCTGGAAGTGCTCCGCGGCCTTGGCGTGCTCACCCAGATCCAGATAACCCTTGCCCAGGCCGAAGCGCAGCAGTGAGTTATCCACACCCTTCGCGAGCATTTTTTCCAGGGATTCGATCATGGTGATTTCCTTGCCTGTGGGCTGTCTGGCGCGTTGTCGTATCTGTGAAACCACACGGTGCGCATTCCAATGTGGGAGCGAGCCTGCTCGCGATGGGGGCCGGCCGATTCAGCAAAGATCGGATCAGAAAAAGCTCAGCCCCACATGAAACAACTTCTCCACATCCCGAATATGCTTTTTATCCACAAGGAACAAGATCACGTGATCGCCGGTTTCGATCACCGTGTCATCGTGAGCGATGATCACTTCTTCATCGCGAATGATCGCGCCAATCGTCGTCCCCGGTGGCAAGCCGATGTTCTCGATGGCCTTGCCGATCACCTTGCTCGACTTCGCATCGCCATGAGCAATCGCCTCGATGGCCTCCGCCGCACCACGACGCAATGAGTGCACGCTGACGATATCGCCGCGGCGCACGTGGGCGAGCAAGGTGCCGATGGTCGCCAGTTGCGGGCTGATGGCGATGTCGATGTCGCCACCCTGGATCAGATCGACGTAGGCCGGGTTGTTGATGATGGTCATCACCTTCTTCGCGCCCAGACGCTTGGCCAGCAGCGACGACATGATGTTGGCTTCGTCGTCGTTGGTCAGCGCGAGGAACAGGTCGGCATCGGCGATGTTCTCCTCCAGCAGCAAATCCCGGTCCGACGCGCTGCCCTGCAACACCACGGTGCTGTCGAGGGTGTCCGAGAGGTGCCGGCAGCGAATCGGGTTCATCTCGATGATCTTCACCTGGTAGCGGCTTTCGATGGCCTCGGCCAGGCGTTCACCAATCTGCCCGCCACCAGCGATGACGATGCGCTTGTAGCTCTCGTCGAGGCGACGCATTTCGCTCATGACCGCACGAATATTCGCCTTGGCGGCGATGAAAAACACTTCATCGTCCGCCTCGATCACCGTATCGCCCTGAGGCAGGATCGGCCGGTCACGACGGAAAATGGCGGCGACGCGGGTTTCGACGTTCGGCATGTGTTCACGCAACTGGCGCAGTTGCTGACCCACCAACGGGCCGCCGTAGTAAGCCTTCACCGCGACCAGCTGCGCCTTGCCTTCCGCGAAGTCGATTACCTGTAACGCGCCTGGGTGCTGGATCAGGCGCTTGATGTAATTGGTGACCACTTGCTCCGGGCTGATCAGCACGTCGACCGGAATCGCTTCGTTATCGAACAGCTCGGCGCGGGTGAGGTACGCGGCTTCGCGGACCCGGGCGATCTTGGTCGGGGTGTGGAACAGGGTGTGGGCGACCTGACAGGCGACCATATTGGTTTCGTCGCTGTTGGTCACCGCCACCAGCATGTCGGCGTCGTCCGCGCCGGCCTGGCGCAGCACCGTGGGCAGCGAGCCGCGGCCCTGCACGGTGCGGATGTCCAGCCGGTCGCCGAGGTCGCGCAGGCGTTCGCCATCGGTGTCGACCACGGTGATGTCGTTGGCCTCGCTGGCCAAATGTTCCGCCAGCGAACCGCCGACCTGCCCTGCGCCGAGGATGATGATTTTCATCCAGTCACTCCCTTAAAACCGGTTAACCGCGCGCGGCGGCGATCTTGATCAGCTTGGCGTAGTAGAACCCGTCGTGGCCGCCTTCCTGGGCCAGCAGCTGGCGGCCGTGCGGCTGCTTGATGCCGGCCGCGGTGGCGAGGTCCAGTTCGCGGGCGCCTGGCGTGCGAGCGAGGAAGGCTTCGATGACGTCGGTGTTCTCGGTCGGCAGCGTCGAACACGTGGCGTAAAGCAGGATGCCGCCGACTTCCAGGGTTAGCCACATCGCATCGAGCAGCTCGCCTTGCAGCACGGCCAGGGCCGCGATGTCGTCCGGCTGGCGGGTCAGCTTGATGTCCGGGTGACGGCGGATCACGCCGGTGGCCGAACACGGTGCGTCGAGCAGGATGCGCTGGAACGGCTTGCCGTCCCACCAGGTGGCGGTATCGCGGCCGTCGGCGGCGATCAGTTCGGCGCTCAGGCCCAGGCGTGCGAGGTTTTCCCGCACTCGCACCAGGCGCTTGGCTTCCAGGTCCACCGCGACGACGCCGGCCAGCGCAGGTTCGGCTTCGAGGATATGGCAGGTCTTGCCGCCCGGTGCGCAGCAGGCATCGAGCACCCGTTGGCCCGGCGCGAGGTCGAGCAGGTCGGCGGCCAGTTGCGCCGCTTCGTCCTGCACGCTGATCCAGCCTTCAGCGAAGCCTGGCAGGCTGCGCACATCGGCGGCGGCAGCGAGAACGATGCCATCCTGGCTGTACACACAGGGCGCGGCGGCAATGCCGGCGTTGGTGAGCAGTTCCAGGTAGGCGTCGCGTGTGTGATGGCGGCGATTGACCCGCAGGATCATCGGCGGATGCGCGTTGTTCGCTGCGCAAATCGCTTCCCACTGTTCAGGCCAGAACGCCTTGAGGGATTTTTGCAGCCAGCGCGGGTGAGCGGTACGCACCACCGGGTCATGTTCCAGCTCGGCCAGCAACGCTTCGCTTTCGCGCTGGGCGCGGCGCAGCACGGCGTTGAGCAAGGCCTTGGCCCAGGGCTTTTTCAGCTTGTCGGCGCACCCGACAGTCTCGCCGATTGCCGCGTGGGCCGGGACGCGGGTGTACAGCAGTTGATAGAGGCCGACCAGCAGCAGCGCCTCGACGTCGGCGTCCGCCGCCTTGAACGGTTTCTGCAGCAATTTGGCCGCCAGTGCCGACAGACGCGGCTGCCAGCGAGCGGTGCCGAAGGCGAGGTCTTGGGTGAAGCCGCGATCGCGGTCTTCGACCTTGTCCATTTGTGTCGGCAGCGAACTGTTGAGTGAGGCTTTTCCGTTAAGGACTGCAGCAAGTGCCTTGGCGGCGGCCAGACGCGGATTCATTGAGCGTCCGCCGTTTGCCCGAGGACGGTGCCGACGGCAAATTTCTCACGACGGCTGTTGAACAAATCACTGAAGTTCAGCGCCTTGCCACCGGGCAATTGCAGACGGGTCAGACACAGTGCTTGCTCGCCGCAGGCGACGATCAGGCCGTCCTTGCTGGCGCTGAGAATTTGTCCCGGCGCGCCCTTCCCTTCGGCCAGGCTCGCGGCCAGCACCTTCAGCGCTTCGCCGTTCAGCGTGCTATGGGTGATTGGCCACGGGTTGAAGGCACGAACCAGACGTTCCAGCTCGATGGCTGGACGGTTCCAGTCGATGCGCGCTTCGTCCTTGTTCAATTTGTGCGCATAAGTGGCGAGGCTGTCGTCCTGCACTTCGCCCTCCAGCGTGCCGGCGGCGAGGCCGGCGATAGCCTGAATCACCGCCGGTGGACCGAGTTCCGCGAGACGGTCGTGGAGGCTGCCGCCGGTGTCTTCAGCGCTGATCGGCGTGGTGACTTTCAGCAGCATCGGCCCGGTGTCGAGGCCCAGTTCCATGCGCATCACGGTGACGCCGCTTTCGCTGTCGCCCGCTTCGACGGCTCGCTGGATCGGTGCCGCACCACGCCAGCGCGGCAGCAACGACGCGTGGCTGTTGATGCAACCCAGGCGTGGAATATCCAGCACCCCTTGCGGCAGGATCAGGCCGTAGGCGACCACCACCAGCAAGTCGGGCTTCAGCGCGGCCAGTTCGGCCTGGGCGTCTTCGTTGCGCAGGGTCGGCGGTTGCAGCACCGGAATATTGTTTTCCAGGGCCAACTGCTTGACCGGACTCGGCATCAGCTTTTGCCCGCGGCCCGCCGGACGGTCCGGCTGGGTGTAGACCGCGACGATCTCGTAAGGGCTGTCGAGCAGGGCCTTGAGGTGTTCGGCGGCGAATTCCGGGGTGCCGGCAAAGACAATGCGCAGTGGCTCAGTCATGGGAAGCTCTCATTTACAAAGCAGTCGCAAAAGAAAAAGGCTTGCCGCAGCAAGCCTTTGGAAGGAGGGCATCAAGCGTTCTGGCGATGGAGCTTTTCCAGTTTCTTCTTGATTCGGTCACGCTTGAGATTGGACAGGTAGTCGACGAACAACTTGCCGTTGAGGTGGTCGCATTCGTGCTGGATGCACACGGCGAGCAGGCCTTCGGCAATCAGTTCGTAAGGCTGGCCGTCGCGGTCCAGGGCCTTGACCTTGACCTTCTGCGGGCGATCGACGTTTTCGTAGAAGCCTGGCACCGAGAGGCAGCCTTCTTGATACTGTTCCATCTCGTCGGTCAGGGATTCGAACTCGGGGTTGATGAACACCCGTGGCTCGCTACGGTCTTCGGAGAGGTCCATCACGACGATACGTTTGTGCACGTTGACCTGGGTCGCGGCGAGGCCGATGCCTGGCGCTTCATACATTGTTTCAAACATATCATCGACCAACTGACGCACTTCGTCGTCCACTACGGCCACTGGTTTGGCGATAGTGCGCAGGCGCGAGTCGGGAAATTCGAGGATGTCTAAAATGGCCATAAGCGTAATTGATGCACGTGTGAGATAAAGTCGGGTCGATGGCCTGGCGGGTCCGAAGATGCCGGCTACCGTTGTGAAACGTAGCTCCCTGCTTTCAGGTTAGCCGGGATCGAGCCACGAGGGCTCTGGCGTTTCACGCGAACGCACATAATAAAGGGATTCACTGCATGAGGAAATCACTACTCGCCCTGCTCCTTCTGGCCTCGGCCGGTTTCGCGCACGGGCAAGTGCAACTCAGGGAAGGTTTTCCACAGCAATACACCGTTGTTGCTGGCGACACGCTTTGGGACATCTCCGGAAAATTTCTCCGTGAGCCGTGGAAATGGCCTGAGCTGTGGCAGGTCAATCCGCAGATCCAGAACCCCAACCTCATCTACCCCGGCGATTTGCTGTCGCTGGTCTACGTCAACGGTCAGCCGCGCCTGACCCTCGATCGCGGGGCGTCCCGGGGCACCATCAAGCTGTCGCCACGGGTGCGCAGCTCGCCGGTGGCCGATGCCATCCCGAGCATTCCGCTGCAATCGATCAACAGCTTTCTGTTGAGCAACCGCATCGTCAACAAGGTCGAGGATTTCGACCGGGCGCCTTACATCGTCGCCGGCGATGCCGAGCGGGTGCTCAGCGGCACCGGTGACCGCATCTTCGCCCGTGGCCATTTCGACCCGAACCAGCCGGTGTACGGCATCTTTCGTCAGGGCAAGGTCTACACCGACCCTGACAGCAAGGAGTTTCTCGGGATCAACGCGGACGACATCGGCGGCGGCGAGGTGGTCGCCACCGAAGGCGATGTCGCCACCCTCGCCCTGCAGCGCACGACCCAGGAAGTGCGGCTTGGCGACCGCTTGTTCAGCAGCGAAGAGCGAGCGATCAACTCGACCTTCATGCCCAGCGCCCCCAAGAGCGACATCAACGGCCTGATCATCGATGTACCGCGTGGCGTTACGCAGATCGGCGCGATGGATGTGGTCACGTTGAACCGAGGTCAGCGCGATGGCCTGGCTGAAGGCAACGTGCTGGTGGTGATGAAAACCGGCGAGACGGTGCGTGACCGGGTGACCGGGCAACCGCTGAAAATTCCCGATGAGCGGGCCGGTTTGCTGATGGTTTTCCGTACTTACGACAAGCTCAGCTACGGGCTGGTGCTCAACGCATCGCGCTCACTGGCGGTGATGGACAAGGTGCGAAATCCTTAGCCTGCTTCACAAGTTACCAACAGAGTTATCCACAGCTTATTCCCGTTTGAACGGGGCTCATAACGATCAAGGATGATCCATGTCGCTGTCTGCTGTTACACCGGTTTCCCCTGCGGAACTGGAAGCTCGTTTACGCCTGCATCGTCTGCCGGAACTCGGCCCCGCGCGTTTCAGGAAGTTGCTTGAGGCGTTCGGTTCGGCGTCCAGCGCGATCAGCGCGCCGGCCAGCGCCTGGCGCGCGTTGGGCTTGCCACTCGCCTGTGCGGAGGCCAGGCGCTCGAATGAAGTCCGCGACGGCGCCAGCCACGCATTGGCCTGGATAGAGCGTCCGGGCCAGTATTTACTGATGTGGGACCAGCCTGAGTACCCGGCCTTGCTGGCAGAAATCAGCGATGCGCCGCCGCTATTATTCGTGGCGGGCGATCCGGGCATTCTGGAAAAACCGCAGCTGGCGATGGTCGGCAGCCGTCGCGCTTCACGTCCGGGCATGGACACCGCCGGGGCATTTTCCCGCAGCCTCGCCAGTGCCGGTTTCGTCATCACCAGCGGTCTGGCGCTGGGCATCGATGCCGCCGCGCATCAAGCCGCTTTGGACGTGGGCGGGCGAACGATCGGTGTGCTTGGCACGGGACTTGAAAAGTTTTATCCACAGCGCAATCGAAGGCTGGCGGACGACATGATTGCGTCCGGCAGTGCGGTGCTTTCCGAGTTCCCATTGGACGCCGGGCCGAGCGCCAGCAACTTCCCCCGGCGCAACCGGATCATCAGCGGTTTGTCCCTCGGCGTGTTGGTGGTGGAGGCCAGTGTCGCCAGTGGATCGTTGATCACGGCGAGGCTGGCGGCAGAGCAAGGACGCGAGGTGTATGCGATTCCGGGATCGATTCATCATCCCGGCGCAAAGGGCTGTCATCAACTGATTCGTGACGGTGCCATGCTGGTGGAAACCATCGAGCACATCCTCGAAGCCTTGCGCGGCTGGCAACGGTTGCCGTTGTCCACCGAGATGCCTGCGGTGACGCATCCGCTGCTGGTGCTATTACATGCGGCGCCCCACACCAGTGAAGCGTTGGCCGCCAGTAGCGGCTGGGCTCTACCCAAAGTGCTGGCGGCGTTGACCGAGCTGGAAATGGACGGCCGGGCGGTCTGCGAAAGCGGGCGCTGGTTTGCGCGGGTAAGCTAGGTTTTACAAGGAAGATCGGTAAACTGCGCAGAGCCTTATTCCGGAGAGTTTTTCATGGTCAACAGTTGGCGTGTGCAACAAGCCGCGCAAGCCATTCGCGCAGGGGCCGTCATTGCCTATCCAACCGAGGCGGTCTGGGGCCTGGGTTGCGACCCGTGGGACGAAGAGGCGGTAGAGCGTCTGCTGATGCTCAAGGGTCGGTCAGTCGGCAAGGGGCTTATCCTGGTCGCCGACAACATTCGCCAGTTCGATTTTCTCTTCGAAGATTTTCCCGAACTGTGGATGGATCGCATGGCCAGCACCTGGCCGGGACCGAATACCTGGCTGGTGCCGCATCAGAATCAGTTGCCGCAGTGGATCACGGGTGTGCACGAAACCGTGGCGCTGCGGGTCAGCGATCATCCGCTGGTGCGGGATCTGTGCGCGGTGGTCGGGCCGCTGGTATCGACCTCCGCCAACCCGCAGGGTCGGCCGGCGGCGCGGACGCGGCTTCGCGTAGAGCAGTATTTCCGTGGGCAGTTGGATTATGTCCTGGGCGGGAATCTGGGGGGGCGCAAGAATCCGAGCGTGATTCGCGATCTGGCGACCGGGAACGTTATTCGCCCGGATTGAGACCGCGGCGCTGCCAGTTTCGCGAGCAGGCTCGCTCCCACAGAGGACCGCATCCAATGTGGGAGCGGGCTTGCTCGCGAAGGCGTCCTTAAGGCAACAAGACAGTCGAGCCGGTGGTCCGCCGCGCCGACAACTCGGTCTGCGCTTTCGCCGCTTCGGCCAGTGGATACTTCTGGCTTATGTCCACCGTCAGCTTCCCGCTGATGATCATCTCAAACAGCTCATCCGCCATCCGCTGCAGGTTCTCGGCATTGTTGGCGTAAGTCGCCAGCGTCGGCCGCGTCACGTACAGCGAGCCTTTCGCGGACAGAATCCCCAGGTTCACCCCGTCCACTGCACCGGATGCGTTGCCAAAACTCACCACCAGGCCGCGAGGCGCGGTACTGTCCAGCGAAGTCAACCAAGTGTCCTTGCCGACGCCGTCGTACACCACCGGGACTTTTTTGCCATCCGTCAATTCCAGGACCCGCTGTGCGACGTTTTCATGGCTGTAGTCGATGGTCGCCCAGGCGCCGTTGGCCTTGGCCAGCGCGGCTTTCTCCGGCGAGCTGACCGTGCCGATCAACTTCACCCCCAGGGCTCTGGCCCATTGGCAGGCGAGGGAACCGACGCCCCCGGCGGCGGCGTGAAACAGGATGGTTTCGCCACCCTTGAGTTCATAGGTCTGACGCAACAGATACTGCACGGTCAGGCCCTTGAGCATCACCCCGGCAGCCTGCTCAAAGCTGATGGCGTCCGGCAGGTGCACCAGATTAGCCTCGGGCAACACATGCACCTCACTGTAGGCCCCCAACGGACCACTGCCGTAAGCCACGCGGTCACCGACCTTGAAACGGGTGACTTCGCTACCCACCGCCTCGACCACACCCGCGCCTTCGGAACCCACACCCGACGGCAAGGCTGGCGGCGGGTACAAACCGCTACGGTAGTAGGTGTCGATGAAGTTCAGGCCGATGGCCTTGTTGGTGACGCGGACTTGCTGCGGGCCGGGCTCGGCGGGCTGATAGTCGACGTACTCGAGCACTTCGGGGCCGCCATGGGCGCGGAACTGGATACGCTTTGCCATCAGAACTCTCCTTAGGTCTTACGGTGGTAGTGCCAAGCGCCCTATCGGACTCCTAAGCTTGATCTTCGTCAACTGCGACGGGTGCATCGGCGATGTTATGCTACGCGCCCATTTGCGCCGGTCCCCGCTCCGAGGGCGCGCCGCGTAGTTTTGCCCGATTCAAGGTGAAGACATGACGACCCGCACCGAGGCCGTAAAAGCCTACCTGCTCGACCTGCAAGACCGCATTTGCGCCGCCCTGGAAGCCGAAGACGGCGGCACGCGGTTCGTCGAGGACGCCTGGACCCGACCTGCCGGTGGTGGCGGACGCACCCGGGTGATCGAGAACGGCACGCTCATCGAAAAGGGCGGCGTCAACTTTTCCCACGTCTTCGGCAGCGGTCTCCCACCGTCCGCCAGCGCCCATCGGCCGGAACTGGCCGGGCGTGGCTTCGAGGCCCTGGGCGTGTCGCTGGTGATCCACCCGCACAACCCGCATGTGCCGACGTCCCACGCCAACGTGCGCTTTTTCATTGCCGAAAAGGAAGGCGAAGAAGCGGTCTGGTGGTTCGGCGGCGGTTTTGACCTGACCCCGTATTACGGCAACGAAGAAGACTGCGTGCACTGGCACCGCGTCGCCGAGCAGGCCTGCGCGCCGTTCGGGCCGGACGTCTATTCGCGTTACAAGGCCTGGTGCGACAGCTACTTCCACATCAAGCATCGCCACGAACCGCGTGGCATCGGCGGCCTGTTCTTCGATGACTTGAACGAGTGGGACTTCGACACCAGCTTCGCCTTCATGCGTGCGATCGGTGACGCTTACCTCGACGCTTACCTGCCGATCGTGCAGCGCCGCAAGCACGATGCGTTCAGCGCCAAACAGCGTGAGTTTCAGGAATTCCGTCGCGGTCGTTACGTCGAGTTCAACCTGGTGTACGACCGCGGCACACTGTTCGGCCTGCAATCGGGCGGGCGTACCGAGTCGATCCTCATGTCGCTGCCGCCGCAAGTGCGCTGGAGCTATGACTGGAAAGCCGAGCCGGGCAGCGAAGAAGCGCGCCTGACCGACTATTTCCTGCAAGACCGCGATTGGTTGGCCCACGCCTGAACGAGGAACACTGATGGACCGTTATGTCGTATTCGGTAACCCGATTGGCCACAGCAAGTCGCCGCTAATTCACCGCTTGTTCGCCGAGCAGACGGCCCAGCAACTGGACTACAGCACTTCGCTGGCGCCGCTCGACGATTTTTCCGACTTCGCCCGCGCGTTTTTCCTCGAAGGACGCGGAGCGAATGTGACCGTGCCTTTCAAGGAAGAAGCATTTCGTCTGGCGGACAGCCTGACCGAACGGGCGCAGCGTGCCGGTGCGGTGAATACCCTGAGCAAACTGGCCGATGGCACCTTGCTGGGCGACAACACCGATGGCGCCGGACTGGTGCGCGACCTGACGATCAACGCCGGTTTCAGCCTCAAGGGCAAACGCATCCTGCTGCTCGGTGCCGGTGGTGCGGTGCGTGGTGCGCTTGAACCGCTGCTGGCCGAGCAGCCCGCCTCGGTGATCATTGCCAACCGCACGGTGGAAAAAGCCGAACTGCTGGCGGAGCTGTTCGCCGATCTGGGGCCGGTCTCGGCCAGTGGTTTCGACTGGCTGCGCGAGCCGGTGGACCTGATCATCAACGCGACGTCGGCCAGTTTGTCCGGGGATGTCCCCCCGATTGCCGGCAGCCTGATCGAACCGGGCCAGACGGTTTGCTACGACATGATGTACGGCAAGGAGCCGACGTCGTTCTGCCGCTGGGCGACCGAACAGGGGGCGGCGGTGGCGATGGATGGCCTGGGAATGCTCGCTGAGCAAGCGGCGGAAGCGTTCTTCCTGTGGCGCGGCGTGCGGCCGGCCACAGCGCCGGTGCTGGCCGAACTGCGCCGCCAACTCGCCGCATAACCCCTTTAGGAGCGAGGGGGCGGTGTTCAGTCTTCGAAGTGGATCGGGCAGTTCTCTGCGCCTTCCAGCTTCCGTAATTCCTCCACCACCGGTGGCCGTGCACCGCGCAAAGTCAGGCTGCGATCCTGCTTGCGCAGTCGTCGCGCTTCCTGATGCAGCATTTCGACCCCCGAATAGTCGATGAAGTTGATCTGCTGCGCTTCGATCACCACGCGCGCGCCGTGCATCCGTTGCAGGCGCACTTGCAGGTAATGGCTGGCGCCGAAGAAGATCGACCCGCCGACCCGCAGAATGTCTTCATCGCCGTTGCGCCAATGCTGCACCCGCGGTTGCGACGTGCGTTTCAGGTAGAAGAACAGCGACGCCAGCACTCCCGCGTAGATCGCCGTTTGCAGTTCCAGCAATAGCGTGGCGACGCAGGTCAGCGCCATCACCACGAACTCGGCGCGGCTGACTCGCAGCAATGCGCGGATGCCGCGGTGGTCCACCAGGCCCCAGGCGATCAACAGAATGCTGCCGGCCATGGCCGGGATCGGAATGTGCGCGATGAGATTGGCGCCGAAGATCGCAAACAATGCCACCCACAGCGCCGAAAAAACCCCCGCCAGCGGCGAGCAGGCACCGGCCTCGTAACTGAGTCCGGAGCGGGTGAAGGATCCGGCAGACAGTGAACCGGAAAAAAACGCGCCGACCATGTTCGATAAGCCTTGGGCACGGACTTCCTGGTTGGCATCGAGCAATTGCTGTGAGCGCGCCGACAGGGAGCGGGCAATCGACAGGCTCGTCACCAGCCCGAGCATCCCGACCGCCACGGCGCTGGGCAGCAGGCGCAGGATCAGGTCCAGATCGAGCGGCAACGGGCTGAAGGGTGGCAGCCGCCCGACAAACGCGCTGACCAGACTCACGTGGCCAAACATCGATGGCCAACACCACACCAGCAAACCGCTGAGGATCAGCGTGATCAGCAAGGTTGGCCAGCGCGGCAGCAGCATTTTCAGCGTCACGCCAACAGCGACGGTGGCCAGACCCAGAACCAGCGAGGGCTGGTCCACCTCGCCCAGATGTCTGAACAGCATCATGAAACTGCCCAGCGCCGTGGCTTGATTGGGCAAGTCCAACCCCAGCAGGTTGGGCATCTGGCCGATGGCGATCACCACCGCCGCACCGAGGGTGAACCCCAGCACCACCGAGTGCGAGACGAAATTCACCAGCGCGCCGAAACGCAGTAATCCCAGCAGCCATTGGAAAATACCGGCGAGGAGCGTCAGAAGCAGGATCAGCGTGATGTAATCCTTGGACGCCGGAACGGCCAGAGGGCTGACGCTGGCGTACAGGACGATGGAGATGGCCGCCGTAGGACCGCAGATCAGGTGCCACGACGAACCCCAGAGACAAGCGATCAGCACTGGAATGATGGCGGCGTACAAACCGTATTCCGGTGGAAGGCCGGCGATCAGCGCGTAGGCAATGGATTGCGGCAACGCCAGAATGGCGCCGCTGAGGCCAACGATCAGGTCACGTCCGACGCTGGCGCGGGTTTGCCGGGGCAACCAGGTGAGGAAGGGAAAGAGCGAGTGGCGGCTGGGGAAGGCCATGGGTCCTCTCGGGTGGGAGTTTGCACAAGGGTATCAGCAGATAAACCTGTGGGAGCGAGCCTGCTCGCGATAGCGGGTTATCAGAAAAGATTATTCTGACTGGTACACCGCCATCGCGAGCAGGCTCGCTCCCACAGGAATAGGGGTTACAGCTTGGCTTTCACCGCAGGCAACGCATCCTTCCCGTCCACGGTCTTCACGCCATCCAGCCATTTATCCAGCACCGCCGGGTTGGCCTTGATCCACGCCTTGGCCGCGTCCGCATTGCTGACCTTCTTGTTCACCACGTCGGCCATGATGCTGTTCTCCATCTCCTGGGTAAAACTCAGGTTGGTGAGCAGCTTGCCGACGTTCGGGCAGGCTTCGGCGTAACCCTTGCGGGTCAGGGTGTGGACGCTGCCGGTGTCGCCGAAGTATTTCTCGCCGCCCTTGAGGTAATGCATTTTCAGCTGCACGTTCATCGGGTGCGGCGTCCAGCCGAGGAAGGTCACGAACTTCTGTTTCTTCACGGCGCGCGACACTTCGGCCAGCATCGCCTGTTCACTGGACTCGATCAGTTTCCACTGGCCCATGTCGAAGTCGTTCTTCTTGATCATCTCTTGCAGGGAGATGTTCGCCGGCGCACCGGAGCCGATGCCGTAGATCTTCTTGTCGAACTTGTCGGCAAATTTGTTCAGGTCGGCAAAGTTATGCACACCCGCGTCCCAGACATAGTCCGGAACAGCGAGGGTGAATTCGGTGCCGTCGAGGTTCTTCGCCAGCTGCGTCACGTCGCCGGTGGCGACGAATTTGTCGTAGAAGCCCTGTTGCGCCGGCATCCAGTTACCCAGGAACACGTCGACCTGGCCGTCCTTCAAGCCACCAAAGGTAATCGGCACCGCGAGGGTGTCGACCTTGGCCTTGTAGCCCATGCCGTCCAGCAGAAAACCGGTGATGGCGTTGGTCGCGGCGATGTCGCTCCAGCCAGGATCGGCCATTTTTACCGTGTCGCAGCTCTGATCGGCATAGGCCGAGGCACTGCCCAGAGCCAGCAGCCCGACCGTCAGTACTGTGGATAACTTTTGCATGGACTTCCCCTTAACATTATTGGTTTTGGCAGGGTTGTGGATAACGTGCTTTGCGCTCCAGGTCGTCGAGGTCGATGTGGTTGCGCATGTATTGCTGACTGGCGTCCACCAGCGGCTGGTGATCCCAGCTCTTCAGCTTGCCGATGGTCAGCGCGTCGGCGACAAACCGCCGGCGCCGCTGGCTCGCGAGCACCTGGTGGTGTATCGCCGGAATGTCCCATTTGGCCCGTGCTTCGGCGAGAAACTCTTCGAACAGCGGCCGATGGTGCGGCGACTGGCTGAGTTCTTCCTGTTCGCGCGGGTCGTTGTGCACGTCGAAGAGTAGGCACGGGTCGTCTTCGCTGTAGATAAATTTATAGGCGCCACGGCGAATCATCATCAATGGACTGATGGTGCCTTCGGCCATGTACTCGCCGAAGACCTCGTCATGACCGCCCTGCCCTTGCAGGTGCGATACCAGCGAACGACCGTCCAGTGGCAAGCCCGGCTCCAGTGAACCACCGGCCAGCTCAACAAACGTGGGCAGCAAGTCGGCGGTCGACACCGCCGCGCTCACCCGGCCTGCCCCGAACTGCCCCGGCGCACTGATCAGCAGCGGCACGCGGGCCGCCATCTCGAACCAGTGCATTTTGTACCAGAGCCCGCGCTCGCCGAGCATGTCGCCGTGGTCACCGGAAAAGACGATGATGGTGTCATCGATCAGCCCGGTTTCTTCGAGCGTTTGCAGGATTTTGCCGACGTTGCTGTCGATATAGCTGCAAGCGCCGAAGTAAGCATGGCGCGCATCGCGGATCTTATCCACAGGCAGCGGCTTGTCCCACAGGTCATAGACCTTGAGCAAACGCTGGGAATGCGGATCGAGTTCGGCCTGCTGCGGAGTTTCGGGCAGCGGAATATCGGCGTCGTCGTACAGGTCCCAAAATGCTTTGGGAATCGTGTACGGGTCGTGTGGGTGGGTCATCGACACGGTCAGGCAGAACGGCTGGTCGCCCGCTTCGCGAATGTGATCGAACAGGTACTGCTGCGCCTTGAACACCACCTCTTCATCGAAATCCAGCTGATTGGTGCGCACGCACGGACCGGCTTGCAGCACCGACGACATGTTGTGATACCAGGTCGGCCGCACATCCGGCTCGTCCCAGTTCACGGCCCAGCCGTAATCCGCCGGGTAAATATCACTGGTCAGGCGTTCTTCGTAACCGTGCAACTGGTCCGGGCCGCAGAAATGCATCTTGCCGGACAGCGCGGTGCGGTAACCGAGGCGGCGCAGGTAGTGGGCGTAGGTCGGCACGTCGGCGGGGAAATCGGCGGCGTTGTCATAGGCGCCGATCTTGCTCGGCAACTGCCCGCTGACCAGGGTAAAACGCGACGGCGCGCACAATGGGCTGTTGCAATAAGCGGCGTCGAACACCACGCCTTCGGCGGCGAGGCGGCTGAGATGGGGCAGTTTGATCGGCGAAGGGCCGTAGAACGGCAACATTGGCGCGGCCATCTGATCGGCCATGATGAAAAGAATGTTCTTGCGCTTCATGTGATCGCGGCATTCCATAGTGAATATTTATGCGAGAGTGCTGCGATCGAGCATGGAGTCCGCACACTTTGTGGTAAAGCCCATGCCAGATAATGACTAGGATAAGCACAGCTTATGTATGACGCTCTGGGTGATCTGTCCCTTGACCTGCTTCGCGCCTTTGAAGCGGCGGCTCGCCAGCGCAGCTTTACCGCGGCGGCGGTGGAGCTCGGCACCACGCAACCGGCGATCAGCCAGCAAATCAAACGCCTGGAAGATCAGCTCGCCACACGCCTGTTCGATCGGATCTATCGCGGTATTGAATTGACCGAGGCCGGGACCCTGCTTTTCGAACAGGTTCAGCTCGGTTTGCAGAATATCGATGCAGGATTGAGCGCAATCAGCGCACAGCATCAGCATGAGGTGTTACAGGTCGCCACCGATTTCGCCTTCGCCGCCTATTGGCTGATGCCTCGCCTGCACCGCTTTCACGCCGCCAATCCTCATGTCGATGTCAGCCTGGTCACCAGCGAGCGCAGCCTCAATATGCTGCGCACCGATATTGATGTGGCGGTGTTGTTTGGCGACGGGCGTTTCAAGCAGGGCGAGAGCCATTGGCTGTTCAGCGAAGAAGTATTCCCGGTGTGCAGCCCGCTGCTGTTGAAAGACCGTCCCCTGCCCATGCCGACCCAATCGCTGCTGGAGTTGCCGTTGCTGCATTTGCGGGGTGAAAACAGCAGCAAGTGGTTCGACTGGAGTGGGGTGTTCCGCGAGCTGGGGATAAGCTCGGCGCCAGCGCCCGGGCAACTGCGCTTCGACAATTACACCTTGTTGATCCAGGCGGCGATTGGCGGCCAGGGCGTGGCAATCGGCTGGCGGCACCTAGTGGATAACTTGCTGGCGCAAGGTCTGTTGTGTCGACCGATTGCCGAAACGGTGATGTCGCGGCAGGGTTATTACGTGGTCCTGCCCCAACGCAAACGGCGTGGCGCATTGATTCAACAGTTTGTTGATTGGTTAATGGCTGAGCAGGCCAGTAGCGCGCAGTCACTTAACGGCCTGCCGCTGCCCTCTATTGCGGTGTAGGGTCCGCCGCGATGAAGGTGACGTGCTCGCCCACATGCAGGTTCAGCCGCAGCTCGTCGGCAATCCCCGCCGCGACGCGGCTCAAGCGCTCAAGCGGTTCGGCCAGTCCCGGCTCCAGGCTGCTGCTGACCTGACTGAAATGCTCGATCGTCAGCCCGGCGACGCCCCGAGGCGCATTGACCAGCGTCCAGTGCAAAGGACTGCTTTGCAGCGCCTCACGGATTTCTTCGGCGGCGTGACGCTGCAGTTGATCCTCGATCTCCGGATCGTCCAGCACTTCGAAGTCTCCCACCACAAACAGTCTGGCGACGCCCACGGCCTGCAGGCCATCGATCAACGCATCGACCGCCAGCACTTGCTCGACCGGTCCCGGAACAATGTTTTTTTCCACCTGTTCACTGTTGAACGGCAGCCCGGGGGCGTCCAGCAGGCAGATGACCGCTGAACAGCCGGCCACGCTTTGCTTGACCCGTTCGGCGTCGAACAGGTCACCGGTCTTGGCGCGCAAGCCGGGACGCGGCGCCAGCGCCGTCAGGTCGTCGAGAATCGCGATCACTTCATGTTGGCGCCGCAGCATTTCAGCCATCAGCGCACTGCCCAGGCTACTCATGGCACCATACAGCACCACTTTGACCACTGGGGTTTCGGCATTTTTCATGGCTGGGCTCCACATTTTCCATACGTATATGGCGTGTGACCTATGGGCAACGGTGAGGGTTCGACCGGGTTTTAGAGGGATTCAGATGGAACAGATCAAGGGCTATCACGCCCATGTGTATTTTGACGCCACCAGCATTGATCAGGCGCGAGCGCTGTGTGAGCAAGCCGCGCGGCTGTTCCCGCTGAAAATGGGCCGCGTGCACGAGCGCCCGGTCGGTCCGCACCCGGACTGGAGTTGCCAACTGGCGTTCGGGCCTGAGCTCATCGGCGACGTGTTGCCGTGGCTGGCGCTCAACCGCAAGGGGCTGGTGGTGTTTCTGCACCCGGACACCGGCGATGACCTGCTCGATCACACCGAGCATGCCATCTGGATGGGAGCAGTCCGACCGCTGAACCTGTCTATTTTTTGATCACAGGCTTTCTTCAGCTTCGCCCGGCAGGTGCTCGTCCAGGTGCAGCCAGGGCAGACGGCTGTCCGTCCAGATGTGCCGCTCGGCCGGGGCCTGCTCCGGGTGATCGAGGGTGGCGATGGTCAGGTCGATGCTCGCTGGACTGAGGCGCGTCACCAGCGCCAGCTGCGCCCCGCAGTTCGGGCAGAAATACCTGACGCAACTGGATGAAGAGGCGTACTGCGAGGGCGTGCCTTTCTGCCAGGCAAAGGCTGAGGCGGGCACGGTGATCCAGGTGGTCACGATGCCGCCGCTGACTCGTCGGCAAATCGAGCAATGGCAGTGGGCGATGTCTCGCAAAGGTCCGCTGAATTGATAGCGCAGTTGGCCGCAGTGGCAGCCGCCGGTGTGAGTGTCGTTCATCCTGTTTGCTCCAGAGGTGTATGGGCCGGCGTCTTCGCGAGCAAGCCCGCTCCCACGTTTGATCTGTGGCGCACACGGAACCCGTGTGGGAGCGGGCTTGCTCGCGAAGTATCAACTCGGTTTATTTCCCTGCCCCGTTCCGACGACCGGTTGCCCATCCGGTCAATGCTTTCACCGGCGAAAGCTCGGTGAAAGCTTCCCCGATTAGGATCGCCCCCACTACCGGCAACAGACCGGTCGGCCAATGCCAGCGTGTTATCGCTCGCACAGCCCATTTAACAACAACAATGGTGACCCTGATGTCCTTTGCTACCCGCCGCTTCGCAACACCTCCGCCCGTACGCCTCGTGCTTCCCGTTCTGCGCTGACCCCACCCGGTTCGCCCATTCCCTAGCCGCGCTACGCCTGGAGTATCCCCATGCTGACTTTCCTTGGCTTCGCCATGGTCATCACGTTCATGTTCCTGATCATGACCAAGCGCCTGTCCGCGCTGATCGCCCTGATCCTGATCCCGATCATCTTCGCCTTGTTCGGCGGTTTCGGCCCGAAGATCGGCCCGATGATGCTCGAAGGCATTACCAAGCTGGCGCCGACCGGCGTGATGCTGATGTTCGCCATTCTCTATTTTGCCCTGATGATCGATTCCGGCCTGTTCGACCCGGCCGTGCGCAAGATTCTCAAGCTGGTCAAGGGCGACCCGCTGAAAGTGTCGGTCGGCACCGCCGTACTGGCGCTCGTCGTCTCCCTCGATGGCGACGGCGCGACCACTTACATGATCTGCGTGGCCGCCATGCTGCCGCTCTACAGCCGCATCGGCATGAGCCCGCGGATCATGGCGGGCCTGATTATCCTCGCGGGCGGCGTGATGAACATGACCCCGTGGGGCGGCCCGACCGCCCGTGCCGCCAGTGCCTTGCATGTCGACCCGTCGGCGATCTTCGTGCCGATGATCCCGGCGATGCTGGCCGGCGTAGTGGCGATCCTGGCGATTGCCTACTTCTACGGCAAACGCGAGCGTGCGCGCCTGGGTGAGCTGCACCTGGTCGGTGAAGAAATCGACCACAGCGAAATCAGCGTTTCGCAGTTCCCGGACGCCCGTCGTCCGAAATTGATCTGGTTCAACGGCGCGCTGACGTTGACGCTGATGTGCACCCTGATCGCTGGTCTGTTGCCGCTGCCGGTGCTGTTCATGGTGGCGTTCAGTATTGCCATGATCGTCAACTATCCTTGCCTGCAACAGCAGAAGGACCGCGTTGCGGCCCACGCGGGTAGCGTGCTGGCGGTGGTGGGTTTGATCTTCGCGGCGGGTATCTTCACCGGTATCCTGTCGGGCACCGGCATGGTCGATGCGATGTCGAAGAGCCTGCTGGCGGTCATCCCGGATTTCCTCGGGCCGTACCTGGCGGTGATTACCGCGCTGGTGAGCATGCCGTTCACGTTCTTCATGTCTAACGATGCATTTTATTACGGCGTATTACCGGTACTTGCCGAAGCCGCCAGTCACTACGGTATAACCGCGGTGGAAATGGCACGTGCCTCGATCGTCGGTCAGCCCGTCCACTTGCTGAGCCCGCTGGTACCATCGACCTATTTGTTGGTGGCCCTGGCCGGTATCGACTTCGGCGACCATCAGCGCTTCACCCTGAAATGGGCAGTGCTGGTCTGCATGTGCATATTGGTTGCAGCGCTGCTGATGGGGATTTTTCCTCTGTTCAGCACTCTATAAGCCCAAGACTCACCAAGACGGGTCCAGGCTTTGTTGATTGAAGCCCGGGCCCTTCGTGGTTTAACACTCGCTCAAAGGAATACACATGGAATGGCTGACCAACCCTGAAATCTGGGTTGCCTTCTTTACCCTGACCGCCCTGGAAATCGTCCTGGGTATCGATAACATCATCATGATTTCGATCCTGGTCAGCCGCATGCCCAAGCACATGCAGCAGCGCACCCGGATTTTCGGTCTGGCGCTGGCCATGGTCACGCGGATTCTGTTGCTGCTGTCGATCACCTGGGTCATGCGCCTCACCGCCGACCTGTTCGAAGTGTTCGGCCAAGGCATTTCCGGACGCGACCTGATCCTGTTCTTCGGTGGTCTGTTCCTGCTGTGGAAGAGCTCGCAAGAGATGTACCACGCGCTGGAAGGCGAAGACGAAACCAGCGAAGAGCCGGGTGGCAAGGGCGGCAACTTCCTCTACACCATCATCCAGATCGCAATCATCGACATCGTGTTCTCGCTGGATTCGGTGATCACTGCCGTCGGCATGGTCTCCCATGTGCCAGTCATGGTGGCGGCGATCATCGTGGCGGTGCTGGTGATGATGTGGGCGTCGGGCACCATCAGCGAGTTCATCGACAAGCACCCGTCGCTGAAGATGCTGGCGCTGTCGTTCCTGCTGATCGTCGGTACGGTGCTGATTGCCGAATCCTTCGACGTTCATGTGCCAAAAGGCTACGTGTACTTCGCCATGGCGTTCTCGCTGGCGGTGGAAGCGATCAACATCAAGATGCGCACCGCGATCGCGAAAAGGAAGAAACAGCAGGACCCGGTGAAATTGCGCAAGGATATTCCTGGGCAGTAACCGAGTTGAGATAACGGTAGGAGCCAGCTTGCTCCTACAATAAATCGGGACCTTTCAGGTCCCTTTTTGTTTTTGCATGAACCTGTTTTCATGACAGTTTTGTTTCAATCGACACTTTAGCTATGCGATGCTGGCGCCCAGACCGTTAGCCAACTACAGCTTAAGTACACAAAGTAGAAATTCGCGCGGCACCGTCAACTTGCTCCTTTGGGGCGCTACCACCACAGGGGGCCTGCATGCTCACCCTGCTCAATTTGTTATCTGCCGTGGCCTTGTTGATCTGGGGCACGCACATCGTCCGTACCGGCATCCTGCGGGTCTACGGTTCCAACCTGCGCCATGTGATTGGCCAGAACATGTCCAAGCGCTGGCTGGCGTTTATCGCCGGGATCGTCGTGACCGCGATGGTCCAGAGCAGCAACGCCACGGCGATGCTCGTGACGTCCTTCGTCGGTCAGGGCCTGATGGCGCTGATGCCGGCGCTGGCGACCATGCTCGGCGCCGACGTCGGGACGGCGCTGATGGCGCGGGTGCTGACGTTCGATTTGTCGTGGCTGTCGCCGCTGCTGATTTTCCTCGGGGTGATTTTCTTCCTGTCGCGCAAACAGACCCGGCTCGGGCAGATGGGTCGGGTGTGCATTGGCCTGGGGCTGATCATTCTGGCGTTGCAACTGATTGTCGAAGCCGCTGCGCCGATCACTCACGCCCAAGGGGTCAAAGTGATTTTCGCCTCGCTGACCGGCGATATCCTGCTCGACGCCTTGGTCGGCGCGCTGTTCGCGATGATTTCCTACTCCAGCCTGGCCGCTGTCCTGCTGACCGCGACCCTGGCCGGCGCCAGTGTGATCAGCCTGCCGGTGGCCATTGGCCTGGTGATCGGCGCCAACATCGGCAGTGGCATCCTGGCATTCATGAGCACCAGCATGCAGAACGCTGCAGGCCGCCAGGTGGCGCTCGGCAGCCTGCTGTACAAGCTGATCGGCTTGCTGCTGATCATCCCGGTGCTCGACCCGCTGGTGCACTGGATCGATAGCCTGGATTTCAGCCCGCAGGAAATGGTCATCGGCTTCCACCTGCTCTACAACACGGCCCGTTGCCTGATCCTGCTGCCCAGTGTCGGGCCGATGGCCAGACTCTGCGCATGGCTGCTGCCGGAGCGTCCGGAAATCAACGGCACCGCCAAGCCACGGCACCTTGATCCGACAGCGCTGGTCACCCCCAGCCTGGCGCTGGCCAACGCCGCCCGGGAAACCCTGCGCATCGGCGATCTGATCGACAACATGCTCGAGGCCATGCTCGACGTGCTGCGCGGCAAGCAAACCGCGGTCACCCAGGAAATGCGTCGCCTGACCGACGATGTCGAATCGCTCTACAGTTCGATCAAGCTTTATCTGGCGCAAATGCCCCGGGAAGATCTCAGCGAGCACGACAGTCGGCGCTGGGCTGAGATCATCGAACTGGCGATCAACCTCAAACTGGCCAGCGACCTCATCGAACGCATGCTGCGCAAAGTGCAGCAGCAGAAAACCTCGCAGCGCCGGTCGTTTTCCGAAGTCGGGCTGGACGAATTGGCCGGGCTGCACAGCCAGCTGATTTCGAATTTGCGCCTGGGCTTGTCGGTGTTCCTCAGCGCCGACAAGGAAAGTGCCCGTCAGTTGTTGCGCGAGAAACGTCGTTTTCGCGCACAGGAACGCCGCCTGGCTCATGCCCATGTCAGCCGTTTGCAACGTAAGATTGTGCAGAGTATCGAGACCAGTTCGCTGCACCTTGAGCTGATCGCCGACATGAAACGCTTGAACTCGCTGTTCTGCAGCAGCGCGTATGTGGTGCTGGAAACGGCTGACACCGGTGCACTCAACGTTGACGATTTGGCTGACATCACACATTCGCCTTGAACGTCTGGCAGCGTGATCAGTCAGTTACAGTGGTTCAGCCTGAAGGCCATTCGCGAGCAAGCCCGCTCCCACAGTCAATTGCGCTGTTCACAATACCTGTGGGAGCGGGCTTGCTCGCGAAGACGGCCTGACTGACGACACGGACCTCCGATTGGTTGCCTGGAAGCTTGTTATGCGTTGCCTGTTGTTCGCCTTTCTGTTGCTGGGCTCATTCCCCTCGTTTGCCCTGGACCGCTTTCAGGTCGAGGGCTATACGCTGCCCAACGGCCTGCAATTGCTGCTCAAACCGGGCACCGAACGCGGGCATGTGGCGATTAGGTTGGTGGTCGGTGTCGGCCTCGATGATTTCAGCTGTGCCGACAAGGAGCTGCCGCACCTGCTCGAACACCTGCTGTTCAGCGGCATCGACGCCACTGGCGAAGGTGGCCTGGAAGAACGCATGCAGGCCCTCGGCGGTGAGTGGAACGCCTACACCAGCAATGCCGACACCACATTCGTGATCGAAGCCCCGGCGAAAAACCAGCGCAAAGTCCTCGACCTGTTGCTGGCGCTGCTGACCCAGACCCGTATCGACGACAACGCGATCAACGCGGCCAAGCAAGTGGTCGAGCGTGAGGACGGCGGTCATTACTCGCACCTGCAACGCTGGCTGGACCGTCAGGACCTCGGCCACACCGCGAGCAATCAGCTGGCAGTGGAGCTGGGTCTGAAATGCCCGGAGCGCGCCGAGGTCGATCACCTGACCCGCGAGCAACTGGAGACGGTACGCAAAGCCTGGTACGCGCCGAACAACATGACGCTGATCATGGTCGGCGACCTCGATCGCTTGCTGCCGGCCTATCTGGAACGGGCCTGGGGTGAACTCGACGCGGTGGACCCGGCCGAGCACTCGCCGCTGCCGGAAATCAAGGCCAGCGCGGCCCATGAACGCACGCTGAGCCACGGCCTGGTCGGCGGCGGGGCCAAGCTGCACTGGCTGGTGCCGGAACCGGTGCTGGAAGATCTGCACGACGAAACCTTCGACTTGCTCAAGGACTACCTGGACTGGGCGCTCTATCGCCAGATGCGCCTGGCGCACGGCCTGTCCTATGGTCCGTCGGCCGAACGCGAATTGTTTGGCGGCGTAGGCTTCATGAGCCTCAACGCCGACCTCGAACGCGACGACCTGCCCGAAGCGCAGCAGGTGCTGGAGGAATTGAAGGCCGGGTTACTCAAGGACGGCCTCGACGCCGACACCTTCAACCGCCTCAAACAGGCTGCCATTTCCCGCCAGGCCTGGGCCGTGCAAGGCAACAGCGCTTTGGCGGATTACTACTGGAGTGCGCTGGGCGATTACGAAGATGGTCGTTTTGCCGATCCCGCGAGGGAGTTGCAGGGCGTGACGCTGGCGGAAGCGAACAAGGCGATGCGTGAATTGCTGCTGCAGCCGGGTTACCTGCGGATCGAGAAACCGTTGATGAGCGATGACCAGTTCATCTGGGCAATTGTCGGATTGCTGGGGCTTTTCGTGCTCGGCCTGCTGGCCTGGCGCATCCATCGCAAACGCTGATCAACCCCTGTAGGAGCCAGCTTGCTGGCGAAGGTCGCAAAGACACCGCGTCTATTCAGATAAACACGCGTTATCTGAACGACCATCGCCAGCAAGCTGGCTCCTACAGGGAGTGGTCGGCGTTCAACCTGCAACAGGTAGCTTTGATCGGACTGCCACCCTCGCCACACCGCCCTACGGGCGGTAACCTGTCGGGGATTTTTCCTACGACTAATGTGAGTCGCCGAATGCCTACCCTGACCTTATTCGTACAGCGCATCCTCGAATTGATGAAGCGCTATCCGGGGGTCATTGCGCTCGGCGGTTTCATCTCCGGTGTCGGCAGCTTTATTCTGGTGGATCGTCAGCAAGGCCTGGCGACCTGGATCACCATCATCATGGTGCTCAGCTGGATCTGGCTGATGCTGGAAAACAGCCTGACCCAGTTGTTCACCCGGGTCTTCAAGCGGGAAATTCCCAAGCCGCTGTTGCGTTACGCGACGCAGATGATCCACCAGGAAAGCCTGTTCTTCGTCCTGCCATTTTTTTTCATCACCACCACGTGGAACAGCGGCCAGCTGTTTTTCACCGGCCTGCTCGGCATTGCCGCGCTGATTTCGATCACCGATCCGCTGTACTACAAATGGTTGGCGCCGCGGCGCTGGGCGTTCCTGGCGCTGCATACGCTGACGCTGTTCGCCGCGTTGCTCACCGCCCTGCCCGTCATCATGCACCTGACCACTTCACAGAGCTTCAAACTGGCCCTGGGCATCGCGGTCGTCCTGTCGTTCCCGAGCCTGGCGTCGATCTTCCCGATCCGCACCGTGCGCAACGCGCTGGCGATTCTGAGCATCACCGTGGGCATCGGCGGCGTGGGTTGGGTGCTGCGTTCGTGGGTGCCGCCGGCGACGCTGTGGATGACCGACGTCGCCATCAGCACGCAGATGCAGGACCGCACGCCGGGCGACAGCCTCGATGAAGTCAGCGCCGAGCAAATCCGTGGTGGCGGTCTGTACGCTTACACCGCGATCAACGCGCCACGGGGTCTCGATGAGCGGATTTATCACGTCTGGCAATTCAACGGCAATGAGGTCGACCGCATTGCCCTGGACATCCATGGCGGGCGCAAGGAAGGCTATCGCGCCTGGACCCACAAACAGAACTTCCCCGGCAACCCGGCAGGCGACTGGCAGGTCCGGGTGCTGACCGAAGACGGGCAGTTGATCGGAGTGTTGCGTTTCAAGATCAGAGACAGCACACCGACCAAAGAAAAGTAATGCGGTTCGTGCTATTACGTAGCTCTGCGTAACCGACGACAAGCAAGGAGCTTATGACCAGCAGCACAATGCCCGGCAGTGCCTTACTGGACACCTCGCACACCCCCGCGCAATTGCACGTCACGGGTGACTGGACGCTTGCCCATTACGCCGACCTCAAGAATTTGAGCGAAAAGCTCCGCGGCCAATACGACGACAGCACCCACATTGACCTCAACGGCCTCGGCGCGCTCGACACCGCCGGCGCCTCGTTGCTGGTGGAATTGCTCGGTTCGGAACGCCTCGGCCGGTCCGCTGAACATCCCGATTGCACGCTCCCCTCCGCCGACCGCGCGTTGTTGCAGACGGTGTATCGCTCGCTGACCGATTTCTGCGTGCCGATCAAGGAACCGGAAATCAGCGTCGGCATTCAACTGCTGACCCGCATTGGCCGCGCGGTGGATGCGGTCTGGCAGGACACCCTGCAATTGCTGGGCTTCGTCGGCCTGATCCTCGAAACCATCGCCCGCGGGCTGTTCCGCCCCAAGCGCTGGCGGATCACGCCCATGGTCGCGCACATCGAGCAGACTGGCCTCGATGCCGCGCCCATCGTCGCCCTGCTGACCTTTATGGTGGGCGCCGTGGTGGCGTTTCTCGGGGCGACGGTGCTGGCGAGTTTCGGCGCGAGCATCTTCACCGTGGACCTGGTGGCGTTTTCCTTCCTGCGGGAATTCGGCGTGTTGCTGACCGCGATCCTGATGGCCGGGCGCACCGCCAGTGCGTTCACCGCGCAGATCGGCTCAATGAAGGCAAACGAAGAAATCGACGCCATCCGCACCCTGGGCCTCGACCCGATGGAGTTGCTGGTGGTGCCGCGCGTGTTGGCGTTACTGGTGGCGCTGCCGATGCTGACGTTTGTGGCGATGCTCTCGGGGATCATCGGCGGTGGCGTAGTGTGTGCCGTCTCGCTGGGTATCTCTCCGGCGATGTTCCTTTCGCTGCTGCAAACCGACATCGGCGTTCAGCACTTTCTGGTGGGGATCGTCAAAGCGCCGGTTTTCGCGTTTCTCATCGCCGCGATTGGTTGCCTCGAAGGCTTCAAGGTCAGCGGCAGCGCCGAATCGGTGGGCGCACACACCACGTCGAGCGTGGTGCAATCGATTTTCGTGGTGATCGTGCTCGACGCCGTGGCCGCGCTGTTTTTCATGGAGATGGGCTGGTGAGTCGTCTACCCCGAGCGGCCGCCGAGGCGGTGATCGAAGTCCGTGGGCTGTGCAATCGCTTCGGCCGCCAGAGCGTGCACGAAAACCTCGATCTGGATTTGTACAAGGGCGAGATCCTGGCCGTGGTCGGCGGTTCCGGCAGCGGCAAATCGGTGCTGTTGCGCAGCATTGTCGGCCTGCGCCAGCCCAGCGAAGGCCTGGTAAAGGTGTTCGGCAAAAACCTGCCGACCCTGTCCGAGCACGAGCGCTCCATGGTCGAAAGGCGCTTCGGCGTGTTGTTCCAGAAAGGCGCGCTGTTCTCTTCGCTGACCGTGACCGAAAACGTCGCCCTGCCCCTGATCGAACACGCCGGCCTGAGCCGTAACGACGCCGAGCACCTGGCGGCGGTCAAACTGGCATTGGCCGGTTTGCCGCTGTCGGCGGCCGACAAGTACCCCGCTTCGTTGTCCGGCGGGATGATCAAGCGCGCGGCGCTGGCCCGGGCGCTGGCGCTGGACCCGGACATCCTGTTCCTCGACGAGCCCACCGCCGGCCTCGACCCGATTGGCGCGGCAGCCTTCGATCAGTTGATCCTGACCTTGCGCGATGCGTTGGGCCTGAGCGTGTTTCTGGTCACCCACGACCTCGACACGCTCTACACCATCACCGACCGGGTGGCGGTGCTGGCGCAGAAGAAAGTGCTGGTGGCCGACGCCATCGACAAGGTCTCGGAAACCGATGACCCGTGGATTCACGAATACTTCCATGGCCCTCGTGGCCGTGCGGCGCTGATGGCCGCCCAACCGTTGAATGAGGTCTGACATGGAAACCCGAGCCCATCATGTACTGATCGGCCTGTTCACCGTAATCGTGGTGGCAGGCGCCCTGCTCTTCGGCTTGTGGCTGGCCAAGTCCAGCGTCGACACCGAGTTCAAGGATTATGAAATCGTCTTCAACGAGGCGGTCAGCGGCTTGTCCAAAGGCAGCGCGGTGCAATACAGCGGGATCAAGGTCGGCGATGTAGTGAGCTTGCGCCTGGACCCGAATGACCCGCGTCGGGTGCTGGCGCGGATTCGCCTGGGCGGTGAGACGCCGATCAAGGAAGACACCCTGGCCAAACTGGCGCTGACCGGGATCACCGGTACATCGATCATCCAGCTCAGCGGTGGCACGCCGCAGAGTCCGACACTCAAGGGCAAGGACGGCAATCTGCCGACGATCGTCGCATCGCCCTCGCCCATCGCCCGTTTGCTCAACGACAGCAACGATTTGATGGCGGGCGTGAACGTGTTGATGCACAACGCCAATCAGATGTTCTCGTCGGAGAACGTCGAGCGCATCAGCAAGACCCTTGAACACCTGGAGCAAACCACCGGCACCATCGCCGACCAGCGCGGCGACATTCGCCAGGCCATGCAGCAACTGGCCTCGGTGGGCAAACAGGCAAGCGCGATGCTGGAACAGACATCGACGCTGATGCGCAACGCCAACGGCTTGCTCAACGATCAGGGCAAACAGATGTTCGGCAGCGCCGAGCAGGCCATGAAGTCGCTGGAACAAAGCAGTGCGACCATCAACACGTTGCTCACCCGCAATCAGGATTCGCTCAACAGCGGCATGCAAGGCCTCAATGGCCTGGCGCCGGCGGTGCGCGAGCTGCGCGACACTCTGACGTCGTTGCGGGCGATCTCCAAGCGCCTGGAAGCCAACCCCAGCGGCTACTTGCTGGGCAATGACAAGAACAAGGAGTTCACGCCATGAAGCTGAGCCACGTTGCACTCCTCGGCGCCTTCGCATTGACCAGCGCCTGCTCGATCCTGCCGAAGGCCGAGCCCTCCGACGTCTATCGCCTGCCTTCGTCCCAGCACAGTGCTGCGGCCAGCCAAGGCACGCCGCAACGCTGGTCGCTGCGCCTGAGCAAGCCACAGGCGAGCGAGGCCTTGAACAGTCCGAAGATTGCGGTGATCCCCCAGGGCGATCTGATCAGCAGCTATAAGGCTTCACGCTGGAGCGACCCGGCGCCGGTGCTGTTGCGCAATCGCCTGCTCGATGGTTTCCAGCGGGACGGCCGGGTGACGTTGTTGAGCACCGACGACAGTAATTTCCAGGCGGACCTGGAACTGGGTGGCAGCCTGCAAGCCTTCCAGACCGAATATCAAGGCACCGCGGCCAGCGTGGTGGTGCGTCTGGATGCATTGCTGGTGCGCGGTTATGACCAGCGCCTTCTCGCCAGCCGCCGCTTCGAAGTGCGCCAGCCGCTGGGCGATGTGAGCGTGCCGTCGGTGGTGGCCGGGTTTGGCCAGGCGAGTGATCAGTTGACCACGCAGGTGGTGAACTGGGCGGTGGAGCAAGGCCAGAAAGTCGTGCCGCCACCGCGCCCTTGATAGCAACGAAAATCCCTGTGGGAGCGGGCTTGCTCGCGAAGAACCTGAGAACGCTGCGGGGTGTCAGGCTGCCAGCGTTATCGTTGACGACCATCGCGAGCAGGCTCGCTCCCACAGGGGCGCGTGTATCAGCCGAAGAACCAATAGCAAACCCCGATGGCCCCGAGCACCCCGGCCAATTCGGCCAGCAACGCACACCCCACGGCATGCCTGGCGCGCTGGATGCCCACCGCGCCGAAATACACCGCCAGCACATAGAACGTCGTTTCCGTACTGCCCTGAATCGTCGCCGCCACCAAGGCCGGGAAGCTGTCGACGCCGGAGGTCTTCATGATTTCGATCAGCATCGCCCGCGCGGCGCTTCCGGAAAACGGTTTGACCATCGCCGTCGGCAGCGCATCGACGAAACGCGTATCCCAACCGGCCCACTCGACCAGATGACGAATCCCGTCGAGGCCGAAGTCCAGCGCTCCGGACGCACGCAGCACGCCGACCGCGCAAAGCATCGCCACCAGATAGGGCAACAGGTTCTTGGCGACGTCGAAGCCTTCTTTCGCGCCTTCGACGAACGCCTCGTAGACCTTCACTTTGCGCAGCGCGCCGATCACCAGAAACAGCATGATCAGGCCGAACAGCGTCAGGTTGCCGAGGATCGACGACAGGCCCGCCAGCGCGGTGGCTGACAGTGTCGCCAGCAGCGCCATGAAGCCACCAAGGGCGAGGGCACCGGGGATCAGATAGGCGAGCACCACCGGGTCCCACAGGCGCAGGCGCTGCATGAACGCCACCGACAGCAAACCGACCAGGGTCGAGCAACTGGTGGCGAGCAGGATCGGCAGGAACACCAGCGTCGGGTCCGGTGCGCCTTGCTGGGCGCGGTACATGAAGATGGTCACCGGCAGCAGGGTCAGGGAGGAGGCGTTGAGCACCAGGAACAGGATTTGCGCATTGCTGGCGACGGTGGCACTGGGGTTGAGTTCTTGCAGGGCCTTCATGGCCTTGAGGCCGATAGGCGTGGCGGCGTTGTCGAGACCCAGGCCGTTGGCGGCGAAGTTCAGCGTGATCAGGCCGATGGCGGGGTGGCCGGCCGGCACTTCCGGCATCAGCCGCAAAAACAGCGGCCCCAGCGCTTTGGCCAGCCATTCGACAATCCCGGCTTTCTCGGCGATGCGCAGGAAGCCCAGCCAGAGGGTGAGGGTGCCGAACAGCAGGACCATGACTTCGACCGACAACTTGGCCATGGCGAAAATGCTTTCCACCATCGCCGCGAAGATCCCGGCATTGCCACCGATCAGCCACTGCGCCAGCGCCGACACGGCCGCCACGATGAAGAAGCCAAGCCACAGGCCATTAAGCATCAGTCAAATCCCCCGAAGAATGCGGCGAATGATAGCGGGGCAGCCAGAAACGACAAACCCCGGATTTCTCCGGGGTTTGTACAGGCGCCACACATTTGTAGGAACCGGCTTGCTGGCGATGAACGATAATGCGGTTCGCCTGACACACCGCGGTGTCACAATTGCCAGCAAGCCGGCTCCTACAAGGGGGTGTGTTAGTTGCGGGAGATTTCACCCGCTGGCAATTTGTCCTTGCTGCGCCAATGCGGCAGGGAGTTCCAGTAGCGCTGGCCCTTGGCATCGTCGTACATGCCTTCCCAGCGCGCGATGACCAGGACGGCCAGGGCGTTGCCGATCACGTTCAAGGCGGTACGCGCCATGTCCATGATGCGATCGACGCCAGCAATGAACGCCAGGCCTTCCAGGGGAATACCGACGCTGCCCAAAGTGGCCAGCAGCACCACGAACGAGACGCCCGGTACACCGGCGATGCCTTTGGAGGTGACCATCAGGGTCAGCACCAGCAGCAATTGCTGGCTGATCGACAGGTCGATGCCGTAGAGCTGGGCAATGAAGATCGCCGCGATGCTCTGGTACAAGGTCGACCCGTCGAGGTTGAACGAGTAGCCGGTCGGCACCACGAAGCTGCAGATGGCTTTCGGAGCACCGTAGGCTTCCATCTTCTCGATGACACGCGGCAGCACGGTTTCGGAGGAAGCGGTGGAGTAGGCCAGCACCAGTTCGTCCTTGAAGATGCGCATCAGCTTGATCACCGAGAAACCGAACAGGCGAGCGATCAGGCCCAGCACCACGAAGGCGAAGAAGGCAATGGCGACGTAAACCAGGATTACCAGTTTCGCCAGCGGCAGCAGGGAGGCGAAGCCGAAGTTGGCCACGGTCACCGCGATCAGTGCGAAAACGCCGATCGGGGCGTAGTTCATGATCATGTGAGTGACCTTGAACATGCTTTCCGACACGCCCTGGAACATCGTCACCAGCGGGTCGCGCAATTCTGGCTTGAGGCTGGACAGCCCGAGGCCGAACAACACCGAGAAGAAGATGATCGGCAGCATTTCGCCGCGAGCGATGGCTGCGAAGATGTTCGACGGGATCAGGTTGAGGATGGTTTCGATGAACGCGTGTTCATGCTGCACCTCGGCGGCGGTCGCCTGGTACTTGGAAATATCGACGGTGCCGAGCGTGCTCATGTCGATGCCGGCGCCCGGGTGGAACAGGTTGGCCAACACCAGGCCAACGACGATGGCGATCGTAGTAACGATCTCGAAGTAGATGATGGTCTTCAGGCCGATGCTGCCCAGTTTCTTCGCATCACCAACGCCTGCAATCCCGACAATCAACGAGGAGATCACGATCGGGATCACGATCATCTTGATCAGCCGGATAAAGATATCGCCTGCTGGTTGCAGGACATTGCTGATCCACCAGGCCTTCTCGGCACTGAAATGGTTGAGCAGCGCACCGATTGCAATCCCCAATACCAGACCGATGAGGATCTGCCAGGCGAGGCTAAGCTTTGCCTTCTTCATATCTTTACCCTTACTTGCGTTTGACTCAGGCAGATGCAAAAACTGAATCGCTTGTGGCGAAAAAGTCGCAGGCATCTGCCCCCGTATAAGGAGCCCCGGAGCGAGTAGTTATGGCTCTCTGGCAGGCGAAAAAAGGCGCAACTATTCCGATGCAAGGAAGCGACGTCTAATGCCGTAAACGCCTACCCTATGCCGAATCGGCATGAGGTTTTTTGACTGAAAGCGACGTCGCAAATGGTTCGAATGTGCCATTTCGGCAGGCATAGGTGCCGTGAACCGGCCATTCTCGGGCCGGCTGGCTGTTTTTTGATCACTCGCGGGGAGGGGATATTTCAGAATATTCCGACGTTCATCGGTAAGAAATCACAGCAAAATCAGCGACTTTTTTCTCGATGTACGGTCACGCGGAAACCCTGGCAAACGGATTTACCAGAGAAGACAAGGCCAATTGAGAATGATGAAGCGACGCGGAGTGGGATTACTTTGCTCGCGCACATTGCGTGCATAAGCTCTTCGCAAGTCCGTCGTACCCTGGGGAACGGCGAACCTGCGTCGCAGCTTTTTACCTGACCCGGCCCTTGCGCAGGCACTCCCTGTACCCGTAGGTCACTCCGCCCCTGAAACAGGCAGAACGTCCCGACCCCTTGGTCATGCGCCTACCTTCCTCAGGTAGCGCAATGGAAAGAAGCAAGGCTGCTTCTTTCCTGTGACAGATTCAGTACCAGTTCGGATCTTTTTTCAGCTGTTCCATCAGCAGATCCTGCATGCCTTGATCAGGCTTGCCGAGGAAGCGGTAATCGGCATGTCGCGTCGGCGACTTGTCAGCCGGTAATCCCGCAGGCACTTCGACCAGCATGGCGTAGGCATCCTTTTTGTTGAAGCTGACGGCCACGATAAGGCGTTTGTTGAGGCATGTGTCGTGCGTTTCACACAGCGGCCCCACCAGATACTTGTTGCCATCCTCTTCAACGGCATTCATTTGCTCGGCGTCACCGGACAGGTTCATCACCCATTCCGGCAGGCGTTCTTCCTTCTTCACCACGCCTTGCCAGGTGTCGTGGAACTGCGGGTCTGCACTCAACAGCTGGTTGACCCGCGTCTGGCCGTCATTGGCTGCCACTGCGATGGCACTGCCGCCCAGGAGCAGGGCGGCTGCCAACGTTTTTAGTGAAACGTTCATCTTTAACCTCGACCGCGACGGCCGAAGAAGAACGAAGCAATGAACATCACCAGGAACACGACAAAGAGAATCTTGGCGATACCCGTGGCGGTGCCCGCGATACCACCGAAGCCCAATACTGCAGCGATGATGGCAATGATCAAGAATGTGATTGCCCAGCTCAACATGGTGATTCTCCTTACGCTTCTATTTAGAGGTGTTGCTCGTGGTGCATGTCCCGGCGCATCAAACGCGCCAAGTTCGTGTGTTTAAAACACCCAACGTTCCTGACGCGGCATCTCGTTCACAGGCTGAGCCTGGTCGACGTCCATCATTCGCATTGGGGCGCTATCGACGGAATTGCTACTGACGGCGCTGAAGTGGGTTTGCGTCGGATGTTGAATCGATACGCGCGGCGCTTCTGGCTGCTGGCCCTGCTCCCAACGCTGAAACTGCTGGCCACCGATCAAAGTGATCAAAAGCGCCAGAACAGCAAACAGGCCTTGCTGGATATGCAGTGGCGAGATACGCAATTGGGCGGCACGTTGGCGACTCATCCTGAAGCTCCTCCCACATTGTGGTGATCTTGTTGAGGGCAACTGTCTGAATGCCCTGGGTAGACAGACTATTGCAGCCCGCATGCCAGCTTTTCTCGATAAAAAAAACCAATAAAATCAATAAGATAACTTGATGGCGAAAATCATGTCGGACGCATCCTGCACGATGGACCTTTTCGTGTCGTGCGTAATGCACGATAAACACGTAGGAACTTTCAGAATTTTTGAATTGGGAGTAGGGCGGAGATGTCTGAAGGAAAGTCGGAAAACCCGTGAAAACCGGCCATCCGATAAAAAAACAACAAAATCAGCGAATTAGCCGTAGGGTTAACAGATAGCTATCCTGATGTAGTCGAAATCGACCAGAATCTACCATGCAACTTGCCCGATTTTTCCGGGACTAACCAAGATCATTCTTTAAGGAGCGTAGGAAAATGGAATCAGCCACCGAGCATCAAGGCCGCATTCTGCTGGTGGACGATGAGTCCGCCATCCTGCGAACGTTCCGTTATTGCCTCGAAGACGAGGGTTACAGCGTTGCCACGGCCAACAGCGCAGCTCAGGCTGATGCGCTGCTGCAACGTCAGGTCTTCGACCTGTGCTTCCTGGATTTGCGCCTCGGTGAGGACAATGGCCTGGATGTACTGGCGCAAATGCGCATTCAGGCACCGTGGATGCGTGTGGTGATCGTCACCGCTCATTCGGCCGTGGATACCGCGGTGGACGCGATTCAGGCAGGCGCGGCTGATTATCTGGTCAAGCCGTGCAGTCCGGATCAGTTGCGCCTGGCGACCGCCAAGCAACTGGAAGTCCGGCAATTGTCAGCCCGTCTGGAAGCGCTGGAAGGGGAGGTTCGCAAACCCAAGGACGGTCTTGATTCCCATAGCCCGGCGATGAAAGTGGTGCTGGAAACCGCCCGTCAGGTGGCCAGCACCGATGCCAACATCCTGATTCTGGGCGAATCCGGGACCGGTAAAGGTGAACTGTCCCAAGCTATTCACGGCTGGAGCAAGCGCGCGAAGAAATCCTGCGTCACCATCAACTGCCCGTCGCTGACGGCGGAACTGATGGAAAGCGAACTGTTCGGTCACAGCCGTGGCGCGTTCACCGGCGCCAGCGAAAGCACGCTCGGTCGAGTCAATCAGGCCGACGGCGGCACGCTGTTTCTCGACGAGATCGGCGACTTTCCCCTGACGTTGCAGCCGAAGTTGCTGCGTTTCATCCAGGATAAGGAATATGAGCGCGTCGGCGACCCGGTCACCCGCCGTGCCGATGTGCGGATTCTCGCCGCCACCAACCTCAATCTTGAAGACATGGTGCGCGACGGCCGTTTCCGTGAAGACTTGCTCTATCGCCTGAACGTCATCACCTTGCATCTGCCACCGTTGCGCGAACGCCGGGAGGATATCCTGAACCTGGCCGATCGCTTTCTGGCGCGCTTCGTCAAGGAGTACGCGCGTCCGGCACGAGGCTTCAGCGATGAGGCCCGTGAAGCGCTGCTGAGCTATCGCTGGCCGGGGAACATCCGTGAGCTGCGCAACGTGGTGGAGCGGGCGAGCATCATCTGCCCACAGGAGCGCGTCGAGATCAGCCACCTGGGCATGGCCGAGACGCCGGTCAACAATGCGCCGCGGATCGGCGCGGCACTGAGTCTGGACGAGTTGGAGAAGGCGCACATCGGCGCGGTACTGGCCACCGCCGACACATTGGACCAGGCCGCCAAGACACTGGGTATTGACGCTTCGACGCTGTATCGCAAACGCAAGCAGTACAACCTGTGAGTCCCGCCCGATGAAACTGGCGATGAAGTTGCGTACTCGGCTTTTCCTGAGTATTTCCGCACTGATCACCGTAGCGCTGCTCGGCCTGCTGCTCGGGCTGGTTAGCGTCATGCAGATGGCGGGAACCCAGGAAGCGCTGGTACGCAACAACTTCGTCACCCTGGACCTGGGGCTCAAATTGCGCCAGACCCTGGGCGATCAATTGATTCTGATGTTGGGTGGCAAAACCGATGCCGTGGCATTTGAAGCCTCGAAGCAGCATTACCTGGAACTGCTGGAGGAAGGCATCGCCCATGATCAGGGGGGAGAGAAGCACGAATATGGCTTCTTGCAGGCCAAGAACGATTACCTGAATTTTCTCCAGGCACTGGACCAGTCCCGTGATCCGTCCCATGTGCTGAGTGGCAATGAAGACCTCACCGAAAAATTCAACGTGTTGCGCAACGGGCTGATCACCGAGCATAAGCACGCCCTGGACAGCATCAATGAAACCCAGCGCCAGGCTCGCGATCGGGCCTTGCTGATTGCCGGTCTGCTCGGCCTGGTCGGGTTGGCGGTGTTGATTATCGGCTTCGTGACCGCCCATGCGATCGCACGGCGTTTCGGTGCCCCGATCGAAGCCTTGGCCAAAGCCGCCGACCACATTGGCCAAGGCAACTTCGAAGTGACCCTGCCGATTTCCTCGGCGGTAGAGATGAACCAGTTGACCAAGCGCTTCGGGATAATGGCCGAGGCCTTGCGTGAACATCAGGCCACCAACATCGACGAGCTGCTCGCAGGTCAGCAGAGGTTGCAAGCGGTACTCGACGGTATCGACGATGGCCTGTTGATGATCGACCGCGAAGGCCATCTGGAACACCTCAACCCGGTGGCGCAGCGCCAATTGGGCTGGGACAGCGACCGTCTCGGCCAAGGGCTGGGCTCGGCCCTCGAGCGTCCGGAGCTGGATCAACAGCTGCAACTGGTGTTGCGCGGCGGCACGCTGGAGCGGGCCCCTGAAGACCTGAGTATCGAGGTCGATGGCGAGTCGCGGCTGCTGACGTACAGCCTGACACCGGTCAGCCATACCCAAGGGCATATCCTCGGCGCAGTGATGGTGTTGCATGACGTCACCGAGCAGCGCGCGTTCGAGCGGGTGCGCAGCGAGTTTGTCTTGCGCGCGTCCCATGAGTTGCGCACGCCGGTCACCGGGATGCACATGGCGTTCGGCCTGTTCCGTGAGCGCGCGCATTTTCCTGCCGACTCGCGGGAAGCGGATCTGCTGGACACCGTGAATGAAGAAATGCAGCGCTTGATGCAGTTGATCAACGACCTGCTGAATTTCTCGCGCTACCAGAATGGCTTGCAGAAACTCACGCTGGCGCCGTTCTCTATCGAGGAGCTGCTGGAGCAGGCCCGGTCGCGGTTTGCCGATTCGGCGCAGGAGAAGGGCATCGATTTGTTGGTGGAAGTGCAGGGCCCGCTGCCATGGCTGCAGGCTGACCAGCCGCAGCTGGACCGGGTGCTTGATAACCTGATCGACAACGCGTTGCGCCATACCAACGCGGGTGGCCAGATCCGCTTGCAGGCCCGGCGCCATGGCGAACGGGTGATTATCAGCGTCGAGGACAACGGCGAAGGCATTGCCTATGGTCAGCAAGGGCGGATCTTCGAGCCTTTCGTCCAGGTCGGGCGCAAGAAGGGCGGCGCGGGGCTGGGCCTGGCACTGTGCAAGGAAATCGTACAGTTGCACGGTGGGCGGATGGGCGTTTATTCGCGGCCGGGGCAGGGCACACAGTTCTATATGGCGCTGGCGGTTTAAGCGTGTTTACGCTTCGTCATCCAGGCGTCGGACCGCGAGGCGCCGACCGCGGGTGATCAGTTCGATGAGCTGCACGGCGCTCAACGCATGGGCGAACAACCAGCCCTGCCCGAACTTCACACCTTCACTGCTCAGGAATACTGCCTGGGCTTCATGTTCGATGCCCTCGGCAATCACCTTGAGATGCAGCGACTGAGCCATGTGAATGATGTGCGGCGCGACGCCGCTGCTGGCCGCGTCATGTCCTAGCGCATCGATAAACGCCTTGTCGATTTTCAGACAATCCACCGGCAAGGTTTGCAGATAGGCGAGGCTGCAATAGCCGGTGCCAAAGTCGTCGATCAACACCTGATGCCCGACGTCGCGCAAGGCCTGGAGGTTTTCCCGCGCCACCACCACATCGACCAGTCCGCGCTCGGTGACCTCAAAAGCGATCTGTCGCGCCGCCACTCGGTGCAAGGTCAGTAATCGAGCCATCACCTGGCCGATCCGGGGCACCATCACATCGCAGGCCGCCAGGTTGACCGAGATATAAAGCTGCGGATTGGCGCGCAGCAGATGACCAAGTTGTTCCAGCAGACGTTGCAGGACGAAGTCGGTCATCTGGCGTATCTGCCCGGTGTTCTCCGCCATCGGAATGAACAGGTCGGGGCTGGTCAGAGTCCCGTCCGGCCTGCGCCAGCGCAACAAGGCTTCGGCCCCGACACAGTTGCGGCTGTCGAGGTCGAAGATTGGTTGATACAGCACCTGCAACTCGCCGCGGCGGATCGCGCCAGCCAATTCTGCATCCAGTGACTGTCGCTGGCGCACCAGCAGAAACACCATGAAGCCCACCAGACACCCCAGCGCCAGACTGCCCGGTATCAGCCACCACCAGGTGTTGGGCACTTGTCTGCCGTTGCGCGGGGAGATCAACACCAATTGGTATTCAGGGCTCTTGGTGGCCATGCGATAAATCAAGCGCGTCGGGGTTACTTGCAGCGCATCGGTGCTTTTCGGTGGCCAAGGCTCGGTTGGCGGCCAGACTTGCGCGGAGCCCAGCACAGGAATCGCGCGCGTGCCGCGGTCGAGTATCACCAGGAGGCTGCTGCCCGGCGACAGGTCGACCATGTCGGTCAAATGGCCGCGAGAGGTCGCGACGCGGAAGTTGCCACGTCCGAGCATAAGCGCGGCGCGGTTTTCATCCGGTTCGGTGGTGGTGTTGAGCCAGTAACTGTAGGTGGGGTCCCTGATGTCCGGTGCGCGTGCCAGCGACAATCCCTCCTGGCGCGGACGGTTGGAGCAGATCCGCGAGGCGTCCATATACGCGGCTTCGTAGACGAAACGGTAATTGAAGGTCACCTGCTGCAACGTGGCGATCATTTCGGCGTCGCAGGTTCGCAGCGGCTGCGCCTCCAGATCATCGAGGCTCTCGCGCAGCTGCCCGAACAACTGCTCCAGGCGCGCAAGAAAGCGCTCGCCCTGGGCGTTCATTTCCAGGCTTTCATTTTGCTCGACCTGATGAATGGCCACGAACAGGCTGAGCGCCAACAACACAGCACTGCTCAAGGCAGCAGCCAGCATCGCCAAAAACAAAGGGCGATAGAACCAGCTACGAAACGTCTCTCGAGCAGCAGGCATATTGGAATATCCGAAGAATTACCAATGAGTTATAGCTGCTGATTGAGAAAAAGCCCTTACCGTCGGGCGGGCGTCATTATTTTGTCTGATTCAATACTTGAAGCAGCGCTGCCGTTTGCGCGTCCGGCATGCCGTCGAAGCGTGAAGGCCGGAAGTGCATCTGAAAGGCTGCGATCACGTGACGGGTCGCGACATCCAGTTCACCGGTTTGCGGTGTGGCATAGCCGAGGCGGGCCAACTGGCCTTGAAACCAGCTGATACTCGGCAGTTCTACTTCAAACTGTGCTTGCTGGCGTGCAACAGCCTGTTCGTTCGGCCAGATACCAAGGCCTTCGGCCGCCAGGCGCTTCCAGGGAAACAGCGGCCCCGGATCGACCTTGCGCAGCGGTGCGATGTCGCTATGGCCAATGATGCTGCGGGGGTTGATGGCGTAGCGCTTGCTGATGTCTTTGAGCAGGACGATCAACGACTGGATCTGAGCCTCGCTGTAGGGAATCCACAGACGCCCGCCGTTCGGGGCGTCCTTGAATCCTGGATTGACGATTTCGATGCCGATTGAACTGGAGTTCAGCCAGGTCCGGCCCTGCCATTCACTTTCTCCGGCATGCCAGGCGCGCAGGCTTTCATCCATCAACTTATAGATCGTGGCGTTTTTGTCGTCGCCGATCAGGTAATGGCTGCTGACTTCGCCATGGGTCAGCAATTGCAGCGAACGTTCCAGCGAGGCGGAAGTGTAGTGCACCACCACGAACTGAATGCGGCTGTCGTGATTGGCGGAAGGGTGGCTGGTGTCGAATCTGGGGCCGCTGGTGCAACCGGCCAACAGAATTAGCGACACGATGAGAGCAAGACATTTCATGGCAGAAGAGGATACGCGCAAGACAGTAATGCAACAGTGTAACGTACTGCCTTGCGCCACGACGGCGAACGGGCGCATTTAAAACAAAATGGAACAATTGACGGTCAGCCAGGCTCGATGCGATTTCGGCCAGCGTTTTTGGCGCGGTACAGCGCCTGATCGGCCCTTTTGAGCACCAGGTCGCTGTGTTCGCCGGGCCTGAACGCGGTCATCCCTATGGAAACGGTGATGGTCACCGGCTCGCTCTTGAAGTGGAACGGACAGGCCTCGATCGACGCGCGCAGGTTTTCCAGCAATTTCGCTCCTGCCGCCGGCACGGTATCGGGCATCAGCAGGACAAACTCTTCACCGCCGAACCGGGCGACGAAATCGGTTCCCCGCAGGCGTTTGCGCAACACGTTGGCGATGATCTTCAGCACCTTGTCACCCGCCAGGTGACCGTAGTTGTCGTTGATGCGCTTGAAGTGATCGAGGTCGAGCATGGCCAGCAACAGGGTGTTGCCGTGCCGCTGCCATTCGCTCATCTCGTGATCGAGCCGTTCGCTCCAGGCCGCCCGGTTGGGTAGGCCGGTCAACGGGTCGATCAAGGCTTTCTGGCGCTGCTCTTCGAGATGCTCGCGATAGCCTTGGGCTTCCTGTTCCATATGCGCCACGCGTTCAGCCAGACCTTTGAGACGGGCCGCGACTTCCTGCTCACGCTTGTCGCGCTGCTGCTGGTATTGATCCATGGTTCCGAGCAGGCCCTCGAGGTGGTTTTCGAGGACGTGCTTGAGGTCGTCGAGGTCCGCCGCTTGCTGCATGCTGTTCTGCAAGCCGTCGACCTGCTCGCGGATGTGTGTATCCAGTTCAAGCGCGGCCGAGCGGTTGTCCGCATGGCCGTCACTGGCGGCTTGCAGATTGCTCTGGAACGACTCCAGGCGTTCATTGAGCTGCTGCAGGTAGACTTCGAATTCATGCTGGCCGCTGTCATTGATCGCCAGCATCAAGGTGGCCAGATCATCGAGAATGGGCAGCAGTTCGTACCAGTTCAACCCGTTTTGCAGGCGCTCGCGCATGGCTTCGGCTTGCGGGCGATGCCGCTCGGGTAGCGACAGGTCGTCCAGCAGGCCCAGCAGGGTGTCTTCGATATGCTTGGCGACGGAGCTGTAGGAAGGCTCCGGCGAATCGGGCAGGGCATAGAGAATATCGTGTTCAGGTTGGTCCGGATCGATGGCGGACAATGCCTGGGCCATGGCGGAGGGCAGGGGCAGGCGGTCGAGGAATACCGTCGGGATCAGCTCATCCGGGTTGATTGGCGGTTGTGCCGGAGCCATCGCGGTAGCGGGTGTCGGTTGCTCACCGTGTGCTGCTTCCGCAGGGGGCTCAAGCTGAGGCTCATGAACGGGGGGGACAAAAGTCACGACTTCAGCGGGTGGCGGCGTTACAGGTGCTTCAACCTCCGGCGGCACGGGCTCGACAGGTTGGTCGAGTGAAGACGTTATACGTGGCTCGTCGACGACGGGCACGGGTTCGACGGTCGCTGGTGACGGCTCGGGAAATACCGCCGCCGCCGCTTCGGCAGGCACCGGGGCGGGCACCTGCGCCTCCGGGTGCGCCGCGGGCTGTGGAGATTCCTCCACCTCTCGGCTGCCAAACAAACGCTGCAACAAACCTGGGCGACCGGATTCCGCGGGGCTCTCCAACTGACTCAAGGCTTTGCCTTGCAGCCCGCTGAGTTCGCTGAGCAGCAACGGGATCTCGCGCGCCTGGCTGACGCGTCCATCCAGGGTTTTGGCGAAGTTCTTGAGTGGCCGGCTGACTTCTCGCGGCAACGGCAGGGTTTGCAGTTGCGCCACCAGCGCGGTCAGCGCCGCACTGGTCTGATTGACCCGGGTTTCGCGGCGCTGCTCAGAGTCGAGCACGGCTTTTTCCAGCCTTGGGAGCAACGCTGCCAGCCCCGCATCCATTTCATTGGTGCGGATGACTTCGCGCATTTCTTTCATGCACTGGTCAACGGCGCGGTCGGTGCCCTCGGCCGCCAGGGTGCTGCGCACCAGTCCGCGCCGCAGCAAGTCGAGCCTGGCCTCCCAGCGACGTTCGAGCTTTTCCTGTTGTTCGATGCTTTTGAGGTATTTCTCTTTCCAGCGCTGTGCGTCGTCGCTCATTCATGGGTTCCGCGAGGGGGCAGGACTCAACGCGGGCAATGCATCGGCCGTGAGCGAACCTGGCAGACGAATCTCTACCGCGACCGGCAGGTGATCGGAAATGGGGTGTGCCAACACTTCGACCTTTTCCAGCGTCAGGGTCGGGCTCAGCAAAATGTGGTCCAGGCAGCGCTGCGGGCGCCAGCTGGGGAACGTCGCTTCCAGTTGCGGCGCCAGCAGGCCGAGGTCGCGCAACGGAGAGTTTTGCAGCAGGTCGCTGGCGTGAGTGTTCATGTCGCCCATCAGCACCTGATGCTTGTAGTTGCCGATCAACTCGCGGATGTAAGCCAGTTGCATGCTCCGGGCGCGGGAGCCCAGCGCCAGATGCATCATGACCACCACCAGTGCGTCCGGACCTTCACCGAAGCGCACCAGGATCGCCCCGCGACCCTTGGGCCCCGGCAGCGGATGATCTTCAATCGCCCAGGGGCGCAGGCGGCTGAGCACGCCATTGCTGTGCTGGCCGAGGCGACCGAGGTTGCGATTGAGTTGTTGATACCAGTAGGGGAAGGCGCCGAGCTGGGCCAGGTGTTCCACCTGGTTGACGTAGCCCGACCTCAGGCTGCCGCCATCGGCTTCCTGCAGGGCGACCAGATCGAAGTCGCCCAGCAGGTTGCCGATCTTCTGCAGATTGTCGGCACGTCCGGTGTGCGGCAACAGGTGTTGCCAGCTCCGTGTCAGGTAGTGCCGGTACCGCGCGGTACTGATGCCGACCTGGATGTTGAAGCTGAGCAATCGCAGACGGCTGTCTGCGGGCAGCCCCGTGGATTCCAGGTGATGTTCATTGACCCGCGGATCATGCAGGCCAACGACGCGATCGGTTCCCCAGCGGCGCATGGCGGTCGCCGCGCTTAGTTGGCGGCAGCCTTGTTAGCCGCTCGCTCTTTGTCGACCAGCTTGTCGGCCAGTTGCAGGGCTTGCTCGGCGCCGCCGGCAGAGCCCACGTCGAAGCGATACTTGCCATTGACGATCAGGGTTGGCACGCCGGAGATTTCATATTTCTTGGCCAATTCGCGGGCCTGGACGATCTTGCCCTTGATGGCGAAGGAATCGAAGGTCGCCAGGAACTTGTCTTTGTCTACGCCCTGGGTGGCCAGGAAGTCGGCCATTTCATTCTTGTCGATGAGCTTCTTGTGCTCTTTCTGGATCGCGTTGAAGACCGCTGCGTGAACCTTGCTCTCGACGCCCATGGCTTCCAGGGTCAGGAACATCTGGCCGTGTGCATCCCATGGGCCGCCGAACATGGCGGGGATGCGTACGAAGTTGACGTCGGAAGGCAGCTTCTCGACCCAAGGATTGATCACCGGTTCAAACGCGTAGCAGTGCGGGCAGCCGTACCAGAACAGCTCCACCACTTCGATTTTGCCAGGCACGGCGACCGGAACCGGATTGCTCAGTTCAACGTAAGGGGCGGCGGGTGCTTCGACGGCTTGTGCAGTCATGCCGAACAGGCTGGCAGCGACGAGTGCGGCGCTGATGATCAGATTACGCATGCTTTACTCCTGGACAAATTGGGTCGCCTCGCGCGACCTGTTTTCAGACAGGTCATGGCGGGCTTGAGTTCTGTAGTGTAACGGCAGCGGCCACAAAAAAGGGCAGCCTGAGCCACCCTTTTTATACTTGCTGCGACGGATTAATAGAGCGTTAACGTTGCAGGAGATACAGGTCCCGCGCGCTGCCCTGTTCGCCGGTCTTAATGCAGGCCGTTGATGTAGCTGGCCACGGCGGCGATATCTTCGTCGCTCAGGCGCTTGGCGATGGTCTGCATGGTTTTGGTGTCGCCGTCGTTGGTGCGACCGCCTTCTTCCTTGCGGAAATCGGTCAGTTGCTTGGCGATGTATTGAGCGTGCTGGCCGCCCAGGTGCGGGAAGCCGGCAGCGGCGTTGCCCGCGCCATTCGGCGAATGGCAACCGGTGCAGGCCGGCAGACCCTTGGCCAGATCGCCACCACGGAACAAGGCTTCACCGCGAGCCACGATTTTAGGATCGGCGGCGCCCACGCTGCCTTTCTGGCTGGCGAAGTAGGCGGCGATATCGGCCAGGTCCTGATCGCTCAGGTTGGTCAGCAGCCCGGTCATTTCCAGTACCGTGCGTTTGCCGGACTTGATGTCGTGCAGCTGCTTGTTCAGATAACGCTCGCCCTGACCCGCCAGTTTCGGAAAGTTAGGCGCCATGCTGTTGCCATCCGGGCCATGACAGGCGCCACATACTGCGGCTTTCGCCTGACCAGCAGTTGCATCACCTGCAGCATGGGCTATGCCGGAGATCCCCACGGTCAACAGCAGACTCACGATCAATTTGTTCATCAGCTAATCCAACTACGGCTAAGGGTTAAAGAGTTATGGACCGGGATCACTCGCTCATCCACTGGATGATGGCCTGGTAATCCTCGGCACTGCAGTCCATGCACAAACCACGCGGCGGCATCGCCTTGAAACCCTGGGTCACGTGTTGCACCAGCGTCTCCATACCTTTCGCCAACCTCGGCGTCCAAGCTTCCTGATCGCCCTTTCGGGGCGCCATGGGGAGTTGGCCGGAATGACAGGCACCACAAACACGGTTGTACACAGCTTCCGGATCCTGTGTAGCCTGAGCGCCATGAAGCGGCATCAAGAGACCGGCAGCCAGCAGCCATTTCGTCATAAAACGACCTTTTCAGGGTTGAGAGCGTTCTGCGTTCTGGTGCGCAATCAAGGTCAATCGCTCTCGTGAACTTCATCCTACGCTGGGACAAAGCGCACACAAAATCTGCGGCATTATATACTGGCGCTACTGAAACGGAAACGACACCGCTTGCCGCGTCCATTCCCGGCGCCGCCCACATCGGAAATCCCATGCAACTCAAGAACCCCATCCTCGGCCTGTGCCAACAGTCCACCTTCATGCTCAGCGCTGCCAAAGTCGACCAATGTCCCGACGACGAAGGCTTTGAAGTGGCCTTCGCCGGGCGCTCCAACGCCGGTAAATCCAGCGCGTTGAACACCCTGACGCATGCCAGCCTGGCGCGGACCTCGAAAACCCCGGGTCGCACGCAACTCTTGAACTTCTTCAAGCTAGACGATGATCGTCGTCTGGTCGACCTGCCGGGCTACGGTTATGCAAAAGTACCCATCCCGCTGAAGCTGCACTGGCAGCGTCACCTGGAAGCTTATCTGGGCGGTCGCGAAAGTTTGAAAGGTCTGATCTTGATGATGGACATCCGTCATCCAATGACCGACTTCGATGTGTTGATGCTCGACTGGGCCGTGGCCAGCGGCATGCCAATGCACATTTTGCTGACCAAGGCAGACAAGCTGACCTACGGCGCGGCGAAGAACGTGCTGCTGAAGGTTCAGTCGGACATTCGCAAGGGCTGGGGCGACGCCATCAGCATTCAGCTGTTTTCGGCACCGAAGCGCCTCGGGCTGGAAGACGCCTACACTGTATTGGCAGGCTGGATGGAGCTGGCGGACAAGGGCGCCGAGCCCGCGGAATAAGCCCGTTACAAAACCGCGGGCAAAAAAAACCCCGGACTTCTTATGGGGAGGGGGAAGTTCCGGGGTTCAAGTTCCGGACCGCTAGGGCGGGGTCCAGATTATCTGCCAACACTTAACACAACATAGGAGCATCGAACGGCTTCACCAGCCATTCAGTTACTCTGAGTCGCAGTTCACAGGTTTAGTTCCAGCGCTTCAAAAACCATTTGAAATAAGCCGCTTCGATTTCCGAAATAAGCGTGCTCAGCCGCGGCGCTATGCCGCAGCAAGACAGCTTTTTGTAGGAGCGAGCAAGCTCGTTCCTACAGGCGTTTTAGTGAGCCTCGTCCCAGTTATTGCCTACGCCCACTTCCACCAGCAGCGGTACGTCCAGCTTCGCCGCTTCGCTCATGTGCACGCGAATGTCCCCGCGAACCTGATCGACCAGGTCTTCGCGCACCTCCAGCACCAATTCATCGTGCACCTGAAGGATGACCCTGGCGTCCAGACCGGAGGTCGTCAGCCAGTTATCCACAGCCACCATGGCTTTCTTGATGATATCCGCCGCGGTGCCTTGCATTGGCGCGTTGATCGCCGTGCGTTCGGCGCCTTTGCGCAGGGCCGGGTTTTTCGCGTTGATCTCCGGCAGGTACAGGCGTCGACCGAAGATGGTTTCGACGAAACCTTGCTCGGCCGCCTGGGCGCGGGTGCGTTCCATGTACTCCAGCACACCCGGGTATCGGGCGAAATAGCGGTCGATGTAGGCCTGGGATTGTTTGCGGTCCACGCCGATCTGCTTGGCCAGGCCAAACGCGCTCATGCCGTAGATCAAACCGAAATTGATCGCCTTGGCGCTGCGACGCTGATCCGTGGTGACCTCTGCTAGTTCGACGCCAAAGACTTCGGCAGCGGTGGCTCGGTGCACGTCCAGATCATTGCGGAAGGCGTGCAGCAGACCTTCGTCCTTGGCCAGGTGAGCCATGATCCGCAGTTCGATTTGCGAGTAGTCCGCCGCTAGCAGCTTGTAGCCTTTGGGCGCGACGAACGCCTGACGAATGCGACGACCTTCGGCGGTGCGGATCGGAATGTTCTGCAGGTTCGGATCGATGGACGACAAGCGTCCCGTGGCCGCGACGGCCTGCTGATAGTTGGTGTGGATGCGGCCCGTGCGAGTGTTGATCTGCTCGGGCAGGCGGTCGGTGTAAGTGCTTTTTAGTTTGCTCAGCGAGCGGTACTGCATCAGCACCTTGGGCAGCGGGTAGTCCTGTTCCGCCAACTCGGCCAACACCGCTTCGGCCGTCGAGGCCTGGCCCTTGGCGGTTTTGCTGAGGACTGGCAAACCGAGTTTTTCGTACAGGATGACGCCCAATTGCTTCGGCGAGCCGAGGTTGAATTCCTCGCCGGCGATGGCAAATGCCTCACGCTCCAGCGCAACCAGCTTCTCGCCCAGCTCCACGCTTTGAATGCCCAGCAGTTTCGCGTCCACCAGCGCGCCTTGCCGTTCAATCCGGGCGAGCACGGGCATCAGGGGCATTTCGATTTCGTTCAGCACCTTGCCCAGGCTTGGCGTTGCCGCCAGTTTTTCCTGCAAGGCCAGATGCAGGCGGAACGTGACATCGGCATCTTCGGCTGCATACGGGCCCGCCAGCTCAAGCGAGAGCTGATCAAAGGTCAGCTGCTTGACGCCCTTGCCGGCGATTGCCTGAATGTCGGTCTTGCTCTGGCCCAGGTACTTGAGCGCAAGGCTGTCCATGTCGTGCCGGGTGGCGGTCGAATCGAGTACGTAGGACTCGAGCATGGTGTCGTAGGCAATGCCCTGCACCGTGATTCCGTTGTTCTGATCGCCGCCGATTGCGCAGTTGGCGAGGATGTTGGTATCGAACTTGGCGTGCTGGCCGACCTTCAGCTTGTTCGAGTTTTCCAGCAACGGCTTCAATGCCAGGAGAACAGTGTCGCGATCCAGCTGTTCGGGCACGCCCATGTAGGAATGGGTCAGCGGAATGTAGGCCGCTTCGTCGGCAGCAACGGAAAACGACAAGCCCACCAGCTGCGCGTGCTGCGCATCGGTGCCGTTGGTTTGCGTGACGAACGCGATCAGCGGCGCCTTGTCGAGTTTGCCCAGCCAGGCTTCGAAGCGCTGCATGTCGAGGATGGTTTCGTACTTCGCTTCGACCGCGCCCGGCTGCTCCTGAGCAACCTCGACAATCTCCTGGCCTGATCGCTTGGCGTCGCGCTGGTTCTCTTCGAACCAGCTCTTGAACTCCAGCAGGGTGTAAAGCTCGGCGAGTTTGTCGTGATCGGGCTGACCCATTTTCAGGTCATCGAGCTCGATGTCCAGCGGCACGTCGATCTTGATCGTCGCCAGCTGATAGGAGAGGAACGCCATCTCCTTGTGCTCTTCGAGCTTGGCCGGCAGGGTTTTTGCGCCACGAATCGGCAGGGTCGGGACTATGTCGAGCTGGGCGTACAGCTCGGTCAGGCCGCCGTTCACGCCCACCAGCAAGCCGGAAGCGGTCTTCGGACCAATGCCCGGAACGCCTGGGATGTTGTCGGAAGAGTCGCCCATCAGTGCCAGATAATCGATGATCTGCTCGGGAGCGACGCCGAATTTCTCCTTCACGCCCTCCACGTCCAGCGCGCTACCGGTCATGGTGTTGACCAAGGTAATGTGGCCGTCGACCAGTTGCGCCATGTCCTTGTCGCCGGTGGAGATGATCACTGGACGGTCGGCCGCGGCGCTGCTGCGGGCCAGGGTGCCGATCACATCATCGGCCTCGACGCCTTCGACGCACAGCAGCGGGAAGCCGAGGGCTTTCACGCTGTCGTGCAGAGGCTCGATCTGCACGCGCATGTCGTCGGGCATGCTCGGGCGGTTGGCCTTGTATTCGGCGTACATGTCATCGCGAAACGTCCCACCTTTGGCGTCGAATACCACGGCGAACGGGCTGTCCGGGTACTGCTTGCGCAGACTCTTGAGCATGTTCAGGACGCCTTTGACCGCTCCGGTCGGCAGACCTTTGGACGTAGTCAGCGGCGGCAGGGCGTGAAAGGCCCGGTACAGATAAGAAGAACCGTCCACCAGGACGAGGGGGGCTTGGCTCATGAGCAGGATCAACCTTTTCGGCGGGTCCGGCGCTAGAATAGCGGGACCGTTGACGACAAAGGGACAAGGTTATCATGCGCACACTAAATCGCCTGTTGCTGGCTGGCTTGTTTGTATTCACCCCGTTGGCCGTCATGGCGGCGGATGACGCACCCTCGGCAGACCCGGACGTCACGATCCGCACGGAAGGCGATAAAACCATTCAGGAGTACCGCCAAAACGGCTTCCTGTATGCAATCAAGGTCACGCCGAAGGGTGCGCCACCGTATTTCCTGGTGCGCGCGGATGGTACCGATGCAAACTTCATCCGCTCGGATCAGCCGGATATGCTGATTCCGTCGTGGAAGATTTTTGAATGGAAGTAGTTTCTTAATTTCAATCGGCGTCGGCTCGAGCAGCGGCGCCCGTACTGGCAGTTAAAACATGTCTGTGTTCACCCCGCTGGCTCGGCCCGAGCTGGAAACCTTTCTCGCCCCATACGGGCTCGGCCGCCTGCTTGATTTCCAGGGGATTGCCGCCGGTAGCGAAAACACCAATTTCTTTATCAGCCTGGAGCAGGGCGAATTCGTCCTGACCCTGGTCGAGCGCGGTCCGGTCCAGGAGATGCCGTTCTTCATCGAACTGCTGGACGTGCTGCATGACGCCAACCTGCCGGTGCCGTACGCCTTGCGCACCACCGACGGCGTCGCCCTGCGCGAACTGGCGGGCAAGCCTGCCTTGCTGCAACCACGCCTGGCCGGCAAGCACGTCAAGCAAGCCAACGCCCAGCATTGCGCCCAGGTCGGCGAGTTGCTCGGTCACCTTCACCTGGCGACCCAGGCCAGGATGATCAAGCGCAAAACCGATCGTGGCCTGGACTGGATGCTGGAAGAGGGTAAGCAGTTTCTTTCGCACCTGAATGCCGAGCAGAAAGATCTGCTGGAAAAGGCGCTGGACGAAATCACCCTGCAGAAAGAGAAAATTCTGGCGTTGCCACGGGCGAACATCCACGCGGACCTGTTCCGCGACAACGCGATGTTCGAGGGCACGCACCTGACCGGGCTGATCGATTTTTATAACGCCTGCTCGGGGCCGATGCTCTATGACGTGTCGATTGCGTTGAACGACTGGTGTTCGGATGACGCCGGTTTGATCGACGGACCGCGTGCACGGGCGTTGCTGGGAGCGTATGCCGCGCTGCGGCCGTTCACCGCGGCCGAAGCAGAATTGTGGCCGACCCTGCTGCGGGTGGCGTGCGTGCGCTTCTGGCTGTCGCGGTTGATTGCCGCGGAGTCATTCGCCGGGCAGGACGTGTTGATTCACGATCCGATGGAGTTTCAGCTGCGGTTGGCGCAACGGCAAAAAGTCAGCACGCCGTTGCCCTTCGCCCTTTAAAAGCTTCGCGAGCAAGCCCGCTCCCACATTTGTTCTGTGTACACCGTTCGAATGTGGGAGCGGGCTTGCTCGCGAATGCGGACAACACGACTTCCGGCCTACAACGACTCCAGGCACCCCGCCAGATCATTCCCCAGCTTCTCCAGCACCTGCTCATACCCCTGAGCCGTCGCTGGCGTGTACCCGCCCAGCGCGTCCAGTTCCGCCAACTTCACCGGCAACCCCGCCACCAACGTTTCGGCCAGGCGCGGACGCAATGGCGGTTCGCTGAACACACAGGTCTTGCCGACTTCCTGCAATCGAGTACGCATCGCCGCGACGTGCTGCGCCCCCGGCTGCACTTCGGCCGCGACGCTGAACACGCCGGTATGCTTCAGGCCGTAGGCGTCCTCGAAGTAGTCGAACGCTTCATGGAAGACAAAGTACGGTTTGCCGGCGATTCCGGCCAGCCGCGCCTTCAAGCGCAGGTCCAGCGCATCCAGGCGATCGTCGAACGCCTTGAGATTGCTCTGGTAGCGCGCCGCGTTGGCCGGATCGGCAGCGCTCAGGTCTGCGGCCATTTTCGCCGCGATCACCCGAGCGTTGGCCGGCGATAACCACAAGTGTGCATCGAGGCTGCCGGGACGGTGATCGTGGTCATGCTCGTCGGCTTCTTCGGCGTGGGACTGGCTGTCCTCGGCGAACCGACGCAATTTCAGCCCCGGCAAATCCTGCACGGCGACGCTCGGCAGCGTACGACCATTCAGCACGCGAGGCAGGAAGCCTTCCATGTCCGGGCCGATCCAGTAAACCAGGTCCACCGACTGTACCTTCCGTACGTCGGACGGGCGCAGCGCATAGTTATGCGGCGAAGCGCCGGGCGGCAGCAGCACTTCCGGGATCGCCACGCCATCCTGCACCGCAGCGGCAATCAGCTGCAGGGGCTTGATGCTGGTGAGGACGCTGACTTCAGCGTGAGCCGGGCCGATGAAGAGAAAACTGGCGACAAATGCGACAAAGAAAGAAAAAAGTCGGGACACGATGACCACTCGAAGAGGCGAGAACGGGTAACATAATAACGTCTCTCACAACACTCGTCGCCGCTCATGCCTAAAACACCGATTGCCAGCCGTCCCCACGACCACTCTCATTGCGTCCATAGCGCTCTGTCTGAGGCCGATACCCTGTGCGCACGTCAGGGCTTGCGCTTGACGGCTTTGCGTCGGCGGGTGCTGGAACTGGTGTGGCAGAGCCACAAGCCGCTGGGTGCCTACGACATTCTCGCGGTGCTCAGCGAGCAGGACGGCCGCCGCGCGGCGCCGCCGACCGTGTACCGCGCGCTGGATTTCCTGCTGGAAAACGGCCTCGTGCACCGCATTTCCTCGTTGAACGCCTTCGTCGGCTGCAATCACCCGGAGCACGCCCACCAAGGTCAGTTCCTGATCTGCCGCGAATGCCACGCCGCCATCGAACTCGAACAGAAATCCATCAGCGACGCGATCGTCGGCAGCGCCGGGGAGGTCGGGTTCATCGTTGAGGGCCAGACCGTTGAAGTGGTCGGTCTCTGCTCGGGTTGCCAGGGGGCTTGATGAGCAACGCGTTGATCCGCCTCGAGCAGGTTGCCGTCACGTTCGCCGGGCAGAACGTGCTGGATAACATCGAGCTGAGTGTCGAGCCGGGGCAGATCGTCACGCTGATCGGCCCCAATGGTGCCGGCAAGACCACGTTGGTGCGGGCGGTGTTAGGCCTGTTGAAGCCGGACAGCGGCAGTGTGTGGCGCAAGCCGAAACTGCGGGTCGGTTACATGCCGCAAAAACTTCACGTCGACCCAACGCTGCCGCTGTCGGTGCTGCGCTTTCTGCGGCTGGTGCCGGGTGTGGATCGCCCTCGCGCTTTGGCGGCGCTCAAGGAAGTCGGCGCCGAGCAGGTCATCGACAGTCCGGTGCAAAGCGTTTCCGGCGGTGAAATGCAGCGGGTGCTGCTGGCCCGGGCCTTGTTGCGCGAGCCGGAGTTGCTGGTGCTGGACGAACCCGTGCAGGGCGTCGATGTCGCCGGTCAAGCCGAGCTGTACAGCTTGATCACCCGTCTGCGTGACCGCCATGGCTGCGGCGTATTGATGGTTTCCCATGATTTGCATCTGGTCATGAGCACGACCGACCAGGTGGTCTGCCTCAACCGTCACGTCTGCTGCTCCGGTCATCCCGAACAGGTGAGCGGCGATCCGGCTTTCGTCGAGCTGTTCGGAAAAAACGCACAAAGCCTGGCGATTTATCACCACCATCACGACCACGCCCACGATCTGCATGGTTCGGTGGTCACCGCCGCCTCGGCGGCTCAACCCCATGTTCACGGAGATGGCTGCAAGCATGGCTGATTTTCTGCTTTACGCCCTGCTTGCAGGCCTGGCCCTGGCGCTGGTCGCGGGCCCGTTGGGGTCTTTCGTGGTCTGGCGGCGCATGGCGTACTTCGGCGACACCTTGTCCCACGCGGCCTTGCTCGGCGTGGCGCTGGGCTTCCTGCTGGATGTCAGCCCGACGGTGGCGGTGACCGTCGGTTGCCTGCTGCTGGCAGTACTGCTGGTGACCCTGCAACAACGTCAACCGCTGGCGTCCGACACCCTGTTGGGAATTCTCGCACCGAGTACGCTCTCTCTCGGCCTGGTCGTACTAAGCTTCATGCACGAAGTACGGATCGACCTGATGGCGTACCTGTTCGGCGACCTGCTGGCGATCAGTCCGACCGATCTGGCATGGATTCTCGGCGGCAGTGCGGCGGTGCTCGCGTTGTTGATCACGTTGTGGCGACCGTTGCTGGCGATCACGGTGCACGAAGAGTTGGCGCGAGTGGAAGGCTTGCCGGTGCCAGCGCTACGCCTGACCTTGATGTTGCTGATCGCCGTGGTGATCGCCGTGGCGATGAAAATCGTCGGTGTATTGCTGATCACATCGCTGCTGATCATCCCCGCGGCTGCGGCACAACGCCACGCCCGATCGCCGGAACAGATGGCGCTGGGCGCGAGCCTGCTGGGTATGCTCGCGGTGTGTGGCGGGTTGGCGTTGTCCTGGTTCAAGGACACCCCGGCGGGCCCGTCGATTGTGGTGACGGCGGCCGCGCTGTTTCTGCTGAGTTTTGTCCTGCCCCGTCGAGGGGTGTAGACTTGCTCGTTTTTTGCGCAAATAGAGAGTCGCAGGAATGAAGCCGTTCGCCTCCCGTTATCTGCTCCTTGTCGCATTTTCGCTGCTACTAGGGGCCTGTCAAAGCACGCCACCGGCGGCCCCTGGGGCCACTGATGCACGGGCCACGGCCATCGCACAGCTCGAGCAAAGCCTCGCCAGCAGCGAACTGGCCACCGCCGAGGATCAACTGGCGGCGTTGCAGGCCGAGTCACCCAACGATCAATCCCTTGAGCAATACCAGCGGCAACTGGCCGAAGCCTATCTGCGCCGTAGCCAGATCGTGCTGCAAAAAGGTGATGTGAATGCCGCGGCGACAGCACTGAGCCGTGCCCGGGCGCTGATGCCCAAGGCGCCGGCACTGACCGGCGGTGTCAACAACGCCATCGTCAACGCGCGCAAGGCTGAGCTGGATAAAGCCGAAGCCGCGCTCAAGGCGGCAGAAGCCAGGCCGCCGGCAAAGGTGATCGACCCGACCGCGGAAAGCACCACGGTGGCGTTGAACCTCACCGATATGGCCAAGCTTCGTCGGCAGCTCGATGCGATTGCCGCGGATACGGTGAATTATCAGTGTGACGTGAGCATTCAGGTGCCACGGACCCAGGATTACCCATGGTTGGCCACGTTGCTGACCAAGCGGGTGAAGAAGCTGGATTCGGGCTTTGACCTGAATGTGCAGAAGCAGATTGTGCGCAATATCCCGGCACAAATCGTCTTGAGTCCGCGTAAACCCTGAAAAGCGTCGCGGGTAAGCCCGCTCCCCCATTAGACCGCGTTCTTGCGAACAACACGGTCATCTGTGGGGGCAGGCTTACCCGCGAAGGCGTCCTTGCTATCGATACATACCTTACGCCGGAATCGCCTTGGCCTTAGGCTCCCGATCCCAAACCCGATGCTGCCCGATCGCGGCAATGAACGGTTTGGCCAACTTGCCATTCGCCCCCACGATCAACCCCGCATCAGTCTCCAGCTTCAACACATCCAGCAACTGTTTCGCCTCGCCGTGCAGCGCGATGGCTTTCAGGTGCTTGTACGCTTCCAGCACGTAATGCAGCGCTACGCCGTCACCGCTCAACGCCTTGATCGACGCCGCGCCGCCCGGCACGAACACCGCGTCGAACGCAATGGACGGCAGCCCTTCCATCGACGCGTCCACCGGCAACGCCTTGCCATCAGCCGTGGTGACCGGAGCAGAGGTCGGGCCAAGCAGTTTCGCGTGGGCGCCTTCGGCTTTCAGGGCTTTCTTCATCGCATCGATGGCCGCACCATCGACACCGTTGGCCGCCAGAATCGCGACTTTCCGGGACTTGATATTGCCCGGCAACAGATTGGCCTGGCTCAAGGCCGGCGAGCGCTCCAAAGAGATCTTCGGCACGTCGACCGTTCCGGCTTTCGGTGCCGGCAAGCCCAGGTTCTGCGCCACACGCTTGGCCAGTTCCAGGTCGATGTTGGCGAGGATCTCATTCACCTCCCGCGCGCGGATGAACTCACGCTCAACCTTGCCCAACTCGAAGCTATAGGCGGCGATGATGTGTTCCTGCTCGTGCTTGCTCATGCTATGGAAGAACAGGCGCGCCTGCGAGAAGTGGTCGCCGAACGACTCGCTGCGCTGACGGATCTTGTTGGCGTCGATGCGCTCCGGGTAGGTTTCGAAACCGCCATCCTGCGCCGCGGGCGGCGTTTCTTTCGGCCAGCCGCCGTCGATGGAATTTGGTTCGTAAGACGCGCGACCCTTGTCGATGGTGGTGCGGTGCAGCGCGTCACGCTGGCCATTGTGGAACGGCGCCACCGGACGGTTAATCGGGATCTCGTGAAAGTTCGGCCCGCCGAGTCGGCTGATTTGTGTGTCGGTGTAGGAAAACAGCCGACCTTGCAGCAATGGATCGTTGGAGAAGTCGATCCCCGGCACGATATGTCCCGGGCAGAACGCAACCTGCTCGGTTTCGGCGAAGAAATTGTCCGGGTTGCGGTTCAGGGTCATTTTGCCCAGCGGCGTAATGGGCACAATTTCTTCGGGGATGATTTTGGTCGGGTCGAGGATGTCGAAATCGAACGAGTGCTCGTTCTCCTCTTCGACGATCTGCACGCCCAGTTCCCATTCGGGATAATCGCCCATCTCGATCGCTTCCCAGAGGTCGCGACGGTGATAGTCGGTGTCCTTGCCGGCCAGCTTCTGCGCTTCATCCCAGACCAGCGAGCAGGTGCCGTTGGAAGGGCGCCAGTGGAATTTGACGAAACGCGATTTGCCCTCGGCGTTGACCAGCCGGAACGTATGCACGCCAAAGCCCTGCATGCTGCGCAGGCTTTTCGGGATCGCCCGGTCGGACATGGCCCACATCACCATGTGTGCGGATTCCGGCACCAGCGAGACAAAGTCCCAAAAGGTATCGTGAGCAGAGCCGCCTGTAGGAATCTCGTTATGCGGCTCGGGTTTTACCGCATGCACGAAGTCAGGAAACTTGATCGCGTCCTGGATGAAAAACACCGGCATGTTGTTACCCACCAGGTCGAAGTTACCCTCGTCGGTGAAGAACTTCACGGCGAAACCGCGCACGTCCCGCACGGTATCGCCCGACCCGCGTGGGCCCTGCACCGTGGAAAAACGTACGAACACCGGGGTTTTCTTGCCCGGATCCTGCAGGAACCCGGCCTTGGTCAGGACGGAATGGTTCTCGTAGGTCTGGAAGACACCGTGAGCACCCGTGCCTCGAGCGTGGACGATGCGCTCGGGAATGCGTTCATGGTCAAAGTGCGTGATCTTTTCACGCATGATGAAGTCTTCCAGCAACGACGGCCCGCGGGCGCCGACTTTCAGGGTGTTCTGGTTGTCCGCGATCTTCACGCCCTGGTTAGTGCGCAGGGCTTGTTCGGTGGCATCGGAGCGAAATTTTTCCAGGCTGTCGAGCTTGGCATTGGTGTTGCCGCGGTCCAGGGTATCGGTCCCGGCCAGTGCGCTTTTGGGGGCGGCAGGTTTCTTGGTACTCATCAGTCGTAAACTCCTCGTTGCGTTCTCGTCCTGGGCCGGACTTGTGAGCAAGGTTCCAGGCACGGCACCTGGTCGTTATCGAGTTGCTTAAATAGTGACTGGCGAGGCCTTCAACCGTTCCTTTTTTATGACCTTTGATCGCGTTATTGCCAAATGAAAGGTTGAATGCGGAATAAATGCTAATAACCTCTATACGGACAGGCTAAAATGCGCGCCCGGCTAACCGCTGATCCCTTTCTAACGCGCCCCACAAGGTTCGCTACGTGATCGAGTTTCAAAACGTCCATAAAACCTACCGCGTCGCCGGTAAGGATATCCCCGCCCTGCACCCGACCAATCTGACGATTGAGAACGGTCAGGTCTACGGCCTGATCGGTCATTCCGGTGCGGGAAAAAGTACCCTGCTGCGTCTGATCAACCGCCTGGAAAACGCCAGCGGCGGCAAGATCTTCGTCGACGGCGAAGAAGTCACCGCGCTCGACGCCAACAGCCTGCGGCGCTTCCGTCAGCAGGTCGGGATGATTTTCCAGCACTTCAACCTGCTGGCGTCCAAGACCGTCGCCGACAACGTCGCGCTGCCGCTGACCCTGGCTGGCGAGCTGTCGCGCGGCGAGATCGACCAGCGCGTCGCCGAGTTGCTGGCGCGGGTGGGGTTGTCCGACCACGCGAAAAAGTACCCGGCGCAGTTGTCCGGTGGCCAGAAGCAGCGCGTCGGCATTGCCCGCGCCCTGGCGACCAAGCCGAAAATCCTGCTGTGCGACGAAGCCACCAGCGCGCTCGATCCGCAGACCACGGCATCGGTCCTGCAATTGCTGGCCGAAATCAACCGCGAGCTGAAGCTGACCATCGTCCTGATCACCCACGAGATGGACGTGATCCGTCGTGTCTGTGATCAGGTGGCGGTGATGGACGCCGGTGTGATCGTCGAGCAAGGCACGGTGGCCGAGGTATTCCTGCACCCCAAGCACCCGACCACCAAGCGCTTCGTGCAGGAAGACGAGCAAATCGATGAAAGCGAACAGCGTGATGACTTCGCTCACGTGCCGGGTCGTATCGTGCGTCTGACCTTCCAGGGCGAAGCGACCTACGCGCCGTTGCTGGGCACTGTCGCTCGTGAGACCGGCGTGGACTACAGCATCCTGGCCGGTCGTATCGACCGCATCAAAGACATCCCCTACGGCCAGCTGACCCTGGCGGTCACCGGCGGCGACATGGACGCAGCGTTTGCCCGCTTCACCGCGGCTGACGTCCACATGGAGGTCCTGCGCTGATGGAAGCCGTCACAAGTTTCTTCGCCCATATCGACTGGTTCGAAATCTGGCTGGCCACCGGTGACACCCTGCTGATGCTCGGCGGTTCGCTGTTGTTCACCGTGCTGTTGGGCTTGCCGCTGGGCGTGCTGTTGTTCCTCTGCAGCCCGCGCCAGTTGCTCGAAGCCAAAGGTGTGTACGCACTGTTGTCGCTGGTGGTGAACATCCTGCGTTCGCTGCCTTTCATCATTTTGCTGATCGTGATGATTCCGTTCACCGTGTTGATCACCGGCACGTCGCTGGGTGTTGCCGGTGCGATTCCGCCGCTGGTGGTGGGCGCCACGCCGTTCTTCGCGCGGCTGGTGGAAACCGCCCTGCGTGAAGTTGATCGCGGCATCATTGAAGCGACCCAGGCCATGGGCGCGACGACACGTCAGATCATCACCAATGCCTTGCTGCCGGAAGCCCGTCCGGGCATCTTCGCGGCGATTACGGTGACAGCTATTACACTGGTGTCCTACACGGCGATGGCCGGTGTGGTGGGCGCCGGTGGTCTCGGCGACCTGGCGATCCGTTTCGGTTACCAGCGTTTCCAGACCGACGTCATGATCGTCACCGTGATTTTGCTGCTGGTGCTGGTACAAGTGCTGCAAACCGTTGGCGACAAGTTGGTCGTACACTTTTCGCGTAAATAATCAGGCCGGTCCTCGCTGGCGGACGCCTTGGATTGGCGCTGCTGGCGGGTATTCACAAGGAGTTAGCTGAATGAAAAAACTACTCGTCGCGTTCGCTGCCGTTGCAGCCTTTTCCGCCCACGCCGACACCCTGACCGTGGCGGCCACCCCGGTTCCGCACGCAGAAATCCTCGAATTCGTGAAGCCGACCCTGGCCAAGGAAGGCGTAGACCTGAAAGTCAAAGTCTTCACCGACTACATCCAGCCGAACGTGCAAGTGGCCGAGAAGCGTCTTGACGCCAACTTCTTCCAGCACCAGCCGTACCTCGATGAATTCAACAAGGCCAAGGGCACCGATCTGGTCGCCGTGGCCGGCGTGCATCTGGAGCCGCTGGGTGCTTACTCCAGCAAATACAAAACACTCGCCGAACTGCCGGGCGGCGCCACCGTGGTGATCCCGAACGATGCCACCAACGGCGGCCGTGCCCTGCTGCTGCTCGCCAAGTCTGGCCTGATCACATTGAAGGATCCGACCAACATCCTGTCGACTGTCAAAGACATCACCGCAAATAGCAAAGACCTGAAATTCCGCGAACTGGAAGCCGCGACCATCCCGCGCGTGCTGACCCAGGTCGACCTGGCGCTGATCAACACCAACTACGCGCTCGAAGCCAAGCTCGACCCGTCCAAGGACGCCCTGGTTATCGAAGGCAGCGACTCGCCGTACGTGAACATCCTCGTTGCCCGCGCGGACAACAAGGACAGCGAAGACATGAAGAAGCTGGTTGCCGCGCTGCACAGCCCGGAAGTCAAAGCCTTCATTCTCGAGAAGTACAAAGGCGCGGTAGTGCCGGCGTTCTGATCTGAAGCCGTAACGAAAAATGGGGCGCATTCAAATGCGCCCCATTTTTTTGCCTGCAATTCTTCCCCTGTAGGAGCGAGCACGCTCGCGATGGTCTTCAGAACACCGCTGGGTGTCAGGCTTCCAGCGTTATCGTTCACGTCCATCGCGAGCGTGCTCGCTCCTACAGGGGATGTGCTGTTACTTGCGTTTGAGCATCACCGGCAACTGCGCTATCAGCTTGGCGTTGTTCAGCGGCGCGCGGATGAACCCACGCTGTGTGCCGTCCGGGCCGATCACCGCCAGGTTACCGCTGTGGTCAACCGTGTAATTCGGCTTGCTGGTGTCCGCCGGGATAAACGGAATGCTCACCGCGTTGGCCAGTTTCTGGATGTCCTCCACCGACGCCGCCGTCAGGCCCTGGAACTGCGGATCGAAGTAACCCAGGTATTGCTTGAGCTGCTTGGGCGTGTCGCGGTTCGGATCGACGCTGACCAGGACGATCTGCAATTTATCCACAGCCTCCGGCGGCAGTTCGCTCTTGATCTGGCGCAGTTGGGCGAGGGTGGTCGGGCAGATGTCCGGACAGAAGGTGTAGCCGAAGAACAGCAGCGACCATTTGTCCTTGAGCTCATTGACCGCCACCGGCTTGCCGTCCTGATCGGTCATCGTCACGTCCGGCAGGTTGCGGCTTTGCGGCAGCAGGATGATACCGGCGTCGATCAATGCGGTCGGATCACCCTGGCCTTTGCCGGACAGCACTTTATTGATGGTCAGGCCCAGGACCAGCGCGATCAGGGCGACAAGGATGAAGACGGTTTTCTGGGTTCGAGTCATAGGTTCAACAGTAAGTAATGGTCTACGAGCAGCGCGATAAACAGCAGGAACAAGTAGTAGATAGAGTACTTGAACGTGTTGATCGCCGCGTGCGGCCGAGTGCCACGGTACAGCACCACGGCCCATTGCAGAAACCTCGCCCCCAATCCCAGCGCGCAAATCAGGTAGAGCATGCCGCTCATGTGGATCACGTAGGGCATCAGGCTCACGGCCAGCAACGCAAAGGTGTACAGCAGGATATGAATCTTGGTGTAGTGCTCGCCGTGGGTCACCGGCAGCATCGGAATGTCGGCCTTGGCGTATTCCTCCTTGCGGTGAATGGCCAGGGCCCAGAAGTGCGGCGGGGTCCAGGCGAAGATGATCAGCACCAGCAGCAACGGTTCGGCGCTGACGTGACCAGTGGCGGCGGTCCAGCCAAGCAGTGGCGGGGCGGCCCCGGCCAGGCCGCCGATGACGATGTTCTGCGGCGTCGCGCGCTTGAGGAAACCGGTGTAGACCACGGCGTAACCGAGCAGCGAGGCGAGGGTCAGCCACGCCGTCAGCGGATTGGTAAACGCCAGCAACAAAGCCTGGCCCAGCAGTGCCAGGACCAGGGCAAACGTCAGCGCCGCCGCCGGCGAAACCCGGCCTTCGGCCAAGGGCCGTTTGTGGGTGCGCGCCATCACTGCGTCGATCCGCCGGTCCACCACATGATTGACCGCTGCCGCCCCGCCGGCACACAACGCAATCCCCAGGTTGCCGAAGACCAGCACGGTCCACGGCACCCCCGCGCGGGTCGCGAGAAACATGCCGACCAGCGAGGTGATGAGCATCAGCACCACCACTTTCGGTTTGGTCAGCTCCAGGTAGTCACGCCAGATCGCCTGGCTGTGACCTGCGCCGATCAGAGTCGCCATGGCATCTCTCCTTTTATTGTTATGGGCCCGGCTGAATGTTTACGCGGGCTGAAGCGCCAGCGCGCCGGGGATGGCTGCCTGACCCGAACCAGGCTGGTTCGCGCGTGATAATTGACCAGCACCATCGTCAGCAGCAACGCAGCACCGCCGGCGTTATGCGCGACGGCCACCGGCAGCGGCAGGTGAAACAGCACGTTGCTGATGCCAAGGGTGATTTGTGCGGCGAGGGCGATCAGCACCAGACCCGCCAGGCGCGTCATGCCGACCACTTTCAGTTGCCAGGCCAGGCCGAGCAGCACCAGCGTGACCAGCAAGGCGCCGATGCGATGGGTCAGGTGAATTGCGGTGCGCGCATCGCTGTCGAGTTGCCCGCCGAGGTAATTGGGGCCGATGTGCTGCGTCAGGTGAAAGCCGTTGGCGAAGTCCGCCGGCGGCAGCCATTGGCCGTGGCAGGTCGGGAAGTCGATGCAGGCCACGGCGGCGTAGTTGGAACTGACCCAGCCGCCGAGGGCAATTTGCAGGATCACCAGCAGCAACCCGGCCGTCGCCCAGTATTGCAGGCGCCGGGGCACCGTCAACGCCGGCAGCACGCCAGACAGGCGCAACGTCAGCAGGAACAGCAGGCTCAACGTCGCAAAACCACCGAGCAAATGCCCGGTCACCACCTGCGGCCACAGTTTTAGCGTGACCGTCCACATACCGAACGCCGCCTGGGCGAACACCACCGCCAGCAGAAACAACGGCAGCTTCACCGGTTGTCCCGGATGGCGACGATGCACCCATGCGCGGCCGGCCAGCACCGAGATCAGCAAGCCCAGCGTGCCAGCGAAATAGCGGTGGACCATCTCGTTCCAGCCCTTGTGCGCTTCGACAGGTGCATCGGGAAAATGCAGCTCGGCGTGGGCCAGCTGGGCCTCGCTTTTCGGCACGCTGATAAAGCCGTAGCAGCCGGGCCAGTCCGGGCAGCCGAGGCCCGCGTGGGTCAGACGGGTGTAGGCGCCGAGTAACACCACAATCAGTGCCAGCAGGGTGGCAAACAGCGCGAGGCGAAATCCAGGTTTGGCCATGACGATGCCCTTATCCGATGTTCGACAGTTTCAGCAGGTGACGCAGGTCGTTGAGCAGGTCCTTACCCTTCACGGTCGGGTCGTAGCGCAGCACCAGATTGCCGTGCGGATCGATGATCCACAGCTGCGGCACGGCTTTGTCACCGGTCGTCTTGCTGAACGTAGTCAGGTCCATGGGGTAGCGTTGCAGCTGCGGGTATTCACGGCTCAGCTTGGCCTCGTAGTCGGCGCTCAATGGCTGCGCAGCGGCCAGTGCATGGCTGGCGCGTGACGCATCGCGGCCGAGGCCGATCTGGATTTGTCGCGCCAGGTACACCAACTGCTGGCAGTCCACCGAGCACTCCTTCGGCGCCGTCACCAGCATCTGCCAGCGCTCCTCCTGCGCCTGAACGCCGAGGTCGGCGCGGGTCTGGCCGTTGCCGATCAGTTCGCCGTGATAGCTGCGCCCCTCCGGCACCCAGAACTGCAATTTGTACATGCCGGTGGCGAGGATCATCGGACCGATCACCCCCAGCAGGATCAGCAACAGCTGCAAGCGGCCCTTGCGCCGGTTCGCCGGCGTTTTCGCCTCAGACATGCTGGGTGGATTCATGGCCGCTCCCATGGTGTTTCTCCTTTGCGTTGTGCCAGCCGAGGTAAATGAAAAGGCCAAGCAGGGCGATCGCCATGGCGAACCACTGCACGGCATAAGCGATATGTTTTTCCGGGCCCATGGCGACCACCGGCCAATCGGCCTGGTAGGACGCGGGGCCGCTTTCTGCGCGTAATTCGTAGGCGAAGCCCTCACGGTCCAGCGCCGTCCAGAGCTTCGCCGGCTCGACCGCGGTGATTAACTCAGGCCAGGTGGTGGCGTTCGGGTCGGCGTGCAGCTGGAAGGTCGCGCCAGGCGACACGTAGACCCAGGCATCCAGGCTCAACGCCTGGGTCGGTGTGCTGAATTGCGGCGGTGTACGCCGGTCCGGCCACGGCAGCCAGCCGCGATTGACCAGCAGCCACAGGCCGGTGGCCTGATCCTGAAAAGGTTGCAACAACTCGACGCCCACCTTGCCGTCACGCTGACGGTTATCCAGCAGCAGGCTGTGGACGGCATCGAACTGGCCATGCAGGCGGACGCGGCGGAACGCTGGGTCTTCGCTGTGTTGCAACTCGGTGCTGGCCATCGGTTCGGCGACACGGCGCTCGGCATAGGTATGCAGCAGTGCGCTTTTCTCCGCGCCGCGGCTCAGTTGCCAGAAGCCAAGCGACACCAGCAGCGGCAGCAGGAGCGCGACCACCAGGGTCGGCACGACCCCCGGCTTGAAGCGCTTCATGGCGTCGCCAGAAAGTCGGTCATCGCGATAGCTATACTCAAGTGCATCGCCTTTCCCCCGGAGCCCCACCATGCTCAAAGCAGCTATCGTCCTGATGCTGATTGCCACGGTTGTCAGCCTGTTCAGCGGCCTGTTTTTTCTGGTCAAGGACGACAGCAGCTCGAACCGCCTCGTCATTGCCTTGAGTGTTCGTGTGGCCCTGGCCGCCGCGACCGTCGGCTTGATTGCCTGGGGTTTTTTCAGCGGCCAGTTGGTGTCGCACGTGCCTTGGTAGTTCGATACGTCAAACGTTCAAAGCACGTAGACGAAAACGAACAGCCCGATCCACACCACGTCCACGAAGTGCCAGTACCAACTCGCTGCCTCGAAGCCGAACTGATGGTCGTTGTCGAAGTGCCCGCGCATGATCCGCATCAACATCACGAACAGGATGATGGTGCCGATGGTCACGTGGGCGCCGTGGAAGCCGGTCAGCATGAAGAAGGTCGCGCCGTAGATGCCCGAACCCAGGGTCAGGCCCAGTTCGTGGTAGGCATGCATGTACTCTTCGGCTTGAAAGCCGAGAAATGCGCAACCCAGCAACACGGTGATCGCCAGCCAGATTTTCAGCGCGCCGCGATGGCCCTTTTTCAAGGCATGGTGGGCGAGGGTCACGGTGACGCTGGAGCTGACCAGTAAAATGGTGTTGAGCAGCGGCAGGCCCCAGGGGCTGATGACCTCCTTGGGCGGCGGGAACAGTTTCGAGTCAGGGTTGTTCAGCAGCGGCCAGACGAACTCGAAGTTCGGCCAGAGCATATGCGCGATACCTTTCGGGCCTTCACCGCCGAGTGCCGGACCGGACACGTGACGCACGTAAAACAGTGCACCGAAGAAGGCGATGAAGAACATCACTTCGGAGAAAATGAACCAGCTCATGCCCCAGCGGAACGAGCGATCCATCTGCGCGCTGTACAGCCCGGCGCGCCCTTCCTTGACCACGGTGCCGAACCAGCCGAACAGCATGTACGCCAGCAGCAGGCCGCCGACGAAAAAGATCAGCGGGCCGTGGGATTCAGGGCGCGCGGCTTTCAGGTCGTTGAACCAGGTGGCCAGGCCGAACACGGTGGTGAACATGCCGACCGTGGCGATGATCGGCCACTTGCTCTGGGCCGGTACGTAATAGTGCTCATGAGTTGCCATTTATTGTTCTCCTTATCGGGCACGCTCAGCCGCCAGTATTTACAGCCACCGGTGGATGTCGGGCGGTGATATCGAACAGCGTGTAGGACAGCGTCAGGTGCTTCACATCCTTGGGCATGTCACGGTCGACGATGAAACGTACCGGCATCTCGATCCGTTGACCGGGCTGCAGCACTTGCTGGGTAAAGCAGAAACATTCGGTCTTGTGGAAATACGCCGCGGCGGTGCTCGGCGCGATGCTCGGCACCGCTTGCGCGCTCATTGGCTTGTCGGTCGGGTTGTGCGCGATGAAGATCATTTCGTTCACCGCTCCCGGGTGAGCCGTCAACTCGTCGCTCTTGGGGTAGAAGTCCCAGGACATGTCGACGGAATTGGTCGTCAAAAACTGCACGCGAACCTGCCGCGAGGCATCGACGGTTTGCTCGCCCTCATACTGCCCGGCGGTCTTGCCGTTGATGCCGAACGCCTTGCACATCACGTCGTAGATCGGCACCAGGGCAAACCCGAAGACAAACATCGCCACCACCACCAGCAACAGGCGGGTGACCAGTTTTTTCATCGAAATCGAGTCAGCCATGGCAGCTCCTCTCTACACCACCCTCTGTAGGAGCGGTGTTCATTTCACTTCCGGTGGCGTAGTGAACGTGTGATACGGCGCCGGTGACGGAATGCTCCACTCCAGGCCTTCCGCGCCATCCCACGGTTTGGCCGGTGCTGGCGGGCCGCCGCGAATGGTCTTGATCACGATGAACAGGAAGAACAGCTGCGTGGTGCCGAACATGAACGCGCCAATCGACGACACCATGTTGAAGTCGGCAAATTGCAGGTTGTAGTCCGGAATCCGCCGCGGCATGCCGGCCAGGCCCACGAAGTGCATCGGGAAGAACGCCATGTTCATGCCAATGAACGAGAGCCAGAAGTGCAGCTTGCCGAGGGTTTCGTCGTACATGTGGCCGGTCCATTTCGGCATCCAGTAGTAGGCCGAGGCGAAGATCCCGAAGATCGCCCCTGGCACCAGCACGTAGTGGAAATGCGCGACCACGAAGTAGGTGTCCTGGTACTGGAAGTCCGCCGGCGCGATGGCCAGCATCAGCCCGGAGAAGCCGCCGATGGAGAACAGGATCACGAACGCCACCGCGAACAGCATCGGCGTCTCGAAGGTCAGCGAGCCTTGCCACATGGTGCTGGCCCAGTTGAACACCTTCACCCCGGTCGGCACGGCGATCAGCAGCGTGGCGTACATGAAGAACAACTCGCCTACCAGCGGAATGCCGACCACGAACATGTGGTGCGCCCAGACGATGAAAGAAAGGAACGCGATGCTCGCCGTGGCGTAGACCATCGAGGTGTAGCCGAACAACGGCTTGCGCGAGAACGTCGGAATGATCGAGCTGACGGCACCGAAGGCCGGCAGGATCATGATGTACACCTCGGGGTGACCGAAGAACCAGAACACATGCTGGAACAACACCGGATCACCGCCACCCGCCGCACTGAAGAAGCTGGTGCCGAAGTGGATGTCCATCAGCATCATCGTCACGCACCCGGCCAGTACCGGCATCACTGCGATCAGCAGGAACGCGGTGATCAGCCAGGTCCAGACGAACAGCGGCATTTTCATCAACGTCATGCCGGGGGCGCGCAGGTTGAGGATGGTGGCGATCACGTTGATCGCGCCCATGATCGAACTGATCCCCATCAGGTGGATGGCGAAGATGAAGAACGTCACGCTTTCCGGCGCGTAGGTGGTCGACAGCGGGGCGTAGAACGTCCAGCCGAAGTTCGGTCCGCCCCCAGGGGTGAACAGGGTCGACACCAGCAGGATGAACGCCGCCGGCAGGAGCCAGAAGCTGAAGTTGTTCATCCGTGGCAGGGCCATGTCAGGCGCGCCGATCATCAACGGGATCATCCAGTTGGCGAGGCCGACGAACGCTGGCATCACCGCACCGAACACCATCACCAGGCCGTGCATGGTGGTCATTTGGTTGAAAAACGCCGGTTCGACGATTTGCAGTCCCGGCTGGAACAGCTCGGCGCGAATGACCATCGCAAACGAACCGCCGAGCAGGAACATGGAAAAGGCGAACCACAGGTACAGGGTGCCGATGTCCTTGTGGTTGGTGGTCAGCACCCAGCGCATCAGGCCCTTGGCGGGGCCGTGGGCGTGATCGGTGGCATGACCATGGTCATCGATGACGGCGCTCATGGCGTGTCTCCTGCAAACAGATGGGCTGGGCAGGCCGGGGCGCGCTGCCCCGACCGGTTCCTTACATGCGCAATAGACCGGGTCATTTGCTTTCCGCCTGTTTCAGCTCCAGCACTTCTTTAGGCGTGACCATGTCGCCTTTGTTGTTGCCCCAGGCGTTACGTTCGTAGGTCACGACCGCTGCGATATCGACTTCCGAAAGCTGCTTGCCGAATGCCGCCATGGCGGTGCCGGGCTTGCCGTGGAAGACGAGGCTCAGGTGACCTTCCTTCGGTCCGGTAGCGATTTTCGAGCCTTTGAGCGCCGGGAACATGGGCGGCAGGCCCTGGCCTTCGGCCTGGTGACACGCCACGCAGGTGGTGTGATAGATCTTGTCGCCGCGTTCCTTGAGTTCGTCGAGGGTCCATTCCTTGCTGGTCAGCTCCTTGAGCTGCATGGCCTCGGCTTTACGTTCGCCCAGCCATTTGTCGTAATCGGCCTTTTCCTTGACCTCGACCACGATCGGCATGAAACCGTGGTCCTTGCCGCACAATTCGGCGCACTGACCGCGATAGATGCCGGGCTTGTCGATACGGGTCCAGGCTTCATTGACGAAACCGGGGATCGCATCACGCTTGACCGCGAAGGCCGGCACCCACCAGGAGTGGATCACGTCGGCGGAGGTCACGAGGAAGCGCACCTTGGCGCCAATCGGCAGCACCAGCGGCTTGTCGACCTCCAGCAGGTAGTGCTCGCCTTTGGCTTCCTTGTTGTGGATCTGGTCGGCGGGCGTGGCCAGGTTGCTGAAGAACTCGACGTCCTGGCCCAGGTACTTGTAGTGCCATTTCCACTGGTAGCCCGTGACCTGGATATCGATATCCGGCTCACTGGCGTCGTACATCTTGATCAGGGTCGCCGTCGCAGGAACCGCCATGGCCACCAGGATCAGGAAGGGCACGATGGTCCAGAGGATTTCGACGGTGGTGCTTTCATGAAATTTTGCAGCCACCTGCCCGGTCGAGCGGCGGTGGAGGATCATCGACCAGAACATGGCGCCGAAGACGATGATGCCGATCACTACACAGATCCAGAAAATGGTCATGTGCAGGTCGAATACTGCGTGACTGATTTCAGTCGCTCCCGGCGCCATATTCACAGTCCAGGCGGCTTGCGCCTGACTGAAAATCGACCACAACAGGAGGCCCATCCAGACGTGTGGATGTCGCATCATTGCGGGTTCCCCTTATCGTTCTTGTTATCCCGCCGGCTTTCACCTGCGGCAAGGGAGCGGCTTTTTCAGACTACGAACTTGAATCGCCGGGTCTTGCTGCGTGTGCAGTCGGACGTCATCAGCTAACTCCATTTCCAACCCGAGTATAGACAGCGACTGCTACCTCGCAACGTGACGGCGTAAATCATCTGAAACAGGTCGGACTTGCGTTCAAGGTCCCGAATGGAGAAGGATGCGGACGAGTGGTGGCAAATCGATATAACTGTGATGTCTCAAGGATGAAATAATTATGACAAATGCGTCTTAGCGTTTTTCATAAGCCAGCTAAGTTATGTCTTCCCTATTTCATTGCCTTTGTTTCCTGGAGTTTTCATGAACACCGCCGCATTGCGCGAGCAGATCCAAAAAGCCCAACAACACGAGGCCGAGACCGGCCTGTTGACGCGTCAGCTGGAAGGTAAATTGCCTCACCTGCATCCGTCGATCCAATTGCCGGAAACGGATGCCAACGGCGTGCTGACGCGTTTTGTCGCCGCCTACATCGATGAAGTGCCTGACCTGCTGGATGCAGCGAATGAAGTGGCGAGGGAAGCGGGTATCGAGTCGCAGATCAAACCGGTGCTGAAAATCGCCGAACAGTACTTCCTCCAGCCGCCGGACATCATGACCGGGCACGTCGGGCTCGACAGCCTGCTGGATGAAGCTTACCTGGCGCATCGGTTTGTCGAAGAGGTCAATGACCTGTACATCAAGCATTTTGGCCAGCCACTGATCCCCTTGGACATGACTGTCGCCAACCTCATTGCCCACCAGCTGATCGGTGAGGCATTTGCCAACCAACTGGACGAAGTGGTGCACCACGCGGTGGACAGCATGCTCGACGACGAAAGCTTTGCACTGGAGTCGGTGGAAGCCTACCGCGAGAAGCTCAGCAGCCCGGACACCGGCGCCGCGTGGAAGCGCTGGCCGTGCATGTCGCGCCGTTTGGGCGTGGGCCTGGAGCTGGATCAGCCGGCCGCATAACGCTATCTCCGTAGGCGCGAGCACGCTCGCGATGGACTTCAGAACGCCGCTGGGTGTCAGGCTCCCCGCGTTATTGTTCGCGCCCATCCCGCGCATGCTCGCTCCTGCAAGGTTGTGTTTCAGCCAGCGGTTCCCACACCAGTGGTGGTACGTAACCGCCCCTCCAGCCTGCGTTTCAACCCCCGCGCTTCGATCAACAGGGTCGACCCCTTCGCCGCATTGGCCCGACCCCATTCCTCCAGCAACTCCAGACACGAATGATCGATATAGCTCAGGTTGTTGAGCGGCACATGCACCGTCGCACCTGGCGGAATGCTGCCCAGCACCTGGGTCAGCGCCGGCACTTTCAGGAAGGTCGCCGCGCCAATCAGGCGCAACTCCATCTCCCCATCCTTGGGCAGATCGATCAGGCTGATCTTCAAGCGCGAGGCTTTCCACGCCAGTTTGGCCAGGGTCAAACCGAAGCCGATCAGCACCCCGGTGAGCAGGTCGGTGAAGATGATCGCCAGCGCGGTCGCCGCGTAGGTAAACATCGGCATCCGGCCGTAGCGACCCAAACCACGGAAGGCTTTGAGGTCGACCAGTTTGAAACCGGTGTACACCAGCACCCCCGCCAGGCTCGCCACCGGGATGCTTTGCAGCACGCTCGACAGCAGCAACACGAACGCCAGCAGCCACAGGCCATGGAAGATCGTCGACATTCGGGTGGTCGCGCCGGCCTGAACGTTGGCCGAACTGCGCACGATCACCCCGGTCATCGGCAGTGCGCCGAGCAGACCGCAAAGCATGTTGCCGACGCCTTGCGCCGACAGCTCCCGGTCAAAGTCCGAGCGCTGGCCGCTGTGCATGCGGTCCACCGCAGCGGCCGACAGCAGGGTTTCAGCGCTGGCGATGAAGGCCACGGCGAAAGCGGCGATCAACAAAGTCGGGTCGGCGAGATTGAGCAAGTCCGCCGGTTTGAGCCAGTCGATGGCTTCCGCCAGATTGGCCGGGACCTCGACGCGTTTGACCTCCAAAGCGAGCATCAAACTGGCGACCGTTGCCAAACCGACACCGAGCAAGGCGCCGGGAATAAAGCGCAGGGAATGCGGGCGAAATTTTTCCCACATCCACATCACCGCAATCGTCGACAGCCCGAGTAATCCGGCCTGCCAGCCTAACGACGGTAGCGCCTGGATCACCGCAGCGGGGAAGGCAGCCAGGTTATCCAGTCCCGACGGCTTCGGCACCGCGTCGAGCATCACATGCACCTGTGACAGCACGATCAGCACGCCAATCCCGGCGAGCATCCCGTACACCACCGCGGGCGCCGTGACCCGAAACCAGCAGCCCAGCTTCAAGCGTCCGGCCACCAATTGCAGAAAACCAGCGAGCAGCAGGATCGGCCCGAGCATGGCGATGCCGTGCTGGCGCACCAGTTCGAACACCAGAACGGCCAGCCCCGCCGCCGGACCGCTGACTTGCAATGGCGAGCCCGCGAGCCAGCCCACGACCAACCCCCCGACGATCCCGGTGATCAGTCCTTTCGAGGGTGGCAATCCCGAGGCGATGGCGATGCCCATGCACAGGGGCAGGGCGACCAGAAACACAACCACTGAAGCCAGCAGCTCCCGTGGCAGAACAGCTTTGAGTTGCGCAGCACGCATGGTGATTCTCCCGAAGTTTTCTTCAGGCATGGCAAAGCCGGGCTGCTCGATCAGCAGCCACGGCCAAACCACACTGGATTTAGGAGGGGTTAGAAGCGCGCTTTAGGCGTCGCCACCGGAATCGGATGGCTGCCGTCGAGGGGCAGGAAGCGACTCTGATCCGCGTCGTAAGCTTTGATTGCGCTGGTTTCGATGTCGTAGACCCAGCCATGGATAAACAGTTGCCCGTTTGCAATGCGCGAGGCTACCGAGGGATGGGTTCGCAAGTGCTGCAATTGAGCGATGACATTTTCCTCGGTGAGGATGTGCATCGTCTCGTTTTCGTCGGCGCAGTTGCAGTTGTCGTGGACCATGGTCTTCGCGACTTCCGCATGCTGTAACCAGGCTTTGACCGTGGGCATCTTTTCCAGGCTACCGGGATTGAGCACCGCACGCATCGCGCCGCAATCGGAGTGGCCGCAGATGATGATGTGCTGCACGCCCAACGCCAGCACCGCGTACTCGATGGCGGTGGAAACGCCCCCGTTCATCTGACCGTACGGCGGTACGACGTTGCCGACATTACGGGTCACGAACAGATCGCCCGGCGAGCTGTGGGTGATCAGTTCCGGCACGATGCGCGAGTCGGCGCAGGTGATGAACATCGCCCGTGGCTGTTGCGCCGTTGCGAGTTTCTTGAAGAGTTCTTCCTGCTGCGGAAAGATCTCATGATGAAAATGCAAAAAGCCGTCAACGATATGTTTCAACGCTGCATCGGCGGTTTCCGTCTCGGGTTGGGCAGAAGCCGACGCAGCCAACGGCTGTTTATCCTTGTCACTCATGAATTCATCCTCATTGGCGGAGTTCAGGGAATTTTCCCGTTTTGTCCGGTGTGAAGCCAGTGGCTGTCTAAAAAACATTCAGGCGAGAGATCCCGACCCGTCAGTCACTCGATGAATAAGGTAGCGGCCGAAACTTAACTCAAACTGAATCAACCGCTCTAGCACGTGTGTTACAGATTATACAAAACGTGACCAGCCTAAGCTCGCCAGACGTTTCCCCTCACTCAACCTTAGGCCAATTGTCAGATCAACGACATCTGGCGACCCGGCGGACAGAAGGCCGTGCAGTCCAGGTTAAAACCCTCCCGTCGATTGAGCCCCAGACGCTTGATGGTTTTGGCGAAGCGCTGCGCGAGCAGATCAGCGAACGGGCCTTCGCCCCGCATCCGGCTGCCAAATTGACTGTCGTAAAGCTCACCGCCACGACTCTGGCGGATCAGGCTCAACACATGGGCAGCGCGCTGAGGATAGTGGGCCGTGAGCCATTCTTCGAACAACGGTGCGACTTCCAGGGGCAGGCGCAACATCATGTAGGCCGCACTTTGTGCGCCTGCCGCCTGGGCTTCGGTCAGCAGGCTTTCGAGTTCGCTGTCGTTGATCATCGGAATCATCGGCGAGCACAGCACGCCCACCGGGATCCCGGCCTCGCGCATCACGCGGATTGCCCGGAGCCGGGCCTTGGGTGCGGCGGCGCGGGGTTCGAGGATGCGTTTGAGTTCATCGTCCAGGGTGGTGAGGCTGATCATCACTGCCACCAGTCGTTGCTCGGCGAGTTCGGCCAGCAGGTCCAGGTCGCGCAGGATCAATGAGCCTTTGGTGATAATCGTCACCGGGTGACGGTAGCGAAGGAGCACCTCCAGGGTCTGGCGGGTGATCTTGTGCTCGCGTTCGATAGGTTGATAGGGATCGGTGTTGGAGCCCAGGTTGATCGGCGCGCATTGATAGCCGCGTTTGGACAGCTGTTCCTCAAGCACATCGGCGGCGTTGGTCTTGGCGATCAGTCTGGTTTCGAAATCCAGCCCGGGCGACATGTCCCAATAGGCGTGGCTGGGCCGCGCGTAACAATAGATGCATCCATGTTCACAGCCCCGATAGGGATTGATCGAGCGATCGAAGGGCAGGTCCGGCGAGTTATTGCGGGTGATGATGGTTTTGGCCGTCTCGATGCGCACCTCGGTGCCCTGGGTCATTGGCGCTTCCTGGTACCAGCCATCGTCCTCCGTCACCGAGCGATTCGGCGCGAAACGGTTGTGCGGGTTCGTGGCGGTGCCGCGACCGCGTGGAGGCAAAGGCGTATTCATCGGACTATACTCGTAGCTGTATGTGCATACAGTATCGAAGGTCCGGCGTACCGGCCAGTGCCGTTCGGCGCTCTGCCTGTCTGAACATACCTTCTTCTCAGTGAATTGCTGGATGAATTCAACTTCATGCAATTCTGGGAAACATATGACGAATAGCGTTTTTACCAACTTGATAAGTAGTATTCATCTCACACGAACTGTCGTGTCTTAACTTATTAAATGGAATTAGAACATGTCCTTTTTTAATCAGCGCGGTATCTTTTTACAACTATTGGCCCCGGTTCCAACCAACCCTCGTGAAGCCCAGGTGTCCATGCAACTGGCTCGCAAGGAATCTGGCTGGGACCCAATGAAACAGGAGGCTTCGGAGTCTCTGGTGGATTCGGTATTCGTAACGGCGGTCTCCAGCGATGGCGGTCGATCCTTCAACATCCGAACGGTAAAAAGCGATGTAGATGGAGATGGCGATATTGATAACGACGATAAACAAAAATTGTTGGCGTTGGCCAAAGCCTACTCCAGCATCGTCAATCCATAAGGCCGTTATATACCAAGCCTGTGTGCAAAGCATGCAGGCTTAGTTGCAATTAACCGGCGGAATTATATTTTGATGAATACCGCATCGGAACAGGCGCGTTCACGATTCTTTGACAGTCGGCTCACGGACCTTTGACTGCCGTGGGTTCACTCTCGCGCCACCTGCCATTCTTTATACGGTCGCCGAACATGTCCCTACGCCTGATCCCCGCGATGTGCCTGTCGCTGGTCGCCCTGTTCAACCTGACTGCTGCCTGCGCGGACGATGCGGTCGAGCCCCGTCCTGCGGAGTGGGCTCAACCGGTCGAGGCTCAGTACAACCTTTTCCAGATGTCCCCGACCCTCTACCGCAGCGCATTACCGGATCGCGGCGCCGTCCCGTTGCTGATGAAGCTGAAGGTGGCCACCGTCATCAACTTCCTGCCTGAATCCGATTCCAGCTGGTTGGCGGCGCCCGGTATCGACCAGGTGCAACTGCCCTATCGGACCAACCACGTGGACGATGCCGATGTCCTCAAGGCCCTTCGTGCCATCCAGGCCGCCGAGGCCAAGGGGCCGGTGCTGATGCACTGCAAACACGGCTCGGACCGTACCGGCCTGATGGCGGCCATGTACCGGGTGGTCGTGCAAGGCTGGAGCAAGGAAGATGCGCTGAACGAAATGACTCAGGGTGGCTTTGGCGAAAGCGGTCACTTCAAGGACGGCGTGCGTTACATGATGCAGGCCGATGCCGACAAGCTGCGCTCGGCCCTGGCTAATGGGGAGTGCAGCACCAGTCCGTTCGCCGCGTGCTCGATGAAGAACTGGTTCAAGTCGGCCAACGTCCAGTAACCGGCACCTCCCAGAGCATTGCGCTATGGGAGGTGATGGCCGTCAGTGCGGTTCGTCAGGCTTTTTCTTCAGCTTGGGGTTGGGGAAAAACTGCACCGCCTGAACCTTGGCGTCCGGCGCCTTCAGCGCCGATGTGTTGACCCGCGTGCCCAATTCCTTGGGCACCGACAGCCCTTGTTCATTCAACGTATCGGAATAGCCGCAGGCCACGCACTCGCGATGCGGGACGTCGTCTTCGTTCCACATCATCAACTTGTCCGGCTCGCTGCACGCCGGGCAGACCGCCCCGGCGATGAAGCGTTTTTTCGTCTTCACAGGCCCCTCGCTCATGCTGCTGCGTCCTCACTCAGGCCGCTGTGGCGCAAGAGTGCGTCAATCGACGGGGCGCGGCCACGGAAGTCGACGAACAGCACCATGGGCTCCTGCGAGCCGCCGCGCGCCAGGATCGCTTCGCGGAAGGCGCGACCGGTATCGGCATTGAGCACGCCGTCTTCTTCGAACTTGGAGAAGGCATCGGCCGACAGCACTTCCGCCCATTTGTAACTGTAGTAACCCGCCGCGTAACCGCCGGCGAAAATGTGCGCGAAGCTGTTGGGGAAGCGGTTGTAGGCCGGTGGACGCATGACCGACACCTCGTCGCGCACGCCTTCGAGCACTTGCAGCACGCTGCGGCCGTCGCCGTGGGTGGCGTGCAGTTCAAAGTCGAACAGCGAGAATTCGAGCTGACGCACCATCATCAGGCCGGACTGGAAGTTCTTCGCTGCGAGCATCTTGCCCAGCAGGTCCTGTGGCAGCGGCTCGCCGGTTTCGTAGTGACCGGAAATCAGCGCCAGGCCTTCCGGCTCCCAGCACCAGTTTTCCATGAACTGGCTCGGCAACTCGACCGCGTCCCAGGCCACGCCGTTGATGCCGGACACGCCGGCATGTTCGACGCGGGTCAGCAGGTGATGCAGGCCATGGCCGAATTCGTGGAACAGGGTGGTGACTTCATCGTGGGTCAGCAGGGCAGGCTTGCCGCTGTCGGCCGGGGTGAAGTTGCACACCAGATTGGCCACCGGGCTTTGCAACACGCCTTCAGCGGTGCGACGACGGTCACGGGCGCCGTCCATCCATGCGCCGCCACGCTTGTTGGCGCGAGCGTAGAGGTCGAAGAAGAAACGTCCGACGTGCTGGCCGTTTTCCTTGATTTCGAACAGGCGGACATCCGGGTGCCAGGTGTCGAAGCCTTTCTGCTCGGTGATTTCGATGCCATACAGACGCTGGACAATGGCGAACAGGCCGCCCAGTACTTTGTCGATCGGGAAATACGCGCGCAGGGCTTCCTGGGCAACGCTGTAACGTTGTTCGCGGAGTTTTTCACCGTAGAAACCGCTGTCCCAGCTTTGAAGGTCCGGACAACCCTGTTCGGCGGCGTAAGCCTTGAGTTGCTGCAGATCCTGGGCGGCGAACGGCTTGCTGCGTTTGGCCAGGTCGCGCAGGAAACCCAGTACCTGATCGCTCGATTCGGCCATCTTGGTGGCGAGGCTCAGCTCCGAGAAGCTGGCGAAGCCAAGCAATTTGGCCAGCTCCTGACGCAGGTCGAGGATTTCTTCCATGACCGGGCCGTTGTCGTTTTGCCCGGCATTCGGGCCCTGGTCCGATGCGCGGGTGCAGTAGGCCGCATAGACTTCTTCGCGCAAGGCGCGGTCCTGGGCGTAGGTCATCACTGCGTAGTAGCTGGGGAATTCCAAGGTGATCAGGAAACCGTCCAGGCCTTTGGCCTGGGCTGCGGCGGCCATTTGCGCCTTGGCCGAATCAGTCAGGCCGGCGAGGGCGGCTTCGTCGGTAACGTGTTTGGTCCAGGCTTGAGTGGCGTCGAGCAATTGGTTGGAAAAGCGGCTGCCCAGTTCCGAGAGCTTGCTCTGTACTTCGGCGTAACGCTTCTGCTCGGCTTCCGGCAGGTCGATACCCGACAGACGGAAGTCACGCAGGGAATGTTCCAGGATGGTCTTCTGCGCCACGTCGAAACCGGCGGCTTCCGGGCTGTTGGCGAGGGCTTCGAAAGCCTCGAACAACTCGCGGTTCTGGCCCAGCTCGGTGGAATAGGCGCTCAACGCGGGCAGGCACGACTCGTAGGCTTCGCGCAGCTCGGCGCTGTTGCACACGGCATTCAGGTGGCTGACCGGGCTCCAGGCTGCGCCCAGGCGATCGTTGAGTTCATCCATCGCCAGCACCAGGCCGGCCCAGGTGGGTTGTTTGCCCTGGGTCTTGAGGATCTCGATAATGGCGGCGCGGTTGTCGGCCAGGATCTGCTCAATGGCCGGTTGCACGTGTTCGGCACGGATCGCCGAGAACGGCGGCAGGTCGTAGGACTGCAAAAGAGGGTTGTTCACGCTCACGGTTGATACCTTGGCTGGAGAAACATGCAGCCATCTTAATTACAATCGGCACTCACCGCAGCTATCAGCGACAGAGAGAGAACCTATCGTGTCCCTTCGCAAGTATCAGAACCACACACCGCTGCTGGGCAAAGGCGCTTTTGTCGACGGTTCGGCGGTGGTGATCGGCGACGTTGAAATCGGCGATGACAGCTCCGTCTGGCCGCTGACGGTGATCCGCGGCGACATGCACCGCATCCGTATCGGCGCGCGCACCAGTGTCCAGGACGGGTGTGTGCTGCACATCACCCATGCCGGTCCGTTCAACCCCGATGGCTTTCCGTTGCTGATCGGCGACGACGTGACCATCGCGCATAAGGTCATGCTCCATGGCTGCAGTGTGGGCAGCCGGGTTTTGATCGGCATGGGCAGCATCGTCATGGACGGCGCGGTGGTCGAAGACGATGTCATCATTGGCGCCGGCAGCCTGGTGCCGCCGGGCAAGCGCCTGGCCAGCGGCTTTCTGTACGTCGGTAGCCCGGTGAAACAAATTCGTCCGCTGACCGATAAGGAACGCGCCTTTTTCACCTACAGTGCGGCGAACTACGTGAAGCTCAAGGACCTGCATCTGGCCGAAGGCTACGACCAGGTCTGATGTCGACGCACTTATCCAGGATTCAACCATGCATTACCAAACCGTACTGTTCGACCTTGATGGCACCCTGACCGACCCGCGCGAGGGCATTACCCGCTCGATCCAGTTCGCCCTGAGCAAACTGGGCATTGATGAACCGGACCTGACCAGGCTCGAACACTTCATCGGCCCGCCGTTGTTGCAGGCGTTCATGCAGTTCTACGATTTCGACGAAGCCAAGGCCTGGGAAGCGGTGAACTTCTATCGCGAACGCTTCAAGGTCACCGGTCTCTACGAGAACCGCGTGTTCGAAGGTGTCACACCGCTGCTGGAAACCCTCGGCGGGCAAGGACGGCAGCTGTATATCGCGACGTCCAAACCGTGGGTCTTCGCCCGGGAAATCGCCCGGCATTTCGATTTTGCCAAACACTTCAAGGTGATTTACGGCAGCGAACTGGATGGCACGCGCACCAACAAGGTCGAACTCATCGCCCACCTCATGGCCGAAGAAGGCCTGGACCCTGCCAACACCCTGATGATCGGCGACCGCAAGCACGACTTGATCGGCGCGCGCAGTAACGGTCTGGATGCGGCGGCGGTGGGGTATGGTTTCGGCAGTCGCGAAGAACTGAGCGCGGAAGCACCGGCCTATCATTTTGAAACGTTGGCTGAGCTGCACCAGGCGTTTTTGCAGCGCTAAAAAAATCGCCTTTGCGGGCAGTCGAAGAGGCCGGATCAGCCACCACGACTGTCCGATCCCGCTAACGTTTTCAATGTCGCCTTACGCTCAAGAACCGGCAGCGCGCCAAGCCTCTCCACCGCCGCATAGAACGCCAGCCAATCCCCACCGGCCTGCTTGAACAACGCGGCAAACGCCGGCACCCACTGGTCGTACAAACCAAACGGGAGCAATCGGGCGTTGTTCATCGGGGCGTTGATCCACGGATCGTAGCGTTTATCCCCGGCCCATTGGCTATCTCTTAGTTGCCGGTATTCCTGCCGCAGTTGTTCGAATTCATCAGCTTTTCGCTGACGCAGTTGTTCAACGGGGAGCGGTTGAGTGTACAAGCGTTCAAGCCGGGTGCGTGTGTCCAGAACCAGCTGAATGAACTGATCCCGGCGCTGCGCCTCCTCGCCATTGTCTGGCGCCATCCCGCGATAGGCGCGCCACTGCCGGGTACCTTCCTGTTCCACGAACGTCGCGAATGACTCGTTGAACTCAGTGTCGTCCTTCACATAAAAGCGCTGGTGCGCCAGCTCATGGAAGATCAACGTCGCCAGTCGCTCATCGCCCCAACCCATCATCGAACTGATGATCGGATCGTTGAACCAGCCGAGCGTCGAATAGGCCTCGACGCCACCGATCGACACGTCCATACCTTGCAGTCGCAATATCGCTGCCTCACCACGGGCTGCGCTCTGGTTGTAATAGCCGCGGTAGGCCACGCAACCGGCGATGGGAAAACAATGGTTTTGCGGGGTCAGGGAAAATTCCGGCGTGGCGAACACATTCCAGACGACGAACGGTCGGCCAATGTCGGCGTACAGGCGGTAGCTCTGGTTATCCGGCAGATGCAGCTGCTGGCTGGCGAACGTCCGGGCCTTTTGCGATTGGGCCAGGTGCGCACGCAGTTTCTCGTCGCGAGACGGATCGGCAATCACCCTGGACACCGGCTCTCGAGCCCGTAGCAAGTGCAGCTGACCACTGGCCAATTGGCCGTAATAGCTGACGCTCGCGCAGCCGTTGAGCAACAAAAACAACACACCCGGAAACAAAACGCGCAAAACGCGATCAAGTAACCCAAGGCTTGGAAGCGGCCTGATCAAAATAAAATCATCCCTGGAAAGTCTGCCCGCAAGACTATCCCGCCTGACTGGAGCTCCGCTATGCGCAAGATGATGCTGACGGGAGGCCTGTTGATGCTGACAGGTTGTGCAGGATTCGGCTTACCCCACCACGACCCGTCTCAAGCGTGGATCGATCTCGATTCACCGCGGGAAGACACGGCGCTGCAAGCCCTGGAAGTCGACGACAAAGCCTCTACCGACAAGCGCTATTTCGAAGTTCAGCCCGGTAGCCACGAGCTGACGGTGCGTTATCAATTCCCGGTCGAGCCGAGCAACATCGGCCCCGACGCCGAGCCGTTGTGGCGCGATTGCCAGCTGAATGTGAAATTCAACAGCTTCAACGCGGGTGAGAAATATCAGCTGCAAGCGGGGAATATCGGCTTTCGGCCGTGGGCCAAGCTCTATGATCAACAGCGAAAAATGATAGGCCAGGGCACCCCCGCGGGCTGCCAACGCACCTGATCGGCGCTATGCTGAAGGCCCAATCCTCGGGACATTCATCATGCGCAGGTTGTTGCTTTTGCTCGCGGCTGGCGCCTTCGCCGGTTGCCAGAGCCCGCTGCCGGCGGTCAACCCACAGATGGCCTGGGTCGACTTCGCGACCCCCAGCCCCGGCGGCAAACTACTCATGGCCGAACGCCTGGACAACCAGCGCCTGAGCGATGGGCGTTTCTTCCAGGTCACGCCGGGCAGCCATGAGTTGAGGGTGCGTTTCGACTTCGAGGTGTTTGGCGGCGGCGGCAGCCTGATGACGGGCCCAGTGGAGCGACTGTGCTACATGACCATCCGCTTCGACCATTTCGAAGCCGGCCAGCGTTACCGGCTGGAAGCCCGCTCCCTGGCGTTCACCCCCAGTGCCCGGCTATATAACGCCAAGCGGGAGATCGTCGCCGAAGATCGCGACACGAACTGCATTATCTGAGGCGTATCAGCGGTCGTTCTTCTGATAAATGATCGCTTTGGTGCCGTTGTCGCAGGTGCCCACGACCATGGCGATGTCATGCTTGTCGGCCTCTTGCTTCGATACGATCTCCAGGGTGTAGGACGGCACGGCGTTCGCCTGAATCTTCACTTCGATCTCGTTCTTGAGTTCTTCGCAATCTTTGGGCGCCGCAAATGCCGAGGCCGAAGTTGCCAGCGCACTGCAGATAATCGCCAGGGCAAAACGTTTCATGGATGGAGCTCCTTAGAGGCGGCACGCAGGGGATGCGTTTTCGCTGCTGTCATTTATTCGACCACAACCGTATCGACCGGGTTTTGTTTCAGCGCAAAAAAATCGCAGCCTGTGGAAGGCTGCGATCGTTTATCGCGACTACACCGACTTAGCTGACCAGCGTGGCATCCAGACTGATCTTGGCGTTCAACACTTTGGACACCGGGCAGCCTTCTTTGGCCTTATTGCTCAGTTCCTCGAACTGCGCCTGGGTCGCGCCAGGGATTTTCGCCTTGAGGATCAATTTCACCGCGGTAATCGCAAAACCGCCGTCTACCTGATCCAGGGTGACTTCGGCATTGGTATCGATGCTGTCTGCCTTGAGACCGGCATCGCCCAGGATCATCGAAAAAGCCATGGAGAAACAGCCCGCGTGGGCCGCGCCGATCAGCTCTTCCGGATTGGTGCCTTTGCCGCCCTCGAAACGGGCCTTGAAGCCGTAGGGCGCTTCTCTGAGCACACCGGTTTCCGTGGAAATCGAGCCAATGCCGGTCTTCAGATCACCTTCCCAATGTGCCGATGCTTTCTTGGTAATAGCCATGTCTGCCTCCTCAGGGTCAGGCGCGAAGCGTCGCGCCTTCGTGTTTTCGCTTGCTAGGGTTCTGAGGATAGACGGTGGCGCAAAGTTCACCTGATCTGATTTGTCCTACCATTTTCGTAGGAAATTTCGTCGCTACTATTGAAACTCGGGTATATGCCCTCATTGCATGAAACACGCTTATGCATTCGGCAGGTTTTCGTTCGACAGAAGAAACCTGCGCCCTCAATTGGAGAAGCAGGTTTATGAAACGACTGTCCGATATCAAGTTCTCGGCTCTTGATCTGGTGCCCGTGCGGGAGAACGGCAGCGCGGCCCAGTCGCTGCGCAATTCCCTGGATTTGGCGCAGCGCGTCGAACAATTCGGCTACAACCGTTTCTGGGTGGCCGAGCACCACAACATGGACGGTATCGCCAGTTCGGCCACCTCCGTGCTGCTGGGCTATCTGGCCGGCGGCACGTCAACCATACGGGTCGGCTCGGGTGGGGTGATGTTGCCCAACCACGCGCCGCTGGTGATTGCCGAGCAGTTCGGCACCCTTGAAAGTCTTTATCCGGGCCGGATCGACCTGGGCCTGGGGCGCGCACCCGGCTCCGATCAAATGACCGCTCGCGCGCTGCGCCGTGAACGCTCCGGCAGCGCCGACGATTTCCCCGAAGATGTGGCGGAATTGGTGCGCTACCTCGGCCCGCGCACGCCGGACCAACGCATCATCGCGATGCCGGGTACCGGCACTCAGGTCCCGGTGTGGTTGCTGGGCTCCAGTCTGTTCAGCGCGCAACTGGCGGGTGAGCGCGGTTTGCCCTACGCCTTCGCCTCCCATTTCGCACCGCGCTTCATGCATGAGGCGATTCGCGTCTACCGCAATCACTTCAAGCCTTCGGCGGTGCTAGATAAGCCTTACGTGATGCTGGGTGTTCCGCTGGTCGCGGCCGACACCGACGAGCAGGCCGAATACCTGGCCACTTCGGTCTATCAGCGCATCCTCGCCCTGATGCGCGGGCAGAGCCTGGTGCAACGTCCGCCGGTGAAAACTATGAATGGCCTTTGGCTGCCTCATGAAAAAGAAGCCGTCCATGATTTCCTCGGGCTGGCGATGGTCGGCAGTCCGCAGAAAATCCGCGCCAAGCTGGAGGTGCTGATCGAGCAGACCCAGGCCGATGAGCTGATCTTCACCTGCGACCTGTACGAACACGCCGATCGGGTGCATTCCTACGAGCTCCTGGCGCAGGTCATGAAAGGCTGAGACTGACCCGCGCCCATGAAAAAGCCGACGCCATGGCGTCGGCTTTTTCACATCTGTGCGGGATCATCCGCGTTTGTAGACGATTTCCTTTGTGCCTTTCTCGCACTTGCCGACGACTTTTCCGTCAGCCGCAGCGCCTTTATCGACAATTTCCAGCGAGTAATTCGCTGCGCCTTTGGCATCAATCTTGGCTGCGATTTCCGCTTTCAGCTCTTCGCACGACTTGCCGTCAGCCAACGCTGTCCCCGCAAGGCTCAACAAACCTACCGCCAACATAAATTTCTTCATCGGTCGCATTCCCTGGTCGGATCAAAGGGAGCATCCGGCTTTCAACCGGATGCACACATGTAGCGCTTTGCCATTCCCTATGGCACTCGGCCAGCGCGCAAGTTCAGAAGACTAGCGCAAACTCAGCTGCTGGCAATCCGGAACCCGACTTTAAGCGTGACCTGGAAGTGTGCAGCCTTGCCGTCCTTGATGTGCCCGCGGGTTTCGGTCACTTCGAACCATTCCAGGTGCTTGATGCTTTTATTGGCTTCGGCCAGCGCATTGTTGATGGCGTCCTCGATGCTGCTGGCGGACGAGCCGACGAGCTCGACTTTCTTGTACGTGTGGTGGTCAGACATGGGCGTTCTCCTTGGGTTTGAAATACAGCCTAGCAGTGATTTTTCGTATTACTTCTGTCGGCTAATGCGATGCGAAAGTTCAGATTTACTGCACTTTCTCGAACCCCTGAAGTCCCAACCAACACACGCCACTCATCACCCATGAAGGAGAGCCACCATGGCCAACACCTCTTTACGTAAAGCCTCATTGCAAAGCATGGAAGCCGAGATCGAGAGTCTGCTGAAGTCTTTGGAAAGCCTGAAGGACGATGCCTCGGACGAGTCGCGTAAAACGCTCAAGGCCTTGAAAGCCAACGCCGAGACTGCGCTGAAACACTCGCGTCACCTGCTCAGCGACGCGTACGAAGAAGTCAAAGTCAAAACCCGCGAAACCGGGATCGCCACTCGGGACTACGCCCAGGAACACCCTTGGACTACAGCCGGTGTGGCTGTCGGTGCCTTGGGTCTGCTGGCGGCTTACTTGCTGTGCAAGCGCGGCGACTGACCCGGCTGGCGCAGCTCGTTCTTGAGCCACTGCGCAAGTTGCCTGGCGCGCCCGTCCGCGGCGCGCTTGGGTAGCCACAACGCCAGTTGCGCCGCGGTCTCACTAAAACCCCACGGCGCGATCAGGCGACCGGCCTTCAAGTCCTCGGCCACCAGCGGTTCCGGGGCAATGGCTACACCCAATCCGGCGACTGCTGCCTCCAGCAAATAATACAAATGCTCGAAACCCTGCCCGTACTTCAGCGCCTTGGCGTCGAGGCCGCTTTGCTGCGCCCAACTCGGCCAGGCCTGCGGGCGTGAGGTGGTGTGCAGCAAGGGCTCATTCAACAATGCGCTGGCAGGCGCTTGTTGCAGTCTCTCGTAACCGGAGAAGCGGGGGCTCATTACCGGGCCGATGCGTTCACTGGCCAGTTCGTAGACCTGCATGTCCGCGGGCCACGGCGGCTCGGCAAACACCAGCAAGGCGTCCAGCCCCGGACGACGGGGATCGAGGTCGCCTTCCCCGGCCGACAGATGCAGGCGCAGGTCCGGCAAATCGGCATTCAACCGTCCCAGACGCGGAATGAACCAGCGCGCCAGCAAGCTCCCCGAACAGCCCAGCACGAACGGCGCGTCGGCGGTGCTTTGAGTCAGCTCGGCGCAGACCGTGCGCAAACGCTCAAAGGCGTCCGCGCTGGCGTCCCGCAACCGCACACCGGCATCTGTGAGTTTAAGGCCGCGCCCGTCCTTGACGAAAAGACTGACGCCGAGATGCTCTTCCAGCACCTTCAGCTGCCGGCTGACGGCGCCATGGGTGACGTGCAGCTGTTCAGCTGCCTGACTGACGCTGTTCAGGCGGGCAGTGGCTTCGAAGGCACGAAGGGCGTTCAGCGGAGGAAGGTCGTGGCTCATGGGATCTGTGAGTTTTCCTGACAGGTTGTGGCGATCTTATCGGTTTTCAGCTCAAGGCGTCAGGGGTAGAGTTAAGCCCATCGTCATCTCACGCATTCAACTGGAGCGACCCATGACCCAGACTAATCTGCGCAACGGCCCCGACGCCAACGGCTTGTTTGGCGCGTTTGGCGGCCGCTACGTCGCCGAAACCCTGATGCCGTTGATCCTCGACCTGGCCCGTGAATACGAAACGGCCAAGGAAGATCCGGCATTCAAGGAAGAACTGGCCTACTTCCAGCGCGACTATGTCGGACGTCCAAGCCCGCTCTATTACGCCGAACGCCTGACCGAGTTCTGCGGCGGCGCGAAGATTTATCTGAAGCGTGAAGAGCTGAACCACACCGGCGCGCACAAGATCAACAACTGCATTGGGCAGATCCTGCTGGCGCGGCGCATGGGCAAGAAACGCATCATCGCCGAGACCGGCGCTGGCATGCACGGCGTGGCGACCGCCACCGTGGCAGCGCGTTTCGGCCTTGATTGCGTGATCTACATGGGCACCACCGACATCGAACGTCAGCAAGCCAACGTCTTCCGCATGAAACTGCTGGGCGCCGAGGTTATTCCGGTCGTGGCTGGCACCGGCACTCTGAAAGACGCGATGAACGAAGCCTTGCGCGACTGGGTGACCAACGTCGACAGCACCTTCTACCTGATCGGCACCGTGGCCGGCCCGCACCCTTATCCGGCAATGGTTCGTGACTTCCAGGCAGTCATCGGCAAGGAAACCCGCGACCAGCTGCAAGCTCAGGAAGGTCGTCTCCCGGACAGCCTGGTGGCGTGCATCGGCGGTGGCTCCAACGCCATGGGCCTGTTCCACCCGTTCCTCGACGACACCAGCGTCGAGATCATCGGTGTTGAAGCGGCCGGTCACGGCATCGAAACCGGCAAGCACGCCGCCAGCCTGAACGGTGGGGTGCCGGGCGTGTTGCATGGCAATCGTACGTTCCTGCTGCAGGACGACGATGGCCAGATCATCGACGCCCACTCGATTTCCGCCGGTCTCGACTACCCAGGCATCGGCCCGGAACATGCCTGGTTGCATGACATTGGCCGCGTTCAATACACCTCGGTGACCGACGACGAAGCCCTGGATGCGTTTCACAAATGCTGCCGCCTGGAAGGGATTATTCCTGCACTGGAAAGCGCCCACGCCCTGGCTGAAGTGTTCAAACGCGCACCGAACCTGCCGAAGGATCACCTGATGGTGGTGAACCTCTCCGGCCGTGGCGACAAAGACATGCAAACCGTGATGCACCACATGGAACAATCGAAGCAGGAGAAACACTGATGAGCCGCCTGCAAACGCGTTTTGCCGAACTCAAGGAACAGAACCGCGCCGCGCTGGTGACCTTCGTTACCGCTGGCGACCCGAGCTATGACACCTCCCTGGCGATCCTCAAAGGCTTGCCCGGTGCTGGCGCCGATGTGATCGAGCTGGGCATGCCGTTCACCGACCCGATGGCCGACGGTCCGGCGATCCAGTTGGCGAACATTCGCGCACTGGCCGCCAGGCAGAATCTTGCAAAAACCCTGCAAATGGTTCGTGAGTTCCGTGAAGGCAACAGCGAAACACCGCTGGTGCTGATGGGTTACTTCAACCCGATCCACATGTACGGCGTGGAGCGTTTCATCGCCGACGCCAAAGAGGCGGGCGTGGATGGCCTGATTGTTGTTGACCTGCCGCCCGAGCATAACGGCGAACTGTGCGACCCGGCGCAGGCTGCGGGCCTGGACTTCATCCGTCTGACCACGCCGACCACCGATGATGCGCGCCTGCCGACGGTATTGAACGGCAGCTCCGGTTTTGTCTACTACGTGTCCGTGGCCGGGGTGACCGGTGCTGGCGCGGCGACACTGGAGCACGTTGAGGAAGCGGTGGCGCGTCTGCGTCGTCACACTGACCTGCCGATCAGTATCGGTTTCGGTATCCGTACGCCGGAGCAGGCCGCGGCCATCGCGCGTCTGGCCGACGGTGTGGTGGTGGGGTCGGCGTTGATCGATCACATCGCCAATGCCTCGACGCCGGATCAGGCGATCGATGGCGTGCTGAGCCTTTGCGCGGCATTGTCCGATGGCGTGCGTAAGGCCCGCGTCAGCTGAAGGTAAAGTTCCTGATACAGAGGAATTAGAGCCTCGCCGCACAGACTAAATAGCAAGACCGAGGGCTTCAGGACTGCGTTCTGAAGCCCTTTTTGCTGTAGGTGCAGTGAGGAAAGACCCCATGAAAATGCCGAAACGTCTGATTGCCAGCCTGGGCGTGCTGATGCTCAGTGCCACCCCGTTGCTGCACGCGAGCGCCGATCAGCGCGACGATCACGACCACGGCGGCCAGCAACAAGGCCATTACGATAACCACGGCGATGACCACCGTGGCCCACAGGACTACCACCGCGGTGGCCCTCCGCCACGGGACTTCGGCCCGGTGCGCCAGGTGATCCATGACAATCATGGCTATTTCGTCCGCGGTGCACCGCCACCGCCCGGCATTCATCTGGTGCGTGGCCGGCCGTTACCGCACGGGTATTACGGAGAACGCCTGGATAATCGCGCCTTGAGCCGGCTGCCGTATTACCCGGGTTACGAGTGGCGGCGAGCCGGTGGCGACATCGTGCTGATCGCGGTGGGTACCGGAATCGTCTATGAAATTCTGGAAGGGGTGCTTTGACGTGAGAAAACTGTAGGAGCGAGCTTGCTCGCGATGGAGGTACAGACGCCGCGTTGAATCAGACAGTGCGCGTTATCGTTAACGACCATCGCGAGCAAGCTCGCTCCTACTGGCACTGCATTTACGGTAATTCCAGCCCGCCCGCTGCTTTATGCAGTTTCCGCAAATGCTCGCCAACCTGTTTCAGGTTGGCTTCGTTGGCGGCCATCTCCGCCGCGCGGCTCGGTTCGAGCAGCGCCCGGACTTCCTTGTCCAGATCGCCGGTCAGCGCCTGCAGCTGTTTCTGCCGCAGGCTGCTTTCCGATTCCAGGCGTTGCCATTCGCTTGGCTGCGGCAAGCCATAACCGCCACTGCCGAGCAGCTCCGCCGGACGGCTGAGGAAGCCGCTGTTAGCGAGAATCTCCTGCAGCGTGGCGTTTGCCTTGTCCATGCCGCCATTCTCCAACTCCCGGGCACCGAGATAGCGCTGCTTGACTTCGTCCTGAGCCAACACCAGCTGTTGGCGGAACGCCGCCTGTTCCAGCAACAGCAACGCCGCGCTGGTGCGCAAATCCGCCTGCTCGATCCACGGGCGGCGTTCTTCGGCTTTCAGGGACAGCCAGTCTTCAACCTTTTCCTGTTTGATCGGCAGGTGCTTCTTCAGCACCTCGAACATCGCTTGATAGCGGTCGCGGAAAGAATCGAAGCGGTAGCCCAGACGCAGGGCTTCTCGAGGATCATCCAGCACGCTGGTGTCCGCCAGCCCTCGGCCCTTGAGCACCTCCAGCAAACCATTGGGCATGATGTTGTCGAGCCCGACCAGCTTCGCGTTATTGGTGCCGCTGCGTAGCAGCTTGAGACCTTCCACCGCGCAGTTGTTGGACAGGAAAAAGTAATTGCCGTCGTAGCTCCAGTGCATCTCGGCGGCGTGTTCCACCACATCTTCAATCTCGTTGCGCGACAGGTTCAACGGCACCGACGCAAGGCTGCGCAGTTCGGTCTTGGTGTACTCGTCGATCACCTGGGCCAACGGCAGTACGAACAGGCGTGAAGGGTACTTGCCGACCAGTCCATCCCAGCTCGACAGCTGTACGTCGCCGACGAACGCGCGGTAGGACAGTACCAGGTGCTGATCCAGGTCCAGGCGGCAATCCGGGCCACGTGGCCGGCCCGGTGCGCAAATCACCAGGCGCAACATGCTGTGGCCCCAACGGCTGACCCAGTTCTGATTGGCCTCTGCCAGCAGATAGTCCACGGCATACACACGCTCCGGATCGACCTGACCCAGCGGCGTTTTGGCGAAGTCATTCCCGGCATTGAGGAACGCGAAGGTTTTGCTGCAGGTGTCTTTGGCGGCGGGCGCCCAGCCGAAGTGTTCCTTGTAGTAGCGGTACAGCGCAGGGCGGCGACAGGCGTAGCTCGGGTCGAGGAGGAAATACTCCATGTTGACCGCGACGAACTCTTTGGGACTGCTGGTCTCGTAGATGTCCGGGCTGCGGGCGATCTGGCGGTTGTGCTGCTCACGCTCGCCGCGACGGCCCACGTACTGTGGCCAGCCCGCGAGGTCGAGCAGGCGCGGGTCATCGCTGAGAGTAAAGCGTCGGGAAGATTGGCCACGGCATTCGTCCGGAATGCCGACCAGCCCAGAGCTGCCGTTCAGGCGCGTGCAGCGTCGGATCAGCGTGCGCTCAGTGGCGGGCCACAGACGCGAGCGGTCATAGATGTGGGTAAGTTCGTGCAGCACGGTGGCGAGCATTTCGCGGCGGACGGTGCCGTGCGGACGATAAGTCTTTTTGCTGGCAGCGCTACCGTCAGTGAGGCTGGCCAGCAGATTACGGTTGAGGTCGAGCTCGGACACCAGCGACGCCTGGCCGTAGGCGTTGCCCGGCATATCATCGGTCCAGCCAACATCAATGCGCCGGTCGAGTTGCTCGATGAATCGCGGCGGCAGCGCCTGCATGGCTTCATCAAGCAGTGCCTGGCTGGCCTGTTGTTGCGCGGGGCTCAGACCTTCGGTCTTGAGCCGTAGTTGCAGGTCGGCCTGGGCCGTATTGCCGAGCAGCAACACGACCCCGGCCAGAAGCCAGGCACTGAGCGACCTCACAGTGCGAGGATGGCTTCGGCGAGAACCTGATCACTGGCGTCCCGGGCTTCCGGTACGCGGGTGCGCAATGTGTTGAAGGCGGCTTCCAGGTGCGCACCACGAATGTCGCCGTCGCTGGCGACGAAACTGGCCGCATCGTCATGGGCTTCACGAACGATTTTCGAATCGCGAATGGACGTCGTGGTATCGGAGGTGAAATCCAGGGTGCGCCGGGTGGCGTTGACGAGGATGTTACTGGTGGCTACCAGGGTGTGCGCCTGGGCCATATCGGCCAATAAAAGCAGGCCAAGGGTGGCGACAATCAGCGGGTTACGCATGGAACGACTCCGGAGGAACAAGGATAACTATTGGACGAGAATAGCCCGTGCCAGTTCAAGGTCGCTTGCATGAAGTTTTGCCTGGGTCCGACGCAGGTAAATCAGCGCGGACTCCAGTTGCGCTCCTCGCAATGGCCGTCGCTGGCAATGAATGACGCGGCGTCATCCCGGGCGGCGAGCAGCAGCTTACGGTCGAAGGGCGCCGAGGTCACCATGCTTGTGGCATAGCCCGTGGCGACGACGCCCTGCGTCGTCAGGTCAAAGGCCTGGACCGGTCCCGCCCAGCAGACAGCGACAAAAAACGGTGCAATTAATAGCGATAAGGAAAAACGCATGGGACCCGACAGTTGAAGGCGAATCCCAAGGCTAGCGCAACGCCCGGTCTAGAGCCAGCGCCGGGCACCTTTGAGGTGTCCCGGCGACATGACGGCTTAGATAGTCAGGATGGCTTGAGCCAGTTGAGCGTCGGTCGCGTTCAGCCCAGGCACCTGGTGGCGAATGTGGTCGAATGCGCTTTCCAGTTTCACGCCACGAATGACGCCGTCGCTGGCGACAAAGCTGGCGGCATCGTCACGGGCGGCGCGGACGATCTTGTTATCGCGAAAGGACGACGTGACATCCGAAGTGGCATCGGACGTGGCCTTGAGTGCATCGACGATCGTATCGGTGGTGACGATGAAGCTGCTGGCGTGGGAATTGGCAGCTACGGCAAACAGGGCTGCGGCGCTGAGCAGGCGAAGACGGGACATGGTGTTACTCCTGTGGAAATCAATTGAGAAGTGGCGGGGTATCTGATGAGTCAGACGCCGGTCGCGCAGCCATCGCCACGTACTGACCTGATATTAGGCCTGCCTGCGGTGGTTCGAACAGTCCCGTCCGTACCGGTACCCTAAAGTCGCCCGACCACCTGCAAAAGAAACGCCCTACACATATTGTACTGGTCCAGTTTGCTGTCTTATCAACTGTGCTGGTCAGGTAAAACGCTTTCTATTTTAAGCATCTGAAGCCCAAAACGACAAAACCCGCCGCGGTTTCCCACGACGGGTTTTGTTTGTTCAATTCGGGTGCTGGCGGGTGACCTTAAAGGTCAGAGCCAGCGACGCTAACTTAGCGCCAGAACGGCTTGCTCAGCTCTTCGTAGCGTTGTGCTTCGCTAATCCCGGCGTCAGCCAGCAGACGCGAATCCAGACGAGCCAGTTGATGGCGGCTGGAGATGCGGCGCTGCCACAACATCAGGTTGGCGATAACGCGAAGAGGCATCGAAGTCTGGGTTTTTGCAGCGGTATCTTCGAAGAACAGTTCGGAACTGAGTGTACGTTCCATGGTTGACATCCTTCCGCTTGTGGCGGGATTAGGTAGTGGTTTAACTGATGCCAATGATCCTCTCGTTTGGCCAGTCTCTCTAGATACAGTTCACCTGTATTGTGAGAGACCAGTTAACTGTTAAACGTGGGTGTACTGGTCTAAATTGAGGCAACTGTACCTGTAAGCACCGATATGGTGCGTTTTATGGCTTTTCAGCGATTGCTGTAGGACTTTACGGTAGGAAATGACCGGTACAGCAGTACAGTTTTATTCAGATCTATCCCTGACAACAGCCGGCTGACGAAACTGTGTTTGCGTCAGCGGCTATCTGTACCCATTACACGGCGAGCATGCGTCCGGTTTCTTCCAGGTTCATGTGCCAGCTCAGGGCATCACGCAGGATATGTGGCGTGTGCCCACCGAGCGCGCAGGCAGCGGTGAAGTAGTCGTCCAGGGCCTGGCGATAGTCCGGATGTACGCAGTTATCGATGATGACGCGCGCCCGTTCCCGCGGCGCCAACCCGCGCAAGTCCGCCAGACCGACCTCGGTGACAAGGATGTCGACGTCATGCTCCGTATGATCGACGTGGCTGACCATAGGCACGACGCTGGAGATCGCGCCTCCTTTGGCAATCGACTTGGTCACGAAAATCGCCAGGTGGGCGTTACGCGCGAAATCGCCCGAGCCGCCGATGCCATTCATCATTCGCGTTCCGCAGACGTGCGTGGAGTTGACGTTGCCGTACAGGTCGAATTCCAGCGCGGTGTTGATGCCGATGATGCCGAGCCGGCGCACCACTTCCGGGTGGTTGGAAATTTCCTGCGGACGCAGGATCAGTTTGTCCTTGTAGCGCTCCAGGTTGCCGAACACATCGGCATTGCGCCGGCTCGACAGAGTGATCGAGCTGCCCGAGGCAAAACTCAGCTTGCCGGCGTCGATCAGGTCGAAGGTCGAGTCCTGCAACACTTCGGAGTACATGGTCAGGTCTTCGAACGGCGAGTCGATCAGGCCGCACATCACCGAGTTGGCGATGGTGCCGATCCCGGCCTGCAGCGGCCCGAGCTTGTTGGTCATGCGCCCGGCCGCGACCTCTTGCTTGAAGAAGTCGATCAGGTGGTCGGCGATGGCCTGGGTGTCGACGTCCGGTGGCAGCACCGTCGAAGGCGAGTCCGGCTGCTGGGTGATCACGATAGCGACGATCTTTTCCGGCGGGATCGGGATGGCGGTGCTGCCAATGCGATCGTCGACCTTCACCAGGGGAATCGGTGTGCGGGTCGGGCGGTAAGTCGGGATATAGATGTCGTGCAAACCTTCGAGATTCGGGTTGTGCGCCAGATTGATCTCGACGATCACGTGTTTGGCGAAAATCGCGAAGCTAGCCGAGTTGCCCACGGACGTCGTCGGCACGATGTGGCCCTGTTCGGTAATCGCCACGGCCTCGATCACGGCGATGTCCGGCAGCTTCAGCTGCTGGTTGCGCAGTTGCTCGACGGTTTCCGAGAGGTGCTGATCGATGAACATCACATCGCCCGCGTTGATCGCCTTGCGCAAGGTGCTGTCGACCTGGAACGGCATGCGTCGCGAAAGAACGCCGGCTTCGGTGAGCTGTTTGTCAAGGTCGTTGCCCAGGCTCGCGCCGGTCATCAGGGTGATTTTCAGCGGGGTGACTTTGGCTCGTTCAGCCAATGCGTGAGGCACGGCTTTGGCTTCGCCGGCGCGAGTGAAACCACTCATGCCGACGGTCATGCCGTCCTCAATCAGAGCGGCGGCATCAGCGGCGCTCATCACCTTATCCAACAACGAAGGCAAGCGAATACGATCACGGTACATGGAGTGTTATCTCGGGCAACGGAAGCAAGGTGTGCAGTCTAGTGATTTCAAAAAAATTCCTCCCGCTACCATGGTCGAATGCAGACCGCTGATTTAGAGCCTTTTGTCGGGTTTCACCGGGAATAAAAAAACCCCAGCCTACTAAAGGCTGAGGTTTTGGGTCTTGCGCTGGAGCAGGTTTTACTCGACGGCCTTGACCATGTCTTCGATGACTTTCTTGGCGTCGCCGAAGACCATCATGGTTTTGTCGAGGTAGAACAGTTCGTTATCCAGACCGGCATAGCCGCTGGCCATCGAGCGCTTGTTGACGATGATGGTCTTGGCCTTGAACGCTTCGAGAATCGGCATGCCGGCAATCGGCGATTTCGGGTCGTTCTTCGCCGCCGGGTTAACCACGTCGTTGGCGCCGAGTACCAGCACCACGTCGGCCTGACCGAACTCGGAGTTGATGTCTTCCATCTCGAACACCTGGTCGTAAGGCACTTCAGCCTCGGCCAGCAACACGTTCATGTGCCCAGGCATCCGGCCGGCAACCGGGTGGATTGCATACTTCACGGTTACGCCGCGATGAGTCAGTTTCTCGGTGAGCTCCTTCAGCGCATGTTGGGCCCGGGCGACTGCGAGGCCGTAACCCGGAACGATGATCACCGTGTCGGCGTTGGTCAGCAGGAAGGTCGCATCGTCAGCCGAGCCGGATTTTACCGGGCGTGCTTCCTTGGCACCGGCAGGACCGGCGTCGGCCGTATTGCCGAAGCCGCCGAGCAGTACGTTGAAGAACGAACGGTTCATCGCCTTGCACATGATGTACGAGAGGATCGCGCCGCTCGAACCGACCAGCGAACCGGCGATGATCAGCATCGAGTTGTTCAGCGAGAAGCCGATACCTGCCGCTGCCCAGCCGGAATAACTGTTGAGCATCGACACCACCACCGGCATGTCCGCGCCGCCGATCGGGATGATGATCAGCACGCCCATCACGAAGGCCAGGGCCAGCATCAGCGCAAACGCGCTGAGGTTGCCGGTCAACATGAAAGTGATGCCCAGTGCCAGCGTCGCAACGCCCAGCAGCAGGTTCAGCTTGTGCTGACCGCCAAACTGTACCGGTGCGCCCTGGAACAGACGGAACTTGTACTTGCCCGACAGCTTGCCGAAGGCAATCACCGAACCTGAGAAGGTGATCGCACCGATGGCCGCGCCAAGGAACAGCTCCAGGCGGTTGCCTGCCGGGATTGAGTCGCCCAGCTGTTTAACGATGCCCAGCGACTGCGGCTCAACGACCGCCGCAATGGCGATGAACACTGCCGCGAGACCGATCATGCTGTGCATGAAGGCGACCAGTTCCGGCATCTTGGTCATTTCAACGCGCTTGGCCATGATCGAACCGGCGGTGCCGCCGATCAGCAGGCCAACGATGACGTAACCGATGCCCGCGGTAGCGAGCTCAGCGCCGAGCTTATAGATGAGGCCCACGGTCGTGAGAATCGCCAGGCCCATGCCGAGCATGCCGAACAGGTTGCCGCGCCGCGACGTGGTGGGGTGCGACAGGCCTTTGAGGGCCTGGATGAAGCAGATCGACGCGATCAGGTAGAGCGTCGTTACGAGGTTCATGCTCATTACTTAGGCGCCTCTTCTTTTACTTTCGGGGCTTTTTTCTTGAACATCTCAAGCATTCTGCGGGTGACCAGGAAGCCACCGAACACATTCACCGCCGCCAGGGCCACTGCAAGGGTGCCCATGGTTTTGCCCAGAGGCGTCACGGTCAGCGCCGCGGCGAGCATGGCGCCGACGATCACGATCGCCGAGATTGCGTTGGTCACCGCCATCAGCGGCGTGTGCAGTGCAGGCGTAACGTTCCAGACCACGTGATAACCGACATAAATCGCCAGCACGAAGATGATCAGGTTGTAGATACCGGGGGAGATAAGCTCTTCCATCGTCTGAATCCCTGCTTAGGCGTTTTTGCGGATGACTTGGCCGTCGCGGCACATCAGGCACGCGGCGACGATGTCGTCTTCGAGGTTGATCTCGAACTGGCCTTCCTTGTTGAAGACCAGCTTCAGGAAGTCCAGCAGGTTGCGGGCGTACAGGGCCGAAGCGTCTGCCGCGACTTCGCCGGCCAGGTTGGTCGGACCGCAAATCGTCACGCCATTCTCGACGACGATCTGATCGGCCACGGTCAGCGGGCAGTTGCCGCCCTGAGCCGCCGCGAGGTCGATGACCACCGAGCCAGGCTTCATTTGCGCCACAGTTTCCGCGCTCAACAGCGTCGGCGCCTTGCGGCCCGGAATCAGCGCGGTAGTGATGACGATGTCCGCCAGCTTGGCGCGCTCGTGCACGGCCACGGCCTGACGCTGCATCCAGCTCGCTGGCATCGGACGGGCGTAGCCGCCGACACCGACGGCGCATTCACGTTCTTCATCGGTCTCGTAAGGCACGTCGACGAACTTGGCGCCGAGGGATTCGATCTGTTCTTTAACCGCAGGGCGTACGTCGGACGCTTCGATCACCGCACCCAGACGTTTCGCCGTAGCGATGGCCTGCAAACCCGCTACGCCGGCACCGAGAATCAGCACGCGCGCCGCTTTCACGGTGCCCGCTGCCGTCATCAGCATCGGCATGAAGCGAGGATAGTGGTGAGCGGCCAGCAATACGGCTTTATAACCAGCAATGTTGGCCTGGGACGACAGCACATCCAGGCTCTGGGCGCGGGAGGTGCGGGGCGCCGCTTCCAGTGCGAACGCGGTGATGCCGCACTCCGCCAGTTTGGCAATGGTTTCATTGCTGAACGGGTTGAGCATGCCCACGACAACGGTGCCGCTCTTGATCAGAGTCAGTTCGCTGTCGCTGGGTGCGACCACCTTGAGAATCAGCTCGGCACCAAACGCGTCGTTGGCGCTGCCAATGGTTGCGCCTGCCGCTTCATAAGCACTGTCGACAACACTGGCTGTGACACCGGCGCCGCTTTGAACCGTGACCTTATGACCCTGGCCGATCAGCTTCTTGATGGTTTCCGGGGTTGCAGCAACCCGTGTTTCACCCGTCTGGGTTTCGAGAGGAACACCAATGTGCACGTCAAATCTCCTGCGTGATCTTATTGAGTAAACCCAGGCACTTCGGATGGTGCGTCTGGGGCGGCCGATCAGCACGATCCCGCCGAATCAGGGCGGGGCGCGGCATTTTGCAGGCGAACTTTGTGCCCTTCAAGGGATTATGACGGGTGACGGAAAATTAACTACAAGTCACCCCGTGACCGAATGTCGCAACCACCCGGCACAATCCCTTGCAGACCGTGCCCTGTAGGGCTATTCGGCGAATTTAAAGAATTTATACATCGACTCGGTGAATACGCTGCCATTGTTCCAAAACAGCGGCTCAAGGCCGCGTCGTTAGGCGCTTCCGGGACATTTGTGCAGCGTGTAGATACAGTCTGCGAATATGCGACAAATACTTATATCTGTAGGGCTTTTTATTTGCTGACTACGGGGTCAACAACTGTCACGGCTCTTTATCCTTCCAGGCTGTAGCTTTGTGCCTGGCTTACCAGCCAATCACGAAACGCCTTCAATGACGCCGATTCGACCTTTCGCTCTGGAATCATCAGGTAATACGCCTTGATACTGGACAGCGCCTGAGGGTTGGCAATCATCAGGCGTTTCTCCGCCAGTTCGCGCTGGATCAGGAACGGCGGGATCAAGGCTATCCCCATGTCGTGCATGGCCGCCTGGGCCAGCATGGAGAATAGCTCGTAGCGCGGTCCTGTCATGTCGCGCGGGACACTAACGTGTTGCGAGTTGAACCATTGGCGCCAGGCGTAGGGGCGTGTGGTCTGTTGCAGCAGGGGTAACTCGGCGATTTCAGTGGGTGTGAAGTGGGCCTTTTTACCCAGCAGGTTGGGGCTGCACACGGGCATCGGATTTTCGCCCATCAACCTGTGGGATTCGGTACCTGACCAGTCCGCGTCGCCGAAGTAAATCGCTGCATCGAAGTCGGTGTCGGCAAAAAGGAAAGGTCGGGTGCGGTTGGTGAGGTTGACCGTCACTTCCGGATGTTTTTGCTGGAAATCCTTGAGTCTTGGTAGCAGCCACTGTGTGCCGAAGGTGGGTACGACCGCCAGTTCGATGACGTTGGCGCCTTGCTGGCCCATGACCGATAGGGTGTCACGCTCGACGGCGTCGAGTTGGGTGGCGACCCTGCGGCTGTAGGAAAGTCCCGCTTCCGTGAGTTTGACCCCGCGTCGGGAGCGTCGGAACAGTTCTACGCCAAGGAACTCCTCAAGGCTGGCGATCTGTCGGCAAATCGCGCCCTGAGTGAGCGAAAGCTCCTGAGCCGCCTTGGTGAAGCTCTCGTGGCGTGCGGCCGCTTCAAAGCTGATCAGGGCTGTGGTGCTGGGAATCTTTCTGCGCATGTACGTCAACCTCACTAATACATCGCACAAAAGCTACTTCGCGACGTTTCGGAGTGAGAAATTAGCACAACAGTATGCAAAATCCTCGTTTGCCGTGACGCCGAACCCAGCCTAGGATCACTCCACGTTATTTGACCCGATTCGAGAGGACACACTCATGGGCGGCAAAGCTAGCTTCAACTGGATCGATCCCCTGCTGCTGGATCAACAGCTCACTGAAGAAGAGCGCATGATCCGCGACACTGCCGAGCAGTTTGCCCAGCAGAAGCTCGCGCCGCGCGTCCTTGAGGCTTTCCGTCATGAAAAGACCGATCCGGCCATCTTCCGCGAGATGGGCGAAGTGGGTCTGTTGGGCGCCACGATCCCTGAGCAGTACGGCGGCAGTGGCTTGAACTACGTCAGCTACGGTCTGATCGCTCGTGAAGTCGAACGCGTCGACTCCGGTTATCGTTCGATGATGAGCGTGCAGTCCTCGCTGGTGATGGTGCCAATCAATGAATTCGGTACTGAAGCCCAAAAGCAGAAGTACCTGCCGAAACTGGCGACCGGTGAATGGATCGGTTGCTTCGGTCTGACCGAGCCGAACCACGGTTCCGACCCGGGCGCGATGATTACTCGGGCACGTAAAGTGGAAGGCGGCTACAGCCTGACGGGTAGCAAGATGTGGATCACCAATAGCCCGATCGCCGATGTGTTCGTGGTCTGGGGCAAAGACGATGCCGGCGACATCCGTGGCTTCGTGCTGGAGAAAGGCTGGAAAGGCCTGAGCGCTCCCGCGATCCACGGCAAGGTCGGGCTGCGTGCGTCTATCACCGGTGAGATCGTCATGGACAACGTGTTTGTGCCGGAAGAGAACATCTTCCCTGACGTCCGGGGTTTGAAAGGCCCGTTTACTTGCCTCAACTCCGCACGCTACGGCATTTCCTGGGGCGCTTTGGGCGCTGCCGAGTTCTGCTGGCACACCGCTCGCCAGTACACCCTGGACCGTCAGCAGTTCGGCCGCCCATTGGCCGCTACCCAGCTGATCCAGAAGAAGCTGGCGGACATGCAGACTGAAATCACCATGGCGTTGCAAGGCTGTTTGCGTCTGGGCCGTATGAAAGATGAAGGGACGGCGGCCGTCGAGATCACTTCAATGATGAAACGCAACTCCTGTGGCAAGTCCCTGGACATTGCTCGCATGGCTCGCGACATGCTGGGCGGCAATGGCATCTCCGATGAATTCGGCGTGGCGCGGCACCTGGTCAACCTGGAAGTGGTGAATACCTATGAAGGTACGCACGACGTGCACGCGCTAATCCTCGGCCGCGCACAGACCGGCATCCAGGCGTTCTACTAATAGGAGAACGGCCATGGGCGCGCTTTCGCATCTACGGGTACTGGATTTATCGCGGGTGCTGGCCGGACCCTGGTCTGGGCAGATACTGGCGGACCTTGGCGCTGAGGTGATCAAGGTCGAGCGTCCGGGCAATGGCGATGACACGCGCGCCTGGGGGCCTCCTTTTCTCAAGGACGCCTATGGCGAGAACACCAGCGAGGCCGCCTATTACTTGTCGGCCAATCGCAACAAGCAATCGGTGACCATCGACTTCACGCGGCCAGAGGGGCAGGAGCTGGTGCGTGAGCTGGCATCCAAGTCAGACATCCTGATCGAAAACTTCAAGGTGGGTGGCCTGGCGGCTTATGGGCTGGACTATGAGTCGCTCAGGACGCTGAATCCGAATTTGATCTATTGCTCGATCACGGGGTTTGGTCAGACGGGTCCCTACGCCAAGCGCGCGGGTTATGACTTCATGATTCAGGGTTTGGGTGGCCTGATGAGTCTGACGGGGCGGCCTGAGGGTGATGAGGGCGCGGGGCCGGTAAAAGTCGGCGTCGCGCTGACGGACATTCTGACCGGGCTCTATTCGACCGTGGCGATCCTCGCAGCGCTCGCGCATCGGGACCATGAAGGTGGCGGTCAGCATATCGATATGGCGTTGCTGGATGTTCAGGTGGCTTGTCTGGCTAATCAGGCGATGAACTACTTGACGACGGGCAATGCACCGAAGCGTCTGGGTAACGCGCATCCGAACATCGTGCCTTATCAGGATTTTCCTACGGCAGATGGTGATTTCATCCTTACCGTGGGTAACGACGGGCAATTTCGCAAATTCGCAGAAGTGGCGGGGCAGCCTCAGTGGGCGGATGACCCGCGCTTTGCCGCCAACACGCTGCGCGTGGCGAACCGGGCAGTGCTGATTCCACTGATCCGCCAGGCTACGGTGTTCAAGACCACGGCTGAATGGGTGGCGCAGTTGGAGCAGGCGGGGGTGCCGTGTGGCCCGATCAATGATCTGGCGCAGGTGTTTGCCGACCCCCAGGTGAAGGCGCGTGGGCTGGCGATCGAGCTGCCTCATGTGCTGGCGGGGATGGTGCCGCAGGTGGCAAGTCCAATTCGTCTGTCCGAGACGCCTGTGGAGTATCGCAATGCGCCTCCTCTATTGGGCGAGCACACACATGAGGTGCTGCAGAGGGTGTTGGGCCTGGATGCTGATGCAGTGGCTGCGTTTAAAGAGGCGGGGGTCCTTTGAGGCAGCCTTCTATATAGAAGGAGACGCTGTGCTTTTTTCTGCTTTCTGCAAGTTATTGATAGAAAAGCCAAATTAGGGGTTGACGGCAGATTCTGGAGGTCTATAATTCGCCCCACTTCCAGCGCAGTCGAAACGGAAAACTCCTTGGTAAACAACGAGTTACGCAGGTTTCGATAGCGAGGTGCTTCAGGTCATCGAAGCCTGGAAGGAGTTGGTAAGGTGGTGTGTTTTTACCTTATTAACGATTCGATCTTCTCGGTCGACAGCGGTGAAAAAGAGGTGTTGACAACAGCGAGTAGCGCTGTAGAATTT